>NZ_FONQ01000022.1 GCF_900112975.1 Flavobacterium xueshanense | reverse complement strand
CCTTAGATTACAAAACAATAGAAGAATTCTGGAAACAGAAAAATAATTTTAAAAATGTTGCTTAACTAATACTGCGGGTTTTATTTGCATATCCATTCTTAAATAGCTAATCTAGATGATTTTTTCTAAAAATAAATTAGGTATTATATTTATTATAGCTATTGCATTTTTATTAATAGCGATGGTTGGATTTGTTATGTTTGTTTAAATAATAATAGTATTCAATTTCACTTATCCACTCAACTTAATAATATAGATCGGACATTTTAAGTTTTTAGTTAAAATAATTTCCAGCATATTTTGAAATATTAAATAATTTCTTTAAGGCATTGTTTAAATATAATTTAAGTTTAAAAAATCAGGTGATTTTATCAAAAAAACTTTAGTTAAGAAATCTTTTTTTTTGAATTTATAATTAAAGACATTAGATAATGATGAAAAAATTTAAGAGAGCGGAAGACAAAAAATTATATTCTAATTTTATATCATTATCATTTTTACATGCTGCTAATTTAATATTACCGTTAATTACATTTCCTTATATGGTTAGAACTCTTGGAATAGAAATTTACGGACTTGTTATTTTTGCACAAGCATTTATTAGCTATTTTTCTATTATAGCTGAATATGGATTTAATTTTTCCGGAACCAGAGAAATATCATTAACCAAGAATAATATCGAAGAATTAACGACAGCTTATAATTCAATTATGACAGTTCGTTTTATATTAGTAATAATCTGTTTTGTTGTAATGGCAATTATAGTTTTTAGTTTTGAAAAATTTTCAATTCACTGGGAGTTATATTTTTTAACCTTTGGTATGGTCATAGGAACAATGTTATTTCCGACGTGGTTTTTTCAAGGAATGGAAAAGATGAAATACATCACAATTCTGTCTGTAAGTTCAAAAGCTATTTTTACAATTTCGATTTTTGTATTTGTAAAATCTCCAAGTGATTATTTATTAGTCCCATTATTAAATTCTGCAGGATATATTTTTGTAGGTATCATTTCAATAATTATAATAAATGTAAATTTTAATATTCCTTTTAAAATCCAAAAAAGTATAAATGTCTGGAGACATCTGATAGACGGATATTATATTTTTATTTCTACAATCTCTACTAATTTATACACAACTACAACTACAGTTGTTTTAGGATTGGTAACTAATACAACTATGGTTGGTTATTATGCAATTGCAGAAAAAGCTTTGAGAATAATTGTAGCCATATTTTCTCCCTTTACTCAAACAATTTATCCTCATATTATTCAATTAGCAAAAAATTCATTCGAAGATACTGTAATTTTTTTGAGAAGAATTTTAAATTTTACGATTTTAATTTCAGTTTTTATATGGATAATCGGATTCATTTTTGCAGAACCATTATTTCATTTGTTGTTTAGTCAAAATGTAAATCATTCAATATTAATTTTTAGAATTTTATCCCCACTTATAATAATACTGCCCATTGCTTCAATACTATTTAATGTTGTATTGTTACCTTTTAAAATGGATAAATATTTTTCTAGAATTTACATGACGGGTGCAATTTTAAATTTGTTTGTCTTAGGAATTTTACTTTTTGTATTCAAACTCTCTACTGTTGGGGCAGCTATATCTTTACTAATTTGCGAGTTTACCATAACAATTTATGCCGCAATAGTTATTCAAAGAAACAATATAAAAGTATTTACATTTTATAAATAAATCATGAAAAGATTTCGAAAATCAAATAAAAAAGATTTGACTTTATGGTATACTGCTCTGCTATTGGTTCTTTCCCAAACAGCTTGGGACCAAGCTGTAGTTTTTTTATCAATTCCTTTATTGATTCATCTTGAACTTAATAGATCAGTAAATGCTTCGCTTGGATTAAAATATATATTTTTTTTAAAGATGATTATTTTTACAGGATTTTTAGTTGGGATAGTCCATTTAGCAGAATATGATTTGTATTATTTTTCAAGAGATATAATGTACTTTATTCAAGCTCCAATATTTATAATTATCGGATTTTACATGTCTAAAAACATAATTGATTTTAGAGAGCTAATACGAATTGTTGTAATAAGTTCACTTGTAATCACTATTTATAAATTGATAGAGTTAGTTTTAAATCCAGCATTATTGACCCAACTAGGTCTAGAAACAAGATATGAGTATAGTTTATCAAATGCAACAGCATTGTTAGCATTTACAATATTGTTTTATGCAAGAATATGTAAATTTAAATTATTTGAAAATTTTCAAGAATGGTTGATGATGGGTATTTCTCTGTTCTCAGTTGCGATATCATTTTCCAGAACAGATTATTTTTTATTATTAGTAATGATTTTAATTCCTTTAATAACCAAATCTATTTATATTTTAAAAATCTACTGGCTAACAGTATTTGTAGTAGTATTAATTATTTTTGGAGGCTTTTTCATAAAAGTTGAATCCAGTGCAGTAGAAGAAGATACATTTCAATCAAAAATAAATCATTCTTTCAATGAAATTCTTGTTCAGGATTATGAAACATCATTTGAAATAAGTCAAAATTGGCGTGGATATGAAGCATTTTTAGGGCTAACAAAATTCAGTGAAGGTAATTTTATTGAGATATTAATTGGCCAGGGCTTCGGTACTGTTGTTTATACTCCAAATTGGATTTTTAATGGTGAAATGGATTCATTAGATGTTTTACCTATGTTCCATAATGGTTTTATTACAGTATTATTAAAAACCGGATTACTTGGGTTATTTTTTTTCTTTCTTTTTTTATTTAAACTTTTAAAAGTCGCCTTAAAAGTTTCTGTACTCAGTTTTAGTAAACTAGAAAAATTAACAACCATGCTTTTACAGGCAGCTGTATTCACAGTCTTGCTTCTAACTTTTGTAGTTCATGGAATTTTTACAACAACAACGCCTGTGTTGCTACTAATTATAGTTGGCGCTACACTTAAAATGAAAACATTGAGAGGAAAAATTATAAAGTTAAATTAATATTCGCCAACAATATGAAAGAAAAACTTACAGTTGGATACCTAACCGCAAAAAATCCGAAAGATAAAAGAAGTTGGTCCGGAACGCATTTTAAGATGTATGAATCTTTATTGAAAGAAGTTGATGAAGTTTATTTAATTGCGCCTATAAAGTACAATTTAACAATAAAATTATTGCTTTTAATAAACACTGTGATAAATCAGGTTTTTTTTTTTAAAAAACATGATAGGTCCCACAGTTTGGTACTAAGTAAATTTTATGCTTCTCAAATAAAAAAAAAACTCGAAAATAAAAAAATTGATGTAATTTTTGCTCCAGTAGCAGCCACGGAAATCGCCTATTTGGAGTCATCGATACCAATATGTTATTTATCGGATAGCTCTTTTGGACAATTAAATAATTATTATGATTATTTTTCAAATATTTCCGATTTTTCTTGTAAAGAGGGTAATTTAATTGAAAAATACGCACTGAAAAAGTCTGTTACTCATGTTTATTCTTCCACTTGGGCAGCTGAATATGTAATTAATAATTATAAAGTTGATAAAAATTCTGTTTTTACAGTGAAATTTGGGGCCAATCTAGATTTTACTCCGCAAAAAGCAAGTTTAAACAAACAATTCGATAGTACCATAAATTTTCTTTTTTTGGGAGTGGATTGGCAAAGAAAAGGTGGAGAAATTGTAGTAGAAACATTCAATCTGTTAATTAGTAGAGGATATGATGTAACTTTAACAATATGTGGTTGTATTCCTATTTTATTAAAAAATGATGATAAAATTAAAATAGTGCCATTTCTTGATAAGAACAAACCGGAAGAATATGATATTTTACTAAATATTTTATACAATACACATCTTTTATTTGTTCCTACCCGTGCTGATTGTACCCCTATAGTGTTTTGCGAAGCTAATGCTTTTGGAATACCGGTTATAACTACAGATACCGGCGGAGTAAGTTCAATTATTGAAAGTGGTGTAAACGGTTATACTTTACCGTTTACAGCTACGCCACATGATTATGCAGCTACTATTCAATCGCTTTTAGATGATCGAGTGCAATTAAGTAATTTAGCTTTAAACGCCCGCAAGAAATTTGAAAATGAATTAAATTGGGACTTGTGGGGTAAGAAAATGAGAGAAATACTTATATTAACAAAGTTTTCAAATAACAAGAGTGAAAGTAATTAAGAGTTTAGCATTTAAATGATAATTATATTATTTTTAATTTATAGAACTTTTTTTTTATAACTTTTTAAGGCTAGAATTTCTTTATTGCAAGAGCTATTTTGAATTAATTTAATCCGTTGGTTATAATTTTTTTAATGATTAATTCTAGTCAATTTTAGTGATTTTCTCCCGAATCCTCGGGAAAAAAATTATGACGAGAACAAGAAAAATTTGATTAAAAACGGTTCTTAAGACATTTGGTGTTTTGCTTCACTCCACTAAAAAACACTTGAACTTACGTTTTGAATAGCTACACCCAATAAGTTAATTTATAGTGATATTAAAACAGTTTCTTAAACAAAACACTATTGAATGAAAAAAGTAAATAAATTAACCTCCATTGATGTAATAATCTTGAATTTTGAATCATATTTAGATACTATCAATTGTGTTATGTATCTCCAAAAACAAGAAAAAATAGATTTAAATATTCTAATAGTTGACAATTGCTCATCCAATAAATCATATGATATATTAAAAGATACATTTTTAGAAATTAAAAATATTGAAGTAATTCTTAGCGCAAGGAATGGAGGTTATGCATATGGCAATAATTTTGGTTTGCATTATTTAAAAAAAAAGAAGACGGATTTTATTGTAATTAGCAATAATGATATTATGATAAAAGACACATTATTATTATTTAAAATGGCTAAAGAATATAAAAAATTAAAGAAACCAGCTTTTATCGCTCCTTTAATGCATGATAATGGAAAGATATCAAAGATGTCAGCATGGAAAATCCCCAGATTTATAGATGATTTAAAAGGCTCACTATTCACATTAGATTTTTTCTTTCGTAATGAAGACTTCTACAGGGGGAGGCAAATCTATAACACTGACCATCTTTCAAAACCCAAGCCTGTTGATTGTTTAGCGGGTTCTTTTTTTATGGGTGTTAAAAAAGTATTTTTTGATATAGGACTATTAGATGAAAACACTTTTTTGTATATGGAAGAATCTATTATAGGTATCAAAGTTAAAAGATTGGGACTTAACAATTACCTTTTATGTAACTTAAATTATAATCATTTATCGTCACAAACTATTTCAAATCATTTGAGTTTTATTAATATGCACAAATATGCTTTCAAAAGTAAAATTTATTTTCATAAAGCATATCTTAAGTCTAGCAACTCAAAAATCTTTTTATTAAAATCGTTATTTGAAGTATGGAAAATTGAAAGTTATTTCGTCAGAAAAATAAAATTATATTTGAGTGAAAAGAAGTAACAGGATGCCTGTCGTAAATTTTTTAAAATAAGTATATGTATGAAAAACTATAAAATTTTTGTTGATGCACATATATTTGACGGGGAATTTCAAGGTACATTGACTTATGTTAAAGAATTGTATTTAAAGATTTTATTTTTAAACCCTAATATCACCTTGTATTTTGGTGCAAATAAAATTGAAAATATTAAGGAATATTTTGGAAATCATCCTAATGTAAGATACATTCAGTATTCTTCGACAAGAAGTTTTTGTAGGATTTTTATAGAAATACCTAAAATAATCAATGAATTAGGTTTCACTCATGCTCATTTTCAGTATGTTATTCCTTTTGTTAAAAATAGAAACTGCAAATATATCGTTACAATTCATGATATTCTTTTTAATGATTTTTCAAATGATTTTTCTTTTTTCTATCGATTGCAACGCAACATATTATTTTTTTTAAGTGCTAAACGTTGTGATTATTTATTGACTGTCTCAGATTATTCCAAACAAAAAATTGCCAAACAATTTAATATTAAAACAAATAAAATAATAATTACGCCAAATGCTGTTTCAGATGATTATTTTCATTTTAAAACCTCAAAAAATGAGTCAAAAATATATATCAGTGATCGATATGCCGTCCAAAATTTTATACTATATGTAAGCCGTATAGAACCAAGAAAAAATCAAAATTTACTAGTTACAGCTTTTGTGAAGGAAAAACTTTGGAAAAAAGGGTTTGCTCTCGTCTTAATTGGAGACAATACATTGCATAGTGGACTTTTTGACAATATAAGTAGTTTAAGAAAAGAAATTAAAAAATCTATTTTCTGGTTTGAAAAAGTTAATGATTTAGATTTGAAGAATTTTTTAAATGCAGCAGAATTTTTTGTCTATCCTTCTAAAGCTGAGGGATTTGGTATTCCTCCATTAGAAGCTGGAGCATTATGTACACCTGTTGTTTGCTCTAATACTACCGCAATGGCTGATTTTGATTTTTTTAATCCCTATTTTTTTGATCCAAATAATTACGAGGAATTTGTTAAAATCATTAATCAGATGACACAAAATAGAAAAAGTATAGATTTAAGCGCAATACAATCAACTATCAAAGGGAAATATTCTTGGGAAGAAAGCGCTAAAATAATGCTTGAAAAAGTAATTTCAGTATGATACAAAAAAAAATAGCCATCATTGGTATTGTTGGTCTTCCTGCTAAATATGGTGGCTTTGAAACTCTTGCTGAATATTTAACGAAGCACTTAACCAATTCATTTGATGTTACTGTTTATTGTAGTAGTGTTTTTTATTCTAAAAAGTTAAAAAGGTATAATAATGCCAATTTAAAATATATTCCATTAAATGCAAATGGTGTTCAAAGTATTTTGTATGATATAATTTCCATTTTCAATGCCTTATTTTATGCAGATGTACTGTTAATATTGGGAGTCTCGGGTTGTATCGTTTTGCCCTTTATTAAATTGATATCTAATAAATTAATTATTGTTAATATCGATGGGTTAGAATGGAAACGTGCAAAATGGGGGAGAGCAGCTAAAATGTTTTTAAAATATTCTGAAAAAATAGCAGTAACCTATGCTGACAGTGTTGTTGCAGACAATAAAGTAATCCAAGAGTATGTAAAATATTTTTATAATATTAATAGTGAATTAATTGCATATGGTGCTAATCACACAAAGAAAGAAGCATTAAGTTCCAATGTTGTATCTCAATATCCTTTCTTGGCTAAAAAATACGCATTTAAAGTTTGTAGAATAGAACCAGAAAATAACATCTATTTAATATTGCATTCCTTTTCAGAACATCCAAGTTTAAATATTGTTGTTATTGGGAATTGGAACAACAGTAATTATGGTAAAGAAATGAAATTGAAATTCAATAATTTTGAAAACATCTATTTATTAGATCCCATTTATGATCAAAATTTATTAAACCAAATCAGAAGTAATTGTTATGTTTATGTCCATGGTCATAGTGCAGGAGGAACTAATCCTTCATTAGTGGAAGCAATGTATCTAGAGTTGCCTATTATAACTTATGGTGTAAATTATAATGTGGAAACTACAGCAAACAAAGCCAAGTATTTTGCAAATAAAAATGAATTATTAAAAATATTATCAAATATTAATCAAGAAGAGTTAAATGTGGTTGCTAAGGATATGAAAAATGTGGCTAATAAAATATACACTTGGGAAGCAGTTTCAGCCCATTATGCTAATCTATTCCTCCAAAATTCAAAATAATTTTAGTGCAACAAATCTATGTTAAAACAGAAAGATTATTTTACTTTGCCCTTTGTGACAAAAATGAGTAAATTCACGTCAAAAGATTAACAAAAAAGTGGGTATCGAAAAAACACTATTTTATAAATTAAGAGGTTACTTATTAAGGTTATCCCATCCGAGGTCAATATTTTTAAAATGAATAAAATAGCGCCATATTGTTGAAATCAAAAACTCAAAATAAAAGCTGTAGAAAATCTTAAAATAAAAAAATAAATTAATTGTAAAAAGGATTTCGAATTATAACATGTTTGTAATAATAAAAAGCTGTCTTTATGGGACAGCTTCTGTACTCTTAGTTATATATGTTTATATTTTAGTTTCTTCTTGTAACTGAACCTTTTTGACTTCATCTTTGCGTTCTAAAAGAGCCATATAAAATCCATCGAAACCTGACTCTGAAGCCAAGATTTTTTGGTCTTTTATAAAATTGAAATGTTTGCCAATATCTGTAGTCAAAAAACGAGCAATTTGTTCTTGATTCTCGGATGGTAAAATAGAACAAGTAGCGTACACTAATTTTCCTCCCGGTTTTACAATTTTAGAATAGCTTTCTAAAACTTCCGATTGTACTTTACGGATGTTGTCAATGAATTCCGGTTTCAATTTCCATTTGGCGTCAGGATTTCTTTTCAAAACTCCTAAACCGCTACATGGTGCGTCAATCAAAACACGGTCTGCTTTTTCATGTAATTTTTTTATGATTTTTGTCGACTCAATAATGCGGTATTCAATATTGAAAGCACCGTCTCTTTTGGCTCTGATCTTTAATTGCTTTAATTTGCTTTCATACAAATCCATAGCGATTAACTGTCCTTTGTTTTCCATTAAAGAAGCAATGTGAAGCGTTTTTCCGCCAGCGCCAGCGCAGGTATCAACCACACGCATTCCTGGTTTTACATCAAGGAAAGCAGCAACTAATTGTGAGTTGGCATCCTGAACTTCAAAGAAACCTTGTTTGAAAGCATCAGTCAAGAAAACATTAGCTCTTTCTTTTAACACTAAAGCGTCAGGCTGATTCTTCAGCGTTTCTGTTTCAATGTTTAAATCCATCAAAATAGCACGCAACGCTTCTCTTGTTGTCTTAAGAGTATTTACCCTTAAGATTACTTTAGCTGGCTGGTTTTGAGCTGTGATTTCGGTAGCCCAAACTTTCTCGCCTAATTCTTTTACGCCCAATTCATCCATCCAGTCCGGAATAGATTCTTTTAAAGCTCTAACTTTTGAAAGTTCGTCAAAACGCCCTTTTATTTTTCGTTCTGGAGTTCCTTCCAGTTGACGCCAATCCGGAATAGGATAACCTCTTAATACTGCCCAAACAGAAAACATTCTCCAAAGATTGTCGCGGTCAAATGGCTCTTTTACTTCGGCTATTTCTGCGTATAATCTTTTCCAACGTACAATTTCGTAGATGGTTTCGGCAACAAACTTTCTGTCAGAACTTCCCCAACGTTTGTCTTTTTTTAAGGATCTTGCTACAACTTTATCAGCATATTCGCCTTCGTTAAAAATGGCATTTAAGGCGTCTATTGTTGTGTAAACTAAATTTCTGTGTAATCTCATTTTAGATAATTGAGGTGCAAAGGTACTATTAATTGATTGAATGTTATATTTTAAATAATGAATGTTATTTTTTTAATTTTTTTCCATAAAAAAACACTGCCTTTAAAACAGTGTTTTTCTAAATTCTGAAATGAAAAAGGTTTATTTTACCCTTGTTAATGCTATCTTCTCGGGAGCGTGAAGCACCATTGGAAACTTTTCGATTTTAACAGAACTGCTATCTAAACCAAAAGCTCTTTCTTCGGATAAACTTAGTTTTTTAATCAAGAAATAAGAGTTCATAATTATTTTTTCATGCCATCTCAAGTCACTGTCATTAGAAAGAAACTTTTCAGATAATACAAATTTGAAATCACCAATGATGTTATTTTTGTTCAAAGATTCGTAACGGCTGGTAATATCAACTTCTCCTTTTTGGACCATATCCTTAATAACTTCCTTAAACATCAGGTTGATTTTAGTAGGTTCTCTAAAGCCTAAATTGAAGTCTACACGGTACAAATCATCTTTCACTATTTCGGTTACTTTATATTCGGTTTTGTAAGGTTCGGTTAATATATTAACATGAACAAACCAATAAATATCAGCTCTTTTTGGTCTTTTTTGTAAAATGGAATACATTACTTTTTCTTCGATCTCATCCACTCTTCCTGCATTGGTCATGTAAACTAAATGCGTTGCATATTTCGGTATCGATAAATCAGTACTTAATTCACCAAGCACTTTTTTGTAATCCTCAATTTTAACAATTTTAGTGTAGCTTTTATTAATTTGCTTGGCTAAATACCAAATGGTCATTATACTAATTAAGGCGATTGCTATTAAAAGCGTTACATATCCACCTTCAGCGAACTTAGTAATATTGGCTACCAGAAAACTTAATTCAATTATTAAATAAATGGTAATTAATGGTATAATGAAATATAATTTTACTCTTTTCATTATCAGATAAAAATTTAGTAAAATAGTGGTCATAATCATGCACAAGATAATGGCCAGACCGTAAGCATGTTCCATATTACTGGATTCTTCAAAGTGCAAAACTATCCCAACACAACCGATAAACAATAACCAGTTAATCGATGGAATGTACAACTGACCTTTCAATTCGGTAGGATATTTAATTTTAACTTTTGGCCAGAAATTCAATCGCATCGCTTCATTTATCAAAGTAAAAGATCCGCTAATTAATGCTTGTGACGCAATTACAGCAGCAAGTGTAGCGATGACAATTCCGATAGGTTGAAACCAGTCTGGCATTATTAGGTAAAAAGGATTTCCGTTTTCTCCACCTAAACTTTGTAACGTTTCCCCCTCATGCTGAATTAAATAAGCTGCTTGACCAAAATAATTAAGTACTAAAGCAGTTTTTACAAAAATCCAGCTGATTCTAATGTTTTTTCTGCCACAATGTCCCATATCCGAATATAATGCTTCAGCTCCTGTTGTACAAAGAAATACAAACCCTAAAACAAAAAAGCCTTCCGGATGAATCGTCAACAAATGATAAGCATAATATGGGTTGATTGCTTTAAAAACCTCAGCATGTTGAGAAATCTGTGTGATTCCCAAAACAGCAAGCATACTAAACCAAATCAGCATCATAGGTGCAAAAAATTTACCGACTAATTTGCTTCCAAATTGCTGAATAGTAAACAACACAAATAAAATACCTATTACAATTGGGATTGTATTTATTTGTGGATAAAATGTTTTAATCCCCTCTATTGCAGACGATACGGAAATTGGAGGTGTTATAATCCCGTCAGCGAGTAAGGCACTTCCACCGATTATTGCGGGGACAATCAGCCATTTAATTTTTGTTTTTTTGACTAAAGCATATAAAGCAAAGATTCCACCCTCGCCATTATTGTCAGCACTTAAAGTAATGATGACGTACTTTATGGTGGTCTGTAAAGTTAGTGTCCAAAAAACTGCTGAAACGCCTCCTAAAACAATATCTGCATTAATGATATGATCCCCAAGTATAGCTTTCATTACGTATAAAGGCGAAGTTCCTATATCGCCATAAATTATTCCCAATGAAATTAATAAACCTCCTAATGTCAATTTGCTATGCAAGTCCTTGTGCGCTGTGCTCATGTATAATTTTTAAAAAACTGGTTCAAATTTACACTTTTATAATAAATTAGCGCTTTTTATTTCATAAAAAAAACACGGCTAAATGAGCCGTGTTTTTTTAGTTTTCTGATACCGTTTTTTAAGATCTTCCGTTGTCATTTCTGGAAGAATTGCCTCTGCTTTGTGACTCTCTTCTTTGTGATTCTCCTCTTTGTGATTCTCCTCTTTGTGGTTCAGCTTGACTAGAAGGACTGGTTCTGCCTTGTGATTCTTCTCTTTGAGAATTTCCTCTTTCTGAAGATGCCTGAGTAGAAGGACTGGTTCTGTTTTGAGAGTAATCTCTTTGATGATTTCCTCTTTGTGGCGTTCCCTGAGTAGAAGAATTAGTTCTATTTTGAGAGTAATCTCTTTGAGAATTTCCTCTTTGTGGCGTTGCCTGAGTAGAAGGATTGGTTCTGTTTTGAGAGTAATCTCTTTGATGATTTCCTCTTTGTGACGTTCCCTGAGTAGAAGAATTAGTTCTATTTTGAGAGTAATCTCTTTGAGAATTTCCTCTTTGTGGCGTTCCCTGAGTAGAAGAATTAGTTCTGTTTTGAGTATACTCTCTTTGAGAATTTCCTCTTTCTGGCGATGCTTGGGTAGAAGGATTGGTTCTGTTTTGAGAATAATCTCTTTGAGAATTTCCTCTTTGTGGCATTTCCTGAGTAGAAGAATTAGTTCTGTTTTGTGAATAATCTCTAGACGAACCTGACCTTTGTGCTGAAACTCCTCCTCTTGAAGTGTTCATTCTGTTTTGCGAATTGTCTCTTTGAGTTTCAGTTCTTCTGTTTGAGTAACCAACTTCGTTTCTGGAAGCTCTTCTCTGATCTAATTCATAACGGTTTGTTACATTAACATTTCTTCTTGAAAAGGAATAATTCGGGTTTTGTCTTTCGTAACCATTAGAACGTCTTGAATTGTGCAAAACTACAGCACGATCACTTCTTCTGTTATTAACATAATTGTAATTGTTATTGATGTTCAGACTGATATTAATGTTATTTCGATAACGGAATACAGGGAATGGATTCCATGCATAATAATAGGAAGGATAATATCCCCAATTCCAAGTAGAATAATAAGGACGATAATTAGGTGACCAGAATGAAGCATATATTGAAGGAGTAGTATAATACTCGGGTTCATAAATATAATTTTCACCATACATGAAAACATCTCCAACCACTTGAACGTGAATTTTATTGTTTCTGTCTTTTTCAACATCAATTGTAGCAACATCTTGGTAGAAATCATCATCAAGGACAGATTGAATAATGATTAAATGCGTTCTATTTTCTACGGTTTCAATAACCCGTAAATAGTCGACCTGATTGTCGTTGTTTAAATCTAAATTTGATATTTGAAGTTCAGGATCATTTAAGCGTCTTTCAAAATCCTGTAGGTCTCTAGAATCCCCAAAAATAGAAGCAACAGCTCTTAGATCAAGATTATCGCTGATTTCGGCATTCATGGCATTTACTGATGTTCTATCTTGCGCTTGTGTTTGTGTTGCGAAAACAGAGGTCAATAGACTCAATAATAGTAATTTCGTTTTCATAATTAATTGGATTAAGTTTTCCCTTTTCTTCAAGATCCAATTATTATGCCAATTAATTTTAGTCTCTATTTGTGTTTTGATTATTAATTGTAAATTAGCCCTAAAATGTATGAAAATGAAAAATATTTTTTTAATTATATTGGTTGTAATTGTTCTGGTGTCTTGTAAAACAGCTGATTATAAGTTGGGAAATTTAAATAGAATTAGTTTTCAATCTGTTATAATTGATACGCTTTTTCAAGATAAAATAAGTATCAGAGCGATTCTAATTGATAAAAATAAAATTTGGTATGCTGCAGATAAAGGAAGATATGGTTTTCATAATTTGGATACCAGTCAAAAATTGGAGAACACTATTACTAAGGACTCTTTAAAACTTGAATTCAGAAGCATTGCCCAAACAGCGAAGCATATATTTATTTTAAATGTTGCAAATCCGGCGCTGTTACACCAAATTTCAAAAGACGGAAAGGAAACAAAAGTAGTGTACCAAGAAAATCATGAGAAAGTCTTTTACGATAGCATGCAATTTTGGGATGATAAAGAAGGTATTGCCATGGGAGATCCAATCGCTGATTGTCTTAACATCATTACGACACGCGACGGAGGAAATTCATGGAATAAAATTCCGTGTAATAAATTGCCAAAAGTGATGGATGGCGAAGCCGCTTTTGCAGCAAGCAATACTAATATTGTCATCAGAGAAAATAATACATGGATTGTTTCCGGTGGAAAAAAATCGAGGGTTTTTTATTCTTCCAATAGAGGAAATAACTGGACTGTTTATAATACTCCTATTGTGCAAGGAAAAACGATGACCGGAATTTTCACGGCTGATTTTTATGATGCAAATAACGGATTTGTAGCTGGAGGTGATTACGAAAACAGAAATCAGAACTTCTCCAATAAAGCCATTACAGCAGATGGTGGAAAAACGTGGACGCTTAGAGCTGAAAATCAAGGTTTCGGATATGCTTCTTGCGTACAATATGTTCCTAAAACTAACGGTAAAGGTCTTGTTGCTGTTGGTTTTTCAGGAATTCATTATTCTTCTGACAGCGGTGTTTCATGGAAACAACTGTCAACCGATTCAACTCTGAACACAATTCGCTTTACAGATGAAAAAACCGCTATTGCAGCGGGACAAAATAAAATGATTCGCATTAATTTTAAGTAAAAAAAAACCTAAGCTCCCAATTAATAAGGTACTTAGGGTATTTTTTTAAACTAAGAAAATAAAAAAATGATTATTTGTTGTGGCCTTTATTACGGTATTGATGTAATAATTTTCTATTGAAATCTTCCTCTGCTTTTCGGAGTTTAATAATTTTTATCGAAGGCAGTATTTTTTTTAAATTTTGAGTGAATTTTTTTCGAAGTAAAAATAATTCCTCTTCGGTATCTTCCATTTGAACTAAAAAATTATTAGCTTCTTTTTCGGTTATTTTATCTAATGAACCGTCACTCATTCTTTTCATAAAAGCTCTCATTTTTTGATGTCTCAATTCAAATTGTTTATCATCAAAAGTGTTGTAGATAGCCCAGAATTTCTCTGCTTCATTTGTTGTTAAGTCTAGTTCTGTCGTAAAAAAAGCGACCTTTAACGTTTTTATTTTCTCTTTTTTTTCTTGCATACTTTCACCTTGAGCGTAAAAGCTGACTGAAACAAACAGCAATAATAGTGGTAATAATTTTTTAAAGTTCATTTTGTGTATTTTTAAAATTTTAGCTTAAAGGATATTTGTTATTTATTCTAAAATTAGATTTTCCAAATTTGAATTGGCTGATAAAACGTCTTCTATAGTTTCATCTTCTAAAACAATACTCGTATTCATGTTAGTAATATCCTTGGTTTCCAAAACACGCATCAAGTCATATTGGTTTACATTCGATTGATAATTAATGTAATTTTCCAGTGCAATTCTATCCAATGCTTGGGAACTGGCGGTTGTATAATTTAAATTTGGAATCATCAAGGCAATTACTAAAACTGCTGCAACCATCAGTATTATATTTTTTCTTTTTTGAAAAATGTAAATTATTTTTGGTTCACCCGCAGGTAATTGTTCGATCATTTTGACCGAAAAATTTTCAAAATAATCATCCGGTGTTTTAAATCCGGTTTCAATTTTAGGCTCGTTTTCTAATTTAAATGTTTTCATATTTCTTAGACATGATTATTGCAAAAAGGTTTAATTGGTCGATACATAAGTTTCTATTTTTTTTACTGCAATGTGATAGGATGCTTTTAATCCTCCCACTGAAGTTCCCAAAATTTCCGAAATTTCTTCATACTTGAGTTCTTCAAAATATTTCATTTTAAAAATCAGCTGTTGTTTTTCTGGCAACAATGCAATCGCTTTTTGTAATTTTAATTGAATTTCATTACCGTCAAAAAATACGTCGGCTTCTAGATTATCGAGTGTTTTATTTTGCAATGTTTCAGATGAAATACCACTTAATTTTGATTTTTGTTTCAAAAAAGTTAAGGCTTCATTGGTCGCGATACGGTACATCCATGAAAAGATTTTGCTGTCCCCATTGAAATTTTTCAAATGTCGAAATATTTTAATAAAAGTATTTTGCAGAACATCATCAGTATCATCGTGGTTCAAAACGATGTTACGAACGTGATTGTAAAGGGGTCTTTGATAATCCGATATCAAACGCTGAAACGCTTGGTTTTGCGTTTTAGGGTTTAACAATCGTTTTATAAATTCCTGTTCTTCTTGCAAAATTTTTATTTTAATGTTAGAATAGAATTTATAAAAAAGGTTTAATCGTCGTTATACAATTTTAAAATTCGGATTGCTCTTCTTCTTTAATGATAACCGGTTCCGGTGTTTTTACAGCTTCCACTTTCTTGATGACAGGTGGTATATAAGAATTCACAGGAATTGCTTTTGGTTTAATAGGATAGTAAATTTCAGTGACCCATTTCGAAGGATTCTTAATTTCGGATCGGCTTTTTGTAAAAATTTCTAAATGTGAAAATACAGGATCTACCGCAATTCTATTAGCGTTTATGTATTCTTTGGTTTTATCCAATGCTTTTTTAATATGGGAATAATCGCCTGTCAAAGTTGTTTTGACTCCATCAAAAGGTTCTAACTTATCCGCTAAAATATCACTTCCCGAACTCGTTAATATTTGACTTTTTATTGGTACACAAAACGATAATTTGGTCAATCCGTTTGCTAAATCGTAAGTGTGATAAATTATAAACGGTTTGCCATTTATTTCAACATTATTTTGTTTACAGAATGTAATGATTTTGTAAAATACGATTCTGGAATTTTTAGTAATACTAGAAATTTTACTGGTAAAGGTTTGTTTTAAGTAAAAAGTACCTGCTTTTTTTGCTAATCCATCCACTTTTACAGTGTGTGTATTGAGTTCAAAATCAAGAGTTTTGTCAAGATTAATCAAGCTTTTTTCATACATTTTGCCAATAATGTAGTTAATTCCACCGTTGAATGCAGTGTAGACTTTCGTAGAAAAACTCATTTTTCCGATGGTTTTCCAAGTTACTTTTGTGCCGCCAACCGTATCTTTAAATTTCCAAAAAACCGAAGATTCCGTACCGCCATAATTCATTTTCTGAGCTATACTATCGTTTTCTTTTACAAAAAGAGTTGTCATATCACCTGTTCCATCTTTTCCTTCCCATGAATACGATGCTCCGGGTCCGATTGTTTCGCCAGGATAATTTATTTTCATTTCTGGATCTTCTGTAATCCAAGAGCCAAAATCTTCCCAGTTTCTGTAATCATTGACAAAATTAAACACATTGGATTTTGGAGAATTTATGATTTGACTTCTTTCTACAATAAAATCTCCTTTTTGAGTGGCAACAAAAATAGATAAAGCCACAAAACTAAGCAGCAGTAAAAGAAATAAATATTTTAAAATCCTCATAATACACGGGTTTATTAATTTCTGTAAAGTTAAAGATTTAATTTACAAGTAGCAGAAAGTGTTAAATAAATATATTGTCATTTTTATATCAAAAATCGTAGCCAAAAAAGTTAATTTTCTGAAACGAATTTTGGTGATAAAGCGAAATGAGTATAACTAATATTTAATATAGAATTACAAAGCAGGAGTGAGGAATTTGATTTGGAATGATGAAATAGTAGAGAAATAAAAAAGTCCACTTAAGAGTGGACATCATTTCTTTATTTTAAAAAAACTAACGTTTGAAAAACACTTTTATCAAAAATAAAATTCCAATGAAAATTCCAAATCCTATCAGAATTTTGTAATTGCCTTTGTAAAACTCTTGATGTATTTTTATATCTTTTCGGTAAGAATAAATTGCAGCAATAATAAATGCAACAAAAAATAAGCCTGCAAACACTAATTGACCTTGACTAAACATAGTTTAAATTATTTTAGGCAAATTTAGTTAATAGTTTAGAAATAGTTGCTAATTTGCCTTTTCATTTAATAAAATAAAAAGATGCAAAAACAGATAAACTCAGTCAAAGAATTTCACACTGCTTTTAAAATAGGTCACAGTGAAGTTCCCACCGCTAATTTAGGAGAAAGTAAGCATGAACTCCGCTATAATTTAATGAAAGAGGAAAACGAAGAATATCTTGAAGCAGTCAAAAACAATGATTTAATAGAAATTGTGGATGCATTGGGTGACATGATGTACATTTTATGCGGAACTATTATCGAACATGGTTTACAACATAAAATAGAGGCCGTTTTCGATGAAATCCAACGGAGTAATATGAGTAAATTAGATGAAGAAGGAAAACCTATATATCGGGAAGATGGAAAAGTAATGAAAGGTCCAAATTATTTTAAACCAGATTTTTCTAAAATATTTGAGAATACTTAATTAGCGTTTTAGCAAACTAAATCCAGCCAAAATAATAGAAAACAAAAAAGCGATTTTCAGAGTGAAAATCGCTTTTTTAAAATTATGAAATATTGAATTAAACTTTAACAGTCCACCCAAAAGTATCTTCTTCCAGTTTATTTTGGATATTAGTCAACTTATCTTTTAATTGTATTGCCACAGTTTTTTCGATTTTTGGCAATTCATAATAAACATCCTGATAAGAGAAACCAGAAATTGGACTAACTACAGCAGCTGTTCCAGCACCAAAAATCTCTTTTAAAGTTCCGTTTTTTGAAGCTTCAACAAGTTCAGAAACCAATACGGGACGAATCTCTACATCAATACCTTCACTTTTAGCCAAATCGATTAGTGTTTTTCTCGTTACACCATCAAGAATTCTTTCACTTACCGGAGCCGTTAGTAATGTGTCATTTATTCTAAAAAAAACATTCATCGTTCCTGCTTCTTCCAGTTTGGTATGAGTTGCATCATCGGTCCAAATTACTTGTTGGAAACCTTCCTTATTCGCTAACTCAGTAGGGTAGAACTGTGCAGCGTAATTTCCGGCCGCTTTTGCAGCCCCAATTCCTCCATTGGCAGCTCTACTGAAATGTTCAGCTATTAATACTTTTACATCACCCGAATAATAAGAAGATACAGGAGATAAAATAATCATGAATTTATAATCATTTGATGGATTTGCAATTACGCCAGTCCCAGTTGCAATCATAAACGGTCTGATATACATGGCATTTCCTTTTCCTTTTTTGATCCACGCTTTGTCTAATTGTAAAAGTTGCTTTAGACCATTCATGAAAATTTCTTCTGGAACTTCTGGCATAGCCATTCTCACTGCTGATTTATTGAAACGATTGTAATTTTCATCAGGTCTAAAAAGCCAAATAGCATCAGTGCTGTCTCTATAGGCTTTCATCCCTTCAAAAATAGCTTGGCCATAATGAAAAACTCTTGTTGATGGGTCTAACAAAAAAGGAGCATAAGGCTTAATGACTGGTTGTTGCCATTCCCCGTTTTTAAAATCACATTCAAATAAATGATCCGTAAAAACGGAACCAAAGCTTAAGTTGTCAAAATCTACCTCGTTTATTTTTGAAGTAGAAGATTTCGTAATTTCAATTTTGTTAGTTTGAGTTGTACTCATAGTAATGTATTGTTTTTTAATTTTTTTAAAGTGATGAGTTAAAACTTAAAAGAATCTGGTTTACACAAATTGGCGTTTAATTTTTGCAAAATTAAATAAAAATCAGCAAATTACTTATCAAAATAATATTAATTATATTCTTTCAGCAAGATTTATTTACGTTTTAAAAAATCAAAAATAAATAAGTTTAATTCTCTCGATAACATAATAAATAGTGCTTTTTGAGCAGTAAGCGCAATAGTTTTCATTAATTTTGACAAACATTAGAATTTTAAATTAGTACAAATTAAGCATATAATTTTGAAAAGAGAAATAATCCAGACACTTGATGGTTCAACAACCATCCACATAGCAGAATGGGACGAATGTTATCATTCGAAACACGGGGCTATTCAGGAAGCACAACATGTTTTTATAAAAAATGGTCTTTCCTTATTTCAAAACCAAAAAGTTACTATCTTGGAAATAGGATTTGGCACTGGTTTGAACGCTTTTATTACGCTATTGGAAGCCAAAAAAATGCAGCAAACTATTGATTATGTTGGAGTAGAAGCCTATCCAATTTCAGCTGATGAAGTTTTAAAGATGAATTATGTAACCGAATTAGACGCAACTCAGGAAAGTGCGATTTTCGATAAGATGCATGAAGGCAATTGGGAAGAAAAAATTGTTTTGAATGATGATTTTTCATTGACTAAAAGGAAACAATTCTTTGAAGAAATTAATGATGAAAATAAATTTGATTTGATTTATTTCGATGCTTTTGGCTACAGAGTGCAACCTGAATTATGGAGTACGGCAATTTTTGAAAAAATGTTTAAAGCGCTCAAACAAAATGGAGTGCTGGTTACCTACGCTGCAAGAGGTGTGGTTAAACGGAGCATGATCGAAGTAGGTTTTACTGTTGAGAAGCTTGCAGGGCCACCAGGAAAAAGAGAAATGTTTCGAGCTCTGAAAAACCAACTTAAATAGTTAAAGTGTTTGTTTTCAATTATTTATTTTTCATTTACTTTTTTTTATCTAAAATAAAAAACTAAAAAGTAAGTTAAATAATTATGGTATAATTAAAATTGCTGTATTTTTACCTAACTTTATTATAAAAATCTAACTTAAAATCTTCATTTACTATGTCGAAAATCATGTATGATTATACAAAATCTGTCTTAGAAAGAGTAAGTTTTGATCCGTTGCTTTTTTGCAAAGAGTTAGAAAAAGCCATCAAAATGTTGTTGCCTTATGAAATGGAACAATTACGAGAATGGTTATTGAGTTATACCATAGGAAAACCAGAGCTGAAACAATGTTTACTTATAGTAAATTCATAAAAAAAGAAACCGTAAAAAACGGGGGCGCTGAAAAAGTCCTCATTGAAAAAATGGAAACAAAATTATGATGAAAAAATGAAATAAACGCACTTAGAATCGCTTAATTGAGATTGAAAAGGTTTAATTCAAAAATATAACAAAGAGAAAGGCTTAAACTGATTTAAAGTTTAAGCCTTTTTGTTTATTGGCAATTTTTCAGTGACCCCTCAAAAAACGGGTTCTTTTTTTTATTTTTTATGTATGGAACTTATAATTTGTACGTTCTGAAAAACAATAGCTCCTTTTATGACGCCGGCAATTGTGCTCCTAAGAGCTTCAATTATCTGGATTTTCAATTCGCTTTTAGGGAATATAAGGCTAACTTCTCTGGCCGGTTTTGGTTCCTTAAAATGTCGTAATTTTAATTTGTCAGTTTCTTTTAAATCCAAGGTGTGTAAATACGGAAGCAATGTTGTTCCTAAACCTTCGTCGGCTAATTTTATTAACGTTTCAAAACTGCCACTTTCTATTTGAAAGTGATTCGTTTCACTTTTAACAGTGTTGTTTTTACACAAATTCAATATTCCGTCACGAAAACAATGTCCGTCTTGTAACAACAGGATTTCATCTAAGTTTAGATCGGAAACTTCTATTTCTTCCTTTTGAAAATGATGGTGACTTTCCGGAATATAAGCTACAAATGGTTCAAAATATAATACGATTTCTTTGATTTTCTCTTCCAGCAAAGGAGTTGCGGCAATCGCTGCGTCAAGATGACCATTATTTAGTTTTGTTATTATTTCATCGGTATTGAGCTCTTCAATGATGAGTTTTACTTTTGGGTATTTTTTTATAAAATTATTCAAAAACATCGGCAAAAGCGTAGGCATAATCGTTGGAATTATTCCCAATCTGAATTCACCGCCAATAAATCCTTTCTGTTGCTCCACGATATCTTGGATACGATCGGCTTCATTGACAATATTTTTGGCTTGATTGACTATTTTTTGACCAATATCAGTCAGTTGAATCGGTTTTTTGGTTCTGTCAAATATCTGAATACTTAATTCTTCTTCAATTTTCTGAATTTGCATGCTTAATGTTGGTTGGGTTACAAAACATTTTTCGGCAGCAAGTGTGAAATTTTTGTGTTCGGCCACAGCCAAAACATATTTTAATTGAGTAATAGTCATCTTTTATAATAATATCTGATGCAAATATAAAAACAATCAATTTGACATATAGTGTAAAGTCGCGTTTTCTTACCTAGATTTGTATAAAATAAATATCATGAAAACAAATATTTTAGGATTACCCGTAAAAGAATCAGAATTAATAGTAAATGAATTAAATGTTCTATTGTCAAATTTCCAAGTTTATTATCAAAATTTAAGAGGAATTCATTGGAATATTAGAGGAAAACGTTTTTTTGATTTGCATGTAAAATTCGAAGAATTATACACCGATACCCAAATTAAGATTGATTTGATTGCTGAAAGGGTTCTTACAGTGGGTGGAACACCGCTTCATACTTTTGAAGATTATATAAATAATAATCAGTTAGTTGTAGGTAAAAATATTTCTAACGATGAAAAAGCAGTTCATTTAATTGTCACTTCTTTGTCCCATTTATTAAAAATAGAAAGAGAAATTCTAAAAAAATCGGGAGAAATTAATGATGAAGGAACAAATTCGATGATGAGTGATTTTATTTCAGAACAAGAAAAAACAATTTGGATGATGCAGGCATGGCTAGAAGAAAGTTTGTAATAAATTGAAAACCAGATGAAATCAATTGATTTTATACTGGTTTTTTTTTGAGCGTTAATTTTTTTTGAAATTTAGGATATTGGATGTTTTTTTTATAAACTAATATTCTATTTTTGCCATGATGAAAATGATATCTAAAATATTCTTAATTATATTTATAGCGTTTCTTGCCACACCAACAATTGTTACTGTGATTGAGAAAACCGCTGATATTTCAATTTTCTACACTGTTTCTGAAGAAGAACATGCTCATAAGGAAATTAAGACTTTTTTTTATTTGGATAATTTTTCAGATGTAATCCTTCCCCCAGAATTATTTTCAACCGCTATTTTATCGGAGAATTTATCTAAACACGGTAATGTAACGGCTTCCATATTTATTCCTCCGCCTAACGAAGTTTAATACAGAATTTTTGATTATATTTTTTTTAATCAATTTTCACAAGTAGCATGTGGACAACTGTTTATATTAAATTTTAGTTAGGTATTATGACAAAAAAAATTAATCTTTTTGCTAACCTTAAATCCGATTTCGCGTCTGGTTTAGTGGTTTTTTTGGTGGCGCTACCATTGTGTTTAGGTATCGCAATGGCTTCGGGTGCTCCTTTATTTTCAGGGATTATTTCAGGAATTATAGGAGGGATAGTAGTTGGCTATTTAAGTACTTCTCACATAAGCGTTTCTGGACCGGCCGCCGGACTTACGGCAATTGTTCTTACAGCGATTACGGATTTAGGGGCATTTGATATTTTCTTGACAGCAGTCTTTTTTGCAGGTCTGATACAGCTAATACTTGGATTCGCGAAAGCCGGAAGTATTTCTAATTATTTCCCAACGAATGTTATTGAAGGAATGCTGGCGGGCATTGGAATTATAATTATTCTGAAACAATTGCCACACGCATTTGGGTATGACAATGATTTTGAGGGAGATCAAGCCTTTTCGCAAATGGATGGCAGTAATACTTTTTCAGCGTTGTTTAATATTTTTGATTACATCCAGATAGGTTCCATCGTTATTACGGTAGTTTCTATGGTAATCTTAATTTCTTGGGATAATTTTCCTTTTTTGAAAAAATTAAAATTAGTTCCGGGAGCATTAATTGCCGTAGCTTTAGGTGTTATTTTGAATGAAATTTTTATTGGTAGCGGGAGTGCATTGGCAATAGGGAAAGAACATTTAGTTTCTTTACCGGTTCCGTCGTCTTTCGAAGAATTTAAAGCAATTATCGTAACACCTAATTTATCTGGAATTATGAATCCAAAGGTTTGGGTAGTCGCATTTACGATTGCTATTGTAGCTTCGATTGAAACACTTTTGAGTATTGAAGCAGCAGACAGGATGGATGTGCAAAAAAGATATACTGACACCAATAAAGAATTAAAAGCGCAAGGAATTGGAAATATGGTGAGTTCTTTATTAGGCGGTTTACCATTGACTTCTGTAATTGTTCGTTCTTCGGCAAACAATAATTCAGGGGCAATGTCTAAGATGTCAACCATTATTCACGGATCATTATTGTTGATTAGTGTACTTGCTATTCCGGTCGTTCTTAATAAAATTCCATTAGCAACTTTGGCAGCCATCTTGATTTTAGTGGGATATAAGCTGGCTAAACCTGCTACATTTATACGTTTTTGGGAAAAAGGAAAATATCAGTTTGTTCCTTTTATTGCTACATTATTAGCAGTTGTATTTTTGGATTTGTTGAAAGGAGTAGCTTTGGGAATCATCATCAGTGTTATTTTTGTTTTAAAAGGAAATCTTAAAAGAGCTTATTATTTTAGAAAAGAGGAATATGAAGATGGAGATGTGATTCATATCGATTTAGCTCAAGAAGTTTCTTTCCTGAACAAAGCAGCCATCAAACAAACATTAAGTCACATACCAGAAAATTCTAAGGTTATCATTGATGCAAAAGATACGGTTTACATTGCGCATGATATTTTGGATTTAATCTATGAGTTTAAAACTACCAGAGCTGTAGACAATAACATTAAAGTTAAATTAAAAGGATTTAAAAAAGAGTATCAGTTGGAAAACAGCACAGATATACAAAATTACGTAACTATTGAGCATTATTACGATGCCGCAAAGCGAGTTATGGTAAAAAAAGAAATAACATAGGAACAATTTCTTCAACAATAAAGCGAAAAATAATTAGGGATTTAAATTCAAAAAAATGTTCCTTTACACTTTATGACAAAAAATATACGTTTGTATAATTATTAATAAGAAAAAAAATTATGAGCGATTTTTATAAAAAAATATTGGAGAATAATAAAAGATGGGTTGAAACTTCGTTAGCAAGTGACCCAAATTATTTCCAAGATCTTGCAAAAGGTCAAACACCACCATTATTATGGATTGGTTGTTCGGATAGTCGCGTTCCTGCAAATGAAATCGTAGGTGCAAAACCGGGTGAAGTTTTTGTACACAGAAACATTGCAAACATGGTTGTTCACTCTGATATGAATATGTTGAGTGTACTGGATTATGCAGTAAACGTTTTGAAAGTCAAACATGTTTTAGTTTGCGGACACTACGGTTGCGGAGGTGTAAAAGCAGCAATGGGAAATGATTCTATCGGGATCATTGATAACTGGATTCGCCACATCAAAGACGTGTATCGTTTGCATAATACGTATTTAGATTCTATTGTGGATGAAACAGAACGTTTTAACACTTTCGTAGAATTGAACGTAAAAGAACAGGTTTTTGACCTTGCTAAAACATCAATTGTTCAGGCAGCTTGGAGAAATGGTCAAGATTTGACTTTGCACGGATGGGCTTATGGATTAAACTCCGGTTTTGTTACCGATTTAGAGGTTAACATCAGTTCTGAAAAAGATTTGGATGCAGTTTACCAGTTGAAATTTTAAGTAAAGAATTATATTACGAAATCCGCTCTAGATAGTACACAAAATCTTGGAAAATTTTATAATTAATTGTAATAATGATGAGCTCGATTTTGTATCGGGCTCATTCTTTTTAGATTTAGTTTAATTCTTTCTGCTATCGTATTTTAAAAAGGATTACAATTTTTACGAAGTGATAAGTATTTTTCTAAAAACATTAGGATAATATCTAAAGCTCCAATGTAGGAATGTATCAAATGTTGTTTATCTTTCTGGTATATTTCAATATTAATGCATGGCATCGGCAGGATTGATTTTGTTTTTTCCTTTTTTTATCAAAAGTATAAAAGGAATGCACAACAAAAATAATGCGCCTAAGTACAAAAAGATGTCCATATAAGATAATACGGAACTTTGTACCATTACTTTATATTCAATAGCTTTGTAGGCTTTTGCCAAGGCTTCATTTTCTGAATAGCCTTTGGACATGAATCCCATTTTTAGTTGTTGCACTATTTTTTGTACTTCATAAGAAGTTGAATTCAGATGCGAAATAAGATTCACGCGGTGTTCTTGATTGAATCTGGCAATAAAAGTGGTGATAATAGCAATTCCGAAAGAACCTCCCAGTTGTCGCATCATTCCTGTAAAAGCGGCTCCTTCGCCAATGCTTTTTCCTTTTAAAGTGGACAAGGAAAGTGTAGAAATAGGAACAAATAATAATCCCAATCCAATTCCCCTTAATATCAGCGGCCAGTACAGATGTTCTGCACTAGAATCTGGTGTGATTACCTGTTGCATCCAATATGTAAAAAAGAAAAATAATAAGAATCCTGCTGCCACCATATACGTTTGCGGTACGCCACGCTGAATCATTTTACCAATAAAAGGCATCATAATTCCGGTAGTAATGGAACTTGGAATCAACAATAAACCGGCATCTAAAGCGCTCCAGCCCAACACGGATTGTGTGTAAATAGGGATGATAAAAGTAGAGCCATACAATCCGAAACCTAGAATAAAACACATTATGGTCCCTACCCTTAGGTTGGTGTCTTTCAAAACTCTTAAATTTACTATGGGATGTTGATAGGTGAGTTCTCTCCAAATAAAGAGGAGTAAACCAAAAACAGAAATGACAGTTAACAATACAATTATGTTATTATTGAACCAATCGTCTTGCTGACCATGTTCCAGAACATATTGTAAGGAGCCAATAAAAGCGGTTAGCAGAACGATTCCCCACCAATCGACTTGACTGGCTTTTAGTTTATCTCCATATTTAGGGCTTTTTACAAAAGACAAAGTCAGTAAAGTAGCAATAATCCCGAGAGGAATGTTGATGTAAAAGATATAAGGCCATGAAAAATTATCCACAATATAACCTCCCAAAGGCGGACCAAGCGTCGGTCCTACAATAACTCCCATTCCGTAAATAGCTTGCGCCATTCCTCTTTTGGCAACAGGATAACTCTCGGTAATTATGGTTTGCGCCGTTACTAATAAAGCGCCACCACCCAATCCTTGAATAAATCTAAAAGTGACTAATTCCCAAATATTATCGGCGTTCCCACATAGAAAGGAAGCAACAGTAAATATAATTATGGAAACCGCAAAATAATTCCGACGCCCAAATTGTTGCGATAACCAACTGGTCATTGGAATAACAATTACATTAGCAATGGCATAAGCGGTAATAACCCACGCCACATCAGTAAGTGACGCACCAAGGCTGCCTCGCATATTGTTCAATGCCACATTTACAATTGTAGTATCAACAATTTCAAGCATAGCACAAAGAACGGCTGTAATGGTAATGATGACTCTTCTAAAACCATATTCTACTAAATCGTCTTCTCCCGTTTGTACCATTTTATACTAAAGTGTAAACTATCATTTTCTTAAAACTATTGCCATTTTTGACATTTTAGAACCTGCCAAAGTTTTGATTTATTTTAAATGTACATCGACATCCACATTCATTCCCGGGCGAAGTAATTTTATTTTTTCAGGATCATTTGTTGCGCTCAAACTTATTTTAACCGGTAATCTCTGGATTGTTTTTACAAAATTTCCTGTAGCATTATCAGGAGGAAGTAATGAAAAACGAGAGCCTGTAGCAGGAGAAAACGAAGTAATTGAACCTTGAAAATCATAACCCGGATACGCATCTACTTTTACGGTAACTTTTTGTCCAATGACCATTTTGTTCAATTGAGTCTCTTTGAAATTAGCAATTACCCATGCCTCCTTGTTATTGATGATGTAAAATAACGATTGTCCCGGTTGTACTAATTGTCCCGGTTGAATGTCGATTTTTGAAACCTGACCGTCAATTGCAGCAGTTACAGCAGTGTAACTTAAATTTAATTTCGCGGCATCCAATATTGCTTGAGCTCTTTTGATATTGGCAGCAGCCACTTCCGTTTGTTTGTCTGAAACTTTCGATTTAGCTACAATAACTGATTTTTGAAAAGCCGTTGCTCGCTGTTGTTGTTGTAAAACACGTACTTGGCTTTCTGCTTCAAGTTTTGCGGCTAAAGATTGCTCATATTGTTGTTTTGTAATCGAATGGCTTTTGAATAAATTCTCATATCGGTTGTAATCACTCGTAATTCGGCCCAATCGTATTTTTGCCGATTCGATATTTCCTCCGGCTGATTGTACATTGGCATCAGAAACTGAAATGTTAGCCAAAGCACTTCCAATATCCGCTTTAGAAACTTCAAAACTACCTTCAGCACCAACCATAGCGGCATTAGCTTCTTCAATTTTTAACTGATAATCTCTTTTGTCAATTGTAAAAAGCGTGTCGCCTTTCTTCACAAAATCATTGTCTTTGATGTACACTTTATCGACATATCCCGAAACTCTTGGAATAATAGGGTTCATGTTTTTTTCAATTTGCGCATCGTCTGTTTCTTCGTGAGCCAAGGAATGCCTGTATTTATAAGTTCCGTAAGTACCGCCTAACACTACCAAGGCCACAAGGATAATAATAAATTTTGAATTCTTTTTTTTCTTTTGCATGGTAGTATGATTATTTTTGAGCTAGATTGAATGATTGTGATAATTGACCAGTTACGGAGAGTAACTCGTAGTATTTTTGGATGGTATTGGCTTTCGCCAAAGCTTTACTGATTTTTGAATTTAGTTGTTCCACATCAGCTTCGAGTAGATCATTAGTGTCCGAAAGTCCATTGTCATATTTGTCTTTTACAATTCGGTAATTTTCACTCGCTTGTTCTTGTGCTTCCTCGTAAACCGTGGTTTGTTTTAAAGCTAAATCGTAATCTTCAATCGCTTTTTGAACTTGAACTTTAATATAATCAGTTAACAGAGCTTCAGAATTTTGTACTTCTAAAAAATTATTTTCTGCAAGTCGGACCAAGGTTCCATTTTTTAGAATAGCACTTAAATCATAAGAAATTCCAACACCGATATTCATCGCATTTTGAACAGTGATTACATTGCTCAGGTTTAATGCGGTATATCCTCCAATGATTGCAATTGCAGGATAATACGACCCTTTTGCTATTTTTATATTCGCTTCACTTGCTTTTCCCTGATATCGAATAGCTTCTAAATCCTTACGATTTTCTAATGCCGGCAATTCATTAATTGGGATATTTATCATTTGGAAATCAGCAAAATCATCTTCGCGAATTTCCAGTTTGGTGTCTGGATTTAATTTTAAAAGTGTAACCAAATAAAAGTTGATTACTTTTAAATTATTATTCGTTTCATCTAATGACAATTGTATTTTCGAAGCTTGTAATTTAGATTTTAACAGATCATTTCTTGGAATAATTCCGTTTTTTTCGAGTTCTACAAAATCTTTAACACGTTGCTTGGCGCTTTTTTGGTTTTCTTTCAGCAGTTCAATTGTTTTTTGTGCTTTGTATAAACTGGCATAATATTCAATCACCCGCAAAGCAATTTCCTCCTTTGTTTGAGCAGCAGTAGCCATTTCAGCTTCGTACAGATTCTGATATGCTTTGATGCTGTTTTGAATTTTAAAACCAGAAAAAACAGGAACACTAGCATTCAATTGTCCCACCATTAATTGATTGACAATAGGAAGTTGCTGGGCGCTGTTATTTTGATTCAGTTTAAAATCTACCGATGCATTTGCCAATCTTTGGTATTGTCCGGATAGTTTCAAATCAGGATACTGGTTGTTTTTCGTAGATTGCAATTCGTACTTTTTGGTTTTTACTTTCGTGTTGGCCAGCGTAACTTCATTGCTTTTGGTCCAAGCCAAATTAATGGCTTCGTTCAATGTTAAATTTGTTTTTTCTTGTGCTTCTATTGATGAAATTCCAATAAAGAAAATCCCAAAGAGCATGAATTGACTAACTTTCATATATTAGAAGTGCTTTTATAGTTTGTTGTATGTGCTTGGTCAAATTGGTTTTGATGTAATTGTTATATAAATCCTCCGTTTTCAAGTTCAATAAATTTTCGAAGAATGGTTTGTTCATGTGAAAATGAAAGAAAGTACCCAAAATGGTTGGTGTAATAAGCGGAATAATTACATCTTTTCTGAAAATGCCTTTTCTCTGACCTTCTTCAATAATGGTTTCAAGGGATTTTAGATTTCCTTTTTTTAATTCAGAAAAAGCCTGTAGATTTTGTTCTCTTTTTTTGGAAGTGAATTCGAAATGTAAAATTCTGTAGATACCTCTGTTACTGTTAATTCTATTGATGTAAAGTTCAATTAGTTTGTTGATTTTTTCAATGGGTTCCAGATCTTCCTTTAATAGATTCTCTAATTGATTTTTGAGGTCGGAAGTTCTATATATAATAAGCGATTCCAACAAACGTTCTTTGGAACCAAAGTAATATGAAACCATGGCAATATTGATTTTTGCCACTTTAGCTATGTTTCTAATGGAAGTACCATCAAATCCTTTTTCTGCAAAAAGTATTTCGGCAACTTCGAGGATTTGAATTTGTTTGTCGTTAAAAGTACTTTTCAATGGAATCAAATTTTTCAAGAAACAAAACTAAACAAGCGTTTAATTTAAACAACTGTTTAGTTTTTGTTTAACATATTTTTAACATTAAATAAAGTGTCGCATATTATGTTTTTTTTGATACTTCAAATACATAATATATATAAAAAATAAACAAGAATCTAACGGTTAATATTGACCCGTGCGGTAAAATTAAACATATTTGATTTTAACATTATTTATCAGTCTATAATAATTCTTACTATCAATTACCTAAAATCAGCAATCATATTTAATGCAAAATCCTATAAGTTAGACATTTTGTATGGCTTCCCAAATGTATTATGGGATCGACAATCAATATTCAAAGAACTTAAACCTATAAAACTCTAAAACTTTTTTCATTATATTTGACATATATAATCCATTTATTTTACTTAAAATAACTAAACACAACGGGTTAATTTAATTTTTTTACTATGAAATTTAAAAGTATAAATACCATAAAATTGACACTGTTCATTGGTTTATCGCTTCTTGTTTTAGGAAGTATCGCGTATGGTTCATCAAAAGCGGGTGGATTTTCATCTCAAAGAAGTGAAACCATTTTCAAAAACTCACTAGTAGATCCAATTGACAATAATGGCTATTTGGGAGATAAGATTGTGAATTTCGGAATGGGATTATTAGGAACACCTTATGTTACAGCTGGCTGCAGCAAGAATGGTTTTGATTGTTCCGGATTTGTTTACTTTGTCTACAATCATTTTAAAATTCAGGTTCCGCGCAGCTCTTCACAGTTTAATAATTTTGGTAAAGAAATCCCGATTGACGATGTAAAAAAAGGTGATATTCTATTGTTTTTGAGTCCTACCAGAAATGTTATTGGGCATATTGGTATCGTATCAAATCCAAAAGGAATGGAAAGTGATTTTATTCACTCCACCTCAGGTCGTGAAATGAAAGTGGTTGTTACAAGTCTAACAAAGCCCGGCTATAAGCGTAGATTTGTGAAAGCAATACGTGTTTTGTAATTTTATTATTTTAAGAAAATAGTAATCTAAAATCTATTTTATTATTATTAAAAATGATTCGATTTGCTTTCTAGTTATACTATTCGTAGAAAATACATCAATAATGGTGGCTTCATGGTTAATTAATGTAAAATGATTTCCTCTTATTAAAGTAATCAAACTATGATTGGTTATTCCAAAACGAAAATATTTCCCTTCAATTTCTAGTTGATGATATTATACAGTTTCTTTATTGTCAAATAGATTTTGTGTCAAAACAAATAATGAATTGGTAATCGATTCGAAATTTTCTATTCTTTTCTTAATATCGTTATTCTTTTCAGTAAGATATAATTCGATGAGATGTTTCTGTTTTCTTTCATAATAATTTACTACCACAATTATGAACTCGATTCAATTTGTATTTCTCAAATATTATCGAATAATTCCCGCAAAAATGCTACTTTTTAAAACTAATTTCATCCAGCCCAATCGTGTATTCCGCACGTTGGTTGTCATTGATATCCCAAATTTCCATTTTTATTTTTGGGCTTTTCTTTTTCCAGTCAATCGTTAATAAGCCAAAATGGTTTTCCATAATTGGACCTTCAATTCTGTTTTTGTTCGGTGTCGCAAAATGCCAGGTTGAGGAGAGTCCGCTGGAGGTAAAATCGTAAATAGGATACAATCCGGGTTCCGTAAGTTTAGAGATTTCAGCATAATGCACATCTCCGGTTAAAAACAAAACGCCGTTTGCTTTCGTTTTCTTGATGAGATTTAAGAATCTTTTTTGCTCCAGCGGAAAATTAGCCCAACCTTCGTAGCCGTTGTATTCAATTCCAAACTGAGACCCTGAACCAATCAGTCGGATATCAGCAGGTTTTTGTAGTTCTGCTTCCAGCCAATTCCATTGCGCAGTTCCTAAATAAGTGGAATCTGGGTTTTGTAAAGGCGTGTAATCCAATGAGTAGAAATACCGTTTATCATCCTTAACTTCTCCATTGTATTTCTTGTAATCATCCCTGAAAGTGCGGTTATCCAACAGGATTATCTGTACTTTTTTGCCTTTGTTTTCATACATATTGGATGTGTATATTCCTTCGTGTTTTCGTCTTTCGGAATCTGCAGGTTCATCAAAAAACTTCAAGAATAGTTCTTTTGATTCCTCCTTTTTTGGATAATGCCGACCCGCATCATTTTGACCGTAATCGTGATCGTCCCAGGTAGCAATGATGGGTACATTTTGTTTCAAATTTTGAAAAGTAGCTTTAGCCGCCAATCGATCGTATTTGGCTTGTAGTGTTTTCATATTGTCCGTGTCTCCGTAAATGTTGTCGCCCAGAAATACAAATAAATCCGGTTGGTGTTTTACCACAACATCAAAAATGAGTAATGGATTATTTTGGTTCGAACACGATCCAAAAGCAATTTTTGAGATGTTCTTTTGCGAGAAACCATTCCATGAGACTAGTATGACAGCTACTAAAAAGAAGGATTTTTTAACGATATTATTTTGAATCATAATTTGATTTTTAGTGTTTTAAAGTTTCTATGTAAAAGGGAAGTCGTTTCCAAAAGAATTACCAGTTTCCACAAAATTTAAATACTGACCGCAATGGATCGTATTAATTCCAAAAAAAAACGTATTTCCAAATGTAACAAAAAAAGGATTCTAATAAAATGAAGCTAAAAACAAACTGCCGTTCAAACACCCTAAAAAGTCTGGAACGTTTGTTAATTAAAAGTTAAACCAATGAATATTATATAATTTGCTTATGCTAAAATATATTTTTGATATTGATTAACCACTTAATAACCATTAAATGAAGAAATTTTTCATTTTAACAGCAATTGTTACAGCAATGCTTGTGCCTACCAACCAATTTGCACAATCCAAAAGAAAAAGAGATAAAAACGCCACTGTAGTTCCGCCACCGGAGAAGAAACCGGAAGCTACCATTAAGGAATACAGCAAAATAATCACTAAAGATGCCGTTTCAGACGAAGGCTTATTTACGGTTCATAAAGTAGATAAAAAATATTTCTTCGAAATCCCAAATAAATACTTAGATAAAGACATGCTTTTGGTAAGTCGGTTGTCTAAATTGCCTTCTAATTTAGGCGGTGGATATGTAAACGCAGGTTCCGAAACCAATGAGCAACTGATTGTTTGGCAACGTTTTCAAGATAAAATCCTTATCAAATTAAAGTCGTTCAGTGCTGTTGCCAATGACAGTTTACCCATCAGTATTTCAGTGAAATCCAATAATTATGAGCCTACTTTATTCGCTTTTGATATCGTAGCTTTCAGCAAAGATTCTGCAAATACGGTGATTGATGTAACCAAATTTTATGGCACCGATGTAAAATCAATTAGTGGTTTATCAGGTGAAATGAGAGAAACTTATAAGGTAAAAGGACTGGATGAAACCCGAAGTTTTATCAATACAATGAAAAGTTTCCCCATGAATATTGAAGTAATTCAGGATTTTACTTACAACGCTTCAAAACCGCCGGTGCAGGCAGATTCAGAAACAATCAGTATTCAAATGAATCAATCGATGATTTTATTGCCTGAAAAACTAATGCAACCCCGATTGGCCGATCCGCGAGTGGGTTGGTTTACGATGAATCAAATTGATTATGGAAGTAATGAATTAAAATCCGACAGTAAAAGCTACATCCGCCGTTGGAAATTGGAACCAAAAGATCCTATCGCTTACGCAAAAGGCGAACTCGTGGAACCCATAAAACCAATTGTTTATTATTTAGATCCTGCCACGCCTGAAAAATTGCGAAAGTACATCAAACAAGGAATTGAAGATTGGCAAAAGCCTTTTGAAACGGCTGGTTTTAAAAACGCGATTATCGCGAAAGATCCCCCAACGAAAGAACAAGATCCTGACTTTAGCCCGGAAGACATTCGGTATTCCGTGATTCGGTACGTGGCGAGTACGACACGTAATGCGGTTGGACCAAGTGTTTCTGATCCTAGAACAGGAGAAATTATCGAGAGTGATGTAATTTGGTACCATAACCATTTGCGGTCGTACCGAAACCGTTATTTGTTAGAAACTGGAGCAGCAAATCCTTCGGCAAGAACGTTAAATACAAGCGATGAAGAAATGGGTGAAATGATGCGAATGGTTATCGCTCATGAAGTGGGGCATGCTCTTGGTTTTCCGCACAATATGGGAGCAAGTTGCGCTTATGATACTGAAAATTACAGAGATGGAGCCTTTACTCAGAAAAACGGAATCGCAGCAAGTTTGATGGATTATGCCCGTTTTAATTATATCGCTCAACCCGGAGATAAAAACGTGCGTTTCATTCGCCAAATGGGACCTTACGATCATTATGCTACGAATTGGGGATACAGATTCATTCCAAATGTGACTTCTCCTGAAGCAGAAGTACCCACATTAGACAAATGGATTATGGAAAAAGCGGAAAATCCTATTTACAAATTCGGGAAACAAAGCAGTAATTTTGATCCAACGTCACAAACAGAAGATATTGGAAATAATTCGATGAAAGCTGGTACTTATGGCCTTAAAAATTTGCAATACGTAGCGGCACATTTACCGGAATGGACTAGTGATGTAACTAATAATTACGAAGATTTAGATGAGTTGTACAAAGAAATGCTGGATGTTTGGAGCAGATATGTTGGACATGTAGTGACCAATGTTGGAGGTGTTTATGAAGCTACAAAAAAGCCAATCCAAAAGGGAAGTATTTATGACATTGTACCAAAAGCAAAACAGCAAGAAGCGATGCAGTGGTTGCAAACCAATGCTTTTGCTTCTCCAAGCTGGTTGGTGAATGTAAATACATTGAAAAACATTGATTACGCGGGTTACACCGAGCGTTTCCGAAATGTACAATCCAGACATTTAAACAGTGTGTTGAGTTTTGAACGTATTGGTCGATTGATGGATGCCGAGATAATGGGAACGGCAAATTATAAAGCCTTGGATTTATTAGGTGATATGCGTAAAGGAATTTGGAAAGAGGCTAATTTGCCATCGAATGTGACTATTTACAGAAGAAATTTGCAAAGGGCGTACATCGAAAGAATGGCATATCTAATGAAAGAAGAAATCAAATCCGGTAGTGCTTCTGACTATTATAATGTTGCGCAATCAGATTTGAGAGGATTGGTTAGAGGTGAGTTGAATGCTTTAAGAAGCACTTTGTCAGTTGCTAAAACGAGAGCTGTAAATGCAGAAACAAAATACCATTATGAAGATGCCATCAAAAGAATTGAGTTAATCTTAAACCCGAAATAATGGCAATTCAGCAGATTATATTTACCCAAAAATCCGCTTTCGAGCGGATTTTTTGTTTTCATAAAGTTAATTTTGTAATAAGAATACAATTTATTTCAAAGGAAAATTAGCCTCAAAAGCTTTAAATCTCGAGTCTAAATCTTTTATTAATTGCTTTTTTACGACATTTTCTTTTATAAAACTGTAATTGATGCTATTGTACACATATTGTTTAATATCAGTATAGGAAACGATTTTGTATCTTTTGGCTAGTAAAACATATTGCTCGGTCATATTGGTTCTTAATATTCCTGCGTCATCGGTACTAATTACTATTGGTACGGCAAATTCTTTATATAACGACAATGGATGACGACTTTCTTTTACTTTTAAAATGAATTCATTACTCACTAAATTAATTTCAATAGGAATGGTTTTCTTCGCCATATAACGCAATAAATCATACGAATCTTTCTCATACGCCATATCTACTCCGTGACCGATGCGATTGGCTCCTGCAGTGTACACGGCAGCGCCTATGTGCCAAGTCAAATCTTCCGGTTGTACCAAACCAAGAGTCAGTTCGCCGGCATGCATCGTGTACTTTACATTTGGATAACGGGAATGACAGTATTTAAACATCACCATGTGCAACCAATAATCTTTCATCGAAGTTTCGCCATCTTCAGGAGAAACAATGTTAACTCCTGCCATCAACGGACTTTCATCTGCCGAAATGAATGCAATTACCAAATTTTTGAATAAGTCTACGGGTTCCATAAATCGCAACACAAAATTTTGATACCGCATCGTAAATTGCTTGTCATCAATTTTGAGGTCTTTGTGAAGCTTTGCCACAAAATTGGTATTGAATGCTGTAGCGTAGGATTTAGCATCTTTTTTTAGTAAAGAATTGTAAACAGAATCCAATGTTTTTAGAATTGCTTTTTCGTCTTTTACCAAAGCTAATTTTCGCAATCGGAAATTGAATTTCGTCAAATCATCCGTGTTCATTGCAGTTGGAATCGTAGATAATTGTGTTTCGATGTAACTGACATTTTCTGAAATAGCTCTGTTTTTAAGTTCCAATAATCCTTGTCCAAAATTCCCTTTGATGGCCGGTTCGAACTTCATAAACGATTCGAAAAACAGCTTGTCTGATGGGTAATCCACATAATTATAATCTTTTACAGACCATTTTTGCATGATTTTTTGTTTATAAACGTCTAATGTTCCGTTACTTTTTAATATTGAAAATTGAATCCAGTTACCGGCTGCTGGTTTTTCTTTTAAAACACCCATCGTTTCTGTATTGAGATAAAAATCATCAGCAATAGCGCGTTCCAATAAAGGTTCAGCGTAAATAGAACCCGAAAAATGATGATGTAAATCGCCACCTTTTGGCATTTGCGAGAAGAAAGCAGTTAGTTCTGCTTCATTGTTTCTGATCTTTTCAAAATAGTCATTCGTCGATTGAGAATAGCAAATATTTAAAAGAAGAGTGAAGAATAAAGTATAAAGTAATTTCATATTTTTTAATTGGATCGATAATATTTAAGTTCTTTTTAAAAAAAAAGTCCTAAATTATGCCAAATTTAAGCAATTTCGTTTTCTGTTTGGTTAAGCAATATAAAAGTTTTATTTTTGCAGCATATTTATGAAAAACAGTACTCATTTTATCTCCGTTACTCCGCCTTGATTTATAGTCTTTAAATCGAAGAATATCACCTAAAAATTTGCATTAAATTTTTTGAAGACGCTTTCTACAGACGAAAATGTCTGATCAATACATTTTATGAACAATGACAGTATTTATTTTAGTACCGTTACCATGGCTATTTTTTTAGATTTTTTAAATTTAAAGATAATTCCTAAAGCATTTTATTATTTTTTTTCGATATGATTTCAGCAACTGCTATTGTATCACACATCCTATTTGAATTTTTTTATGAAAAAAGTATTTAATTTATTTGATTTATCACAAAAGGTAAATTACAAAACAGAAATTTTAGCTGGTTTAACGGTTGCTATGACGATGATTCCGGAATCCCTATCATTTGCTATTCTTGCAGGTTTTCCGCCGTTAATGGGACTGTATGCTTCCTTTATAGCTGGTTTAATTACGGCAGTATTTGGAGGCAGACCCGGAATGATATCAGGAGGAGCAGGTGCAACGGTAATTGTTTTAATTGCTTTAATGAAGTCAAATGGTTTAGAATATGTTTTTGCAGCGGTTGCTTTAGCAGGTATTTTACAAATTTTAGTGGGCGTTTTTAAACTGGGCAAATTTATCCGATTAGTGCCGCATCCCGTTATGTTTGGTTTTGTCAATGGATTGGCAATCATTATATTCATGTCTCAATTGGAACAATTTAAAATGGTGGTTAATGGAGAGATCACATGGCTTAAAGGCACTCCAATGTTGATTATGGCAGGTTTAGTTGCTTTAACTATTGGAATTGTTGTATTTCTGCCGAAATTAACAAAAGCAATTCCATCATCTTTAGTAGCCATTATAGTTGTATTCCTTTTGGTTTTTTTATTAGGAATAGAAACAAAAACCGTGAAAGATATTGCCTCTGTAAGTGGTGGTTTTCCTCCATTTCACATTCCGAATATTCCACTCACTTTAGAGACTTTAAAAATAATTTTTCCTTATGCCTTAATTATGGCTGCAGTAGGATTGACCGAAGGCTTACTGACCTTGAATTTAGTCGATGAAATCACTGAGACTCGTGGTAATGGTAATAGAGAATGTATAGCACAAGGGAGTTCTAATATTTTGAACGGCTTTTTCTTCGGTATGGGAGGTTGCCCAATGATAGCGCAAACATTGGTTAACTTATCAGCAGGATCTAGAGCCCGTTTGTCTGGTATTGTCGCTTCAATAACAATTCTTATAATTATCTTATTTGGTGCTCCGGTAATTGAACTATTACCTATGGCCGCTTTGGTTGGTGTAATGATTATGGTTGCCATAGGAACTTTTGAATGGGCGAGTTTGAAAATATTTAATAAAATGCCCAAAAACGATGTTTTTCTTGTGATTTTAGTTGCTTTAATTACTGTTTTATTGCATAATCTTGCTTTGGCTGTTTTGATAGGCGTGATTATTTCAGCTTTGGTTTTTTCGTGGGAAAGTGCTAAACGCATTCGCGCAAGAAAATTTTTTGATGAAAATGGAGTGAAGCACTATGAAATATATGGACCTTTATTTTTTGCATCTACAACTGCTTTTACTGAAAAGTTTGACGTGTTAAATGATCCAAATGAAGTTATTATCGATTTTAAGGAAAGTCGAGTTTCTGATATGTCAGCAATTGAAGCATTGAATGTTATTACAAATCGTTATCACAAGCAAGGTAAAAAAGTACATTTACGCCATTTAAGTACCGATTGTATAACGTTACTTAAAAATGCAGAAGCCATCATTGATGTAAATATTATGGAAGATCCAACGTATAAATTAGTGATTGATCGACTTTAATTTCAATAAGCGAAATAAAAGTTTAGTTCTGAAACTTCTAATTGGATCAGTTCATGGACTGCATAATAATTAAAAAACTATGCCACGGATCTCACAAATCCCCGAAAATTTATTTGTGTTGATATGTGTAATCCGTGGCAAATTTGTTGAATGCTATAACTTGGCAAACTTTTATTTTAAAATAACAAACTATATTTTCATCGCTTCGGCAGCTAATCGTCCCGTTTTTAGAGCGGCATTGATAGAGCCATTCAGCAAGTTGTCTCCGCAAATAAATAACGTATCTGAAATTTTTATTTCAGAAGCAGCTATTTCATTCTGCACACTTTCCTGGGTTGGTAAAGCATATTCAATGCGATACGCCTTCAGCATTTTCCACGAATTTACTTTTTCACCATACCATTGTTTCAACTCTTCTTTCATATTTTTAACCAAAGTTGCGTCATCAACAGTTGGGATTGCATTGTAAGAAACGGAAATAAGCACTTTCCCTTTTGGCGCATACGCTTTGGAAACATTTGAGATTACAGTCAAATTATTCACCCATTTTTTCTGCGATGAAGCATTTAAAATAACAACTGCTTTTTTAGTAGGCGCTTCAATGGCTTCAAAATAAATATTGGTTACCTGATGCGATGTCATTTTTTGCTTCGGAAAGTATTTTTGGGTCAAGGCATTAGCGGTCGTAGCTAAAAGGATTTGGTTAGCTTCAAAAACGGTTCCGTCTTCAGTAGTTAAGGTATTTCCTTCAATAGCAATGACTTTTGTGTTACACTGAATACTGCCTTCTGGAAGCATGGCGACTAATTGTTTGGGTATTTCTTCCATTCCCAAAGCAGGAACCGCAACATCACCATCTGAAAACATTTTCATTACAAAATCGAACATTCTACGGGAAGTTTTCAATTCATTTTCCAAAAAGATACCGGAAAGAAAAGGAGCGTAAAAGCGTTGAATCATTTTTGGGCTAAAACCATAATCCGCCAGTTGCTTGCGAGTCGTTTGTTCAGGTTGTTCGAAAATTTCGTCAATCGTTAATTTTTGCAGTTTATTTTTTAACCAAAGGGTATTGATTTTGTCTTTTAGAGTGCCAACGGGCGCAAAAAGTGTTGCAAGTGCAGCTAAAGGTCTTCGGAATGGATCTGCAATTTCAAAACTGCCTCCGTCATAAAGCACGGTTGCTCCGGGTAACATTTTTTTTAGTTGTAAATCATTATAATTAAGTAGAGCTTTTGTCTCAGGATACGCAGTCAAAAGGACTTGAAAACCTCTGTCGAAAAGAAAACCTTCATGAGCATCGGTTTTTATTCTTCCGCCCGCGCGATCACTAGCTTCTAAAAGGAGAACTTTTCGCCCTTGACGGTGCAAGTGAACAGCCGCAGCCAATCCCGCTAATCCAGCTCCCACAATAATTACATCCTGTTTCATAGTTTTTGATAATATTTGGTACAAAAATAAGCCAAATAGGGTTTTAGAATTGCTTCTGTCAGTTACAATTTAAAATTTAATTATTGTTTAATGTAATCGAAATTGCATCAATAAATCAGTTTGCTCGTCGTTACCCATTATAAAAACGTGTTTATCAAATACAATAAACCCATTTTTAGTATAAAATCGTAGTGCTCTGTGATTTTCTTCCCACACACCGAGCCAAACAGAATCAACGCCAGAACTTTTTGCGATTTTTTTTACCTCGTCAAGCAAAAGCTGTCCGATATTTTTTCCATGAAAATTTTGCAGAACATAAATCCGTTGCACTTCTAAAGCATTTTCGTTGATAGATTCAGTTTGGGCATCGCCAAAGTTTATTTTCAGATATCCCACTGCTTCTGAATCAGAATACGCAATATAAAACTGAGAATTAGCATTGTTTAATTCAGTTTCTAATTGTTTCAAATTGAAACTTTCTCTTAGATAATTGGCAATGTTTTCGGGCGTATTTACAGCGGCAAAAGTCTCTTCAAAAGTTTGGCTACTTATATTTTGAATTGTTTCCAAATCTGATACCGTTGCCTTTCTAATTTCGATCGTGTTCATAATTATTTATTGGTGTTTTACAACTCAAAAATAATTAAATTGGTGAACAATTTTCATTATCTATTGCACTATTAAACAAATCAATTTAAAGATTCTTGATTTCTTGATTTCAATTAGTACTTTTGGGAGAATTAATAATAAGAGCTCGAAAGAGTATTGTGTATGAAAATTGTAATATCGCCAGCCAAGTCTTTAAATTTTGACAAACAGTTACCCACTCAATTGCACACCGAACCTTTGTTCTTAAAAGAATCGAGACAGATTCACAAAGTTTTAAAAGAGAAAAAGCCCGCTGATTTATCGGATTTAATGAGTATTTCAGATAAACTGGCTGATTTGAACTGGAAGCGAAATCAAGAATGGCAAACACCATTTACGACTTTAAATGCACGTCCGGCAGTATATACTTTTGATGGGGATGTGTACATTGGATTAGACGCTTATTCGATTGCAGAAAAAAAAATAGAAGCCCTACAGGATTGTTTGAGAATACTATCTGGTTTGTATGGATTACTGAAACCGTTGGATTTGATTCAGGCGTATCGACTGGAAATGGGAACTAAATTACCTATTGGCGAAAGCAAAAACTTATATGAATTTTGGAAGCCGGCCGTTACAAAAGCTTTAAATAAAGAGCTTAAAAAAGACGAATTGTTTATCAATTTAGCCAGTAATGAATATTTTTCAGCAATAGATGTCAAGGCGTTAAAAGTTCCTGTAATCACACCAGAATTTAAAGATTACAAAAACGGAAAACTAAAAATCATCAGTTTTTTTGCCAAAAAGGCGAGGGGAATGATGGTGCGCTATATTATTGATAACGATGTTAAAACGATAGATGATTTAAAAGGTTTCAATTACGATGGTTATCAATTTGATCATAATTTATCGGAAGGCAATAATTTGGTTTTCACGAGATAATCAGCGTTTTAAATATTAATATTTTAAAATTGACACGGATCAATTTTAAAATATGCAGGATTCAAGTTATAAATGCAACTTTTTGATTAAACATAAAATTAGGTGTTTCAAAATTAAATCTTTTTCTTGGTCTATTGTTTAATTTCTCTTGTATTTCTATAATTTTCTCTGGAGTTATTTCATCAAATGATGATGATTTGGGTATGTATTGTCTTATTAATCCATTTAGATTTTCATTTGCACCACGTTCCCAAGGGCTGTAAGGGTTGGCAAAGAAAAAATCTATTTCAAGTGCCGAACTGATCTCTTGATGTTGCGCAAACTCTTTCCCATTATCAGAAGTTATTGTATTTATAAAGTGTTTCCAGTTCTGTAGT
>NZ_FONQ01000034.1 GCF_900112975.1 Flavobacterium xueshanense | reverse complement strand
AATCCATAGCTTCGGTAATATACTTATGCCCGATTATTATCCATGCTCGTCCGCTCGACTAGTGAGCTGTTACGCACTCTTTAAATGAATGGCTGCTTCCAAGCCAACATCCTAGCTGTCTGGGCAGACAAACCTCGTTCTTTCAACTTAGTATATATTTGGGGACCTTAGCTGATGGTCTGGGTTCTTTCCCTCTCGGACTTGGACCTTAGCACCCAAGCCCTCACTGTTATGAAACATTATATAGCATTCGGAGTTTGTCAGGAATTGGTAGGCGGTGAAGCCCCCGCATCCAATCAGTAGCTCTACCTCTATATAACTTTACGCATAACGCTGCACCTAAATGCATTTCGGGGAGTACGAGCTATTTCCGAGTTTGATTGGCCTTTCACCCCTACCCACAGGTCATCCGAAGACTTTTCAACGTCAACCGGTTCGGACCTCCACTATGTGTTACCACAGCTTCATCCTGCCCATGGGTAGATCACACGGTTTCGCGTCTAACACTACTGACTAAAGCGCCCTATTCAGACTCGCTTTCGCTACGGATCCGTGGCTTAACCACTTATCCTTGCCAGCAACGTTAACTCGTAGGCTCATTATGCAAAAGGCACGCCGTCACCCCACGAAAGGGCTCCGACCGCTTGTAAGCGTATGGTTTCAGGATCTATTTCACTCCGTTATTCACGGTTCTTTTCACCTTTCCCTCACGGTACTGGTTCACTATCGGTCTCTCAGGAGTATTTAGCCTTAGCGGATGGTCCCGCCAAATTCAGACAGGATTTCTCGTGTCCCGCCCTACTCAGGATACCACTATCGTTATCTTCTATTACTTATACAGGGCTATCACCTTCTTTGGCCCTACTTTCCAGTAGATTCTAATTCTATCCGCAACAAATAACGTGGTCCTACAACCCCAATATTGCCGTAACAACATTGGTTTGGGCTAATCCGCGTTCGCTCGCCACTACTTACGGAATCACTTTTGTTTTCTTCTCCTCCGCCTACTTAGATGTTTCAGTTCAGCGGGTTTGCCCACCTATCGGTGTACTATGTCTTCAACATAGTGGGTTGCCCCATTCGGGTATCTACGGATCATATCGTGTGTGCCAATCCCCGTAGCTTTTCGCAGCTTATCACGCCCTTCATCGCCTCTGAGAGCCAAGGCATCCCCCATACGCCCTTATTTTGCTTATTGTACCAACACA
>NZ_FONQ01000021.1 GCF_900112975.1 Flavobacterium xueshanense | reverse complement strand
TTTTTTAATATATCTCGCTCTAGTTCAGCATCTTTGAGTTTTCTTTCAAGCTCAGAAATTAGCTCCTGTTCTGGCGTTTGCTTTAAATTGCCATTACCTGGAAAACTTCCTTGTCCAAACTCTTCGTACTCTTTTCTCCATTTATACAATTGTGGAGCTGTAACTCCTAATTCTCTGGCCAGTTCTGAGATGTTATGTCTCTCATAACTCAATTGAACGGCTTTCTCTTTAAAAGCTCGGTCATAAATTTTACGCACTTGTTTCATATGTTAAAATTAAGGTTTTATTCTTAACTTTTTATGCAGGTAAAGTTAGCAAGTCCAGTATCATTAACGTCAATATATATTAGATCAGTTGGCATATATATATATATATATATGTATATATTGAGAGAGGTGATTAAGGTAGTCCAGAATTAATGTGAATCGGTTATTATTGCTTGCCATATTGTTTTAAAAGTAACAAACTGAACTGTAATGGGCTGAGGTGGGACGAAAATTCGCTCCACCTCTTTTTTAGGGATTGGATGAAAATAAGTATAGTATAATTACCATCGTAAAAAAATCGTAAAAAATTATATTTTCTATTTTACAGTTTCTAATTAAGGATTAGTTTATTAAAAATTTAATTTTTGATAAAATTTATCTTAATGTTGATGAATCCATATCTAGACTAATTGTCTTCTTTTTTATTTTCATAATTATCAAGGAAATAATTTATTTCATCTGAAGTATATTGATCTGATATTTTTTCTAAGTCTATAATTTCATTGTATCGTTCGAATTGATTATTTTTAGCCATCTTGCGTTTTACTATATCAAATCTTTCTTCTAATTCTTCTCTAATTTTTTTATCACTATTAACTTCCGTCATAAGTAGTGTTTCTTCAATCAATATTTTATTAATAGTAACTGGAGCAACTTCCGTAGTAGTTGTGATTTCTTCCTTAGTCCTTAAAATTTTAACTATAGTAGAGGGAACTTTTTCAAATTTTAATGGATCAATTATATCTTCTATGATTACTGGATCAATCTCATCAGTATCTATTATTGAAGTTTTACTTATAATTTCTTTAGGAGTTGATGAAGTGGTCTCTATATTTGAATCCTTTAAAACATGTTCGTCAAATAATCTTTGAATAAAATCCCAATCTAAATTAATAGTGCGTTTTGTTTTAAACCCTAATCGATTATTATATTTTTTTAATTCGGAAGTTATGTATCCCTTATTTCTTATTTCTTCGATAGCGTCTTTAACGGTTGATTCAGCCTGATATATGTGTTTAGCTATATGTTTGTTTTGATAGGTAATATTTTTATCCGTTTTTTCATATTGGATTAATTTAAGAATAATCTTAAATTGTGTAGGGTTGATGTGAAATTTTTTTTCTTTATTTTGATGAGAAGATGCCATAAATAAGACATCATGGTAAGTCTGTTTAATTGATAATTTTTGTTTCATTTGTTTTTTTTATTGGGTATTCTTTATTTTAAGTGGTTAAGTCTGTAACCCACGCTGGAGGAGCAACCCTCCAGCAACAGAATTTTTAATGAGTTTATTTTCTCTAATTATAAATTTTAAAAATGAAACTTTAAATTGGTTTCAATTTTTTTGAAGTATAACATAGTATAACGAAAAGCAACAAAAAAGTCAATACTTATTCTATAATTTTTTTAATATTTCCCTATATTTATATTTGATAGTTGTTTATTCTAATTATATTTACTATTTCTTCAGTAGCTCTATTAAAGTTGCTAATGATTAATAGAAAGTTTTTACTTTATAAGGAAAGGTAATTGAGATTTTATTTTACTTAACCTTTAATAGTTAGATGGCTGTATATTTAACAGTAGTTTAACTGCTAATGTAACAGTTATATAACTGCTAATAAAACAGTCAACTAACCCCCATATTACTAACATATTCAATTAAACTAATATTAATAATCTATAAAACTATATAAATTATAATAATAAAGAATTAATATAATATATAATAGAAAATTTAAATTTAATAGTTAGAGATTTCTCTTTATTATATTTTCTTTATATAAACGAAGTTTCGAATCAATAAATAATTCTTTTAATTTACATTAATCAACATTCAGTTAATTGTAAAAAAAATATCCAATTAATTCAATTTGGCTTCAGCCACATAAAATAAAAATAATATCTCAATTAGCGTTAGCAGTTTTTAATTTAATCTTTTACATCTATTATTTTATACCTAGCACGCCTATAGATAGATCAATATGCTAAAAAGCAACAAATTTGTGATTAAATAAAAACAATAGCTTAAATCGCTTTATTTGGCTTTCGCCACAGCAATGAAAATAATATCTCAATAAGCGTCAGCGATCTTTTTTCTTTTTAATATCCTAATGATAAGCCAGCCATGGCAACTCAATTAAGCTACGCTATATTTAACCAGCCTTTTGAAGATATTTAAGTTTGAAACTATTTCATTTGTTATGACTACCCTTTGTGAAAAACGTCATAACTGTCTTCCCTATTTATTTAAGGTTAATATTTTTCTTCCTTCATTATCAATAGAATTGGTTCTAATTTTATTGACGGTACTACAGCATGAATAATTAAAGAATTTATAAGTTTATATACTTCCTTTCAAAATAGTAATTATCTCGAATTCGTATTAAAAAATCATATTCTATTTGGAATCTAAAATAATGTACTAAATTTATACCGAAGGGAAACTTTAATTTTTTTTAAACTGGTGATGCTAAAAGAACTAATAAAATCCAAAGGAATAAAACAAAAATGGCTGGCTTTAAAGTTAGGCGTGAGCGAAGTGACGGTTAGTAATTGGGTGAAAGAAAAAAGCATACCTAGTCAAAAACACTTATTAAAACTTAGTGAAGTACTAAATATACCTATTAAAGAATTGTCAAATTAAATTTATGATAGAGACCGAAAAATATAGTTTTTCTTTCACGACCTCATCACTAAGGCTTAATAAGATGATATTGGTTGCGATTGCGATTACCGAAAAAAGAGAGATTGACTACATTAATGAACTAGGTGGTGGTAATTCTAAAACTGGAAGAAAGATGCTGTCGGAATTTGAGAAAAGAATTTCTAATCTCACACCCAGACAAACTGATATTCTTGTAAATGGGGACTTTTTATCTCAAAAACAGATTGCTTTTTTGTCTATCTGCAAAACGTATTTATTTATTAGGGACTTTGTAGTTGAAGTGCTCAGAGAAAAGATACTTGTGTTTGATTATCAGATAACAGAGGGTGATTATATTTCGTTTTATAGAAGAAAATTAGACTTACATCCAGAAATGGATAGCCTTACCGATATAACCCAGAAGAAAATAAAACAAGTAACTTTTAAAATTTTAGAACAAGCTGGTATTATTGATTCAATCAAATCTAAAGTCATTCAACCGCAAATTATTGATAGAAAGGTGACTGATGCAATTGTTTCAGACAACCCCAACTGGCTAAAAGTTTTATTTATAAGTGATATGGACATTACAACAATGAGAAAATAACTATGGAAGACATTACTACTAAATTCACACATCTATATAACGTTATATCCTCTAATAGCTTCTTGAACAAAGAAGCGTTGGGTGGAGAAATACCGTTCTTTATTTCAGCTTATAATGCCAAACAAGAATTAAAGGTTAATGAAAGTATAAAGCTTTTAATAAATAAACTTGAGTCATCTGGAATACACGTTTTAGAGATAAACCTGTACGACATTGTCTGTGAAATTTTAGAGGATAAAGGCGGAATGGAACGAATGTTTCAAGTAGAAAAAGTGAAGTCGAAAGAAAAATTTTTGAGAGCACTTCAATCTACGTTGAACATCCATCAAGTATTAATGCCAAAAATTAAAGAGAAAATTGATACAGCTAATGCAAAAGTTTACTTTTTAACAGGTATTGGTAAGGTATTTCCCTATATTCGTTCTCACAATATTTTGAATAACCTTCAGAACATTGCAAAAGAAGCACCAACCGTAACATTTTTCCCTGGTGATTATAACGGCCATACTTTAAATCTATTTGGATTATTAAAGGATGACAATTATTACAGAGCGTTTAACATTGAAAAAATAGAAGCAAAAGGATGATAATTAAAGATTTTTTTGAAAAAGATATAAATAGAAATATCGAAACGGTTATAAAAGCTGATGACCGTGACCACATTTCAGATGAAGTTGCAGAATATGTAGTAACCAAAGAAATCTCTAAGAAAATTAGAGATTTTTTCCATGCCTACAACAACTATGGTAGTGCCAACGGTGTCTGGATTTCTGGTTTTTTCGGTTCTGGTAAATCGCACCTACTAAAGATTTTATCTTATGTAATGGAAAATAAGGAATTCGATGGATATAAAAGTGGTGAGTTGTTTGCTGAAAAAATCGAAGAAGATGCGATGCTTAAAGGTGACGTAATATCGGCTACCAGAATCCCGTCTGAATCCATATTGTTCAACATTGACCAACAGGCCCAGATAACAAGTAAGGCTGATGAGAATGCTATTTTATCCGTTTTTTATAAAGTGTTCTTTGACCATTTAGGATACTATGGTTTTCAACCACACGTTGCCGAGTTCGAAATGTGGCTTGATAAACAAGGAAAATATGGGGAATTTAAAACCAAGTTCAAAGAGAAAAACAGACTAACATGGGAAGAAGCACGTAGTGATTATTTTGACCCGTTAGTGACTGAAGATGTAGCTTCTGCCTTAGGTGAAATGAATAATACTGATGCTGCTAAGTACGAAACTATCCTAGATGATATAGAAGACAGACAAAAACAGTCTATTGAAGATTTTTGCGAGAAAGTGCATGATTACATTAAAATGAAACCAGCTGGTTTCAGATTGAATTTCTTTGTCGATGAAGTGGGCCAGTATATTAGTGACAACACCAAATTAATGTTAAACCTTCAGACGGTAGCTGAAACTTTAGCTACCAGAACCAAAGGACATTCTTGGATACTAGTTACTTCTCAAGAAGACATGGAAAAGGTTGTAGGTGACATGAACAAAAGCCAACAAAATGACTTTTCCAGAATCCAAGCTCGATTCAGTATTAAAATCCCACTTACTTCTGCTAATGTAGACGAGGTAATTGAGAAAAGATTATTGAAAAAAGATGAAGTTGCACAAAAACATTTGGTTTCAACCTATAAGAAAGACAAAGCTCATCTAGAAACACTTTTAAGTTTTTCGGATGCTGGTGTCCAATTTAAAGGATATAAAAGTGATACTGATTTTGCTAATAAATATCCGTTTGCTCCTTACCAGTTTGACTTATTCCAGCAATGTCGTAGAGCACTTTCTACGCATAATGCTTTTCAAGGAAAGCATGCTTCTGTAGGAGAAAGGTCTATGTTAGGGGTTTTTCAACAAGTTATTCAAAACATAGAACAAAAAAAGGACACCGCTATTGTAAGTTTTGATATGATGTTTGATGGTATTCGTAACGAATTACGTGGCGAAATCCAAAGTTCCATTATACTAGCAGAACGTAACTTAGACAATAATTTTGCAAAGAAGGTTTTAAAAACATTGTTCTTGGTGAAGTATTATGGCAATTTTAAAACTAACAAAAGAAACATTTCGGTGTTGATGATAGATGATGTCAACGTTGACTTAAAAGTACATGAAAAGCATATTGATGAAGCCTTAAATCTTTTGGAGCTTCAAAGTTATGTGCAACGTAATGGTGAGGTTTATGAATTCTTGACGGATGACGAAAAGGATGTTGAACAAGAAATCAAAGCCACTGATTTAGACGACCAAAATATTACGCAATTACTGAAAGACTTACTTTTTGATGAAATCATTCGTGACAATAAAATAAAAAATCTTGAAAACAAACAGGATTACGAGTTTACCAGCAAAATTGACGGGATTGCACTTGGACGAGAAAAAGAACTGGAAATAGAAATCATTACAGAGAACTTTCATGACCATGGGAATGAATTGTTTATTCAGTCACAAACTATGGGGAGTTCCAGCATGAAATTATTAATGCCATCGGATGCTTTATTTATGAGGGATTTAAGAATGTATCTTAGAACTGATAAATATGTAAAACAAAACCAATCTACATCAAATCGTGTTGAAGTAAAACGAATCCTTCAAGAAAAAAGTCAACTGAATGTAGAGCGAAGAAGAAATTTGGTGATGATGGCCAATAAGGGATTGTATTCTGCATCGGTATTTTTAAATGGAGCTAAACAGGAAATGAGCCAAACTACGGATGGGAAAACTCATGTGATAAACGGTTTCCAGAATTTGATTAAATCCGTATATTCAAGTTTACGAATGATTGGTGCTATTCAATACAGCGAAGACACTATAAAAATAACGATTAAGACTCCACAAGACGATTTATTTGGTGCTGATGATGAAACCATTTCGGAAGCTGAATCGGAAATATTGACACTAATCAACCGAAGAAAAAAACAATCAGATAGAACGTCATTAAATGATATAAAAAACCATTTCTCCAGAAGACCATATGGTTGGTATCCCAATGCCATCTGGACCGTTGTGGCTAAATTATACAAGCGAGGAAAAATAGAACTCAAAGCGGGCTCAAACATATTAGAAGACAATAACGTTCTTAATGCATTATTGAATTCGGCCAATCATGGAACCACTTTAGTAGAACCACAAACTATTATTGACCCAAAATTAGTAAAAGATTTAAAACAAGTGTATTCTGAGGCTTTTGACGAAAGCTGTTCTTTAAATGATGCCAAGGAAGTTGCAACTGCATTCAAGAATAAGATTAAGCAAATGAATCAAGAAGTGGGACAGCTTTTAGTTAGAAAAAGCCAATTCCCTTTTCTTAAAAACTTACAAGAATTTAGCGAAACGTTAGACCGCTTGAGTAATAAAGAATATGGGTATTTCTTGACCAACTTAAAGGATTTTGAAGATGCTTTATTGGATATCAAGGAGAATTTAATTGACCCTATTAAACGCTTCATGAATGGGGACCAAGTTAAAATTTATGAATCAATTCGTTCTTTTGTTAATAGTGATGTTTCCAACATAGATTATGTTGATGGGGAGGAATTTGGAATTTTAAAAGCATTGTTAGAAAATTCTAAGCCCTATCAAGGCAACCAAATCAAAGAGGCTAAATCAGCACAGGATGAATTAACCAAAAAAGTACTGGCTAGAATTGACGAGGAGAAACTGAAATCCATAACTGCTATTGAAAAAGCTATTGACGATATAAAAAGCAAAGAAGAATTTAATGAGCTGGAGAATTCAAATCAAAATAAAATAATTCGTCCTTTTCAAGAGGAAATAACCAAACTACAAGGCCAACGCTATATTGCGGTAATTCGAGATGTAAGGGCTAAAATATTAGACAATCTACTTACCAAACAACTGAACGAGATGATGCGTTTAATTATTCCAGTTGTCGCTATACCTAATGGAGAGCCCGATGAAGACAAAGTAAGTGAACCAACACCACATTACATCAGCAGAACTTCTATCAAGGTGAATTTTACCAAATCAGAATTACGTACTGAAGCTGATGTCAATGAATATGTAGAAGCCTTGCGAAAATCTTTTTTAGAACAAATTAAAGAAACCAGAAGAATCTCCTTATAACTATCAACAATGGAATTATTACTTAAGGAGTTAGAAAATAAAAAAAATGTAGCGAACAGTTTATTAGAAAAGCAAATTAGTACTGTTGAGAATATTGAAATTGCTTGGAAAAATAGAAATTTAAAAATAAAAACTAAGGAAGACTGTTTTTTATTAATTGCAAGTTTAAATCTACTTAACGCTTCGATAAAAGATAAATCGAATAAAAAAATCATTCATTACGGAGGTATCAAACTTAATGTCACCAGATTGATTGATTTTTTAATTCAAAACGAAAATTTAGTTGATGATTTTTGGATAAATCCAGAAGAAAACAATTGTGCTTACATTTTTATTTATAATCTTCAGTTTACATTTCATAGCATAACCATCACTGAAATTATAGCCGAATTTACAGTAAGTTCAAAGAACAAGATTAAACCATGGGAAGAAATTAGACTTCAAAAAATAGCAAATGATATCTTTTTGATTGCTAATAAAATAAAATTAAAATCTATCTGGAAATAAATATGAATACCAATGCACTAAAAAAATTCGCTCAAGAAGCCCGTAGAAAGTTAATTGAGCAAGTAAGTTCTAAATTAGAATATGTTCTAAATACTGATACTCCAGAACTTCGTGAGAAAGCTGACCAGATAAACAAACTTAAAGAAGCCATTCAGAGCACTTCTAAGGAACAAGTAATAGACAAAGTAACATATACTTGGTTCAACCGTTTTATGGCGTTACGCTTCATGGATGCGAACGATTACCAACCCATTGGTATTCGTGTGTTGACACCAAAGAACGGATATACGCTTCCCGAATTATTAGATGAGGCCAAACAAGGTAATATTCCAGAAGCACTTGCAGTAAAGAACAAGAAAATCTTTGACTTGTTGGATGGTAAAATACCAAGTGCAAACGCACAAAATGAAGCATATAAGGAATTGTTGATTGGAGCTTGCAACCATCTCAACAAAGTGCTTCCATTCCTGTTTGAACGTATCAACGATTACACAGAACTATTGCTTCCAGATGACCTTACCTCAGAACTATCTATTGTTCAAGATATTCGTGATGGAATGAGTATTGAAGATTGTGCTGAAGTAGAAGTTATCGGATGGTTATATCAATTCTATATATCTGAAAAAAAAGATGAAGTATTTGCCTCAAAAGGTGCTGTGAAAAAAGAAGATATTCCAGCAGCAACGCAATTATTTACACCACGATGGATTGTGGAATATATGGTGCAAAATACAGTTGGTAAATTATGGTTGCAAAACAAACCCAACTCCAAGTTACGGGAATACATGCCTTATTTTATTGAATCTCCATCAGTAACGAGTGAAGAGTTTTTAAAAATAAATTCTGTTGAGGAGATTACACTATTAGACCAAGCTTGTGGAAGCGGACACATACTGGTATACGGTTTTGAATTGTTAGCCAAAATCTATGAAGAAGAAGGATACAACCCAAACGAAATCCCAGAATTAATTATAACTAAGAATTTATTTGGTTTTGAAATAGATGAACGTGCCTCACAATTAGCTGGAATGGCATTGATGATGAAAGCAAGAAGTTATAACCGTAGATTCTTTAGAAAAGATGTGGACCCAAACATTCTTTGTTATAAAGACCTTGTTTTAACAAGTGAAGAAATAAACGAAGCTTTTATCCAAATTGGATTTAAACTTTCTAAGGAATTGAATCACGATTTGTTAACCATGCAACAGGCCACCAACTTTGGTTCGTTGATAATTCCGCTTGCTTCAAAAAGTGACTTACAACATGCATTAGACAAAATAAAAAGTAAAGTAAATACTGGTGATGCGTTTCTAAAATACCAGCTAGAGGAACTAAAAATCACTCTAGAACAATTACTGTTTTTAAGTAATAAATACTATTGTATCGTAGATAATCCACCTTACATGGGTGGTGGTAACATGAACAAAGTTCTTGGTGATTATGTTAAAGCTAATTATCCCGATAGTAAAGCCGATTTGATGACTTGTTTCATGGAAGCTGGTTGGAACATGCTTTTACCAAAAGGAATTTTAGGCATGATAAATCTTCCTTCATGGTTGTTCCTTTCTTCCTTTGAAAAATTAAGGAAGAAATTAATCAAAGAAAAACATATTGACTCTTTACTTCACATGGGGAGAGGTATTTTTGGAGTTGATTGGGGTTCAACTGCATTTATAATTCAAAACCAGCAACTTGACGTATATTCTAGATATTTTAAACTTCATAAACGAAATTTCCAACATTTGTATCCAGAAGATATTCAACAAATCTTCTTAAAAGCTAAAGATGACTCATCAACAAAAATAAATTTTGATAAATATCGAGAAGGAGATGGGATAACTTCTGTTGATGAATTAGTTGATGAAAATGGTTTGCAAATATCTTATTCTGCTAACCAGATAGATTTCAATAAAATCCCAGGAACTCCAATTGGATATTGGGCAACTGAAAAATTATTTGATATATATGAAAAAAATAAAACATTTAGTAATTATTCAGAAACAAAAATTGGACAAAATACAGGAGATAATAATCGATTTCTTCGAAATTGGTTTGAAATAATAGATGAAAAATTTGACAACAAACTATTAAATGAATCAAATTTAGATGCAACTCTAAAGTGGGTACCTTATAGAAAAGGTGGGAATTTCAGAAAATGGGCTGGAAATGAAGAGTATTGTCTAAATTGGGAAAACAACGGGAAAGAAGTCAAAGATTATTCAAATTTCAGAAATAAAGGTAAAGGTTATTCAAGGTATATCGTAAGTTTAAATTACTGTTTAAAGGAAGGAATAACTTGGTCATTTATTAGCTCAAATAAATTTAATGTAAGGTGGGCTCGTGAAGGTGCAATATTTGATGTGGCTGGGTCCTCATGTTTTCCAAAAAACATTGAGGATTTAGATTATTTGTTAGGGTTCTTGAACAGCTGTGTTGCTGAAAAATTTATTTCCACAATAAATCCAACTTTGAATATCCAAGGTTCGGATGTGAAAAATTTACCACTAATACAAAACATAGCATTTAAAGAAATAATTAAAAATAAAGTAAAAGAAATAAAACTATTTTCAAAACAAGAATGGGATTCAAGAGAAACATCTTGGGATTTCAATAAAAGTGAACTAATTAGGATAACAGGCCAAGACCTTGGAGAAATTTATGACTTATTCAAACAATACTGGAATAACAAATTCTTTCAACTTCATGAAAATGAAGAAGAACTAAACAGACAATTCATTGAAATATATGGTTTGGAGGATGAATTAAAACCCGAGGTTCCATTAGAAGAAATAACTATTCTTAAAGAAGAAACTATTATTAAAAATGGTCAATTAGTTTTTAAACAAACCGAAGTTTTTGCTCAGTTCATGAGTTATGCAGTGGGTTGTATGTTTGGTCGTTACTCACTAGATAAGGAAGGTTTAATTCTTGCCAATCAAGGAGAAACTCTAGAAGATTATTTAGCTAAAGTTGAATTATCTGAGGACGAACTAAGCTTCACCCCAGACGAAGACAATATTATTCCAGTTCTGGATGACGAATGGTTCGAGGATGATATTACAGGACGTTTTTATGCGTTCTTGAAAGCGAGTTTTGGTAAAGAAAACTTTGATAAAAACTTGGCATTTGTAGAGGAATGTTTGGGTAAAGATGTTCGTAAATACTTTGTGAAAGATTTTTATAATGACCACATCAAACGCTACAAGAAAAGACCTATCTACTGGATGTTCTCTTCACCAAAAGGAGCTTTTAATGTAATGATTTACATGCACCGTTACACACCAGATACATTGAACAAAATTCTAAATAGTTATTTAATCCAGTACCGAGAAAAACTAAATACTCACTTGGAACATCTAGCCCATTTAACTGTATCTGGAACCTCTATAGAGCAAACTAAAGCCATCAAAGAGACAGAAAAACTCAAACTGGCATTACTGGAACTCAAAGAATACGAACGTGATATTTTATATCCAATGGCGACAGACCGAATCAACATTGATTTAGATGAAGGGGTTTTGGTGAACTACAATAAATTTGGTAATGCCATCAAGGAAGTAAAAGGACTTAATGACAAAGTGACTAAGAAAAAAGTAAGAGCGTTTGATTGGATTGATAAAGAACAAATAAGATAAATAAAAACATTTTAAAATGAATACTGATAAACTAATTAATCATTTGAATGATAAATGGAAAAACCAACCATGCCCAATGTGCGGGTCAAATAGTTGGAATATTTCAGATAAAATTTATGAATTGAGAGAATTTCATGATGGAAATCTTGTTATTGGAAGTGGAACTATTTTTCCAGTCGTACCTGTAAGCTGTAATAATTGTGGTAACTCTGTGTTTATAAATGCATTATTATCTGGAGCAATTGAAAAACCCAATGTTGAACCTAAAACCAACAATCAGTAATGGCTGGCACAGGAAATAAATTTAATGTATCGCAACAATTTGAAATAGTCCCTCATCAAAAAGGAAAAGCATATCCAATTAGTGTAAACGAATGGGTTTTTATAAAGTCTAAAATTAAAGGAATTAATATTGAAATAAATAATTTTTATTGGATTGGTTTTCTTCTACTTGGAGCTTGTGCTTCTTGTTTAATAACAATTATTGTTACTGATTTTAAAAATGATTATAATGCAAAATACATTACTTGGTCCTTTTTTTCAGTTTCTTTATTGACAGGCCTTTTATGCCTTTATTTTGCAAAAGACAAGCACAAACAAGAAGAAATCAAACCAGATGAAATTATTAGCCAAATGGAGCTTATTGAATCTAGATTTGAAACAGGCGAAGGATGAATAAAATAGTAAAAAACACTAACAAACTGAGATGGTAGTCATCAGTTACGCCATCAAAGAAATAGTTGGTTTTGATTGCATTTATACAACAACGATAAAACAATGAAAACAATAACTCAAAATCTTAAAAATGAATTGAAGTCCAAACTAAAAAGTGCGGATGAGATTTGGGTTGCAGTTGCTTTACTGACCAATAAAGGGCTGGAATTTATCCAAGATAATCTTCCAGAAAAAGCAAAACAAAATTATATTTTAGGAATTGATTTACCTACTGACCCCGTTGCCCTCGATGTGTTATACAAGCAGCGACTTTTACTAGATGTTACCGTGAAGATGTTTTATAATCAAGAATTTTATCATCCTAAGGTTTACATTATAAGGTCAAAACAGGTTTATACGGCTTTTGTAGGTTCTGCAAATTGTACTTCAAATGGATTGTTCTCTAATATTGAGCTTTCTTATATTTTAAAAGACCAAACAGAATGTGTTGAATTATTGAATTGGTTTCAATCTATAGAGTCCAAAGCAGCTCCTTTAACTCAATCATTCATAAGTGAATACCATTTAATTTACAAAGCTAGATTAGAAAGAAAAAAAGAGGATGAAAAACTAGCTAAGAAATTTAAAGAAAAACTTAAAGAGGAATATGAAGTAACAATGGTTTCCAAAAAAGCATTGATTACTGCTTTAACAAAATATCGAAAAAGTATAGATTATGCGTTTACCAAACAAATTCGAAAAAAAGATGTCGCAGATATCAAAAAAAGCATTGACTATCCAAATTTCAGAAATATTGATGTAGATGAGTTTTTTAAAATTTGGGAATTGGGACATTTGATATCAATTCCTAAACCAACTATAAAAGCTGAAATTAGTCGTTTTAAAAGCTTACTTCGTGTCTTGACTGATGATACTATAGATATTGCAGTTCGTGTCGATAGGGCCTTAAAAGGAGATTTAAAAATAAGAGGTGTTGGTGAAGCTTTAATTACCAAAATACTAACCGCTCATGACCCAAAAAAGTATTTTGTAAAAAATAGTAAGATTGATTCTACATTAAAACGATACGGGATTGAATTACCAAAAAGAATATCTTTAGGAGAAAAATACAAAGCAACAAATAAATTTTTGATAGAAATATGTGAGGAAACTGGCATTGATGATTTAGCCATTTTAGATTACTATTTGTATAAAGAAGCTAATGAGTAATTAAATATGGGACTAGAAATAACACATAACAGGGCACCAAATTTTCATGAAAACACTCAGTTTAGAAGAATTGCTATTGAACTTAATAAGCTATTCATTCAAAAAGGCTGGGACGGCTTGCTAATTGGGAATCCCGAATCTGAAAACTGTAGCCGCTTTAGAGCTGATGCTATATTACTATACAATCATGGATTACTAGTTATAGATTTAAAAGATTATCAAGGAACTATCAATCTTCCGATAGAAGATGATGAATTCGCTAAAGATAAATGGTACATAGAAGCAGAAAAAGACAAATTTCTATTAGAAGTAAAAGGAGCTAGTTTTGGAAATCCATTTATTCAACTTAAGTCGTACAGGCAAATTTTCTATGATGTTATAAATAACGATATAATTCTAAGGTCTAATATCGACCCTTCCAGAGTTGGTGCTGTTAATTTATTTTCTGGCCCCATAAAGTTGAATAGAGATACTCCAAGGAATATTCCTTATTATATAATTTCACAAGAATCAGAGTTTTCTAATTTCTTGTATGATTATAATAGCCCAAATACTTTTTCAGATGAATCAGCTAATGCTTTAAAGCACATTTTTCCAGCATTAGCTTGGGAAGAAAAAATCAAGATTTCTGAACATAAAACGTTTGAAAATAAGGTTAATGAAATTGATTCTGACTTAGAAACCGAAATCAATTTATTTTTACAAAATGAAGAATCCGAGATTTTAGTATTAGAATCAATGGATGTCACTCAAAGAGATGGCTGGGTAAACTATATTTTAAGAGAAGTCAGCAATCATAATATACCGCAAACGGAAACGTGGACCCATTCTACGAGAATTAGAGAAAAAATTAAAAAAAGAAGCGGCATTACCTCTCATAGTCTATATAACACCATTTACGGAGGACCAGCTAAAATGGAGGATGCTAAAGAAACTGACGATATAGAAAGTAGCGACATTGAAGATGGAATACAAGTAATTATTCCCATAAGTTCTGATTTTAGTCTTGATGAGAATGCGGTTATTATACTTCACGAAGCTCATTTAGTATCAAGAAGTTTGAATCAGTCAGAACTTATTCGTTTTGGCTCTGGTAGATTGTTAGAGGATTTGTTAAAGTATTTATCACTAGGAAAAACAAAACGAAAATTGATTTGCATAGGCGACCCCTATTTTCTTTCCTATGGAAAAGAGGATGAATCTGCGATTATAGTAGACACATTAAATCAACTCTTTGATGGTTCGATTAAACATCACCGACCTATTCCTAAAGAGGTTAATAAAATAGGGAAACAAATGCTGAGGACTGATTTAGCAAACTCAATTCACAATAAAAACTACAATCAGCTAAAATACAACTGGGACGAAGGCGATTTGGCTCTATTAGATAAACATGAAGTATCGAATTCACTTCGCATGTGGTTTAGTGGTGTTCTAACCGCAGAGCCAAGTAATGCTGTTCTGGTATATAAAAACGATGATGCGAAAACCATCAATTTATGGATTAAAGAAAATTGTCTTAAGAACACTAAAGAACTTTCCACGGGGGATTTATTATTAATTAACAATAATGTAAACATTGCTGATGAAACGGGATTTGGAGGAGTTACAAGATTATATAATGGAATGTATTTGACAGTTAAAGAAAAACTTGAATCTCATTCAGAACAAATCTTTATCAAAAACATAAATACAACAGTTATTTTGGAGTTCATTAAACTCAAAGTACAATGCTTAAGTATAGATAATAAACCCGAAACAAATATTTGGTTTTACAACAATTATTTTAAGGGAAATGGTAAGTTATCAAAAGAAGAACAATTAGCTTTCAAAATATCTACAACCAACAGGATTAATACCTATAAAAAAGAAAATGATTTTGAGTCGTCCGCTGAATTCACACAATTAAGACAAGACAATCAATATGTTTTATTAAATAAAGAAATCAAGGACTATACTATTAAATTTGAAAATGGAGAACGTGTCAAAACAAAATTAGAAGAATTAGAACGTGAATTACGAAAATTAGAAAGAAAGTATCGAAAAAAACATCACCAAAGAATCTTATATCATGTATCAAAAACGGATTCTTTTTTGAATGCTATTATTGCTAATTATGGTTGGTGTATTACTGTTCACAAATCAGTTGGTTCCCTTTTCGAAAATGTAATCATTAATGCTAGACAAGGAGAAAGTAACGGCATTACTAATGAAAGTTATTTTAAATGGTTGTACTCTGGAATATCAAGTTCTCAATCAAAAGTTTTTGTTGTCAATCCAGAGGAAATAAATCCGTTTAAAGATTGTCAATTTGAAGATTTGGTTGGTGAAAATTGGACAGATACAATAGTTCAGCAAAAAAATAGTTTTGAAACAATCGACTTTGAAATTCTCAAAGAATTTTTAGATGTCATTGATTCTAGCTTGATTGAAAATTCAAAAGCTGCAATTTGTATACTTTCAAAAGCTATACACAAAAAAGGCTATATATTAGAGAAAACAGCACGTACAGGAGATTATTTATCCAAAGCTTATTTTTCAACACCTACTTCTTCTAAACTTATATTGTTATTTAATAATAATGGAAAAGGAATAATTACATCAATTCGTTCTGAGAAAAATGATATTGTACATGCTGATATAGTCGAAGAATGTACCTTAGAAGTATGGTCAAAATCGAGTAAAAAAATTGAAGCGGTAAAAAACCCGATTGACTTCAGAAAAAAAATTTATGAAAAATGGAAAACTGAAAGTATTGAGCTTGGTGGTGAAATGTGCTTAATAGATAGCCACTCCTATCAAGATACTTTCCAGTTCATAGACAAGAATAGTAAAATTAAATTCAAAATATATTACAATGGAGCTGGATTCTTCTCTAAAATTTTAATAATGGAGAAAACCGATAAGGATATTAGTGTTAGACTTAAAAATTTATTGTTTTATGGAAACTAAAATTGAATTACAAAATAAAGCAAAGGGTTTATTAGATAGCTCTCCTAAAGAATCAATTGCTATTGGCAAAAGAATATGGAACGAATTTGAAGGTGATGATGTATTTAATTTATACGATGCCTTACAAGTCCTTAAAGCAGCAAAAAATGATTCGGGAGTAGAATTTGATTTTGTTTACGAGGTTGTAAAAAAATACTCTGATAAGGAAGAAATCATCAATAGATTTAAATGGTTTGCTTTTAATAAATATTTAAAAGGGAAGAAAGGTATTGATGTTCTACCAGATGAAGTAAATATTAATAAAATGCTTCAAGTAATTTCACAATCAAATTTACGATTAGATAATACTTATCCTTGCCCATATACAATTGCCGCAATTGAACTATCAAAAGGTCATTCTAAAAATTTATTTAACGGTAGAAAAGTAAATGAGTATTTAGATAAATTAGATTCATCTTATCTTTCTAAAAAAAACAAGAATTATATTAAAGAAGGGGAAGAAATAAAGGTTGCTTCGGACCTTGAAACATACTATGCTTTAAAAACTAAAGCATTACTGAAAACCGAGTTGTATGAAGAATGTAAATCCCTTTGTGAAGTAGCCTTAAATGAAATCAATGAATTTCATTACAGTAATGATTTATGGTTTAAAATGAGGATAGCACTGTGCTATGAAAAATTAGGAGAATTAGAGAAAAGCGAGGAATTATTTCAAGCTTTACTTTCAACTAAGGCTGGAAACGACAAATGGTTTTTGTATTATGATATATCTAGTTTATATTATAATCAAAACAATTTTGAAAAGGCATTAAAATATTCCGTAGACGCAACATTTTATAGAATAGACCTTGATAAAATGAATAGTTTGTTTTTATTACAGGCAAGAGTATTTGTAAAGTTAAACAGACCCGATGATGGTAAAATAATTGCTGAATTGATAGCTTCAATAGTGAAAAAATATGAACTGAAAAACAAACAAGATTATGAGAGTTTGTATAAGTATTTCGATATAGAATTTCAAAATTGTAAAGAGTTCATTCTTACATATAAAAATGCACAAAATTTATGGCTAAAAGAAAAGTATAAAGGTTTAAATGAAATAAGTGGGAAAATAGTCTTTATTCATCAAAACGGGAAATTAGGTAAAATAAAAACTCTAGATAATAGAGTGTTTAATTTTAACAAAAGGGATTTTAATGAAAAACAAAGAAATATTAGTCAATTAAACGATTCAAAAGTATCTTTTGTAGAAATGAGGTCTTTTGATGGTAGAACTGTTGCTGAAAATATTAAAATACTTGAAAAAGTAGTTAGTCGTAGTGAAAATTTATTAGTTGGAACGGTGCTATCTGGAACAATAAAAAACTTTACTGATTTTGGGATATTTGTAAAGCTAAATGGTCATAAGGATGGTTTAATTCATAAAAATTATTTGCCATCTAATATTAAAAATACTTTCAAAGAAGTCTACCATAATGGTCAAAATATTAAAGTAAGAGTAGAAAAAGTTTCAGATAGAGGAATTGAATTAAAAATAGTAAATGAATAAAATAGCAGAAGCACTCATAAAACGATTCGAAACTCATCGAATCATTTTTTGGTATGATGAAAAAGAAGAATTTGTAGACCAATACCAAGAATTAAACCTTTCTGAAGTGGAGAAAATCTATGTAGAAGGTAATGAGTTTGAGGTAAAACATCGTGTATCTAAACAAGCCCCAGAAGGAAAATTTTTACTCTATTTTACGGGAGAGATACCCGCCAATGAAGACAATTGGCTATTAGATATTGAATTAGCTCACCATGTATTTCGTACGGACCAAGAAGCTATGTTCCTTCAAGAAATGGGATTAGGGTATCATTTTAAAGATTTAGTAACGGAACATCTTGAGTTTTTTAAAGCTAAAGAACGAAGAGCAAAACTTAAAGAGTTTTTAGGCGATGGAGATGAACATAAAGAAATAAGAGGTAAAATGCTGGCAGTAGTTTTCGGTACAGAAAACATCAGTTTAGTAACTTATATTCATGCCCATGGTTCTTCTTTCTCCGATGGGAACGAGAAGTATGAAAAAGATTTACAACGGTATAACTTAGCTGATTACTATTGGAGTGAAATAAAGAGAAAGTATAACTATGAAAACGAAAGCCCTTCCATCTATGATTTCTTGTTGGAAGTATTCAACACTAATTTTGCGTTAGGTACGAATACAGGAATTAAAAAAGAAAGCAGATTGTTACTTTCTTTATGGAAGGATACTATTTTATTTAGAGAATATTTTGGAAAAATTTCAGATAAGATAGCCCAAGATATTGATGTAGAAGGAAAATTGAATCGAGTTGCTATTGATGACATCATAAGCGATGATTTGTTTAAATTAACTGATATAAAAGTTATCCATGAACTAGTTAATCTAATAGACTCAGAAAGCATCTCAAACGAAAAGGTTATTCAATACGTTAAACAACGAGAGAATAAATTTTGGTTTGCTGAACTTGAAGCGTTTTACCAAAGCATCATTTATGGGGCACAATTAATAGCATTGGTCCGTAAATTTGGCCAAACTAAATACACCTCATTTGAAGAAGGAACTGGTAATTATGCCGCTACTTTATACGAAGTGGACCAAGTTTATAGAAAGTTTATTTATAACTACAGAAAAACAACTCAGAACAAAATATTAGCTGATTTATCAAATAAGGTAGAGAAGGTATATTCTAATGACTGGTTGTTGATATACAATAACAACTGGCAAAGTATCATTGATAAATTGACTAGTTGGCCAAATGACACCAGAACAAATCAACAGAGCTTCTTTGATACTCATGTTAAGCCAGTACTTGATAAGAAACAGCGATTGTTTGTAATAATATCTGATGCCTTCCGATATGAATGTGGAGCTGAGTTAGCAAAACGCCTTCAATCAGAAAATCGTTATGAAGCCACTTTAAATCATATGATAAGTAGTTTGCCTTCTTATACGCAACTTGGAATGGCTTCGTTGCTGCCACATAAGGCGTTAAGCATTCAAGATAAATCTGATATTATTTTTGCTGATGGTATGTCAAGTAGTGGAACCGCAAACAGAACTAAAATTTTAGAAAAGAACTCTGGAGTAAGAGCAACAGCTATAAAAGCAGAAGATTTCATGAATTTGAATTCTGCTAAAGAAGGAAGAGAGTTTGTAAAAATGAATGACCTTATTTATATCTATCACAATAGGATTGATAAAACAGGTGACGATAAAACGACTGAAGAAAAAGTGTTTGAAGCAGTAGAAGATGAACTACAGTTTTTGATGGAAATGATGAAAAAGATTGCCAACATGAACGGGACTAATATGTTTATTACTTCTGACCATGGTTTTATTTATCAGCATAATGAATTAGATGAAAGTGATTTTAGTACTTCGAAACACACAGGTGAAATTTGGAAGGAAAACAGAAGATTCGTCATCGGAGAAAACATTACTAATGATAATTCAACGAAAGCTTTTAAAGGAGCTGATTTAGGGATTCAATCAGATGTAGACTTTCTAATTACTAAATCAATCAACCGCCTTCGTGTAAAAGGGGCTGGTTCTCGATTTATTCATGGTGGAGCTTCACTACAAGAAGTCGTTATCCCTCTGATTAAAATAGTAAAAACAAGACAGGATACCACCTCTCAAGTAGATATTGATATTATTAAGTCAACCGACAGAATCACTACCAATATTTTGGCTGTTTCCTTCATTCAAACTGATGCAGTGAGTGAGCAAGTGTTACCAAGAACCATCAGAGCAAGTATCTGTGCTGAAGATGGAGAATTACTGAGTGACCAGTTTAAATATATTTATGATATTATCGATGGAAGTGAACGCCAACGAGAAGTAAAACATCGTTTCCAATTAAGCTCTAAAGCAAGTGGGAAATACAAGAATCAACGTGTAAAACTATTGTTGGAAGAACCTGTTGACGGAGCTAATAAATGGAGAGTTTACAAGGAATATTTTTATACTTTAAACATATCATTTACAAACGATTTTGACGAACTATAACATATGAAAGCACTAGATATCAAACTAAACGAACATTTTGGTGGTAAGGTAGTTCGTAAGGACCTAACCAAATTAGTGAAAGGAAATGCTATTGTTCCTATATATGTATTAGAATATCTTCTTGGACAATATTGTGCAACAGATGATGAAGAAACCATCAACGAAGGTGTTGAAACCGTTAAAAAAATAATTGCTCAACACTTTGTACATCGTGATGAGGCCCAAATTATTAAATCAAATGTAAGAGAGAAAGGTTCGCACAGGATTATTGATAAAATATCAGTAAAACTAAACGATAAAGAAGACCAATATGAAGCTTATTTCGCTAACCTTGGCTTGAGTCGTATTCCAATTGCTGATGCTGTAATACGTGAACATCAAAAACTTTTGTCAAGTGGTGTTTGGTGTATTCTTACATTGGCTTATGTTTCTACTGATGAAAAAGGAACTACACCATGGGTAATAGAATCAATTAAACCCATACAAGTTTCTTTAACAAGCCTTGAAGAATACAAGGAAGGAAGACAAGCTTTCAATAAAGAAGAATGGATTGACGTGCTATTACAAACCATGGGGTTAAATCCAGAGGAATTTACTTTTCGTTCTAAATTATTACAACTAACCCGATTAGTTCCATTTGTCGAAAACAATTATAACTTGATTGAATTAGGTCCAAAAGGAACAGGAAAATCCCATATATTTTCAGAATTGTCACCACATGGAATGTTGATTTCGGGCGGTGAAGTTTCTAAGGCAAAACTATTTGTAAATAATAGTTCTGGTGAAATTGGTTTAGTGGGATATTGGGATGTAGTTGCCTATGATGAGTTTGCTGGTAAAACCAAAAACACCGACCGTGGATTGGTTGACATCATGAAAAACTATATGGCTAATAAATCCTTTTCCAGAGGGACACAAGTTTATGGAGCTTCAGCTTCTATGGCTTTTGTTGGAAATACAGACCACCCCGTATCCTATATGTTGAAGCACAGTAATCTATTTGATGCTTTGCCTAAAGCCTACTATGATACTGCATTTCTTGACAGGATTCATGCTTATTTACCTGGCTGGGAAGTTCAGAAGTTAAGGAATGACATGTTTACATCCGATTATGGATTTATTGTGGATTACCTAGCTGAAATACTTAAAGAGCTCCGTAAAGAAGACAGAACAAATGAGTATGCGAAATACTTTGAGTTATCAGATACTATTACTACAAGAGATAAGACTTCAATTATCAAAACATTTGCTGGATTGGCTAAAATAATCTATCCGCATAGTGAAATGACTGAAGACGATGTAAGGGAGCTGCTAGACTTCGCTATTGAATGCAGAAAACGTGTTAAGCAACAGCTTCAAAAAATGGATGAAACGTTCGAAGAAGTCGATTTCAGCTATACTAATAAGAGTACAGGTAAAGTAACGTCAATCGAAACATTGGAAGTGCTAGAACATAGCTCTCCACCATCATTTGATTTATCAATGGAGCAAAATTCTGATACAGAAACCCCAGAAATTGCAACAAAAAAAGAACCTTTAAAAATTGAGTTAATAGGTGGTCAAAAAATCATCAGAGATAATCAAACAGGGATATCCTACGATAAATTATTTGGGGCATATCTTATTGGAGCAACAGATATAAAAGTAATTGACCCTTATGTAAGGCTTCCATATCAATTAAGAAATTTCATGGAATTAGCCCGTCTAATTTCGGAGAAAAAAGACCCAGAAGCTGAGGTGAGATTGCATTTAGTGACCAGTAATAACGAAGATTATATTGAGGGAGCAAAAGATGCTTTCGAACAAATGACTTATTCACTTGAATCGATAGGGATACTGTTTTCTTATGAATTTGATGATTTTATACATGACCGCTCAATAGAATTAGACAATGGCTGGAAGGTCATATTAGGGAGAGGATTAGATATCTGGCAAAAAACTGGTGGCTGGTATGATATAAATGAATACATCCAAGAAAAAAGGATTTGTAAAGCCTGTGAGATTACTTTCGTGAAGAGTTAATTTAACTATTATCTGGGTAAATTAAGGATGTTATATCGTAATTATTCAAGGCAATAAATTATAAAATAAAAGTGTTTTATAATCAATTTTAATTTAAATTTGATTGAATAATAAATTATATAAAATCAACAATATTAAAGAAATGGAAAACGGAATTGATGTTACGGACATAGTTAATGCAATGTACGGAAACTTGAACAAACATAAAGAGTGTTTCTTAAGGCTCAAAAAGAGAACTGAACAGGAAGGATTTAGCTCCCTATTGGTTCACCCCGATTTTCAAGCTGAACATAATAAAAATGGTAAACATCTAATATTTGTTGAAACTAAAAATTTGTTTTACTCAACAGATAATCCTAGCGGTTATGTGAAAAGATGTGTTCAAGAAGGTATAAAACCAGAAAATATTTGTGCAATAAATGAAAAAGGTGAGTTTGCAAATATTATATCTATATAGTTTTTAATTTTTTATCGTAAAACCCGAATTATGGCTAATGTAAGTAATCATAATATCAATGGATGGCCTGTCGATGGTACAATGCGATCGAGCACACAATACCAGTTATTCGCTGGCTATTTAGCTGAAGGATTTCGTGCAAGTGCTAGCAAAAGTGTCCCTGGAGATGTTAGCATCTTCGGTTTCTTTTTCGCTATTTTAAACTTAGCGGCTTGTTTGGCCGCTGGAGCGTTGCTGTTAATCGGTATGCTCATAGCATGGTTGTTTAGATTAATTTTTAGAGCAAAACGATCAGGTGAAGAAATTTACGAGGAACCAGTTGAAGATACAGTTTCGGATGTTTATAGTCCAGAAATGATCGACTGGTTGCTTAGTGATGAATATGCTAATCTATGTGAAGAAAGAAGAAAAAAATTATGAATAAATCCTTTATTACATAAATTATACCCTCGTAGCCTCGTCAAAACCCCCTTATAACCCCATTATAGAATGTTTTAAAGGCATATATACCACTTAATAACGTGCAGCGTTAGCACCTTTTAAAATAAGTATTTTCTTACATATAAATGACTGTTTTTTTAATTATAAAAATCATTAAACTCAATGAAGTAGGCACGGGAGCTCCCCCTTCCTTCCTCCCGTTACCGCTCTTATAATATACCCCCCCCTGTGCTTGGAATACAGTATATCTGATTGTTATTTAAATTTTTTTTTAATTTTTTTCTTAAAAATTATCAATGATTAAAATATCAACGTGCGTAAGGATAGATTTTTTGAACAATAGAATATTTATCCTGTTAAGAAAAGTTATAAAAAAAATATTTTACATTTAGAAATTTTCAGCATCATTATAATAATTAAAGTAGAACTATAAAAAACAATACTAATTTCTATAGTCCAAATTATTTATGGAAAAAACAATCCTTTCTAAATCAACTTATATTAGAGGCTTACAATGTGAGAAGTCATTGTATTTATACAAGCATAATTACAATTTAAGAGATGGGATTTCTTCTCAATTACAAGCAATCTTTAATCAAGGTACTAATGTTGGGATATTATCACAACGGTTATTCCCAAATGGAGTAGATGCGACACCTTCAGACCATTTCAAAATTCAAGAATCAGTTTTAAAAACAAAGGAATTTATCGACAATGGTGAATCAATTATTTATGAAGCTACTTTTCAATATAATGGTGTGTTGGTTGCTTTGGATATATTGGTAAAGGATGAAGAAGGTTGGAAAGCTTTTGAAGTGAAAAGCTCAACAAGTATTTCTGAAACTTACATAAATGATGCCGCAATTCAGTATTATGCAATTACCAATTCTGGAATTGAACTCAAAGATATTTCTATTGTTTTTATTAATAATCAATATGTAAAAAACGGTGATATAGATGTAAATGAACTGTTTACAGTTGAATCTGTATTGGAAAGAGTTAAAACAGTTGTTCCAACAATTCCCAATCAAATTGAGTCTTTTAAAAGATTAATTTCCCAAGATTCTGTACCTAATATTGATATTGGAATTCATTGTTCCACACCTTACGGTTGTGATTTTATGAGTCATTGTTGGAAACATATTCCAGAATATTCCATTTTTAATATTTCTAATTTATACACTACAAAAAAGTTTGAACTTTATGAAAATGGTATCGTTTCCTTTGAACAAATTGACTTAAAAAACTCCAAACTAAATCCAAATCAACTTTTACAAGTTACAAGTGAGCTAAACAATACCACTTATATTGATAGAAATAATATCATAGAATTCCTAAAAGACTTTGAATATCCATTGTATTATCTCGACTTTGAGACAATGACATCAGCTGTTCCAATCTTTGATAACACCAGACCATATCAACAGTTAGTTTTCCAATATTCTTTGCACATGCAAACGGAACCTGGTGAATTAGAGCATAAAGAATATTTAGCTGAAGCCAGTCCTAATATTGACCCCAGAATTAACTTTGTTAAACAATTGATAAGCGATTGTGGCAGTACTGGTGATATTTTGGTCTATAATATTGGATTTGAAAGGGGTAAGCTAAAAGATTTAATAACAATTTTTCCAATCTATACCGCTGAGATTCATAATATAATTGGTCGTCTAAAAGATCTGATGATTCCATTTCAAAAAAAATGGTATTACACTCCAGCGATGAAAGGTAGTTACTCGATTAAATATATATTACCAGCATTGGTTCCAGAACTCTCATACCAAGATTTAGAGATAAAAGAAGGTGGAACTGCAAGTTCTATATTTACTCAAATGGTCACTGGTGAATTTGAAGGTGATATTGATAAAACTAAATTTGATTTACTGGAGTATTGCAAATTGGATACTTATGCAATGGTCAAAATATTGGAAAAACTAAAAGAAGTATAATGAAAATTAGAAAATTTGAATTTAGTATTGGGAGTTATTTTGGATCAAGTTACTCGATAGAATATATAAAAGGATTGTTTTTATATAGAACTCAAACAGCGGGTGAAAATACTATTTCTAATATAAATCCAATATTTAAAAACGATTATCAATTTGAACATATTGCCATTTTTCAATCCGATTCATTTGATGAGGATTTAGTAATTTCAGAGGAAAGAAAACTTAATTTTTTCAAGTATATTACCCGTTACTGCAAATCTTGGGAAAAAGAATATTCCAACAATATAGTTTGTGATGGAACATCATGGGAATGTGATATTTGGATCGATGATTTTAGATTGAAATCAAATGGACTTGAAGAATTTCCAAAAAATTTCGATACCTTTCTTAAAAAACTTTCGATATTGACTAGTGGTAAAATTTTTGAATAGAAACATTAATTCCATTTACACAAGTGTGTAAATGAATGAAATTATATATTGAAGTTTTCTGCATGTTTGTTCCAGTCAAACTTTACTAACCCATCAACAATAATTCCTATAATTGATTTATTTAGTTCTTTATCACCATACCAAATAACAATAATAGAGCTTCCGTCAAATTGCTTTTCTCTGTCATTAATCGGTTTAGCACTTATCTAAGCTGAGTTTCCAGCCGCTAACTTTATATTACGATTTTTCAATATTTTTTTAAATACCAATTTTCAAAAGTTATTAATTATTGTCTAATTATCTTTTACCTTCCAAAATATTTAGACTCTTTTCTAGTAGTACTTTAGCTTCCTCGACTTCCATCTGTGTTATTGCATTGCCTTTGGTTGGCATAAACATTTCTCTAACATCGACATCAAGTGCTTCCGCAATCTTTAAAAGAAGTTGAATCGTTGGTAAATTTTTTTCACTTGAAATATTTGATATAGTCGTTGCAGAAACTCCTACCTTATTAGCTAGTTCATCTCTTGAGATTCCTTTAATATTTATTATTTCTTTTAATCGAAGTATAGCCATTAGATCATTTTTTTTACAAATATAATAAATTAATCAAGTTCAGCTTAATTATTATAATAAAACATAAAACAAAACTTGCTTTTTAATTAAAGATTACTTTACTTTGTATTATATTAATAAAGTGTCACTTTATAATCACAACAATATGGAAATCGCTAAAACAATAATTGAACAAATAAGATATGCTGATAAATGGGCTTTGATGGCATATGGCTCCAGTAATTTTATTGCATTACCAGAATCAAAAGAATATCAAGGCGGTTTACAATTTCAAGTTAACGGTTTCCAACTTAAAGGAACTGTCAGAATTCAATTAAAATGGATTGATACTTATTCAATCACATTCATAAACAAAACGGAGGAAGTGATTAAAGAAGTTGAAGATGTTTATTGTGATGAATTAATTTCGATACTAGATTATATTGAAGGAAAATAATTTTGCGTTTTAGATTTAGACTATAACCCTAAATTAAAACGATTCATTTTTTCTAAAGTCCTATATAATCATTCAAATGTTTTAAAATAACTCAGAGTCTAATTTTAAAACAGAAACCACCCTAAAACACAAAATCATGACCTATTATTTTTATTCCAGAATTTCCACGGCAAAAACTCAGAATTCCGCTAGGCAAATTTTTAATTTTAAAATTCATGAAGGATTTGATTCATCTAGATTATTTGTTGAAAAAATTCAAGGTAACGTTCCTTTTATGGAGCGTCCAGAAGCTGTTAAAATGTTTGATGAAATAACCAATTCTCATTCACGCTGCACCGTGGTGGTGGATAGCACAGATCGTTTGGGTCGCAGTCTGTTGGATATATTAAATACAATATCTGTATTTAAAAATAACAAAATCAATTTGAAATCGATAAAAGAAGGGTTTTCTACATTTTTAGATAATGGTGAAGAAAACCCAATGGCAAACTTAGTAATAAGTGTTATGGCTAGCATCGGGGAAATGGAACGAAATCGAATTAGGCATAGAACTGCTGAAGGGGTATCAATCGCAAAATCTCTGGGGAAATATTCTGGCAGAAAGTATGGCAGTACTCAATCTGATGAAAAATTACTTCAAAGACATATTTTAATTCAGAAAAAATTGCAAAAAGGATTAACCGTTAGGGAGATTTCAGAAATTACAGGAGCCAGTTCCGCTACTATTATTAAAGTAAAAAAGGTGTTGGTTCTTAGGAAGATGATTTAATTATAAACATATGGAATTCAGAGAGAAAATCTTAGAAGCTTATAATGTTAAAGTACCTATTAAAGGAGGAAATGGAACCTGCATTGAGAGCCCAATTATAATTGATAATACACAAAAATACAACTATGTAAGCCTGGAGAAAATTTGCATAAATTATGATTGTTGTATTATTCAAATGGAATGGATTCTATTAAAGCAAGAATTAACAATACACGAAGGAAAATATATTGATGTGCTTAAAATTCGAATATCAACAAATGGGGATTTTGCGAATAATTATAAAGAGACCAATTATTTCTTTGACATTTCTGATTGCTTTAAATACTCGATGAGTATAGCAGAATTAAATAAAGTATGGTAAAGTATAAAAAACATACAGCTACTAAAAACCCAGTTGATGATTTGTAAGAAATTTTTAATATATTTGAAAATCAATAAAGCGAAACAAACCTTCGCCAATCTACCCATATTCGGGTGTTTATGGGAAGGTTTGTTTCGTCTACATACAAGTTACCAGCAATAATAACAAACCTCACAAGAAATAGACAAAATATGAATACAAAGACACTAAAAGATTGGTTTACAAACTTCGGAACGGTTTTTAGTATACTTGGTTTTTTTGTAACCATATATTTGGGTGTTTGGTATGTTCCAAGTTGGCTACAAGAATCACAAAATGAGAAAATTAAAAATGCTGAAAACGAAATTTTACAATCAGTTAAAGAACTTGTTTATGCAGACTCGACTTTTACACTTAAAGAACTGCCAACACTAGTTCATGCCAAAGAAATTACATTAAAGCAACCATTTCCACTTTCATTAAATGATATTCTGACAAAAACAGAAGAATCTTTCATGGAAGACAAATTTATTCCATTGACAAAACGAAAAGAGTTGATAAACAAAATAGAAGAAATCAAATCCAAACTACCAAAAGAAAACAAGACACAAATTGATAATCTAAAAGCAGAAAAAAAAGAAAATATTTGGAAAATATGGTTATCAATAATCGTAACAATTGTATCAGTTATTTTAGGAATAATAAGCACTTATTTAAAATTTAAAGCGGACAAGGACAAAGATGCTGAAATCCAAAATGAAATTCAAGAAATCACTTCAGACAAAGAGATTCGTGAATATGGATATGAGTTTGAAAAGAATATTGAAGAGGCATTGAGAAAACGTTCTGATATAACTATCCTAGACAAAGATAATATAGACAAGGGAATTGATATTATTTTTTCTAAAGCCAATAAACAGTATTTTATTGAAGCAAAGTATTTAAACAGAAGTAAAATTGGATTAAATACATTTCATCAATTAGCACATTTCCTTAAAGACAAAATTGGAGAGGCTTGGTTAGTTTACAATACTGATTTGACACCACTTGTTGCACAACAAATTTGTGATTTCAATAAAGAAAACAAGCAGATAAATATTAGACTAATAAGAGTTACAAATTCAAAAGAATTTACTGAAAAGTTAAATGAAATACTACCAAAATAATAATTACTGCTGGTAATAGCCGTTTGGCAAGATTGGGGTTTCAGGCTTGATTTAAAGTTGTCTTGTATTTGGAAATTTTGTGTTTAACCGAAAAATCCCGAATCTTTATTCCCCAACCTCGCCAAGCGCCAGAGCGTTATGTGGGAGTTGTACTCTTGAATCCGCAGAATTTGCCTTACTGAGGAAAATTCGATTTAAATAACCAATATTTACTAAAAAAATTATATTTAATAACATCAATCAAATAATAAATAATTATGGAAAATATTGACTATCATCGCCTTATGAGTGACGTTATGGTAAATAATAATTTAGAAAATTTTGATGTTGAAATTACAGTCAACAAGATTACTTGGGGGAATAGTAAAATTGATATTATTAACGGATATGATAATATTGCTTATACCACTTTGAAATTGAAATCTGACTTCTATACTATAATGGTTTTTAAAAAAAAATTTAAATATTTTCAGAATATAAAAGTTGGTTTTACATTTAAAGCTGTAATCAAGTTGTGGAAAAATAATACATATAGTTTTGTGAGCTTAATAGAGGATCATCCAAAGCTTGTTTTAGCTAAAAAAGAACATAGCAATGGAAATTTCAGTAAGTCTAAAGTATATTATGAAGAGTATTTCAGATCATGCATTTTTTCTATAAATAATGCATTCCCTCTTGGTATTTATACAGATTCAAAAATGTATATAGGAACTTTAATTTCTCATTTTAAATTAAAAATTTCTGAAACAAATCCTTATTATGAAAAATTTGAACAAACTTTAGAAAAATGTTATGACCTTATAACTGATAATTCCTATGTACTTAAAGAAGATGTAAAATTGATTAGTTCAATTACTTATTTTAGTTATTTAGGGTTTGGTAAATATAAAGATCTAAAAATAATGAATATCCTTAAAACAGATCCCGAATATTTGTTTTCCCTCATAATTAATACAGATCATTTGTGTTTATCAGAAATTTGTTTTCTTCTCAATGATTTCGAAGAAGTTCCAAATTATGTAATCGCTTTAGAAATTAATTGTATTAAACTATTATTAGAAAAAGAATATTATGAATCTTGTAATGAAATAGATGATTCCCCAAAAAATTCTGAAGATTATGGTGGGTTTGGAAGTTGGGATGAATTGTCTTTTGGACAAGCATTTGAAGGTGATATTGATGCATGGAATAGTCATTATCAATAATTTTATATTCAGTAGAAAAATCAATCAAACAATTTCATACTTAACTTATCTTTTAAAAATTAATTAAACTCAACTGGATAATTGAAAATTGTGAACCAAAACACAGAACTTTGAAAGTTGAATTTTGCAAAAGTGGAGTGAAAAGTTAGCGTTTTAATCAAAATTTCTTGACCTCCCACATAACAGCCATTTTGAGTTAGCTGGAATTTAGTGGAATTACTGTTTCGCATCAAGTTATCGTTAAAACGAAAATTAAGTGTTTACGAATTTTCAGCCATCTCAAAATGGCGAAACGTTAGCTCTAATACCGCGCCAAAAAGAGAAAATTCGGCATTATAATGTAACAAATAAAAAAAATTAAATGGCAAAAGGAAAAATAGATAGTAATTCAGGAGTCCAAGCAAATGTTGGTTTTGACTTTCAAAGAAACACCTGCATTTATGTTTTTTTAGAAAAATATAATAGTTTGAAAAACCAAGACTATTTTATTATGCTCGAACATTATGATGATATTGTTTTTGGATTTCTAAACTCTACTGGAAAACTTTCTGAAATCACAACATATCAAGCGAAAAAATCAGGAACGATTTGGACGACAAATTCTGTTTATGAAATAATTGACAAAATTACTAAATCAGGAATTGAAATAATTAAAGATAGTTTTCCTAAAAGTAAAGATTACACGCAATCACAACACTTTATAACAAATAATACAATTTCTCTTGATTATAAATGTTTATCTGAAAACAAAACCAAAAAATTTTTAATCAATGAAACTAGAGAAACAGTTTCTTATTTAAATTTAGTTAAAGATTGCCAAGATTCATTGAAAAAAGGAAATCCAAAAATTACTTTTGACAAAAATCAAGTTTTGCATTTCGATAATTTAAACTTTACGTTTATTGATTTAGGAAGAAATACAAAATCCCAACTAGAATTACTTACAGGAAAATTTAAAACAGTATTTGGAAATAAAATAATTGACCACACAGCCGCTAGAGACACTCTAATTTTTCATTTAAAAAAAATAGAAAGCACATACAATCAAGGTGATATTCCGAAATTAAGTGATAAACATAAAAAAATTGATTCTTCGGAAATAGAAAACATTTTAAACATACTAACAACAAAAAATTTAGCTTTGGAATTTTGTAGAAAAAGAGCTGATAAGATTTGTGATGAACTTTCAATAAATGTCTTTGATGCAATGTCATTTGAACTTGATTTTGAAAATAGTTTAGACGAATTTAAAGACTTAAAACAGGGAGAACACCAAAAAATAATTCGTTTTATAGAAAGTAATAAAAGCATTTTCACTAGGTTTACAAGTGATGTACTTTGTATTAAGGAATTGTATAATGTATTCTTAAAAGATCATAATTCAACACTAAACCAAATTCAACTTAAAGCATCTATTTCTGCGGGATACTTTCTAATACTTATGCAAAAATGAAAACATATTTAACCATAAATAAAATTTTTATTCATAGTGAAGTTAATAATAAAAGCTTTCTTGCCGAATTTGGTAAAAAACTAAATGTAATATATGGAGCCAATACTGCTGGTAAAAGCACTTTAATTCAATTAATATTTTTCACTTTTGGCATTAACGATAACAAAACTAAACTCATAAAAATATTATCCGAAAATATCTTCACAAGACTTGATATTACGATTAAAAAAGATAACGAAAATATTGAATATACATTTGTTAGAAAAGACGAAACCTTATTTATTAAAGATTCATTAACAAATAAAGTTACAACATACAGCGGAATAGGTGGAAATAGTTCAGTAGAACATTATAAACTTAAGGAATTCTTCAATAATTTACTAAACTTCGATTTATTACTTGAAACTAAAAATGGGATATCAAAAGCACCGATAGAAACAATATTTTTACCATATTATGTTTCACAGGATGTTGGTTGGGTTTATTTAAGAAAATCTTTTAGTAATTTAGACTTCTACAAAAATTTTAAGGAAGATTTTTTAGATTATTATCTAGGTATTACGAAACTTGAAGATAAAGAAAAGAGAAAAGCACTAGAAATTCAATTAGCAGATAAAAATCAAAAATATAATTTCTATTTAAATTTCGAAAAAAATGATACCGTTATTGAAAGTTCAAGATTACTTGATGATTCTTTTAAAGGCAAAGGACAAAAATTTATAAATGAGCTAACAAATAGAAAGGCAAGTTTGCTAGAGCTTGAAAACAAATATATTAAGCAATCAAACCACTTGACTTATAACAACCAAAGATTATCAGTCATTTCAAAAGTTTCTAGAAATCATAATCATCAATTCCCTGGTAAAGACAACTGTCCAATTTGTCAACAAATATTACCTATTGATACAAAGCAGATTTATGAATACTATCAAGAAGAAAATGACACAATAAAAATTAAAGCGAAAATTCAATCTGAAAATAAAAAAATTCAATCTGACCTCAATTCTACAAATAAAAAAATTGAGGAATTAAGAAGTTTATTAGCGAAAGATTATCATAAACATATTATCTATTCAGACAAAAACATTACACTTGACGAATGGATAAAGACTCAAGCTAACATTAAATTAGACACATCAATAAATGAAAATATTGGAAAATTAGCCATAGAAATAAATGAGTTAAAAGAAAAACTACAATCTTTTAAAGACGACGATGACATTCAAAGTGAAAGATTTATTAAAAATAAAAAATTCAAAGAATTCTATAATGTAAACAACATAAAACTTGATGTCCCTAAAACTGAAGACAGTAGATTTAACTATGTTTATGAATTATCTAGTTTTCCATTTCAAGGAGTAGAATTACATTTAGCTGTATTAAGCTATCATTTTGCATTCAATAAAGTTATAAATGAAACAGAAAATATTCATAGACTTCCATTGATTTTAGATAGTATTTTTAAAGAAGATTTAGACGGAAATAACAAAGAAAAAATTTTAGATTTTATCTGTAAAAATCGCCCAAATGATACTCAAACAATAATTTCAGTTGCTGACAATAAATCCAAAGACACAAAAATTGAATTTTACATAGACAAATTTTTTAAAACGGATACAAACTTAATTTGTATTGGTAATTCTATAAACAAAGAATCAATATTAAAAGAACACGATAAATCATTAGACGAAATATTAAATGATACTTTTGAAATAATGGAGTATCTATAATACTTAAAGGTAATACAGCTAACACACGCTACAATCAATTTGGGTATTAGTCTTAATGGAAAAATTGGTTTGTATTTGGAAGATTCTGCGAATCCGAATAATGAGCTTTATTTAGTCCCAAACTGCTTGTAGCGCGGGAACTTCAAACTGTCTAATAACCTCGAATTTGAGTTTTTGTTCTCGGACTCCTATCTTTGAAAAATCTCAAATATGGAATTATCAGAGACTTATTTTAGATTTTTAGACAAACTGATGTTGGCAGCAAGCGCTTAGCAGACTCAGGAATCTAAAGCAATTTTGCCAACATTGAAGAACTAAAAAAATTAGGAATTAATTTATTAAACATAACTATGCTATTGTCATTTAAAAGTAATCACGAAATAAAAGAAAAAAATTTAGCTACAATATATGGCTGGTTGAATATGAAAAAAGCTCCGAAATCAGCACAGGAAATAGCAGAAAAGATATTAAATCTAAATAGAACTTACACCAACCCTGACTGTTTTTTAGAAGATTACGAAAATTTCCCTAATAATTTAGGTTTACCTAATTGGTTAGGAAATCTACTATTTACTATCAACCATCATAATTCAGATGATTTTAGTGGTTTTAGAGAAAACTATGAAGAGTACTTTTATCCTGCCTTTTTAAAATCATGCAATGTCGGTATTGATTACTCTTTAATGTTTCACAAATGGGAACTTATGATTTTAACCGATATGATTCCAAAGCAAGAAAGAGATAAAAAATATTTCCATGATTTAATTAAATTACATAAAAATGCTCTTGACGGAAAAGATTTAGAAAGCAATAAATGGAGTGACTTACAAACTAAAATAGATAATGATCTACAAGAAATAGAAGGGCGAACTACAACATGGAATTCAGGTAGAACAGCATATTTATCTATTGAAAATTACATAAATAAAGAAGACCCTTATACCACATCTTCAGAAGCTATAGTTGATGCTTTAATTACAGAATATATTAACGAGAATCAAAACCTTGATAAAAAATCGGAACAAGAATTAAGAAAAAACATTTGGTTTGAATTAATGGAAAAATTGTTGACAATGCTTAATGAATGGAAATAATTTAATATTAAGTTAATGCCAGCTGCCAACAAACATTTCTAGACATTTGCAAATTTAACTGGAGAATTTAGACATCATTTAAAAAGAAAATTTATCTAAAACCCGCCTATAGCAGCTACTACAACGGATTTGGGTAATTGCCTTAATGGGAAGTCGTTTTTGTTTTTAGGATGATTTGGCAAACTCGAATAATGGCTTAATTTAGTCCCAAACATCTTGAAAGCTACGGTACATTACGCAAATACCCAAATCAACTCCTGTATCATAATCTGCGATAAACCAATTTTAGTCCCATATTTATTCACTTAACCACACCCATAGAAAAGAAGAGTTTCAAAAGTTTAAGTTGTTTATATAAAACATAGTTAATAGTTAATTGGATCCAATTTTTTAAAAATATAATTTGACATTTTCATATGATTTATATTATCATCAAGTCCTAAATTAATTCCTTTTTCTACACATTTCAATGCCATAATAATTGTCAAATAATGATACGCACATTGGATCTAAAAAAGTTGTGCTATCGATCATTGTAATAATTACATTAAAAACATTAGATAATATTTTACCTGCGGCTCTACATGGTACTTTTTCATGAAAAGAAAAAAATTCTAAATTATTAATGAATGAAATTTCAAATCATAATTCGTTATCTAATAATGAAGATGAAGAGAGAATTGAGATATTAGATAAAATGCTTGTGTTTGCAAAAAATTGGACTAAACATGATAATAGAAAAAAAGAGTTGTCAAATAAAATCAGAACGACTACAGACCACCCAATTGGAGCATCTACCAAAAAAGCAATCTGGAAGAGAAGTTGACAGACTTCAACCTAGTCTTTCATCAGTAAAGCCATATACAACAGCACAGATTAAGCACAAAAGTTTAATGAATGAATGTTTGTGAATTATCGAAATTATGAAAAAAAATGGATTAAGACAGATTAACCACGTTATTTAAATAAGACATATATGAGTGAACTAATACATAAATTTATGTATTAGTTCACTCATATATGTCTTATTTAGTTGGTATATATAAAACCTCGGCTTCTTCACGACCGCCAAAGTAACAAAGTAAATCTTTTTTACTTACAGTCTTTTCAATGACATCAAACTTTGATATGTCTTTTTCTTCGTTTCTAACTTCATGTATAGGATTTATATAAGTGTACGCGAAAAACTCAGCGACTATTTTATCGAGTGTCCAGCTAATACGGAAGTTACCTGATCTAATTTCTTTTTTAGTGCAACCTCGATAAATGGTTACTTCATCAGGTAGGTTAATAAAAAACTCCCTTTCCTCTTCATCCATCAAATAATCTTTATCGGGTCGTTTATCACTTAAATAATCCAAGATTATATGCATATGACTGTGAGCTAAATTCGAACGGGTATAACAATCACTTACTATTTGCCAATAGATTTTATTAGGTAATATATACGAATGGCTTCGTAATATTTCAATAAGATTTTCAGGGCTTGCCATCATTACTTTTTCCCAGTCGATTGCATCTTTTTTGGTCAATATTAATTCTCTAAACCATTTATGAAGCTTTAAAAAAGTTGCTTCAATTGGTCTTTCATTTTCTAAAAAGTCTTTTATTAATTCGTTTAGAAAATTGGTTTGGAAACAAACACCTACTTTGTCCGTTTTTCTTTGGTGCATTTTGCTAAGTTCTTGAAAAATAGATAACGAAAACTTATAACCATAAGCTTTTGCTTGGTTAATATAGGTTATTGAATTACTATATTCAAATAGTGCTCTATCCAATTTGTCTTGTGTCCACTCGATACTTGTCTTACTCATTTTTTTTTACATTTTTAAATTAACAATGCAAAATTCTGAGTTTTTATAAGAGTTAGCACGGGATTCCCAAGGATTCCCTACAGCACGTTGGAACAATTTTAAAACTAATTTAATATGTGATTGATTAATTTATATATTTGTAAAACAAAATAAATATTAACATAAATTAATAGTAAAACAAAATGAGAGTTACTCTGTGGATTACCCTATAAAAGTAACCTCTGGGAAGTATAGCAAACGTTAGCGTTTTAAGGTAGGTGGAAGAACCTCTTTCTCCGCGAGAGAATTCTCAAAATGAACTAAAACCCCTTAAACATCACTGTTTAAGGGGTTTTTTCTTTTCACCGAATAACCAATTTATTCATTAGTTCTCAAAAAATCGGTGCACAATCGGTGCACTTGTACTTCTGGTAAAAAAAAGTGCACCGAATTTTGGCTCAACCCTAGTAAAACATGCCGTTCACAGAATGAACATCTTGACTTATATTGACATTTAAACTAATTTAATTATCAATTTAAAGGTTGCCACTATGAAAACAAAAATCACAGTACTTTACTATTTAAGAAAATCTAAAGTCAACGCACAGGCACAAATGCCAATTTACCAACGTATCACTATCAACGGCCAACGCTTTGACGTGAGTACCGGATTGTTTGTAGAAGAACGCAAATGGTCTCCTGAAGCATCTAAAATGAAAGGCAACACCGAAGAAGCGCGGCTGATAAATGGTCGTCTTGACATGATGAGAGCCATCGTTTACGAAACCGAGAAAAAACTTTTTATGAACCAGATTGAAATTACCTTTGAGAGTTTCAAAAATGAGTTTCAAGGCAAAAAAGAACGGGCGCGAATGTTAATCCCAATCTTCCAGGAACACAACCGCAAAATTAAGGAATTAGTGGGTCAAGAATATGCACCTGGAACATTGGAGCGCTATGAAACTTCGTTAAAGCATACCAAAAATTTCCTCTTCTGGAAATACAATATTACAGACATCAATATCGAAAAAATTGATCATCCATTTATCATGGAATATGAATTCTATCTGCGCAGCGAGAGAAAATGTGCCAATAACACCGCCGTTAAATACATCAAGAACTTCCACAAGATCATCAACCAGTGTTTGGCCAATGGTTGGCTCAACAAGGATCCTTTCTCCAATTACAAAGCAAAAGTCAAAGAAGTCGTTCGCGATTTCCTGTCTGAAGCCGAAATAGAGCAAATGATCAACAAAGAATTTCTCTCTGAGCGATTGGAACTCGTTCGCGATATTTTTATTTTCAGCTGCTTTACAGGCTTGGCATATATCGACGTGAAACAATTAACGTTAGACAATATTGCCTTGGGGATAGATGGCGATAAGTGGATATTCAAAAACCGGCAAAAAACCGATACCGCGTCCAAAATTCCATTATTGCCAATGGCACAAGAAATCATCGACAAATATGCCGAGCATCCTGTTTGCAAAAATGAGAAACGCCTCCTCCCTATTTTGACAAACCAAAAAATGAATGCCTATCTTAAGGAAATCGCTGATGTTTGCGAAATCAAAAAAGAATTGACCTGGATATGCAAACGAAAACTGCACATTAAGTTAAGCTACATTTTTGTAATTAATTTGATTGTTAAATTCTTCAATAGTTGCATAATTCAAAGCTGAATGTCTCCTTTTTCTGTTGTACCAAATTTCAATGTATTCAAAGATTTCTAGTTTCATTTGTTCCTTAGAAATCAGTTTGTTTCCATAAATTAATTCAGTTTTCAAGGATTTAAAAAAGCTTTCCGCTACTGCATTGTCCCAACAATTTCCTTTGCGACTCATACTACGGTTTATTTTTTTATAGGAATCAAGAACATTTACAAACTTTTTGCTTGCATATTGAACACCTCTGTCGGAATGAAAAATCAAACCTTCCTCAATATTTCGGTTTTTAACCGCCATTTTCCAAGCTCCAAGCGTAGTTTCATCTGTACTCATTCCATCGCTCAAACTCCAACCTATAATTTTTCGGTCATATAAATCCATAATCTTTGTCAGGTATACAAATCCCTCTTTGGTTTGGATGTAGGTAATATCCGAAACCCAAGCTTTTGAGGGCATTTTTACAGTAAACTCTCTGTTTAATATGTTTTCGACGATTAAATAATTATGATTTGAGTTGGTTGTTAATTTGAATTTTTTGCTTAATTTACTTCGTAAGCCTAGCTGTTTCATATATTTTGCTACTGTAATTCTTGAAATTTTATAACCAATACTCCAAAGTTCTAATATTATTCTAGGACTTCCGTATCGTTGTTTGGATTTAAAATAAATCAATGTTATCTTTTCTTTTATGGCGATTTTTCGTTGCTGTCTTGCAGTGATTGTCTGTTTTTTCCATCGGTAATAACTTCCACTACTCACTTGTAGAACTTTGCACATTTTTTCAATCGGAAATAATTCTTCATTGTTTTTAATGAAACTATAAATCATCGACCGCTCTTGGAAAAAATGCCGATTGCTTTTTTTAATATATCTCGCTCTAACTCGGCATCTTTAAGTCTTTTCTCCAGTTCGTGAATCTTTTCTTGTTCGGGACTTAATTTTAAATTCCCTTTTCCAGGAAAACTTCCCTCTCCAAACTCCTCGAACTCTTTGCGCCATTTGTACAACTGTGGTGCTGTTACTCCCAGCTCTCTGGCCAGTTCTGATATGTTTGTTCTCTCATAACTCAATTGGACCGCTTTTTCTTTGAAAGCTTTGTCATAAATTTTGCGCACTTGTTTCATAGGTTAAAATTAAGATTATTTCTTAACTTTCTGTGATGGCTAAGTTAGCATGTCCAAACCGAAGAGATATAAGGTAAGTGAGTTATTGAAAGCCCAATGTAAAAGATAGCGTAAAGCTATCTTTTTTGTTTATTCTAAATAAGCTATATTTGCAAAAAACTAATAATTAACATCTAATTTGCATTAGAGACTAAATTAAAGACTTAGACCTTTTTAAATATACAAAAACGCTGTTTACAAGCTATTTAAACCCATGAATTACCTTTCTGTAGAAAATATCTCGAAATCTTTTGGTGAACGTACGTTGTTTAAAGACATCTCGTTTGGAATTAATAAAGATCAAAAAATTGCCTTCATAGCCAAAAACGGTTCTGGAAAAACGACTATTATGAGCATCATTAATGGTCTTGAAGAATCCGATACTGGTCAAGTTGTTTTGAGAAAAGGCATAAAAATGGCCTTCCTTTCGCAAAATAACAATTTGCAGGAAGAACTGACTATTGAAGAAAGCATATTCGCATCGGATAATGAGACTTTGAAAGTGATTGAAGCGTATGAAAAAGCATTAGAAAATCCGGAAGATGAAGAAGCCTACCAAAAAGCTTTTGACGGAATGGATCAGCACAATGCGTGGGATTTTGAAACGCAGTACAAGCAAATTTTGTTCAAACTAAAGTTAGAAGATTTTAAACTGAAAGTAAAAAATCTCTCTGGTGGACAGAAAAAAAGGTTGTCATTGGCTATCATTTTAATCAATCGTCCTGATTTATTGATTCTGGATGAACCGACGAATCACTTGGATTTAGAGATGATTGAATGGTTGGAAAGTTATTTTACCAAAGAAAATATTACGTTGTTTATGGTGACACACGACCGTTTCTTTCTGGAGCGTGTTTGTAATGAAATCATCGAACTGGATAACGGAAAATTATACCAATACAAAGGAAACTACTCCTATTATTTAGAGAAAAAAGAAGAACGCATCGCATCCGAAAACTCGAGTGTGGATAAAGCGCAGAATCTTTTTGTGAAAGAACTAGAATGGATGCGCCGCCAGCCAAAAGCGAGAACAACCAAGTCAAAATCGCGTCAGGATGATTTTTATGACATTAAGGAAAAAGCACAAAGTCGCCGTCGTGAAAATAAAGTAGAACTGGAAATCAACATGGAACGTATGGGAAGCAAGATTATCGAGCTTCACAAAATTTCCAAAAAATTCAAGGATCATGTGATCATGGATAATTTCAGTTTTGATTTTCAACGTGGCGAACGAATTGGAATCATTGGGAAAAACGGAACTGGAAAATCGACTTTTTTAAATTTATTGACCGGAAACGTTCCGCTTGACAGTGGTAAAGTGGTGATTGGCGAAACCATAAAAGTGGGTTACTACACCCAAAGTGGAATCAACCCTAAACCGGGACAGCGCGTGATTGATGTGATTAAGGAATATGGAGAATTCATTCCTTTGATGAAAGGAAAATTGATTTCGGCTTCGCAATTGTTAGAACGTTTCTTATTTGATGCTAAAAAACAATACGATTTTGTCGATAGATTGAGCGGTGGAGAATTGAAACGTTTGTACTTGTGTACAGTTTTGATTCAGAATCCAAACTTCTTGATTCTGGATGAGCCTACCAATGATTTGGATATTGTGACGCTGAATGTTTTGGAAAGTTTCCTTTTGGATTATCCTGGATGTTTAGTTGTAGTTTCTCACGATAGGTATTTCATGGATAAAATTGTGGATCACTTATTCATTTTCAGAGGTAATGGTGTTGTGGAAGATTTTCCTGGAAACTATTCTGATTTTAGAGCTTATGAAGATAGTGCTGATGTTGCTCAAAAAGAGGAAAACAAAGCCGACAAGAAAGACTGGAAACAAAATAATCCAACTGGAAACTTGACGTTCAACGAGCAAAAAGAATTCCAGAAAACCGAGAAAGAAATCAAGGATTTAGAAATTCAGAAAGCGAATATTGAACAATTATTCTCAGAAGGGAAAATTGCCGAAGCTGACATTGAAAAGAAAGCGAACGAATTGAGAAACATCATCAATAAAATTGAAGAGAAAGAAGAACGCTGGTTTGAGCTTTCTGCGAAGATTGAAGGATAGAATTAGTATTCAGTGTTCAGTCACAGTTTGCAGTACCGAACATTAGTGCTATTTATTTTGCGCCCACAACAGAATTTTGATTTTGTTGTGGGTTTGTTTTTTTAGCAAAAACCAACTTTAAATTAGTAAGAAAAATTAGAAATAATTTAAAGTCCATTTAACAGTTTGTAGTTTATTTATATAATTTTGAGAGAAATAAAGTCTTATGTTTGTCAGACCAAGCCATCTAGTTTTGGGAAGAGTGGGATGATTTTGTAAGACCCTAAATACAAGTTACCAGAAACCCTAAATAATAATGACAAAAAAACTCGTAATTACCATAGCAGTCTTATTTAGTTTATCTACAATTTTAATACTGAATAATTCCTTTTTATATGAAGTAAAGAAAAAATTGAATATAATTTCGGCGGGTAGTTATGCTGATGCAGAAATCTATCAGTTAAATTATTCTGTAGAAGAGGTAAAAGATGCTATAAAACAATTTAAAAAAGAATATTCCGAATTCAATACGCCAAAAGTTTCTGTTCGCAATGAAGGAGAATTTGAATTGATTGACAAAGAATCAAAAAATCATTGGTTTTTGATTTATTTTTATAACCCGGATCAAAATGTAATTCTGAATATTTGCATACGCGGTAATAGTACTAATACTAAATTAGCGTTTGTAGCATTAAATAAAGGTTTAGATATTGGAAATTGGAAAGATGTCAATAAAGATTTTTCATACAAAGAAAATGAAAAAATAAAGGAGCATTTCCAAACCAAATATCTGACGCCGATTAAAAGAATATTAGATAAAAAGGAGTAAGACTCGTATTAATAGGCATTTGGAGATTCTAAAGATTTAGTAGAATTAGCATTTTTAATCATAATATCTGATATATTAATGTTTCGATAGCGCTGAAAATTTTTCCTTGTCTATAGCATCAGCCACAAATAATAACCACAACAGAATTTAATTTGCTAAGTTTTTTTATTTTACAAATGTGAAGTTTTTACCAAGGAATCGGACTGCAAGCTATACAAACACTCAAGGCACTGAAAAATAAAGCTAAAAACACAATTATGAGATGGACAATTTTGTTATCGGCATTACTTTTATTCTCATGCAAGAAGAACGAAACTCAACACACTATTGTTGTGAATGACACTTTAATAACCACTCCTGAAACCACGAAAGTAGTAAAGGCTGAAAAGTCAGAAAATCTGATTCCTAAGCAATATTCTAATGAACGTTTCAAAGAAGTAACTGTGGAACGGATAGACGAAAATAAATTTCGAGTACGCGGAAAAGGGCAAATCTTTGAGGCAAATTTTAACTGGATTATTGAAGACGGACACGACGAGTTAATGAAAGGTTTTCAAATGACTGATGCGGGAGCTCCCGAGTGGGGCAACTTTGACTTTACAATTGCTGTCCAGAAAAAACGAGAGAATTCTAAATTAACCCTCGTTTTATTTGAATCAAGTGCTAAAGATGGTAGTCGTCAACATGAGCTGCCAATTGTTCTTTTTTAAGTTCCGCCCGCTCTTCAAAACTTACAATAGTTCTTGGTTAGGTGTGTAAATGTCTTTGACTGCGCAAATAACAATCAACAAAAACCCACAACAAAATTACATTCTGTTGTGGGTTTGGTTTTTTACGTCTTTCCGTGACTAATACCAAAGCGATAAAATTAGCCGTAGATTACATAAGATTTTCACAGATTCTTTTAAAAATGCTTATAAAATCTGTGTGAATCTGTAAAATCTGTGGCAAAAAAAAGACTTGGTAAGAATTAAGAACAATCCTATTATTTTTATCTGATAAAAGATTGTTCAATTAAAAACTTACGACTGTTCAACTGAAAACTGCGACTGAAAGCTAATAATTACCAAGGAATTGGATTGTAATCTTTCAAAAACTTCCCGCACCAATGTTTTCCTGTATTGATTCCGTCAAACAACGGATCCATCACTCGTGCTGCTCCATCCACAATATCCAATGGCGGTTGAAAATCCTCTTCTTCCTGTTTCCTTTTGGCCAATTCTGCGGGATCTTCGTCGGTTACCCAACCGGTATCTACCGCATTCATAAAAATCCCATCTTTTGCCAAAGTTCCAGATGAAGTGTGCGTCAGCATATTCAAAGCGGCTTTGGCCATATTGGTATGCGGATGACGGTCTTCCTTAAAAAAGCGATGAAACTTCCCTTCCATTGCCGACACATTGATGATGTGTTTTTTTCCAGTATTGTCTTTCTTCATTACTTCCGAAAGGCGGTTACATAATACAAAAGGCGCCACCGAATTCACAAGCTGCACTTCGATCATTTCTGTAGTTTCTATTTGTCCCAATCGCAAACGCCAGCTGTTGATTTTTCTCAAATCTACTTGCTGCAAATCGGCATCGAGTTCTCCTTCAGGGAAAACTTCATTCGCCACCAAGGCATTATCAAATGAATACGGAATCTGGGATAATTTGGCGGAAGCCCGCAACCCAATACCAGGTTCTGGTCCGTGCCAAGTCACTGGCATATTTTGATTGGAGGAAGCTCCTGAAGTCAATACTTTTAATTCATCCAGACAATTGGTATGATCCAGTAATAATTCTTTAGCCTGTTGTGGCAAAGAGGCGATGGAACGTTCTTCGTTTTCCATTAAATGCGTATAAAATCCGGCTGGACGTCTCACAGTTTGCGCTGCATTATTAATCAGAATATCCAAACGCTCGTATTTTTGCTCAATAAAATTGCAAAAAATCTCTACACTGGGAATGTGCCGCAAATCCAATCCGTGAATTTTCAAACGATGTCCCCAATCGATAAAATCAACTTCCTTAGAAAAACGCAAAGCGGAATCCACTGGAAAACGAGTTGTTGCAATAACTGTGGCTCCACCACGCAACAACATCAACGTAATGTGGTATCCAATTTTCAGACGAGAACCTGTAATAACGGCGACTTGTCCTTTTACATCTGCGGTTTGAAAACGTTTGGCATAATTGAAATCACCACATTCGGTACACATCGTATCGTAAAAATGGTGCATTTTAGTAAACTCGGTTTTACAAACGTAACAATTTCGTGGCGTTTCCAGTTCTAATTGTTCTTTGTGGGCAAGGTCATGTGAAGCCAATAATTTGGGTGCCACAAAAATACTAGCTTCACGGGCATGTCGAATTCCGGTTTCCTTTCGGGCGGTTCGGTCCCGCTTTTCCATTTTGCGTTTGGCAGCCACTTTTCCGTCTTTTTTTCTCCGGGAAAGCTCGTCACGATCGGGTCTGGAAAACATTCCCGCCGCTTTGATCAAAGCTGTTCGTTGTTCTTTTGGAATATCAAATATTTGGTCCGTATCGGTATTCAATTGTGCCAAAATAGCGATGCATCGGTCAATTTCTTCGGAGCTTATGGCACTTTTATGTTCTATCTGTTCAATCATTATTGTAAAAAATGGGTCTTATTCTAGTGCAAATTCTAAGGGCGCAAATATAGACTTTTTAACGTCGTAAAGTTCTAAACTCATAAACTCGCAAATCCAAGCATGAAGATGATGTTGTTGCGTTTTTGACATTCGACTATTATCTTACTATCTTCGCGCCTACTTTGCAACTATCTTTATGTTATTCCAAATAAAATCGTATTTACAATTCCTTTGGCACTCAAAAAATGAGCATGCTGTACATTCTCCGTTTGTATTTAGTTTATTGACGAAATGTTTTTACGACAAAAAGACAAAACCGGAATATAAGATTTTAAAGAATTACAGAAAATCGCTTTTAGCAAACAACAATCTGATTAAAGTCACTGATTTTGGGGCGGGTTCGAAAGTTTTTAAATCGAATACTAGAATTATTTCCAAAATTGCCAAAACAGCGGGAATTACTTCAAAGCGAGCCGAATTATTATTTAGAGTCACCAATTATTTTCGGCCTTCAACTATTTTAGAAATCGGAACTTCACTGGGATTAGCGACTTCAGCACTTTCCTTAGGGTCCCGAAGCTCTGTAAGAGAAGCAACAATAATCACTTTAGAAGGTTGTCCAGAAACTGCAAAAATTGCTCAATTACAATTCCAAAAATTCAATTGTAACAATGTAGAATCTATTGTAACTACGTTTAATTCTTATTTAGAGAAACGGAATTCATCACCAGATACAACTGAACACTTCAAACTGAACACTGAACACTTTTCCTTAATTTACTTCGACGGAAATCACTCCAAGAAAGCGACTTTAGATTATTTCGAAGAATTACTTCCGACAATTACGAACGAAACCGTTTGGATATTCGATGACATTCATTGGTCATCACAAATGGAAGAAGCGTGGGAAATCATAAAAAAACATCCCAAAGTGACAGTAACTATTGATACGTTTCATTGGGGATTGGTGTTTTTTAGAAGAGAACAACCCAAAGAACATTTTATAATAAGAATTTAACGTAAAAAAAATGACAGCCATCGCTGACTGTCATTTTTAATATTGAATTCATTATTCGCTATTCTTTAGCTCTTTTCATTTCTCCTGATTTAGCTCCCATTCTGTTCAATGTATACATTGGGCCGAATTTTGCTTTCAAACCAGCAATTTTTCTATTATCTTCAGAAGAAAGTCCTTCTTTTTCAACAGTATTTTTTCTGCTGTCAAGGGCCTCATACATTACTTTAATTTCATCCCAGTCTTCACGAGAATATCTGTCTTTATTATCCTCAGCAGTATGCACAAATTGTTGGTAAACATTGTGAATGTTAGCTGCATTTACCCAATTAAAATTCATGTCCTCACCCATTTTTCCTTCACCAAACAATGCATTTCGTAGTTGTTGTTTTGGGTTAGGTGCTGCCGCTGCTACAGCTACTTCAGCCTCCGCTTTTTGAGCTTCATATTTAGCTCTCAAAGCTTCATATTTGGCTCTACTTGCATCAAGACGTGCTTGCGCCTCCACATTATCCTTCATGTTTGCGATAGCTGCTTCAGCTTCTCCGCTTCTTATTAGGTAAGCAGCTTCTATTCCTTCCCAGTTACTTTTAGCGTCTTCAGCAGTAACATTACCTAATGAATCTACATACATTACATACGTGTCAACTTTTTTCTCTGCTTGTTCCGCTTTTTCATCTTTGCAAGATGTAAATCCAATAGCGATTACCGCTAATCCTAATGCTAGTTTAGTATTTTTCATAATATCGATTTGATTAATTTTTATCAAACAAATGTAAATAACATTGTGTTATATTCAACATATAACCAATAATTATGTAAGTTATTTAATTAATTGTGAAATAAAAATTATAATAGTGTGAATTCTATAAATTGAGTCTGAAATTATGTAAAATGTTAAACCCAAATTTTATGTACACATGAACTTATAAAATCCACTATCACGGCAACATGTCAAAAAAAACAAATCTAAAGTCTGAAATTTCGGCAGTCAGATTGTGTAACAAATTTTAAAAAGGACTACTTATTAATAATTCAAAAGTTTTTGTACTTTTAAAATCTAATTTAATAGCAGCCTGCGCACAGTCGAAGGTCAAAAATCATATATTCTAATGGCAAACCCGCTAATCAAAATAACCAATATCAAACGAGATTTTGTACTTGGAAATGAAATCGTTTATGTTCTTAAAGGCATTGATTTAGAAATAAATAAAGGCGAATATGTAGCATTAATGGGACCTTCAGGATCTGGAAAATCAACTTTAATGAATTTATTAGGCTGCTTAGACACGCCAACTTCCGGGACTTATATTCTGAACGGAAAAGACGTCAGTCAGATGAAAGATGATGAGTTAGCTGAAATTCGAAACAAAGAAATCGGATTCGTTTTCCAGACTTTCAACCTTTTACCCCGAACAACCGCCTTAGACAACGTGGCTTTACCGATGATTTATGCCGGTTTTTCTAAATCCGAAAGAAACAAACGCGCCACTGAAGTTTTGGAACAGGTAAATCTTGCCGACAGAATGGACCACCAGCCCAATCAACTGTCGGGAGGACAACGCCAGCGTGTAGCCATTGCCCGCGCTTTGGTCAACAAACCTTCTATCATCCTTGCCGATGAGCCAACCGGAAATCTGGACAGCAAAACATCGCTCGAAATCATGAAACTTTTTGGAGACATTCACGCCAATGGCAACACCGTAATCCTGGTAACACACGAGGAGGAAATTGCTGAATATGCTCACAGAGTCATTCGTTTGCGTGACGGACTTATTGAAAGCGATACAACCAAATAGTTTTTTTTTCGGGAGCTTTTTCCGGCTATCCGCTCTATCTCTCTCTTGCCATTCTTCCTTCGTCTGAATGTCAAGAAAGAGGATTCCACTTTTATCCGGGCTAGGAAATCCCAAACACGATACCATCTAACATTCCAAATAATACCTACTCAAAAATGAAAATCGCTTTACTCACCTGCGAAAAACTTCCCGATTTAAATCCCGAAGATCGAAAAATAATTCCGGCTTTGGCCAAACATAATATAGAAGCCACCGCCGCTATTTGGAGTGACAAAACCATCAATTGGACTGATTTTGATTATTTAATTTTTCGCAATACTTGGGACTATTTCGAAAAAGAAACCGAGTTTAAAATTTGGCTTGACCAAATAGCGCAACTGGAAATAAAAACGCTGAACCCAATTAAAATAATCACGCAAAACATCCATAAGTTCTATTTGCGTGAAATGGAACAGCAAGGAATCACCATTTTGCCAACCGTTTTCATTGACAAGACGGAACACCTCAATCTTGCTGAACTGATTCCTCCACACTGGAAAAAAGCCGTAATAAAACCGGCATTTTCGGCAGGATCTTATCTTACCGAAGTTTTCGAAATTTCCGAAATTCAAGCCATAAGCGAGAAATACAAAACTATTGCGGCTGAGAAAGAGTTGCTTTTGCAGGAATTCATGCCGGAGATTCAAACATTGGGTGAAACTTCTTTTATCTTTTTCAATAAAAAATTCTCACACGCGGTAAATAAAAAACCCGTTGAAGGCGATTTTAGGGTACAATCCCTCTTTGGAGGAAAATATACTTTGGTTCAACCCAATAAGGAATTAATTGAAAAAGCACAAAAAATTGTTGATTCCTTACCAAAGGATCTACTGTACGCAAGAGTTGACGGAATCCTTATTGAAAACGAACTCTATTTAATGGAAATTGAATGCATAGAACCCGATTTGTATTTTGATCTAAGTGAAAATTCACTGGAACGATTTGTTGAAGCAATAATAAAATTAATAGCTTAAATTTGTTTTTTTTAAAAATCAAATAAACCTTCGACGGATGAAAGTATATACAAAGACCGGGGATAAAGGAACAACAGCACTCTTTGGCGGAACCAGAGTTCCAAAAGACCATGCCCGAATAGAAAGTTACGGAACTGTTGACGAATTAAATTCTCATATTGGTTTGATTCGCGATCAGGAAATGAATGCGCATTACAAAGAAATTCTTATCGAAATTCAGGATCGTTTGTTTACTGTTGGTGCTATTTTAGCAACGCCTCCGGAAAAAGAAGTGATGAAAAACGGGGAACTTCGTTTGAAAAATTTGGGAATTATCGAATCTGATATTGAATTATTGGAAAATGAAATTGACGCTATGGAAGAGGCATTACCGCCAATGACTCATTTTGTACTTCCTGGCGGACATACTACCGTGTCATATTGTCATATTGCACGCTGTGTTTGTCGAAGAGCAGAGCGTTTAGCGGTCCATTTAAGCCACAATGAACCCGTTGCTGAAATCGCAATCAAGTACTTGAACCGACTTTCTGACTACCTTTTTGTGTTGGCACGAAAGTTGTCTCATGACTTGAAAGCTGCCGAAGTTCAATGGATTCCGAGGAAGTAGCTGGCAGTTTACAGTTGTAAGTTTACAGTTTAAAGCTGAACACTAATCCCGAAGCGTCGGGACCGAACACTGAATACTAAATAAAACGTTCTTAACTTTAACTAAAAATAAATCATTTTTTACTTGTATTTTTCAGTAAAAAATTTATTTTTGCACAAAACTAAATCGACAACAGATGTATTGGACATTAGAATTAGCATCCTATCTTAGTGATGCACCGTGGCCTGCTAACAAAGACGAACTTATTGACTACGCTATTAGAGCAGGAGCTCCATTAGAGGTGGTAGAAAACCTTCAATCTATCGAGGATGAAGGCGAAATATATGAATCAATGGAAGAAATATGGCCAGATTATCCTACGGACGAAGATTATCTTTGGAATGAGGATGAATATTAAAAGGTAAACCAATAAAAAAGTCTCAAAAGAGGCTTTTTTTTGGTTTAAATTTACAGAATTACACAATTAGAAATAAAAACATATCATGAGTTTTATAAATAGTATTATTAAAGTCTTTGTTGGGGATAAATCTCAAAAAGATGTCAAAGCTTTACAACCTTATCTCAACAAAATAAAAACTTTCGAAGAACCTCTAAAAACATTATCACATGATGAACTTAGAGAGAGAACGATCTTTTTTAAAGACAAAATAAAACAAGCTCGTTCGGAAAAAGACACGAAAATTGAAGCTCTGAAACAAGAAGTGGAAAACATTGTAGATATTGACAAAAGAGAAGATATCTACGTAGCTATTGACGCACTTGAGAAAGAAGCCTACGATATTTCGGAAAAAACATTGATGGAAATTCTTCCGGAAGCTTTTGCAGTGGTAAAAGAAACAGCAAGACGTTTCAAAGACAACACGCAAATAGTGGTGACGGCAACTCCAAAAGACCGTGAACTTTCGGCAATAAAAAGCTACATCACATTAGATGGTGATACTTCTATTTGGGCAAATTCATGGAGTGCTGCAGGTAAAGAAATTACTTGGGACATGATTCACTATGATGTCCAATTAATTGGCGGAATGGTTTTGCATGAAGGAAAAGTAGCTGAAATGCAAACAGGTGAAGGAAAAACATTGGTGGCAACTTTACCGCTTTACTTGAATGCATTGACTGGAAACGGTGTGCATTTAGTAACCGTAAATGATTATTTGGCAAAAAGAGATAGCACCTGGAAAGCGCCATTGTTCGAATTCCACGGCATGACTGTAGAATGTATTGACAATTACCAACCAAGTTCAGAAGGCAGAAAAAAAGCTTACGACGCTGATATCACTTACGGAACCAATAATGAATTTGGTTTTGACTACTTAAGAGATAATATGGCACATTCGCCAGAGGATTTAGTGCAACGAAAACACAATTTCGCGATTGTCGATGAGGTCGATTCAGTTTTAATTGATGATGCCAGAACTCCATTAATTATTTCAGGTCCGGTTCCACAAGGAGATCGTCATGAATTCATGGAAATGAAACCGAAAATTGAAAACTTAGTAAGTATCCAGAGACAGTTGGCAAACGGTTTCTTATCCGAAGCAAAAAAGTTAATCAAGGAAGGAAAAACTAAAGAGGGTGGAGTTCAATTACTAAGAGCCTACAGAGCGTTGCCAAAAAACAAAGCTTTAATTAAATTTTTGAGTGAAGAAGGAATTAAACAATTGCTTCAGAAAACTGAAAATCAATACATGCAGGATAACAAAAGAGAAATGCACAAGATTGATGAGGCATTGTATTTTGTTATTGAAGAAAAAAACAATCAGGTAGAATTGACGGATAACGGAATTCAATACCTTTCCGGAGATACTGATGCTGACTTTTTTGTACTTCCGGACATTGGAACTGAAATTGCCGCTATCGAAAAGAAAAAATTAGATAAAGACACAGAAGCCGAAGAAAAAGAAAAATTGTTTCAGGATTTCGGTGTAAAAAGCGAGCGTATTCACACTTTGACACAACTTTTGAAAGCCTACGCTTTATTCGAAAAAGATGTAGAATATGTAATCATGGACAACAAAATCATGATTGTTGATGAGCAAACCGGTCGTATCATGGATGGTCGTCGTTATTCTGACGGATTGCACCAAGCGATTGAAGCCAAAGAAAATGTAAAAATCGAAGCGGCTACTCAAACATTTGCAACCGTTACGTTACAGAATTACTTCAGAATGTACAACAAACTGGGAGGAATGACTGGAACCGCAGTAACTGAAGCGGGTGAGTTGTGGCAAATATATAAATTAGACGTTGTAGAAATTCCTACGAACAGAGGAATGGCCAGAAAAGACAAAGAGGATTTTATTTATAAAACAACTCGTGAAAAATTCAATGCCGTTATCGAAGACGTAAGTGAATTATCTAAAGCAGGAAGACCAGTTCTTATTGGTACAACTTCCGTAGAGATTTCGGAATTATTAAGCCGAATGTTGAAAATGCGTGGCGTTGCACACAACGTATTGAATGCAAAGATGCACAAACAAGAAGCGCAAATTGTTGAAGAAGCCGGAAAACCCGGTGTGGTAACTATTGCAACGAACATGGCGGGACGTGGTACCGATATTAAATTATCTGCCGAAGTAAAAGCCGCTGGTGGATTAGCAATTGTAGGAACAGAGCGTCATGATTCACGTCGTGTTGACCGTCAGTTACGTGGTCGTGCAGGACGTCAAGGTGATCCCGGAAGTTCTCAGTTTTACGTTTCTCTTGAAGATAACCTAATGCGTTTGTTTGGTTCTGAAAGAGTCGCTAAAGTAATGGACCGAATGGGATTACAGGAAGGTGAAGTGATTCAGCACTCGATGATGACAAAATCTATCGAACGTGCTCAGAAAAAAGTAGAAGAAAATAACTTTGGCGTTCGTAAACGTTTATTGGAATACGATGATGTTATGAATGCACAACGTGAAGTAGTTTACAAACGTCGTCGTCACGCTTTGTTTGGAGAACGTTTGAAATTAGATATTGCCAACATGCTTTATGATACCTGCGAACTAATCATTGATGATAATAAAGCAACTAATAATTTCAAAAACTTTGAATTTGAATTGATTCGCTATTTCTCAATCACGTCACCGGTTACCGAAAGTGAGTTCACTAAGCTGAGCGAAATGGAGTTAACAGGAAAAGTGTATAAAGCAACATTAGAATATTATACAGAGAAAACGGAAAGAAGTGCCAGAGAAGCTTTCCCAATCATAAAAAGCGTTTACGAAGATAAAAACAACCAATTTGAGCGCATCGTTGTTCCGTTTACGGATGGAATAAAATCGTTGAATGTGGTTACTGATTTAAAAACAGCTTATGACACAAAAGGTGCGCAACTGGTAGCTGATTTCGAGAAAAACATCACTTTGGCAATTGTAGATGAAGCTTGGAAAAAACACTTGCGTAAAATGGACGAATTGAAACAATCGGTTCAACTTGCAGTTCACGAACAAAAAGATCCGTTGCTAATTTACAAACTGGAAGCCTTCAATTTGTTTAGAGCCATGATTGACAATGTCAACAAAGAGGTAATTTCATTCTTATTCAAAGGTGATTTACCGGCTCAGGAAAACCAACAAATTCAAGAAGCGAAAGAAGTTGCTCCGGTAGAAGATTACACTACTTCGAAAGATGAAATCATCAGTAGCGAAACTGCAAATCGTGAAGCTGGTCAAACGCAACAACGACAAGTTACCGAAACTATCGTGAGAGATATGCCAAAAATCAATCGCAATGACAACGTAACGATTCAAAACGTGGCTAACGGACAAACACAAGAAATGAAATACAAAAAAGCCGAAAGCCTAATCGCTTCTGGACAATGGGTTATTGTGAACTAATAACCGTTTCGATACCTCAAATTAAATTCCCCAATTACGAAAGTAGTTGGGGAATTTTTTTTTATCCTGAATTTATTTCAAGATCTTTTTTCAGGAGCAATTCCCGCCCTACGCTGCAAGCTATTTGGTTTCAAACCCTTTTTCTAGCCGCTGTCAGGAGCTTCCTTTGGTCGCTCTGCCACCACCAGAAAAAAGCGGTTTTCAACCGGCATAGGCTTTCCACTGCTGTCGGGGCTAGGGATTTTGCAATAAATAACTCCGCTTACGGTTTACCGTAATAATCCTGCATGGAAATAATATATCTTTGAAAATAAATGAATTACTGTTTTTTTTTATAAGTATTTTCAGCGATTTATTTATATATTTGAAAATAAATAAAGTTTGACGTTTATCAGACCTATCAACCCAATTTAGGGTGGATAAGTCGGACGTCGTCAGACCTATATACAAGTTATGCGTCAGCTTCGTTGGAACACTTAGATTCTCGATTAAATTTCTTTTCTGAAATCTCAACAAAACCGTTTAAATCTTGTCTGTCTATTGATTTTCTATTTTTATCATAAAAATAATCAGGGATTCCAGTAATATCAGTTTCAGAAAATATTTGTCTAAATATCAATTCTCCTGTATTTGAGTTCTTAAAATAAGTTAATGTTGCTTTCATAATTTGTAGTGATTAAAAAGCCGAACGCATAACAGTGGTTTTGCAAGATTTTCGGCATCGTGATTAATTTAATTAATAGTTTGTGTCTGTTGTTTTTAGGTCTTGAATCCGAAGATTTCCGCATACTTTGCCGAAAATCCTCGCAAAGCCACGATACGTCAAACTGTCTAATAACCTCCTTTCTTCCTGTTAAATAATTTGTACTAAAAATCGCTCAAACAACTTGCGCAACTCGTTGATTTTTTGTATATTTAAGTATGAAATTTATCAACGGAACCAACAGAAACCAACTCCCGCTTTTTGCCTCATCGATAGATGATGCCATAGGGAAAGACAACGAAATCAGGCTCATTGACCTTTT
>NZ_FONQ01000020.1 GCF_900112975.1 Flavobacterium xueshanense | reverse complement strand
CACCCCACAATTATCAGTAGTAGTTGGAGTTCCAAGAGTTACATTGGCTTTAGCTGTAGTACAAGAAGCCGCATCCACAGGCACAGTTACAGGCATGGCACAGGTGATGGTTGGTTTCACAGTATCTTTTACAATAACATTTTGAGTTGCTGTGACATTATTTCCTTTTCCGTCATTGAAAGTCCAAGTGATGGTGTATGTACCCTGAGCATTGTATGTTAAAGCATCCGTAGTTGTTCCGACAATAGAATTTCCACTACAAACATCCGTAGTTGTAGGAGCAGTTGCAGTAGCAGAGCATTGTCCGGTCACATCTGACAAAATAGGAGTGACAGGAACAATGGTATCATCTACAATAATCTTTTGATTTACTGTAGTTTGATTATTACATTTATCAGATATTGTGTAAGTCCTAATAATAACAGTGGGTAAGTTTCCATTTATAATATCTGAATTTGTAATAGTCATTTTTAGATCAGTTGTACAATTATCACTAATTGACAAGCCTAATAATTCTAAAGCTGCTACTGTTTTTACAGCTGGGGGAAGATCGGTAAGAGAACAACCTTCTACATTTACATCAGATAAAGTACCAGTAATTGTAGGTGCAGTTGTATCTAGAATTTTAATGGTTTGTTTTACAATAGTAGAACCACAGATTGTTGTAATTTTAAAGGTTCTTTCAACCGTTATTGGGCAACTTCCACTTTTCGAATCTTTATAGGAAATGGAATAGGTACTAACGTTGCTACTATTCGGAAAAGTGCCTCCGGCTGTTGTAAACTGTGATAATGTAATATTTATGTCTGTTTTACTGTAAGATAAATCAGTTATTGCATCAGTTTCGCATCCTTCAAAAGTTTTATTTACAGGTGCGGTAACTGTTGGTTTTGGATAAACAGTAACTTTTATTGGTTTTTTTGGACCGATACAAGAATTAGTTTGACCTTCGGCAACATAATATGTAGTTTCTCCAACAGTAGTTGACGATGGAGTAATAGACATTTGAGCTGATGATGTTTCACTAGTATAATAATATAAATTATACGAAGGATTACTTGCAGTGGCGATTAGCGGTACTGTATTCTCACCAATACAATATTTTACATCAGTTACTATGGGCAATGACGTAATGCTTGAAACAGTAATGGTAAATTGGAAATAACAACCACTACCAACCCCTGGAGGTACTGAATAATATGTAGAAGTTCCAACAGTTGCAGGAAATGGTTTATTTATTGTATATTGAATTGTTGTTCCACTAACAACTGGATACGAGTTGTAAAATGTTGCTCCAGTAGGAAATGCACCAGCTACAGCGGTAATTGGAATAGTACTTCCAGCGTTACAAAATGTAAACGCAGTGATTGGTGGAGTAGCCTGACAATTTGCATTGACATAAGCAGCAGCATCGATTGTTGTTATGTAAGGAGTTGGAATTGCGGTTCCTTGACAATTACCTCCTGAGGTGTAGCCTTGAATTAAAGATTTATCGATAACTTTTACTGTAGATACTGATCCGGTACCACTTAAAAAACCAATGACTGAAACTACATTATTACAGTTAGCATTTTTTAATAATGTACAATCTTCGGTAATTTTAAATTTAAACGTAAGTTCTGCTAATACGCTATTTTTATCTCCGTTAGCAGGTAGCGGTAAAGTACCAAAATCCCAAACAACAGAACCATTTGCCCCAGTTGTAGGTTCGTAAATTAAGGTATTAGGAGAAGGGTTTGGTGTGAAATTAATGGTTTTAGAAGCACTATTTGCAATATATGTGGCATTGTAAGGTATTGGTATAACAATTTTTGTATTGTTGATGGCTTCTGTACCTCTATTTTCTATTTGAATTTTATATTCTAACTCTTGACCAGGTAAAGCTGTTGTAGGGCTAGTGCCAGAAACTGGAACGTTATCGATTTTTGTGGCAGTAATAATACCTTCGATATCGGGAACATAGGCATCAACAGCCATTGCTATTGCAAATATGACATAGGTGTCTTGTGTTGAACCGTATTTGAATTTTGTTGATGTCTGGTTATTACCTATTATGGAATTATCTGTATTAGGAATGGTAAACATGCTAATGTCTAATCCTGTATTATTTACAAGTGATGGATTCCTTTGATTTCCTCCCGTTTGTATCGAAGAATTAAAAAAATTGTTAGTCGAATTTGCGGAATGGTTAAGACTTAAATAATTAGTGGAGTTCTTTTTTTGAATCTGAAAATAATCACCGGATATTCCTCTATCGCCTTCGCCAGCAATCATTCCAAGTTTAATACCAACATTTCCTGAAGGTACTGCATTAAAACCTGTAACATCAATTTCGTGATTTATTGTTGTAGAACCTTTTACGTAACCATGTCCATCAAAAACAGTGATGTCACGATTTTTCATGCTTGAATTTTCGTAAATAACAATTAATCCCCAACCACCATAAAATCCAGTTCCACCACCGCTTCCTTGTTTAAGAGCAATATCAGCCGCAAAATACTCTCCAACTCCGTTATCTTTTACATATTGAGTAACTTCTGCATAAGCAGAATACATGTATCCATCTAAATTATTTGGATAATAAATTTCATTGACGTTCCCTATTGAACTTGCGGTTATATTCGTGTATTTGGATTCTCCAGGTCCTTTTAATGAGATAACTCTTTTGTCAAAATTTTTGTTATCACCATCTTTCGATGCAGCTACGATATAATTATTGGTATCGCTATCTGACGCTCTTCCTGTCCAATATAATCCTGCATAAACAATATTTGAACAAGAAGAAGCAGTTCCATTATCTGCAGGTAATGATAAGGTTGACGAGGATGAATTCCAAGTTTTTGAATCGTTATCAATGTCAACATAAATCATTGGATTATCATTGGTAACATTGTCACCATAATTCTGTAATGTTAAATTGGTATTACCAATCATCGTAAAATCACCTTTTACATTATACGTTTTCTTAAGTGGTGAAAATGTCGAAGTCCTCTCCTTAAAAGGAACTTTTACCTGCGCATTCAAAGAAAACGCAAATCCTAAAAAAAAGATTGCTATAAAAAAAAGACGGTATATTGGGTAAACTATTTTAGATTTGGAGTACAGTTTTTTCATAATAATAATAATAATAATTGTAGGTTGTTATCTAATCTAGATTTATTCGCTTTGGTCTATTTTATAAAAAACAGTATATCGCGGATTAATGTTTTTAATAAGTTTGATTATAGAAGTTTCACTACTACTAATATTAGACAGGATGTACACATAATTTAACTTAGAAAATGTAGAAAGTACTGATAAATCAATTGGAATATTTAAATCAGCGTTGTTATCAATTTTAATAGTTACAATTTCAATATCTTCAATGTCGATGTTTGACGAGGCAATTGCGTTCAAAGATTTTGTATTAGTAAACAAAGAGTTTGGTTTATCTCCATAACTTTCAACTTTGCCAGAATAAAAGTAAAGGGTCTGTTGTACATCATTCAATAAATTTTCCAAACGTTTAGATTCAGGATTTACTGATCTTGAATTTTGCTCAGATTTCTTCATTGTTGCTATAAAAGATTTTACCTCCATCACTTGAGGAGTTTTATCACTGGATTTTAATACTTGACCAGAAGCTAAACTTGCCAATAATGTAAAACAAACGAAGACTAATTTTTTTAAAAGTTCACTGGATGAATTATTAAAAAAATTAGAAAAGTCTGAGACCCTATTTTTTGAGGTAAAGTATTTTTTTTCCATGTAAACTATGAGGATTAGAATTAGGTTTTTTGGGAATTGGGAAATTAATAAAGGACTAAATTATACGTAATAAATTACAGTTGTTTCTTTTTTCTGTCAACAACCTAAATACTCGGTGAAGCGCATGTTTTGCTAATTTAATCTTAAAAAAATATATTAAACTGTTAGCCTATTTGCAGTAATATCAGGCTATAATAACAATTCCTCTTTTTCTTTTAACTTTATATTAGGAGTTGTTTCAATCTTTTATTAGGTATATATTTAAAAATTTTAATCAAGATTATATAGAATAAAAAGTTAAAAAATAATATTATAATTTTTTGTTTTGTAAATTGTATTTCATCAATTTTATTAATCGAAAACAGAAATTTTTCCAACATGAAAAACTTAATTTTGGTCCGCCATGCAAAATCAAGTTGGGAGATTCCCATCCATGATAAAAATCGTGCTTTGACCTGTCAAGGAATAAAAGATGCTCATCTTGTTGCTGCTCAAGCCAAAGATTTGATTCCTAAAACCTATATAATCAAGAGTAGTTCTGCTAAAAGAGCCACTGATACGGCGTTAATTTTTGCTCAAAATATTTTATATCCTGTCGAAAGTATTGTTTACAAAGACGACCTTTATACTTTTGATGAAAAGAATCTGGAGAATGTTATTAAATCATGCAGTAATATTTTTGAAAGTGTTATTCTTTTTGGACATAATGCGGCAATTACAGATTTTGTTAATAGATTTGGAGATATTTTTATCGAAAATGTTCCAACAGCTGGTTTCGTATGGTTAAAATTTGATGCTGATGATTGGAAAAAAATAAAGAATGGTAAAATAAAAAAAATAATATTCCCCAAAGATCTAAGATGAATAAAGTATTAGAATATAAATATATTGATAGAGAAAAAAGTTGGTTGGCATTCAACGCAAGAGTACTTCAAGAAGCTGGCGATCATTCGGTTCCGTTATTAGACAGGTTGCGTTTTTTAGGTATTTTTTCAAATAATTTAGATGAGTTTTTCAGAGTTCGTTTTGCAGCTATCAGACGATTAAGTTTAACGGGTATATCTGGAGAAAAATATTTGGGAGGTATTTCAGCGCAACAATTAGTCAAAGATATTACTGAAATTGTCATACAGCAACAATCTGAAAGTTTGCGAATTTTAAATATTATCGAAAACGAACTTGAAACTAAAAACATATTTATCATTACCGAATCGGATATTACGATTGAACAAGAAATTTTTCTAAAAGATTTTTTTATTCAAAAAGTAAGCCCTGAATTGGTAACGATTATCTTAAATGATTTAGCTGAATTTCCAGTATTAAAAGATACTTCGGGATATTTAGCGATCAAATTGGTTATGAATAAAAATTCAGAAGTACGGTATGCAGTTATCGAAATTCCCAAAATGATTAACCGCTTTGTTGTGCTACCGTCTAATAACGAAAAACAGTATGTCATTCTTCTGGATGATGTTATTCGACACAACCTGAGTAATATTTTCAATATTTTTGACTACAAAAGCGTTTCGGCTCACATGATAAAAATTACCAGAGATGCACAACTTGACATTGATAGTGATTTGAGTAAAAGTATGATCGAAAAAATATCATTAAGTGTAAAAGACAGAAGAATTGGAGAACCAGTACGTTTTATTTACGACCAATTAATCGAAGAAGATACTTTGAATTTTTTCTTGGACAAAATGAAAATTGTGTCCACTGACAGCATCATTCCTGGCGGAAGATATCATAACAGAAGGGATTATATGAATTTTCCAAATCTTGGAAGATATGATTTGTTGTACCAAACGAATGATCCGCTTCCTATTCCGGGATTAAGTCTTGAAGGAAGTATGCTCGAAAAAATAAGCGAGAAAGATTATTTATTAAATGCGCCTTATCAATCCTTTTCCTATTTGACCAAGTTTTTGCGTGAAGCGGCGTTAGATCCTAAAGTAATTTCGATAAAAATTACTTTGTATAGATTGGCAAAAAACTCGCAAATTATCAGTTCTCTCATAAATGCGGCCAAAAATGGAAAAAAAGTAACCGTTCAAATTGAATTGCAAGCTCGTTTTGATGAGGCTTCCAATATTTCCTATGCTGAACAAATGCAATTGGAAGGTATTGAACTCATTTTTGGAATAAAAGGACTTAAAGTACATAGTAAAATATGTGTTATCGAAAGAATGGAGAATGACAAAATAAAACGATATGGTTTTATTTCAACCGGTAACTTTAATGAATCTACTGCGAAAGTGTATACTGATGTTACTCTTTTTACCAGTCATCAACAGATTTTGAAAGACATCATGCGGATATTCGAGTTCTTTGACATCAATTACAGGGTGCATCGCTACAAACACCTTATTGTTTCGCCGCATTATACCAGAACGAGATTCGTAAAGTTGATTGATCGGGAAATTACACATGCTTTGGCAGGAAGAAAAACGCATATAAAATTAAAAATGAATAGTTTATCTGATTTTGCAATGATTGATAAATTATATGAAGCAAGTAAAGCCGGTGTAAAAATTCAACTTGAAATAAGAGGAATTTGTTCCTTGATTCCCGGAATTCCCGGAATGAGTGATAATATCGAGGCAATAAGTATTGTGGATAATTATCTGGAACATTCCAGAATTTATATTTTTGGCAATGCAGGGCAAACGGAAGTTTACATTTCATCAGCAGACTTTATGACCAGAAATCTTGACGGAAGGGTCGAAGTAACGTGTCCAATTTACGATCAGGGAATAAAAAATGAACTGATTGATAATTTTGATATTGGCTGGAAAGGTAACGTGAAAGCGCGTTTTCATTCGTATAAATTAGATAATAAATACCGTACAAGAAATCATAATCCTATTTTTAGAGCGCAATTTGAAACGTATAAATACTATCAAAAAAAACAGGAAGAAGTTGTGCCTGATAAAGAAAAAGTATAATTAATTGTTTATATCTGGACTGGATTTTGCACTCCTATAATTAAGAATTCTACACTATAATTAGTAAATAACGAATTGGAAATGATTAAAATAAAAAAATATGCAGCAATTGATATTGGTTCTAATGCCATGCGTTTGTTGATTGCTAATATCGTGGAACAGGAAGGTAAAGAGCCTCAGTTCAACAAAAGTTCCCTCGTTCGTGTACCTATTCGTCTTGGTCAGGACGCCTTTACAGTTGGTGAAATTTCAGAAGAGAATATTGAGAGAATGTGTGATGCCATGAAGGCTTTTAATCTTTTGATGAAAGTACATAAAGTAGAACGTTACATGGCTTTTGCGACCTCTGCGATGCGAGAAGCTTATAATGGTAAAGAAGTTGTAGCATTGATTAAGAAAAAAGCTGATATAAAAATAGAAATTATTGATGGTAAAAAAGAAGCTGCCTTAATAGCATCGACTGATTTACATCATTTGTTAAAAACGGATCAAACCTATCTTTTTGTGGATGTTGGCGGTGGAAGTACCGAATTTACTTTGTTCTCTAATGGTAAAATGATCATTTCAAGATCTTTCAAAGCTGGAACCGTTCGTTTACTGAATGATATGGTCTGCGATGTGGTGTGGGATGAAATTGAAAAATGGATTAAAACAAATACGCAAGAATTTGATGAAGTTACGCTGATAGGTTCTGGTGGAAATATAAATAAGCTTTTTAAAATGTCGGGGAAATTACAAGAAAAGCCGCTTTCTTATATTTATATGAATTCGCAATATGCGTTTTTAAATTCTCTTTCTTATGAGCAAAGAATATCTGAACTAGGTCTCAATCCGGATCGTGCCGATGTAATTATTCCTGCCACAAGAATTTATCTGAATGCCATGAAATGGAGTGGAGCAAGAAATATTTATGTACCAAAGATTGGTCTTTCGGATGGAATTGTAAAAGCAATGTACTACGGTAAAATTTAATTTTAATATAGATTATGCGTCTAAATCCAATCCAAATGTTGTGCGTAACAGCTCAATGTTTGGATTTATTTCCAATAATCTATTGTAGCGGTCCTGGTCGTTAAAACTTCTTTTATTTTCTATACTTTCATTGACAACAACCTCAATTGTAATGTCATGATTGTGTAAATGCCCTTTCAAATGTCCTAAAAGGCCATGTATTTCTTTTTCAAAATCTAATTTTGAGCCTTCGTTTGGCAATTCAATTGTAATTGCGGTTCCATTTAATTTTGGATCGTTGATGAGTAATAACGATTCCATGATTTTATAGCCTTTGTCTCCTAAACGTTGCGCGTATTTGTTCCATTGCAGCAACATTTCTGTCTCTGAGAAAGATTCAGTTGGCAAATGAAGCACTTCTTTTACAATTCCTTTACTGCTTTCTTCTAATGCTTTTTTGGCGCGAATACTAGCTAATGAAAACGCAGAAACCTTTAGTTCATTCGATTGTGGAATGTTAATTTTCACTGTAGGAGTAGGAACTGGAATTGACGGTACGTCAATTGTAGTTTCCGGTTCTTTTAATTGAACTGATTCTAAAACTGGGATGGCAGGTTTTGAATCTTCAATTTTTGTTTGAACCGTTATTGAATAATCATTCTTTCTAAAATAAGTAGGTGGAATTATATATTGTTCAACTTTTTTTTTTCTCCATCAAAAGTGATAGAGGCAAGTTGCATCAAGCAAAGTTCAACAAGAAGTCGTTGATTTTGGCTCAGTTTGTATTTTAGATCACAATCATTTGCAATCTCGATTCCTTTTAATAAAAAGTCTTGACTGCATTTTTGTGCCTGCACACCATACATTTGTTGTGCTTGTTCACCAACTTCTAATAAAGTTAACGTTGCAGGTGTTTTGGAAACTAACAAATCTCTGAAATGGGAAGCCAATCCGGATACAAAATGATGCGCATCAAATCCTTTAGAAAGAATTTCGTTGAACGCCATTAATAAATCCGGGATTTTGTTTTCCAAAATCAAATCGGTAATGTTGATGTACGTTTCGTAATCCAACACATTCAAATTCTCCGTAACGGCCTGACGCGTTAAGTCTTTTCCACAAAAAGAAACGACTCTGTCAAAAATAGATAAAGCATCACGCATGGCGCCGTCCGCTTTTTGAGCAATGATATGCAAAGCATCATCTTCAAAAACTACGCCTTGACTAGTAGCGACTTCGGCAAGATGTTCTTTAGCATCTTTTACGGTAATTCTTTTGAAATCAAATATCTGACAACGAGAAAGTATCGTTGGAATAATTTTATGTTTTTCGGTCGTTGCCAAAATAAAAATGGCGTGCTTAGGCGGTTCTTCCAGTGTTTTTAGGAAAGCATTGAAAGCTGCCGATGACAACATGTGAACCTCATCAATAATATATACTTTGTATTGTCCTGTTTGTGGTGGGATCCGAACTTGGTCAATTAAATTCCTTATATCATCCACAGAGTTGTTGGAAGCTGCATCTAATTCGAAAACATTAAAAGCAAAATCTTCATTGGGATCATCGTATCCTGGCTGGTTTATTTTTCGGGCCAAAATACGAGCGCAAGTAGTTTTGCCAACACCACGTGGTCCCGTAAATAAGAGTGCAGAAGCAAGATGGTTGCTTTCTATGGCATTTAGTAAAGTATTAGTAATGGCTTTTTGTCCTACAACATCTTTAAATGTTTGAGGTCGATATTTACGTGCCGATACAACAAATTGTTCCATAGAAATTAATTCAAGCACAAATATAGGTTTTGGTAATTCAAATAACAAAAAATAAAACACAATTTAAGTGTTGGCCTGAGACAAATTAAAACTAGATTTCCTAAAAATTTATTCTAAATATTTGCAATTATTTCTTTATCAAGTAGCTTAAGTAGTGCGTATTCCTCAGGCAGAAATTTAGCATTAATTTTTTTGGATTTGTATTGCCAAATAGAACCTTTTTCGAATGCAGCAATGACAGTTGGATGAACATAATATTTTTTACAAACGGATCTTGTATTGCCCAGTTTTAATGCAACTTCATCAATTACTTCGATTATTTTGCGTTTAGATTCCGTTTGACATATTGGTGGTTTTAATTTTTGGAACGCACTTAACGCGTTTACGCTTCCTGACCAAACCCGAAAATCCTTAGCCGTAAAATCTTGATTTGTTATGTTTTTTAAGTAATTATTTATATCTGCCGAACCAATTGTATGATGATTTCCTTGTAAGTCATAGTATTGAAACAAATCTTGTCCGGGAATATCTTTACATCTTTTGACTAATGTCGCTAATTTTTTACTGATGAAACTGATTTTATGCTTGACAGCTTTTTTACCTGTAAATTCAAATCGAATTTTTGAATTTTGAAATCCGACATGTCTATCTTGTAAAGTAGTTAATCCGAATGAGCCGTATAATTTTTTGTATGCTTCATTTCCAATACGAATATTAGTTATCTCTATTAGTTTTATTACGAGCGCAATAACTTTTTCGTAAGTTAAATTTTTATTTTTTAAATCTTGTTCCACATGTTTTCGAATCAAAGGTAAGGCTAAAGCAAAACTTTGAATGCGATAAAATTTAGATTGATTTCTGATTTTGTTCCATTGCTCATGATAACGATACTGTTTTCTACCTTTAGAATCAACCCCTGTAGCTTGCAAGTGACCGTTTTCATAAGGCGAAATCCATACGTTTTCCCATGAAGGCGGAAGCACTAATTTTAAAATTCGGGTTAAGATTTCAGGATCATTAATTGAATTCTCATTTTGATCAATGTAATGGTAGGTATTGTTTCTTTTGATTCTAAAATAACCTTTACTATAATTTACACAATAGCGAAGGCTTACTGCTTTTGCTGTAATTATGGGATCCCTACCCATTTTTTCTAACTTAGATTGTAAGCGGTTCATTGTACTGTAATATTATTCAGGACGATCTTCTCTTCCTTTAATCGTCAGTTCATTCAAAACCATAGCGGCACTGTTATCAGCAAATGCAGATAGTCCTGCTACAAAAACACCTTTTTCTCCGGTACTTGATTTAATACCAAAAACCGTTGCTTCATCTCCAGGATCACTCTCTCCTTCATAGCGATATAGGTGCACTATTTCAAAATCATCCGGACTGTCAATTATCCTTTTTTCTTGAACGTTAAAATCGATTGTAAATCCTTTTTCTTTTAATTCTTCCAAAGCTTTAGAAACAGTCGCATAATGATACATTCGCTTATCCATGATATTTTTTTTATGGGTTAATTTTATTTAATTAAAGGTATACTTATAACAGTTATAAATTTTTATATAATTATTGTTAAGTATTGTAAAATTTTTCACTTGTAATTTTTGGTTCTGTCACAACTGATTATGGGTTGTGCAGAATGTTTATGATTTCATTCTTAACGCGAGATAGTTAATGATGAATTTAAAAACTTCAAACCTGATAAAGTGTGTTTAGGTACTTTTTTTTGTTGAATCAAAACTTTAAATTTTATCCCCATATCCACCAATAATCTATAATTCATAAGTGCTTCATGGGCTGCTGACTGTAAATTATTTTGATTTTTTACTAAAGCAACATTTTGATACTCTTTTATACCCAAGCCTAATAAAAATTGTGCTTGATCTACCATTCCGCAACACTCCATTCCATACTGTAAACCCCATTGGGATAAAGCGGAAAAATTTATATGTGTTGTAATGTCTTGTTGCCCAATAAATTGATAGGGATTGTCGTTTTTTTGATGTTTGTGATAACATAATAGTGTACCGCAACTTCGACGATTAGTGTATAAATCACTGGACAATGATCCATAATCTATTGTAATAATGTATCCTTTTTGAAGTGAATAAGAAACTTCCTTTATCCACGATATTGCCTGCAAATTGACTTCTGTGCGAAACCCTTTCGGCAGTTGTACGTTTAATGTTTTAAAATAATGATTCAGTTCTTTACTGGCAGGTTTTAAAATTTCAACAAAACCCTCTTTGTAATCTACAAATACTTCTTTAAGTTCCTCTTCCATAATGACCTGATGTACGGAAAAATTGTCAATTAATTCATTTGATATTATACAACCGTTAATTTGGGGAATATCTTGGATTGAGTTGTACCAACTGACTTTTTCTTTCAGATATCGCTTTTCAATTTCGCGCATGCTGACACTTTTTTCAATAATGCAATAGTTTAAGGTACTATACAAAGCATCATTTTTTTTGAGATAATCTAAGATATCATGACATAATAAACCCGTACCAGCTCCATACTCAATAATTTTAAAAGGTTCTTTTCCTAAATTCTTCCACATTTCTTCAATTTGGCGCCCGATCATGGCACCAAAATCAGCAGAGATATACGGGCTAGTGTAAAAATCTCCATCAGCTCCAATTTTAGTTTGTGTTGCATTGTAATAGCCTAATTCAGGATGATACAGTGCCATTTCCATAAAATCGTGAAAAGATAGAGGACCTTCTTTTTTGATTCGCTGAATTATTATTTCGGATAACTGCATTGCGAATAGATAAATATTTTATTGATACTTTCAAAAAGCAGTTTTACATTGTTACAAAAATAATAGAGCAAAATTAGAGTTTGCACTGTCCGCCGCCATCGATACATAGCTTTTCCAAATAAAGCGCAGCATCATCATCCGAATTAGCTGAAAATCCCGCCACAAAAACTCCTCTTATGTCTAAATCTGAAGTTATGCCGTAAACCACTGATTCTTCTGCAGGATCAGTGTCGCCCTCGTAGCGATATACATGATTTACTTTATAATTATGGGGATTAGTTTTAATGTCATTTGGATGAATATTAAAATCATAGGTAAACCCTTTTTCTTTTAAATCCTCTAAAGCTTCTAAAACTGTGGTATAATGATAGGAAGGTTTCATAAATAACGAAAGATTAATTGTGAAATATAAAGGTAACTAATTTATTATTAAGTCGTTGTAAAATGGTTGTGAAAGTAAATTGTCTAAAATAGAGATACACAAAAAAATAGTGTAATTTCGCACCGCAGACCGCCTTATCGCCGTTTTGAGTATTCAAAAGGGAGGAAAGTCCGGACACCAGAGGGAAGCATAGCGGGTAATACCCGTCGGTACCGATTTATCGGGATTAGGACAAGTGCAACAGAAAGTATGTACAGGTAATGCTGTAGTGAAACCAGGTAAACTCTATGCGGTGAAATATCAAGTATATCAGCATTTAAGGGCTTCTCGTCCGTTGTTGAAGGGTAGATAGCTTGAGTCCCGCAGTAATGCGGGATCTAGATAAATGATGAGGCTCTAATTTATTGGAGACAGAATCCGGCTTATAGGTCTGCATTTTTTTATTTAACTCCAAATCAAATTTTTTTGGATGAAAAAGGTGAATTCTTAGAATATTAAAATTAATCTATTGTCATCGATTTTAGTTTAGTTCTATAAGCTTCAAGTGCAATTGATTTGGATATAAACCCATAGTACTCGTCATTTTTGAGTACCGGAAGGAATGCAACTTTAGATTTTTCGAACTTATCCATGACAGTTTCCATACTGTCATCTGGAGTGACAATTTCGATAGGCTTCATCATAATTTCTTTTACCAGCGTGTATTTGACCCGATAACTATTAAATATGATTTCCCGAATTGTATTAAAATGTACAATTCCCAAAAGTTGATTTTTATCATCTACAACTGCAAATATCACTTGGTTAGAATGCGAAATTAAATCCACTAATTTTTCTAAATTCTCATCGGGGGCAATAGTCAAAAAATCAGTTTGGATAATAGAATTTGTTTCTAATGTAGAGAGGACATTCGTATCTTTATTACTTGTAAAAGCATGGCCTTTTTGAGCTAAATTCTTAACATCCATAGAGTGTTTTTCAAATCGTTTTGAAATTGCAAAACTAATAGAGGCCACAATCATTAACGGTATCATCAAGTTATACCCTCCAGTAATTTCAGCAATTAAGAAAATTGCAGTCAAAGGAGCGTGAAAAAGCCCACTTAAAATTCCGGCCATTCCAACTAATGTAAAATTACTAACAGGTAATTTAGTAAGTCCTGTCAGATTTAAAAATTTAGAAAAAAAGAAACCAACATATGATCCTAAAAATAGGGAAGGAGCAAAATTACCACCATTACCGCCACTGGCTAAAGTAATTCCAGTTGCAAAAACTTTTAGCATCATCGTAAAGCCTACGAAAATCAATAAAGCCCAGCTATTGTCACGAAAACCGCTAAACAATGTGTTTTCAAGTAATTTCCCGGGATCATTGTCAGATAATGTTTTGATACTTTCGTAACCTTCTCCAAAAAGCGTTGGGAAAATAAAAATTAGAATGGCTAAAATCGAAGAACCAAACAACGCTTTTTTATAAGGAGATAATTTAAATTTCGCAAAAAAATGTTCTACTCTCTGAAAATTACGGGAGTAATAAACCGAAATAAATCCGGTAAACAAACCTAAAAGAATATAATAAGCGATGTTATGATAATCAAAACTTTCCTGTTGTTTAAACGAAAGCAAAATACCTTCATCTAATGCAATTACGGAAACTAAAGCGCCTGTGGCAGCTGCAATCATAATGGGCGTAAATGCGGCGATACTAACATCAACCAGCAATACTTCGATTGCAAATAAAACCCCGGCAATTGGCGCATTAAAAGCAGCGGCAACACCTGCGGCAACACCACAACCGATAAGGAGCGTTCTGTCTTTATAACTTAATTTATATTTTTGAGCATAATTTGATCCAAAAGCTGCTCCGGTAATTACAATCGGACTTTCTAAACCCGCAGAACCTCCTAAACCAACGGTTAGGGAACTTGTGACGATCTGGGCATACATTTGTTTTTTAGGGATAATACTCGCTTTTTTTGCAACGGCATACAAAATTTGTGAAGTCCCTTTTTGAATTGTTCCTCCTAATACCCTTTTAACAACGAATACGGTAAGCAGAATACCAATTATGGGTAAAATACTGTTGATGAACCCTAATTTTAATATTCCACTGACATAAGTAGCGAAAGAAAAAACCCAATGCGCAAAAGTTTTTAAAACTATTACGGCAAAGGCAGATGAAATACCAACTAAAACAGCTGATAAAAATATAAACTGCTTTGGCGTTAAAAGAGATTGTGCAAAAGCTATTATTGTTTCTAATTTGGAAATATATTTTTTGAACATGATAATTTTTAAGAGGGGTGCAAAATTACTATTATTTTAATTTCAACAAATATTTTTCAACGCTTCTTTTGCGCTTAAAGGTAGTAAATTACAATTTGCCTCAAACTGCCGCACAACTTCTGGATTTATTTTCGCATATTCCCTCAACGCCCAATCAATTACTTTTTGGATAAAAAAAACCTTAAAATGTGACTGTTTTGCGCATTATGAGAACAAAAAATCAGGATTTGTTTTTTGTTCGTAACCCAATTGAAATTAAATTGCAGTTCAATTCAATCACACATTATCCGAATTTGAAAAAGGTATTATTACATTTTTAGTGTCTAATGGAAATTCCAATAGACACTTTACTAAAATGTAAATAGTAACGTTGTCCGCGCTATCCCAGCAAGAGTTGTTAGATATTCGTTTTTCAATCAGTTGAATATCTTCCTATTTATAATTCACTTTAAATTCTTTTTACAAAATTATAATTGTACAATATTAAAAGACCCGTTCTTGTTTCCAATATATATTTAATGCAATCGCAATTGCGTTAACTGAAACTTATTTTTTGTTTTCGTTCTAAATTTCCTTCCATTTGGGTCTTCGTTCCTCTGTTTTTATTTCGAAAAAAGGAAAATTATTCTTCATGTATTTTGCAATTTTAAACGCATTTTCCAAATTTTTATTTTGTTAAAAAGTGTTTTCTAGGACGAGTGTAAAGTTCATAAATAATAAATTTGTCAAGATTGTGAGGGTAGTCGACAAGTTAAAATCCAATCGCTTTATCGTCGCCTCTGAAATCAGCGCCACCTTCTAATTTTTTGCTTGGTAAAACCAAAATGGCATCTACTTTTCCTATTACTGGTGTTGTTTTTTCATTAATGAGATACCCTCGTGACTTTAAGGTTTCAAAAGTTTTAGAATCGAAAGTATTAGGCTCAAAAGTGATTAAATCCGGTAACCATTGATGGTGAAAACGAGGTGCGTTTACCGCTTGTTGCATGCTAAAATTATATTCAGAAACATTTAAAATCGTTTGCAATACGGATGTAATAATTGAAGAGCCTCCGGGAGAACCCACAACCATGAATAATTTTCCGTTTTTCTCTACAATAGTCGGCGTCATGGAACTCAGCATTCGTTTTTGTGGCGCAATACTATTGGCTTCATTTCCCACTAATCCAAACAAATTAGGTTCACCTGGTTTGGCACTGAAATCATCCATTTCGTTGTTTAAGAAAAACCCCAATTCATCACAATAGTATTTAGACCCATAACCGTCATTTAATGTTGTTGTTGCCGAAACAGCATTACCAAATTGATCTACAATCGAATAATGCGTCGTCTCTGTACTTTCATTATAATTTACTTTTCCTTCTTTTATTTCCGATGATAAAGTGGCTTTTTCAAAACTAAAATTCGACATTCTTTGTTTCAAATAATCATCTGCCATTAATGCTTTCAAAGGAATTTTTACAAAATCCGGGTCGCCAAGATAATAACTTCTGTCGGCGTAGGCTCTTCTTTCGGCTTCGACAATAACTTGAATGGCTTCAGTTAAATTATGTCCCATTTTAGCCAGGTCGAAAGGCGCTATCATTTTGAATATTTGAGCAAGACAAATTCCGCCACTGCTGGGTGGAGGCATCGATATTATCTTTAAATCCTTGTAATCAAAAGTGAGTGGCGTCCTCCATTTGGCTTCGTATTTAGCCAAATCTTCCATGGTAATTATGGCTCCTTTTTCCTGAAGGTATTTTACTAATGTTTTAGCTGTTTCGCCTCTGTAAAATTCAGATCTGCCATTTTTTGAAATCCTTTTTAATGTAGCTGCCAGCGCAGGATATTTTATAACATCATTTTCTTTGAAAGCAGCTGCAAATAGCGTTTTGTTACCATTTACTTTTATGATTTTAGCTCGGTAATCATTCAGTCTGGCTTCTTGTCTTTTAGTAACAATAACACCTCTTTCAGCCAATGCAATTACGGGTTTCAGCAGTTTTTCAATAGGCAATGAACCCAATTTTTCATGAACGGCAAAAACACCAGCAATCGTTCCGGGAACTCCAATAGCAAGTGGAGATTCAGTACTTTTTCCTTTTATCACATTTCCTTTTTCGTCAAGAAACATGTCTTTAGTGGCTGCCAATGGTGCTTTTTCTCGGTAATCCAATGAACCAACTTCGCCATTTGCTTTCCGATACACCATAAAACCACCACCGCCAAGATTTCCAGCAAATGGGTAAGCCACAGCAAGAGCCAATTCGGTTGCTACCATCGCATCAAAAGCATTGCCACCTTTTCTCATGATTTCCACTCCAATTTTGGAGGCTTCTTCACGAGCCGATACTACCATTGCCTTATTAGCAACTAGTCCTGTAGGTTGAACCATTACATTTTGGGTTTTACAACCAATAGAAAAAACACTCAATAAAATAATCATTTTTTTCATTCGAATACTATAAATTTAAAAACCAACGGCTTTATTATCACCTCTTTTGTCTGCGCCACCTTCCAGTTTTCCATTTGGAAGAACCAAAACAGCGTCTACTTCGCCAATGATTTCTTTGTTTTTTTCGTTGATAAAATATCCTTTTTCTTTCAATTGATTTACTACATCTTTGGCGAAAGAATTGGGTTCAAAAGTAATTTCATCGGGTAACCATTGATGGTGGAAACGTGGTGCGTTTACCGCTTCTTGCATACTCATATCAAATTCATACACATTTAATATCGTTTGTAAAACCGAAGTGATAATGGTGGATCCTCCCGGTGTACCTACAACCATGAAAAGTTTACCGTCTTTTTCGACAATAGTTGGCGTCATGGAACTCAACATTCTTTTTCCGGGAGCAATACTGTTGGCTTCACTTCCCGTTAGTCCGTATAAGTTTGGAACGCCGGCTTTGGCACTAAAGTCGTCCATTTGATTATTTAAAAAGAAACCTAATTCGTCACAATATATTTTCGAACCATAATTATCATTTAAAGTAGTCGTTGACGAAACTGCATTCCCTTTTGAATCTACAATAGAGTAATGCGTGGTTTGGTTGCTTTCATATCCTTTTATTGTTCCGTGGGCAATATCCGAAGATTTAGAAGCTTTATCGAATGAAAAATCAGCCATTCTTTTTTCTAAATAGGATGGACTCACTAATTCTTTTAACGGCAGTTTTATAAAATCAGGATCACCCAAGAAATAATTTCTGTCGGCAAAGGCTCTTCGTTCTGCCTCTGTAATTACTTGAATTGTTTTTACGCTGTTGTGTCCCATTTGCGAAAGATTGAAAGGTTCAATCATTTTCATAATTTGATTCAGACAGATTCCGCCACTGCTGGGAGGCGACATAGAGGTGATTTTTAAATTTTTATATTGAAAGGTAATTGGAGTTCGCCATTTGGCGTTATAACTTTTTAAATCTTCTAATGTGGTATTTCCACCTTTTTTAGCAAGAAAAGCAACTAATTTTTGAGCTGTTTCCCCTTGGTAAAATTCATCTCTTCCGTTTTTAGCAATACGTTTTAATGTTGCTGCCAAAGCAATATATTTTATCGTATCATTTTCTTTATATGTTTTGGAAAACAAACTGTTCTTACCATTACTTTTTATAAAGTTGGCTCTATGGTACGCCAAACTTTCGGCTTGAAATTTAGTAACAACAACACCTCTTTCTGCCAAAGCGATTACTGGTTTGAGAATTTCACTAATGGGTAAGGAGCCATATTTTTTGTGTACTTCAAATATTCCTGCAATGGTACCCGGGATTCCAGATGCCAAAGCAGTCGCGGTACTTTTTCCTTCAATTACATTTCCTTTTTCGTCCAGAAACATATTTTTAGACGCCGCCAAAGGTGCTTTTTCTCTGTAATCGATAGCTCCAGTTTCACCATTTGCTTTTCTAAAAACCATGAAACCGCCACCACCAATATTTCCTGCCTGAGGATGTGAAACTGCCAAAGCCAGTTCCATGGCAACCATAGCATCAAAAGCATTACCGCCTTTTTTCATGATTTCAACTCCAATTTGTGACGCTTCTTCACGAGCGGAAACGACCATCGCTTTTGAAGTCACTAAACCAGTTGGTTGAATAATCTTTTCATTCAATTTGCAACCTAAAACGATAAGTAAAAGCAGGAACATTATTTTTTTCATAAAGTGGTTGTTTTACTATTCGAAAATAAGATTAATTCTTCAAAGAATTCGGTAAACTCATTTTCAAATTCCGAATAAAATTCCGATAACTCATTGGTAGCAAACCGCATTTTAGATTCGTTTTTGGTGCGATGGTCCATTTGAGTCAAAATATGCTCAATTCCTTCAACCGTTTGATAAGTCACCAGCCAATTTTCTTTCATCATGGTAGGCATTAGTCCTTTGGTTCGTTCTGACAGCATTTCGTAATTATAATGCAAGGATTGGTAAAATCGTTCCACAAAATCCTCCAGTTTTTCATCGGAATACTTCCTCCAGTTTTTTGCCAAAAAATGGTCGTAAAAAACATCTACAATCACACCGGCATAATGATGGTAATGCTCATGTAACCGTTTGGTGCTTTGTCTAAAAACTGGGTGTGCATCAGTAAAAGTGTCAATGGCACGATGCAGAATAATTCCCTGTCGAATTTCTAAAGGATAACTCTCAAAATGTTTTCCACGAATTCCGTCAGCCATGAAATTGCCAATTTTAATTAAATCATTATCACCGGAAAGATAGATGTGTGCTAGAAAATTCATTCGCCTAATTTAGGAATTTAAATGCTTAATTTTGAATTCTAAATGACTTTTGTAAACCGTCAATTATTATATTTGTGAGCAATTTAAAATTTATAATTCAAAATTTAAAATAATATTCAATGACTTTAATAAAATCAATATCGGGAATACGTGGAACAATAGGAGGTAAAGTAGGGGATAACCTGACACCTGTTGATGCGGTTAAATTTGCCGCGGCGTACGGAACTTGGTTAAAAAAATATATCGGGAAAGAAAAAATTACTGTTGTTGTAGGTCGTGATGCCCGTATTTCGGGACCAATGATTCACAATTTGGTGGTAAATACTTTAATTGGTTTAGGAATTGACGTCATTGATTTAGGTCTTTCAACAACGCCAACTGTTGAAGTTGCTGTTCCGTTAGAAAAAGCCGAAGGTGGAATTATCCTTACCGCCTCACATAATCCAAAACAATGGAATGCTCTAAAATTATTGAACGAGAAAGGAGAATTTCTGAATGGTGCAGAAGGATTAAAAATTCTTGAAATTGCGGAAGCGGAAGCTTTTGATTTCTCAGAGGTGGATGATTTGGGAGAAATTATGATTAACGATGCTTACATGGATATTCATATTGATGAAGTGTTGAATTTGCCTTTAGTAGATGTTGATGCAGTAAAAGCAGCTAAATTTAAAGTGGTTGTTGATGGTGTAAATTCTTCAGGTGGAATTATTATCCCAAGATTACTGGAATTAATGGGCGTTGAAGTAGTAGAATTATATTGCGAACCGAATGGTCATTTCCCTCATAATCCGGAACCTTTAAAAGAACATTTGACTGATATTTCAGAGTTAGTAGTTAAAGAAAAAGCTGATCTAGGAATTGTGGTAGATCCTGATGTGGATCGTTTGGCTTTTATTTGTGAAGATGGTGAAATGTTTGGTGAAGAATATACTTTGGTGGCTTGCGCCGATTATGTTTTGAGTAAAACACCAGGAAATACGGTTTCGAATATGTCGTCTTCCCGTGCGTTGCGTGATGTGACTAATGGGCATAACGGAAGCTATGAAGCCAGTGCCGTGGGTGAAGTGAACGTAGTAGAATTGATGAAAAAGAATAATGCTGTAATTGGTGGCGAAGGAAACGGCGGAATCATTTATCCGGAATTGCATTACGGTCGGGATAGTTTGGTGGGAGTCGCACTGTTTTTAACGCATTTGGCCAACAAAAAAATGACGGTTTCTGCTTTGCGTGCTTCGTATCCTGAATATTACATGAGTAAAAACAAAATAGAATTGACGCCACAAATTGATGTAGATGCGATTCTTGTTGCTATGACAGAGAAATACAAAAATGAAGATATTACAACCATTGACGGTGTAAAAATTGACTTTGCTGAAAATTGGGTTCATCTAAGAAAATCGAATACGGAGCCAATAATTCGTATTTATACCGAAGCGGCTTCACAAGAAAAAGCAGATGCTTTGGCACTGCGAATCATTGATGAAATAAAAGCAGTGGCTGGATTATAATTCTGAATTTTTATGTAAACAGAACCCTTTCAAAATAGTATTTGAAAGGGTTTTGTTTTTTATTCTACGGTATAAAATGGAATTAAAAATTTACTCTAAAACTTACATTTGGCGTTAAACCAAGTGACTTGTTATCTGCTTGAATAGCATCATTCGAGTCATTTGGATCGACTTTGTAATAGCGATTGATGACATTATCTTGATTGGTAGCATTAATGACACCAGCAGTAACCGAAGCTTTAATAGATTCCGACAGATTGAAATTATAATTTAAAGAAGCGTCTAATCGCATGAAATTATCCAGGTTTTCACTGTTTGGAGAATCATAATTTACTACGGTGTTATTTCCGTTTTGTATGGTTTCTTTGCCTTCAATTGGTTTTGTATACGGTTGTCCATTTCTATAAATACCACCGACAGCTAATTTTAGATTTTTAAGAATGTTGTAATAAAAACCAAGCGATACAGAATGCCTTATATCTGCATTATTTGGGAAAGTGGAAGGGGTGAAAGTATCAAACTCATAGTCGTTTATACTAAATGTGTAACTCACCCAAACACTATAGTGACGCGCTGTTTTATTGGCTAAAAATTCGAAACCTTTGGAGGTGTAACTTCCATTTGCGGTGGTATACTGAAAACTGTTATAGAAACCCTGATTAGAAGCAGTAATGCCGTCAACAATTTTATAAAAACCGGTAGCCTCAATATTTAATTTGTCTTTATTGAATTCCACACCAAAAGAACCTTGTTTACTCGTCGCAATCGGAATATCTTTATCATTTACTAATACCCAACGTCTTTTTTCGACACCTAAAAAATCATCTTCAAAATCCACTATTTGAGTAGTAGATTGATTTTTGAATTCTCCTTCTAATTTTAAAGCAAATTGCTCTGATAATTTTTGTCGAATGTTTATTCTTGGCTCGACCAAAAGTTTTTCGAATTTTTGAAAATAATTCAAACGCAATCCAACTCTGAAATAGGTATTTTTTTTATGGTATTCCACCTCAGAAAATAAGGCGTGATTTAATAAAACATCTTTTTTAGTACTAGAATACAACGGAGCACTAACGGTAGTTTGATTTAACATCCCCGTTTCATTAAATTGATACCCAAGCAAGAAATTTAAGTTGTCATTAGTTTTGTAATATGTATTGAGTTTAGCTCCCGTTTCGAGCACCTCATTTGCTTCGGTTAAAAGCTGATCTGTTTCTACCCTGTAATCGTTAGCGTCAATATTGTATCTGGAAAAGTACGTGATGAAGTTTGAACTTAATTTTGAATTCCATTGTGCTTTCCAATTTCCGCCGTAACCCATGTTTTTCTGGGATAAATTACTGGTTTTAGATTGGGTTTCGTTTGAGTTTATAATGTTTCGTTCCGAATAATCCAAAGCGTTATTGATGCCAATAATATTCGCTCTGAATTGATGTTTTTCATTTAAATCGAAAAGTAATTTTGCGGTATAATCATAAAAGTAAAAATCAGAAGACGTATCGCGTTGATTGCTATCGGCATTGATTTCTGTATCCTGAAAACTACGATCAAAGTACTTAGTATATGTAGGAGATTTAAACAAATCAGTAATGGAGCGACGTCCCGAAATATGAAGTTCTATTTTTTTCGTTATTGGAATTTCTAAAAAAACATCGGAACTTATCAAATTAATTCCTCCGCCACCAGAAAATATATTTGAAATCAAGTCTTTAGTTTGCATATTTATAGTACTGGAAACGCCATCGCTGTATTCAGCGCTTGTTCCATTTTTGCTAACAATAACTTTATTGGTAAGATTAGGATTGTAGGCTGAAATCAACCCGAAAAAATGACCAGAGTGATACATTTTGATATTGTCCCATAGCACTAAATTCTGATCGTTGGTTCCGCCACGCACGTTTATATTAGCAATGCTTTCATTGGTACTTTCCACACCGGGAAGCACTTGAATGGATTGCAAAATGTCAGGTTCTATTAATCCGGGAAGAATGCCGAATTTTTTAGTGTTTAAAACGGTGCTTCCATCCAGGTATTTTTGTAATCCGGGCGTCAAATAAACATTTATCAAGACCTGATTTAACTCTTCGTTTTTTGTAGAAAGAACAATTTCTTTGCAATTATTTTGTGCCGAAAACAATTCGTTTGCCGAAAACTGTCTGGATTCAAAACCCACATAAGAAATAGTAAGCGTTGCAGTTATTGGAATATTTTGCAGGTTAAATGAACCGTTTTCATCGGTTATTGTACTTCTTTCGATGTCATTTACAAGAACTGAAGCGCCAACCAAACGAGATTTTTTTTCATCGGAAAAAACAATACCACAAACGGATATTGTTTTGTTTAGCATAGAAACGGTTACATATCGATCGTCTAACGCCTTAAAATTTAAAATCGTTTTCAAATTTAGATAATCAATTGTTTCTTGTAATGTAAAAGTAGTATTCGGTTTGTCAATTTTAATGGTAGCTACATCTTCAACGGCATACGAAAACTTGATATTATATCGTTTTTCGAGAGAAATAATAACCGCTGTCAAAGGTGTTTTTTTTGCTGTATTTTGTCCATAACAAATACTGCCAATACAAACCAGCAAATAAATCATCCATTTATTTAACACCATAATTGTAAAATATAATATTTTCGCCTTCGCTACTGTAACTTAATTGAAGCGGAATTGTAACCGCTTGAAGCGCTATTTCTTTGTCAGTATGTGTAAAACTTCCCGTAAAGAGTTTTAAAGTATCTACACCTTTCACTTTAATTTTTATGTCGTACTGACGCTCTAATTCTGCAATAACCTGATCTAATGGAATCTTATTAAAGCTCGATTCTTGTTGAATCCACGAAGGATTTTGGGCCTTAATATCTTCAACATTTTCGATAATGCCATTTATAACACGGAAGGTTTTTCCCGGAGGTAATTTAATGCTTTCATTGTTACACGTTACACTCACCAAACCTTCGTAACAATTCACTTCAAAATAGTTTTTACGTTCTTTTACGTTAAATTGCGTCCCTAAAACGGTAACGACTCCCGAAGTTGTATTTACTTTGAAAGTTTGCCCTTTTTGTACTTTAAAAAAAGCTTCTCCTTCTAAAGTCAAAGCTCTTTTATCAGCCCATTTTTTTTCATTGAAAGTTAATTTTGAAGCGGCGTTTAATATTACTTCAGAATTATCGGGAAGCGTGACCTTTTTTGTTTGCGCTATTTGAGTTTCAAAAGATTTGGTATTATTAAAAAACAAAAAATAAGCAGAGGTCAACATCACAACCAGAACAGCGGCAATTCTATACAATGCCTTGAAGTCTAAAGTTCTGACTTTTGTTTTCTTTTTAGAATGATTTTTGGCCTTAAAAGCTTCCAAAGCATCGTGTGCATCTACTTTTGGAGTTTCCAGTTGGGATGCATAATGAGCAATCTTTTCAAGTGTTTGCAAATTTTCAGATTGTTTTAAATCTTCAATTTCTTCGCTTGAAAGCTCATTATTTAACCATTTTAAGATCTCTTTTTCGTTTTTCATTTTGTATCTATATGTTTATAAGACAACTAACTTTTAAATTACCCTACAGATGAATGAGTAATTATATATTTTCTATTTGGGCTCTTAATAGTTGCAGCGCACCGGACATTCTTTTTTCTACGGTTTTTTGAGAAATATCAAGTAGTTCAGCTATTTCTCTGTACTTTTTTCCATCTATTCGATTCAATAAAAATACTTCGCGCTGGACTTCACTTAATGATGCAATGGCTTTTGTGAGTCTTTGTTTGAATTCTTCTTCTTCGAATAAATATTCGGGACTTTGATTATTGGTATCTAAGTTAGGCGCATCTTTAGCGTACCTCAATACCACTTTTTGATGCTTTATGTTATTCAGAAATAAATTATTAATGCTGGTAAACAAATATGTTTTGACTTTACTAAAGTCAATTTTGGAACAATTTTCCCAAATTTTAGTAAACGCATCTTGCACCAAATCTAATGCAGCTTCATCATCACCACATTTGTAATACGCAAAATTATTTGCAGATTGCACGTGCTTTAAGTAAAAGTCTCTAAAGTGATTTTCTTCGCAAAGTGTACTTTTTTCGGCGCTCATTGAGTATTAATTCATTTTTTGTAGGCTGTAAATGTAAATTATTTTTTTAAAAAGCAGTTGCGTTACTAATAATTGCTTTTCTATGAAAAAATAGTTTAAAATTTAATTTATTGATTAATAGTATTTTATGAATTTATTAGTAAAATTTTATATTTTTTTTAAAATTTTCGTAGGGTAAAAATAAGCGTAGTTGTCTTACTAACAGAAAGGCGTTAGAAACATCGCCTATAAATTGAAAAAAATATTAAATTTGAAAATTATGAAAAAATTAAAAACGATTACAGGAATTGCATTGATGGCTATCTTGGGATTTACATCATGCCAAAGTGAAATTGATGACGTACAAGGAGAGAATCCAAATACTAATTCGGCTAATTCAACTACAACAACCAACCTGAAACGTACTTCCATGTACGATGGTTCATTTGATGATTTCTTGGATGGAGCATCTTGTTCTTCAATTTTGTTACCAGTTACCGCTAAAGTAAATGGAGTTCAGGTTTCTATTCTAAGTCAATTAGACTACCAACAAGTTATTTCTATTTTTGGACAGCTTAATAATGACCAAGATACTGTTGTGTTACAATTTCCTTTAAAAGTAAGATTAAGTAACTACACTGAGGTCACCGTTACTAATCAAACCGAGTATAATGCTATTCTTAATGCATGTACATCTGCGGAAGCTTCTGGCCAAGATGCTATTTCTTCGGTAAATATTAGCTTTCCAATTACAATTTTAACGTATAATGTTAGTTTAGTACAAACAGGAAGTGTTGTCATCAAATCCGAACAGCAATTATATACGTATATGTCAAATGTAAGCAGCACGGAACTATTTTCGGTAAACTACCCAATTTCTGCGACAATTGCGGATGGAACCAAAATGACGATATCCAGTGATGCAGAATTGCAAGCCGCTATTACTGCCTCATTAAAAACAGAAGCAACGATGGCAGCAGCAGTGCAAAACGGTAAAAAATTAGAAACAATTTTAATAAACGGAAAGTTTAGAGTGGAATCATTTTTAACATCAGGAGTCAATACGGCAACGAGCTACAAAGATTACACGTTTGATTTTGCAAATAATTTGTCTGTAACCGCTGTTAGTACATTAAACTCAACAGTAAATGGTACATATGCAGTACGTTCAGAATTGGATGTTTTACTAAAACTAAATTTCTCTGGAAATGCTTCGTTTGCTTTACTGAATAATACTTGGAAAGTAACAAGTTTTACTGCTTCGACAATCACATTGCAAAGCGCTACTAATGCAGCGGTAACATTAGTATTGAAACAAATATAGCTGGATTTCAGTTGGTAGTTTAGTAAGAACAGCTGCCTAAAACAATGCAGCTGTTCTTACATAAATTAACGTAATAATAAAGATAATAAATGAAAAAAGTACTTACTCTGCTGACTATAGGTTTATTCCTGTCAGTAGCATCCTGTTCAAAAGAAGATGATCCCATAGATAACTCAGTTGCAGTAAATCCCATTACGAATAAACAGCAAACAGGAAGTTCTTCTAACGATTTATTATCTGATAAAAAGTTTAAGAGCATGGTTATTGAAATCGTATACGTAGCCGGTTTTGAACCAAGCAGCACAGCAATTAATAATTTTGTAAATTTTCTTACTGCAAGAACTTACAAACCAAACGGTATCAGTGTTATAAAACGTTCGATACCACCACCAGGGAATTCACCGTACACTAATGAAGAAATTGTAAGTATTGAAGATGCTAACAGAACAAAATACAATACTTCAGATCAAATAGCGGTTTGGGCATTTTTTGTGGATGGAAAATCTTCGAAAGATACTGACACATCCGTAATTCTGGGAACTGCTTACAGAAATACTTCTTTTGTCATATATGAACAAACTATTCAAAATTTAAGCAACAGTCCATTTGAACCCAACAGAAGTTTATTAGAAACAACGGTAATTACCCATGAATTTGGGCATATTCTTGGATTGACAAACCTTGGCACAGCGTTGCAAAGCAATCACGAAGACGCAGCGCATCCAAAACATTGTATTGAAAAAACGTGTTTAATGTATTGGTCTTCAGAAACAGGAGCAGGTATTTCAAATATGGTTTCAGCTGGCGCAGCTCCACAATTAGATTCGCAATGTATTGCAGACCTTCGCGCTAATGGAGGAAAATAAAAGTATAATTTCTATAATCAAAAACAAAAAAGATGAAAATAAAATATATAGCAATAGCATTATTCTCTGGTGCAATAGCAACAATGAATGCACAGGACACTACTGTTCCCAAATCGAATGGAGGGATAAAGGGAGGCTATAACTTAGCGGCGGTAAGTTTTGACGGGGATGGCGAAACTGAACAACGACACGGTTTTCATATCGGAGTTTATGGCGAGTCCTTTATTAGCGAAAGCTTTTCTATTCAACCTGAATTAATGTATTCTCAGCAAGGATATAAAATAACAAATAGCAGCGGAACTTTTACGCAAAAGCTAGATTACATAAACCTGCCGTTAATGCTTAAAGCGTATCCAAGTAAAAACTTCTTTTTGGAAGCGGGTCCACAGATTGGATTAGCGGTTTCACATAAAGAAGAATATGAGGGACTTTTTAACGGTTCACAACAGTATGATCCTAATAATTTTGACTGGGGAATTAATTTTGGAGGAGGATTTAAAACGGATTCCGGTATCAGTTTAGGAGTGCGTTATCATTTAGGTTTAGGAGATTTATATGATGAAGGCAAAGCACAAAATAGAGTGTTGCAATTCTCATTAGGCTTTGATTTATAATCGTAACTGGTTCTTAGATAAAAATCCTTTCAGAGTGTAAACTTTTGAAAGGATTTTGCTTTTAAGCCAAATTTGTTTCCATTTCTGGAGCGAGTTATTGAGGCTTTTTCAGAAATAGCGTTCCCGTTTTCCGTTGTAATCTTTTCCTTTTTAAAGAAAAAAGGAAAAGGATTTTCACTGCAACCGGGGCTAAATTTGGAAAAATGGTTCCTTTTTTGGACTTATCAGAAAATTGCATTACCGAATTTCATAATTGATATTCCAAATAAGTTTCTAATTTTAGAAATACCAAGAAAACCTATATCTTTGAACTCAAATTAGAGAGCAATGATTACCAAAGAAACACCAATACAACTAGAGCAATACTTTCAAAAGTTTCGTGATAACATAATTGGAATAGATCAAGAGTTTGAATCTCCGTACGGACCAAAAAAAATTCTTTACACGGACTGGACAGCCAGTGGTCGTTTGTATCGTCCTATTGAAGAAAAACTAATGAACCAATTTGGTCCTTTTGTGGCCAATACGCATACCGAAACTACTGTTTCAGGAACAGCAATGACCAAAGCGTATCATCAGGCGCGCCATATTATCAAACATCATGTGAATGCGAGTGCTGACGATGTTTTGATTACTGACGGAACAGGAATGACAGGCGTTGTCAATAAATTTCAACGAATCTTAGGTTTAAAAGTACCCGAAAACTTAAAAAATTTCATCACTATTCCAGCCGAAAAGAAACCAATTGTTTTTATTTCGCACATGGAACACCATTCCAATCAAACTTCCTGGTTGGAAACTATTGCTGATGTGGAAGTTATTCCTTCTTCGGAAGACGGATTGTTCAGCATAGAAAATCTTGAATTATTATTGGAAAAATATAAAGATAGACCTTTTAAAATAGCTTCGATTACCTCTTGTTCCAATGTTACCGGAATCAGAACTCCGTATCATGAAGTGGCAAAAATGATGCATCAACATAACGGACTTTGTTTTGTAGATTTTGCTTGCTCTGGTCCTTATGTCAAAATCGATATGCATCCAGAAGATGCTGAAAGTTATTTGGACGCCATTTTCTTTTCGCCACACAAATTTCTTGGCGGACCAGGAACAAGTGGCGTTTTGATTTTTAATAAAAAATTATATCAAAATTTAGTTCCCGATAATCCAGGTGGTGGAACGGTAAGTTGGACGAATCCGTGGGGAGAACACAAATACATCGATAATATTGAGGATCGGGAAGATGGTGGTACTCCGGGGTTTCTTCAGGTGATAAAAACCGCATTGGCTATTCAGTTGAAAGAGCAAATGGGAATTGAAAATATCCTAAAAAGAGAACACGAAATAGTAGATTATATTTTCTCGGAATTAGGAAGTATTTCAAATATTAAAATCCTTGCAGGACAGCATCAGGATAGGTTAGGGGTGATTTCTTTCTTTGTGGAAGACTTGCATTTTAATTTGGGCGTGAAATTATTGAATGATAAATTCGGAATTCAAACCCGTGGCGGTTGCAGTTGTGCGGGAACGTACGGGCACTTTTTACTGCATGTAGATCAAGAAACCTCGCATAAATTAATTGACGAAATTACACTTGGAGATTTAATCAGAAAACCGGGCTGGATCAGAATGTCGATTCATCCCACAACTACAAATGCGGAAATTGAATTTGTTTGTAACGGAATAAAAGCATTGGCTGAAAGCCATAAAACCTGGGCTTTAGATTATGATTATAATTCGGCTACCAATGAGTTTGTGCATCAGAACGCAGAACCTTTAGAAGATGAACTGGTGAAAAATTGGTTTTCTTTATAAGACTGAATATCTTATTATTATTTTTTTAGATTACAGAAATAATACAACGAAGATTAACTTGTATAAAAAGTAATATAAAGACATATAGTCAGCCTATTACGAATCTAATTATCCAAAATAAAATTCTATTTTAAGCTTTTAAAAGCCTATAGTTTTTAACGTAAATTAAAAATGCTAATTTTGTAATTGTAATTTTTTGTCGTTAATAAACGAAAACCAATACATATTAATGATACTCTTTAGAAAACAATATGAATTATTTGGAAAAATCATTTTTGAGAAAGTGATTATTGAAGCCCCTTTTAAAATACCAAATCCAATGCCAGAGGAAGCTTGTTTTATTTACATGGTAGAGGGTCAAATTAAGTATGAAATTGAAGATAAAAGCATTACTATTCCAGTTAATGATGCTGTAATGTTAAAGTGTGGTAATTATTTTAGCCAAATCAGAAATAGTACAACGTCAAAAAATAATCAGATTGTAATTGTTCATTTTCATCCTGAAATCCTAAAAAAAATTTATGATCCGGATTTACCCAAGATTTTTCAAGAACCTGCTAAAAGAGATCTAAGTGTAAGTTTAGGAAAAATCAATAATGATTTTCTAATACAAAAATACATTGAAGGCATGTTGTTTTACTTCGATAATCCAACGCTTATAAATGAGGATATTTTGGTCATAAAGTTAAAAGAGATTGTTTTGTTATTGTGTCAGACAAAAAATGCTTCTGTAATTCAGCAAATTTTATCTCAACTTTTTTCCCCTACAAGTTATTCTTTTAAACAAGTTATTGAGGATAATTTATTTTCCCACTTTACCACCGGTGACTTTGCACAAATGACAAATCTTAGTCTTTCTTCTTTTAAAAGAGAATTCAAAAAAAATTACAATGACAGTCCCGCGAATTATATTCGGAATAAAAAGTTAGAAAAAGCAGCAGACTTATTATTGATTTCTGAAGAAAGAATCACGGATATTGCTTTTGATTGCGGTTTTAAAGATTTGGCGAATTTTTCCACTCTTTTTCATGATAAATACAATTGTGCTCCTTCAGCGTATCGATTGAACCAAATAGGCAAATTGTTGAACTAATTACAAAAGTTTTTTCGAGCTATTCTAGCTACTTTTGTCATGTTAGATAGCAAAGCCGTTATTTAATTTAAAAAAGAAAAAAATGGCACATTTAAAATTAGAAAATAATTCAATTTCTCCAATCTCACAGAAAATTTTTGATGAAACGCAAAAAGGTTTAGGTTTTATCCCCAATATGTACACAAAAATGGGACAGAATTCTGCTTTGTTGGATTCCTATATTTATTCTTACAATAGTTTCAGAGCTAATTCAGGTTTTAATTCTGTGGAGCAGGAAGTTATTTTTTTATCAGCAGCTTTCGAGAATAATTGTGAATATTGCGTTGCAGCTCATAGTTTTATTGCGGATAAAATGTCAAAAGTTCCAACGGAAGTAACAAATGCTATCCGTGATGGAAAACAAGTTCCGGATGCCAAATTAGCAGCATTGTCTACATTAACACGAATTCTTACTTCAACGCGGGGTAATGCTGCACAATCAGACGTAGATTCTTTTTTAGCAGCTGGATATGAAGAAGTGCATGTGTTGGGTATTATTGCAGGAATTGCAGTAAAATTAATGAGCAATTACTCCAATCACATTACTAATGCTGAAGTTGATGCAGCCTTCGCCGGTAGAGTTTGGAAAAAATAAATAAAGCAATTCTATATCTTTTCAATTATTAAAACCAATAAAGATTAATTTTTTTATTGGCAGCGGAAATTCGAACTCCGTATTATAAAGTTGCAAGGGAAGATGGCGGTGTTCCGAAGTTGCTTCAAGTGCAAAAAACCGCATTTTCCACTCAAATGAAAGAGAAAATGGGAATTGAAAATATTGTAAATAGAGACAGAAAGCGGGGGTTTAAAAGAAAAAAAAAATCACATAGTATAACCGTTATTGTTTATACTATGTGATTTTTTTTTGAAATTTTTTGCTTGATACCGCTAACTGAACACTATTTTCTGTGTTTCCATCTTTTATGTGTCCAGAAATAATATTCAGGAGCTTCGAGAATTTGTTTTTCTACTTCTCGTAAAAAGATGTTGGTGATTTCAAAATCAGGAAAAGAGTTAGGGTTATCAGTAATAGGTACAAAAGTAGCTTCGTAAAAACCTCTTTTTACTTTTTTTACTTTTACAAAAAGAACATTCAAATCGTATTTTTTGGCTAGCATTTCGGCACCGGTATGAACGGGAACTTCTACACCCATAAATGTATCCCAATGAAAAGCTCTGTTTAATTTTGGAGACTGATCGCTGGCAAGTCCGTACATACTAAGAATCCCGTTTTTTTGATTTTCTGCCATTAATGGAATAGCTTTATTAGTTTCCACTAATTCAGCATTGTATTTGGATCGAATGTCTCGTAGTAATTTATCAAAATATTTATTGGCAATTTTTTTATAAACTCCTATTCCCTTAAATTTAGTTTTCTCATTAATAGACAATAACCACTCCCAACTCGCGTAATGTGATGCTAATAAAATAGCACTTTTTCCTTTTTTTTCATATTCTTTTACCAATTCAATATTGGTAACCACAAATCTTCTGTTCATTTCAGCAGATGAAATAGTCATCGTTTTTATCATTTCCAAAAACATATCACACAAATGGTGGTATGATTTTTTTTCGATTATCAGACGCTCTTCGGAACTAAGATGAGGTAAAGCCAGTGCCAAATTATATTTAACCGTTTTTTTGCGATAGCCAATAATATGGTAAACAATTAAATAGATGAAGTCAGAAAACCAATAGAAAAACCTAAATGGAAGAATGGAAATAATCCATAAAAACGGAAAGGTTAAAATAAAAATAAGTAATTGCATGCAGAATTTTTTTTGCAAATATAATGTAAAAATGATTGTCGAGATATATTTTGGTAGCTTACTGTATCAGTATTTGAGAATGACTATCTTTACATTTCAAAATAAATATACTTTATGAATACCGTTTTAATAGCAATAATTGTAGTAAATGTGTTAGTTAGTTACAAAGGGTTTAATGATCTTTCTTTTTTTAGAAAATACGAATTTCATGTTGGCAGTATCCGTTCAGGAGAACAAATCAGGTTGTTGTCCTCTGGTTTTCTACATGCTGACATGACCCATTTGATTTTTAATATGTTGACACTTTGGTTTTTTGCTCCGGTTGTCATTAGTTATTTGGGTGATTTTTCGTTTGTGTTAGTTTATTTCGGGAGTTTAATTTTCGGCAGTTTGCTGACAATGGTTTTTCATAAAAATGACTATGGCTATAGAGCTGTAGGAGCCTCTGGAGCGGTAACTGGAGTTTTATATTCGGCGATATTGTTGCAGCCGGACATGATGTTGGGCATCTTTTTTATTATTCCAATGCCTGCTTATATTTTTGGAATCCTTTACTTATTGTACTCTATTTACGGAATGAAGGCGAAGAATGATAATATTGGTCACACGGCTCATTTTGGCGGTGCTGTAGGTGGTTATTTAATTACATTATTGAAAGAACCTACTTTGTTTGTAGATCATACTTTGATGGTGATTTTATTAGCAGTTCCAATCGTAATTCTGTTTGTGATGGAAAAAATGGGAAAACTATAATGGCACAACTTTTGAAAAGGAATTAGTACAAACAATTAAATTATATAAAAATGAAAAAAGCAATATTGATTCTGTCTGTTCTATTTATTTCGATGTCTTACGGACAAGAAGTGAAGCAAATTCCTCAAATAAATGTAAATGGAGAAGGAAAAGTTAAAGTTATTCCGGACCAAGCTACAATAGCTGTTACAGTTGAAACAAAAGGGAATAATGCCAAAGATGTAAAAAAAGAAAATGATGTAAAAATAGATGCTGTTTTAAAGTTTATTAAAAAAATGAACTTGACACCGGCAGATTATAAAACGCAGCGTGTTTCATTGAATCCGCAGTACGATTATGAAAAAAAGAAACACAGTTACAATGCTACTCAAACAATTGAAATTCTACTGAGAGATTTGTCAAAATATGATGAATTAATGGAAGGATTAGTAAACGAAGGAATTAATAGAATTGATGCGGTAACATTCCAATCTTCAAAATTAGCGCAATATCAATCTGAGGCTAGAAAACTAGCGATGAAAGAGGCCAAAATGAAAGCTGAAGATTATGTATCTGTTTTGGGACAAAAAGTAGGACGTGCAATGACCATTTCGGATAATTCGCAAACCTATTATCCGCAGCCAATGTATGCAGCAATGAAAACAATGGAAAAGAGTGATGCTAGTGAACCAAGAGAAACTCTTGCTTTAGGAGAAATTAATATCACGGCTAATGTTTTAGTGAGTTTTATTTTAGAATAAAATAAATATAACGGCTGAAAAAAAGCTAAAAAATACTATCCCATCAATAATAAAATCGGAACTGGATTCATCCAGTTCCGATTTTTTTTTTAGTTTATGTCTACTTTCCCCGCGATGGTTTTTTGTGAGTTGTTTAGTAAGAATGTAAAATTTATTTTTCTGTAATTCAGTACATCAGTCCACTATTTTAAATATGAAATTTACAGCTTGTTACATTTAATTTGACAGCTGAATTTCTGTAAATTGATAGTGAAATTTCTTCTTGTAATAACTTTATACTTTCAAAATCAGGTTCCAATTTATCGGAATCAATCTAACAAAAGAAAAAAAACTATTTTATTATATTAGAAAACTTGAATTTTATTAGCGTCTCATTTCTTTAATTTGAAGATTATTTTATTGTAGAGATTATGCTTTTTAAAATCTGTAAATTTAAGTTCATAACTGAATAAAAATTGACAGAGATGAGTTTGAAACTATTCGATTATAAGGATTTTTGCCTCACAACACAATTGGTTTTTGGATATAAACTCTATGGAGTTTGTTCCGTTAGCGGAGTTTTTTATTCTCGAATAATACAAAAGTGAGCTTCATGATATACATTTTTTTGAAAAACATCAAAACCAAATGTCTGACTGTATTTAACTTGGAAATAAATGTTATTTGTTGGCAGTGGTTCAGCTCTATCTGTTGATAAGATTTTTGCGTATACATAACCAAAAAATATGCAAAAATGAAAGTTTTAGAAGTCAGAAAAGGAAGTGTTTTTCTTTTCCGAACTACTATTCGTAATGATGAAGCTTTAGTTTTTTAACGGTTTGGCTTATTTTGAAAAACTGTAGCGATTCTTTTTCGGACCTGATGGTATTTTTTATGGTTTGGATATTGCCTGCTATGAGCAAAATTATTAAAAACTAAAGCTACGGCAAGCAAAACAAGTACACCGCTTAAAACAGGAGAAAATACATACCAGTAACCTAGATTTTTAATTTCGTTTGAGCCAGTGACTGCTATCAGAGCGGTTGCGCCGCCCGGTGGGTGCAATGTTTTAGTCATTTGCATAAAAACAATAGACAGAGAAACAGCAAGCGGAGCGGTTAGCCAAACTACATCCGGAACGAATTTATATATTGTAACCCCAATAATTGCAGAAATCAGATGTCCTCCAATAAGGTTTCGGGGTTGTGCTAATGGACTTTGAATTACACCATAAATTAAAACACTGGATGCGCCAAAAGAACCGATCAAATAAACCACATCAGATTGTGACAGCGTTTGAGATTGCAAATACGCTATTATTCCAATACCTATAAAAGAACCGAGAAAAGCCCAGAAATGTTCTTTGAAATCAACCAAAGTTTCTTTGTACAGAATGTATTTGGTTTTACGATAATTCCTTTTTATTTTTTGAACTTTCATCGAAAATTATTTTGCTAAACTTGGGGAATATGAATAAACTGTGAACGGATAGATCATTTTAGCTGTATATTTTGAAATCAAACAAACCATTAAAATAGGAAGAAACAATGTATAATCATTGGTTAAGCCACAAACTAGAAATATAGCGGTAAAAGGCGCATGAATACTGGCGCTCAAAACCGCTGCCATACCTATAATAATGAAGTTTATCGGAATTACATTTGCATTGAAATACTTGTTCAAAATTAATGCTACCAATAGTCCTAAAAAAGCACCAATAAACAGGCTTGGGGCAAAAACACCACCATCTCCTCCTGCCGCTAAAGTAACTGAAGTAACAATAGGTTTCAAAACTATAATCCCGATAAAAGTTAGCACCAATGAAAGCGAAAGCACCATATCATTAGGATTGATAAAAATAGTTTTGATGGCATGATATCCTTCGCCATAAAGTTGTGGAAATACAAAAAGGGAAATACTTAAAATCACAGATCCAAAGATGATTTTGAAATAAGGCACTTTTATTTTCGAAAATTGTTCCTTAAAAAATAACACACAACGCGTTAAATAAACCGAATTTATTCCTGCTATAATTCCCAAAATGATGAAGTAGGGAATTGCTCTTACATGCCAAGTGATACTTTGTACTGCAAACAAAGGTTTTTCGTCTAACAAATAAATGAGTCCAAAAGCGATTGAAACAGCTATAAGGTTAGTTAGTACAAATGCCCGAGTTACTTTTCTCGAGATTACTTCGAGCGAAAATAAAATTCCGGCTATGGGACTGCTGAATAATGCGGTAATTCCCGCCGCAACTCCCGCACAAATCAACTCGGTTTTGTATTGTCTAAAAACGTTTTGCTTGCGTTGTGCAACGGAACCAATAGTAGCCGAAGCGACAACTGTCGAAACTTCTATTCCGGTAGAGCCGCCAAAAACTACGGTTAATAAGCCGTTAATGAAATGAGAAGTGATTTTATAGCTGGGTAAATTCTTAGATTGGGAATTGGTACTTTCAAAAACTTCTTTTATTCCCTTATTTTCCTTTTTCTTAAATAAATATTCCCGTAGGAAATAAATAACTGACAAGCCAAAAACTGGAAAAACAACAAAAAATATTGGATTTACAATCGTTTGGTGAAAAAAGATTTCTTCGTAATACTCTGTTGTGTTTTTTAAAATAACACCTAAAAAAGCAGAAAGAAAACCAATTAAAAGGGATACAATAACTAGTTTTTGAAATTTAATGAAATGATAATTCTTTTTAATTTTTGCGGTATTGTTCATTTAAAATTGTTTGTCATCTTTTAAATACTCTAAATAAAAGAGCAATCATTTAAAAAAGTAATGTGTATGATTATTACAAAATTAAAGAAACAAAATCAGATTTGAAATGAAAAAAGAGTTTGAGAATTTCCTTTTACGATTTTGATAATATTTTTACTTTTTTGTGAATAAAAACGATTTTTTTTCATAAAATTTTATCGGTAACTCATCGGGATCTTTGATGAAAAAGAAGCTTTTTTGTGTAAATTCATCAATACGAACTGCTTCCGCAGTTATATTTTGATTCACTAAATGATCTCGCGTTTTTTGAATATCGTTCACTTCAAAAGTTAGATGGCGCATTCCAGCCGCTTCAGGAAAGGAAGGACGTTTTGGTGGATTTGGAAATGAGAATAATTCAATCACATATTCATCGTCAAGTGCCAAATCAAGTTTATACGATCGTCTTTCCTCAAGGTAAATTTCTTGAATAATTGTAAGCCCTAAAATTCTTGTATAAAACGTTTTAGATTTCTGATAATCCGAACAAATAACGGCAATATGGTGAATTTTATTAAGTTGTAGAATGTTGTGTAAAATAAGTTGTTTCAGGTAGATTTGCTTTGGGATCTTGTGTAAAAGCATCAGAATGAAGGTGATGAATCAGCGCTTTATTTTCATCAATAATATTTATTCGAAAAATAGTCAATACTTCATTTTCATCATCGGCATTTTGCTAAATATCTTCCAAAAACATATTATTTTAAACTTGAAAAGGTTTGTCTTTTTTCAGGAATTTCCTAACGATTGCAATGGGAAAGTTCTGAAGTTTAGATACTAATTACGACATTTTTTTTGAATGGATAAGGTGTAAAATGCAAAAAGCCTAATCGGTTGATTAGGCTTTAGGTTTTTATTTTTTTACATCGGAACAAAGTCCCACAATTTGATGGAAAGTGTCGTGTAACTCAGTAATTGATTTCACAATTGCGGCATCAGTTCCATTAAACTTTACTAATTTGTGAAGCGCTTTGCTTTTAAGTTGTAATCGTTCCGCTGAAGCTAATATAGCGTCCGTTCTAAATTCTTTTGGGATATTAGATTTTAATAACATCGCTGCTTTGTTCATCATTTCTTCCGAACGTGCTTTTATTGGCGCTAAATTTCCTTCTTCTGCCGGATGGAATGTTTGCGACATTACTTCGTGAAATTCTTTTATGGCGGGCCATGTTTCGAAAGTGGATTGTGCCGAAACTGAGTTTGCGACAACAATAAGTGCCAAGAGTAGAAAAGTTTTTAGATGTTTCATTATCAGTTGTTTATGTTTAATTTAATATAACAAATATAGTCAAATTTAGTTTTGAATTGTTTCTATTTTGCTTTTTAAATTCATCACACATTCAGTTTCCGAATCACTTTTGCCGGATTTCCCACTGCCAAAGAATTGTCAGGGATATCTTTTGTAACCACTGAACCTGCACCAATGACACAGCCATTTCCAATAGTAATACCGGGACAAATAACTGAATTTCCGCCAATCCAGCAATCATCGCCAATGGTTATTGGTAGTGCATTTTCCAACGTTTTTCTCAGTTCAGCATCCAGAGGATGTGTGGCGGTGTACAATTGAACTCCGGGTGCAAAAAAGACATTCGAACCAATAGTGACTTTGGCGCAATCTAAGACAACACAGTTTACATTGAAATAAACATTTTCGCCACAACTGATATTGTAGCCGTAATCGCAAAAAAATGGAGGTTCAACATAGAGATTTGCTCCTGCATTAGGAATCAGCTCTTTTAGTATTTCCCGCGCTTTTTTGGTTATTCGATACTCAGTAACATTTAAACGGTGGAGTAAATTTTTAGATTTTCGTCTGTCTTTTACTAAAACAGGATCGCCTGCCAAATAATATTCTCCGGCAATCATTTTTTCTTTTTCGGTTTTTATTTCCATACTTAGTTTTTTTATTTCTGGGCATGCGCTGCGCAAAAGCTCCGGTCGGGCTATTCGTTACAATCTTTCTAGTCTCGCTTTAACAGCGAGCCAAGAAAGGATTTTCACTACTATCCCTCATGCTAATCCTGCTACTGTAGCGCAATAGTACGTTGTAAATATAATCTAAAATTAAAATTATTACAACTCATCCTCGTATTTCAACAGTTCAGTAGCGTATTGTTTTTCGACCTTCTTTTCTAAAATATATTTGCTTCATAAAAAAATCAAATACGATGAAACTAACATTTACTAAGCAGCCAAATCATTTCAAGAAAAGTCTTAATTCGATTTTTTTATTTGCCTTTTTATTATTTAGCCTGACTATTTTTTCACAAAATACAGTTTCCGGGAAAGTGGTGGATGAGAACGGAAAAACGGTTTCTGGCGCTAATATTTTTATCGAAGGAACTTATGACGGTGCTTCCAGTAGTGAAAAGGGTGATTTTAATTTTACAACTACAACAACCGGAAATCAAACTTTGGTGGTAAGTTTCTTGATTTATGAAACTTTTAAAACAGTGGTTGATGTGGCTAATTTTAAAAATAAAACCATCAAATTAAGAGAAAGTGTGACGTCGCTAGATGCAGTTGTGATTACGGCTGGAACTTTAGAAGCGGGCGATAAAGCTAGAGTTTCGGTTTTGAAACCATTAGACATTGTAACTACAGCGGGTTCAGCGGGAAATATTATTGCAGCTTTGCAAACGTTGCCGGGAACACAAACGGTAGGCGAGGACGGGCGATTGTTTGTTCGTGGCGGCGAGGCTAATGAAACACAAACTTTTGTAGACGGGATTCGGGTGGCGCAACCCTATGGCGCAACCACGAATAATCTGCCTACACGAGGAAGGTTTTCTCCTTTTCTGTTCAGCGGAATTTCATTTTCTACAGGCGGCTATTCAGCGGAATATGGCGAAGCGTTATCCAGTGTTTTATTGTTGAATACACAAGATGACCCAGACCAAAATAAAACTGAAATAGCATTGATGACTGTGGGTTTAGGAATTGGAAATACCCAAAAATGGAAAAAAAGTTCGTTGAGCGTAAATGCGAATTACATCAATTTAGCGCCTTATCAGGCTTTGATTCCACAAAATGTGGATTGGAACAGTCCTTTTCAATCTTTGTCTGGAGAAACGGTTTACCGTTATAATTTTAATAATGGGATTTTGAAAGTTTACGCTGCTTTTGACTCTTCAAAATTCGATATTAATCAGGAAGATATCAATTCGCCGGAGAAAATCAGAGTTGATTTAAATAACAATAATTTCTATTTGAATTCGTCTTACAAAGGCGTTTTTGGGAATAATTGGCAAATTACTTCCGGGTTGAGTTATGGCTACAGCAATAATAAAATAAATATTGATTCAGATAAAGTGGCAAATGATGAAAATGCAGCTCATTTGAAATTAAAATTGAAAAAAAGTTTTTCTGAAAGAGTAAAAATTTCCTTTGGAGCGGATTATTTTATTACCCAGTTCAATGAAGATTTCAACGAAAATTCAGGGTCGGTTTTTACCAATGGCTACGATGCAAACATAGCGGCCGTTTACACGGAAGCTGATATTTTCTTCTCTAAAAAATGGGCTGCAAAAGTAGGCTTAAGAGCTTCGAATAACGATTTGCTGAATGAAACTGCTATTTCACCCCGAATTTCATTTGCGTATAAAATGGCGAAGAACAGTCAGTTTTCATTTGCATATGGCGATTTTACTCAAACACCAAGTGCGGAATACATTAAATATTCCAACAACAATCAGTTTGAAAGCGAAAAAGCGTCGCATTACATTTTGAATTTTCAATACAATAAAAACGGGAAAACATTTCGTGCAGAAACCTATTATAAAGACTATCGCGATTTAGTAAAATTCGACACCCAAATGGCCGCATATAATTCGGTTTACAATAATACCGGTTCTGGTAATGCTGAAGGTTTGGATTTGTTTTGGAGAGATGGAAAATCAATCAAAAATTTAGAATATTGGGTTTCCTATTCCTACATCGATACTGAAAGAAGTTATAAAAATTTCAGTTCTCAAGTGACACCAAGTTTTGTTGCTGATCACAGTTTATCAATCGTTACGAAATATTGGATAAACGATTGGAAATCGCAAATAGGTTTCACGAATTCATACAGTTCCGGACGACCATACAACAATCCAAATGAAACGAAATTTATGAATGGAAAAACCAAATCGTACAACAGTTTGAGCTTCAATTGGGCGTATTTGCTATCACAGCAAAAGATTTTATACTTCTCGGTTTCTAATGTTTTAGGAAGTCAAAATGTTTTTGGCTACGAATATGCGAACAATCCGGATAATGCGGGCTTTTATAACAGAAAAGCAATTATTCCTACGGCCGATCGTTTTTTCTTCGTAGGATTCTTTTGGACGATTAGTAACGATAAAAAAGACAATCAGTTGAGGAATCTTTAAAAATGACGATTATGTCAAAAGTATAAAATCCTATTAAACGGAAATTCATTCCACTTTATGACTTTCGGCTTTATGACTTTCGACTAAATCACAATTCATCCATCAAAATTGACAGTTCAGTATTTATAAATTTTAATCCAATGAAAACCGAGATACTTTTGAAGTATAAATAACACAATGTTTCAATCATCAAAAAAACAACCATTAAAAACAAGAAATCATGACTAAAATTATCACAACAATCGCATTTTTTATCTGTAGTTTATTATCGGCTCAAGGGCAATTTGAACAAGGTATGGGAAAGGCGTTTCAATTATGGGGCGAAGGAAAAAACAATGAAGCTTCTGATTTGTTTGAAAGAATTGCTGGTGCTGAAAAAACAAGTTGGTTGCCAAATTATTATGTTGCATTGGTGAATACTACGACTGCTTTTAAAACAAAAGATAAAGATCAAATGAATTTATTACTTTCGAAAGCGCAAAAATCATTAGATATAGAAATGGATAAAAATCCAAATAATGCCGAATTATTGGTCATGCAAGCAATGATTCATACGGCTTGGATTGCTTTTGACCCAATGACAAACGGACAAAAATTATCTGGTACGGTTATGGAATTGTACGGAAAAGCACAGGCAATTGCTCCGGAAAACCCAAGAGTTGTTTTTGGTAAAGCCGAATTTGAAATTGGTGGAGCTCAATTTTGGGGAACAGACACGAAGCCAATGTGTGCGCAAATTGAAAAAGCTATTGGACTTTTTGCTACTTTTAAACCTGAAACACCTTTTTCTCCAAAATGGGGATTGGACAGAGCTATCGCAGCAGAGAAAAACTGTAAATAACTCAGTTGGTTGTTTCGAATTAGTCATTTTAATGAACAAAATAGAGAATAAAAACTATTGAAAAAAAGAGAATAATGTATATAAAACCACAATTACTAAAAGCTTTATTTATTGGGGTTATAATTTTTTTAGTGTCGTTTCTTATTGAATTTATTACTGTTGGGAGTGAGGTGTTTAGTCCTAGATTGTACGTTTACTTTTTATATTGTATGCTTTATAGTGTTACTTTGTATTTTGTAAATGCTGCGTTGTTCGTATTTTTAGACAAAGTTTTTAAAGATAATATTTACGCTCCAAAACGGATACTAATTGGGTTTGTCAGTTCTTTTTTTCTCACCTTATTTGTGATTTTTTTGTTGCGAATTTTTATAAAAGTAATTATCGAGAGAAACTCATTTTTAGAATTTTTGTCCAATGAAACTCCTCAGGCTTATATAGAATCATCAATTATTACTTTTATTGTATTGTTAGGCGTTCACGCTTTGCATTTTTATAAAGCTTACAATGAAAATAAAGTCAAAGAACAGAAAATCATCGCAGGAACAGCAAATGCGAAGTTTGAAAGTTTAAAGAACCAAATTGATCCTCATTTTCTTTTCAATAGTTTGAATGTCTTAAGTTCTTTGATCGAAGAAAATCCAGACAATGCACAACGATTTACGACTTCCTTGTCCAAAATTTACAGATATGTATTAGAGCAAAAAGATAAAGAATTAATTTCTGTAGAAGAAGAATTGGCTTTCGCCAAAACCTACATGAACCTGCTGAAAATGCGTTTTGAGAATAGCTTATTTTATGAATTACCTGCAACTGATATTAGTCCCGAGGCTAAGGTTGTTCCGCTTTCTTTACAATTATTATTAGAAAACACGGTAAAACATAATGTGGTCAGTGAGCAAAGGCCGTTGCACATCAGGATTTATGTGGAGGGCGATTATCTGGCAGTTCAAAACGATTATCAAAAGAAAGAAGTTTTGCAGGAGCGTCAAGGAGTTGGTTTGCAAAATATCATCAACCGATATGGAATCATAACCAATAGAAAAGTTTTGATTGCTCAAAACGAAAAAACATTTACGGTTAAAATACCCATTTTGACGAAACAAATTACGATTATGGAAACAACTACAAACACGGATGAAAATAGTGCTTATTACAGAGCCAAAAAAAGAGTGGACGAGCTTAAAGGATTCTATGGAAACTTGATTTCTTACTGTTGTGTGATTCCATTTCTAATCTATATCAATTTAACGTTTTCACCACATTTTCAATGGTTTTGGTTTTCTGCAGCCGGATGGGGATTTGGATTGACGATGCATGCATTCAAGGTTTTTGGTTACAGTTCCAATTGGGAAGAAAGAAAAATTCAGGAAATTTTGCGCAAAGAAGAGCATGAGCAAACTTGGAGATAAGAATCAGATGCATTTTAAATGTAGAAAAATTTAAATAAAGAATCATGAAAAATACATGTCAAAATGAAGAGCGCTATTTTGAAGCGAAAAAACAAGTTGAAGAAATTAAGGGTTTCTATGGGAATTTGACAGCCTATGTTGTCTTTAATATTGCTCTCCTAACCATAAATTTAGTGACAACTCCCGAGCATTTATGGTTTTTTTGGCCTATGTTAGGGTGGGGAATTGGAGTGATTTTTCATGGAATGAAAGTCTTTAATTATATGCCATTTTTTGGTAAAAATTGGGAAAACCAAAAAATTAAGGAAATGATGGATAAAGAAAATGGGAGAAAAGATACTTGGACGTAAGCCACCGGTTTTTACATAAAAATAGAATTGCTTTTGTTTTTAATTTTAATGACACTTAATAATACCAAAATGAAAAGAAATTATAATTTTGAGTTTGGAGAATTCCAACCGGAAGATAAGTATGCAGCCGCCCAACGTGAAGTAAAGCGATTAAAAGGTTTTTATACGCATTTAATAGTGTATATAGTCATAAATATAATGATTGTATTCATCAATATTAGAGACTTGGATCCAGGAGAAAGCTATTTCAAAATAGAGAATTTCTTTACCGCATTCGTTTGGGGAATAGGAATAGTGGCACACGGATTTACTGTTTTCTTGCCCAATTGGATTTTTGGAAGAAATTGGGAAGAGAAAAAAATCAGGGAGTTGATGGAGAAAGAGAAAAGTGAAAAATGGGAGTGAAATAAGTATTCTGTCGCAGTTTGCGTTAAACAAATAACATATTCAACAAACAAATCATTCAACATTAAATGACTACAATAATAATAGAAGACGAAAAACCAGCTGCCAGATTACTGCAAAGAAAACTTGAAAAACTAAATTTGAAAGTAGGAGTGATGTTACATTCCGTAGAAGAAGCACTTGATTGGTTTTCTAAAAATGAACATCCGGATTTGATTTTTCTTGACATTCAATTGTCGGATGGGTTATCATTTGAAATATTTGAAAAAGTTGAAATTAAGAGTGCCGTAATTTTCACAACGGCTTATGATGAATATGCCCTTCGCGCTTTCAAATTGAACAGTATCGATTATCTTTTAAAACCTATTGATGAAGATGATCTTGAAATTGCTGTTGCCAAATTTAAATCCCTTTTGCCAAAACAGGAAATACAACCACAAAGCATTGGAATTGATTTTGAGCAAATCAAAAAGATGCTGACTAATCCGTTTGAGAAAAACTATAAAAAAAGGTTTACTGTAAAAATAGGCCAACATTTGAAAGTGATTTCAATAGAGGAAATCGAATGTTTTTTTAGTGAAAATAAAGGAACATACATACATACTTTTGATAACAGGAATTATTTAATCGAATGTACTTTGGAACTTTTAGAGCAGGAATTGGATCCCGGAGATTTCTTTCGAATCAGTAGAAAATTTATAATTCCGTTGAAAGCAATTAAGGAAATTGTGTTGTACAGTAACTCCCGTTTGAAAGTTATTTTGCCATCTTTTAAAGAAGAAGAAGTGATTGTAAGCAGGGAAAAAGTTTCTGATTTTAAAACCTGGATTGGGTAGTTTTAGAGCGTAAAAAAAACTGTTTCAAATGCGGTTAAAAAAATCCTGAAAAGGAAAAATTTTGACGCTTGCAATTGAAGCAGTTTATGTAAGTTTAGGATTTAAAAATTAATCAAGTAATGATTTAATTTCTTTTTGTGTCTTGCCTAATTTTTGTTGTAATTTACCCCACATTTCATCTTCTTTACCTTCATCGTATAATAAATCATCATCCGTCAAATCGGCAAATTTTTGTTTAAGTTTTCCTTTTAACTCATTCCAGTTTCCTTCAATCTCTTTTGAATTTGGCATAATATACAAGTTTTAAATTACTATTTGTTCTTGACAAATTTTGCAATTTTAAACCATAAAATTGTTATACAATTAAAGGGAACTATTATATAATTCCGATAAATTACATTACACCCTTTTGTTACAATGTATCAAATGGGATTAAAATAAATACTAAATTATAAGTAGAGGTAAAGTTTTTTAAAATATTGGTAATGTGTGTTTTGTGCCTATGATATAGATTATGTCTATAATGAATCTAAACCTTGAAAAATACTTTTCGAATACCAATTATAACAAAAATTAATGCGGTATAAAGTATAAAAAACGGACTGATATATTCTATTAAATTCATAGGTAACATTACAGCTATAATCAATAATTGAAAGCCTAATCCGTAGATAGAAACCAGAGTCATAAACCAGTTTGGAAACGTTTTTACTTTATAAGCATCTTTATCAAGTGTGTGAATTATTTTATCAAAAGTACCGTATACAATAGTATAAATTAGGAATAAAATATCAACTGATTTTTGCGTTTCGCCGGGTAAAGCTTCAGGAGATTTATTTTCGAAAATTTTACTGGTTGTATCTCCGCCAACTGATTTATTTCTTAAAATGACATAGTAATAGTTGTATAATGTGCCTTGTAACTGGATGCCGATAAAGGCCAAAATTGTCATCCAGATATTCGTTTTTGAAACGTAACAAATTGTCATCAAAAAGAGAAAATTCAGGATAATATCAAATACGCTGTCTAAATATCTTCCGGTGTAAGAAGGCGTTTTTTTTAATCGTGCCAGTTCGCCATCTGCAGCATCAATTCCTGATTTCAACAAAATGAAAAAACCTGCTAAAAAGTAAGATCCGTCCAAAATAAAATAAATGGCAATCAAGCCTGAAACACCAAAAAGAAAGGTGACATGAATAGGCGTGAAGCGCGTATCTTTTAATTTATTGGCAAGAAATTTTCCAAATGGTCTTCCATAATCTGATAAATCCAGAAATTTATCTTGAGCGGCAAGTTTAGACATTTATGTTTTTAAACAAAGAAATGCGACAATATAGTCAGGTGTAACAGTTGTTATGCTTTTATTTTGATAATCGATGTAATGTAAATGTCATTGCCGTTAGTAAAAAGAAAGCCATTACTTGATGTAATAATCCCAGCCAAAGTGGAACACTATAAAGTAAAGTAAACACGCCTAATAGGAACTGCAAAAATACAATCAACACCAATATATTAATTCCTTTTTTCTGAAGCGAGGAAAGAATATGTTTTTTACTGGTGAAATAAAGTGCGAGAATTAAGCCTACCACGACATACGCCATGGTTCGATGTACGAATTGAACGCCGCTTTTTCCTTCAATAAAATTCAAAAACAAGGTGCTTTTTTCAATGAAGACGCTGTCGTGAATGAATTGTCCGTCGCTCATTAAAGGCCAATGATTGTGAATTAATCCGGCATTTAAACCGGCAACAAAACCGCCATAAATGATTTGGATCACCAGAAAAACTAATGCGACACGCGCAAGATTTCGCAATGGTTGAATAACCGCGGTTTTGTTCGGGTAAATTAAATCCAAAGCTACCCAAAGCGTGTAAGCAAAAGTAATAAAGGCAAATGTGAGATGTAATGCCAATCTAAAATGACTTACGTCCGGATTGTCTATTAATCCGCTACGAACCATGAACCAGCCCAGAAAACCCTGAAAACCGCCCATAAATAGCAATATGACACATTTTTTAACAGTTTCAGTAGAAAGACGTTTCTTGAACAAGAAATAGACAAAGGGTACAATAAATGCCAAACCGATAATTCGTCCTATAAAGCGGTGAAACCACTCCCAGAAGTAGATAAATTTATAATCACTGAGTTTAAATTCATTATGAACATTGATTTTTTGATACTCTGGAAATTTTTTATATTCGTCAAAAGCTTGCGACCATTTTTCCTCTGTCAAAGGCGGAAAAGTATCGGTTACTAAATGCCAGTCGGTCATGGATAAGCCGGAATTGGTCAATCGGGTAATTCCCCCAACTACAACCATCATAAACAATAATAAGCATCCTGAAAGTAGCCAGATAATTACGGATTTATTTTTATTTTTCATTTATTGAATTGGAAAATTTTGAGGATTTTGTCTTGTGTCCCAAATGTCTAAAACAAAAATTTGAGTATCTGAAATAGTGTAGATAATTTCGAAATGACTTGCAATTTTGAGTCGTACATTTTCATTGTTAGATTTTATAGAGCTTTCAGGAAAAATCGTAAGTTGTTGTATTGAATCTTGAAATAATAAATGAAGTTTTTTACTGTAATTCGTAGATTTATTTCTCTTATTCCAATATAAAAAAATTGCAGTTCTTGATTCTCTTGCAAATGTAGTCCAAACTACTTTTCTTGTTCTTCGAACCATTTTTCTATTTCAATTTGGGCTTCTTCATCAGAAATAAATTCGTCATTTTCAACTTGTTTTAAGGCGATGTTTATTTTTCGCTGTTCTTCTGCTGAAAAGATTCTGACACTTTCATATTTTAAGCCAGGTTCATGAACTGAAGACATATTTTTTTCTGATTCATTTTCGTTTTTTTCGTTCAATAAAGCATTGATTTGTAGCAACAAAACACTGTCCTCAGTTTCAGATATTTTTTTAATCAGATCTCGTTTTAAATCGGAAATATTCATGTTTCTAATTTTTAGTAAATTTAAATAAAATCTTTAAAAATTTAAACTAAACACTAGTTAAACTTTATTTAGCCCTAATTTCTCTCCTCTTTTTAAAACAAAATCATAAGCCGCTTGATATTCATTTGGGATTTCACCTTCTATAATGGCTTCTTTTACCGCTTCTTTTAATATCCCAATTTCTTTGGATGGTTTCAAGTTGAATATTTCCATAATTTCTTCTCCCGAGATAGGCGGCTGGAAATTTCGCACCTGATCACGTTCTTCGACTTCCACAATTTTCTTGCGGACGATTTCGAAGTTGCTATGATACTTTTTGAATTTATTTGGGTTTTTGGTAGTGATATCCGCTTCGCATAATGTCATTAAATTCTCAACATCTTCTCCAGCATCAAAAACTAAACGGCGCACCGCAGAATCCGTAACCGTATCCTGAGATAAAACAATCGGACGTGAGCTCATCATGACCATTTTTTGTACAAATTTCATTTTGTGATTCAATGGCATGTGCAAACGCTCAAATATCTTCTTCGCCATTTTTCCACCAAGAAATTCATGTCCATGAAAAGTCCAGCCTTGCTTTTTATTAAAGCGTTTCGTTGGTGCTTTTCCAATATCGTGCAATAATGCTGACCAGCGCAACCAAACATCATCAGTATTCGGACAAATATTGTCTACAACTTCCAGCGTGTGATAAAAATTATTTTTATGTGTATGGCCTTCAATTTCTTCAACTTGATTCAGAGCAGTCAGTTCTGGAAGAATAATATCTAAAAGTCCAGTTTTATACAACAACAAGAAACCTACAGAAGGTTTGTCTGTCAAAAGTATTTTATTCAATTCATCAACAATGCGTTCTCCGGAAATGATTTTGATTCGGTCTGCGTTTTTGGTTATAGAGTTCAACGAATTTCCTTCAATTTCAAACCCCAATTGGTTCGCAAAACGAATCCCTCTCAACATGCGTAACGGATCATCAGAAAAAGTAATATCTGGGTCTAAAGGTGTTCTGATTATTTTGTGTTTTAAATCTTCCAGTCCATTGAAAGGATCGGATAATTCTCCGAAATTCTTTGCGTTTAAGGATAAAGCCAAAGCGTTTATAGTGAAATCGCGGCGATTTTGGTCGTCTTCCAATGTTCCGTTTTCTACAACGGGGTTTCGGCTATCGAGATTATAGGATTCTTTTCTGGCGCCTACGAATTCAATTTCGGTGTCTTCAAAACGCAACATCGCTGTTCCGTAGGTTTTGAAAACTTGAACTTTTGGTTTGTTAGGAAGTAGTTGAGAAACTTTTAAAGCCAATTCGATTCCGCTGCCAACAGCAACAATGTCAATGTCTTTTTTAAAGTCTCTTTTCAAAAGTAAATCTCTTACGAAACCACCAATCACATAACTGTCAACGTTAAGTTCTTGGGAAGCTTGAGAGATGACCTCGAAAATTTTATTGTTTAAAAACTCTTTATAGGAAGTTTTAATATTCATTCTTGTGTGTTTAAATTTTGAAGTTTAAGGTTTTAAGTCCTGAAAACTGAAAACTGCGACTGAAAACTCATTACTATTTACGGATCACTTTTACCTGAGAATCGTTCGTTAATTTTATAATTGTAGAAGGTTTTCCGGCAATTTTTTCGCGATGCAAATTTACAACATAGTCCACGCCTTTTATAATTTCAGGACTAATTTCTTTAAAACTTTTTGGAGTAGGTTGTCCCGAGATATTTGCCGATGTCGAAACCAATGGTTTTTTCATTTTTTCCATTAACTTAAAACAAAAAGGCTCTTTCACGATTCGTATTCCCAACGTATTATCTGATGCAATTAAATTTGGAGCTACGTTTCTGGGTTTGTCCAGAACTAAAGTGGTTGGATTTTCAGATAAATCCATTATTTGCCAGGCCACTTCTGGTATGTCTTTAAAGACATTGTACATCATTTTTTCACCATTCATCAAAACGATCATGCTTTGAGTTTCGATTCTTTTTTTGAGCTTGTATATTTTGGCTACAGCTTCAGGATTTGTGGCGTCACAACCAATTCCCCAAACAGTATCAGTAGGATATAGGATTATTCCGCCTTCTTTTATAACTTCGTAAGCTTTATGTATTTCGTCGTTAATTTCCATTTAAAATAGTTTTATATTCTTTTAAAGTTTTTTGAGCCATTACTGAAGCAGTATAATTTGAAATTAATTTTTCGTAAGAAAGCGTTACAAATTTTTCCTCAAGCTCTTTATTGTTAAACAAATAAATTATTTTTTCTGACATCATCTCAAAATCTTCTTTGGGGGTTAATAGACCGTTAATACCTTCTTGTATAATTTCAGGAATTCCTCCTACATCAGTGCTTATTACAGGTTTTTTATGATAAAAACTTTCAAAAATTACTTCGGGTATACCTTCGCTTTGTGATGTCATCAATAATGCATCAAATTGTGGGATGAAGTTAGAAGCATTCGGTACATATCCTAAAAAATGGATGTAGTTTTCTAATTTTAATTCTTTAATTTTTATTAATAAATCTTCTGTGCGCTCCGTAAAAGAGCCAATTTGCACAAATATGATATCTGTTCTTTTTTTTACATTCACAATTAGATTAACTGTTTCTATGAATGTCTCAAGATTTTTAGCCCTAATGTGATTTCCTATTGTTCCCACTATTTTTTTAGAGTCATCAATAGCAAATTTCTCGCGTAATAAAAAATCTGTTGCAGTGCTTTTATTGGTAATAGAGGTGCCTTGGTAAACTGTAATTACTTTATCTCGATCTTTTATTGACTGTAAAGTAATTCTTCTAGTCTCGTCTGAAACACATAAATATTTTTTTATTTTAGAATAATTATATTTATAAAGTGTAAGTTTTTTGTTTTTTATTGGGAATGATGTTTTCTTGCTAAAAATAAAAGGTGGTAAATTAGCGAATTTATCCGCAATGATTGTCAACGCAATTGCAGATGGATCATGAATGTGAATAATATCAACTTTTTTAGTTTTACATAAATTAATGATTTTTAATGAAAAGCGGAGATCTAAATTATAAGCTAAAGGTGCAGTTTGAAATTCTATTTGGGTTTGATTTAGACGTTCATGAAAAAGAGTGTTTTCAACACATAAGACAATATTTTTTATTTCAGGATTGGATTGTTTCAATTCATAACATAAGGTTTCAATATGGTTTTCGCCACCGCCCCAACTTTTTACTGCAGATATATGTAGAATGGTCATGTATTGATTTTAGTATTTAAATTTGTTTACTAATTTTTGGTTTTTATTAGAAAGTTTGTTTATAATTCTAATATTTATTTATTTAAATCCTAATATACTTTCTCATACATATAATAATACAGTAGGATTTAGGCATAATTTCAGGTAAAATTACATTAAATATTTTAAGTCTTGAATTCAATACCTACTTTTGTCAATCAATTCTCCTTTTTATGAAATATATCTTTAACCCTTCTTTTAAATCTTTTGAGAAACAAATTCGGAACTGTGTAAATAATTTTGATAAGCAGGGAACATTATTTGGTGACGGTCAAAGAAATAAGATAAAACTCTTCGATTTAGAAAACAAAACGATTAATATCAAATCGTTTAAAATCCCTAATCTTATTAATCAATTCGCCTATAAATATTTCAGAAAATCTAAAGCCAGACGTTCTTTTGAGTATGCAAATAAATTAATCACAAACGGTATAGGAACGCCACAACCCATTGCTTATGCTGAAAATTTTAAGATATTAGGACTGGAAAACAGTTTTTACATTAGTGAACACCTTCCGTCCGAATTGACCTTTAGAGAATTGGTACAAAATCCGGATTACCCAGACCATGAGAATATATTGCGTCAGTTTACCCAATTTACATTTGATTTACATCAAAAAGGAATTGAGTTTTTAGATCATTCTCCGGGAAATACATTGATACAAAAGCGATTGGAAGGTAAATATAATTTCTATTTGGTAGATTTAAACCGAATGAATTTTCATGATGTAATGGATTTTGATTCTCGTATGAAAAATTTTCATCGGCTTACGCCAAAAATTGAAATGTTGGCTGTAATGAGTGATGAGTATGCAAAATTGTACGATAAGAAATACGATGAGATATTCAATAAAATGTGTTTTTATACGAATGATTTTCAGTCAAAATTTCGTAGAAAAATTGCTCGTAAAAAGAAATTATTGTTTTGGAGGTAACTGTAGTTTTCTTTTCCAAAGTTGTCCTAATTCTTGATAGCGAATGTGAATCGAATAAGCATTTAAATAACAAATAATCAGCCCCTTTTCTCCGTCTAAAAAGCCTAATCGTACAATATAATTGAATAAAAAGTTATATATTGGATGTAAAAGATGAAATAAAACCAAAGATTTTTGTTTCTTCATGAACATCTCTTGAGCTTTAAATTTTCCGTAGCGAGTAGTTTTTGACTTATATGCTTGGTAATTGGAGTAGGAATAATGAATGAGTTTGTTTTTTAGAACACCTATATTTCCATTTACTTTTAATTTTTCATGTACGAGTTTATCCGTAGTGTATTCCGCATGTTTTTTATGAAACAGACGGTATATTTTATCATTTTGATTTCCGCTGAAATGCAAAACTTTATTTTCAAACATAAAAATTCTTCGAAATAGAAAAGCGGCGTAATTTTCATTATTTTTTACAGTACCTACAATTTCTTTTTTTAATTCAGGAGTTAATCTTTCATCGGCATCGAGAAATAAAATCCAATCATTTTTTGCCTGAGCAATTGCAAAATTTCTTTGTAAAGAATAATTTTCGAACTTATTTTGAATGAATTTTACGTTATCGAATGCTTTACAAATAACTTCAGTGCTATCTGTGCTGAATGAATCTACAACAATAATTTCGGCAGCAAAATCCAAATCAGCTAAAAGTGCTTTCATTTGATTTTCTTCGTTTAATGTAATTATTAAAACTGAAATGTTAATATTGTAATCGTATTTCATTAATTTTTGGATGTTTTACAAAAATAGAGCATTATTCTAAATGTGTTTTCAAGAAAGTATTTAAAGCAGGAAAAATTAACTTGGGAGTAAACTCTTTGTAAAACGCGATGGTTTCTTTTTTTATAATTTTAGCCGTTTTGCCCTCAAATAAATCAGGTTTAAACTCTTGTAAATGCAGTGAAACATGATTGATTCCATCTTCAAATGTGGCCCATCCTTTTTTGTCAATCCAAGGCGAAAAAATAATAAAAGAGGGTTTTTCTAACGCTTTTGCCATATTTATTGCCCCGCCATCGTTGCCAATTATCATATCACAATGATTCATGATGGCGATAAACTCCCGGATATTTTTTCCTAAAAGGGAGAAATAAATCATCTGTTTGGTACTTTCTTTACACCCATTGTAGATTTTTTTCGCATCTTCAATTTGCTTTGGAAAATAATTAAAAAGAATATTTATATCCCCTTTATCTGCCATAAAATCCACTAATTTCGACATGTATTCCAGCGGATATGTTTTATCAGAACTACTCCCAATGAGACTGACCATAATTGTTTTTTTAAACAGGTCTATTCCATAAGAATCAAAAAGAGAAGCAGCTAAATCATTTTCTTCTTGAGTTACATAAATTCGGGGCAAAGTTTCTAATTCAATATCCAGATGCAAAGGATTTAGCAGTGCTAATCGTTGTTCAATTATTAAACCCAAATTAATATTAGATGTTTTTTTTCGTTTCACGGTATCCGTATAAAGAAAGCCTCTTCCTTTTTTCCAGTACGATATTTTTTGTTTTGCACCGGAAAATAATACGACGAGCCAGCTTTCTAATTTGGAATACGCATCAATAACAATATCGTATTTTTCCGTTCGAATGGATTTTAGTAATTTAAAATATTCCCATTTGCTTTTTTGATGTTTTTCCTTAAAAAGGATGAGGTTATCAAAACTTGTATTTCCTTGTAAAACAGCAACTGTAGATTCGTAAACCATAAAATCAATTTGCGCTTTGGGATAGGCTTTCCGCAAATTATCACATAAAATGGAGCTGACTAAAACATCTCCAATCATTTTTTGTTGAATTACAAGTATTTTCATTTGAAGTAAATTTGAAAAAATTATGCTTTTGTTTTCAAGTAATTCATTGCACGGGGACTAATCCAGGTTTGTTTTCGTAGGGCATTTAAATAATATACGGATAGGTTTTTAAGCATCAGCCGATTCACTTTTAATTTTGGAATAAAAAATAAAAATACGCTTAAAAGCGACAAAAATAGTTTCTCACTAAGAACTCCTAAAATTAATAATGTATGCAAATAAAGTTGTATTCCTGTTGAAAATTGATCGCTGATGTACACATGTTTAGAAATAATTACTTCTGTTTTTGTGAGTGCTTTAGTTTTTACATTTAATCGGGAGGCGCCGCCATGCTGATGAAAAATTGTTGCTTTTCTGGTTACGGCAACTTTTCCTCCAAGATTACAAACTTTTTTGCAAAGGTCAACATCTTCAAAATACAGCCAATAATCTTCGTTCCAGCCTTTAATTTTGTTAAACCATTCTCGGCTTATAAAAATGACCGCTCCGGTAACCCAATCTGGGTAAAACAAATCATTGTTGTTGTTAAAACGTTTTTCTAATTTTGCCTTATTTAGTTTTCTATAAAGAGATCTTGAGATTCCGAAAAAGCGTCCTAAAGCCGGAAATAAATTATTCTGTTTGTAAAAAACTTTGTTTTCGTTTATTTGCAAACAGGATAAAATTCCAATTTCTGGATGGGAAACGGTTGTTTCTAAAAGGGTTTCAAGGGCTCTAAGAGTAAGTTTTGTATCTGGATTTAAAAAAAGGAAATGGTTTCCCGAAGCAATGTTTGCACCAAAGTTGCAACCATTTGAGAAACCATTATTACCATTATTTTCTATAAATGTAAACTTGGAATATTTTTGTTTAAAAACAGGAAATTGCCCCTCTTTAGAAAAATTATCAACAATGATGACTTCGAATGTGAATGTTTTCGAAATAATTATTTCAATAGATTCTAAACATTCAGCTAAGGCTTTCCAACCCCGGTAATTGACAATAATTATTGAAATATCCAATAGGTTTTTTGTTTATAGATTTTAAAAACGCACTATACCGCTACGTCATATTCGCGTAAAGCGTTATTCAATGAAGTTTTCAAATCTGTTGAAGGCTTGCGTGTTCCAATGATTAAAGCACAAGGCACCTGAAAATCTCCTGCTGGAAACGTTTTTGTATAACTTCCTGGAATTACTACCGAACGAGCAGGAACAAAACCTTTCATTTCAACAGGAGTTTCACCTGTAACATCAATAATTTTTGTAGATGCAGTCAAGCAAACATTAGCACCAAGAACGGCTTCTTTGCCAACGTGAACTCCTTCAACTACGATACAACGTGAACCAATAAAAGCACCATCTTCAATAATTACAGGAGCAGCTTGCAATGGTTCTAAAACACCACCAATACCAACACCACCGCTTAAGTGTACGTTTTTACCAATTTGAGCGCAACTTCCTACGGTTGCCCAAGTGTCCACCATTGTTCCTTCGTCAACATAAGCACCAATATTTACATAACTTGGCATCAAAATAACCCCACTTGAGATGTAAGCGCCGTAACGCGCGACTGCATTAGGAACCACACGAATTCCTTTTTCAGCATAGCCTCTTTTCAATAACATTTTGTCATGGTATTCAAAAATTCCTGATTCCCATGTTTCCATTTTTTGAATTGGGAAGTACATAACCACGGCTTTCTTAACCCATTCGTTTACTTGCCAGGTGTCTCCTTTTGGTTCAGCTACGCGCAGTTTTCCTGTGTCTAATAACTCGATAACTTCTCTGATTGCGTCAGTAGTTGTAGTTTCCTGCAGCAAAGCGCGGTTTTCCCAAGCTTGTTCTATAATCGGTTGTAATGGATTCATTTTTTTTGATAATTTTTGACAAAGATAGGATTTTTAGCCAAAAGCAAAAAAGCAAAATGATTAGAAAATGTTACAGATTTAACTTCTTGTTTTAATATTTAATTTAAAATAATAATTGTTCTTTGTATTTCAATGGGGGAAAAATAAATTTTGAAAAAAAATGATAGCGAAGTGACTTTTCTGTTACTGCTAAGAATTGAGATATTAAAATAGTTACCTTTGAAAAAAATTGAAATGCCAAGAATTCTCTCCATAGATTATGGACAAAAACGAACCGGAATTGCCGTTACCGATGAAATGCAAATCATAGCTTCAGGATTGACAACCATTCCTTCCACAACCGCAATTGCTTTTTTGAAAGACTATTTTTCCAAAGAGAAAGTTGAAGCTGTCCTTATTGGTGAACCCAAACAAATGAACGGCGAGCCTTCAGAAAGTGCTTCCATTATAAAAGGTTTTGTAACGCATTTTACAAATCATTTTCCGGAGATGAAAGTTATTCGGGTTGATGAACGCTTTACTTCAAAAATGGCTTTCCAATCCATGATTGATAGCGGAATGAGTAAGAAACAACGTCTTAACAAAGCACTGATTGACGAGATTTCGGCAACGATAATGCTTCAGGATTATTTGACCCGAAAAAGATTTTAAAATCAATATAAAAAAGCTGTGTTTTCGCAAAAAAGGGTTTGATAAATGTAACTTTTGAGGCAAAATTTATGCTTTTTTTGCAATTATATAATTTATCTTTGCACTTTAAAATGTAGTGATGTCTGACAAAACCGTACGTACAAATAGTGAAGTAGTTCTTATAGGAGCTGGAATTATGAGCGCCACTCTTGGCTTAATCCTAAAAGAGTTGCAGCCTGATATAAAAATTGAAATTTATGAGCGATTGGATATTGCTGCTGCCGAAAGTTCTGATGCCTGGAATAATGCTGGAACGGGACATTCTGCTTTTTGCGAGCTCAATTATACTCCAGAAAGCGAAGATGGAATCATCAATCCAAAAAAAGCAATCAGTATCGCAGAATCTTTTGAGGTTTCCCGACAGTTTTGGGCGTATCTCGTTCAAGAAAATAAAGTTCCGTCTCCTGAGAATTTTATAAAAAGCATTCCACACCTGAGTTTTGTTTGGGGTGAAAAAAATGTAGCCTACTTAAAAACAAGATTTGAGGCTTTGCATTCGAATCCTTTATTTAAGGATATGATTTTTAGCACTGATTTTGCTGAGTTGAAAAAATGGATGCCTCTGGTTATGGAAGGCAGAAAGGAGTCAGACAAAGTTGCCGCCACTTCAATGGCAATTGGTACCGATGTAAATTTTGGAGAGTTAACCCGCAGTATTTTTGGCTATTTAACAAAATTAGAAGGTGTTACGATTCATTTCAACCATGAAGTTCAAAAATTAAAACAAAGAGACGATAAGTCCTGGAGAATAAAAATTACTGACGTGGCTACAGGCCAAACAAAAAAAGCGTACACTAAGTTTGTTTTTATTGGTGCTGGTGGCGGTTCATTGCCGTTATTAGAGAAAGCAAATGTTCCAGAAGGAAAGGGATATGGCGGTTTCCCAGTGAGCGGACAGTGGTTAAAGTGTATTAATCCAGAAGTAATTGCAAAGCATCAGGCAAAAGTATATGGTAAAGCTAGTGTAGGCGCACCCCCAATGTCAGTTCCGCATATTGATTCCCGAATGATAAATGGAGAAAAAGCATTGCTTTTTGGGCCTTTTGCTGGTTTTTCGACTCGATTTTTAAAAAATGGCTCTTATTCTGATTTGCCTTTATCCATAAAAACGGATAATATTATTCCTATGGTTGCCGCAGGTATTAAGAATATACCACTTACTAGATATTTAATTCAGCAAGTGCGTCAGTCTCCGAAAGATAGAATTAATGCCTTAAAAGAATATGTGCCAAGTGCTAAATCCAAAGACTGGGTTTTAGAACGAGCTGGGCAACGTGTACAAGTGATTAAGAAAGATGAGAAAGAAGGTGGAATTCTGGAATTTGGTACCGAAGTAATTACCACTGCCGATGGTACTCTATCTGTTTTGTTGGGCGCCTCGCCGGGCGCTTCAACCGCTGTTTCTATTATGGTTGATTTGATTGGAAGGTGTTTTAAAGATCAATTTGAAACGCCGGAATGGCAGGAAAAATTAAAAACGATGATTCCTTCTTTTGGCCAGAATTTAAACGATAATCCTGATTTATTAACGAAAGTCAGACAAGAAACTGCTACTGTTTTAAAACTGAACAATTAGAAATTAATAAAAATACTAGATTCAATTAATTAATGCAACTCTCAGGAAAATCGATAAGACAATTTTTTCGAGAGAGAGGGCAAAAAAGCCCTCTCTCTCGAATGGAATAAATTGTCTTTATTTGCTCCTGACCAAAGTTGTAAATAATGAGCCATTTAACCCGCGAACAAAGATATACTATTAGCGTATTATTAGAACAAAATTTCAGCAAAAGCCAAATAGCATTATTTATTAAAAAGGACAAGTCTGTCTTAACACGAGAGCTACAACGTAATTGTGATTTACGCAGTGGTAAATACGATGCAGATTTAGCTCAACGCAAATATGAAAAGCGACAGAAAGCCAAGCCTAAAAGAA
>NZ_FONQ01000016.1 GCF_900112975.1 Flavobacterium xueshanense | reverse complement strand
CTTTCTTGTTTCTCCTCTCGTTTAACACTCGTTAAAGTGTTTCTCGAAGCGGGTGCAAAAGTACAACTTCTTTTTTCAACTGGCAAGAAAATTTTGAATTTTTTTTAAGAAATATTTTATCTCTTTTTCTTCGCTTTTTCTTATCAATCTTTCAAGGAACGTTGCGCGTTTTGCGGGGTGCAAATGTAACATCCGTTTTCTAATCTCACAAGCTTTTCAGAATCTTTTTTAGAAAATAAATTTTCTTCTTTGATTCGTTTTACTTGCCAGTATTTTAATGAACGTCTGCGTCATTGCGGGTGCAAAACTACACCCTTTATTCGCTTTTACAAGCTTTTTTAACGCTTTTTTTTGACCTTTTCTTAACTTTATCTTTAACTGTCTGATATCACGTTTTTTGAAGGTAGAAGTTTTTTAAACAAAACTACAATCAAACACCCGATAAAGCCATTTGTACTTCAAAATCGCCAATCCCATTGCGGACAGATAGCTTTTAACTATCCGTTCCTATTTATAAAATCTTGATGAATTCACGAATTATTGCATTATTTATAGCTCATCACTACCCTTTGCCTCCTTTAGAAGTCACTTTCGTGCCATTATTCAAACACATGATAAACTAACTAATGGTTGTTTCCCATACCATATATAGTGCTAAATTGTGCTATTCCTTTTTCACTCCTATATATAAGGTATCATAATATATCGTGTGGAAGTGATTTTATAGCTAATGGCGTTCGTGGCAAAAAATCTTAATCTTAAAAAAATAGTTGAATATATCTCTTTCGATACTTGTCATGAACTAATTTCCTGGTTTTCGAATTTATTGAATATCATTTTAAAAGCCACTATTGCTTTATTATTTTTTTACTGACCACACCTTTATCAGTAATTATTTTTATTAAGTAAACACCACTTTGTACATTAAACGGAATTTCTATTGTATTACCATCTGCCAATTTTTTGAAAGTACTTAGTTGTTGACCAACAATATTGTAAATTGAAACTTCTTTAATATCTATTGATTGATTTTTTGTAATAAATAATTTCTTTTTGATTTCATTATTGTAAACTATTATCATTGATTCCAGCAATTCATTCTCGCCTATTCCAAGTGCTTTGTCCGTTTGAAAAGTTAATTCAAAACGAGTATTATAAGTTCCTGCGGATAAATTAACAGTTGCAGGGTTTTTAGTAATATCATAGTAAATTGAAGTTTCCTTATCGTGTATGTATATATTTTGATTTGCAGGTAAGAATTCTGCAGTATCAACGACAAACTGAACGTTACCTATTGTATCTGTTTTTACTCCTAAAGGATACGATTTATTAACATCAAATGAACCAACACCTTGAATAGTATATTCGGAATTATCAATTAAAAAATATAAATCATTTTTTTGTGTGTCAATCTGATAACCATCATAACCTCTATCTACTCCATCAGTCGCTAAATCATCCATGAACCCAATTAATAATTGTCTGTGATAATTATTTGCTGTATTAAAACCTAACCTGATTTTTGTGTTATAATTATTATAAACCACATCATTACTATTGTCTTTGAAGTGGTCAATAATAGCTGTTTCATATTTCTTTTTTGGCACCATTTTAAATAATGTATTGGAAATTGGCGCAGGCAAATCGTCAACATCATTTTCCTTAACAAAAGCCCGTTGATTATTATTAAATATAATTGGTACAGCTCCAACAATTCCTAGTTTTCCTACTACAAAAAATCCTTGACCAACAGGGATATATTGGTATGATATTTTATTACTTGTTCCCAGACCAGTAATTCCGATTGGAGCCGCAGGAAGTGTTCCTCCAGTTAAAGTTAAAGTAGAATAACCACCTGTATATCCAGAGACAAAGTGTGTATTGTTTTCTGGAGCATGTTGCCAAAAATAAAGTTCACCGGTAATTTCGCCATCAATAATGTTGATATTATCATTTATAAATTTATAGGCGTCTAAAGCCGAAGGATATGGATTTCCTACCAAAAATAAGTTATCCTCCAAAACAGAATTACCATTAATAAGCCCATTATAGGGTTTTCCTACAAAGGTGTAATTTTGAGTTATTAAATTATTTGGATCGGCTGCTCCAGCTCCTTTTAAAGTAAATCCTTGAGAAGGAAGAATTGGATCGACGATTTCATCAAAACGTTTCCAATCGGCATATTCTAATCCATTTTGAAATTTATAAAGCCAATATCTTGCTAAACCGAAAGGTGCAGTACTTCCGTCAAATCCACTTACCCAATTAATATTTGTAGGAGTTGTTGTAGTCCCATTTTTAAACACAGCATTTACAGTATATGCATTATTGTTAGTAGTAGCATTTATAGGTCCTACGGGAGATGACCAATAATTATAATTATATTTATTAACAGTACCTTGCTGGTCTCTTTTTATAAAACCTTTACTTGTAACATCTAGTTCACTATTGAGCGTCTGCACTAATTGAGAACGTCCTTTTAAGTCAATTAAACCATCTAATTTTAAATAATGGGAAACTTGTACCTTAGTGTTATTATTTGCTGTTAACGTTTTATAAGTTGTGGCATCAGTACCTTCCACAAACAATCCTAAAACAGTTTTATTTCCTACTGAAGTCACGTTGTTTTTAATTTTAACTATGTTTCCATTTACTGTTAAACCACCAGGAACTATAGATACAGCATTGGGAATAGTTTGAATAGCACCATTTTTCCACATTGTTGAATTAGTTCCATTCCACTCTCCGTCAGCAACAGTTTCGTAGGGCAGCGGTGCTGTTTGGGTATTTAAAAGCTGCTTGTTTTTGTTTAAATATTTAATTCGAAGAAAATTGCGATCATCTGTTAATCCCTCAACAGTTGTACCATAGAAAGCATTAAAATCGTAATAAGCTACAAGCAATGACCAATCAACCGCTTTTAATTCATTTTTAGTAATGCTTTGTGGTAATACTTTACCGCTCACTTTGCCATCTGTATATTTTTCCATCTCCTGGTTCATCAAGTAATTTATTTGATTCGCAGTTAATGCCATATCCCAAATATTTATTTGATCAATTTCTCCTAGAAATGGATTTATGATATTGTTTTTGTCTACATACAATGCACCTACGGAAAATCTGTTAAAATTAGGAGAAGGATTTTGCAAATTTAAAACGGCATTGTCTTTTACTCCATCAATATATAAATCTGCTGCGCCATAGAAGTAAACTGCAACAACATAATGCCATTTGCCATCAGCCACAGCCGTTACCGAGGTAAATTGCGTAACACCATCCCAGGAAGCCTCAACCTTATGTGCAGCATTTAATCTAATTTGCAACTCATTCCCTTTTCCAAAAATGGTCCTGTAAGCAGTGCTGGCTCCGTCATTCCTAATCCAGCAGCCTACTGTGAAAGTTCCACTTTTAAGGTTTAATGCATATTCTCCCACTAAAAAATCTTTATCAGTGGTACTACCTGTACTATTTACTAATTCTTTAACTTCCTTTCTTTGCGCCACACCAAATGTAAAATACTTGGTACCGTCAAAATCATACCACGTTTGATAACTTGCACTATTTTGCTTATCTAATATAGGACTGCCATAAACATCTTTATTAATTTTTAATGGGATCACATCAATAATATCTGAATCTGCAAAATTAGGGTTGTCGGCAACAATTAAAACGTATTCCTCTGTTGCTGCTTTAGGTAAACCAGAAAAAGCAGTTTCAGGTATTCCTACAAAAACATTCCCTACGTCACCATCAACATCACTTTTAGTTTCTACAATTTTCCATTTTTTATTAATGCGGTTAAAAGTTGTTGTAATTCCTGAAGCAATGGTCACTGTATTGCTTCCTGCTATGGCAAAAGTACCATTATTAGAACCCCACATTAAGAAATCACGGTCTTTTTTGAACTCGTTGATATTAGCAATGTTAGTTGTAGCAATAACTCCTAGACCAATAGTAACTGCATTCACATCATTACTACTTTTTGATTGTTTTTGATATAAATCTGATGCGACGTCTTTACCAATTCCTGCTATATTATAGTTGTATCCCGCATTGGTAGCTGTATTCCAAATTATGTTTCCTGCAGAATCTAAATAATTAATACTAGTACCATTAACACCTAATGTAATTCCGTATTTAATGGCCAAATAGGATTCTATCTTAGGTCTATTCCCATCAAGTACTCGAGAAGCATATGAAATGATTTCTGCAACTCTTCCATTTAAATTACCATTTGCAACAGCGCTATTGATGTTTCTCCCTATATTATACGGCGTCCCTTTGAATAAATTTGGTGTAATGCTGGTGTCTGTATAGCCAAGGTTTGCATAGGTTGTATTGGTTGTTGCGCTTCCGATTAAATTGGTATTGAAAAGCATCTCGACTCCATTACTTGCTGTCGTAGTTTTGTTTCTAGTGTTAACTATCCCAGCAATGGAATAGTCGGCCGCACTTTCTGCTACGCTATAATGATTACCTACGTTATCCTGCCACTGACTAAACCAAAGTCGCTCATCTGCATAACGTGAAGTGAAATTTCCAAAACCGATTCCTGTATGCTCTCCAGCGATGAGCGGATATGGATCGCCAAGAGTAGCTGGTTTTGCGGCAGAAGTACCTGAAATAATTGTCATAGGCAAAATCGATCCATCAATAGTAACATCTGGTTGTACAACTACAAATGTTTCATGCGTATAATATCCATTATCAGTATTATACATAAATTGATTCATTGTTGCATTATTTTGGAATTTTACAACCGGATTGTAATTGATGTTATTGCTCACATTATCATAATAATATGGTCGATTTGCTAGGGTACTTTGGCTAGCATCTTTTCCAGTTGAACCTAAGTCTCTCCATGTCTCAACAGGTATTGGATTAGCGTAATTTTCAGGAACGCCAAGTGGAACCGATATACCTCTGTTTGCCTTTAGCCATAATCTAAAGTCTGGATTACCACCACCAGGTCCATTAACATTAGGGTTGTAACCTTCCCCACTTACAACAAAAGTATAAGGATTTTTAGTAGCATCATTGCTTGGAATACTAATTATAGCATACTTTGTTCCAGGAGAGATGGGTAAAAATCTAATCACAAAATAGGACGTGGCTCCTGGCTGAATAATATTACTTGCCGCAGCACCAGTTGGGGGATATGGCGTGGGAGCGACTATAATAGCAAAGTCAGTAGACTGTACTCCTGTTAAAGGATTATATCCAAAACAAGTAAGTGCACCCAAATCCAAAGGACACGTTCCCGTATTTGATATTATGTAATTTCTAGTAGAAAAATTACCTACAGTTTGTGTTCCAAATAGCGTTCCATTTGTTGATGTGGCTACAGTTTGACCATTAGGCACAGTTTGCGTAGGAGATCCTCCTAAGACTGAAATAGAGGGCTTATTACTGTAGGAAAGTGTGAAAGTAAATACAGGAAAATTCTTTGCGTTTGAATAAATTGTTACAACGGAACCCGTAAAAGAACCACATTGTGTGTTTAATTTTCTGATTTTAAATGTAGAAGGACTATCTTTTTTAACGTTAAAACCTGGTCTATTCAATAACATAAAATCAGAACCACTAATTCTTACCTCTGGATTGCCAAGAACTAAGGAAGGATTTCCATTTGTTGTTGGAATATTTTTTATTGTAAACTCTACAATTATGCTCGACCCAAAGTCGACTGTTGATCCGTTTAAGATTTCTATTCCGTTGCCATAATAGACATGTATTTCTTGGCTATCGTTTTGCGAAAAAAGTAAACAAGTAGAGAATAAAGTTAATAGTAGAAGTATTTTCTTTAAGTAATTTTTTTCCAATTTGATATTTTTTTAAATATGTAGCAATCAATCTATTTCGTGCTCTAAAATTAAAAATTTAAATATGAAAAACAAAAATAAACACAAAATTAAATCGACTATTAACAATATTTACCGACGAAGTACGATAATTCGGCATTTTTAAGTCGGCAATCAAATATTTTAACTATTTTTTTACAAAGAAACATTCGTTTAATAATTTATTTATCAGTTATTTAAGTAAAAAATAATTTTATTCGTTATTTTTTCGCTTTTTTTATACGATTTGGAAAAATTTAAGCCCATTTCTTTCAATAATCACTCGGAATACTCTTAATACATAAAAAATGTCAAAAAAGAACAGTAAATAGTTGTGCATTTGGATTGATTCTGGCAATATCAATCTTGATTTTCTATTAAATTTGTGATAAAACATTTGGGTGTGGAAATTCGAATCCGAGCGGTTCAATTTGTGGAATCTTTCAATATCAAGAAATTCCGTGCTGATTTTTGTGCCGAAGCACATTCGGGTTCGACTTCCGAAGTATTTTTATGCAATGTAAGATACGGAGCGTTATTTATACGTTTTTGACCATAGTGTCGTGGTCTTCGCTAATTATGATGCGGTCGCCAAAAGCGAATTGAATCTGTTACATAAAAAATTACGCTTTTAACTTGGTAGATTTAGATTTTTTCGAAGAATATCGAATTGAGACTGATGATAAATTGCAAAAAGTCATCGAGAAAAACAATTATGTAATTATTCCTCAAATTGATTCTTCCATGTTACGTATAGTGATGCTTAATATTGGTCAATTTGTAGCCTTATATTACTACAAAGTTCCGACTAATGAATTAATTACATCTTCAAAACATTATATTTTGGAATTTGAACAACACGGAAAACTTCGTGTTTCAAAAACCAATTTGATCAAATATATTGGTAAAGTTCTTAATGTAAAAAATAGTATGTAGACAATTTATATATTCTGGATGTCCCCAATTTAGTGTGGGACAACGAGGAACTAAATCTCTTTAACCGACATCTACAAATCAATTTTCAAAGTAATAACAGATTTAAAGACTTTGATAACCGTCTATAAATCGTAGAAAACAATCTTACCCTTTTTACGGATGTATTAAATGTGCGGAAAAGTTCTCGTCTGGAATGGGTTGTGATTATTAATTGTCCTGAAGATTGCAATTGCCTTGTTTTTTCATTAAAATTGAACTCGTTGGGTACAATTATTTAAAATTAAGAACTCCGAAAAGAATTTAAAAATAAACACATAAATTCACAGAAAAAAGAACAGGACAGCCCAATTATTGGGTAACAAAGCTATATTTTACTATGATAGCGTAAAACCTCTCAATGGAAATACATAAAAACTATGTTTCTATGCGTTAAAAAAAAGAAACTTGAATTACACCCAACGGGTTAAAATTGAACTATCATTTTAGAAATTATTTATCAAAAGCCTCCAAAGTCAAATTAGAAATCACCGATTTATTTTCTTCTAAAATATCGCTTTCAATAGCAAACTCATCCTTTTTCTTTATCAACAGCCAGGTATTTTCCTGTTTGGTTTTTAATTTTACCAACGCAAATTCCCCTTTTAATTTTTTCCCTTTAAGGATAAAACTAAGGTGTCCCTTTTGTAAATCAGATTTTAAAATAGTTTCAATTTTATGTTCATTTTGTTCTTCAGCCAAAGTATACGTTCCGTTATCCCAAACGATTACCTTCCCTGCTCCATAATTTCCCTCTGGAATAGTCCCTTCAAAATCCTTGTAACTATAGGGATGATCTTCTACCATAATCGCAAGCCTTTTATCAGCTGGATTCATAGAAGGCCCTTTGGGTATCGCCCAACTTTTTAACATACCATTCATTTCCAATCGAAAATCATAATGCAAATGGGAAGCCGCATGTTTTTGTACCACGAAAACAAGTTCCTTTTTAGATTTTTCAATTTTCCCTTCGGGTTCAGTTGTAGAATCAAAATTGCGCTTTAGGTTATATTTATGCAAAGACATAATATATGATTGAATTGAATGAGAAATTTATGCTACTCGTATCCTATAAAAATTTATAAAAGCGACATTTTAAAAAATTAGCTTTTAAAAAGTTTTAACTTTTTTTTCCATCATTCTCATCCAGATTACTATGATTATCCCCTCCAATCCCGTAATGGTTGTTTTCTTCATCCTCACTTCCTACATCCTCAAGATCATCATCTAATTCAGAGCCCGGAATATCTAAATCACCACCCGAAACATCTTCTTCAAAATCTTTTTCATTCAGTTTACTGACATTATCGATTTCAACGGGCACTTTATTTTTAGATATATCTTCCGGATCAATATCCGATTCCTTTTTAAATTGGTTATAAATATCCTCGCTTGGCGGATACAAAAGAAAATCCGGCACTTTATTTTTATCTTCCTTGTCCGATTTTTCTTTAGCAGAACCTGATTTGTCGTTACTTTTTTCCATTTTACTATTTTATTTAATTGATTTACAATACACTAAGTTAATCATTTTTAAACAAAAACGCCTTTTATAAATAGTAAAAATCATTTAATTGCAAAAGGATTTTACAGTAAGAAAAGAGATTTTGAAAACCTTATTGAATTATAAAAAACGACAAAAAATCAGTAATTTAATGTTGAAAATTTGGTTGTTAAAAGATTTTAACAAACCATACCAAACTTTTTAATTACCCCAAATTCTATTTTTGAAAATGTCAAATGTTTGTCTTAAATGCTGATTAAGCAGCAGAAAAATGACGACAATAAGCATAAAGTAACCCATAGCGGTAAAAATTTCCATGTTGGACAATAATATCGATTGTTTTGAAACTGAGCTGATAATTTGTTTCATCGCTAATTTATTGGAATCATCCAACGCATATCCTTTAGCTACAAAATTTTTGGTGAGTTGTTCGACACGACTTTGTGTTTCCGGACTTTCGGGAAGAACAAACTGTCGGAATTTTGTAAAATGTGTACTTTGCAAAAACCATCCTGCGTTTTGAATAATCGCGAATCCCATTATACTTCCCCAAAAACGGCCTGCAACTCCTACAATTCCAGCAAAAGGAGCATAATGTTTAGGAACAGCCGATACGGTGAACAATACTAACGGAACAAATAGTACCCCGACCGCGGCTCCCTGCAACATGTAAGGAATAGCGATATCTGCCAGCGAGGCATCAGGTACAAAAAGAAAGGTAAACCAGAAATGAAATACGGCAAAGAGTGAAAATCCCAATATAAAAATATATCGCGAAGCTACAGATTTAGCCAGAAATATTCCCGTAAGAATCATTCCGGTTACAACTCCTATCATATTCAGATACTGCACATGTGCTACTCTGGATGGCTCCCAGTTCCAAACCACATACATCGTGCTGTGACAAATATTTAAAGTCGATCTGACAATATAAAAGATCACAGACAATAACAATCCGGTTCGCAAATTTGCATACTGAAAAACTTTCATGTCAAAAGTAGGGCGAGTAACCAGCATTTGTCGGGCGATAAAAAAACCTCCTGTGATTAAGGCGACAATAAGCGCAACTATAATTTGGGATGATTCAAACCAATATTTTTTTTGACCATAAACCACAAAATAACTGCCACATATGATGGCGGTAAGCACAAGAATAAAACTGGCCCAATCTATTTGATACAACGGAATTTTTTTATAATATCGATTGTTATTGAACGTAATCATAACCAAAGCCACGCACACAATTTGAAAAAAAGCCGAACCTAAAGCCATATATTTCCAATCGTAATTTTCAAGCAACCAAACAGCAATATTTATTATGAAAGGTGAAGCCAGCATCAAAGCTCCATAATTAAGGGAAAAGCCAATAATCACGGCATTTTTTGACTTAAATCTAGAAATCAAAAATAATCGCAAAGGCAAAACAGGCAATGCCATCAAAATCCCTTCGACCATTCTTAGGATAATAAACAAAGAAAAATTTTCCGTGTAGGCTGTTAAAATAAAGGTCAAGGCTGCCAGACCATAAATGACTAAGAAATATTTTTTGGTTGGAAAAAACTTAAAGAACCTACTTTCAATGAGTAAAGTAGCCAGAAAAGTCCCGTAAGTAACACACATCGAAAACTGCAAATCTTCCACTTCCACATCCAAAAAACTCGCTGCGTACGTTACATTAGAAGTATAAACTCCTAATAAAACCATGGAATGCAGCATGCAGAAAAATATAATGGCAATAATAGCCCAATTTGGAACCCAGGATTTAAAAATACTTACTTCTGACATCTGATTATTTGTGTTCGGCTATAACCGTAACATTCATGCCGGCTCTAAGAAAGTCCGTTTGTGCATCACTTACTTTTAATTTTATTCTAACCGGGATTCTTTGTTCAATTTTTATAAAATTACCCGTAGCATTATCAGGAGGTAAGAGCGAAAAACGTGCACCACTGGCAGGAGATAGTGACTCGATGATACCGGTAAATTTTCTTTCTCTAATTGCATCTGCTTGCATTTTAACTTCTTGTCCAACAGATAAATACTGTAGCTGCGTTTCCTTAAAATTAGCTGTAATCCACTTTTCCTTGCTAACGATAAAAACTAAGGTCTGTCCTTCTTTTATCATTTGTCCCGGCTGAATCATTTTTTTTCCCACCCATCCATCATACGGAGCGGTAATTATGGTGTAAGAAAGAAACAAAGTGGCATTGTCAGCAACCGCTTGTTTGGACTGAATTACCGTCTGAGCCGTTGGGATTTTAGCGGAAGCTTCAGCGGTATTTAATGCCGCCGATTGAATGGTATTTGCTATTTCCTGATAATGCGCCTGTGCCAATTCATAATCCGCTTTTACTTTTTCAAGCTGTTGTTCGGTAGCCGCGTCCTGGCTTACTAATTTTTTGTAGCGATTGTATTCCAGTTTTGTTTTCCAAACTTCCGTTTTTGCAGCTTGCAACTGAGCCTGTCTAACTGAAATTGTATTAAAAGTTGTTGCAACATTTTTTTCGATCACTATGCTATTGCTTTTTGCGTTTTCAACATCTGCCAGTGCCATGTCTAAATGCGCTTTGTATTCCCTGTTGTCAATTACCAGCAACGTATCACCTTTGTGAACAAATTGGTTTTCATTATAGCGCACTTCTTTAATAAAACCAGTAATTCGGGCCATAATTGGTGTTACAAATTGATCTACCTGAGCATCATTAGTTTCTTCGTGATTTTGATTAAAAATATAAAACCAAATTCCTAAAACAATTCCCCCGACAACCAAAATACTGGCAATCACGGTGATTAATCTATGAAATGATCGATGAGCTCTTGACGAATTCTGTACTTTTACCATATAAATTGGAAACTAAATTATATTAAATTGAAATTATTATTTATTAAGTAATCCTGCCGTATGGAGCAATTCATAATGTTTCATAGCAGCATCTATTCTAGTGGAAATTTTGTTGAATTTTGCCTGAAGCAACTCGTTATCAGCGTCGACCATTTCCGTAATCAAGACCAATTGGTTCAGGTATTTTACTTTTACAATGCGATAATTTTCATTGGCTAAATCCAATGCTTTGTCCGTAACCGGCAGCTTGTCAAGTATTTCCTGATATTGAGTATGATTTTTAAATACTTTATCTACCATTTCATTTTTTACAAGCTCTGAATCATTTTCTTGCAATTCCACTTTTAAGTTGGCAACCTGAACTCTGGCTTTATTTTTATACAAACCAGACAAATTATAAGTAGCTTCCACTCCAATTTGTCCTATGGTGTAGAGATAGGGACGATTTAAAGTAAATAACATATAGTCGGGATATTTCAGATTATAATTTCCAAAGAAACTCACCTTAGGATAATAATTACCTTTCACCATTTTTAACTCTGTTTTTTTTAAGTCTACTTTTCTACTAGAAATACGCATTTCTTCGTTTTGAAGGGTTTCTTTAAAATAGAAATCATAGTCTTTCAATGGAGCTATATCAAGTAATCCTGTTGTATCGATAGTAATTTCAGCCTCTTCCGGCAACTGCAAAAGAGTTTTTAAATCTTGAAGTGAAATCCTAATATTTTTTTTATTGGTTAATGAATTAAGTTCTCTGTCAGATAATTGCAGTTCAGAACGCAACACTTCGTTTTTAGTAACGGTTCCAAAGGTTTTAAAAGCCTTCACTTCTTTTAATCGTTCCTGTTCTTCTTTTATGCTTTCGCTAATGATTTTCTGGAGTTCCATCATTTTATAAATGCCCAAAAAAGTAGCGGTAACCTGCAACTGAATATCATTTTGTGTCTTCTCTACCTTGATTTTGGCAATTTCATTTTCCTCTTTCGACTTTTTAATCGCATTATTGATTCTGTTACCTGCATAAATCGGCATATCAAAATTTGTAACCGCATCATATATTACAGTTCCAGGTTGTGGAGTATAGGTATGTTTATCCGAGAAAAAACTGCCTTCGTATTCCGTCAGATCTGATAATCGGGAATACATCGCATTAAAATTAAGTTCCGGTAAACGAAGATCTTTTGTTACGGTAATTTCTTGTTCTGAAATACGCTGTTCTATGTGAGATTTCTGAATGGTCTTATTATTTTCTTTAGCGATTTTTAAAGCATCATTTAAAGAAATAGCGGTAGTTGGTTGCGCTTGTACCGACGCAATTCCTTGAAAGAAAAGGAATAACAACAAGACATTTTTTGAAAAATTAATTTTTGTTTGGCTCCAAAGAACCCTTTTTTTCAGAAACATAATATAGATCAAGGAATAGGTTGCAAAGTTCCCTAATTTAATCCATGCCTTAAAATCAACTATAGCCAACTATTTATCCATTTCAGACAAATACAAGTCGATAAAATTAATATAACGATTGCAGAAAATGAAGGTTACAAAAAATTACTTTTTTAATATTTCGATCCCTTTTAAATAATCAGAAGGGCGTTGTCCTAAAATCTTAAAAAATGTATTACTAAATGTTGGAACACTATTGTAACCCACCGCCTGCGCGACTTCATTTACAGATAATTTTTTTTCAAGTAACAATTCAATTGCTTTTAAAATTCTTCGAATGGTGAAATATTGAATAAAGGACATACCTAAATCTTTTTGGAACAAGCGATACAAAGAGCGCTCACTAAACCCAAATCGATTGGCCAAATCAGAGAACATAATAGTTTCTCCCAAGTTTTTATCTAAATAAATGATGATTTTATTGAGACGAATATCCTTTGGCAAAGGCAACGATAATGGTAAATTTGTAAGACATATTTCAGGTAAAATGGCTTTTATCGCATTGGCAATAGTAAAATTTCTAGTTCCCTTTTTCAGGTTTCCATTCCATCGATTTGTGAAAAGCATCATTTGCAACAACAAATCATTAATGGGATAAATACCTTCTTTTTCATAAAAAGAGTCTTCATCTGAATCTACTGGGAAATACAAATTGCGCATCATAACATCCTCAGAGTTGGGATGAATACTATGTTTTACGCCTCCAGGAATCCAAATAAAATGACGTGCCGGAAGAAAATAAGTTTTGGTTTCCGTAGTAACGTGAACAATACCACCTTCAGAGTAAAGCATTTGAGCTTTTTCATGCTTGTGGGTTGGAATCATTAATTCTCCCATTAAATCATGGTGGCAATAAATACTTTTTTTTTCGGTATCAACCTCTTTAATATAATATTTTTCTTCTAAAGCTTCAGATGAACCCATTGTGACTGAAATGAATATTTTTATGACTTATTAGGATATTTATCCAATTCTTAATTTTACTAAAATTGTAAATGATTTAAACTAAAATATAATTATTGATTTGAATCATTATCAAAACATCAATTTTTTGTTATTTTTTTATTAAAAACGCACAATTATGCAGTTGGACAGAATTAGATTTCAAAGTTACAAAGACAAAGTTATTTCTGCGCAAGAAGCGGCTTTATTTTTCAAAGACAAAATGACTATCGGAACCAGTGGATTTACAAAAGCTGGTGACAGTAAAGCCGTTTTACCCGCTTTTGCCGAAAGAGCAAAATCAGAAAATATTGGAATCACATTAATTACCGGTGCTTCTTTAGGTCATACCACTGATGCGGATTTGGCTAACAATAACGCCTTATACAAGAGAATGCCATTTCAGGTTGATGCCACCTTACGAAAAAAAATAAACGAAGGAAAAGTACTTTTTATTGATCAACATTTAAGTGAAACTGTCGAACTTTTAGAAAACAAACACCTTTCAAAAATTGATATTGCGGTTATTGAAGCCACCTATATCGATGAGAATGGAAATGTAATTCCAACAACCTCAGTGGGAAATTCAGCTACTTTTGCGCATACTGCCGATAAAATTATCATCGAAATAAATACTTCCATACCTCTTGAATTCGCCGGGATTCATGACATTTATATTTCAAAAAGTTATCCTAATCGAGACGTTTTAAACATTACTGCTACTGATGACCGAATAGGAACTAATTATATCACTATCGATCCTAAAAAGGTTATTGGAATTGTTTTTACGGAAATTCCCGATAGTCCGGCACATGTAACTGCAATAGACCCGAAAACGGCTGCCATTGCCAATCATTTATTGGCCTTTTTTGAAAATGAAATCAAAGAAGGTCGTTTAACCAATTCATTAATGCCATTGCAGGCCGGAATTGGAAAAGTGGCAAATGCGGTCATGTCTGGTTTTGCCAAAGGAAATTTTGAAAATTTAGTGATGTATTCCGAGGTCTTGCAGGACAGCACGTTTGAACTCCTTGATAGCGGAAAATTAAATTTTGCTTCGGCTTCCTCCATAACCGTTTCTGAAAATTGCTATAAAAACATTCTTGATAATTTCGAAAAGTACAAAGACAAAATTCTCCTTCGACCGCAAAATATCAGTAATTCAGCGGAAGTGATACGAAGATTGGGAGTTATAGCCATAAATACAGCCATCGAATTTGATATTTATGGGAATGTAAATTCTACCCATATTTCAGGGACTAATATGATGAATGGCATTGGCGGGTCGGGTGATTTTGCCCGTAATGCCTATTTGAGTATTTTTGTCACCCAATCATCTTCAAAAGAATTTAATGCCATTTCGCATGTTTTACCAATGGTGTCCCATGTTGATCATACCGAACATGATGTTGATATTTTAATCACCGAACAGGGAATTGCCGATTTAAGAGGGCTTGCTCCCAGAGAACGCGCCAAAATTATCATTGAAAATTGCACGCATCCGGAATACAGAGAAGAATTATCAGATTATTTTGATCGTGCTTGTTTGCGCGGTGGCCATACACCGCATATTTTAGAAGAAGCTTTTAAACTTCATTCCAGATACATTGAAACCGGCAGCATGAAACAAAACTGTTTAGTTGAATTACTCTAGTACTAGCATTCATATCTTTTCTAACATCCCCAAACACACTTGATTGTTCGGGGATGTTTTTTTTTAATCAATTTATTTTTTATAGCTTAAAATCTACCTATATTTCTATTTATTACAGCATAAATGACTAACTTTAAGGAACTTAATGTTTTTTTCTTTTTTATACAAAAAACTATATTTTTAATTTATAAAATAAAAAATGGCGGAATAAAAGAGATTGTAATTCCGGAAACATGTTTAAATCGTTAAACCGATATTAAACTAATCTCAAACTATTTAAAAACACATAAAAAATGGAAACTAAAAAATCAATTTATCAGTTACATGAAGAACATAAAACGTGGCTAAACAAACTTTTGTTTTATAAGGATGAGCTTGTAATTATGTCTAAGCGAATTTCGGAAGTGGCGGAAAAGAATACTTTAAAAGAGGTTCGTTCTTTAACGGATCATTTTAACAATCAGCTGATTATTCAAAAGGAACAAATTGATATCTTAAGCCATGATATTAAAAGTCACGAATTGTACCTGGAGTCAGCAGCACATGATAACCCTAATGCGGTTGATCATGATAAATTTTCAGATCATAAAAACCATCGAGAAAGTATTGCAACTTTTGAAAAACTATTTGAAGATTTAAGAGAAGAATTGATTGATTTTCTATCAAAATGGATGTAAGCGAGATAATTTAAGAAAATTAGAACGATATTTTTTCAAAAAAAGGTTGGACTCTCTTTCTTAAAAGATTTTTTATTATCAGATGTACTACATTATAATGGGAGCTTTCGACGAAAAATACCATCTTAAATAGATCGAAATATTTATTTAAAAAAATGATTTATATCATAGAATTTAAGACGAAAGCAAACGAACTTTCGACAGTAATTTTCTTGATTAAGAAATCATTAATTAATACAAAGTAGTTATGATTAATTCTAATCTTTTTTTAGATAATAAGATTTAATATACATAAAGCCTGTCCAATAATGGATAAACAACTCTCAAATAAAATTAAAATGGTTCAGACTAAAACAATGAAAGCTCTAGTTTATGACGGTCCTGGAAAAATACAATTGAAAGACGTCCCACTACCTAAAATCGAAAAAGCAACCGATGTATTGGTAAAAATACTTAAAACCACGATCTGCGGAACAGACTTGGGAATTTTACATGGAAAAACCCCATCGGTAAAACTAGGAACTACGTTGGGACATGAGGGAGTTGGTGTAATTGAAGAAATTGGAACTTCCGTTAGGAATTTTAAAAAAGGAGACCATGTGATTATTTCCTGCATCACTTCTGATGGATCCTGCGAATATTGCAAAAAGCAAATGTACTCTCATTGTGAGGATGGTGGCTGGATATTAGGAAACCTTATAAACGGTACTCAGGCAGAATATGTCCGTATTCCTCATGCAGATAATAGTCTCCATCTTATACCAAAAGGCGCTGACGAAGAAGCTTTGGTAATGCTAAGCGATATTTTACCTACAGGACATGAAATCGGCGTGATTAATGGCGGCGTAAAACCCGGAGATACCATTGCAATTGTAGGATCTGGACCCATAGGAATGTCAGCGTTGCTTACTGCCCAGTTTTATTCACCTTCCAAAATTTACATGATTGATATGGATGAAAATCGTTTGAAAATGGCCGAAAAATTTGGCGCCACAGATACGATCAATTCAGCAAAAGAAGATGTCTTAAAAAGAATATTAGCCGAAACTAAAGATGGAGTTGATGTGGCTATTGAAGCAGTTGGAGTTCCGGGAACATTTGATATATGTCAAAAAATTGTTCGTCCCGGTGGTCATATCGCAAATATTGGAGTACATGGAAAACCGGTAGAACTGCAAATTCAAGATTTGTGGATTCAAAATATTACAATAACAATGGGATTGGTAAATACAAATACTACTCCAATGCTATTGAAAACAGTTTCCTCCGGAAAATTGGAACCCGCCAAACTAATTACCCATCATTTTAAATTAAACGAAATCCTAAAAGCTTATGAAGTTTTTGGAAACGCAGCAAAAGAAAAAGCGATGAAGGTAATTATTGAACCCTAAAATCTGGTTGTGACTTTGTTTTCATTATCATATATCATGTGAGCAAACCGTCCAATAATTTCAAAATCATTCAAAAACTAAAAGGTAATGCAATTAGGCTCGAATTTTAGTCACTCCTACTCGATTGCATTGCTTTTTAATTTTAAATTAACGTCAAAAAATTTGCTGCTGATTTTTATTATCGTAATATTGCAATATAAATATATAACGATGGGAATTACTAAATCAGAGCATTTCACAGACGAGCAAAACGAATTGGCAACATTGGCGAAAGCTATTGGTCATCCTGCCCGAATTGCCATAATCCAACATTTAATAAAAGTAAACAGTTGTGTGTGCGGTGATATCGTAAACGAATTGCCTTTGGCACAACCTACCGTTTCTCAACACTTGAAGGAACTGAAAAATGCCGGACTTATAAAAGGCAATTTTGAGGGAGCTTCCATTTGCTACTGCCTAAATGAAGAAGGCTTTGAGAAAATCAAAGGATTTTTTAAAAACATCAATGCCTATTTAAAAAATAAGAAAAATCAATGTTGTTAATTTTTAAATTATTAAAAAATGAAACTATCAGAAATTAAAAAACAGTTGAGCACGTTGGACAACGTTGCTTTTGTATTGCCAAACGGAACTTATGTTCCAGAACATTTCCATGTAACTGAAGTGGGTTTAATCACCAAAAACTTTATTGATTGTGGTGGAAAAATTCGAAAAGAAACCGTTGTTAACTTTCAATTATGGGACGCCAATGATTTCGAACACCGCTTAAAACCGCAAAAATTATTGGATATAATTGAATTATCTGAAAAAGTTTTGGGTATTGAAGATTATGAAGTAGAAGTAGAATTTCAAGCAGAAACTATTGGTAAATACGATATTGGTTTTAACGGAACAGCATTCACTTTATTAAACAAACAAACAGCTTGTTTGGCCCAAGATCAATGTGGCATTCCAGCCGAAAAACAAAAAGTGAAGTTATCCGAAATCCCAAGTCAAACTAACAGCTGCACTCCAGGTGGAGGTTGTTGTTAATTTTAAAACGGTAAAATGGAACGAACCAAAACCATCTTATTTCCAGAAATAGAAAAAGTAATCGGTACTTTGGATTTTGAAACGATAACAGCAGAACGTAAAATCATTTTGCAACCGCTTATTGATTTTATCCAAGATAAAGCAAGGAACAGACAAGAAATTCGGCTGAACTTAATTTGCACCCACAATTCCAGAAGAAGTCATTTGTCTCAGGTTTGGGCACAAACTGCAGCGGCACATTTCAATATAAAAAATGTGTTTTGTTATTCTGGTGGCACCGAAGCAACTGCTTTATTTCCTATGGTTGTCAAAACATTGGAGCAATCGGGATTTAAAATTAAAACCATCGCAGCAGGGAATAATCCTATTTATGATATAAAATATGGAGAGAACCAACATCCAATTATTGGTTTTTCCAAAACGTATGATGACGATTTTAATCCCCAAAGTGAATTTGCAGCGATATTGACTTGTTCACAAGCGGATGGCGGTTGCCCATTTATTGCAGGTGCCGAAAAGCGTATTTCAATCACTTTTGAAGATCCAAAAGCATTTGACAATACGCCACAACAAGCAGAAAAATATCAGGAACGCAGTTTACAAATTGCAACCGAAATGTTTTATGTGTTTTCACAAATAAAATCATACTAATGAAAGTACATAAAAAAAGATTAAACTTCCTCGACAGCTACTTGACACTTTGGATATTTTTGGCAATGGCAATAGGAGTTTCCATTGGATACTTTATACCTTCCAGCAGTGGTTTTATCAATTCCTTTTCAAGTGGAACAACGAATATTCCACTGGCAATTGGATTAATATTAATGATGTATCCCCCATTGACTAAAATTGATTTTTCAAAAATTCCTTTAATGCTTGAAAAACCAAAATTACTCACCGCCTCTTTTCTAATCACCTGGATTGTTGGTCCTTTTTTAATGTTTTTACTGGCAACATTGTTTTTGAAAGAGTATCCGGAATACATGACAGGTTTAATCATAATTGGAATTGCGCCTTGCATTGCGATGGTCATTGTCTGGAATGAATTAGCCGAAGGAAACAGAGAATTAACCGCTGGATTAATTGGAATTAACAGTTTACTTCAAGTGTTCTTTTTTGGTTTGTATGCCTATTTCTATTTGGAAATCATGCTACCATTGTTCGGAATAAAAGGGTTAGAATTAAATATTACCATTGCTCAAATTGCTACAACAGTCGGAATTTATTTAGGAATTCCATTTGCATTAGCAGTAATTAGCCGTTACGCCATTAAGAAATTCATTGGAGACAAATGGTTCAATCAAAAGTTTATTCCTTTTGTCTCTCCAATTACGTTGATTGCGTTGCTTTTTACTATCATAGTTATGTTCAGTTTAAAAGGTGAAATGATTGTCGACTTGCCACTAGATGTGATTAGAATTGCCATTCCACTTGTCATTTTTTTTACCATTATGTTTTTCCTGATGTTCTTTGTTTCCAAAAAAATTGGAGCAAATTATAGAGACGCCGTTTCGCTTTCATTTACGGCATCCGGAAATAATTTCGAATTGGCCATTGCAGTTTCCATTGGTGTTTTCGGAATCAACAGTGGACAAGCATTTGCAGGAGTTATTGGACCGCTGGTAGAAGTTCCGGCTTTGATAATTCTGGTTAATGTCGCTTTTTGGTTAAGAAAAAAATATTACGCTACAACAAACGTAAAGTAACGTTATTATGCAAGAAATACTGGATGTTATTGTTATTGGCAGCGGACAAAGCGGATTGGCTTGCGGGTATTATTTACGACGCCATAAACTCAACTTTCTCATCGTAGATAAAGAAGAAAAATGCGGTGGTGCTTGGCTTCATGCCTGGGACAGTTTGACGCTTTTTTCTCCTGCCGAACACAGTTCTTTGCCGGGTTGGTTGATGCCAAAATCTGAAAATCTGTTTCCTTTAAAACAAGAAGTAATTGATTATTTGTGCCAATATGAAAAGCGTTACGAACTTCCAATAGAGCGCTCCGTTACTGTAGAAAATATAACTTCTGAAAATAAAGTATTCAAAGTTTACACCAAGAAAGAAATTTATTTTTCAAAAGCAATTATTGCGGCGGCGGGAACTTGGAACAATCCTTTTATTCCAAAGATAAAAGGAATAGATACTTTCAAAGGAATTCAAATTCATTCCGCCCATTACAAAAACGCCGAGCAGTTTAGGAATTTAAACGTACTGGTAGTTGGCGAAGGAAATTCAGGAGCACAAATTGTAGCCGAAGTTTCTAAAGTTACCTCCGTGAAATGGTCAACCAGAAAACCACCACAATATTTACCGGATGAAGTGGACGGGTTTTATCTTTTCAACGTGGCAACCGGCAAATACAACGCTGAAAAAGAAGGAAAACCATTTAATGCGGCCAATTATGATTTGGGAAATATTGTAATGGTCCCACCAGTTCAGGAAGCTCGATCCAGAGGAGTTCTTACTTCAAGTGGCAGTTTTGAAAAAATTTATGAAAACGGTGTGATTTGGTCTGACGGATCAAAAGAAGATTTTGATGCGATAATCTGGTGTACTGGCTTTGGTTATGCGACCTCTTTTTTGAAAAATATTGTTTCAACAGATGAAAGAGGCATCATAAAAACCGAAGAAAGCAAAGCAACTGAACTTTCCGGATTGTGGCTTGCGGGTTACGGCAGTTGGACTGGTTATGCATCCGCAACACTCATTGGAATAAACAGAAATGCCAAACAAACCTGTAACGAAATTACTGACTATTTACAGAAAAACTAAATCTGTTTATTTGAAAATAAAATCATTATTTAGATTTAAACTCTTTATTGCCTTTTATAAATTTCTACAACATCAGTCTTAAATTTATTCTTTAACCAGGCTGTCAACTTTTGTTTTTCGGTAGTATTTAGATCTTTTTTACTTTCATAAAGCACTACAGTAATAACTTTTTTACTGATCTTATCTTCATTAAAGACATGATTAGCAATGGCAATATTTTCAATTTCAGGGAACAGTATTTTTGTTTCATTTAAAACAGCATTGTTATCAAATTTTAAAGAAGTAATTTGACTTTGAAGCTTGGCAATAATCAAATCTTTCTCACTCATCGTTTTATTGTTAAAAGTGATTTCATTTAAAATATCCTGCTTTAAGTCGGTCGTATCTTGAATAATATTTAAAATCGTATTGTTCAGTTCGTACATTTTCAATTTTTCGTTAACTTTTTTTATTTCGTCTTTATCAAGTCTTCTTCTCAAAAAAGCAATGTCTATTTTTTTTGGGTTTGAAGTAAATTGTGTTTTTTTGTACAGAACAGTATATCCCTTATCGATAAACTCTACTTTTAAAAACTGTTCCACTTTTTGTTTGTATTTTTTTTCTTGGAAAAGCTGATATGCAAAAAATATACTGGGTACTATTAGTGCTAAAGTCAAAAAAGAAATTATATACCGAACTCGCTTTTCTGTCTTAAAATTGGTTTGTTTAACACATGGGTATTTCAAATATTTGACAATTATAAAAGTTGCAATACAAATGAAAACACAATTAATAGTGTACAAATACATCGCACCAAAAAAAAATCTAAAATTCCCCAAAGCTAAGCCATAACCCGCAGTACACAAAGGAGGCATTAATGCAGTTGCGATGGCAACTCCTGGAATAGGATTTCCTTTTTCTACCCTTGTAATGGCTATTACTCCAACGAGCCCTCCAAAAAAAGCAATAAAAATATCGTAAATATTAGGTGAAGTTCTTGCTAAAAGTTCCGACTGCGTGTCTTTAAAAGGACTTAAAAAAAAGTAAATCGTAGAAACTACCAAACTCACCACAGTAGCGATCAGCAAATTTTTAAGTGATCTTTTGAGCAGATTAAAATCATATATTCCTAAACCAAAACCAGCACCAATGATGGGCCCCATTAAAGGTGAAATAAGCATTGCCCCAATAATAACGGCAGTTGAATTTACATTCAAACCTACAGAAGCGACAACAATTGCGCAGGCTAAAATCCATAAATTTGATCCTCGAAAAGAGATGTTTGCCTTTACATTGTCTAAGACTTTCTTCTTGTCTTCTTCCCCGCTGTGTAAGTCAATAAAATCAACTACTTTATTCATGCTTTTTTGTTTATTTCTTGTTCAAAGATTACTTTAAAAATCCGAATTTATAAAGTACAGTTCTCTGTGAGGTCAGCAAGATAAACAATTTTGAATTAACCGAAAACTTTCCCATTTATCTGAAACGGGACTAATTTAGTCAAATTTTTAATATAGAATATGTTGACTATTTAATGAAATATGTTGTGCCAGTGCATTTCACAACGCGCGTATTCAAAAGTTTCCAAATGCTTTTCAATTTGATTTTTGTTATTAATAACTGCTACACTACCTACATCGAGCCAAAATTTAACTTGTTGAAAAGATATTTTTATGAATTCTGTTTTTTATTCAATAAAAATTAAATTATCAACAATAAAACAACATACAAACATTTTTATTAAGTATAATGAAATATAATTAACATTTTATTTGGATATTTGACGCAATTAATCTTAAACCAATCAAAAATGAAAATGAAATTCAAACAATTTTTGAGTTTACTAATTGTACTGTCCGTGCAATTGACATTTGCTCAAGAAAGTACCTTGTCCGGTAAAGTTACAGACACGGGCGGACTACCAGTTCCCGGCGCTAACATTATTGTCAAAGGAACAACAATTAGTGCACAAACTAATTTCGATGGAGATTTTACCATAAATGCAAAAAAGGGACAAATCTTAATCGTAAGTTTCGTGGGAATGAAAACTGTAGAAATTTCAGGCTCTTCTTCTATGCTGATAAAGCTTAGTGATGCTTCAAATCAATTAGAAACAGTCGTTGTTGTGGGTTATGGAACCCAAAGCAAAAAGAAATTAACGGATAATATTGCTCGTGTAACAGCGAAAGATATCCAACAGATTCCAGTATCGAATGTGCAAAATGCCTTAGTTGGTAAATTGGCTGGAGTTCAAATCACACAAACCAACGGTAAAGTGGATGGAGGCATAAACATTCGTGTACGTGGTGCCGCCAGTATCAGTGCAGGAACACAACCATTGTATGTTTTGGATGGAATTCCTTTGGTAACAACAAATGAATCCAGTAATGGCGCACCAACCAACCCATTACTAACCTTGAGCCCAAACGAGATTGAATCTATTGATGTGCTAAAAGATGCATCATCAGCCGCAATTTACGGTGCCAGAGGAGCAAATGGTGTGGTATTGATTACTACTAAAAGAGGAAAAGAAGGCAAAGGAATGTTTTCGATCAATCTTTCACAAGGAGTTAGTCAGGCTACAAACAAAAGAAAATGGCTGAATGCTGATCAATACATCGAATTATTTACAGAAGCCTCTATCAATGGACTTGGCGATGCTGTTGAAGCCGAAGATACTTTCGATTTCTTGGCACAAGGTACAGATTGGAGAAATAGAGAAGTAGACACCGATTGGCAAGATACTGCGTTTCAAGACGGGTTTAATACCGATGCTGATTTCTCAGTATCAGGAGGAGATGCAAATACCAGATATTTCTTCTCTGGCGCATACAACAATACAACAGGAATTATAAATAGCAATGCATTAGAAAGAGTAACCGCTCGTACAAATGTTTCCCACAAAGTTTCAGACCGCTTTACTGCTGGGATGAATTTAAGTTTCTCCAGATCAAAAATTGATCGTATTCAGGATGATAACTCTTTCACGACTCCATTACAAGCCGTAGCACAATCACCATTGTCTCCAGATCGTTTTGAGGACGGTACTGCTAATCCAAATACTTTGTATGCTAATTATTTATTAGCGATTGACAATTCGTTTTGGAAAACACTAATGAGAAGAGTTACAGGAAAAGTGTACGGAGAATTTAAGATTATCCCTTCTTTAAAAGTAAATTCTGATTTTTCTTATGACCTGTTGTCGCAGACAGAAGATGCTTGGTATGGGAAAGATTCTCCTTTTATGGCTACTGATGGTGAAGCTTACGCCACTTCTGTAAATAACGAGACGTACATTTACAGTAATTATTTAACCTTTGACAAAACTTTTGGCGAGAAACATGATATCAATGCCGTTGCTGGTGTGGAGTTCAATAAATTCAATCGCAGGTTTCAAAGTGTAACTAGTATTTATTTTCCAAATGACTCGTTTCAAACTGTAGACGGTGGAGCAGAAGTTTCTGCAGGATCAGGTAATGAAACAGATTATACTTTCGTTTCTCAGTTTGGTAGAATCACTTATTCATTTGATGACAAATACATTTTTAAAGCAAGTATTCGTCGTGATGGTTCTTCTCGATTTGGTAAAAACGAAAGATTTGGTACTTTTCCAGCTTTTTCAGCTGGTTGGATAATTTCAGAGGAAAGTTTCTTAAAAGACAATACTACTTTAACTTTTTTAAAATTAAAAGGAAGTTGGGGTAAATTAGGAAATGCAGAATTAGGCAATTTTGCTTCCCGCCAATTATACGGCTCAAATCCTTATAACTTAAAATCAGGACTTTCTTTTTCTCAAGCAGGAAATGATAATCTTACTTGGGAAAAGTCTACTCAAATCGATTTTGGTGTTGAATTTGGTTTAATAAACCGAATCAGTGTCGAAGCTGATTACTACAAAAAAAACACCAATGGATTGCTGTTTAGTGTACCATTAGCTTTAAGCTCTGGTGCGACATCTATCAATCAAAACATTGGTGAAGTACAAAGTAGCGGAGTTGAATTTACTTTAAATACTAAAAATATAGAGTCGGCGAATCTTAAATGGAATACCAGCTTAAACATTACAACAAATGAATCTGAAGTAGTGTCCATGCCAAACAACAATAAAGATATCATTGGTGCATTTACGATTAACAGAGTTGGAGAAAATATATCTTCCTTTTTCTTGGCAGAATATGCTGGAGTTGATCCTGCTAACGGTGACGCATTATATGTAAAAAATACCCGTAATGCTGATGGATCTTTGGATAAATCAACAACTAATAAATATGCTGAGGCTTCAAGAGTTGTTTCCGGAAATCCTTTCCCAACATTGATGACTGGTATGACCAACACCATCAACTACAAAGGAATTGACTTGTCTTTTACTTTCCAAGGAGAATGGGGTGCTAGTATTTACAACTCAGCAGGAAAATATCAATCGGTTGCTGCTGATTATTTTGACAACCAAACGATTGATCAATTGGATCGTTGGCAGAATCCTGGGGATATCACTAATGTTCCACAAGCCCGATTGTATGGAAGTAACGGAACTGGAGAATCAACACGATTTTTAGATAAATCTGATTTTGTTCGTTTAAGAAACCTAACAATAGGATATTCTTTATCAGGAAGTGCTATTAAAGAACTCGGAATGAGCAGCGTACGCCTTTATGCAACAGGTGTAAACTTGCTTACATTCACAAACTATTCTGGTTATGACCCAGAAGCAAGAAGAGATGATGCGGGTATTGGAGAAGAATTTTATTCGGCACCACCTGCAAGAACAATTGCTTTAGGAGTAAATATTAATTTTTAAAAATTAAAAAAATGAAATCAAATAAATTAATCTTATTTATTCTATTCGCTACTTTTTTTGCAAGTTGTGACAATGAATTAGAAATTGATCCGAAACAAAATGAAGATGCAACAGTAACATTAAGCACTGAAACCGGTATCACTAACATACTAACAGGCACTTATGCTACCGCGGCTGACGGCGATGTCTATGGAGGCAGAATATTGACTTCTGCTGATTTATTGGCACAAACTGGTATTACTGCAACTACTGACTTTAGGTGGAGAGGTACTTTTGGCGAATGCCGACAACTGTATTCTAAAAGTATTCTTGTAAACAATGCTTTTGTTCAGCAAATATATGCCAGAAACTATCAAATAATAAATGCGGCCAATACTGTTATTGAAAATATAGATAAAGTACAAGATACTAAAAAACAAGTGACAATGGTTGCTGAAGCGAATTTCCTAAGGTCAATGGCGTACTTTGATTTGGTTCGTTTCTTTGCAAAACCATTTGAAGCAGGTCAGGCAAATACACAATTGGGTGTGGTTATCCGACCAAATGCAATCTATGATTTCACTATTGATTTAGCAAAACAAAGAAGCACTGTTGCCGAAGTGTATGCGGTAATAATTTCAGGTTTGAATCTGGCTTACAATGACCTTCCGGAAAACAATAGTTTTTATGCTGATAAATATGCTGCCAAAGCTTTATTAGCAAGAGTCTACCTTCAACAAGGGAATTATCCGGCTGCCAGAGATGCGGCTCATGATGTAATAAAAAACAGCGGACGCACATTGTCTACAAAATATGCCAACGCTTTCAACCACGATGTAAACCAAAGTGAGGATATTTTTGCAATCCAAATCACAAAACAAACTGGAGAAAATGAAATGACAAATTTATATGCTAGTGAAAACAATGGTGGACGTGGAGGCGATATCGAAATCAGATCTACTTATTTAGCTAAATTTACAGATCCTGGTGACGAAAGACGAAACTTTAATTACATCAATCCAGACAATGGCAGAAGATTGACTTCTAAATATACCAATCAATTTGGCGATGTTCCCTTAATTCGTTTGGCTGAAATGTACCTGATTCGAGCAGAATCCAATTTCAGAGCTGGGACTTTTGTTGGAAATACACCATTAGCTGACGTTAATTTACTGAGAACTCGTGCAAATGCTACAAATTTTATAACCATTTCCTTAGCTACTATTTTAAGAGAACGCCAATTAGAATTGGCCATGGAAGGTTTTGCCATTCATGATTTAAAAAGAACAAAGGCTGCAATTGATGTTTTTGCAGACGGAACGAAATTGATTCCATATAATGACAACTCTTTAGTATTTCCTATTCCGTTAAGAGAAATGGATACGAATAATAAAATCACTCAAAATCCTGGATACGGAGGCTAATCCGCTTCCGTTTTATTAAAGGATACCATTACATAAAAAGCCCGAAATCAATTTAGATTTCGGGCTTTTTTATAAATTCTAAAAAAACTATTCAACAGGAATAACAAGTTCTGAAGTTATGGCCTCTAAAACTTCAAATGCAGTTTCTGCCATTTTATTTCCTTTGGTGTCCAATAATGGATTAACCTCCACGAATTCGATGCAAACCACTTTTTTAGTTTGGATAATCTGATTGATGATTGCTATAATTTCATATTGATCAAAACCTTTAGGAACCGGCGTTCCCGTTCCACAAGAAATCATATCACAATCCATGGAATCCACATCAAAAGAAATATACAATACCTCACAGTGCGATAATTTAGACAAGGCTTCAGCGACACATTTCTGCAAACCTCGATACCGCACTTCATCAACTTTGTAATTTTTGATATGCAATTTTACAATTTGCTTGTCCTCCTCTTCTTCGGTATCACGCACACCAAAATAAATCAGGTTTTCAGCTAAAACTTTTGGTCCTTTAAAACCAATATTTTTCATATCCTCCCAATGCTGTTGTGTTTCAGAAGGAACTTCGTTATTCTGACAACTCAAATTATCATCGCCAAGGGCAGCAGACAATGGCATTCCATGAATATTTCCAGATGGTGAAGTGTAAGGCGAATGCAAATCAGCATGCGCATCAATCCAAAATACGCCAATATTTTGCTCAGGATACGCCGCTTTGATTCCGCTTAACGTTCCTAATGCCGAAGAATGATCTCCCGATAATACAATTGGAAAATAATTCCCTTCAATATTTTTCTTTACCGCATTACAAACTCGGGTGCATTGCTCCACAACGTGCTCAATTCTTTTGGCTGAAGAACTTCGATTTTTATCATATATTGATTCGTTGTGCGTCTTGACATCTTCAAACTCAAATTGATTAAAATAATCACTGTTTTTATTAATTGCTGCAATCTCGATAGCATCAATCCCTAAGTCAGATCCTCGCGTACCTGCACCAATATCAGATCGGTTCTTTATTAATTTTATCGTTTTTCCCATTATCTGAAATCGTTTAAAGCTCTTTCAATAATAGCCAAACATTCGTGTATTTGAGATTCCGTAATTACTAATGGCGGAGCAAATCTAATTTTGTTTCCGTGTGTTGGCTTTGCCAATAATCCATAATCTCTAAATTTCATACAAATATCCCAAGCTAAATCGGATTCTTCATCACTATTGATAACTATGGCATTCAATAAGCCTTTTCCTCTAACCAATGTAATTAAAGGATTTCTAGAAGCGATCTCATTAAGTCCAGTTCTTAAAACTTCGCCTAAGTAAGCGGCATTTTGCGCCAAATTTTCCTCTTTTACCACCTCAAGTGCTGCAATGGCAACAGCAGCAGCAATAGGATTTCCTCCAAAAGTAGATCCGTGTTGTCCCGGTTTGATTACGTTCATAATATGATCATTCGCTAAAACTGCCGAAACTGGGTAAACACCACCTGAAATAGCTTTACCTAAAATAAGAATATCTGGTTTTACTTCCGGTTTGTTTTCACAACCTTTTTTGCATTCACAATTTCCACAAGTTGCCAACAATCTTCCGGTTCTAGCGATTCCCGTTTGTACTTCATCTGCAATAAATAAAACATTATGTGCCTCACAAAGCGCTTTCGTTTTTGCTAAATATCCTTCAGAGGGAACATAAACTCCAGCTTCACCTTGAATAGGTTCAACTAAAAATCCTGCAATATTTGAGGTTGATTTTAATACGTTTTCCAATGCTTCAACATCATCATATGGAATTTTAATAAATCCTGCTGTGAATGGTCCAAAGCTTTTACGTGCATTATCATCATTCGAAAATGAAATGATAGTTGTTGTTCTTCCGTGGAAATTGTTTTCACAAACGATGATTTGTGCTTGATTTTCAGGAATTCCTTTTACCTCATACGCCCATTTTCTACATAATTTCAAAGCGGTTTCCACTGCTTCTGCACCAGTATTCATTGGCAATACTTTATCAAAATCAAAATACTTGGTCACATATTCCTCAAAAGGTCCTAATTGATCATTATGAAAAGCACGTGAAGTCAAGGTCAATGTTTGTGCTTGTTTTATCATAGCACCCACAATTTTCGGATGACAATGCCCTTGATTTACAGCTGAATATGCTGATAGAAAATCAAAATATTTCTTTCCGTCCACATCCCAGACATAAACGCCTTCGCCTTTTTCTAAAACTACAGGTAATGGATGGTAATTGTGCGCACCGTATTGATTCTCTTTTGCAATCAACGCTTCAGATTTTGAAGAAAGGTTTTGCTCTCTGTGTGTCATAATATTTCGGATTTACTATTTGAAAAAACAAAATTACTATTTTTTTTTAATTTACCAATAAAATAAATATTTTGACTTTTAAAAAGATCTTATTTGAAAATATTTCTTTAATTTTAGATTAAAATAAGTCATTTAAGAATTCGAGAATCAATTTACAGATGTATTCCGAATTAAATAAAAATAAGTACTTTTATACAAACACAAAAGCATTATATACAATTAAAGCAACATGGACATAGTAGACGAATTTGATATCAATATTATTAAAGAATTAGAAAAAGATGGAAGAATGGCATATTCAGCCATTGCAGCCAATCTAAAAATATCAAATACCATGGTGCATCAGCGCATCTACAGATTAATGGAACAAGGAATACTTATAGGGATAAAACCAGTAATCAATGAAAAAAAAGTAGGGTATGATTGGGGATCTTTTACGGGAATTACGTTGAATAAAGATCAGGACTCTGATAGGATTATTGAAGAACTGAAAAAAATTCCGGAAATAACAGAATGTTACTACATTACCGGATCTTTTACCCTTTACATAAAAATCATAGCCAAAGATCACGAGCACATGCGAAAAGTTCTGTACGAAAAAATTGATAATATTCCCGGTATTGCCAAAACCGATTCCATAATTGAATTGGGTTGCGCTTTTAAAAGAAACGTTTCTCTGTAATTATTATTAAAATGCCGACCTAATCTCCAAAAAATAATTTATGAAAGAACCGACTCATTCCCTACTCTATTTTAAATTTGTTATTGGCACGCTTTTATTTTTATTTTTTGGAACTTTGCAAGCTCAAAAATTGAAGGGAAAATTATTCATTATTGGAGGAGGACAACGTTCTGACGCAATGATGACACAATTAGTAAGCCTATCTGATTTGCAAAAAAAAGATTATATTGTCGTGTTACCAATGTCGAGCGAGGAACCGGACAGTGCTTATATTTATTTCAAAAAACAATTCGAAAAACTGACTCCGAATCCAATTATCATGCTGAATTTTGACAAAACAACAGCGACAAATAAAGTGCTTAACGATTCGTTGCAAAATGCCAAATTAATTTTCATCAGCGGAGGCGATCAATCTCGCTTCATGAACGTGGTGAAAAACACTCCTATATATACAGCAATTCACCGTGCGTACGAAAATGGAAGTACAATTGCCGGAACTAGCGCAGGAGCCGCAGTTATGTGTGAACACACGATTACCGGAAATCAAAAATTAGAATCCAAGTATAGCGAAACTTTTAACAATATTCGATATGACAATTTGGAAACAACTACAGGCTTGGGACTTGTCAAAAACGTAATTATCGATCAGCATTTTCTAAAAAGAAGCCGATATAATCGCTTACTGTCTGCTTTAGTTGAATTTCCAACTCATATCGGAATTGGCGTCGACGAAAGTACCGCCTTGATTGTTCGCAATAAAGAAATCGAAATTGTTGGCGAAAGCGAAGTTATTGTCGTTAAAAAACCAAAAGGAATTGCCAAATCTAAAAAAGAAAATTTAGTTAGTATCAAAAGCCTTGAAATGGCTGTTTACACTGAAGGTCAAAAATTTAAAATTCAATAAAATGAAATATTTCAAGAATGATTTGCCGTTAAAAATTTTAGTTTTTTGTTTTAGTTTTTCCATGTTTGCACAAAAGATATCAAATCAAGAAATAGAAAGACTAACAAAACTATCGCAAAAAGTAACAATTATCAGAGACACTTGGGGAATTGCGCATGTATATGGCAAAACCGATGCAGATGCAGTTTTTGGAATGCTGTACGCGCAATGCGAAGACGATTTTAAAAGGGTAGAAATGAATTATATCGAAAAACTGGGACGCCTTTCAGAAATCAAAGGACAGTCGGTTTTATATAATGATTTGGAAATAAAACTTTTGATTGACACCGAAGAAGCCAAAGCCGATTATAAAAAAGCAGCGCCTTGGCTGAAAAAATTATTAAACAGTTACGCGGACGGAATCAACTTTTACCTACACAATCACCCTGAAGTAAAACCCGCTTTGTTGACGCATTTTGAACCTTGGTTTCCATTACTTTGGACCGATGGAAGTATTGGAGCCATTAGTACCGCTGATCTTTCAACTGGAGAATTGAAAGCTTTTTATTCCGGAAACACCGATAAAATGTCGTACATAGAACGTGAAAAAGATGTGCAAACAGGTTCTAACGGATTTGCAATTGCTCCATCAAAAACGGCGTCTGGAAATGCAATTTTATACATTAATCCGCATACCACTTTTTATTTTAGACCAGAAATACAAATGAGTAGCGAAGAGGGATTGAACGCCTATGGAGCAGTGACTTGGGGGCAATTTTTCATTTACCAAGGATTTAACGAAAATTGCGGTTGGATGCATACCTCGTCAAATGTGGATGTAGCGGATATGTATGCTGAGAAAATCGTGACTAAAAACAACAAACTATTTTACGAATATGACAACAAATTAGTTCCGGTTATCGAAAAAAAAATAACCATCAAGTATCTGGAAAACGGTAAACTTATCCCCAAAACATTCAATACGTATTATACTAATCACGGTCCAATCATGGCCAAAAGAGACGGAAAATGGATAAGCTTAAAATCGAATAATCGCTCGATGAAAGGACTGGAACAAAGTTGGGTGAGAACTAAATCGAAAAGTTTTGAAGATTATAAAAAGGCAATGGATTTGAAAGCCAATACCTCAAACAATACCGTTTATGCCGATAAAGAAGGAAATATTGCGTACTGGCATGGGAATTTTGTACCAATTCGGGACAAGAAACTCAATTGGTCAAAAGTGATGGACGGCACAACACCGGCAACACAATGGAAAGGCCTACACGAAGTTTCAGAAACAGTTCATTCCTACAATCCCATAAACGGCTGGCTGCAAAACTGCAACTCTACACCATATACCGTGGCGGGTGACAATAGTCCAAAAGAAGAAAATTACTTGCCGTACATGGCACCAGACGGCGAAAGTTTCAGAGGGCTAAATGCCGTCAGGCTACTAAGCCAAGGCAATAAGTATACGTTAGACAAAGTAATTGCTGATGGTTACGACACGAAACTAACGGCTTTCGAATTTTTAATTCCATCGTTGATTTCCAGTTTCGAGAAAAATATCACTGCCTCAGATCCGCTTTACGCAGCATTATTAGAACCGATAACCCTATTGAAAAATTGGGATTATCATGCTAAGGAAAATTCTGTGGCTACAACCTTAGCTGTGGAATGGGCTTATAAATTAGATCCAATTATTCAAAAAGTATATACTAATGAAGGAGAACTGGATCAAGTGGAGAACACCCGTAATTTTGCGAAAAATGCTTTTCCAAATCAATTGATTCCGCAATTGCAAATGGTGGTAAACGAATTAAAAATTAAATTTGGAACTTGGCAAATTCCTTGGGGAGAAATCAATCGTTTCCAGAGAACTTCCGGTGAAATAACAATGGTTTATGAAGATGATTTGGGAAGTTTACCAATCGGATACGGACCGGCGCTTTGGGGAAGTTTACCCGCTTTTAAAAGCAACTATCAAAAAAATACTAAAAAACGCTACGGAACTAACGGCAACAGTTTTGTGTGCGCAGTCGAATTTGGACCTAAAATAAAAGCTAAATCTTTACTGGCAGGCGGAAACAGCGGTGATCCAAAATCAAAACATTTTTACGATCAGGCTGAAATGTACCGAAAAGGACAATTCAAAAACGTATTATTTTATAAAGAAGACGTGCAAAAAAATGCCGAGAAGACCTATCATCCGGGAGAATAATTGCTTTACTCTTGATAATAAGAATTAAAAATACTGTCATAAGATAAAAAAATCAAAGTTTTAATTTTAGGACAAATTAATTGAGACATTTGTAAAAATAAAAATGTTCATTATGAAAAATACTTTCTTTGTACTTTTTGGATTATTATTATTTTCCAATGGTGCATTTGCACAATTAAAAGCCGTAAAATACACGGATGGAAATCAAAAATTAAATGGACTGTCAATTGGTCCTAAAAAAGGAAGCAAAACTAAGCCCGGAATTTTAATCCTTCCCGCTTGGAAAGGAATAGACGCACATTCCAAACAATCAGCAGAAAAACTGTCAAAAATGGGCTACTATGCGTTTGTGGCAGATATTTATGGTGAAGGAAACTACCCAATTAACACACAAGAGGCTGGAAAACAATCAGGTTTCTACAAAAGTAATATAGCTAATTATCACCGGCGAATGCAATTGGCATGGGATCAGTTAGTAAAATCGGGGGCTAACCCAGACAATATTGTAGTAATTGGATATTGTTTTGGCGGAACAGGAGCGCTTGAAGCAGCGAGAGCAGGAATGAAAATTCAAGGAGCAGTTTCTTTTCACGGAGGTTTAGGTCGTGATGCTTCCAGAAAAAATATTCCAATAACTGCAGAGATTTTAGTATTACACGGCGCAGATGACAAATATGTTCCAGCTGCAGAAGTAGCCGCATTTCAAGAAGAAATGAGAGATAGTAAAGCAGATTGGGAAATGATTTATTACTCAAATTCAGTACATGCCTTTACTGAAATTGAAGCTGGAAACGATAATTCAAAAGGTGCCGCTTATAACGAAAAAGCTGCTAAACGTTCTTGGGAGCGTATGAATTCTTTCCTAAAAGAAGTTTTAAAATAACGTAGAAAATATAAGTTTTTAAAAACAGTATAAGTTCGGTTTTTTTGTTAGTTTAATAAATTAAAATGCAGTAAAAAATCTAGAATTTATATTTTTTTTTATGTTGTAAAGCAAAATCCGAAACGAAAAAACCAGCCTTAATTGCAGATACTTGGTGGAAAATAAATTCTGTCCAAATTGTGGACAAGAAAACACCGATACCACAAAGACTTTTCACCATTTCTTTATTCACTTTTTTGAGGATCTAACACATTATGAAAACGCTTTTTGGTGCACCATAAAAAATCTTTTATTCAAACCTGCCACGCTTATTAAAGATTATCTTTAGGGAAAACGATTGTCTTATTTGGCTCCCATTAGATTGTATATCTTTAGAAGCTTTATCACTTTTTTATTGATTACCATTTTTCTTTGAAAGTTCAATTTTTCCGATAATACCAGCGAAAAGGAATCTAGCAATACCACTAAAAACAAAACATTTCAAAATTGTTTATCTAAAAATTATTCCATTAAAAAGAACCTTAGGGATTCAGAAGAAGAAGATCACTTATTTAATTTTGGATACGCCTCCGTGGAACAACTGGACTCTATCCAAAAAAATGCTCCGGAATCAGAAAAGCTATCTGATTTCAGTTATTGGATAAATAAAAAATTCCAATTAGTTAAAGAGAAAAACACACAAAGCGAAATTATTGAAAAATTCATACGCACCTTCACCCATAATTTACCCAAAGTTCTGTTTATATTCATGCCAATATTTGCTTTTTTTCTTTGGCTTTTCCATAATAAAAAACGCTGGTATTACTTTGATCACGGTATTTTTACCTTACATTACTTTTCCTTTTTATTACTAATTTTTTTGTTACTGTTCCTCATTAACAAAGGACTGACACCAATTTCAGAATCGAGTTTCATTTCTCTAATTCAGTTTCTGGTTAATTTTATTGGTATCGGATGGATGATATATTATTTCTATCCCGCGCATCATCGTTTTTATGGTGAAACCCGCTTAATATCTTTCTTAAAAAGCAGCTTGTTATTTTTTATTAACTTCGTGCTGATTATTATCATATTATCAATCTTTGCTATTTACACCTTTATTAATTTACATTAAAAAATGAAAAAAATCCCTTTATTAGGTTTCATGGTCGCATTAACCATAAGCTGTACTACTCAAAAAATAAGTATTACTCAAAAAGTAAGTACCACTCATGTCGATCCAACAAAATACATGAATACCATTACCGCTGAAGAACTAAAAACACACCTTTACATCGTAGCTTCAGACGAAATGGAAGGGCGCGAAACGGGATCTGCAGGTCAGAAAAAAGCAGGCGTTTACCTCATCAATCAATACAAAAAAAGCGGTATCAGCTATCCCACTGGAGCTTCTGACTTCTACCAAAAAATTCCGGCTGCTTTCCTGAATGCTAAACGCAATGAAAACTTACCAGATTCAGAAAACGTCTGGGCTTACATTGAAGGTTCTGAAAAACCAAATGAAGTCTTGGTAGTTTCGGCCCATTACGATCATGTAGGTACAAAAAATGGAGAAATTTATAACGGTGCCGATGATGATGGTTCAGGAACCGTTGCATTGTTAGAAATTGCACAAGCCTTCCAAATGGCTAAAAAAGCAGGACATGGTCCAAAACGTTCTATACTTTTTCTTCATGTTACCGGCGAAGAACACGGGTTGCATGGTTCCCGTTACTATTCTGAAAATCCGTTGTTCCCGTTAGCAAACACCATTACTGACATCAATATTGATATGATAGGCCGTCGTGATGAAGCCCACGCAGACAGCAATAATTATGTTTATGTGATTGGCGCAAACCGATTATCAACTGATTTAGACAACATTTGCACCATTGCAAACACTAAATACACCCAATTGAATTTAGATTATAAATACAACGATCCTAAAGATCCAAATCATTTTTATGAGCGTTCGGACCACTACAACTTTGCTAAAAATGGTGTTCCATCTGTATTCCTTTTCAACGGAGTTCATGCTGATTACCACAAACCAACGGACAGCGCGGACAAAATTGAATACGATGCGTTAACCAAAAGAGCTCAATTTGCGTTTGTAACCGCTTGGGAACTGGCAAACCGCGCCGAAAGACCTATTGTGGACAAAAAATAGATTGAATATTTGGGCACATCCACGCTTTCACTAACGTTACAGCGTGGTCGGGCTATCCGTTACAATCTTTATTGTCTCGCTAAAAAACGAGACAATAAAGGATTTCCACTCCTATCCCTTGTGCAAAACCCATAAAAAAAGAGCTTTGAATCACTTCAAAGCTCTTTTTTTTTTATTAATTAATAGAACTAAACTCACTCGTCAAATTCTATATTATCCGCGCTGTCAATTTTATACAAAGGTTCCTCAACAGGTAATGTAAAATAAAATGAAGTACCTTTTCCTTCAACACTTTCAACCCATATTTTACCGTCATTTCGCTCTAAAAATCCTTTAACCAATAAAAGTCCAATTCCGGCACCTTTGTTATCTTTTCTTGCTTTAGATAGTGTACTCATTTGCGGAGTAAAAAGTTTGTCTTGAACATCTTTAGACATTCCAACTCCGGAATCTTTTATTTGAATTATGGCTATTTGAGCCTCGATTTTCGCCGAAACGATAATTTCTCCGTCAGTCAACGAATGCTTAATAGCATTAGAAACAATATTTTGAAAAACCGAATATAACATTTTCCCATCTGCAAAAACAATGGTATTAGCTTCAATTTGATTAATAAGATGAATGTTATTTAAAGATGCCAATTCCTTAAAAGATTTAAAAACCTTTTGTACATAATCAAAGAGATCAATTTTTGATGGAGAAAAAACATCCGAGGCATATTTTATTCTGGCCCATTCGACTAAATTGTCCAGCATATTTAATTCATCAACCGCGGTTTTGTGAAGCAAATTAAGCATTTCTTTTACCTTACTGGTTTCTAATCGGTCCAGATTTGTTTTCAAATATTCTGCCGTTCCAATAATGCCAGACAAGGGACTTCTTAAATCATGTGAAACAATAGCAAGAACGTTCTCTTTGTGCGAATTAAGATCTTCCAGTTCTTTTATATATTTTTTTATCGCATCCTCAGATTTCTTCCTCTCGGTCAAATCTCGCAGGATTTTTACGAATCCTAACATCTCACCATCGATTCCAATAAGCGGAAAAACCAAACCATTAGCATAAAATTCACTTCTATCCTTACAAATATGCCATCTGTTATCAGTAGCTCTTCCCTCTTTTAATGCAGCTTTAATTTCTGTTTGCGGAATACCATTTTGTATATCTTTATCAGTAAAAATCACATCAAAATGCTGTCCTATAATTTGGTCTGGCTCGTAACCAAATATTTTGGTTGAACCGGAACTCCAGCTATTAATTATAAAGTCATTGTCAAGAGTAAAAATCGAGTAATCATGTAAACTATCTATTATTTGGCTATAAAATTCGGCAGTCGGAACGTAATTACTTTTAAGAATTTTAGAATTGATTTTCTCGTTTTTCATTAAATTATGTAAATAATATTTAAAATTTTGAAAGTATATATTCGTTTGATTTAACTATGTAATGTGCCCAAAGATACACAAAAGAAAATACGTTTTATGTAAAACAACCATTATAACTCGAAACAGGAATGTCTGCCCGGAAAACTACAACGGCACTTGCATTACTTGTGAAATCGTAAGTAACATATTTGAGTGCAATGCCATCTTCATTTCCTTTTACAATATTCACGCCAATAAAATAATCGCTATACTTTCACGAAACTTTATCCCACAAAAAAAGCCTCGAATTTCTTCGAAGCTTTTGCTTTCTGGGTGGAAGACGGGGCTCGAACCCGCGACCCTCGGTACCACAAACCGATGCTCTAACCAACTGAGCTACAACCACCATTTGCTTAGCGGTGGCAAATATACGACATAAGTTTACTTCTGCAAATATTTTTTTTGTAAAATTACATGAAATTTACATTAAATCTCCTAAGCTATTGACTGCCAAATATCTTTCTACAGTAAATCCTTCCGCATGATCTACTCCTGTGAGCCTTCCTAAATCTCTGGATCGGTAATTCAGGCTTTCCAAGAAGTTTTTACTCGAAATTGGTGACTCCGGTTCATTAGAATTTGCATCATAAAACTGTGAACCGTAGGCCAAAATCGATTCAATTTTTTTATCGGTAAAACCAGTAATATCAACTACAAAATCTGGTTCTATGTTTTTCCATTGTATATAATGATACACTAATTTTGGTCGCCAAGCCTTTTGCTGCTTTCCTTCCAATGAAGTTTCAATCTTCATTAATCCAGACAAGAAACAAGCATTCGAAACTAATTTGCTTCCCTTTGCATGATCGATATGACGGTCATCTATGGCATTACACAAAACAATTGCCGGTTGATACTTGCGAATCATTTTTATGATTTCCAATTGGTGCTTTTCGTCATTGACAAAAAAACCATCGCGCATTTCTAAATTTTCACGCGCTGAAACACCAAGGATCTTTGCAGCAGCATTTGCTTCCTGATCTCTTATTTCAGCTGAACCCCGCGTCCCTAATTCTCCTCGGGTCAAATCGATAATTCCAACCGTTTTTCCTAAAGAAATTTCTTTTAAAATGGTTCCTGCACAACCCAATTCCACATCATCAGGATGTGCACCAAAAGCAAGTATATCTAATTTCATCTAAAATTCGTTTAATAATTTTTTTCTTAATAATTGAAAGAGCTCATTATCTGCACCCAATAACTCTTTATATTTTGGTTTCTGCAACAAAGATATTACTGCATATTCAATATTTTTTTCATTGTAACAGCTTTATTAACACTTTCTTTCCACTCTTTTTCAGGAATACTGTCCTTTGTAATACCACAACCCATATACAAATGCGCTTGATTATTTTTAATTTGCATGCATCGCAAATTGACAAACAAATCGGAATTTAATTCTTCCTCATTACTTCCTTCCTTGTTTAATTCCCCTAAAAAACCGGTATAATATTCTCTTTCGTAGCCTTCATTTTTAATAATAAAATCTCTGGCAGATTCTTTTGGCAATCCGCATACGGCGGGTGTTGGATGCAAAACGGAAACGACTTGTTTCAAACTTGAATTCTCATTGATTACCCCTTCAATATCTGTTTTAATGTGCGCTAAAGTTCCAGCTTGTGCGGTATAGGGACTTGAAACGGAAACTTCTGAAGTTAGATCCTTAAGATTATTTAAAATAAAATCGGTTACAAACTGCTGCTCCTCCATTTCCTTTTTCTCCCAAACTACTTCTTTCGCACCCTGAATTTTTTGCGTTCCAGCTAATGACATTGTATCGAAATTATTGTTACTGGACTTCAATAATCGCTCTGGCGTGGCACCCATCCATAATCCTATTTTTGGATGAAACCAACAATAGCAAAAAGCAGTTGGATAACTTTGAATTAATTTTTCGAAAATCAAAACTAAATCAAAATTTAACAAATCAACGATTTCTTTCCTTGATACAACCACTTTTTTTAAAGTCCCTTTTGCAATAACATCAATACCTTTTTGAACAAGATTTTCAAAATGTACTTTAGCTGTACTATCTTCTGAATCTCTGAAATTTAAGTCTTGATTTTCTTCCAAAAAAGTAATCAATTCTTCCCATTTTACAGATTGATTTTTAGGAATGAGTATTCTTTGACTGCCTTCAAAAGGAGCAAAAACAAAACCTGTTTCTTCAAAATTTTCTGCAAAATATAAATGGTCATTGTTCTGAAAAAAACCTACTAGTTTGACATCATTTGGTTTTCTGTATAGTACAAACGGTAAATTCTGAGCTTTTTGTTGCTTTACTTTTATAAAAAAATCAATCATCTTTAATTTATTAAAATATAAATTTCATTAAAACTCTAGGTGTTATTACTTGCTTGATTTTTTCAAAACCATATTAGTCAATTTTTCCAGAAACTGTTTTTTGGCTTTAGCTACATTTACTTCCATTATTTATCTCCGTTTTTTCTTTTTGGCAAAACCATATTCGTCAACTTACAAAGTGAGATTAAATTATTGTTTTCATCAGTAATTCGTATTTCCCAAAGGTGAATACTTCGGCCCTTGTGGACAATCTTAGCGGTTGCCGTTACAATTCCATCCCGTTTTGCTTTCAAATGATTGGCTGAAATCTCGATACCGCGAATTTCACTTACGTCGGAATTAACGTATAGCATAGAGGCAGCACTACCTACACTCTCTGCTAAAGCCACTGAAGCGCCGCCATGCAACAATCCCATTGGTTGATGCACGGAAGAATTCACGGGCATTGTGGCCACTAAAAAATCCTCTCCTGCATCAGTATATTCAATATTCAATGTTTGCATTAAGGTATTTTTAGAAACGTGATTGCAATACTGAAGTATTTTTTCTTTGTCGAATGTCATGTTATTGGCTTTTAAAATGTAAAATTAAATAAAAGATAAGTCACAAAATAGTAATTACAATTGTTATTCTAATTCCGAAATAGATTTTTCCTATTTTTACAAAAAATCTAACGAAATGCGTCCTATCCCATTACTACTTTTTATTGGAATAATGCTTTCAATTTTTTCCTGTCGTTCCGATTTTGAGACTGTAACAAGTACTGGCGATTTGAAATTTTCGAAAGACACTATTTATTTAGATACCGTTTTCTCTAATATTGGTTCCAGCACGTACCGACTTAAAGTGTACAACAATAGCAAGAATGACATCACTATTCCAAGTATAAAATTAGGAAAAGGATTGAACTCAAAATACAGAATTACCGTTGATGGATTGCAAGGGACAAATGGCAAAATTTTCAATAATGTGGATCTTTTAGCTAAAGACAGTTTGTATATTTTTATTGAAACTACTGCTAATATCGCCGATGCTATCCCAAACGATTTTTTATATACTGATCAAATTCAGTTTGACAGTGGCGAAAACCTACAAAATGTTAAACTGGTAACGCTAATTCAAGACGCTGTTTTCCTATATCCAAAACGTTTTGCTGATGGAACCACCGAAACACTTCCTATTGGAAACGAAAAAATAGATGGTTTTTATCTGGATGAAAATGATCCTGTAAATGGAAATGAATTGCAATTTACCAATGACAAACCGTATGTGATTTATGGCTATGCAGCGGTTCCTTCTAACAAAACGGCTACTTTTGAGGCTGGAACCCGAGTTCATTTTCATGCGAATTCCGGACTCATTGTAGCCAATAATGCTTCCATAAATATTAATGGAACACTGTCAACTACGGATAAACTAGAAAACGAAGTCATATTTGAAGGCGACCGTTTAGAACCGGATTTTTCGGATGTGCCAGGACAATGGGGAACCATTTGGCTCTCCGATGGCAGTACCAATAATACTTTTAATCATCTCACCATTAAAAATGCTACCATTGGTTTGTTGATTCAAAACAATGATGGCACTACAGTTTCTGTCAAAAACACCCAAATTTACAACAGTAGCAACTACGGAATTTTGGCGCAGACCGCAAAAATAAATGGAGAAAATATAGTCATCAATAATGCAGGATTAGCCAATTTAGCCTGCACGTACGGAGGAAATTATTCATTTGTACATTCTACCTTTTATAATAACTGGAACAGTTCACAACAAGTGGCGGTTTTAGTGAGCAATTATATTTTGGGAGCAGTTCCAGAAGTGAAAGATTTAACCGCTGCGACCTTCAACAACTGCATTATTTATGGTTCATATTCAAACGAAATGAGTTTAACCAAAAAAACCGGAGCCGCTTTTGAATACCAATTCAACAATTGCCTGATTAAATTTGATAATGTTGCCAACCAATTCACGACAAATCCCGATTATCAATTTAATACGGATACGGCACATTACAATGCGATACTTTTGAACAAGGATCCCAAATTCTTTAATATATTAAGAAACAAATTCAATATAGACGAAACTTCTGCCGCTTTCGCAAAAGGGAATTCGGCGTATTTAATTCCGTTTGATATTAGAGGAAACTTGCGAGTTTTACCTCCAGATTTAGGTGCGTACCAAAACAAAACTTTTCCAAAATAAATCACTTTGAATGCCGAGATGTCACGTCAGTAAACAGTTTATTGCAAAACTAAAAATTGAATTACGACCTTACAAAATGTAATTAATTATGTTAAGAAATTCACAATTATCTTCATAATTCCTTAACATAAACCACCAGAAAAGTTATAAATTTGCATGTCTTCAGTTTTTTAAAATTTGAAAATCAAGTTTTACAACTGGAAACTAACCCCAATAACCTAAAACAGTTTTAATTTATGAAAAAAATCTACTCAGCCTTATTATTCCTGATCGTTTCAGTTAGTATAGCCCAGATACCAAGTGGCTATTACACGACCGCTACCGGAACTAGTTACACCTTAAAAACACAATTGTACAACATCATCAAAGGCCATACAGATAATGGGTATTCGGGATTATACACTATTTATCAAACCTCAGACAGAGATTATTACTATGAAAATGATGCTACGATATTAGACATGTATTCTGAAAATCCATCAGGAACAGATCCGTACACCTATTCAGCCGGCACCACTCAAAGATGCGGCACCTATAGCGTAGAAGGCGATTGCTATAATAGAGAACACATTATTCCGCAGTCTACTTTTGGTTCAGCAGCTCCAATGGTTTCAGATGCCCATTTCATCACGCCAACTGACGGAAAAGTAAACGGACAGCGTTCTAATTATCCACACGGACCGGTAACTTCACCAACTTGGACCTCCTTAAACGGAAGTAAACTTGGAGCAAGTACAACTTCTGGTTATGCCGGACCTATTTTCGAACCTATCAACGAGTTCAAAGGTGACATTGCACGCATGTACTTTTATTTTGCCACACGTTATGAAAATACTGTTGCCGGCTATTCTTATGCAATGTTTAATGGCACAAGTAATCAGGTTTTCACTACAGCTTTTTTAAACTTATTGATAACATGGCACAATCAAGATCCTGTTAATAATAGAGAAATTGCTCGCAACAATGCTATTTACACGGCTCAAAACAATAGGAATCCATATATTGATCATCCTGAATATGTACAGGCGATTTGGAACCCAACAGCTGATGCACAAATTCCTACCACACCAACAAATTTAGTAGCTAACGGAACAACTTCAAACTCCATTTCATTAAGCTGGACGGCTTCCGCTGATAATATTGGAGTGACTGGATATAATGTTTATATGAACAGCGCTCTAAAAACGACTGTTACCGGAACAACAACTACGATCACTGGACTAACAGCTGCAACAGCATATTCCTTTTATGTTGTCGCTAAAGATGCAGCTGGAAATTCTTCAGCTTCAAGTAACATTGTAAACGCTACAACTACCGCGGGAACATCAATTGCGTATTGTGCTTCTCAAGGAAACAGCACTGCGGATGAAAAAATAGGAAAAGTCGTTTTTGGTTCCATAAATAATACCACTACCGGGACTGCAGGCTATGAAAATTTCACTGCAATAACTACAAATGTAACTTCTGGAACTGCAAATACCATTACCATCACACCGTCATGGACAAGTACAGCTTTCAGTGAAGGATATTCCGTTTGGATTGATTATAACAAAAACGGATTATTTACAGATGCTGGTGAATTGGCTTGGTCAAAAGCTACTTCAACAACAACTCCGGCAACGGGAACAATCACTATACCAGTTTCGGCTGCATTAGGAACTACGAGAATGAGAGTTTCAATGAAATACAATGCCATTCCAACTTCGTGTGAAGCGATTCCGTATGGCCAAGTAGAGGATTATACCGTAAATATAGTTGCCGGAACTGCTGATACAACAGCGCCATCTGCACCTACAGCTTTGACAGCATCAGGAACAACTCAAACTGCGACCACTTTATCTTGGACCGCTGCTACTGATAATGTTGGAGTAACCGGATACGATGTGTACAGAGGAACCACTTTATTAGGAACCGTTTCAACCACAACCTATAATGTTACCGGATTAACTGCCGCAACAGCTTATTCTTTTTCTGTAAAAGCTAAAGATGCCGCAGGGAATATTTCTGCAACGAGTAATACCCTGAATGTCACAACGGCTGCAACTGGCTCCACTGCAACCGATTTATTATTTTCAGAATATATTGAAGGTTCCTCAAACAACAAAGCGTTGGAAATTTCGAATGCAACTGGCGCTGCCATTAACTTATCTATTTACAGTATTAAAAAACAAAGCAATGGTGCTGGTGCTTGGAGTACCGGATTATCGCTGACAGGAACTTTGAATAACGGAAGTAAATTCACTATTGTAAATAGCTTAATGGCATCCACTTGTTATCCTATAAGCTCGGCTAATCTTTCTACATCAGCTGGTGAAATGACTTTTAATGGGAATGATGCTGTAGGATTATTCAAAAATGGAGTCCTAATTGATATCATTGGAACTTTTAACGGCGGAACAGCAAACTTTGCGGTTGATCAAACAATCAGAAGAAAAGCTACTGTAACTTCTCCAACTACTACTTTCAATAAAACAACGCAATGGGATTCATTTGCATCAGATACTTGTAATAACTTAGGAAGTCGAATGGTTGTTAAAGAGTCTAAAATTGAAACAGTTTTAGATACTAATGATGTCGCTATCTATCCAAATCCATCGAATGGAACTTTCTTTATCAATAATTCGAATAAAATGTATGCTATCGAAATTTATTCTATTATTGGGCAGAAGATTTATAGCGAAGAAAACAGCACCAAATCAGAAATTACGCTGCCAAATATCACAAAAGGAATGTATTTGGTTCGAGTTACTATCGATTCTAATTCGGTCATAAAAAAATTAATAATCAACTAATTCAAAAAGCGGCAAATTTGCCGCTTTTTTTGTTTTTATTTTTAAAAAAAAGATGCCTTGACCCTGTATTTCAACATCGCTTTTAGGTTTCCTTTCTTTTATCATAATCTAAAATAATACTATGACTGCGGTATATGAAATGTTTCAAGGTCTTCATTTATTTACCTGTTATAATATCTCGATATACAAATTTTTGAGTGTTCATCATTCCGTTAATATGTAATTCACATATGTTTTAATTGTAAATTGACCTATCAATTCGGTAACTAAACCCGTCTAAATCCGTCTAAATATGCTTTTTATGAACGCAAGAAAAAGTACTTCTCAACCAAGATTTTTACTTGATGAATTATAGTAAGTAATTCTTTTGAAGATTTTCCTTTGTCACTCTTAATCTGTTTTAAATCAAACTCTTTTTTTAACGGATTATTTCCAGTCCTTTTGTCTGTTTTTATTGATGCCGATTTGGAAATATGTGTATCAAATATTTTGTGTATTTCTTTACACCAATAATCTTCAAGTTGGTCAAAATATACTCTTTTGATTTTGCCAGTATCATTTGTTTCAACGGCGATTATCAATTTCTTTTTTTTGAATTATTGCTTCTTCCTTGTTTGAGATCTTCTTTGCCACCAAAAACAAATTCATGAATAAAAACCTGACCAATTATTGACTGTAAAGCACTACTTGCCGTAGTAATTCTAACTTTTTTAACGAAATTATTGCTGTAGTGCTACTGATTTTTAATCATTTTGCTTTTTGTTTTGTCGAGAAACTTTTTGCGATTGCATTTATCTCAAAAACAATTATGAATGCTTTTCATAAACCAAATCGAACTCTGTGAAAAATAGTATTTACCATCGGACTTTCAATATGATGGCATGCGTTACAATCTCTTGGGAATTCTTTTTACGAATAGTAAATTTTGTGCGATTGCATCTTACATATTTAAAACTTTATTTCGACTTTATTTTTGCCAAATATTCTAAAAAATCTCAATCTGTTTTGAACTTATCGGTGAATTTTAAAATACTTTCTTCTGTGAATTTTTCGATACTTTAAATACAAATCAAATGATAAGTAATTATCAGAATACCTCTAAATAATTTAAATAGGAACAAAACTTTAAATATTATAATATATTTATTAAATTCTATAACATTCTAACTGTCAGTAATTAATATCTTTATTTAATGCAAAAATTTAACGAAATAAATTCAAATGAAAACGTCTAATCATACACTCGAGTTCGAAGATGGCACTGTAACTTCTGGAACTAATCTTTCGTATTGGTTTTCTTCCAATATTGAGAAGCTAACTTTTGAGAAATTAAACCAAAATATTGATACAGATATTTTAGTGATAGGAGGCGGCATTGCGGGACTGACTACCGCCTACTGTCTTGCAAAGTCGGGACGAAAAGTAATTTTAGTGGAAGACGGATATATAGGAAGCGGTGAAACTGGAAGAACTACCGCTCATCTTACTTGTGCGCTTGACGATCGGTATTTTGAATTGGAAGAAAATTTCGATGAACAAGCTGCAAAATTAATAGCTAATAGCCATATGGCTGCAATTGAATGGATAGCCAATACAGTAGAACATCATAATATTGATTGTCATTTTAAAAGAGTTGATGGTTATTTGTTTTTAAGTTCTTCTGACACAGTAGAAACTTTGGAAAAAGAATACGAAGCTACAAAACGTGCAGGACTTACTACAGAGATGTTAAATTATATCCCTTCTATAGTTTCGGAAGACAGCAATTTGTGTATTAAGTTTTCAGATCAAGCACAATTCCACATACTGCTTTATATTAAAGGATTGGCAGAAGCTTTAATAAACTTAGGTGGAAAAATATATACACAAACAAAAGCAGAAAATATAACTACTCAGGGCGCTACTGCAAACGGTTTTAAAGTAAAAGCAAATCACATTGTAGTTGCAACCAACACCCCGATTAACGACTGGGTAACGATGCATACTAAGCAATGGCCTTATCGATCCTATGTTATAGGTATTAAAATTCTTAAAGGAAAACTCCCCTACGCATTATGGTGGGACACTGGCGATATGAGTGCAAAATGGATCGTAAAACCGTACCATTATGTCCGTTTAGAAGAATATGATGAACAGTATGACTTGTTGATTGCTGGTGGTGAAGACCATCGCACGGGGCAGGCAGATGACGAAAATATTAAAGAAGAAGACCGTTATGCGAAATTAGAAAAATGGACAAAAAAACATTTTCCTGTAACTGGAGCTATTGAATTCAAATGGTCAGGTCAGGTTATGGAACCTCTTGATTCATTGGCATACATTGGCAAAAATCCTGGGGAAGACAACATTTACATTATCACAGGCGATTCCGGTAACGGTATGACACATGGAACACTTGGGGGAATGATTATTAACGATATAATTACCGGAAAAGAGAATCCTTGGATTGAAATATACAGCCCGTCTCGCATAAGCCTAAAAAAAACTGGTGATTACCTGCACGAGATTGGAAACATGGTTGCGCAATTTGCTGACTATGTTGTTCCGGAAGATTTAAAGGAAGTAACCGATTTAAAACCAGGTGAAGGTGGAATAATTTCAGTAGGGTTAAAGAAAATAACAGCCTATCGTGATGAACAAAATAATCTTCATACCTGTTCTGCGGTATGTCCTCACTTAGGTGCCATACTGCAATGGAATGCCGATGAAAAAACATTCGATTGTCCAATGCACGGTTCTCGTTTCACAAAAGTAGGTAATGTGATAAATGGACCGGCATCATCAGATTTAAAAAAAATTATGCACAATGAGCCTAAAATCTAAAAATTAAGATCTCTACTTAGCTGGACGGCCTCTACTGATAATATTAGAGTGAGTGGATATAATGTAAACTTGAACAGTGCTTTAAAAGCAACTGTATCCAGTACATCAACAACTATCACGGGACTAACCGCTTCTACTGCCTTCTCTTTCTCTTTAAAAGCTAAATATGCCGCAGGAAATATGCCTACAGCAAGTAACACGGTAAATGTTACAACTGCTGCAGCGGGTAGCTCAACTGCAACGGACTTGTTGTTTTCTGAATATATTGAAGGTTCCTCAAACAATAAAGCGTTGGAAATTTAGAATGCAACTGGCGCAACAATCGACTTATCGATTTATAGCATCCAAAAACAAACGAAAGGTGCCGGCGCTTGAAGTATAGATTAAGTCTAACAGGAACTTTGAGTAGTGGAAGTAAATTCACTATTGTAAATAGTTTAATGGCCTCCATTTATTATCCTATAGCCTCTGCAAACCTTTTTACAGCTGAAACTGCAATGACTTTTAACAGAAATGACGCTGTAGGTTTATTCAAAAACGGCGATTTAATTGATATCACAGGAACTTTTAACGGCGGAACGGCAAACTTTGCAGCGGATTAGACTATCAGAAGGAAATCTACCGTTACTTCTCCAACTACTACTTTTAATAAAACAACGCAGTGGGATTCTTACACTTCTGATACGTGTAACAATTTAGGACGTAGCATGGCCGAAAACGCGCCAAAAACCAGCATTGCTTTGGATATCAATGATATCGCACTCTATCCAAATCCATCCAATGGAACTTTCTTCATCAATAATTCAAATAAAATATATGCTATCGAAATTTATTCTATAATTGGTCAGAAGATTTTTGAAGAAGAAAACAGTACCAGATCAGCAATTACGTTACCAAATAGTGTAAAACGAACGTACTTGGTTCGAGTTAGCATCGGTTCGGATTCGGTCATAAAGAAATTAATAATCAACTAATTGGGAAAGCGGCAAATTTGCCGCTTTTTTTATACCCAAAATTTAATCTTAATTGACTAAATTTGCACCGCAATACAACAAACTACATAACAATGATCCATTTCTTTGAAAACCAAAGCAAAACTGTTTTTGCAGTACAAACGCAAAACGAAATTTCGGCTCAAGACATTTCAAAACTTAACTGGCTTTTTGCCGATTCAAATAAAATAGAAAAATCCGTACTGACGGATTTTTTTGTTGGTCCTCGCGCCACTATGATAACGCCGTGGAGCACCAATGCTGTGGAAATTACCCAAAATATGGGAATTTCCGGAATCATCAGAATCGAAGAATTTCACAAAGCAACTGCTGATTTCTTTGATTTTGATCCGATGCTTTCGCAAAAATACGCCGAATTGAATCAAGATATTTTCACTATTAACGTAATGCCGGAAGCCATTTTGGACATCGATGATATTGCGGCTTACAACAAACAAGAAGGATTATCCTTAAGTCCTGAGGAAGTAGAATACTTAGATAATCTAGCGATTAAATTAGGGCGAAAACTAACAGATTCTGAGATTTTTGGTTTTTCACAAGCCAATTCAGAACACTGTCGTCACAAGATTTTCAACGGGAAATTTATCATTGACGGGGAAGAAAAAGAATCTTCTTTATTCAAATTAATCAAGAAAACATCACAGGAAAATCCGAACGATATTGTTTCGGCTTATAAAGATAACGTTGCTTTTGTAAAAGGTCCTCGTGTACAACAATTTGCTCCAAAGAGCGCTGACAAACCTGATTTTTACGAAATAAAAGAATTTGATTCGGTTATTTCATTAAAAGCAGAAACACATAATTTCCCGACAACCGTTGAGCCTTTCAACGGAGCTGCAACAGGTTCTGGAGGAGAGATTCGGGATCGTTTAGCAGGAGGACAAGGTTCTTTGCCAATGGCTGGAACGGCAGTTTACATGACTTCATACTCTCGTTTAGCCGAAAACAGACCTTGGGAAAACGGTATGCCCGAAAGAAAATGGTTGTATCAAACCCCAATGGATATTTTAATCAAAGCTTCCAACGGAGCTTCTGATTTTGGAAATAAATTTGGACAACCGTTAATTACAGGTTCTATTCTGACTTTCGAACACGAAGAAGACGCACGCAAACTAGGTTTCGACAAAGTGATTATGCAAGCGGGTGGAATTGGTTACGGAAAATTAGATCAGGCAATAAAGAAAAAACCACAAACAGGCGATAAAATTGTTATCCTTGGTGGTGAAAATTATAGAATCGGAATGGGTGGCGCTGCCGTTTCTTCAGCAGATACAGGTGCTTTCAGTTCAGGAATTGAGTTGAACGCGATCCAACGTTCGAACCCAGAAATGCAAAAACGTGCTGCCAACGCCATTCGTGGTCTGGTAGAAAGCGATATTAATCCAATTGTCTCCATTCACGATCATGGAGCTGGAGGACATTTAAACTGTCTTTCGGAATTAGTGGAAGATACCGGTGGATTAATTGATTTAGACAAATTGCCTGTAGGAGATCCTACCCTTTCGGCAAAAGAAATTATTGGTAACGAATCTCAAGAAAGAATGGGATTGGTTATTGGTAAAGAAAATATTGATTTACTGCAAAAAATTGCCGACCGGGAACGTTCTCCAATGTATCAAGTGGGTGATGTAACTGGAGACCACCGTTTTACTTTCGAATCAAAATCAACTGGTGCTAAACCAATGGATTTTGCCTTGGAAGACTTTTTTGGAAGTTCTCCAAAAGTGGTCATGACAGACAAAACAATCAAAAGAAATTATACTGATTTAGTGTACCATAAGAAGAACATCTCAACGTATCTAGAGCAAGTCCTTCAACTGGAAGCAGTAGCTTGTAAAGACTGGTTGACCAATAAAGTGGACCGTTGTGTGGGTGGTAAAGTGGCTAAACAGCAATGCGCCGGTCCCTTGCAATTGCCATTGAACAATTGCGGTGTAATGGCCTTGGATTACCAAGGAATAGAAGGAGTTGCCACTTCAATAGGTCATTCTCCTGTTGCAGCATTGATTGATCCCGTTGCAGGGAGCAGAACGGCTATTGCAGAAGCATTGTCTAACATAGTTTGGGCTCCAATAAAAGATGGTTTAGACGGAATTTCACTTTCGGCTAACTGGATGTGGGCGTGTAAAAACGAAGGGGAAGATGCGCGTTTGTATGCAGCAGTTCAAGGTTGTTCTGATTTTGCAATCGAATTGGGAATCAATATTCCAACAGGAAAAGATTCACTTTCAATGAAACAGAAATATCCAAATGAAGAGGTAATCGCACCGGGAACAGTAATTATTTCAGCAGGTGGAAATTGTACCGACATCAGAAAAGTAGTGGAACCCGTTTTACAAAGAGACGGCGGTTCTATTTATTATATCAATTTGTCACAAGATGATTTCAAATTAGGCGGTTCTTCGTTCGCACAAACGTTGAATACTATTGGAAAGGAAGTACCAACGATTAAAGACGCTGCATTTTTTAAAAGAGCGTTTAATACAATACAAGAATTAATTTTAAACAACAATATCCTTGCAGGACACGATATTGGAAGTGGTGGATTGATCACAACTTTATTAGAAATGTGTTTTGCCGATGTGAATTTAGGAGCTAAAATAGACTTCTCCGTTTTCGAAGAAAAAGACATCATCAAATATCTTTTTGCTGAAAATATCGGAATTGTTTTCCAAGCAAAATCAGATGCTGATGTTGAATCTAAATTAAGCGCCAATAACGTTTCTTTCTATAAATTGGGAACCGCTACAAATGAAGCGACTTTAGATTTTGGTCCTTGCAAGTTAGACATTGCTAAATACAGAGATGTTTGGTATAAAACTTCTTTCTTATTGGATCAAAAACAATCGAAAAACGGGGCGGCTCAAGCGCGTTTTGACAATTATAAAAATCAAGCCTTAAACTATACTTTTCCAACACATTTTACAGGAAAAAAACCAGTTATCGACAATTCTAAAACGCGTCCAAAAGCAGCTATTATCCGTGAAAAAGGAAGTAATTCTGAGCGTGAAATGGCAAATGCCATGTACTTAGCCGGTTTTGATGTAAAAGACGTTCACATGACCGATTTGATTTCAGGTCGTGAAACTTTGGAAGACATTCAGTTTATTGGAGCTGTTGGTGGTTTCTCCAATTCAGATGTTTTAGGTTCTGCCAAAGGTTGGGCCGGAGCATTTTTATACAATGAAAAAGCAAAAATAGCTTTAAACAATTTCTTTAGAAGGGACGACACTTTATCTGTTGGAATCTGTAATGGTTGTCAATTGTTTATGGAACTGGAAGTAATTAATCCGGAGCATGAAGTTCACGGAAAAATGCTGCATAACGAAAGTAACAAACACGAAAGTATTTTTACATCGGTAACGATACAAGAAAATAATTCGGTGATGCTTTCTTCATTAGCAGGAAGTACACTAGGAGTTTGGGTTTCGCATGGTGAGGGTAAATTCAATTTGCCAATGGGCGAAGAAAACTACAATATTGTTTCTAAATATGCCTATGAAGGCTATCCTGCTAACCCAAACGGATCGCATTATGATGTTGCGATGCTTTGCGACAAAACAGGACGTCACTTGGTTATGATGCCGCACATTGAGCGTTCTACGTTCCAATGGAATTGGGCACATTATCCGAAAGATAGAGACGATGAAGTTTCGCCTTGGCATGAAGCGTTTGTCAATGCCAGAAAATGGATGGATAAAAAATAAGTTACAAAATAGATTTTTGAAAGGCGTTCCTGAATAAGGAGCGCTTTTTTTTACGAAACAATCTTAAAATTTGATTTAAGTGAAACAACGGCATTGCATTTCAACAATATTTTCAAAAATTTTACAATATAATTTTGAATTTTTTTTTAAATCATCTTCTATACTGCTCATTTTCAACTGAAACATCTATTTAAATAATTGGCTTAATTAAGTACTTTGCAACGTAAATTGCTGAAAATAGATTTTAAGATTATTCAAAAAAAAAAAAAGATCGAAAACGCTGCGCTTAGTTTACACAAATAGGCAAGAACTCTCTGCAAACGAGCGTCAAAGGAAATAATATTGTATTAGCCATTATTACAAAATTTTGCCTCTTAGTATTAAAGTAAGTTTGTGAACATCAGTTTTGCAGCTTACTCTATGTAACTGATTTTATATTTTACAGCGCCAAGGTTACCAAAAGCTGCGCCGGCTGTATTACTACATAAAATCATAGCCAAGCGTTACTCATCTAACATTAGCAATATTTTAACTAAAAAACGTATGCTTAAGCCCAATTGTGCTGTACGGATTGCTTTACCATGCTCCGAGATTAATTTGCTTTAAGCAGAACAGAAGGTTGTCCATTTAAAGTACCATAAATTTATTTAATGTAAAACATTACAAACATTAATAAAAACTTATGAATAAAAAATACCACTTTTGTAATTAGTTAATTAATACAATCACTAAGCCAATAAAAGAATAATTAAGGGTTTTAATGAGTGGTTTAAAAAAAATTGTTGACGGAATTGCAGTATGTTCTTACGTGCTAAAAATTTAGGCTGTATTATTTTCCTTTTCTAATATTTTGAATTAGTAAACAAAAATTAGAACATTAACGATGAAGACAGATGCCTATTGTATTCGCTTAACTTTTAACCAACCAAAAGTTGAGCGGAGCAATTCCTTTTCCTCTATCGATGTCAAAATTTATGAATTAGAGAATAGAGTACTAATTTATCACTAAAAATTTCGTGGCAAAAAATTATTTTTAGACGGGTAAATTATAAAAAAGTACTTTAGTACTAATATATATTTATCACATTTAAAGCACTTTCAACATTAAATAATAAAACTCCTGTTGAGGTTTAAAAAATTAAATTATGTAACCTCCAAAAATGCCTTGAGAACACTTTAATCTAAACTTTTAACAAATCAAGAATTATTTAAAATTGCAAAATAGTAGTGTGAGCCCTCTTGAAAAGAAATGCTTTTTTATTAGGAAAATCTCTTTGATAATCCCTTCAAGAAAACGATTTCGTTAATAATCAACAATGCTTTCAAAATTTTGCGATATTATTTCCAAATTTTAAAATTTATCGCTAATTTTTTTTTAATTTGCGAACAAAACCAACATTTCCATAATGATAAATATCACTCGCCTCTTTGATTTTCCCTATTATCAGCAAGAAAAATACAATTCCATTCCGGATGCTTTAGTAAGCAAACACAACGGTGTCTGGGTAAAAACATCGACCCAGGAATATATTGCAAAAGCTAACGCCATTTCGAGAGCATTACTCCGATTGGGCGTTCAAAAAGACGATAAAATTGCCATTATTTCGTCTAATAACAGAACCGAATGGAATATTATGGATATTGGTGCTTTGCAAACCGGAGCGCAAACTGTTCCTATTTATCCAACCATTTCTGAAGAAGATTATGAATACATCCTGAATCATTCAGGTGCGATTTATTGTTTTGTATCGGATGCTGAAGTACTTCGAAAAGTAAATTTAATTAGAGCTAAAGTCCCTAGTATAAAAGAAGTATACTCTTTCAACGAAATTGAAGGGTGTAAAAACTGGAATGAATTATTGATTCTTGGTGTAGACACCGGAAACCAAGATGAGGTGGAACAACGTAAAAACAACGTAAAAACAGAAGATTTAGCGACTATTATTTATACTTCCGGAACAACAGGAAGACCAAAAGGCGTTATGCTTTCGCACAAAAATATTGTATCTAATGTAATCGATAGCGCGGCAAGAATTCCTTTTGAAGCAGGAAAAAGCCGCGCTTTAAGTTTCCTGCCTATCTGTCATATTTTTGAGAGAATGATTTTGTATTTATACCAATATTACGGTGTTTCGGTATATTTTGGAGAATCAATTGATAGAGTCAGTGACAATCTTAAAGAAGTAAAACCAACGGTAATCACTGCTGTACCTAGGCTTCTTGAGAAAGTATATGATAAAATATATGCCAAAGGAACAGAATTAACCGGCATCAAAAAGAAATTATTCTTTTGGGCAATTGACTTAGGTTTAATCTATGAGCCGTATGGCAAAAATGGATTTTGGTATGAGTTCCAACTCAAAATTGCCCGTAAACTGATTTTCAGCAAATGGAAAGAAGGTTTAGGTGGAAATTTAGATTTAATGGTTTCCGGAAGCGCTGCTTTGCAACCGCGATTAGCCCGAATTTTTGCCGCTGCCGAAATCCCGGTTATGGAAGGATACGGTTTGACTGAAACCTCTCCGGTAATCTCCGTAAATGACTTAAGAAATGGTGGTTTCAGAGTGGGGACGGTAGGTAAAGTAATCGACAATGTAGAAGTTATCATTGCTGAAGACGGTGAAATCCTTTGCAAAGGACCGAACGTAATGCTGGGTTATTACAAAGACGAAAAATTAACGAACGAAGTAATTACAAACGGCTTTTTCCACACGGGAGATATTGGGATTTTTGACGAAGACGGATTCTTGAAAATCACCGATAGAAAGAAAGAAATGTTCAAAACCTCCGGAGGTAAATATATAGCACCACAATTAATCGAAAATACAATGAAACAATCGCGTTTTATTGAACAAATCATGGTTATTGGTGACGGACAAAAAATGCCGGCAGCTTTTATTCAGCCGAGTTTTGACTTCATAAAAGAATGGGCCATTATTCATGGAATAGACGTTGGAAAAAGCAATGAAGAAATAATTGCCAACGAAAAAGTAATCGAAAGAATTCAGGTGGAAATTGACAACCTGAATGAAAAATTCGGAAATTGGGAAAAGATAAAACGTTTTGAGCTCACACCAGATTTATGGTCTGTGGAAGGCGGACAGCTAACGCCTACACTGAAACTGAAACGAAAAATAGTAATGGAAAAATACATTGATTTATTCCATAAAATATACAACTAGCCGTTATAAAACCGATCGTTATGAAACTAAAAGTCTTGATTTGCTCCGTTATCAGTTTATTCATTTTTTCTAATTGTCAGGAAAAATCAAAGGAAGATTCCGTAAAAGCAAATTATTTAGACTTTTCTAATCGGGACGACCAACTCACTGGCGGCATCAAAATGATTCCGATAAAAACGCCAAAAGGCACGTTTAAAGTTTGGACCAAACGAGTGGGCAACAATCCTAAAATAAAAGTGTTGTTGCTGCACGGCGGTCCAGGTTTGACGCATGAATTATATGAGGCATTTGACGGTTATTTCCCAAACGAAAGTATCGAATACATTTATTACGACCAGTTGGGATCCTATTATAGCGACCAACCCAATGACAACAGTTTATGGACAAACGAACGTTTTGTGGAGGAAGTGGAACAGGTCCGAAAAGCATTAGGCTGTGACAATACCAACTTTTATATTTTGGGACAATCCTGGGGCGGAATCCTCGCGATGGAATACGCTTTGAAATACCAAAAGAACCTGAAAGGACTGATTATTTCAAATATGATGGCCAGCGCACCTGCTTACAACAAATATGCAGAAAAAGTGCTGGGTCCAAAACTTCCCCAAGCAGTTTTTGATCAAATAAAAACATTTGAAAAAAACAAAGATTATACCAATCCAAAATACACCGAACTGCTTTTTAAATATTATTATACGGAACACATTTTAAGAATGCCTGTTGATCAATGGCCAGAATCCATAAACAGAACTTTCAAACACATCAACCCAAATGTTTATGTTTATATGCAAGGGCCAAGTGAATTTGGAATTACAGGAAATGCTTCTTTAAAGAATTGGGATGTCACTGCCAGACTTAAAACGATTAGCGTTCCCACTCTGGTTATTGGTGCCAAATATGACACTATGGATCCCAAACACATGGAATGGATGTCTAAAGAAGTACAAAACGGACGCTTCTTGTTTTGTCCTAACGGAAGTCACCTTTCACAATACGATGATCCTAAAACCTATTTTACGGGCGTGATCAAGTTCCTTAAAGATGTGGATAATGGTGAGTTTAAGAAGGCATAACCAAAATACATATTACAAAAAACCACGAATTGATGTTCGTGGTTTTTTGATTTTAGAATTCATAATGATCAAACTAAAAATCAAATATAATTGTAATAAACTACTTTTAATTGCGGAAAACTCCTTATAACTCCAAGTATACTAGATTCCCCAATCATTCTCCCCAGCAGGATTTGCGTAAGGGATAGAAGTGGCATCCTTTTATGAAGCCATAGCGGAAAAAAAGATACAACGCACAGCCCGACCCGCAGGGATACGCCCAAAAAATTTAATTACTAGTAAAAAACGATATAATCTGCTCTATTTCAGCTGAGTTTTTTTATATTTAATACTTTTTAACAAAAAAATAATTTAATATATTATGCATGCATAGTATTTTTGATTATATTTGAAATCGATATAGTTACTTATGAGAGATAAAACGATAGATTATATTTTACGTGCCACCTGGCAAGCGGTGGCCAGAATGTATAATGAAGAAGCGTCGAAATACGATGCGAGCATGGCTACTGGATTCGCCTTATTAAGTATTGATAAGGAAGGTGGAACGCCATCGACCTCTTTGGGACCTAAAATGGGAATGGAAGCTACGAGCTTAACCAGAACCCTGAAATCTATGGAAGAAAAAGGCTTAATTATCCGAAAGAAAAATCCTGAGGATGGCCGTGGTGTTTTGATTTACCTTACTGATTTTGGTAAAGAAAAAAGAGAATTATCTAAGAATACGGTTTTGAAATTTAATGAAACCGTCAAACAACACATCTCTGAAGAGAAGCTGCAACATTTTATTGAAGTGGCTGAAATCATCAATGAATTAATTTTGGACAAAAATATATTTAATCACGCGAGCGTCAGCGAACTGATGGAGCAAACTGAAAAAACAGAAAAGGACATTGCCTGATTCAAAAAAATAATTAAGAATGGCGATACCATATTCAAATAAAAAAACAAATATTAACTACGTATGAAACGCACAATTAAAAAAGTTGCAGTAATTGGATCCGGAATTATGGGTTCAGGAATTGCCTGTCATTTTGCTAACATTGGTGTTGAGGTTTTACTTTTGGACATTGCTCCAAGAGAACTTACCGAAGCAGAAGCCAAAAAAGGGCTTACTTTAGAAAGCAAAATTGTAAGAAACCGATTAGTGAATGAGCATTTAGCTAATTCCCTGAAATCGAAGCCCTCTCCTATTTACAGTCAGAAATTCGCAAGCAGAATTACAACTGGAAATACTACCGATGACATGGCGAAAATTGCTGCTGTTGATTGGATTATTGAGGTTGTAGTGGAACGTTTGGACATCAAGAAAATGGTTTTTGAACAAATTGAAAAATTTAGAAAACCGGGAACTTTAGTAACATCAAATACTTCTGGAATTCCGATTCACTTTATGAGTGAAGGAAGAAGCGACGATTTTCAAAAACACTTCTGTGGGACACACTTTTTTAACCCTGCGCGTTATTTAAAATTATTCGAAATCATTCCTGGCCCACAAACTTCAACAGAAGTGTTGGACTTCCTTACTATATACGGCGAGAAATTCTTGGGCAAAACTTCGGTCGTGGCCAAAGATACTCCAGCATTTATTGGGAATAGAGTTGGGATTTATGGGATTCAGAGTTTGTTTCATTTGGTTAAAGAATTGGGACTTACGATTGAAGAAGTAGATAAATTGACTGGTCCGGTTATTGGTCGCCCAAAATCGGCTACTTTCAGAACCGTTGACGTAGTTGGATTAGATACTTTGGTACATGTAGCCAATGGAATCTACGAAAACTGCCCGAATGACGAGCAACACGAGTTGTTCAAATTACCGGATTTCGTCAACAAAATGATGGAAAACAAATGGTTGGGTAGCAAAACTGGTCAAGGTTTTTATAAAAAAGTAGACAAGGATATTTTGTCTTTGGATTTAGACACTTTAGAATACCGTCCGGCTAAAAAAGCTTCTTTTGCAACTTTAGAACTGACAAAAACGATTGATAAACCAATTGACCGTTTTAAAGTTTTGGTGAAAGGAAAAGACAAAGCAGGAGAATTCTACAGAAAAAGTTTTGCTGGAATGTTTGCTTACGTTTCGAACAGAATTCCTGAAATTTCAGATGAATTATATAAGATTGACGATGCTATGAAAGCCGGTTTCGGATGGGAAAATGGACCTTTCGAAATTTGGGATGCTATTGGTGTTGCAAAAGGAATCGAAATGATGAAAGCAGAAGGTCTTGAACCAGCTGCTTGGGTAAATGATATGTTGGCTTCTGGAAGTTCTAGTTTTTATTCTATTAAAGAAGGAGCAACTTTTTTCTACAATATCCCAACAAAATCACAAACTAAAGTTCCGGGTCAGGATTCCTTTATTATCCTGAATAACATACGCGAAAGCAAAAAAGTGTGGAGTAATAGCGGAGCGATTATACAAGATTTAGGAGACGGAATCTTGAATTTAGAATTCCAATCTAAAATGAATACTATTGGTGGTGATGTTTTGGCCGCTATCAATAAAGCAATTGATTTATCTGAAAAAGAATATCAGGGTTTGGTTATTGGAAATCAAGCAGCGAATTTCTCTGTTGGAGCTAATATCGGAATGATTTTCATGATGGCTGTGGAGCAAGAATACGATGAGTTGAACATGGCGATCAAAATGTTCCAAGACACGATGATGCGTGTACGTTATTCTGGAATTCCAGTAATAGTTGCACCACACGGAATGACTTTTGGTGGTGGTTGCGAAATGAGCTTACATGCTGATAAAGTAGTCGCTGCAGCGGAAACGTATATGGGATTAGTGGAGTTTGGTGTTGGAGTAATCCCAGGTGGTGGTGGTTCAAAAGAATTGGCATTGCGTGCATCCGATTTATTCCATAAAAATGATGTGGAGTTGAACGTATTGCAAGAATATTTCTTGACTATTGCTATGGCAAAAGTGTCCACTTCTGGATATGAAGCTTTTGATACCGGACTTTTACAACAAGGGAAAGATATTATTGTAGTAAACAAAGACCGTCAGATTGCTGAAGCAAAAAAACACGCTCTACTAATGGCCGAAGCCGGTTACACACAACCAATTCGCAGAAGCGATGTAAAAGTTCTTGGAAAACAAGCTCTGGGAATGTTCTTAGTAGGAACGGACCAAATGGAAGCCGGAAAATACATCTCGGAACACGACAAAAAAATCGCTAACAAACTGGCTTATGTGATGGCTGGTGGTGATTTATCAGAACCAACATTAGTAACTGAACAATATTTATTGGATTTGGAACGTGAAGCTTTCTTGTCACTTTGTACAGAAAGAAAAACATTGGAGAGAATCCAATTTATGTTAACCAAAGGGAAACCGTTGAGAAATTAATTTTAAAGTAAAAATTAGGAATTATAAATCAGGAATGAGTTTCATTTAAAATTCAAAATTCAAAATATTAGTTATGAAAACAGCCTATATAGTAAAAGCATACAGAACAGCCGTGGGGAAAGCCCCAAAAGGAGTGTTTAGATTTAAACGTCCTGATGAATTGGCAGCGGAAACGATTCAGTTTATGATGAATGAGTTACCTGATTTCGACAAAAAGCGTATTGATGACGTGATGGTAGGAAATGCGATGCCGGAAGCAGAACAAGGACTAAACGTGGGACGATTGATTTCCTTAATGGGATTGAAAATCGAAGATGTTCCTGGTGTAACCGTAAACCGTTATTGCGCGTCAGGATTAGAAACAATTGGTATGGCTACAGCCAAAATCCAGTCTGGAATGGCGGATTGTATCATTGCCGGCGGAGCTGAAAGCATGAGCTTTATTCCAATGGGAGGTTACAAACCGACTCCTGATTATGCTGTTGCAAAAGCTGGAAACGAAGATTACTATTGGGGAATGGGACTAACTGCGGAAGCGGTTGCCAAACAATTCAATGTATCTCGTGCGGACCAAGATGAGTTTGCTTACCAATCGCACATGAAAGCCCTGAAAGCGCAAGCCGAAGGTAAATTTGACAAACAAATAGTTCCTATTACTGTGGAACAAACGTTTATCAACGAGAACGGTAAAAAAGAAACTAAATCCTATATCGTAAATAAAGATGAAGGTCCAAGAGCCGGAACTTCTGTAGAAGCTTTAGCAGGTTTAAAACCCGTTTTTGAAGCTGGTGGAAGTGTAACTGCAGGAAACTCTTCTCAAATGAGTGATGGAGCAGCTTTTGTTCTAATCATGAGCGAAGAAATGGTAAAAGAATTAAACCTTACTCCTATCGCCCGTTTGGTAAACTTTGCTTCGGCTGGAGTGGAGCCAAGAATCATGGGAATTGGCCCTGTAAAAGCGATTCCAAAAGCATTGAAACAAGCTGGTTTAACTTTGAATGATATTGATTTAATTGAGTTAAACGAAGCTTTTGCGTCACAAGCACTAGCTGTAACAAGAGAATTAAACCTAAACCCGGATATTATAAATGTCAATGGTGGAGCAATCGCATTAGGACACCCACTAGGTTGTACCGGAGCAAAATTGTCTGTTCAATTATTCGACGAAATGAAACGTAGAGGAAGCAAATACGGAATTGTGAGTATGTGTGTTGGAACGGGACAAGGTTCTGCAGGGATTTACGAACTTTTGTAGTCAAAGATTTACATCCATATATTGAGGAATTAGATAATAAATAAAAAATATTAAAAAATAAAGAAATGGCAGATACAATTGAAAAAAACGTAACCCGTGGCGGTCAGTTTTTGGTTAAAGAAACAAAGTGCGAAGATGTCTTCACTCCTGAAGACTTCAATGAAGAACAATTAATGATGCGTGACTCTGTAAAAGAGTTCGTAGACAAAGAATTATGGCCTAATAAAGACCGTTTTGAAAAGAAAGATTATGCCTTAACTGAAGAATCCATGCGCAAAGCAGGAGACTTAGGTTTCTTAAGCGTAGCAGTTCCTGAAGCTTACGGTGGAATGGGAATGGGATTTGTAAACACCGTTTTGGTTTGTGATTATATCTCTGGAGCAACGGGGTCATTCTCAACTGCTTTTGGAGCACATACAGGAATTGGAACTATGCCAATCACTTTATACGGAACAGAAGAGCAAAAACAAAAATACGTGCCTAAATTAGCTTCTGGTGAGTGGTTTGGTGCTTACTGTTTGACTGAGCCAGGTGCTGGATCAGATGCTAACTCTGGAAAAACAAAAGCTGTTTTATCAGAAGATGGAAAAACATACTCTATTACAGGACAAAAAATGTGGATTTCGAATGCAGGATTTTGTTCCATGTTTATCGTTTTTGCACGTATTGGTGATGATAAAAACATTACTGGTTTCATTGTAGAAAATGCTGCTGATAACGGTATTTCAATGGGTGAAGAAGAGCACAAATTAGGAATTAGAGCTTCTTCTACTCGTCAGGTTTTCTTTAACGAAACAAAAGTTCCTGCTGAGAACATGTTATCTGAAAGAGGAAACGGATTCAAAATTGCCATGAATGCTTTAAACGTTGGACGTATCAAACTGGCTGCAGCTTGTCTTGACGCACAACGTAGAGTAATTACAAATGCAACTGCTTACGCAAACGAAAGAATGCAGTTTAACACCGCTATTTCTCAATTTGGAGCTATTCGTTCTAAATTAGCTGATATGGCGACTAACTGTTATGCTGGTGAAAGTGCTACTTATAGAGCAGCAAAAGACATTGAAGACAGAATTACTGCACGTGAAGCAGAAGGAATTTCTCATCAAGAAGCAGAATTAAAAGGTGTTGAAGAATATGCTATCGAGTGTTCCATCTTGAAAGTAGCTGTTTCTGAAGACGTTCAAAGCTGTTCTGATGAAGGTATTCAAATCTATGGAGGAATGGGATTCTCTGAAGATACTCCAATGGAGAGTGCTTGGAGAGATGCTCGTATTGCACGTATCTATGAAGGTACAAACGAAATCAACAGAATGCTATCAGTAGGTATGTTGATTAAAAAAGCAATGAAAGGTCATGTTGATTTATTAGGACCTGCAACAAAAGTTGGCGAGGAATTATTAGGTATTCCATCTTTTGACACGCCAGATTACTCTGAGTTATTTGCTGAGGAAAAAGAAATTGTTAAGAATTTGAAAAAAGCATTCTTAATGGTAGCTGGTAGCGCAATACAAAAATTCGGAACTGATTTAGACGCTCACCAACAAATTTTGATGGCTGCTTCGGATATGCTGATAGAAGTATACATGGCGGAAAGCACTATTCTTAGAACGGAAAAATTAGCTAAAAAAGAAGGTGAAGCCAAAGTACAAGAGCAAATTGCTATGGCAAAATTATACTTGTATCAAGCAGTAGACATCGTTACTCAAAAAGGAAAAGAAAGTGTTATTTCTTTTGCTGAAGGAGACGAACAACGTATGATGTTAATGGGATTACGTCGTTTTACAAAATACAGTAACATGCCAAATGTTGTTGCATTAAGAGAAACAATTACATCAAAATTAGTAGCTGAAAATCAATATTGTTTCTAATAAAAATTAGTTTTTAGTTTTTTTTAACCGCCTTGTTCCTGAAAACAAGGCGGTTTCTTTATTTCTTCAAAATACTATTATTTATTTTTTTTTAAACGCATCATTGCGACATCTCCCACAATAAAATTTAAAGTTTTACCATCTTCTGAAATAGAGTAAGAATCTATCTTTTCCAGTGTATTCATGTAAACATTCTCACCTTCGCCTGGACAAAACATTTTAGTAACTGCCATAGGCCCTTTGAAACTAATTTTATTTCCATCAACATTCAATGTTCCAGAATAACTGTTGCAGCTATTTTTTCCAAAAACTCTGTTTTCTTTTAAATCGAAAGTAATCGTTGGCTTATCATTTGGATACAATCCAGAAAAGTCTATTCGTGGTCCTAATATGTAAATCAATTGCCAAGCACCTTGCAATGAAGCTTTTTCAGTATTAATAGTTTTTACGGAATTACAATAAACAAGCACAGAACAAAAAATGGTCAGTGATAAAATTATTTTTTTCATTTGTTTTAATTGATATTTATAAACAACTCATTTTATCTACTAGAAATAAATTTATTATTTTTCTTCATCAGGAATGACATCAGTCTTTTTCTTCTTGATTTCTGTAACCTCTACTTTTATTCCAACAGCATAGGCATTTGGAATAATTTTTTTGCCATGGGCATTGGCATACACTTTAGTGAATTCGGCTCCAAAATATAAGATTATAGCTGAATAGTAAACCCAGATTAAAATAATGATTACTGACCCCGCTGCACCATAAACAGTAGCAACGGTTGAGCTTCCTAAATAAAAACCAATGGCAAATTTACCTATCATGAAGAAAAAAGAAGTAAAACTGGAGCCTATTAAGGCATCTTTCCAAGCAATATGGCCATCAGGCAACGTTTTGAAAATAATAGCAAACAAAATAGTCGTTGTTACAAATAATATTAAAATATTAAAAACATAAAATATGTAAACCGTTGTATCTGGAAAATAAACAAGCAATCGCGTATTGACTATATCCATTACGGTATTAACCATTAAACTCACCATTAATAAAAACCCAACTGAAGCAATCATAGAAAACGACATTAATCTGTTTTGGACGAATTTCACAATTCCTTTATTTGGTTTTGCTTTTAATCCCCAAATAGAATTAATCGAACTTTGTATTTCGGCAAATACACCCGAAGCTCCTACCAATAGCATAATTCCTCCAAGTATTGTTGCAAATGTAACGCTATCAGACAATTCAATATTTTTGATGGTTTCCTGAATTTGGATAGCGGCTTCGTTCCCAACCATTCCATTAATTTGTCCAAAAAATCTTCCGGTAACGGCTTCTCTTCCAAAGAAAAAACTAAAAATCGACAAGATAATAATTAATAAAGGAGGTAATGAAAAGATGGTATAATAGGATAGTGACGCACTTAACTTAAACCCGTTGTCATCATCAAATTCATTGTAAGTTCGCTTTAATAAACCCCAACTTAAAACTGCTATTTCTTTATGTTTCATTTTTGTAACTATTTTATTTTTTTTTAATCAAAAAACTACATCTAATCCTTCTTTTTATTAATTGAAAAGTATGGTCAATACATGGTATTATTTTCTATAACATTGCTTTCAAAATTACAAAGATATTATTTACCACATAGAAATAGATTTTATAAAATTCTTGCACCTTTTGTCTCTCTTAAACAGATTAGAAACATAAAACTAACCAAATTTTAAGTCTTTATTAACCCATAACTACCATTTAATGTTTAAATTTATAATCTATTTTAATAACCTTTTTAGGATAAATTTTCAAGCTATGGAAAATAACAATACACGAAGAAATTTTATAAAACAAACGGCAATACTTTCAACAGGAACAATTATTGGTTCTAGCTTATTTAATTCAGTATTAGCGGCTGAAAACACTTTAAAAGTTGAAAATCAAGTCATGGAATCAGAATCTGAAAACTTTCAAGGAAACTACAGCCTTCCGAAATTATCGTATGCGTATGATGCGTTAGAGCCACATATTGATAAAGCCACAATGGAAATTCATCATGGTAAACATCATCAAGCCTATGTAACGAATTTGAATAAGTCCATAGAAACTTTAGATAACAACTTAGTGGAACATTCTAAATCACTGGAGAGTATCTTTGAAAAAATGTCGAAATTTCCAGAAGCAATTCGTAACAATGGTGGCGGACACTACAATCACAGCCTGTTTTGGAGTATAATGAAGCCAAATGGCGGCGGTACTCCAAAAGGGAAATTAGGGGACGCAATAACAACTACTTTTGGTTCTTTGGATGAATTTAAAAAACAATTTAGTGATGCTTCCATGAAACGTTTTGGCTCCGGATGGGCTTGGTTAGTGGTTCAGGACGGAAAATTAGTTATTGGTTCAACAGCAAACCAAGACAATCCTTTGATGCGATTGCGAGGAAAAGGACTAAAAGGGAAACCGGTTTTAGCATTAGACGTATGGGAACATGCATATTATCTTAAAAATCAAAATCGAAGAGCAGATTATATTGCTTCTTTTTGGAATGTAGTCAATTGGGAAGCCGCTGAAGCTTTATTCAATTCTTAAATACTTATCAAAGCCCTGTTTTATTTATAATTCAGGGCTTCAAATTATAGTGCACCTTTTAGATATCCAAATGTCATTTTTAATACAAAAAATTTTCAGTAATTGCACTGAAATACAGCAAGTGATTGCGAGTGTTTTTTATCAAAAATTATAACAATTAAATTTATCTTGTTTAAAACCAAAAAAACAATGCTAATTAATTGTAGTATCTGTGTTAAACAAGAATACACCAGTTGAAACGACCATAAAAAAACATAGCTTTGTAACTTCAAATTAAAGCAATGATTAACCCTTCGGCATCAGGTTGGATAGACAAATTTTTTAGTGAACAAAAATTTTCAAAAGAAGCAGTTTCTAAAACTACTGATACATTTTATCAAAAAGTAAGAAATACTGGTTTTATCTACGGTCATATTATAGCATTTGATACCGTAACAACCATCGAAACGAAAGGTTGGTTCAAAGAAGAGATTTCAAAAGTCGCACTTTTAAATACCTTATACCAAGTTTTTTGTTTGACTAATGAAGATATCAGTTCTGAGAATTTCGTCAAACAAGCAAATACTTTTTACAATCAAATGAATCCTCAGGGATTTAATTTATTTAAAAAAATTCTTCCAAAATATTCCCCTGCTTTAACTTTAGAAAAAATAATTGATCAACGTGTTCAAACTAATGACAGCATCATAAGCAAAAGTTTCTCCCATCTGGTAACTAACGCATTATTATTCATTGACGTGCTTGCTTTTCGCCAATATTTGATACATGGAATAATTCCGGAAAAATATCTGAAAAAAATTGAAGAAACGGTTGTCAATATTGTAACACTTGCGTTAAAAATCAAGTTAGAAAAATCACAATATGATGATTTGTTAATTAAACTTTTTGAAGCCTCGATACGCTACAGCAAATTCTCCAAAGTTTCTGTTCAGAGTTTAGAAACGTTACAATTGGATTATTTTACAAATGAATTAGAACAATATTATTTGATAGATATTGCTGGAATGGCTTTGTGGAGCGATGGGAAAATAGAAAACGACGAGAGATACTTTTTGCATTCTTTAGCTGAGATTTTATCTGTCCCAGATTCTTTTGTCGGCGAAAGTATCTATAGTACCAACGAATTCATTTCTAAACATAAAAAAGAAATACCGTATTTTAATTATTCAAATCCTGTAAAACATTTTTACGACCAAACCACTCAAAGCGTGGTTACACTAATAAGCCGTAATAAAAAACGACTGATTAAGGAAATTGAGCAAAGCAAGGAGTTGATGGTGTTATTAGCCTACTCTACCAGACGAGATTTGGACGAAAAAGAAAAGAAAAAAGTCAAAAAACAACTATTGGAAATTTGCAAAACCATTCCTTCCTTGACTATATTTTTACTTCCCGGCGGTAGTTTATTATTGCCTATTTTAATCAAATTCATCCCTACGCTACTTCCATCCGCTTTTAATGAAAATCTGGATAATGAATGAAAGAAGTATAATAACAAATAGGAAAGAATAAATACATCATTCCATAATAAATATGTGATGCGCCATTTAAAAGACTATTTGTTAAATAATTTAAAAGGGTCTTTTACAAAACCGAACTTTATAGCAGTTGTAGTATTTATGGAAATAGTTAAATTCATCGTTGGTTAAAAAAAAGTGAATTTACCTTACAAGATAATCTAAACATCTGAAGATGTATGAAAGATTCGTAATATTAATGCATCCAAGAATTAGAAGAAGAAATCAGATTGTATTAGTTCCTTATTAAGTAACTCCAAACAAAGCACATTTAAAAAATGAAATTAAACTCAAACAGTGATAAAAAATAAATCGGAACAGAATTAATTTTGTTCCGATTTATTTTTTATCCCGCTTACTCCTAGCCAACTTTGAACTTTTTTATTAATCATTCATCGAGATTAAAAACTCTTCATTATTCTTCGTCTTTTTGAAACGATCATTAATGAAATCCATAGCTTCCACTGGATTCATATCCGAAAGGTATTTTCTCATAATCCACATTCTTTGCAATGTTTTTTGATCCAATAACATATCGTCACGTCGTGTACTTGAAGAAGTCAAATCGATAGCTGGGAAAATACGTTTGTTAGCAATTTTTCTATCCAATTGTAATTCCATATTACCGGTTCCTTTAAATTCTTCGAAAATAACTTCGTCCATTTTTGAACCTGTTTCAGTTAATGCAGTAGCGATAATACTTAATGAACCACCATTTTCAACATTACGGGCAGCTCCAAAGAAACGTTTTGGTTTTTGCAATGCATTGGCATCTACACCACCACTTAATACTTTACCTGAAGCGGGCTGAACTGTATTATATGCTCTGGCCAAACGTGTGATAGAATCTAACAGAATCACTACATCGTGACCACATTCTACCAATCGTTTTGCTTTTTCCAGAACGATATTTGCGATTTTCACATGCTCTTGCGGCTCTCTGTCAAAAGTGGAGGCAATTACTTCTCCACGCACACTTCGTTGCATGTCCGTAACTTCTTCCGGGCGCTCGTCTATCAATAAAACAATCAAATATACTTCAGGGTGATTTGCCGCAATCGCATTGGCAATTTCCTTAAGCAACATCGTTTTACCGGTTTTGGGTTGCGCCACAATCATTCCACGTTGTCCTTTTCCTATTGGTGAAAACAAATCGATTATTCGTGTTGAAATCGTGCTTTGTTTTTCTGCCAACTTGAATTTTTCTGATGGAAAAACAGGAGTTAAATGTTCGAATGAAACTCTGTCACGAACTACTTGAGGATCATGTCCGTTAATTTTTAAAACGCGTACTAATGGGAAAAATTTCTCTCCTTCTTTTGGCGGACGAACCACTCCTTTTACAGTATCTCCGGTTTTAAGACCAAACAATCTGATTTGAGAAGTTGATAGATAAATATCATCTGGCGAGGCCAAATAATTGTAATCTGAAGAACGCAGGAAACCATATCCATCAGGCATCATTTCCAAAACGCCTTCACTTTCTATAATTCCGTCAAATTCAAAATCGGAAGCAGCAAAATTACTTTTCTTATTTTTGAAATTCGGATTTTGATTCCCATTCCCATTTCCGTTTGGATTTGCGATAGGATTCTGTTTGTGTAATTGATTTGGGTTAATCTTTTTTGCGGGAGCAAGAGGATCTTCTGCTTTATCTTCAGTTGCTTTTTCTGAAACTAACACATCCTCTGTGTTTGCGTCTTTTATCTCTTCTTTATCCTTTTTTAAAGCAATTTTTTTCTCGTAAGCTGATTTATTAAATTTAATTACCTTACCTACTTTTGTCTCATTCCCCTCAGATTCTTGTTTTGCATCCAGTTCTTCTTTTAAAACAACTTCAGTCGGAAGATTATTTTCATCATTGCCTGTCGTTTCTGCAATTTCTTCCGTTTCAAAAAGAGAATTCTTCACCGCTTTTTGAATGGCTGTTTTTTTAACAGGAACAATTCTATTTCTTTTAGGTTTATCGTCTTCAAGATTACCTTCCACTTTGGTATCTGTTGCAGCGTCAAGATTAGCCACTTGATGATCCAAAATCTGAGTGATTAAAGTATCTTTTTTTACACCGTTAAATTTTATGGTTTTAGCTGATTTAGCTATTTCTTGAAGCTCAGAAAGCTTCATTTCTTTTAATGCAGAAATATCAAACATGAATGTTCTATGAGTTTAATTAATTTTTGGAAATAATGTAAAAGATAGGTAGTAAACTTTAAGTTGAATCAACCGCAGTATGAAGTGCTTACGGAATTATGATGCAATAATACGAATAAAATTTAATCAGACAATAGTATTTATAAAAAAGAAAATATATTTTTGTAAAACATATTAAACAAATGATACAGCGAATCCAGACTATTTATTTATTACTTGCTTTTGTAGTTACTGGCATTTTACTATTTTTTATTCCGTTATGGACAATGAGCGATAATAAGGAATACTATTTTATGCAAAGCCAAGTATACACCATACTATTGGGATTAAGCACTACTCTTTCTTTATTGAGTATTGTTTCCTATAAAAAAAGACAAAATCAGTTTGTTATTGGCAGATTGAATATCATATTAAATTTGATTTTATTAGGATTGTTTGTATATCGTTCACTAAATCTATCTGGAGAAACAGTTACTGTTTCGGAGAAAGGTATTGGGATGTTTCTACCTGTAGTTGCTATCGTGTTATTAGTCTTGGCTAATAAGGCCATCAAAAAGGATGAAGATCTTGTAAAATCTGCGGACAGATTGAGGTAAACCTATAAACTTTAGTTTATTAGTGCGAAGGAAACCCGAATGTAACAATTCGGGTTTTTTTGTACCGCTATTTTTTGTGATTATTACACATTTTTTTAAAACATTTGAGGCAGAATTCGTTTATCAAGCAACTAAATTAGTTATGGTTACGATATTGCTTATTCATTAAAATAAATAATAATAATAATAATAATAAAGGTTTTAAAAATAAAGAATCTATTGTTTTTTTCATAAATTTGGCAATAACAATCACGATATGTTAAACAAAATACGAATTCATCTAGCTGATGACCATCAAATTCTTATTGATGGAATCAAAACTTTACTACATACCAATCCTAAATTTGAAGTAGTTGGGTTTTCAGTGAATGGAAATAGTGTATATGAAGAAGTACTCCAAAACAAATCAGACATCCTTATTTTGGACATTAATATGCCCGAAAAAGATGGAATTGAAGTCATTAAAGAGTTTGCTTTAAAAGGTTTTCCTTGTAAGATTATTATTTTATCCAGTCACGATGATTTGAGAATAATCAAAGAAGTAATGAAATTAGGAAGCAGTGGTTATTTGACAAAAAAATGTGCCGGAGAAAATATTGTTGAAGCGATTCAGTCTGTTTACAACGGGGAGGAATATTTCTGTAAAGCTGTTCGAGAGAAAATATTCAGCACTGTTACTAAAGACAATCCAAAATTAAACAAATCTTATCTACAAGGAAACTTAACATTGACCGAAAGAGAGCTGGAAATTATTACTTTGATATCACTTGAATTCAGTGGTAAAGAAATTAGTGACCAATTATTTATTAGCGTAAATACGGTGGAAACTCATCGAAAAAACATTATGAAAAAACTGGATGCCAAAAACTCAATAAGTTTGGTAAAATATGCCATTAAACACCAATTGATTAAATCCTAAGTTGGCAATCTAAAATAACATTCACTTCCACACAATTCCCTCAACAAAGTAATAAACCTAAAAAAAATCAAAGTATCTATGTTATACCGACAAATAATTATAGTATTGCTTTTATTACTTAATTTTTCAAGAAATACCGTTTTTGCACAAAAAAAGATACCTACAAAAAAAGAAGTCACTTTGGTTTCTAATCAAGCTATACTGCTAATGAAAGAAGGCAGTTACGAAAAGTCATTCATACAATCAAGACTGGCTTTAGGCAAAGCAATCCAACTCAAAGATGACAATCTAATTGCGGGTGCTTACAACACTATTGCTGCAAATTTTGACCAGTTATCTGAATATGACAAAGCTTTTTTCTATTACCATAAAGGCTTAACGTATGCCAACAAAACCAATAACGATGTTTTAAAAAACTGGATCAACAATAATTTAGGCAACATTTATTGTTTTGATAAGAAGCAATATGAAAAAGGGATTTATCACTATAAAAAATCGTTACAATACAGCACCAGAATAAAAGACTCAGCCCAAATAGTGTTTACGAAACTCAATTTGACATGGGCCTATTTTGATATTGGCCGTTATAATGATGGACTACCCTATCTAAAGTACATCAACAAACATCATAAAAAACATGGCGACATCTCTACTATTGTTGCACTAAACATGCTTAATGGGATGTATTATAATTATAAAAATGACACTGAAAAAGCACAATTTTTTTTCAAAAATTCGATAAAATTAGGAAATGAAGGAAATGAAAAATCAGACTTATCTTATTCACATCATGAGTATTCTAAGTTTTTATTAAAAAATGGTGATTATAAAAACGCCTATAAAAATCTGTCTCTTTTCAATTCCATCACCGCAGAATTAAACAACGAAGAAAGACTCAATAAAGCCAATGCTGCCGGAATAAATCTTGAAATTGACGAATACAAAAGGGAAATTGATAAAATAGAAAGCGAGTTTAAAACTAAGGAATATGTGTTATTACAAAAGCAATCCAGAAATAAAAAAATTGTAATTGTAGTCATTCTCATTTTACTATTCTTACTCATCCTTTTCTACATATCATCAGAAAACGCTAAACTAAAGCAGAAAAATAAACTAAAAGACCTCCGAAGTAAAGCTCAGGAAAACATGATCAATGCGTCCATAAACGGGCAGGAATTAGAACGGAAAAAAATAGCTTCTTTTCTGCACGATAACATTAGCGCATTGCTTTCGTCGGCAGGATTACATCTTCATGCTCATACGTCTCAAAATCAATCTTCATCGGAAGAAATTATAAAAACCAAAGCCATTCTCGAGGAAGCGCACAATCAAGTTCGGGATTTATCTCATGAACTGATGCCTTCACTTTTGGCGAGATTTGGCTTATTTGATGCATTGGACGATTTATGCGAAAAAAATTCCAATTCGATTCTTCATTTTGATTACTCTAGTTCTGTGGAAAGAAAAACGCGTTATGATGAAGATTTCGAAATGAAAATTTATTTCATTATTATGGAACTTCTCAATAATACCCTAAAACACAGTCATGCGCATCACGCAAGATTAAACATTCATGAAAACAACGATTTTCTGGATATTGATATTATGGATGACGGAAAGGGATTTGATTCCAGCAAATTTCATGTTCTGGAAGGTTTTGGTCTCAACCAAATCAGAGCTCGAATTAACAATCTCAAAGGAACTATTACTGTAGATTCCAAACTTGATTCTGGCACAAGAATAAAAATAATGGTGCCTATCACGTATCAGAAAAAAATAATCAGACCCGTTTTTCAATCTCAATAATTTCCATATCCTTGATTTTGTCTCCTTCAATCACAAAACGTAACATCGTGCGGACCTGATGAAAACCACTTTTTCCGGCAGCTCCCGGATTCATGTGCAATAAATTATGTTTCTTATCGAATATGACTTTTAGAATGTGCGAATGTCCACAAATAAACAATTTTGGAGGATTTGATTCCATCTCCGCTTTAATAGTCGGACTGTATTTCCCAGGATAACCGCCAATATGCGTAATCCAAACATCGACTCCTTCACACATAAATCGGTTGTGCAACGGAAATTCCAGTCTGGCTGTGGCATCGTCAATATTACCATACACGCAACGCAATGGTTTTAGCTTTTTTATCGCATCCGTTACAGCCAAATCGCCTATATCGCCGGCATGCCAAACCTCGTCAGCCTGTGCGACATATTTCAAAATCGTGTTATCAACGTGACTGTGCGTATCAGAAAGCAGGAGTATTTTTTTCAAAGTAATTTTTTTAGGAGCAATTTGCTTCGCCAGTTCGCTTCGCTCGTGTCCCGCTATCCGTTTCAATCTTTATTATTTTTTAAGAAAAAATAATAAAGGATTTCCACTGCTATCTGGGCTAGGATTTTGTGGTAAAAATAAACATTCGAATTCTAAATAAAAAATCAAATCGAAACTTAACAAACTTTGCGTCTTAGTGATTTCGTGGCAAAAAAATTAATAAGTATCTTTGTGGCTTCAAAAAAATTCACTTGAGATATTTCATCAAATTAGCATACAACGGAACCAATTATCACGGCTGGCAATGCCAACCGAATGCTGCTTCTGTTCAGGAAACGCTAAACAAAGGATTTTCGGTGCTGTTAAATACACCTATCAATCTTATGGGAGCCGGACGAACGGACACCGGTGTTCATGCTAAAGAGATGTATGCTCATTTTGATTTTGAAAACCCATTTGACATTCCAAATTTAGTACACAAACTCAACTCCTATTTGCCTAAAGACATTGTTATTTATGACATTATTCCAGTTCATGATGAGGCGCATACCCGTTTTGATGCCACAAAAAGAACCTACGAATACCATATCAATACGTTCAAAGATGTTTTTTCGCAGGAAAAAAGTTGGTATTTCCATCAAAAATTAGATATTGATTTGATGAATGAAGCGGCGCAACTACTGTTCAATCATACTGATTTTCAATGTTTTTCAAAAGTAAATACGGATGTGAATACGTTTGACTGCACAATTTTTGAAGCCAATTGGAAATTAGAAAACGGCAATTTGATTTTTACCATTTCTGCCAACCGTTTTTTACGAAATATGGTGCGTGCCATTGTGGGGACATTAGTAAACATAGGATTACACAAGATTACACTGGCTGATTTTACTGCCATTGTAGAAAGTAAAAACCGAGATAAAGCGGGTTTTTCGGTTCCGGCACATGGTTTATATTTATCCAAAATAGAATACGAATACATTACGCAATAGCCCTGATAGCAGTGAAAATCCTTTTATGTTTTTTCTTTAAAAACATAAAAGATTGCAACGGATAGCAGGAACAGCTCCAAAAAATATGAAAGCAAAAGCATTTGATACCCGATTATTCAAACGAATATTAAAATTTACCAAACCCTATCAGTGGCGTTTTAATGGTGTGATTATTTTCGCCATTTCGCTATCGGTATTTGCGGCGTTGCGTCCGTATTTATTGAAACAAACCGTTGATGGTTACATCTCGACCCAAGACCAACAAGGATTATTGATGTATGTAATCCTAATGGGAATCGTACTTTTACTAGAGGTATTTTCTCAATTTTACTTTGTATATTGGGCGAACTGGCTAGGCCAGGACATTGTAAAAGACATTCGAACAAAATTATTTCGCCATATTCTGAGTTTCCGAATGAAATATTTTGATCACGTTCCAGTGGGCCAACTCGTGACGCGTTCGGTTTCGGATATTGAATCGATTGCCCGAATTTTTAGTCAAGGATTATTTATGATTATCAGTGACTTGATGAAAATGGTTGTAATACTGGCTTTTATGTTCTACATGAACTGGAAACTGACTTGGATTGTGATTGTGGCAATGCCAATTCTGGTTTTCTTCACGCGTATATTCCAAAAGAAAATGCAGGTCGCTTTCGAGGAAGTGCGTACCCAAATTGCCAATATGAATTCCTTTGTGCAGGAACGCGTAACGGGAATGAAGATTGTCCAATTTTTTAATCGTGAAAAAATTGAATACGAAAAATTCAAAAGTATCAATGACAAACACAAAAAAGCCTGGATAAAAACCATTCTTTATAACTCCATCTTCTTCCCCATTGCGGATATTATTTCGTCTTTAACACTTGGTTTTATTGTATTGTATGGTGGAATCAAAATATTAAACGGAGATAACTTTACCACTTTTGGAGATTTATTTTCGTACACAATGTTCATCTCAATGTTATTCAATCCGTTGCGCCAAATTGCGGATAAATTCAACGAGATGCAACTGGGAATGATTGCAGCGAACCGTGTTTTTGACATTTTGGATACCGAAGATCAAATTCAGGATACCGGAATTATTGAAGCGCCAATCTTTAAGGGAGACATCGAATTTAAAAAAGTTTGTTTCGGGTATATTCCAGATGAAGAAGTGATTAAAGGAATTGATTTACAGGTCAATGCCGGACAAACGATTGCTATTGTAGGCTCTACAGGTGCCGGAAAATCAACGATAATTAACTTACTGAATCGTTTTTACGAAATCAACAGTGGTTCCATTTATATTGACAATCATAATATTGAAAATTACTCATTGAGTTCCCTGCGAAAACAAATTGCGGTTGTATTGCAGGATGTTTTCCTTTTTGCCGATACTATTTTCAATAATATCACCTTAAATAACCCTGAAATTAGTCGCGAACAAGTTTTGGCCGCAGCCAAAAAAATTGGCGTACATGAATTCATCATGAGCTTACCGGATAATTATGATTTTGATGTGAAGGAACGCGGCGTTATGCTTTCTTCCGGTCAACGCCAACTGATTGCTTTCTTGAGAGCGTACGTGAGCAATCCAAGTATTTTGATTCTGGACGAAGCCACGTCATCAATAGACACGTATTCCGAAGAATTGATTCAGCGTGCTACGGAAACGATTACCAAAGGCAGAACATCAATTGTCATTGCGCACCGCTTGGCAACGATTGTCAACGCTGATAAAATTGTGGTGATGGATAAAGGTTTAATTGTAGAACAAGGAACACACCAAGAATTAATCAACCGCGAAAGTGGGTATTACAAGAATTTGTACGATTCCCAATTTTCGGTAGCAAATTAGTTTTTGCTGCAAAGAAATAGAAGGAGCAGAGGAACAGAGGAATAGAGGAACAAAGAAGCAAAGGCACAGAGAAGCAAAGGATTCAAGATTAAAATCAGTGTTAATCCGCTGAATCCGTGTCATCCGCATTTCATTTTTCAACAATGAGACTAAGAAAGTTAAGAGTGAAATCTGTTGAATCCATGTCCGTAAATTTCACTTTACTTTTTTACAAAGATGCAGCAGTAAAAAAAACAAATCTGGATTTACACTTTTGCAATTAGTTTAAAATAAAAGTGTTTTTCTGAAAATTTGTTTGTTTCCCACTTTATTACTTCGAAACTTTCTCAAAACAGAATAAATTCTTAAATTCGCCCAATCAATTAAATAAGAAAAACACGTTAAACGAAATGAGTTTTTACGAATTCATTTCACCAATAAAAAACAAATAAAAAACTTTAAAATGAAATACGATATTATAGTTTTAGGAAGTGGTCCGGGTGGTTACGTTACTGCTATTAGAGCATCACAATTAGGCTTTAAAGTAGCCATAATTGAAAAAGAAAACTTAGGCGGTGTATGCTTGAACTGGGGTTGCATCCCTACGAAAGCGTTACTAAAATCAGCTCAGGTTTTTGATTATCTAAAACACGCTTCTGATTATGGATTGACTGTTTCATCATTTGATAAAGACTTCCCTGCTGTTGTACAGCGCAGCCGCACAGTGGCTGACGGAATGAGCAAAGGGGTTCAATTCTTGATGAAAAAAAATAAAATCGACGTGCTTGATGGTTTTGGAAAACTTAAACCAGGAAAAAAAGTTGATGTAACTGACAAAGAAAATAAAGTTACGGAATACAGTGCGGATCATATTATCATTGCAACGGGAGCCCGCTCTCGAGAGTTGCCAAACTTGCCTCAAGATGGTGTAAAAGTGATTGGATACAGACAAGCGATGACATTAGCAACACAACCAAAATCAATGATTATTGTTGGTTCTGGTGCAATTGGAGTTGAGTTTGCACACTTTTACAACTCTATGGGAACTGAAGTTACTATCGTAGAATTTATGCCAAATGTAGTTCCTGTTGAAGACGAAGATATTTCGAAACAAATGGAGCGTTCTTTGAAAAAAGCAGGTATTAAAATCATGACAAACTCATCAGTAGAAAGAATTGATACTACCGGAGCTGGAGTAAAAGCATTTGTTAAAACGGCAAAAGGAGAAGAAGTTTTGGAAGCTGAAATTTTACTTTCTGCTGTTGGAATCAAAACCAACATTGAAAATATCGGATTAGAAGAAGTGGGAATTGCCATTGACAAAGATAAAATTTTGGTAAATGCTTACAACCAAACGAACATACCGGGCTATTACGCCATTGGTGATGTTACGCCGGGACAAGCGTTAGCGCACGTAGCTTCTGCTGAAGGAATCAATTGTGTGGAGAAAATTGCAGGACTTCATGTAGAGCCTATCGATTACGGAAACGTACCGGGTTGTACCTATGCAACTCCAGAAATTGCTTCTGTAGGATTGACTGAAAAACAAGCTAAAGAAAAAGGATACGAACTGAAAATTGGAAAATTCCCATTCTCAGCGTCAGGAAAAGCGAAAGCTTCCGGAACTCCGGATGGTTTTGTAAAAGTAATTTTTGATGCTAAATACGGAGAATGGTTAGGATGTCACATGATTGGAGCCGGAGTTACCGATATGATTGCTGAGGCGGTTGTGGCGCGTAAACTGGAAACTACAGGACACGAAATCCTAAAATCAATTCACCCACACCCAACGATGAGCGAAGCGGTTATGGAAGCGGTTGCTGATGCGTATGGCGAAGTAATCCATCTGTAAATAGATAAAATAATGTAGACATACACGGTAGAGACGCATCGCAGTGCGCCTCTACATAACGTTTTGAAAAAGAAAAATATTAATCCGATTTGTGAAAGCAAATCGGATTTTTTTATGGGATTAATGCATTGTCAAAATGAATCGTCAAGCATAAGAATTATGAAAGTTTTAAAAAGAATTACGTAACAAAAATTGCAGCCCTTATTCCGTAATTTGGATACATTAAAATAATTAATTAATCGAAATCAATTTTCTTTTTATAACTATTTAAATAGATGTCTTATGAAAAATATTTATCTTAATGCCGGAACAATAAATGAAGTTTTTAGTGACCTTAAAACTTCTTTTGATGGCGTTTTGAATTCAAACAACAACGAATTTAAATTAGCACTGGATACTGATTTGATTAAGGGAAATATTGATGCGGTAACATTCATAAATGGTATTACTTCTATTCAGGTTAACATGAAATTTGCAGATGATGTAACGCTAAGTATGGAATCATTAAGCGCCTCGTCGATTGTATTTGCGTATTGCACTGACGGAACTTTCAAACACAGCTTTGGTATATCTGGTCACCAGTCAACACTTAGAAAACACCTTTCAACAGTTGTCACCAGCAGGAGAAGTATAAATACTATATTACATTTTAAAAAAGATACAGCTGTTCAGTTTTCGATTATAAAAATGGAGACCACCGGCTTAGCACAAACCAACAATGATTCTTTAATTTCGAATTTGAAGAAAACCTTTTTAGACAAACAACAAAATTTTAGCTATCAGGGCATTCAAAATTTGAGAATCGCAAAAAAGTTTCAACAGCTTAATGCTGTTACGGAGCAGGGAATGGTGGGGTATATCATGAAAAAAGACATTGTTCAATCCATATTAGCGATGGAAATTGATAACAATACCGACACTATAATTAGAATGTCACGCGTCATCAAACGTTCGACTTTACATCAAATAAATGAATTAAAAAAGATATCCAATTTTATCAAACAGCATACTTTTGATGCAATGTACAGTAAAGTTATTAGTTCAAAAAACAGAATTTTTATCAAGTAACTTTTAGCGAAATTTCATTATTGAACTACCACCCACTTAAAACTTTTTATCATTTCAAAAATCCACATAATATATTTTTGATGTCAGGAATATTAAACCGATTGGCGAAAGTCAATCGGTTTTTTTCATGGTAGAATTCATAACACAAAGCATCCATTTTGTGGGAATTTAACATATTAACATTTATTTACATAGCAGGGTAATGAACCTATTCAATTCTGCTCTATATTTGTATTTCGAGTCTTTTTTCTCGTTTAATTCTGATTTTATTCTATTATAAATGAGTACTGAAACCAACCGTTTTTCGAATACACTGCATGAAAACCAAAATAAAAATTGGGTAAGAGCCATCGATTCATCTAAAATTATCAATTGGATTGATGATTTGTTCAAAATATTATTCCCGGAGAAAGCCTTGGAAACCATCCAAATCGAAATGCTTTTAGACCGAAACAAAGCTAATTTTATCACTATTTTATCTGAAATTGTAAAAGACAAAACGGCCAATGAAATTCTCGATGATGCCGAAGCTTTTTACACCGGACTTCCGGAATTGTATCATTCGATGCAAAAAGACGCACAAGCAATTCTCGATACGGATCCCGCTGCCGATTGTATTCAGGAAATAATCAATTCCTATCCCGGATTTTTTGCCATAGAAGTCTATCGTATTGCCAATGCAATTGCTTCCCGAACCTCTTGCCTGCTTCCACGAATTCTTACCGAATATGCGCACAGCAAAACGGGAATCGACATTCATCCTAGTGCTACTATTGACGTTCCGTTTATGATTGATCATGGAACCGGAATCGTCATTGGCGAAACCACAATAATAGGGAAATATGTCAGCATTTATCAAGGAGTGACTTTGGGAGCGTTGCAAGTCGAGAAAAGCATGCAGGAAAAAAAACGTCATCCAACCGTAGAAGATCATGTAATTATTTATGCCAATGCCACTATTTTGGGTGGAAGCACCATCATAGGAAACCACAGTATCGTGGGTGGAAACACGTTTATTACCAAGAGTGTAAATCCGTATTCATTTGTCATGCAGTCCAATAAAAATACTGTTTTGAATCAACAGGAAATAAAAGATATTAACTTTTTCTCCATATAAATATTATGAAATACAACAATATACTCGAAACAATAGGCAACACGCCGCACGTAAAAATCAATCGTTTGTTTGGTGCCAACCACAATGTCTGGATCAAACTGGAACGTGCAAATCCTGGAGCCAGCATCAAGGACAGAATCGCTCTTGCTATGATTGAAGATGCAGAAGTCAAAGGATTATTAAAAGCGGGAGGAACTATAATTGAAGCCACTTCCGGAAATACAGGAATTGGACTCGCGATGGTTGCGGCCGTAAAAGGCTATAAATTAGTGTTAGTCATGCCAGAATCAATGTCGATAGAAAGACGCCGACTCATGAGCCTTTATGGTGCCGAATTTGTATTGACTCCCCGTGAAAAAGGAATGAAAGGCGCACTGGTAAAAGCACAGGAATTAGTAACTGAAATACCAAATTCTTGGTCACCGCTGCAGTTTGATAATCCTGCCAATATTGAAATTCATAAAACAACCACCGCTCAGGAAATTATAAAAGCATTCCCTGACGGACTGGATTACTTGATAACTGGAGTAGGAACCGGCGGACACATCACGGGTTGTGCCGAAATACTGAAACAACATTTTCCCAACCTGAAAGTATACGCCGTCGAACCGGAAACTTCACCTGTTATTAGCGGAGGCGCAGCTGCTCCCCACCCTATTCAAGGAATTGGAGCAGGATTTATCCCCACAAACTTACATACCGATTTACTGGACGGAACCATCCAAGTAAGCAAAGATGAAGCATATGCCTATACCCAAAGAGCCGCCAAAGAAGAAGGAATGTTCGTTGGAATTTCATCGGGAGCATCACTGGCGGCAGTAGCCAAAAAGCTTCTCGAAATTCCCGAAAACGCAACAGTGCTAACTTTTTGTTACGACACCGGCGAACATTATTTAAGTATTGAAGGCTTATTTGTATAAACGGAAATCTCCTTTAAATACAAACCGATTTGTGAAAACAAGTCGGTTTTTTTGTGACGTTTATTTTTTTGTGGCGTGTCCTTGTTGCAGTGCTATTGTAAAAATTACTTTATTTAGTGCGGCAACAAGGTCAGGCTGTATGTTGCAATCTTTTATTGCGCTACGCTTCATAAAAGGATTTTCACTGCCATCCTTCACGCAATACCGACTAATCAAAAGCTCACACACTTATAAGAACCATCCCACAAATACCAAAGCTCTTTCAATAATTTGTAAATAATTATTTATATATTTGGGAAACATAAAACGAAACAAAACTTTACCAATCACTTTTTAATAGATTGACTGCAGTTTTTTTTGGAGTAAATCGGCATTACTTGTAAATAATAAGAAAACCAAATAACAAAAAAAAATTAAACAATGAAGAGTGAATGGATTGCAAAATACGAAGAAACCGTCATTAAGATAACTACTAATTGGTTCAGTGGGGAAAAACTTTATGTAAATAATGAACTGCAAGATGAACAAATAAATTTTATTACCCCCAGTAATTTATCAGGTAATCTAATAAACAAAGAGGGACAAAAGTTAGATATTAAAACAAATACTTCAGGTTTTTTTACCGTCAGTTGTAGATTATTTATTGATAATAAAAAAGTAGAATTAAAACAAACTAAATAGATTGTGAACTACTGAATCAAAAGTTGATTGAAATGAACATCTATGCAAAGTGTTCTTCTGGAGAATAATTCTGCTCTTGAGAGCACTAATAAATCACAATCGTTAGCGCAACTCATAATGTCAAACTTAAAACAAACCAAATATGAAAAATTTCACTTTCTTCCTCGCTATTTTTATGATGATTTTTGTTTCCTGCTCGCCAGATGATTCAACAACTATGAATGAAAAAATTATCGGTGGCTGGAATTTAACAAATATTACGCAACAAAAGGACAACCAACTAAAGGTTTTACAAAACGGCAATTCTAAGTTTGAGTTTAAATCAAATAGTGTTAATATTAATGGAAATACCTATTTAAACGAAACTGGTAACTATTCATACACAATTAGTAATGAAAATTATTTTAATCCTGATTTGATAGAACCCAAAAACAATATTTTAAAAATTGGAAATAATAAGTTTGTTATAGAAATAGATTCTGACGGTAAAAATTTAATATTAACTAATTATTCAGACGGAAAAATTAAATATCACTTATCCAAATAAAAGTGTTCCAACAGCCAGAGTATCGTTAAATACTGTAAATGAATAATGCAACCTATATTTAACGAACAGTAACCGGATTGCAAAAATTACCTAACTAATAAAATATGAAAAATTTACTGTTATTACTCACAATTTTTTTTTAAGTTGCTCACCAAATAAGGAAGAAGAAATTCTGATTTTGGAGCAAAAACCTGCCAATAAAGTAGAATTGAAAATTAATGGAGAGAAAATTACTGATGAAATAATTGATGTTAGTTCTTTTTATATCTGCGATGAAAAAATAAATGTAAGTGTAAAGTCAAAAAAAGGTAATGTTACCTCTGAATTATTCACCATTGAAATATTACGAAATGGAGAATTATCTTATGCGAAATTTGTTAACAAAAAATCTTTTTCTAATAAGGACTTTTCAACGCCTGATTATATACCATCTTCAACTATTCGTATTGAAGAATTTGAATTCGTTGCGAATAAGAAGCTGAAAATTAAATTTAGTGGCACTTTATTAAAAAGAATTTACACTTTAAAAAGCAATTCCGAATCCATACAAATAAATGGCACTATTGAAATTAATGAATTTGGAAAGAGTACTTGTAATACTTTTAATGATTACATAAAATTAAATGATCAAATCAAATTTTCTGATATAACTAGAACTGAACAAGAATCTTCGGCAAATTTATCAGTTAGGTATGAATCAAATTCTTTAAGTGGATACAACATTCAATTCAAAAACTTCACAAAATTCCTGACTAAGATGCCACTTGGCACTTATTATTTCGACGATTTAAGTAACACCGAAAAACTAGAATTTAGAAAATATATTGGAATTCCAAAATGTTTTGGCACACACACCATCATAGCTGAAGACTGGAAATTATATTCAACAAATGGCAGTTTTACAATTGTTGAAAAAACAATGATTGATGGCCGTTTAGTCGTAAAACTTAAATTAAATTTCACAGCAACTTACAACGGAATTGAAGAATATAATTTCACAAATGCAGAATTTGAAACAACATTGTAAAAAAATATCTGCAAAAACTAAAGTGTAGCAACTTAATTCGCAACAACAAATAAATTCGTGTGGAACGGAACCGATTTTAAGTACTTTAATAATATGGCATTTTTGCAATGTTTTTCAGCTTAGATTTTTCATTTTTTTTTTCACATCTGAACTTTCTGATGCCATTCTATATTGTTAAAATTACTGCAAGCATTGCTTCAAATTAATCGCTACTTTATTATTTGTTAAATTAATTAAACAAATAATATAAATGTGTATATTTGAGTATCTTAATTTAATTTAAACTTAAAACATTGATTATGAAATTAGTAACAACAATTAGTGCATTTGTATTATTAGGAGTAATCACTACTTCTTGTGGAGAGAAAAAACAAGCTGATACAACAGAAATGGCTGATACTACAGTAGTGGCAGTAGACACAATGGCTGTTGCTGAAACACCAAACATTGTAGGTGTAGCTTCAGGGAATACTGAATTTTCAACGCTGGTTACGGCAGTAAAAGCAGCGGGATTAGTGGAAACACTAAGCGGGGATGGTCCTTTCACCGTTTTTGCACCAAATAATTCAGCATTTGATAAACTTCCTGCAGGAACTTTAGATGGTTTATTGAAACCAGAAAGTCTTGATAAACTGAAAGCAGTTTTAACGTATCATGTTGTATCAGGAAAATTTGACGCTGCAACAGTAATTGATGCAATCAACAAAAATAACGGAAAATATACCGTTACAACTGTTCAAGGTGGTACAATCGTTTTAAGCTTGAAAGACGGAAAAGTGATGTTGACAGATGCAAAAGGCGGAACTGCAACAGTTGTTCTTGCTGATGTAGCTGCATCTAACGGTGTCATTCATGCAATTGATACTGTAGTTATGCCTAAATAAGGTTTTTAACTTATTCTTTTAAAAACCGTTGTAGTAATGCAACGGTTTTTTTTATGAGATGTCACGAACAAATAAAAGTTCTTTTTTTGTCACAAACAAGAGCTTTGACTTACTTTGAAATGGAAGCACATTTAACTATAATTTCAAACAGCAATCATTTGTTGTGAATGTGCGTTTAAAACAAAAGTCATAGGACCCGAATGCTTGAAAAAGTTAACCACAAATTATACTCTTTTTTTTAAAATTAAATAAGAATTCGTAGCTGAAATAATCGACAAGTATTCGCGGACATTCCTAACATTTAAAAGGTTATATCAAAATTAAATAATTTAGCTAAATACATATTATGAAATACTTTACTCTTATACTTCTACTTTTCGCAATCCTAATCGGTTGCGAAAACAAAGATAAAAATTCATTACCAATTCCAATAACAAACGATGCGCAAGACACCGTTATTATTGCTGAAGAAAGCAAGGAAAAGATTCCAGATAGTACTGCGATTGTTGAAACTAAAATCACGCAAGGATTGATTCTGACTTCTAATGCGTTACAAGTTATAAATAAAAACACCGGTTCTACGTCTGAAATTCCTTTTGGCAAACCATTGGACCAAATGATTGAAATCGTAAATAACGTTCTCCAATCCAAACCAAAATCTATTGAGGTAAATAGTGAATGCGGTGCCGGACCTTTAAATATGGTAACATGGAACAATGGTATAACAGTAGTATTTATAAAAAAAGAATCTGAATCAAAAACAGCAGAAACCGAATGGTACTTTGCGGGTTGGTTCCTGGGCGGTAATTCAGCGAATATTCCAAAGATTGCTACAATGGCAGGAATTAGCATTGGATCAACTAGAGCTGAAATGGAAAGCGCTTATGTGATCACGGTTTCCAAAACCAGTTTAGGACACGAGTTTTCGACTTCATCGGGATTATTTGGTATTTTTGATGGGCCAGGTAAACAAGCAAAAATTACAAATTTATGGAGTGGTGTAAGTTGTAATTTCAGATAAATTAAATACGGTTCAACCAATGGATTTAAAAACTTAAAATTCTGAAAAATAGTAGTCTAAAATAAGATTTATTTACGTTAAAATAAAATTTACAATTACAGTAACTAATTTTTTTTAGTATATTCCTTTTAATAAATTAACCTAAACTATAACCATTAACCACATTAATACTATGAAATGGAAATTATCCTTTTTTCTTCTTTTTATCATACCATTTTTGGCGTATAGCCAGAAAACTGACGAATCAGCCAAAATTATCAGCCTTTTAGAAAAAGAATCGGCAACATGGCGCGCCAGCGACGGAAAAGGCCATGCCGAATGCTGGCACATACAACCGTACAGCCGCATCTTGATTTCAACTACAACCGGAACAACAATCGATGTCCCTCCTGCCGTAATGACATATACCGACACAAAAAAAATGGGCAACGGCGGCTCTTCCGTAAATACAAATTACAAAATGAGCATTCAGAAAAATACTGCATGGGTCAGCCATGACGAAGTATCAACGGCTAAAGACGGTACAAAAAGTTACTCTTATGAAATTAGAATGTTAGAGAAAATTAAAGGAAAATGGAAATTAGTGGGACAGTCCATTCATGTTTACAAATCAGAATAATTTATTTTTAACTTGTTGAGTAAAGTTACTCATCATTAAGAATTTCGGAAAAAAACAAAAAAACAAACGCATTTCAACTCAGCTAAATGCAAGCTCCTCAAACGGAAAAAGGATTTATACAGCCTAATTCTTGAGTCTACAGAGCTTCGATTTACAGTAATAAAGGAAATGTCTTAATAGAAATATATAAAACTATGTTTTTATGAAACTAGATTCAATTAATTAATGCAACTCTCAGGAAAATCGATAAGACAATTTTTTCGAGAGAGAGGGCAAAAAAGCCCTCTCTCTCGAATGGAATAAATTGTCTTTATTTGCTCCTGACCAAAGTTGTAAATAATGAGCCATTTAACCCGCGAACAAAGATATACTATTAGCGTATTATTAGAACAAAATTTCAGCAAAAGCCAAATAGCATTATTTATTAAAAAGGACAAGTCTGTCTTAACACGAGAGCTACAACGTAATTGTGATTTACGCAGTGGTAAATACGATGCAGATTTAGCTCAACGCAAATATGAAAAGCGACAGAAAGCCAA
>NZ_FONQ01000024.1 GCF_900112975.1 Flavobacterium xueshanense | reverse complement strand
GGAGCATCCATACGGAGTAATAAAACGCCAATGGGATTTTTATTATATCATGACCAAAAAAACGATCAAACACGCCTCAGCTGATGTTGGATTGATTTTTACGGCCTACAACCTGCGTCGAATATTTAATTTAATAGACCAAAATCTATTAAAACAATATCTAAAAGTATTGGCTTTGCATTTTGGGTTTCTAACACCCATTTTTAACGCTTTTTACGGATTGTTTTATTTTAAGAATTATCAACCGACTTTTCTCAGAAAGAATTTTAATTGTAGTTTAAATCATATATATTTACTAACTGATTGACTAAAATGAGTTCGTGTAGAGGTTTTTAGACGAACTGACGTTACCTGCAAGTATTAAAAAATAAAGAGCTTAACAACTTAATGAAATAAATGATAAAATACATCTTCCTAATCGCATTAGCTTTACTCTATTCTTGTAATAATTTAGAGAAAAAAAAGAAGAGCGAAATGAATATCGACCAGACTCTTGTAAAAGCAAAAGAAGAATCAACTTCAACGAATATTTTATTAAAAAAATATAATGTTTATATAAATAATCTTGACAGTTCAGACGTAAACTCATCTAGTACTGCGATGAGCAGATTTAAGGAATTATTTAAAGAAGAAGACAAAATTTTATGTGATAGTGCCTTTGTAATTTTTAATAATTTATATGAAAAACTTGATAGAAATTTGAATGAATTACATGAAAAAGATACAACAAACTATGAATCTTTAGTTCTTTTAACGCAAAATGGTAAAAAGCCTATAATTTCAAAAAAACTATTAGACTATAAACAGAAACTTAAAGACAATGGATTTGAAATTTCTGAAGAAGAAGGTATTACTTTTATTCAGAAGGATAGGGATTTTATTTCAAAGCATTTCTATCCTTATGTCTCGCATACAATGAAAGATTATTTATCAAAACTTAACCAAGAAAATAAAGAAGGTTTTGCTTCTGATGCTGAATTAATTATTGCTCCAAATATTTTTGTTGAAAGAATGATATGGTATGAAAATTTCATTAATAACAATTCAAATTTTCTGTTTATATCAAATTGTAAAGAAAAAAGAAAATATTTATTGACATTTTCACTAATCGGAATGGACAATACTCCCGTTTTTGACAATGAAACTAACAAACTTTCTGAATATTACAAAGATTTGTATGAATATTTGATTTCAAAACACCAAAATTCTCAAACAACTAAAATTATAAAACCATATTATATGGCATTTAAGAACAGTCAACCTAAACTTGCTAAAGAATTAATTATGGAGTATAAATCTAAAAAATTAATATTCGACTATAATGAATAAATTAAAAGATACCAGCAGGTAACAGGCGTTTTGATATAGTGGGGTTTTGGTGGAATTACCATTTCGAATTGCGATTTCGTTAAACAGAAAATACTCGTTTACGAAATACCCACCATCTCAAAGCGCCGGAACGTCAAACTGTCTAAAAACCTCCATTTTGAGTTTTTGTTCTCGGACTCCTATCTTTGAAAAATCTCAAATATGGTATTCTCAGAGACTTGTTTTAGGTTTTTAGACAAACTGACGTTGGCAGAAATTGCACCCACTATAAACGTAAAATCAAACAAAAGAAAACATGAAAAAAATATTGCTTTTAATCTCCCTTTTAACGGTTTTTAATAATACTTATTCACAAGAAGACAAAGTCGATCTTGCAATAAAAGAACTTATTCAAAAAAATAAAATTGTCGGTTTACAATTATCGGTTATTAAAGAAAATGTTATTGTAAAAACAAGTCATTATGGATTCGCCAATATTCAAGATTCAATTGCTGTAAATAGTCAAACCGTTTTTAGCATTAATTCTACTACCAAAGCATTCACAGGAGTTGCAATCATGCAATTAGTAGAAAATGGAAAATTAAATCTAGAAGAACCTATTTCAAATTATTTAGATAAATTACCCAAAACTTGGCAAAAAATTACCGTAGAACAGCTTGTAACCCATAAATCGGGACTTCCTGATGTTTGGGATTCACAAGGCAATATGCTTTCCGAGGATGGTAATATTTTGTTCGAAAACGTCAAAAAGCTACCCCTTGCTTTTGAACCTGGAAAACATGTGAGAGAAGGCTTGGCAAATTACATGCTTCTAGGAATGCTTATAGAAAAAATTAGTGGACAGTCGTTTGAAAAATTTATTACGGAAAACCAATTCAAAAAAGCAGGAATGAAAAACGCCATGAAGGCAGGAATTGGGGATTTTTATAACATTATTAATCACTCAGCAAGACCGTATACTTATTTTAGAAATAATGTTCTAACTAATGTTTATCAACCAATGCCTTCAAATTTATTGCCTGCAGGTGGTATATATGCAACAGCAACCGAAATGGCACAATGGGTAATTGCATTACAAACTAATCAATTAATTAATGCTGAAAATCTTAAAATTCTTTTAAAACCTATTGAATTAGAAAACGGAAAACCATATGAAGAGAATGGTTTGCTCGACAGAAGTTCAATTGGTTTTTCATTAAGTTCAAGAGCTGAAAATCCAATAATTGCTTCAATGGGTGGTGCAAGAAATGCATTATTTATTTATCCTAAGAAAAATGTTTCAATAATAATTTTGACAAATTTAATGGGTTCTCATCCTCAAGATTTTATAGAAGAGATTGCTAAATTATACATTAAATAAAAATAACAACTACTGCCAACAGCTAGGGTTTCGTTGGGTGCGCAGCACCAACAATGAAACCCGGGTTGAACGGATAATTTTATTCGTATATAAAATAGTTAGGCACAATAATATGAAACCGAAAAACACAGTCATTATCTTACTTTCACTTTTCTTGTTCAGTTGTGAACAGAAATACTCTATTATTGATAACCAAGTATATTTGAAAGGATGGAATGAAGGAAGTGGAAATTATGAAAGATTAATTGAAAAAGCCGATTCTAAAACATTCCAAAAAATAGAAAACGACGAAAATTTAACAATTGGAAAAGATAATAAGTATGTTTTTTTTGAAACCGAAATCATTGACAATTTTGATCCGAATACTCTAAAATATATTGGAAATTATTATTTTGTTGATAATGATTCCGCGTACTTTTTTGGATTTTACAGTAGCAAAAATGATTGTGAAATAATTGGTGTTAATCCGAATAAACTAAGAACATATAAAACATATCCTTGGGCATCTGATGACAAACACATTATTTATGGTCACGATATTGTAGAAATACAAAACTTAAATAATTTTAAAGTTATATCCGAAAACTGGGGAAGAACTAAAACCGAAGTGATATATAAAGGGAAAATTCTCAAGTCAGTTGATATTAATAGTTTTGAAATAATTAATGATGACAAAGCCAAAGACAAATATCACACCTATGAATATGGAGAAATATCAAACTAAATAAAAATTACAGTGCCTAACAGCCATTTTGAGCTAGCTGGAATTTAGTGGAATTATCGTTTCGCATCAAGTTTTCGTTAAGCCGAAAATTGAGCAGTTACGAACTTCCAGCCATCTCAAAGTGGCGAAACGTAGTTGGCGGTAATGCAACCAAAAAAACCGAAATGAAAATTAAGTCAATATTTATCTTTTTACTGTTTACAAGTTGTCATCCATTGTTTTGTTCTTGGCAAAATGGTTATGAAGAACTAAATTACGAACCATCTAAAAGAGAAATAATTGGAAAATATGAATTAAGCGAAAAATCAAAATCATATTTAAACGAAGACTATTATACTTGGCCTCTAAAACTTGAAATATCGGAAAACAAACAATTCAAGTTTCTTTTTGAGGATAATCCTGAAAGTTTAGCTGACAAAATATTTGCAGACAAAGAAAAAGGAAATGACTCTAAAAGGAATAAAACAGGAAAATGGTTCTACTCGTTTATGGATAAAGAGAAAATCTGCTATTTTGAGTTAGAGGGAATTTGTGTTCAACCTTTATGCAAAAAAGACGGAAAAACTTCGATAATGATTACAATTGGAGATGGAGATGAATGTAATGGAATTGTTTACGAAAAAGTGGAATAAATAAATGCACTACCGCCGACAGTTAGAGTTTCGTTGCGTGCGCAGCACGAACAATGAAACTCGGGTTGAACGGAACCGATTACCTGCCGTCAACACTATGGAGTTATCGTAAAATTATGAGAGAGGATTACAAGAGGATTTAGTCTTCTTTTTTTTTTGGATTAATTTTAACCTTGGTTTTTTCGTGTTTTTCTTCACTTTTGAACACAGATTACCTTACCCGTAAAATTAGTTTTTACAGGGAATTGAACTTTGGCTACCGCCAAGATACCAAACAGGCAGACCGCGCTGGTCAAAAACTACTATTCGGTGTAAATTGCCTGTTTTACAACAAGGACACTTGGGTAAAAAGGGCTTCTTTTCTACTTTTTTGAAAACTTTTACCTTAAGTTTTTCCTGTAAAAGTTTCAGCTTTTGACGCTTCCAAAGCCTGTCCCGTTTTTACGGGATGTTACTCAAAAAACCATGATGACGAATTTTTACACCCGAGCCCAGAGGGCGAACTGACGAAGTAAACCGTTTGAGCAAAATATGCAACGAAAACCGCCTGATAAATTCTTGATGAGGGAGTGTCATTTGCTTTTTGGCGCCCGCTACTCGGGAATCCTTGTAATCAAAAGTCACGTTTTGCTCGTCAATGCTCTTGATTCTATTATTGCTGATGGCGATTTTATGGGTGTATCTCCCCAAATATTCCACCACCGATTTGGGACTTCCAAAAGGTTTCTTTGCAAATACCACCCATGGTTTTTGCCATAATTCCTGCTGGGTTTGTTCGTATTGGATAGGCGATTTCGCCTTGAGTTTTTCGCAATATTTAGTCCTAAAAACTTTCGACAAGGTCTTGACTGATGTTGGCTTGATTTTTTTAGCTTACAACCTGCGACGGATATTTAATTTAATAAACTAAAATCTATTAAGACAATATTTAAAAGTATTGGCTTTGCATTTTGGAGTTCTAACATCAGTTTTTAACGCTTTTTACGGATTGTTTTATTTTAAGGATGAAGAATGCTTTTTTTTAAAAAGAATTTTAATTGTATTTTAAATCATATATATTTACTTACTGATTAACTAAAATGAGTTCGTTTGGAGGTTTTAAGACAAACTGACGTTGTAGGCTATTTTAAAAAAAAAATCGTGATAAACAAAATTACAACAATAACAAGAAGAAATATTTTTGACTATATCCAAGTCGAAGGATTTTGGTGGGCTGGAAGATTAGAAGAAACTGATTTTTTATCCAGAATGTTTGATTTAGATAGAATGGAATCTTTTGACGGTAGATATTCTAATGCTACCGGAGATATTTGGCAACATCGAATCAATAATTCTGATTGGGAAGATAATTGGATTTTTAGCGATTATAGATTTAACTTATTAAATTGTGATGACTCAATTTTTTTGAATTTCTTATGTGAAATGATTCATCCAATTGTTAGAATTGATATTTCTGAAATTAATAAATTATTGCAGATTTTTAACGAAAATCTTAAGGAAGATAATTATGAAATCATAGAAAGAACTAAAATATCTGGAAAACCAATTTTTATTGGTAGGCTTAAAATTATCGGTAAAGAATTTATACTAAAAAAAGCTTCAGACATTAAACAAATGATGAATGCGGAATATGTTACTCAACAGATTAACTTAATGGAATCTTCAATTGAAAATTCACCGCATATTTCAATTGGGTTAGCAAAAGAGTTGATTGAAACTTGTTGTAAATCAATTTTTGAAGAAAGAGCTGAAATATATGACAAGAACTGGGATTTGCCAAAACTAATGAAAGAAACTACAAAACTTTTAAAATTAACACCTGACGATATTCCCAATGAAGTAAAAGCATCAAGTTCAATTAAACAAATATTGGGTAGTTTATCATCTGTTGTTCAAGGCATAGGAGAAATTAGAAATGAATATGGCAGTGGACACGGGAAAGATGGGAGTTTTAAAGGTCTACAACCAAGACACGCAAAATTAGCTGTTGGCGCATCAACAACCTTAGCAATATATTTATTAGAAACTAACCAACTTAGAAAATAAAAAAACAGCCTACAACAGCCAGGGTTTCGTTGGGTGCGCAGCACCAAGAATGAAACCCGATAGCGCGGATTTGCAATCCGTGTCCACAAAGATAAGCACTTAATCAAAAGAAAATACTAGATGTGATTGCTTCGTTCCTCGCGATGACCACGAAGTGCTCAATTATCATTTTTTAAGCAACAATAGTAGATTAATAATCTATGTACTCATTTTAAATCGACATATAAAATCTGCAATTTGAAAATTTTAAACAGTTACAGTAAAATATAATATAATTGATTATTGTTATGGGCACGGATTGCAAATCCGCACTAACTGATGTTGGCTTGATTTTTTCAGCCTACAATCTGCGCCGAATTTTCAACCTGATTGACCAAAATCTATTAAAACAATATCTAAAAGTATAAGCGTTCTATTTTGGGATTCTAACACCAGTTTTTAACGCTTTTTACGGATTGTTTTATTTTAAGGATGAAGAATGCTTTTTTTTAAAAAAAATTTTAATTGTAGTTTAAATCATATATATTTACTTACTGGTTAACTAAAATTAGTTTGTTTGGAGGTTTTAAGACGAACTGACGTTGACAGACAGCAGTGAAAAACAAAAACTAAAGTAAAAATTAATTTAAAAATGAAAAAAATAGTATTCTTATTAATAATTGTATTTCAATGCAATACAACATTTTCTCAAGGCTTGATAATTGGAGCTGTAAATGCAATGCAAAATAGAAGCAAACCTTATCTTACAAAAACGAAAGTACTTAATCAATTTCCATTATATCAAACTAAAACTAATTTTGATTTTAAGGGTAAAGTTATAAATATTGACTTCAAAGATTTTAGAGATTCACTTAATCTTAAAAAAGTTGAATGTTCTGAATTCGATATCAAAAATGAAACAGAGTTTGATTCCGAAACTGGAAGTCAAATTGTTAAAGCCTATTTAGATTCTTTATTTGTAAAATCAAAATTTATTATTAATCAAAATCAAAATTCCGAAATAGTTGTTGTGAAATTAAATGTTTTGGACGGTAAAAAAACAGGAATTATGATTCCGAAAGTGCACGGAATTTGCCAAATGGTTTTCGAATATAGAGATTTTAAACACACATATTGTATTGATTTACAAGATGGACAAACTAATTCACCAATTGGAAGAACAACTGTAATCACTATTAAAGAAGCAAAGGAAGTTTTGATTTGTGCATCAATAAGAGAAGTTATTGAATTGTTCCTTAAAGATTTCAAAACCTATAACGATAAATTATAATTAACCCCGACAGCGCGGATTTGCAATCCGTGCCCCCAACGTAAAGCGCTTAATCAAAAAAAAATACCAGATGTGATTGCTTCATTCCGCGCAATGACCCCGAAGTGCTCAATTATCATTTTTTAAGCAACGATAGCAGATTAATAATCTATGTACTCATTTTAAATCGACATATAAAATCTGCAATTTGAAAATTTTAAACAGTTACAGTAAAATATAATATAATTGATTATTGTTATGGGCACTGATTGCAAATCCGCACTAACTGATGTTGGCTTGATTTTTTCAGACTACAATCTGCGCCGAATTTTCAACCTGATTGACCAAAATCTATTAAAACAATATCTAAAAGTATAAGCGTTCTATTTTGGGATTCTAACACCAGTTTTTAACGCTTTTTACGGATTGTTTTATTTTAAGGATGAAGAATGCTTTTTTTTAAAAAGAATTTTAATTGTATTTTAAATCATATATATTTACTTACTGATTAACTAAAATGAGTTTGTTTGGAGGTTTTAAGACGAACTGATGTTAGGAGTAACTATTGAGAAGTGCTACTAATAAGAACCTCACGACTAATAGACGAACAGTCCAAAACAAAAATGAAACCTATTATACTCTCTATCCTAACATTTTTGATTTGCTTGTTTTGTTTAGCGACAAACCTACATTGGTTTTTTCATATAAACATTTATCCCGAACTTCACATACGAATAAATATTATGACTGCTGTTTTCCTCTTTTTGGTTGTGCTTTTGCCAATCATGCAACAACGACTAAAAAATGATAAAAAAGAAAACAATTTCGTCTAAAATACTTAGTAGTTGGAAAAAACTTGGTCCAGGTCTTGTAACAGGAGCAAGTGACGATGACCCATCTGGAATTGCAACCTATTCTCAAGCAGGTGCTGCCTATGGACTTTCAACACTGTGGACTGCAATTATCGCTTTTCCCCTAATGGCTGCTATTCAACAGATGTGTGCTAGAATTGGATTAGTAACCTCCCAAGGTTTGACAGGAACATTAAAAAAACACTATCCAAGACCTATTTTGTATCTGATGTTGTTGTTTAGTTTTCCTGCTATTGTAATGAATATTGGTGCTGATATTGCAGGCATGGGTGCTGTAGGTAATCTATTACTTCCATCTATCGATGCTAATTATTTTAGTGTTCTTTTCACGATTATTCTTTTGGGCTTAATTGTTTATTTACCATATCAAAAAATTGCAGCAGTTTTAAAGTATTTGTGCATCGTTATGTTGGTTTATTTTATTGTTCCATTTTTATATAAACAGGATTTTAGCGAAATTCTTAAAGCGACATTTATACCAACCATAAAGTTTGACAAGGACTTTATCGCCATTATAGTTGGAATACTTGGCACAACAATTTCACCTTATCTTTTTTTTTGGCAAGCATCGGTGGAGGTTGAAGAAATGAAATATAAAAGGAAGCATTTAATTGTAAACAAAAAGTTAATTCATAATATAAACCAAGATGTAGATTTTGGAATGACAGTTTCTGCTTTTGTAATGTATTTTATCATTCTTACTACTGGCACCGTTTTATTTAAAGGCGGCATCCATCAAATTGACACTGTGGAACAAGCTGCAATGGCATTAAAACCTTTAGCCGGTAATCTGGCCTATCTTCTTTTTGCTGTTGGTGTAATCGGAACGGGACTTATTGCAATTCCAGTATTGAGTGGTTCGATTTCTTACATAATCACTGAAACATTTGGCTGGGAACAAGGACTTGACAAAAAATTTCATGAAGCAAAAGCATTTTATGTCATCATAGCTATTTCATTGATACTTGGATTATCTTTAAATTATGTAGGCATTACTCCAATTCAGTCATTGATTTATACGGCCATTCTCTATGGATTAACTGCTCCAGTTCTAATAGCTATAATCTTACACATTTCAAATAATAAAAAAATAATGGGTAAAAACGTGAACGGAAGATTGGCAAACATACTTGGTTTTGCAGCATTAATTATTATGACAGTAGCTGCTGTAACTTTAATTTATTTGCAACTTTCAGGCAAGTAAAACTTTTAACACAATAGATGTTGGCACTGCACAAGATAACGAAATCAGGGTCATCGACTTTTTTATGAACATTATAAAACTCATTGATTATACATTCGCTTTCGATCTTGTTGACAACGGAAGACTGGCTTATCATCTTTTGGATTTTTAAAAAGCTCTTTTGAGCCCTTTTACGGATTGGTTTCTTTTAAGAATCATTAAGTAGCTTTGTCCAAAAAAAAGAATTTTAATTGTAGTTTCAATCACATATATTTACACAGTGACTAACCTAATTGAGTTCCTCTGAAGGTTTGTAGATGAACTGACTTTAGTTGCAAGCATAGAATACCATTTACTAAATTAAAAATAACGGAAAGATAAATGCAGTATAATATGCAAAACATAAAGGAATTTACAACATTTGCGTGGATAGATTTTTGCCAACCCGACAGAGCAACTCTTGATAAAATTGCGGAGCAATACAATTTAGATATTTTTCAAATTATTGACAGTTTGGAACACGGACATTTACCAAAGTTTGAAAAACAACCCAACTATAATTTTTTGATTTTACGAGCATTTACTTCAACTATCGAACATGGTGCAACAACTATAAACGACCTGTCTAATAAGATTGCATTTTTTTACAATGACGACAAAATTATTTCAGTACACAGAAGTCCGTTTGCATTTTTAGAGCGTATCGACATAGAGTTTTCAAAAACCGAAGACCTTTTAATTTATTTAATTCATAAAATGGTAGGAAGCTACCAATCACCACTCAATGAATTAGACAAAAAAATAGAGGAATTTGAAAAAACTATTTTCTTAAAAGACTATTCAAAAGTTTCACTTGAAGATTTGTATTTCTTAAAAACTCAAACAAGAATAACCAAAAAACTATTACAACTATTTCAAAATGTGACCAATCAAATTGAAGTTAGCGAATCCAACAAAACAGCCTTACAAGATATTAAAGACACTTTGTTGAACTTAATATTAAATTATGACGAAGTATTAGAAAACGCAAACAATTTATTAAATAGTTATCACTCGGTAAATTCTCAAAAAAGTAATGACGTTATGAAATTGCTGACAATATTTTCTGCATTTTTTTTACCGTTAACATTTGTAGCAGGAATTTACGGAATGAACTTTGAAAATATGCCAGAACTCAGATGGCAATTTGGATATTTTATGACACTTAGTATAATGGCGATTATCGCAATTATTATTTATTTTTGGTTCAAACGAAAGAAGATAATTTAATAGAAAAATGTCAGCACCCAACAGCTAGGGTGTCGTTACGTGCGGGGCACTAAGTAGTGCTTCACAGCTAATAATTGGTCAGGTTTTTGTCGATGAATTTGTTTTTGGTGTCAAAGAAGATCACAAACAAGGAAGGAGCAATGATTCAAAAAAAAAGAAATTGATAATCGCCATTGAAACCAATGATACTGGCGGATTTAGAATGGTATATTTTGACCAGCTTGAAGATTATTTGTGTAAAGAAATATGCAAAATATTGATAAACATATTTCCAAATCTGCATTAATAAAAACAGACAAATGAACTGGATATAATCCGTTAAAAAAAGAGTTTAATTTGAAACAGATAAAAACCTCCAAAATTAAATGACTTTGGAGGTTTATACTTTTTGGTGGTCGACAAGGAGTTTGAACCATTACTCCAATAAAATTAAAGCATTTTAAAAGGTATTTTTTTAAAGTAACAAAGATCAAAGTAGTTAGTCTATGTATTCTTGCTTCCCTAATAATACTTTTAGTTACGATATAAAGCAAAACAAAATAGGAGTAATAATTTTTTTTAACAAGTCTTTAGAGAGTATTAAGATTATTTCTTTAACTTTGTTTAATATTTAGATTTTTGATACAAATGAAAAAGTTTCACATTTTATTAATAGTTTTACTTGGCTTCTTTTTGATGCCAACGTTAACTTTTGCGTGTGAAAATAATTCATCGAAACATTCTTCTTCAAAAGAGACTTCCTCAAAAATGGATAAAGATGATTGTTGTAAAAACGATAGTCATTCAAAAACTAAAAACCACCAAGGTTGCGGAGGAAAATGCAGTCATTCTAAATGTGGTTGCGCCTCTACTTGCAACACATCTGTTTCTATTAATGAATTGAATTTTAATAGAAATATTTTTAATTGCGTTTCAGAAAAACAAAATTTTTACAATTACGAAACCTCCATTTCTTCTGGTTTCAATTCTTTGTGGCTTATACCAAAAATAGGCTAAATTTTAAATTTGATATCCATAATTGTGTCAAATAAAAAGCAATTATTGCTTTAAAATCATTTACTATCTCAGTTAATTTCATTTTCAAAAGGGTGGCTTCGTCTCGCTTCATTTTGTTCTTGTTTAACTAATTTAATTTAAAATTATTTTACAATGAAATCACTAAAAAAAACAGTGGTAGCAATAACCCTATTGCTTTCAGTCGTAGTGTCAAATGCGCAAATTAAAAATGCGCAAATCGAAACTGTAAAAATATTTGGAAATTGCGCAATGTGCGAAACTACAATGGAGAAAGCAGGAAGTCTCAAAAAAATCGCCAATATTGATTGGAATATAGACACCAAAGTGGCTACACTCACTTATGATACTAAAAAAACCAATCAAGACGAAATACTGAAACGTATTGCACTTGCGGGTTATGACAGCGAAAAATTCCTTGCTCCCGATGCTGTATATTCAAAACTTGCGGAATGTTGTCAGTACGATCGCGTAGCAAAAGTTGCAGTAAAAAAGGATAGAAAAGGCCAGGAACCTAAAACAGAAATGGTAGGAATGAAAATGTCTAACGATCCTTCTTTGTCTATAAAACAAGAAACAAACCAACTGAAAGCAATTTTCGACAATTATTTCTTATTGAAAGATGCCTTGGTAAAAACAGATGGCGAATCCGCTGTTGCAAGCTCAAAAGAATTATTAACTGCAATCACTGCAGTTAAAATGGAAACATTGAAAATGGATGTACATTTGACTTGGATGAAAGTTTTTAAAGATTTAACTGCTGATGCAAAAAATATTTCTGAAATATAGGATATCAAAAAGCAAAGAGAACTTTTTAAATCATTATCTAAAAATACGTATGAGCTGATAAAAATTTCAAAATTTACTGAACCGTTTTATTATCAATATTGCCCGATGCAAGATGCTAATTGGTTAAGCAAAGAAAATACAATTAAAAATCCATACTATGGTTCCCAAATGTTGAGTTGTGGTAAAACAGTAGAAACAATCAAATAATAAAATTAAAACTTTAAAAAATGAAGAATATATTTTTTACTGCACCAAAAAAACAACTGGTATTGTAATAAAAATGTAAACTTTAAAATATCTAAAAATAACAATTTAAAAAAATAATAAAATGAAAAATCTAATCCTTTCAGCCATAGCAATGGTATTTGTTTTAGTTTCTTGTAACCAAAAAAATAAAGAAGCTGTAACAACTGATTCACAAAAAAAAGAAAGTATTTCACAATTGTATGCGTGTTCCATGCACCCCGAAGTAATAGGAAAAAAAGGAGAAAAATGTTCAAAATGTGGAATGGAATTAACCGAATTAGTTGCACAAAATGAAGCAACTCATGATCATAATGATGGTAGTCATAGTCACAATGATGCGACAGCAGTTGAAGTTAAAACTGACGCTACATCGGTTACCCAAACAACATTTTCTACAAATGAAATAATTTCTGATTATTTAAAACTAAAAAACGCACTCACAAAAGACGATACAAAAGGAGCAGCTAATGCTGGTAAAGCATTATATGCAACATTCAATAAAGTTAATACCAATATAATAGATCCAAAATTGAAAACAGAATATATTGATATTGCTGATGATGCTAAAGAACATGCAGAACACATTGGCGATAATGGTGGAAAGATTGACCACCAAAGAGAACATTTTGCGATGTTGAGTAAAGATGTGAATGATTTGATAAAAATATTTGGAGCAAAACAAAAACTATATCAAGACTTTTGTCCTATATATAACGAAGGAAAAGGGGCGATTTGGATAAGTGAAAGCAAAGAAATAAAAAATCCTTATTATGGTTCGAAAATGCTCACTTGCGGTTCTATGAAAAAACAATTATAAAATGAAATCGCCATGGTTCCAAAATCATAAATTGGAATGAAGAATGGCGATACCATATTCCATTAAAAAACAAATATTATCTTCATATGAAAAAAATCATCAAGAAAATACTCATAATCGGGTTTGTAATTTTTTTGTTGATGCAGTTATATCAACCTGCCCGTAATGAAAGTTATGAGCAGGAATTAACTGCAAATTTTACAAAAATGTACGATGTTCCTAAAAATGTTGAAACTACTTTACGGACATCTTGCTACGATTGTCACAGTAACAATACTAATTATCCATTATATTCTTACATGCAGCCAGCACGGTTTTTTATGGAAGAACACATTAAAGATGGTAAGAAAGATTTGAACTTTAATGAGTTTGGTAGGTATTCCAAACGAAAACAAGGAAACAAATTAGAAGCTATTGTCAAACAAATAAAATCAGATGAAATGCCTTTGGCATCTTACACATTAATTCATAAAAATGCCATTTTGACGCCAACTCAAAAAGAGGAAATAATCAATTGGATTAAAAAAACGAAAGATAGTCTTTCAGTAGAATAATAAATATTATGGTAGAAAAATTAATATCATTTTCACTAAAAAACAGATTTGTAGTCTTACTCGTCTCAGCTTGCTTACTCGCTTGGGGTATTTACAGCGTGCAACAAAACCCTATTGATGCCATTCCTGATTTATCGGAGAATCAAGTTATTGTATTTACAGAATGGATGGGAAGAAGTCCACAGGTCATCGAGGATCAAGTCACTTATCCATTGGTCTCCAACTTACAAGGAATTCCAAAAATCAAAAATATTCGTGCCTCATCTATGTTTGGGATGAGTTTCGTCTATATCATCTTTGAAGATGATGTCGATATATATTGGGCAAGAACTCGTGTGTTGGAAAGATTAAATTATGCCCAGCGATTGTTGCCTCAAAACGTAGTGCCCACATTAGGACCAGATGGAACTGGAGTAGGACATATTTTTTGGTATCATTTAGAAACTAACGGTATGGACTTGGGAGAACAAAGAGCGTTGCAAGATTGGTACGTAAAATTTGCATTACAAACTGTTCCCGGCGTGGCTGAAGTAGCATCATTTGGTGGGTTTGAAAAACAGTACCAATTAGTGTTAGATCCACTGAAAATGCAGTACTACAATGTGAGCATGATGGAAGTAATGAATGCGGTGAAAGCAAATAACAATGATGTTGGTGGTCGAAAATTTGAGATGAGCAACATGTCTTACATAGTGAGAGGTTTGGGTTACATAAAAAACATAAAAGATGTAGAAGAAATTGCTGTTAAAAATTATAACTCCGTTCCGGTAAAAGTAAAAGACATTGGTTCGATACAAATGGGTGGCGATTTGCGTTTGGGAATTTTTGACGAAAATGGAACAGGTGAAGTTGTAGGAGGAATTGTGGTCATGCGTTATGGTGAAAATGCAGATGAAGTGATAAAAGCGGTTAAATTAAAAATGAAAGAAGTTGAAAAAGGATTGCCTGAAGGCGTTTCTTTTAAAACGTCTTATGACCGAAGTGAATTGATTGAAAAAGCTATCGCTTCGGTGAAAGGAACTTTAATTGAAGAAATGATTGTTGTTTCAATTGTTATACTACTTTTTCTTTTTCATTGGCGAAGTGCTTTAATTATCTTAATACAATTGCCTATATCGGTGGCTATTGGCTTTATTTTGCTTGAAGCCTTTGGGATATCATCTAATATTATGTCATTAACTGGGATTGCATTAGCTATCGGTGTCGTCGTCGATGACGGAATTGTAATGGTGGAAAATGCCTATAGGACAATTTCGGAGAAACAGGAAGAAATGGAGAGCAATCAGAATAATTCGAAAATAAAATGATAGATAAAATAAAATGATAGATAAAATAAAAAATATATTCAAAAAAGAACACGACCCCTTATCTTCTGAAGAAAAGTTACAACTTATAGAAAAATCTTCAAAATTAGTTGGCCCGGGTGTCTTTTATTCAACACTCATTGTGATCGCTTCCTTTTTACCTGTATTTCTTCTAACGGGTATGGAAGGTAAATTGTTCAGCCCATTGGCCTGGACAAAATCGTTTATACTTATAGTAGATGCTTTTTTAGCCATTACCCTTACTCCAGTACTAATTAGTTTTCTGCTTAAAGGCAAACTTCGTCCAGAAAACAAAAATCCAATTAACAAAAAACTGGAAAGCATTTATACTCCTATTTTAATTTTTTGTTTAAAATGGAGGAAAACAGTATTGGGTATAAATATAATTGCGCTGCTGATTGGCGTTCTGATGTTTACCCGTTTAGGGACCGAATTTATGCCCCCTCTAGATGAAGGTTCCATGCTTTTTATGCCTGTAACATTACCCGATGTTTCCAATTCTGAGGTAAAAAGAATTTTACAAGTGCAAGACAAATTGATAAAATCGATACCCGAAGTGGCTCATGTTTTAGGAAAAGCAGGACGCGCTAATACAGCAACCGACAACAGTCCCATAAGCATGATTGAAACTATTGTTTTACTAAAACCCCAACACGAATGGAGAGAAGACAAAACCAAAGCAGATATTGTTAATGAAATAAATAATAAACTTCAAATTCCAGGAGTTACAAATGGTTTTACACAGCCCATCATTAATAGGATTAATATGCTTTCTACTGGTATTAGAACCGATGTAGGAATAAAAATTTACGGAGCAAGTTTAGACACTATCAATGTTTTATCTCAAAAAATAAAAAAAGCCCTTGAAGGTACTTCTGGCGTAAAAGATTTATATGCGGAACCAATTACTGGCGGAAAGTACATCGATATCGAGGCAAAAAGAGAGGCTATCGGCAGATACGGACTTACAATAGATGATATAAATAACGTGGTAGAAGCCTCAATTGGCGGCATGAAACTTACTACAACCATAGAAGGAAGACAACGATTTTCTGTAAATGCAAGATATGCTCAAGAATACAGAAATAGTATTGAGGCATTAAAAAAACTCCAAGTGCAAACAATGGAGTTTGGTCCTATTCCATTGGAAGCCGTTGCCGACGTAAAAATAAGCGATGGTCCTCCAATGATAAATAGCGAAAATGCAATGCTACGAGGCAGTGTACTATTTAATGTACGAGATCGTGATCTAGGAAGTACAGTAAAAGAAGCACAAGAAAAATTGAATGCAATGATTACTAAAATGCCAAAAGGCTATTATGTGGAGTGGAGCGGACAGTGGGAAAACCAAATCAGAGCCAATAAAACATTACGCCTGATTTTACCTGTAGTTGTCATCATTATTTTCCTTATTCTTTACTTCACTTATCGTTCCATGAAAGAAGCACTGATTACAATGATAACCGTACCGTTTGCTTTAATTGGTGGGATTTTTATGGTCTATTTTTATGGAATCAATTTATCAGTAGCCGTTGCAGTTGGTTTTATAGCATTGTTTGGAATGGCAATCGAAACCGCGATGTTAATGACTATTTATTTGAATGAAGCAATGAATAAAATGGTAGAAAAACACGGGAACAGTGCCGCAACAATTACAGAAGCAATTTTGAAACAGTACATTATTGACGGTTCAGCCAAAAGGTTGCGACCAAAATTGATGACCGTTTCCGTTTCCTTATTTGGATTAATCCCTATTCTTTGGGCAACAGGAACCGGTGCCGATGTGATGCTGCCAATTACGGTTCCACTTATTGGGGGTACAATTACCTCTACAATTTATGTATTATTAGTAACCCCTATAGTTTTTGAGATGGTGAAACTTCGAGAATTAAAAACAAAAGGCAAAATAGAACTTATAAATGTTAAAGAATAACTATTATATCGCAATAAGCTGTTTGATTTTAAGTACTGCTAATATGGTGGCGCAAACACTTTCGTTGGATACTGTTTTGACGAATATCAAAACAAATAATCCACAACTAAAAATGTATGATGCTGATATTCAAAGTATGGATGCTGCTGCAAAAGGCGCCAAAAGTTGGATGGCACCACAAGTGGAAACGGGTTTTTTTATGACACCTTATAATACCAAAATGTGGAAAGCAAGTGAAATGTCTCCTGGTATGGGATCTTACATGGTGGGCGTTACACAAATGATCCCGAATGCCAGAAAACTTAAGTCTGATTTCAATTACATGAACGCAATGTCATCGGTTGAAAAAGAAAATAAAGAGTACACAATTAATCAATTAAAGGCACTCGCAAAAACAAATTATTACCAATGGTTGGTTTTAAATAAAAAAATAAAAATTGCGGATGATAATTTATTGCTCTTAGGCTATATGATAAAAAGTATGGAAATACGCTACCAGTACAATATGGATAAATTGCCAACCTATTACAAAGCAAAATCGCAATACGGTGCATTAGAAAGTATGATTGTAATGTTACAAAACGACATTTCCCAGAAGCGAATTATGCTGAATACATTGATGGCAAGAGATAAAAACACTTCGTTTGAAATAGATCTAACGTATAAATTAAATGATTTTTATGCTATAAAAACTGATACAACTTCACTTTCTCAAAACCGAAGTGATGTCAAAGCTATTGAAAAAACAATGGTATTAAATCAATTAAAAATTGAAACCGAAAAAGCAAAATTATTACCAGAATTTGGTGTCAAATATGACCATATGTTTGCCTTTGGAGAACAGCCAAAACAATTCTCTTTGATGGGAATGATTACTATTCCAATGCCTTGGTCAACAAAAATGAATAAAGCCAATATCAACAGTTTTAAAATTAAGAATGAAGGTCTAAACTGGCAAAAGCAAATGATTTTGAATGAAGCAGCAGGAATGATTTCGGGTATGAATACCGAACTGATAAACCTAAAAAAACAATATGATATTGCTGAAAAAAATATCATTCCTGCCTTAAAACGAAATTATGATACAGCAATATTGTCGTGGCAAAATAATACAGGAGATTTGTTTGTAGTATTGGATGCTTGGGAAGCATTAAATATGGCGCAAATTGATGCTCTGGATAAGTTACAAAATATTTTAAGCACACAAGTAGAAATTGAAAAACAACTAGAAATCAAATAATTATGAATAAATATTTAAAATATAGTTTAATTTTAATCGTAATTTCTAGTTTAGGATTTGCTGTCTATTTCTTTACAATAAAATCAGATAGTCATTCGGAAATGGAACATCAAAACGAGGTTTATACTTGTTCGATGCATCCTCAAATCATCAGAGATAAACCGGGAAACTGTCCTATTTGCGGAATGACTTTGGTAAAAAAAATAACAGAAAGCCAGGCTGAGGAAGACAATTCTATTGACAATCTGTTGAAACCTACTGATAATTTTATCGTTGGGGATTATCAAACTACAACAGCCAAAGACACGACATTAAGCAGTGAGATAAACTTACCCGGAATAGTGTCATACGATCCAAACTCCTCCGTAAATATTGCTGCTCGAATAAGTGGAAGAATAGAAAAAATGTATGTCAATTACAAGTACCAAAAAGTAGCTAAAGGACAGAAGTTATTTGATTTATACAGCCCCGAATTATTGACAGAACAGCAAAATTTTATTTATTTAATTTCCAATGATTCCGATAATACCTCAATAATTAAAACCTCAAAGCAAAAATTATTGCTTTACGGAATGTCTGTACGTCAGATAAATTCATTGTCTTCTTCCAAAAAAGTAAATCCTCAAGTTTCAATTTACAGTCCAGCTTCTGGAATTGTTCAAGGAACAGAAAAAATGGATAATACAAGCAATTCGACAATGCAAAGTGCAAGTTACAATACCGAAATATTAAATATAAAGGAAGGTAACTACATAAAAAAGGGAGAAGTCGTTTTTAAATTAGTAAATACCGATAAAGTTTGGGGCATCTTTAATGTTAGCCAGGGATACAATAGTCTAATTAAAACCAATCAATCTATCAAAATTGCGACAGAATTAGACAAAAATGAATTCATTGATGCACAAATAAATTTTATTGAAACTCAGTTTAATCCAGCAGATAAATCCAATAGAATTAGGGTATACCTCAACAACAATAAACTAAAATTCCCCATCGGTCTGCGATTACAAGGCATTGTAAAAACAAATCCGACGAAAGCCGTTTGGTTACAAAAACAAGCAGTAGTGAGTATTGGCAGCAAGAAAATAGTTTTTATAAAAATGAATAATGGCTTTAAAGCAACTGCAGTAAAAGCAGGAATTGAAATAGATGATTTTATTCAAATCATCAGTGGAATTTCTGTTGAAGATACCCTCGCTAAAAATGCACAATATTTAATTGATAGCGAAAGCTTTATTAAAACCGAAAAATTATGAAAACGATAAAAATAATAGGCATGCTATCACTACTACTTACCGTATTTATGGCTTGCAATACCAAAAATAAAGATGACCACAGTGCCCATAATAGTAAAGAAACTACTTTTTACACTTGTTCTATGGATCCTCAAGTAAAAGAAGATAAACCAGGGAAATGTCCCATTTGTCATATGGATTTAACGCCTATGAAAAGTGACGACACAGCTGCAAATGAGATAAGCTTGAGTAAACAGCAGCTGCAATTGGGGAACATCACCATGCAAACTATTGCAACAACTCAAAGCAGTTTAGAGCAAAACTATACAGGAGTTTTAACAATTAATCAAGAGGAAATTAATACCATTTCTGCCAGAGCAATGGGGCGAATTGAAAAATTATACTTCAAAACAGTAGGAGATTACGTTGCTAAAAATGAACCAATATATCAATTGTACAGTGAAGATATTGCTATTGCTAAACAAGATTACTTCACAGCATACAAACAACTTACCATGCCGGGTGATTTTGGAAAAAATGCACGTACGATGCTTATTGCTGCCAAACAAAAATTATTATTCTACGGTTTATCCAATGCCCAAATTGAAACTATAAAATCGAGTAAAGAAATTTCTCCGTACACTATTTTCTATAGTAATAGCAGTGGAACTATCTCAGAGATAATAGCAACAGAAGGCAGTTATGCAATGGAGGGTGCTGGTATAATTAAATTGGCAAATTTAAATAGTCTTTGGCTCGAAACACAGGTAAATATAAATTATGCAAAAAGCATGCACCTTGGACAAAACGCTACAGTTTCATTCACTGATTTTCCTGATAAATCTATCATTGCAAAAATTACCTTCATCAATCCTGAAATAAATCCAGATACCAGACTGCTTTTAATTCGAATGGAAATACCTAATCAAAATTTGCTGTTAAAACCCGGGATGCAGGCAATTGCAAGATTGACACAATCCAATATAAAAGGCGTATTTATACCCAGTGATGCGGTCATAAGAGAAGAAAACGCTTCTTACATCTGGATTGAAAAAAGATCAGGAGTATTTGAAAGCCTAATGGTAGAAACTGGATTAGAAATTAATGGGATGATTGAAATTAAATCGGAAATGGATCCAACCAAAAAAGTAGTGATTACCGGGGCCTATGCCATAAACAGTGAATACAAATTTCGTAAAGGAAATGATCCTATGGCGGGAATGGAAATGTAATAGTAGGTGTAAAAATTAAAAGCAAACTTATACCTAAAAGTAAAGATGACTAACCTTACTCAAATAGTCCAACAATACAAAAGCGAAAGTGTTTATAATACTTGGTTTGTCGATAACTACCAAAGGCTTAAAGCATTTCGAACCATTCGTAGAGTGGGTTTGCAAGTCATTGACGATATCAAAAACAAGACTTTTCCAAATGATTTTAAAGGGAGTGGTTTAGAATTTGTGTTGAGTTGTATTGCAGAACAAAAACAAATTTTTGTAAGAGTGGCACATTCTTTTTATTGGAAACCAAAATTGCGAATTCCGGATATTTACGAAAAACCAAACAATAAAATTGCTTTCGGTCAATTTCTCGAAAACTGCATCAATGCCAAAACAGAAGCACAAGTTGTAAAAGAAATCGTAAAATTGAATAAATTAAAAATAAAAGGTTTTGGTCCAGCGGTAGCGAGTATTTTATATTTTTTGCATCCCACTTGGTTTCCGCCATTTAAGGCGGCAATTCTCAACGGATTTAATTTTCTATTCAAGGACAAAAAGAAGTTAGGAAGTTGGACAGAATATTTAAAAATTAGAGAGACAATAATAGAAACCAATTGCAAACATAAATCTGAATTATCAAATGATTTAGGAGCGATTTCGGGTTTGTGTTTTGAAATTGGAACCCAAAAAATGTTAATTGGTAATGATGAATATTTAAGCGAAGACGAACGTACTCGGTTTGAAAAGAACATCATAAAACGACAAAAAGAAATTCAGGAAGAAAAATTAGCAGAAAATCTTCCTAACGAAATGCAGTACCACTTACTTAAAATTGGAGTGTCATTGGGTTATGATGTTACACCAGCCAGTAATGATAAAAGTAAAGCGTTCAATGGTCAAAGTTTTTCGTTTATATCAATTAGTAAATTTCCAGAATTACCAACGGACAAAGACACCCAAAACACGATTAAACTCATTGATGTACTTTGGTTTAAAAAAGGAACAAACAAAATCATCGGTGCTTTTGAAGTAAAAAAAAGCACCAGTATTTATTCTGGTATTTTACGCCTTTCCGATTTATATTTTAGTATTTCAAACGGAGAAAAAGTCTTCTATATCATCATTCCGGACAGTCGCGAAAAAGATGTAATTCAACAATTAAACAGACCAGTGATTAAAAATTCAAAAATGAATATTAAATACATACTGTTTTCAGAATTGCGAAGTCAATGTGATGCGATTTGTAAATTTGGTTCAGATTATTCCATTATAGAAAAAATAGCAAAATCAATTTAAAAATGAAATTAACAAATAGCATAGACAAATTGGGAACGATCGGTCTGTTTACAACAGCACTATTTTCACCTTGCTGTTTTCCCCTTTTTGCATTCGGAGCATCAACATTTGGATTGGGTAGTTTTGAGTTGTTTGGGGGGTGGACAATGTGGATATTTCTGGTAATGGTTTTAATTTCTGTTATAGGATTAATCATTTCTTATCGCAAACATCGTCGTGTTTATCCTTTATTGATAGCGGTACCATCGGTTTTATTAATTTATTACGGATACTATTTTAACAGCAACCCATATTTTATTTATATAGGTATGTTTGGATTGCTGATAGCAACTGGAGTAAATTATTATAGAAATAAATTGTACAATACTTGTAACACTTGTATAATCTACAACGGTGGGGAAGTGGAACTAAAATCAACTTTGAATTGTCCCAATTGCGGACATAAAAAAGACGAAATAATGCCTACAGATGCTTGTCAATTCTTTTATGAATGCGAGAATTGTAAGCTCATATTAAAACCCAAACAAGGCGATTGTTGTGTTTATTGTAGTTATGGTACAGTTAAATGTCCATCAATACAGGCGGGTGAAAGTTGTTGTTAATGCCAATCTAAATAAATGAACTAAATGATTAAAGGAAAAAAAGTAAAATGGATTAGAAAATCCCATCGATATTTAGGAATATTTTTAGGTCTTCAATTCTTAATGTGGACCATTAGCGGTTTGTATTTTAGTTGGACTAACATTGATGACATTCATGGGATGCAATTTCATAAAAAAGGAATTGTTGCCGAGTCGTTTTCGGGTTTAATAAGTCCTTCGCTTCTTTATCCTTCGATAGCAATTCAATCTATAGAATTAAGAGCAATTAATAAAGAGCCTTTTTATTGGGTTAATGAGAAGATGCTCTATAATGCCAAAACAGGGGAGTTGAACAAAGGCATCACTAAAGAAGAAGCATTAACAATTGCAGATAAAAATATTGTATCAGGTTTAATAGTAAAAGAAATACAACTTATTAAGGAAGTAGGGAAACACCATGAATATAGAGAGCATTTACTACCTGCCTATGTTATTTCATACCAAGAACCAAATAATTTAAAGGTTTATATTTCAGCAAATGATGGCGCTTTTCAAACGATTAGACACCGTGATTGGAGATGGTTTGATTTTTTATGGATGACCCATACTATGGATTATGAGGGTAGAGACAATATGAATAATATTGTTCTAAGAATTTTTTCATTATTAGGGTTAATAACTGTTTTAAGTGGTTTTTTACTTTGGTATATCTCTTCACCTACCATTAGAAAAATTTGGAAGAAAATAAAAAAATAATTTAAAATAATACAACAAACCATAAAATCAATTTAAAATTAAAAACCATGAAAAAAGTAATTCTAATACATTTCTTTATTTTACAAGCATTAGTAATTTCGGCACAAGAAAAAGTTCAAATAAAACTAACTTCTGCAAGTCCATCTGCATCATTTGAACAAGAATTGGGTAGTGCAATAATCAAAGTTTCTTACAGCAGACCACTAACAAGAGGCAGAAAAATATTTGGTGAATTAGTGCCTTTTGAAAAACTCTGGCGAACTGGTGCCAGTGATTGTACTTCAATAACCACCAACGAAGATATTGTATTTGGAAATACTACTTTAAAAATGGGTAGTTACTCAATATTCACAATACCTTCAAAAAAGGAATGGACAATAATTGTAAATACAGATACGACATTACATGGAGAAACCGGATACGATGCCAAAAAAGATGTTTTTCGTTTTACAGTTCCAGTAGAAAGCATACCCAATTTCTATGAAACATTTACAATCGAAATAAATGATATTAACAGTAAAGGGGAGGGGTTTCTAAAAATAATATGGGAAAATTCAATGATTAAAATTCCATTAAAAAGTAAAGCAGATGAAACTATTTTAGCAGTAATAGATAAAAACATCATTAAAGAAAAAACCCTTGATTCTAATTTATTATTTCAAGCAGCAAACTATTATTACAGTACAAACAGAGATTATAAACAAGCAATAGCTTGGCTTATTGAAGCCGAGAAATTAGATCCGCAAAATTTTTACTATCCAAATTTAAGACAAAAAATCGCAACAGAACTAAAAGACTATCCAAGTGCAATTGAAGCAGGTAAAAAAGCTTTATCAATAGCAGAATTAAAAAAAATGAAAAGTGCAGAATCACTCAAAAAACAAATTTTAGAATTGGAATTGCTATTGAAAAAATAAATTAATTTAAATCAAAAATTATGGAAATGAAACACACAACAGGAGAGCATTCAAAAGAATTAAGTTTGACTATGTACAAGAAATTAGCGATTATGATAGTGGTATCATTTATAGCTATGTACATACTAATGTATTCAATGGTAGATGTTTTTGCCAATGTAGTACCCAATATAAACCAATTTTACATGGCTGGACTGATGACCATGCCGATGCTCATAATTGAACTTCTAGTAATGGGTAGCATGTACGGAAATAAGAAATTAAATATTTCACTGGTTGTCACTGGTTTTATTGCTTTAATTCTATTTTTTACAGGTATTAGGCAACAGACGGCAGTTGGGGATAAAGAATTTTTAAAATCAATGATACCACACCATGCTGCAGCAATATTAATGGGTAAAGAGTCATCGGTTACCGACCCTGAAATAAAGGAATTAATTAAAAATATTATTACCAGCCAACAAACGGAGATTGAACAGATGAAAGCAAAGCTCAAAGAATTAGACAAATAACTGTAAAAGAATTAGTAAATCAATTTTAAACTAAAAAAAATTATAGTATTAATATTCATTATGTCTATTTATTCCTTAGCCCAAGCACAGGATATGAAAGGTATGAATATGTCAAAAAAAGAAAAGACGCAAAAGGTGCAGCCCACAACGTATACCTGCCCTATGCACCCCGAAATTCACGCTGACAAACCGGGAAAATGCCCTAAATGCGGATGATGAAATGCAAATTCCCATGAAAACGGCTTCTAAAAAGAAGGACAACATGGACAATATGAAAACGGATAATAATGAGGCCCCTCAAAATCGTGAGATGGGCAAAATGGATATGCCAAAAGCAAACTTAGACTTTATAACGACAATTGTAAACAACACACCGCCAGAACAGTTCGATACGATTTATATGTGCAAGACGCCATTGTAAATTTTACGGGTAAACCTAAAAGAGCCATTGCAATAAACGGACAAATACGAATCCCAAGACTTACGTTTACGGAAGGCGATATCGCTTAAATTTATGTTTATAATGAACTAAACGAAGAAACTTCTCTCCATTGGCAAGGCTTGTTTTTACCTAACAAAAAAGATGGTGTGCCAAACCATACACAAATGACAATCAAACCGCATACTACACATTTTTATAAACTTCCAATTATTCAACACGGAACCCATTGGTACCATAGTCATACCGTTTGACAGGAACAAATAGGAATGTAAGGTTCTTTTATTATGAATAAAAGAGAAGAAACTTGCCATTCCCACCGTGCCCATAGTTTTAAGTGAGTATACTGATATGAATCCCAATAATGTACATCGAATGCTGCATAAAGCTTCGGATTGATTTACTATTAAAAAAGGAACAACCCAGAGTTATACAGAGGCTATAAGAAGCGGCTATTTTAAAAGCAAACTTAATAACGAATGGAAACGAATTAACGCGATGGATGTGAGCGATGTGTACTACTATAAATTCTTAATAAACGGAAAAAGTGAAAGCCAACTTTCACAATTTAAAGCAGGCGATAAAGTGCGATTACGTATATCAAATGGTGGTGCCTTTACATATTTTTGGCGTACGTATGCCGGAGGTAAAATGACAGTTGTAGCACGCGATGGTAACGATATAGAACCAGCTGAAGTAGATCAGAAAATCATTGCGGTTTCCGATACCTACGATGTTTTCGTTACCATTCCTGCCGATAAAACTGCCTATGAATTTTTAGTTACATCCGAAGATCATACAAAATCAGCCTTATTATATTTAGGCGACGATTTAAAGCAATTAACGGCTCCGCTACCCAAGTTAAAATATTTTGAAGGAATGAAGATGATGAACGGCATGATGAAAATGAAAGGAGATCTAGACGATATGGGTATGCAGATGTCGCTTAACCAAATGGACATGAACGTAGTCATGTATCCGGAAATAACTGGCGAGCTAAAGAAAAAAGGCGACTATAAAATGCCAGGCATGAATAGGAACGGAGATAAAATGGAAATGAAAAAAGAGGAAATGAAAGATAAGAATATGGGCAATAAAAAAAAAGATGCGATGAATATGGGCGACCATAAAATGCACGGCATGGACAATCAATATGATTCCAATTCTCATTCTGATATCTTGACCTTGAACAATGCCATGATGAAATCTCCAATTAAGACAACCCTTCCTAAAGATGCACCAGTAAAAGAATTAAAGTTTGAACTTACCGGAAATATGAATCGTTATGTTTGAAGTATTGATAACAAAGTAATTTCAGAAAGTGATAAAATCTTAATCAAAAAAGGAGAAATCGGACGCATGATACTTCATAACAATTCTACGATGCGCCATCCAATGCACTTGCACGAACATGATTTTAGGGTAAGCAACGGACAATAAGATTACGCTTCAATGAAAAACATCATTGACATCATGCCAATGGAAACTGATACGCTCGAATTTGCAGCCACCGACAGCGGCGATTGGTTTTTTTATTGTCATATTTTATATCACATGATGAGCGGAATAGACAGGGTTTTTTGTTATGAAAACTCCCCTGCAAATTCATTAATCCCAGACCCTAAATTGGCGCAACGCAAATTGTTTGCTGACGATAGAGCATTTCACTTCATGGCAGAAAATGATTTTGAAACAAACGGGAACGATGGAGAAGCAATGTATCAAAGTACACGTTGGAGTATTGGCACCAAATGGCGATTGGGATACAACGATTATCACGGTTATGAAACCGAAACCGATATTGGAAGATACATTGGAAAAATGCAATCGTTAATGCCTTTTATCGGTTTTGATTGGAGATACAGAAAAATGGGTGTAGACGAGCAAGAAAGAAATTTATTTGGTTAAACCAATACCAAAGACAAGAGAGCTATTTTTAGCGCAGGGGTTAATTGGACTTTACCAATGTTTATAATGGCACAAGCCGAAGTGTTTACTGATTGAAATGTGCGTTTACAGTTTGAACGAAAAGATATCCCAGTCTCTAAACGATTACGAACGAGTTTAATGTGGGACACCAACAAAGAATATATGGCGGGCTTACGTTATATTATCAAAATAAATTTTAGAATCAATACACACTATGATAGTGATATGAGAATTGGATTAGGTGCTACTTTAAATTATTAAGAAACTCAAATTTTAAATTTGTAGAAAGGATACTTGTTCTAAAAGACAAGTGTCTTTATTTTGCAATTACATTTTTTATAAAATCAAATTACATTCCTGATAATGTGTGAATTATATAATTTATATTAAAATTTCACAATACTTTTTCAAGTTAAAAAGCTACCTTTAAGATGCGAAAACTAATTCGCAATTTAAAGGTAAAAAAGATGAGTCATCAAAAATTTAAAGAGTGTATCGATGCATGTTTGGAATGTGCAGTAGAATGTTCGCATTGCGAAAGTGAATGCTTAAATGAGCAAGACGTAAAAATGCTAGCGCGTTGCATAAAACTAGATCATGATTGTGCAGCCATTTGTTTATTTGCAATTCAGGCTATGGCAAGCGGTAGTGAGTTTGCGGAAAAAATCTGTAAGTTATGCGCTGAAATTTGTACTGCCTGCGCCGAAGAATGTGAAAAACATGCACATATGGAGCATTGCAAAAATTGTGCGGAAGCCTGTCGAAAATGTGCTGTTGAATGTAGTAATATGAGTAAAATGTAAGTATTCAAATCTCTTAGATTAAGTTTCGTTTAGAGGAATTATTTAAGAGATTTTAAAGAATAAAAATTACATACTTCGAAAACGGTATAAAAAAGCATATTAATTATTTATTTCTGGGCGATCCAAAACTGATGTAAATCAAACTCTTTTAAATTCAGAAAGGAAAAAATATTTAAGGATATTAGTCCCAATTATAGCGATATGTCTAAAGATGTGCAAGCCATGATGAATAGTAATAAAGCAAAAATGATGATAAATCACCAGAATTTGATGAAATGATGAAGGATAATCAAAATAGGTTGAAAGTAATGATAACTGAAATTATGGAAGTATCTAAAGCTGTTGCTACATGAGCTCTAAAATCTATAAATTGATGAAAGATAAACTTAGAATGACGGATATGATCGAAGGTAAAAAAAATGCAATCATAAAAAATGATTGGTATAGATAAAAATACGGATATGTCCAAATAAAACAAATACAAACAACAATAAAATAGAAAGAAAATGGAAACTCAAAAAACGTACACCTGCCCAATGCACCCAGAAGTTACATCGGACAAACCCGGAAAATGTTCCAAATGCGGAATGAATTTAGTAGAGGAAAAAGAATAAAAATATTACTAGCAACTGATGGTTTAAAATATAGTAAATTAGTAATTAATGAAATTACCAACAAACCATTTTTCAGCCAAAACCGAAGTGTGTATTGTTCTGTTTATGAAAGAATATTGTTAAAAAATACTCTTAAGCAAATGGGAGTTTCACATAAATAGTATGCTGAAGTTGATCGTAACGCTTTTAAAAACGCAGCAAAAATTATTAAAAATGCAGCGAAAATTTTGCGTAATAAAAATCCGGCTTTAATTGTAACTACAATGGTTATTTGTGGCTCTCCAAAAAGTGTAATACTTAAAGCAGCTGAAACGTTCGGTACTGATTTGATTATCGTTGGTTCTCATTGTCATGGAGCTATAGAGGTCTTTCTGCTTGGCTCGGTTTACTGAGCGGGAGCAATACATGTAGAGTGTTCTGTGGAGATTTTACGAAAATAAAATGAAACAGTGACAATAGTTTAAAGTAAGGAATTAAATTCTTTTAATAAAGAATAGAATTCGTTTAAGGCTGTCCTTTTTTTATTAAATTATATTGATTGATAAAAGAAAGTAATTATATTTTTTTTTTAAGATTCAACAATGTTTTTTTAGTGTAAAACGCACACCTTTATACAGTTAATATGTTTAAAAAATAAATTTAATATTATGAAAACAGTACAAAAAGTTGCATTATCGATTGGTTTAATTGGTCTTTTATATTCCTGCCAGTCAACAAACCAAGTTCTCTCAAAATCAGATAAGAGAATGGAAATTATGAATGAGATTGCTAATAATGAAAGTATGTCAAAAGAGATGATGGGGATACTTATGAATAGCAAAAGCGGTATGATGATGATGCAGGAGAAGGAAAAAGAAATGATGAGGGACAGTCATGCGAAAATGATGGGAATGATGAAGGAAAATCCGGAAATGATGAAAAGTATGATGTCAGAGATGATGATGAAGAATCCAGAAATGATGAAAGAAAATCATGCTAAAATGATGGCAATGATGAAAGAAAATCCTGAAATGATGAAAAGCATGATGTCAGAAATGATGAAAGGGATGAAAGATAATCCAGAAATGATGAAAAACATGATGTCAAAAATGATAGAATCATCACAAGGCGATGACGCGATGATGTCTGGAATGTGCAAGGAGATGATGGGAAATGAGAAAATGATGAAAATGATGGAGAAAATGAAAAAAGAAAAAATGGACATGAATAATATGAAAAGAATGGATAAAAAACAGTAAAAGAAAGAAGATAATAAAGCGCATCATTAATAATTTATTTAACCTTAATACTATAAAATTATGTTGGATAACGGCAACGGAGAAATGCATATGGGGGAATACTCTTTCATGGGAATGCACATGTTTTGGTGGGTTTTTATAGTAATTATTCTTTTAATATTCTTTATAGGAGCCAACAATTTCAGAAGAAGAAAGTGATAAATGCAAAATTTAGAATTATAGAAACGAGAATAATAGTAGCATCAGCATTTATACTCGCTGAGAGCTCCTTTGCGTATGCAGAAAATAAAAACAGAAGGAGAATTTTCAAAAAAATGGATATTCTCTAGACGCAGTTTGTAACCAACACTTGTTAAATGAATTCTGAAATTCATGCCACTAAACCGGGAAAATGTCCCAAATGCGGTATGAATTTAATTAAAGAGAAAGCAAAATTGGTAACTAAATCCGTTCAAAAAATGTTTACAATTGCTTTTCTCTATTTGAAATATTCTCCATTACTTTTAAAAGCAGCTCGGTTATTTTCATTTGAATTGTTCTGCTCGTGGTGTTCCATCATTTCGTCTGAATTTTTAAGAGAATTTACATACGCATAGACATAAAGGATCTCTTCTTCGCTCAAAGTGTTTTCCCATGTTTCCATTGCAGTTCCTTTCATACCTTTTTTTATGAGGTATATTCGTCCCTGATTTGAATAAAATAACGAATGTTGAGGTTCAGTAAAATCTGCTGGCTTAGGTTATAATGTCACTACTCGCGGACCATCAGCTTTACCGTTATTACTGTTACAAATTACACAATATATTGTGAATATGTTTTTACCTTGTGCAAGTTGTTTCTCTGTATCGAAAGATAATGGCTGATTGTATTTTTCGCACAATTCCTGCTTTAACCATTCTTGAATTTCATCCAATAATTGTAAATGCTCTCTATTTTCTTATTCCTTTTGTTGAGGGTGGTTCCGTTGAACTTGTTTCTCTTTTTTTTCTTAATTCTGATAGGAAGTAAGCATCAGCAGGGACATGAATGCGGTAATGATTGCCAACTTGATTTTGATAGTACCGAAGAGTTTACACGGAGTGTGATTGAAGATCGCACGATATTGTTTTGATTTTTTCATAGTTGTCGTCTAAGTTTTTACATTAAACCAAATACAAATACTCAATAATTTACATCATTAAAAAACACTATATTTAATGATAAATCATCATAACTTAATAATTTAGTGTGAATTTATGGTCTATTTAAAGATGCAACCATGGACTTGCTAACTTTACCTGCATAAAAAGTTAAGAATAAAACCTTAATTTTAACATATGAAACAAGTGCGTAAAATTTATGACCGAGCTTTTAA
>NZ_FONQ01000018.1 GCF_900112975.1 Flavobacterium xueshanense | reverse complement strand
TTGGCTTTCTGTCGCTTTTCATATTTGCGTTGAGCTAAATCTGCATCGTATTTACCACTGCGTAAATCACAATTACGTTGTAGCTCTCGTGTTAAGACAGACTTGTCCTTTTTAATAAATAATGCTATTTGGCTTTTGCTGAAATTTTGTTCTAATAATACGCTAATAGTATATCTTTGTTCGCGGGTTAAATGGCTCATTATTTACAACTTTGGTCAGGAGCAAATAAAGACAATTTATTCCATTCGAGAGAGAGGGCTTTTTTGCCCTCTCTCTCGAAAAAATTGTCTTATCGATTTTCCTGAGAGTTGCATTAATTAATTGAATCTAGTTTAAGTTAAGAGAATATTAATTTATTATGTTTAAGTTTTTGTCCCGTCCTATTTTTAAACATTAAATCGTATTTTTGGGGAACTATATAAAAAATGTAATATGAAAAAAATTATTTTGTTTTTGATACTTATTATGTCTCTAAACTCACAAGCTCAACAACGACCTAAATTAGTGGTAGGTATAGTGGTAGACCAAATGAAAATGGAGTATCTATATCGTTTCTCAGATGATTTTTCTGCAAATGGCTTTAAAAGATTGATGAATAATGGATATACTTTTCACAATATGCATTATAATTATGTACCAACTTACACAGCTCCAGGCCATGCTAGTATTTATACAGGAACTACGCCATCCACACATGGAATAGTTGGAAATGATTGGTTTAATAAAGCTGCAGGAAAAGATATGTATTGTACGGATGATGCATCTGTTTCAATATTAGGTAACGGTACAGAAAAAGAGGGGGCAATGTCTCCAAAAAATTTATTAAGTACCACAATTACTGATGAGCTTCGTATGGCTACAAATTTTAAAGGAAAGGTAATTGGTATGAGTATAAAAGATCGTGGTGCTATTTTACCGGCAGGTCATTTTGCTAATTGGGCATTTTGGTATAGTAAAACGGGTGCTTTTATCTCAAGTACTTTTTATGGTTCAGCATTGCCTAATTGGTTAACTGAATTCAACGAAGATAAACGATACATGAATTACATTAATAAAGGTTGGGATTTATTGAAGCCGATAGCCACTTACAACGAAAGTCTTCCTGATGACAATCCGTATGAAGGTAAATTAGATAAAGCTAAGGCACCCGTTTTTCCATATGATTTAAGTAAGATGTATAATGAAAAAGGAGCAGATGTTTTGAGAACTACACCTTTTGGTAATGATATTTTGGCAGAATTAGCTATGAAAGCTATAGAAAAAGAAGAATTAGGGAAAGATGATATTACAGATTTTTTGACGGTTAGTTTTTCTTCAACAGATTATGTAGGACATACTTTTGGACCGCGTTCTATGGAGTTACAAGACACTTATTTGCGTTTAGATCAAACGATTGCTCAGTTTTTAAACTATTTAGACAAAACCGTTGGAAAGGATAATTACTTGCTTTTTCTGACTGCTGATCACGCTGGAGCTGAAAATCCTAATTATTTAAAAGATAACAAATACAATGTAAAAAACATTCCTTCGAAAGACATTGTTGAGGCATTAAAAAAACATTCAAATGAAACCTTTGGTTCAGATTTGATATTAGATTATTCTAACTTTAATCTTTTTTTTAATAAAGAGATTATCAAACAGAAAGGGTTAGAATTGGTAAAAGTGAAACAAAGTTTTAAGGACTTTTTGATGACACAAGAACAAGTTAAAAGAGTGTACACTGAAGAGGAAATTTTAGCTTCATCAGGAGATGATTATTTCTTAAGTTTCATTTCTAAGGGTTATGATCCTAAACAAAATGGCGATATTGTTATACTCGATAAAGCAGGTTACATGCAATATCAAGCTACAGGAACGACACATGGTTCACCTAATAGTTATGATACCCATGTGCCTTTACTTTTTTATGGATGGCAAGTTCCAAAAGGAGAATTACACACTAAAAAATACATTACCCAAATTGCACCAACGCTTTCACAAATGTTGAAAATTCCATTTCCTAATGGGACAGAGTCTGAAGTGCTGGAAAATCTTTTAGATAAAAAATAAAAATTGGTCTTATTTATTTTTGAACAAAAAAAAATCCCGTCTCATTAAAAGTGAGGTGGGATTTGTATTTTAAACTGTTGCCATTGCTACGGGTAACGGAATTTGATTTTTAAGTAAATCTTCAAAGGTTTCATGTGCTCTGATTAGATGCCCTTCACCGTTCATCCATAATACTTCGGCTGGCTTATATCTGGAGTTGTAGTTTGAAGCCATAGAGAAACAATACGCTCCTGCATTTCTAAATGATAAAATATCACCTTCTTTTATTTCTGCAATTTTTCTGTTATTTGCAAAAGTATCCGTTTCACAAATATATCCAACAACGGAGTAGAAACGTTCTTTCCCTTTTGGGTGTGAAATATTTTCAATATGATGTTGTGAACCGTAAAACATTGGTCTAATCAAATGATTAAAACCGCTATCTATTCCTGCAAAAACAGTAGAAGTAGTTTGTTTAACGACATTAACTTTAGCCAAAAAGAAACCAGCTTCACTTACTAGAAATTTACCAGGTTCAAATATCAAGGTTAATTCTTTTCCGTATTCGGTACAAAAGGCATTGAATCTTTTTGATAATTTTTTACCTAACTCTTCAATGTCCGTCTCGATATCGTCTTTTCTATAAGGCACTTTAAATCCACTTCCGAAGTCTAAAAATTCTAAATTTTTAAAGTTTTTTGCAGCGTCGAATAATATTTCTGCAGCATATAAAAACACTTCGATGTCAAGAATATCAGAACCAGTATGCATGTGTATCCCTACAATATTCATTTTTGTATTTTCAACAATGCGAACTAAATGCGGTAATTGGTGAACAGAAATCCCAAATTTACTATCAATATGACCAACAGATATATTAGCATTTCCACCTGCCATTACATGTGGATTTATTCTAATGCAAACAGGAACATTTGGATATTTTGTTCCGAACTGTTCTAATATGGATAAGTTGTCAATATTTATTTGAACTCCCATAGCATTAACTTCTTCAATTTCTTCAAGAGAAACACCATTTGGAGTGTAAAATATTTTTTCTGGCTCATAGCCGGCATGAAGTCCTAATAAAACCTCTTGAATGGAAACAGTGTCTAAACCAGACCCCATTTCTTTCAACAATTGAAGGATCGCAACATTAGACAATGCCTTCATCGCGTAATTAATGCGCAACTTATTAACCTTAGAAAAAGCTTTTGATAATCTGTTATATTGAGATTGTATTTTTTCGGCATCATAAACGTATAATGGATTTCCGAATTGTTCCGCTAATTGTACTAAGTCTTTTGATTGCATGATTATTAATTTTGAGCAAATTTATTACTCTTTATTTAGTTCCACAAGCTAATATAGAAATTCTAACAAATTGTAACAATAAGTTATAAATTAAACATTTATTTGAAAATTTTAAAAAAAATAACCCTTGAGCAATTTTTTGATCAAGGGTTATAAAATATCATTTAGAACTATAGGTTGGGTAAATCTCCATTTCCTTTGGTTGGTAAATTGGTATAACCCATCAAGTATTTATCGACTTCTCTGGCAGCTTCACGACCCTCAGATATTGCCCAAACAATTAATGATTGTCCTCTTCGCATATCACCCGCAGTAAATATATGGGGAACATTCGTTTGATAATTGGTCGCTTTATAATTGCTTCTCATATCAATTGCTAATCCTAATTGATCGCTTAATGTTTTTTCAGGACCTGTAAATCCCAGTGCTAACAGAGCTAAATCACAAGGCCAGATTTTTTCCGAACCTTCTTTTTCTATCAATTCAGGTCTTTGTCCAGGTGTCATTTTCCAAGCCACTTCAACGGTTTTTAAACCTACGAGTTCTCCTTTTTCATTAGAAATGAATTCTTTGGTGTTGATTAACCAATTTCTATTACAACCTTCTTCATGTGAAGAGGATGTTTTTAATTGCAATGGCCAAAATGGCCAAGGAGTAGTTTCACTTCTTCCAACAGGTGGTTTTGGTAAAATCTCAAAATTAGTAACTGATTTAGCTCCGTGTCTGTTTGATGTTCCAACACAATCAGAACCAGTATCTCCACCACCAATAACAATCACATCTTTACCGGTAGCCATTATTTGATAAGGAATTACCTCACCATAAAGTGATTTCGTTTGTTGTGTCAAGAAAGTCATTGCTTGAACAACTCCTTTACTTTCTATTCCTTTAGTAGGTAAACTTCTTCTTTCGGTTGCACCACCACATAATACGATTGAATCAAAAGAATTCAATTCTTCAACACTATAATTTACGCCAACATTTACATTCGTTTTAAAAGTAATTCCTTCGGCTTCCAGTACTTTAACACGTCTGTCTATAATCCCTTTTTCTAATTTGAAATTTGGAATTCCATAACGTAATAACCCTCCTATTGCATTGTCTCTTTCAAAAACCGTAACGGTATGTCCTGCACGATTCAATTGTTGCGCAGCCGCTAATCCAGCAGGACCGGAGCCTATTACAGCGACTGTTTTCCCTGTTCTAACTTCGGGTGGTTGTGGTTTTATCCATCCTTCTGCAAAACCTCTTTCAATAATATTTTTTTCGATATTTTCAATAGCTACTGGTTCACTGATTATACCTAAAACACATGATTTTTCGCATGGAGCAGGGCATAATCTTCCTGTAAACTCTGGAAAGTTATTGGTTGATTGTAATATTTTCAATGCACTTTCCCATTCTTCCTGATGCACCATATCATTAAAATCAGGTATTAAATTTCCTAATGGACAAGCACTGTGGCAGAATGGAATCCCACAATCCATGCATCTAGATCCTTGTTCTTTGATTTTATCTTTGGTTAACGGAATTGTAAATTCATTATAATTCGATACTCTTTCTAGAACAGCAACATTACTTTCGTCGGTTCTAGTATATTCTTTAAATCCTCCTATCTTTCCCATAACTATAGTGCTAGTAGTTCTTCAATTTGTTTTTCTTCAGCTAATCGTTGCAATGCTTTTTTGTAATCAGTAGGCATTACTTTGACAAAATGGTTGCTTTGGTTTTCCCAATCTTCTAAAATCCTTTTTGCCAACGGACTATTGGTATACATAGAATGATTTTTTATCAAACGTCTCAGTTTAATAAAGTCATCTTCTTCGAATGTTTCAAAAGCGACCATTTCCATATTACATAAGGTAGCGTCGAATTTTTTATTTGGATCAAAAACATAAGCAATACCACCACTCATACCAGCGGCGAAATTTCTTCCAGTTTTACCTAAAACCACTACAGTTCCACCGGTCATATATTCACATCCATGATCTCCAATTCCTTCAACAACTGCTGTTGCTCCAGAATTTCTAACACAAAAACGTTCGCCTGCCATACCATTTATGTATGCTTCACCAGTAATTGCTCCATAAAGTGCAACATTACCAATGATAATATTTTCTTCTGGCTTGAAAGTGGCAGATGGTGGGACTTTGATAATTAATTTAGCTCCAGAAAGGCCTTTTCCTAAATAATCATTACAGTTTCCATGAATTTTAAAGGATAAACCATTGGTTGCAAAAGCACCAAAACTTTGTCCGGCTGAGCCTTCAAAATCAACTAATATTGTGTCTTCAGGCAAGCCTTGTGCACCATATATTTTAGAAATCTCATTACTCAATATAGCTCCAACGGAACGATCCGTATTTTTAATTTTAAAAGTAACTCTGGTTCTTTCTTTTCGATAAATAGAAGGAATAGCGGCTTTTATAATATCAAAATCAAGCACATGTTCTAAAGCATGGTCTTGTTCTGTAGTATTGTGATTTGGTACTACTTTCGCTTTTTCTGGTTTATATAAAATTGTAGATAAATCTAATCCACTTGCTTTATAATGCTTAATGGCTTTATTGACATTCAATTTTTGCGATTGTCCCACCATTTCTTTTAATGTTCTGAATCCTAATTGTGCCATGATTTCTCTCAACTCCTCAGCAATAAAATACATGAAGTTAATAATGTGTTCTGGCGTTCCTTTGAAGTTTTTTCTCAACTCAGGATCTTGTGTAGCAATACCAACTGGACAGGTGTTCAAGTGACACGCTCGCATCATAATACAACCCGATGCAACTAAAGGAGCAGTTGCAAAACCAAATTCTTCAGCACCAAGTAAAGCAGCAATGGCTACATCACGTCCAGTTTTTAATTGTCCGTCACATTCTAAAACTACACGACTTCTTAAATCATTTAGTATTAATGTTTGTTGTGCTTCGGCAAGTCCAAGTTCCCAAGGAATTCCTGTATGTTGTACTGATGTTAATGGTGCAGCTCCGGTTCCGCCGTCGTATCCAGAAATCAAGATTACATCGGCTTTTGCTTTAGCAACACCGGCAGCGATTGTTCCTACACCCACTTCAGAAACTAATTTTACATTAATTCTCGCTTCACGATTGGCATTTTTTAAATCAAAAATTAATTGTGATAAATCTTCAATAGAATAAATATCGTGGTGTGGCGGTGGAGAAATTAATCCAACATAAGGCGTTGAATTTCTAACTTCAGCAATCCAAGGCACTACTTTTTCACCTGGTAACTGTCCACCTTCTCCCGGTTTTGCACCTTGAGCCATTTTTATCTGAATCTCTTTGGCATTTGTCAAATAGTTGATAGACACTCCAAATCTTCCTGAAGCAACTTGCTTAATAGCACTATTTCTGGAATCACCATTTAAGTCTTTTTGGAAACGTTTAGGATCTTCTCCACCTTCTCCAGAATTACTTTTTCCACCAATTCTGTTCATGGCAATCGCCAAGTTTTCGTGGGCTTCCTGACTGATAGATCCGTACGACATTGCGCCAGTTTTGAATTTTTTTACAATTTCTGTCCAAGGTTCCACTTCGTCAATTGAAATAGGATCCAAATTATTGAATTCAAATAAACCTCTAATGGTCATCAAGTTTTCACTTTGGTCATTGACCATTTTAGCATATTCCTTGTAGCTTTCAGGACTATTTAAACGTACTGCTTGTTGCAATTTAGAAATCGTCGTTGGATTAAACATGTGTTTTTCTCCTGATCTTCTCCACCTGTAAATTCCTCCAATTTCTAAAGGCAATAAATTAGCCACTTTTGAATCTGGAAAAGCTTTTTGGTATCTTTTCTTGATTTCTTTTTCGACTTCCATCAGGCCAATTCCTTCAATTCTGGAGGGTGTATAAGGGAAATATTTCGAAGTGAATGTTTTATTTAATCCTAAAATTTCAAAAATCTGTGCCGCTCTGTACGAATGTAAAGTAGAGATACCGATCTTGTTCATGATTTTCAAGATCCCTTTTGCAATAGCTTTATTGTAATTTTTAATAGCATAATCAGCTTTTACACCAGTGATAAAACCTTGGTTAACTTGGTCATGAATAATCTCATTCACCATGTAAGGGTTAATTGCGCTGGCTCCGTAACCAAATAATAATGCAAAATGATGTGGTTCGCGAGGTTCTGCGGATTCAATTATGATTCCAAATTTAGAACGAACTTTTAGAATGTTAAGCGAATGATGAATGTAAGAACACGCTAATAGCATTGGTATTGGAGCCATTTTTTCACTAACTCCTCTATCTGAAAGAATCACAATATTACAGCCTTCAGTAACTGCTTTGAAAGTTGCTTGAACCGCTCTTTCCAAAGCGCGTTCTAATCCGTTTACTCCTTTTTCGATATCGTATAAAGTAGAGATCGTTACTGATTTGAAATCAGCATGATCAATGTTTTTTACTTTATCTAAATCCTCGTTCGAAATAACTGGATTTTGAATTTTTAGTTTCTTACAATGTTTTGGAACAATATCAAAAATATTATAATCGCCACCAATCGCTAAACTGATATCAGTAATTATTTCTTCACGAATACCATCCAACGGTGGATTGGTAACCTGAGCAAATAATTGCTTAAAATAGTTGTATAAAAGCTGTGGCTGATCTGACAAAACCGCTAACGGAGTATCATTTCCCATAGAACTTAATGCCTCTGCACCTTCACTTCCCATTGGGTTTATGATTGTTTTTAAATCCTCTAACGTGTAGCCAAAAAGTCTTTGTCTTGTTTCAAAATCTATGTTTTCTACTGGAATTGGATTGTCAGTATATGGTATTTGAGCCAATTGTACTAAATTTTCATCCAACCATTGTTTGTAAGGACGTTTGGTAACAATAGCATTTTTGATCTCGTCATCTTCAATAATTCGACCTTCGTTCATATCAACTAAAAACATTTTTCCCGGTTCTAAACGACCGTGTTGAATCACATCTTCGGGTTTGATGTCAAGAACACCAATCTCTGAAGACATAATTACGAAACCACTTTTGGTCAATGTATAACGAGATGGACGCAATCCATTTCTATCTAATAAAGCACCAATAACGTTACCATCAGTAAAAGGAATAGAAGCTGGACCATCCCAAGGTTCCATGATGCAAGCGTTGTATTCGTAGAATGCTTTTTTGTCGGCTGACATCGTTTGGTGTTTTTCCCAAGCTTCAGGGACAACCATCATCATCGCTTCCGGCAAAGAACGTCCCGTCATCAATAACAGTTCGATTACCATATCCATCGAAGCCGAATCTGATTTTCCTTCTAAAATAATTGGGAATAATTTTTTGATATCATCTCCAAAAACATCGCTTTTCATTAGTTCTTCACGAGCCCGCATGCGGCTAATGTTACCACGAAGAGTGTTTATCTCACCATTGTGACACATGTAACGGAAAGGTTGTGCTAATTCCCAAGATGGGAATGTATTGGTAGAAAATCGCTGGTGAACTAACGCCAGTCTGGTCACTAAGTCATCATCTAATAAATCCGTATAATATCTGCTAATGTCTTCCGGCATCAACAAACCTTTATATATTATTGTAGTAGTCGATAAACTGGAAAAATAAAACATGTGACTTTCTGAAATTTTTGAATTTCGAATCGCATGTTCTGCTATTTTTCTTGCTGCAAATAACTTAGCATTAAATTGTTGTTCCGTAAGGTCTAATCCATTTTTACCAACAAATACTTGTTTAACGGTTGGTTCTTTCTCGCCAGCAATTCGTCCTAAATTTGATGCGTCAACAGGAACGTCTCTCCATCCTATTAATTCTAGATTTTGATCGCGTATCGAAGTTTCAAAAGTAGTTTTACAAAAAACAACTTGATTTTTACTTTTGGGCATAAAGACCATTCCCACGGCATATTCCTTAATTTCCGGGATATCAAATTCGCAAATTTTCTTAAAAAAATCATGTGGGATATCAAACAATATTCCTGCTCCATCTCCAGTTCTCCCATCTGAACTCACAGCGCCCCGGTGTTCTAATTTGATTAGTATATCAAGTGCTTTGTGTATAATATCATTTGACTTAATTCCATTTAAATTACAAATGAATCCTGCTCCGCAATTGTCGTGTTCAAATTCGGGCAAATAAAGGCCTTGTTCTTTAACTGTCATGCTTAAATTTTTTTCTACAAAATTAAAGATTTAGTAGCATATAATAGGTGTAACGGTTAAAAATGGCTTGTTTTTACAGTTCTAACAGAAAAAGGTTGAATAAATCTCAATAATGATATTTAAACACATCCGATTTGATTTTTCGATAAAATGGAAATAAAAAAATACTGATTAAAGGGGTGATTTTGAAAGAAATATTTTGCCAATCATGAATCGTGGTTATTTATAACAAATTTGTAATTAATTTTTATATTTTTTTTATTTTGACGGTGGCTTTGTCTTTCTTTCTCTTATCTAAATTTAGAGCTATATTTAATTGAAAAAAAAATAACAGTTAAGTTTAATTTTGCTATTTTTGTGGCACTTTTATTCTGAAAGAAATTCAGAAGCCAGACAAATTCTATATTATGAACATACACGAATATCAAGGAAAAGAGATTTTAGCTAGCTACGGAGTTCGCATTCAACGCGGAATCGTTGCTAATAGCCCTGTAGAAGCGGTTGCTGCTGCAAAACAATTAACTGCCGAAACTGGTACAAGTTGGTATGTTGTAAAAGCCCAAGTTCATGCAGGTGGACGTGGAAAAGGTGGTGGAGTGAAACTTGCCAAAAATTTACAACAAGTTGAAGAGATTTCAGAGCAAATCATCGGAATGCAATTGATTACACCTCAAACTTCTGCTGAAGGTAAAAAAGTACATAAAGTTTTAATCGCTGAAGATGTATATTATCCTGGCGAAAGTGAAACTTCAGAATTTTATGTTTCTGTTTTATTGAATAGAGCTACAGGTCGTAACATGATTATGTATTCTACTGAAGGTGGAATGGATATTGAAGAAGTTGCGGAACACACTCCACATTTGATTTTTACTGAAGAAATTGATCCTTCTGTTGGATTGCAAGGTTTTCAAGCAAGAAGAATTGCTTTTAACTTAGGCCTTTCAGGAAATGCTTTTAAAGAAATGGTAAAATTTATTGATTCTTTATATAATGCATATATTGGATCAGATGCTTCGATGTTTGAAATCAATCCGGTTTTAAAAACATCTGATAATAAAATTATGGCTGTAGATGCTAAAGTAAATATCGATGATAATGCTTTATACAGACAAAAGAAATATGCTGATATGCGTGACATTCGTGAGGAGAACCCAATCGAAGTGGAAGCAAAAGAAGTAGGATTAAACTATGTAGATCTTGACGGTACAGTAGGATGTATGGTTAACGGAGCCGGTTTAGCAATGGCAACAATGGATTTAATCAAATATGCTGGTTTTGAGCCTGCTAACTTTCTTGACGTAGGTGGAACTGCTGATGCAAAACGTGTTGAAACTGCTTTCCGTATTATCTTAAAAGATCAAAACGTAAAAGCTATTTTGATTAATATTTTTGGTGGAATCGTTCGTTGTGACCGTGTGGCGCAAGGAGTTGTTGATGCTTACAAAAATATGGGTGATGCAATTAAAGTGCCAATCATTGTTCGCTTACAAGGTACAAATGCAGCTATCGCAAAAGAATTAATTGATAATTCAGGAATGCCAATTTTATCTGCTGTTGAATTCCAAGAAGCAGCCGACCAAGTAAAAGCAGCACTTTCTTAATTAAGAAAAATGTTATATATCGAAAATCCTGTTTGCTACGGCGAACGGGATTTTTTTTTGGGACGACTACAAGTTTTTAAAGAGAACAAATCATAATAATAATTGAAAGTGTAAACTTTTCTGGGTTACAACAATTATCTTTGTTTTTAATGTTTTTTAGTAATTATGAAACTCCAGATACAAAATAGTTTTACTGCCGAATTACCTGCAGATCCAAATCAAATCAATGTTCCAAGACAGGTTCATCAAGCTTGTTATTCGTACACATTACCCAAAAAACCTTCAAATCCTTCGCTGATTCATGCTTCAACTGAAGTAGCAAATGCTATTGGTCTCTCTCAGGAAGATATACTTTCGGCTGATTTTTTAAATACTTTTTCAGGAAGTACCATTTACCCAAGTACGAAACCGTATGCTTTGAGTTATGCGGGACATCAATTTGGAAATTGGGCAGGACAATTAGGAGATGGTCGTGCCATTAATCTTACTGAAGTAGTTCATGAAAATAAGTCGTACACATTGCAACTGAAAGGAGCAGGGCCAACACCTTATTCCAGAACTGCAGATGGTTTTGCGGTTTTGCGATCTTCCATCCGGGAGCATTTATGTGCTGAAGCGATGCATTATTTAGGTGTTCCTACCACACGTTCGCTTTCGCTAATGCTTTCTGGCGATCAAGTATTGCGTGATGTAATCTACAATGGAAATCCTGCCTATGAAAAAGGCGCCATTGTTTGTAGAGTAGCTCCATCTTTTATCCGTTTTGGAAGTTTCGAATTATTTGCTTCCCGAGAAGATCATGTTAATCTCAAATTATTAGCGGATTTTACAATTAAACATCATTTTTCCCATATCAAAAAAGAAGGTGTCGAAAAATACCTTGCCTTTTTTCAAGAAGTTACTCAAACTACGCTGAACATGATTGTACACTGGCAACGCGTTGGTTTTGTTCATGGAGTGATGAATACGGATAATATGTCAATTCACGGCGTCACCATTGATTATGGACCTTACGGCTGGTTAGAAGACTACAATTCCACTTGGACGCCTAATACAACGGATAGCCAACATAAAAGATACCGTTTTGGCAATCAACCAGAAATTGCGCTGTGGAATTTGTATCAATTGGCGAATGCGTTGTATCCTTTAATTCAGGATGCAAAACCGCTGGAAACTATTTTGAATGCTTACAGTACTAATTACGAAAAGGAGTATTTGAATATGATGAAAAATAAACTCGGTTTCCAAATCAAAAAAGAACAAGATGTAGTTTTGATTCAGAGTTTGACCCAATTGTTGGAAAGAGTAGAAACGGATATGACGATTTTCTTCAGAAATCTAAGTAATGTTACTAAAGCCGATACTGCATTAACCGCTTTCAATGCCATAAAAGACGCCTTTTATAGTGAAAAAGATTTAGATAAAACAATCTTAGAAGATTGGCACGATTGGTTTGAGATGTACAGCATTCGAATCAATGAAGAAGCTATTTCAGATTTTGTCAGGAAAGAACAAATGGATCAAGTGAATCCAAAATATGTGTTACGAAATTATATGGCACAGTTGTGCATTGATAACGCAGATAAGGGTGACTATGCTTTGCTAAACGAATTATTTGAAATGCTTAAAAATCCGTACGATGAGCAACCAAATTCCCAGAAATGGTTTGCCAAAAGACCCGATTGGGCCAGAAATAAAGTAGGATGTTCGATGTTGAGTTGTAGTTCTTAGAAGGGAATATAAACACGATTAAATTACATTAAAAATAGAATCTATTTAATACCAATTGCTTCATGACCTTTTATTAAAATCTTATTTTTATTTTCTAAGTTTTCTTTTGTTTTTCCCAAGATATTAATGATGTCAAATTTGGTGTCACTTTTTCTAAAATTGTAAAATGCTTCTGAATTAGTAACTTCAACTTCTAAAATATAGTTTCGGTCTAATTTGAAAGTTTTGATATTGTCTTTTATAGATGCGCCATTTACCATATAAATGACATCGTTATTTTTTATTTTGGTAAATTCAGATTTAATTTGTTCCAAACTTATGAAATCATATTTCTTAGAAATTTTGGAAGTAATATAAATTTGACTACGATATATAACACCATTTATCGTGGTGTCTTTTTTGATAACATTTACAGACTCAATTTCATTTGGGTCAACATATTCCATTGTTGCTGAAGCAACTAAAGTTGAATCGAGAAACATCGCGGGTTCTTCAGTTTTATTGTTTTGTCCAAAAAATAAGGAAGTGAAAAAGAATAATGAGAAGGTTAGAATGTATTTCATATTTGAAGTTGTAAATTCACTTAGATGAACTAAATATCAAAAAAAAATCCTGAACGCTTATTCAGGATTTTGATATTGTATTAGTTTCCAATTTCTTGAATCGCATCTGATTCATATATTTTAAAACCTTTATTGTTTGTTTGAGCTATTTTAAAAAGTGCTTTGGCAACTGTTTTGCTTTCAATAGGTTTGTACTTTTTTAAATTTCCAACGAATAAGAAGGAAAGTGTTTTCATAAAAAAAGCACCTACTTTTTCTCCTAATCTAAATTCAGTTCGGTTTCCCAAAAGAAGGGAAGGTTGCAAGACAGCAACGCTTTCAAAATTACAATCTTGAAGAAAATCTTGAATTTCTCCTTTTGTTTTTAAATAGAAATTTCCAGAATTTGTATTAGCACTAAGAGATGAAATAATCAAATACTGTAGGACTTTATTTTGCAATGCAAAAGCGGCAAACTGTTTTGGATATCCAAAATCTACTTTTTTAAAAGCTTCTTTACTTCCTGCTTTTTTGATTGTTGTGCCAATGGTACAAAAGAAATCATCACCAACAACTAAATCTTTGTAGGTTTCCGGCTTGTCAAAATCAATGATGTGTTGGGTTAATTTTGGATGCCTTATTCCTGTATCTCTTTTTACAAAAGTGATCACTTTTAGATAATCATTGCTATATAAAAGTAAATTTAATAGTTCTGAACCTATTAAACCGGTGCTGCCAATAATCAAAGCTGTTTTCACTGTTATGATTTTTTATTCTTACCGAAATTAAATTTTACTTTTTCCACTACCTGAACTTTTGGAGCTCCTTTTGAAAATTGTTTTTTGAACGGTTTTTTAGCAGCAGGTTTCGATTTTGAAGGACTTTCGTCACCTCTTGATCTCTCCTCGTCTCTTGGCTTTGCTTTAAATTCAGCTCTTTCAGAAGTTCCTTCCTTTACAGGAATTTGAGCTTTGTGTTTTGCCAAAACATCATTTGGGTTTTTTGGATTTTCTTTCGTACCACGCAAGTGAATTACCAATGCATTTAGGAAGTTACGCAACACTTGGTCACCACATTCCATATAATTTTCATGTTTTTCATCACGGAAAAAAGCACCCAATTCTGATTTAGTGATTCTAAAATCTACTAATTCTAATATTTCAACTATTTGATCATCACGTAACATTAAAGCTACACGAAGTTTTTTAAAGATATCGTTATTTGTCATCATATTCTAATTTTTTACAAATGTACGGTTTAAAAGCAATTAGACCACATTTTTAGATTTAGAATTGGTGCACTTTCAAAGGACCTTAATTAAAGTTACACCGGTTCCATTGATTTCAGAATAGCTTATTTTTCCAAAATCTATTGTTACACCACTTGCTATGTCTTCAGCCAAAAGCAATGCACCGTCCATATCTACATAATCCAATTGCGGCAATAAATGTGCAATCGCAGATATTCCAACGGTCGATTCAGTCATACAACCTACCATTGTTTTTAAACCTAATTTCTTGGCTTCCTCAATCATCCGTCTTCCGGGAGTAAGTCCTCCACATTTCATTAATTTGACATTCACTCCATGAAAATGATGGTGAGATTTGGCCACGTCTTGTTCAATAATACAACTTTCATCAGCAATTATTGGTAAAACAGAGTGTTTGTAAACTTCTTTATGTCCTTCCCAATTGTCGGCGTTCATCGGTTGTTCTAAGAATTCAACACCTAATTTTTTCAGCTTAACGGCATTATTTATCGTTTCTTCCACACCCCAACCACAATTGGCGTCAATTCTAAAAGTGGCATTCGTATGTTTCCGAAGTTCTTTGACAATGGCAATATCTTCTTTGGTTCCCAATTTGATTTTATAAATCGGCCAAGGAAGTTCCTTCATTTTTGCTACCATTTTATCTACAGATGCAATTCCAATCGTGTAATCTGTCAATGGATTTTTGTCAATGTCATAATTCCACAATTCGTACAATTTTTTTCCTTTTTTGCGCGCATACCAATCATTGTATGCTATGTCCAAAGCACATAACGCAAACATGTTGTGTTTTAGAAAAGGATGAATCTTTGACCAAAATTCTTCGGGTGTTTGATCTGTAGTGTTTTCGATTATGCTGCGAATTTTTTCTAAATCTTGCACAATAACCGGAACAGTTATCTTATAATAGGGATTAGAAGTTGCTTCGCCAAAACCTGAAAAACCGTCACGCTGGAGTTCCACAATCAAAGAAGGCTGGAAGTCTATAGATTTTCTTGAAATCGTAAACGTATGTTTCAATTTGAGGTTGTATTCTCTTAAGATTAGTTCCATGTGAATCTGATTTTATACACTTAAAATTAATGAGTTTCTTTAAAGATGCCATTTAATAGCCAAGCCATAAAATTGCTTTTACAAAACCATCGCGCCATAATTTTTCATTATGTTGTCCGCCTTTTATAATTTTCTTTTCATTCAAATTCAGGCAATAACATCTATTTGAATTTAACAAACGTTCCATTTTGTTCAAATCTGAAACCATATCGTCGCTTTCCCTATCGCCGCAGAGAAAATAGACTTTAGATTTTATCTTTTCAGATTTTTCAGTTAGATTATAAATGTCTTTCGTAAACCAAAAAGAAGGCGAGAAAACACCTGCTTTTCCAAATATTTCAGGGTATTTTAAAACGGCATAGTAAGAGGTAAGTCCACCAAGGGAACTTCCCATTATGATCGTATTTTTCTTTTTGGTTTTTGTACGATACGTTTTGTCGATTTGTGGTTTCAATGTTTTCACGATAAATTCTAAATAACTATCCGCTTTTCCTCCACCGTATTTTTGGTTTTTAAAAGGCGTTAATTCCTCGATTCTTTTGTCATTTCCATGTTCGATTCCTACTACAATAACTTGTGCTTTTAAACTGTCCAGTTTTTCGTCCACATTCCATTCACCCGAATAGGAAGTTTTTTCATCAAATAAATTTTGAGCGTCGTGCATGTAAATTACGGAGAATTTCTTTTTGGACGTTAAATAATTTTTAGGTAAATACACCCAAATTTTCTTTATGGTTTGAAGTTGTGGTACTTCAATAATAAAGGTAGAAACTTGTTTTGAAGCGGTACTTTGTCTCGGCTCTTTTACGTCCTGAGCAGCAATTTTTGCCATAGTAAAAAAGAAGAGCAGGAGTAGGAACTGTGGTCGAATCATTAATAGTTTTTGTGTTTTGATTTAAAAACAATATTTTAGCTAAAAATAATAATTTGATGAATACATTCGAAGAAAAGAAGAGTTTAGTTTTGGAGATGATTGCTTTTTCTACTGTCGACGGACATTTGCATAAAAGAGAATATGAATTTTTGGCAATTGTTGCTAGTGAGTTGGGGTTTGGAATTGATGTTTTTAAAGATTTGTTTCATCAGGAACTTCCGCAAATCCCCATTAAATCGGAGTTTTTACGTATTCAGCAATTTTACAGATTGGCTCTATTAATGTATAGTGACGGTGTTTTACACCAAAAAGAATCTGTTGCAATCCAACAAATAGCACTTGAAATGGGACTTAATCCTGTCGCTACAAAACGTATTCTTAAGTTGATGAATGAAGCACCAAACGCTATAATTGATGGCGAAGTTTTATTGAATGTTTTTCAGGAGCAACATAATTAAGTTAATTGTCCTTGTAACGCTTTAATCTCATCACGTAATTTTGCAGCTTGCATGAAGTCCAACTCTTTGGCTGCTTTTTCCATTGATTTCCGTTTTTCGCGTATGCGTTTTTCAATCTCTGTTTTGGATAGATACAAGTTTTCGGGTTCGGCGGCGGTATTTATTGTGTAGCCTAATTCATAATCAGCTAAAGGGTTTTTAGTAAACGCGCTCTCAATTTTTTTATTTAAAGCTTGCGGTACAAGATTATTTTCAGTATTGTGATTAATTTGCTTGGTTCTGCGATAATTCGTTTCGTCAATAGTTTTTTGCATGCTATTGGTAATTTTATCAGCATACATAATCGCTTTTCCATTCAAGTTTCTCGCCGCACGACCAATTGTTTGCGTAAGCGAACGATGACTTCGCAAAAAACCTTCTTTGTCTGCATCTAAAATTGCCACCAAAGAAACTTCAGGTAAATCCAAACCTTCACGAAGTAAATTCACGCCAATTAGCACATCAAAAATTCCTTTTCGCAAATCTTGCATGATTTCTATCCGTTCCAAAGTATCTACTTCGGAGTGAATGTAACGGCAACGAATATTGACTTTCGTTAAATATTTGGCCAATTCTTCTGCCATTCTTTTGGTTAAAGTAGTCACCAAAACGCGTTCATCAATTTCGGCACGGAGTTGAATTTCTTCAATTAAATCATCAATTTGGTTTAAACTTGGTCGGATTTCGATAACTGGATCTAATAATCCTGTAGGACGAATCACTTGTTCGACAACAACTCCCTCCGTTTTTTGCAATTCATAATCAGCCGGCGTTGCAGAAACATAAATAACTTGATTTTGCATGGCTTCAAACTCTTCAAACTTCAAAGGGCGATTGTCCATTGCTGCCGGAAGTCTAAAACCATATTCCACTAAATTTTCTTTTCGGCTTCTGTCTCCGCCATACATTGCGCTGACCTGTGAAAGTGTGACATGGCTTTCATCGACGACCATTAAGTAATCTTTTGGAAAATAATCCAATAAACAGAAAGGTCTGGTTCCGGGTAAACGTCCATCAAGATAACGGGAATAATTTTCAATTCCGGAACAATAGCCAAGTTCCCGAATCATTTCTAAATCAAAATTGGTTCGTTCTTCTAATCGTTTTGCTTCGAGATGTTTTCCAATTTCCTTGAAATAATCAACCTGTTTTACTAAATCCTGTTGTATTTCCCAAATTGCATTTTGCAAAACATCTGGTGAAGTCACAAACATATTAGCGGGATAAATCGTCAGTTTTTCAAATTTTTCGAGTACTTGAGAATTCTTTGTGTCGAAACTTTCAATTTCCTCGATTTCATCACCAAAGAAATGAATGCGATAGGCTTCATCCGCATAACTAGGATAAACATCTACTGTATCTCCTTTTATTCTGAAACTTCCCGGATTAAAATCGGCTTCTGTTCTGGAATATAAACTTTGCACTAATTGATGCAATAATTTGGTTCTAGAAATAATTTGTCCTTTCTCAATTGGAATCAAGTTTTTTTGAAATTCGATGGGATTTCCAATACCGTATAAACACGAAACCGATGCGACAACCAAAATATCTCTTCGTCCGGAAAGCAACGATGCAGTAGTTGACATTCGCATTTTTTCTAGTTCTTCATTGATAGATAAGTCCTTCTCAATAAAAACGCCCGTTACAGGCATAAAAGCTTCTGGCTGGTAATAATCGTAGTAAGAAACGAAATATTCTACAGCGTTATTCGGGAAAAATTGCTTGAATTCCGAATACAATTGAGCTGCCAATGTTTTATTGTGTGCTAAAACTAATGTCGGTCTTTGTACTTCCTGAATGACATTGGCAACGGTAAATGTTTTTCCCGATCCTGTAACTCCTAAAAGTGTTTGGAATTTATCACCTTCAATAATCCCTTGAGTCAATTTTTCAATCGCTTGAGGTTGGTCGCCCTTCGGCTGGTAATCAGATACTACTTGGAAATTCATGTAAAACAAGAACAAAGGTTAAGAGGAACAAAGGTACAACGTTTGGATTCTTTTTTTACCTAAGTTTAAGCCAAAAAAAAGCCATCAACTTTTTGTTGTTGGCTTTCCTTTATATAAAAGATCTTTTTCTAGAAGCTGAAGCTTAATCTGGCAAAAACAAAACGACCGTTTTGACCAAATTGAGATGTGTTTCTCGAATATACAAATTGATTTGCATTTGATAAGTCAATGTAATTATTTGAAGAAGTAGTTGGGGAGTAAGTTACACCTCCATTAGCATTAACTCCAGAAGCTCTTTGTTTAATTGTTTGAGGTCCTAAATTTAAAGTTGGATAAATATCAAAAATGTTATTTGCTCCTACGACAATTTTTGCGGCGTTAGTTAATTTAAATCCAACAGACAAATCTGAAATGATTTTAGCTGCCCATGTTGGATGTTCGTTTTCAACTTCTTGATTATTTACAACAATAGCATTGATAGTTCCATCATTATTTGCATCAGCAATGTTTGGATCAGTAACTTTACCAAAATAAACATTTCTTAAGAAGAAATCGAATTTTTTGTAACTAATCGAATTAGTCAAATTAGCTTTTACTTTAGGAATTGCTTCTTGTAAGTATACCCTGCTTGCTTCAGAATAGTATTTATTTATCTGACCGGCAGCTGCTAAAACTGAAGAAGCGTGAATATCTACCACTCTGTACGTATTCGAAAAAGTTCCTGACAGATCTGTTTTCAGAGAAACATTATTTCCAAAACTTGTTTTATGACTTATTACAATATCAATTCCTTTTGATTCAGTGTCAATTGCATTAGCAAAGAAAGTTGCAGCAGTTGCTCCGGCCGTATCAAATAATGCATTCAAAATTGCATTTGGAGACTTTCTCGTAAAGAGGCATTCACTGTATTCTCAACTCCGTAATCAAAAGCATTTCTTCCAAAAGTGTTACTTAAGTCAAAAGTCCAACTTTCAAATATCATAGCTTTAAGACCTGCGGCAATGGAGACGTCGTTGATTGTTGAATATATTTCCGGTAAAAATCCGTTTGGATACAATCCTATTTATGATCGGGCGTGATTTGGTCTTCTGTAAAAACCTGCAGCTTCACCATCTCTATAACTAGTTCCTCCAAAAGCATACGCTTCTAATTTGTCATTGATTGGATAAGCGGCATTCAAAAAGAATTGAGCGCTTTTTTAAGGAAGATTGTCCCACTCTCATATTGAAATTTCTTCTTCCAAGACCTAGATACGCTAATTATCAGGCAGTTGAATCAAAATTTAATGCCGTTTGCATTTGAGAAATTGTAGCTGCATCAGTGATAGCAGTTTGTTGAGCTGCTGTAAAATAACTTACCCGAGGAGCGTATAATTTTATTGTAGTAAGTATTTGTGCCGTATTTTGAGTATTATTTATGTTCCCCTAACAGTATAAAAAATGATGCTTAAAATTTCCACGCTTTTTGTTGTGCTTCACTCAAAAATGTCCATGCTACAATTCGGCTAGTTTTTTGGCCTTGAGCCATGTCAATTGTTTTAATTTGGACCGCACTTACTTTATTTAATGTTTTGTACAGACTGGAAAGATTCTCTTTTTTAGACACTAAAGTTGTGAACCATAAACATTGCATCGGATATTTTGCACTTTCGTATATCATTTGGGTAACGAAACCTAATTCGCCGCCTTCACACCATAATTCAGCATTATGGCCACCAAAATTTAAAACAGGTTTAGTTACTTTGCTCCCAGCGCTGTGAGATTCTAAATTATTGATTTTTCGAACCGTACTTTTCGTGGCTTCATCCTGTGAGGCATGAAAAGGAGGATTGCAAATAGTGAATGTAAACTTGTCTTCGGGAGTAATTATATTTTTAAAAATAAAACGCGATTCCGTTTGTTGTTGTAAACTTATCGCATCAATTAGTTTTGGATTATCTTCAATGATCGCACTGCAATTTTCAATTGCTTTTAAATCAGTATCAGTTCCTACAAAACTCCATCCGTACGCTGAATTTCCTATTATAGGATAAATGCAATTGGCACCGACACCAATATCTAAACCTTGAACAGTTTCCCCTTCAGGAATGATTCCGTTGTTGCTTGAAGCTAATAAATCCGCTAAATAGTGAATATAATCTGCTCTTCCCGGAATGGGCGGACAAAGATAATTTTTAGGAATATCCCAGTTTTGAATGTCATAATGGGATAATAATAATGCTTTGTTAAGTGACTTTACCGCATCAGGGTTGCTAAAATCGATGGTCTCAATTTTATATTCATTGACAGAAACAAAAGTTTTTAATTCAGGAGATTTTTCTATTAACTGCTCAAAATCATATCCAAATCTGTCAAGATTTCTAGGATGTAAATTAGTCTTTTCGTTAATCGTTTTCGGTTTCATTTTCTATATTTCGGTGCAAAGATAGCGATTCCTATTTTGTAAATTGCTAAAGGCCACTAAGACCCATTAAACAGGTGAAAAAATAATCATAAAATTATACTGTTGCCGTTTTTTCGAAGACAAAAAACGGTTACTTTTATAAAAAATACAAATAGCATGACTTTTATGCCCGCTTCATTTCATTTTAAAAAGAGATACATAGCTTACTGTTTAATTTTTTTATATTTCTTACTATGTCAGTCCTGTATGACGATGCGATTTTCTAATAAAGAAACAACAAAATTTTTCGCTGCATCTAAAACAGAATTTCAGGATAAAACAATGGATTTTGATGGTTATAAAATTCATTATGTAGAAACGGGAACTATTCAAAATCCAACTTTGTTTTTTGTACACGGTTCGCCCGGAAGTTGGAATGCTTTCAAAGAATATCTTAAAGACAGTTTGTTACTGAAAAAATACCGAATGATTGCCATAGACCGTCCGGGTTTTGGTTACAGTGATTTTGGTGACGCTCAAAATTTAAGGGTACAGTCTCAAAGAATATCTGAGTTTATAAAAAAAATAGATAATAAAAAGCCGCTAATTTTGGTGGGACATTCCGTTGGTGGTCCAGTTGTGGCTCAGTTAGCCGTAGATAATCCGTCTTGGTATAAACGATTGGTGATAGTGTCAGGCTCATTGGACCCAAAAGCTGAAAACCCAGAGAAATGGAGAACCGTTATCAAGGCATCGCCTTTACGGTATCTGATTCCCGGAGCATTACGACCTTCCAATGATGAATTGTGGTGGCTGAAACAGGATTTGGTCGCTTTAGAACCAGAGTTGAAAAAGATTACTTGCGATGTTACCATTATTCATGGAACAAAAGACGCTTTGGTGCCGTACAGCAATGTTGCCTTCATGAAAAAAATGTTTGTCAATGCAAAATCAATTGATACAATAACTATCGAAAAAGCGAATCATTTTATTCCCTGGAGCCATTATGAAATTGTGAGAAACGCATTGTTGAATATTCAATAAATGCTAATCCAAGCATTCCATCATCAATAAATCGCCTTCGTTATGTTCGATTGTCACAATGCCGTCGTTGATGACATGATTACTGCTTCCAGTTCTGTAACCAATGGTCAAACTATCATCTTTCAATGGGTAATATAAATTATTCGAATGTATTCCAGTCACATGACCGATGGGAATTAATGAAATGGGGGTGTCTGCCGTGTACCATTTTTCGAATTTCTTAGGCAATAAAAACACTTTTGAATGATCGTCCAGAATGACAATTTTCAATAGATTTCTGTATCGTGTAATGTTGGTCAGATTGGTAATCGTATGATCGGCTCTACGTCCCGTGGCCCAAACAACATTGACTGCAGGAATTTTTCTTTCGATTAAATAGTCAAAAGCCTTCTCTAAATCGGTTTTATTTTGATCTGGCGTATGAATGATTTCGATCGGGTACTGCGAGGTTTTATAAATTTCAGGATCAAATCCTTTGTCGAAATCCCCTAAAAGCACATCGACTTTAATGTCTAATTCCATGACACGAACCATAGCCGTATCTAATACGACCACAAGCGGCGACCATTCCAGTAACTGACCTAACAGTTCTGGATTACAGGAAGCACCATTGGCAATGATTAAAGCAGGTTCTTGGTCGTCCCGAACGATATGGTGTGAAGACATACTTAATGATGAATTATAAATTATGATGTAAAAGTAAATAAAAGTTCTCGTTTTATCTCTCACGTACTAGCCCGGATGGCAATGAAAACCAAAACAGGTTGTAAACTTTAGTTTTTCGGCAGTAGAAGAGCGACCAAAGGAAGCTCCTTATACGGACTGGAAAACTGTTTAGAACCTGTTTTTTGGTTGTAATGAACAGCTGGATTAGCTCCTAATTATTCAATGGTGTAATTTCTAATATCGACCTCACTGAGGGAGAAATAGCCCAAAGGATAATTCGCCGCATCCGTGGTGTTGATAATGTTTCCTCTCACAGTTGCAGGTGGAGATTGAAACGGTCCGCCGCCATTATTTCCTGCAATACTCACCAAAACACTCATGTAATTGTAATAGGCTTTAGAAATTCCGAAGTGGCTTATTTCAATTTTATCGTCTTTTTTTAACTCGTCATTTTGCGAGATACTGAAGAATTCGTTTCCATTAAAAAAGTCATCCAGGTCTACATAAAAGTTTGATTTCAGCTGGTTCGAGTATAAATATTTGTAGAGGTAATAATTGCTTTCACCCGTTGGATCTTGATAAAACGTTTTAATTTCTATATCTGTTCCTGTGAAACCGCCTTTGTTGTTTTGAACAATTTTAGTTATTGGCGCAACTGGTTTCAATGTTTCAACAGCGGTGTAAGTATTGCCATTTTTGATAACGGTTAACGTGTAGGTTTCGTTAATGACCGGAATAAAAGTAGCGCAACCGTATTCGCCTGTTTTTTCAATTTCTGTAAAATTGAAAACAACATTTGCACTGTTTTTTATGGAAACCGTTGCTCCGGAAACTTTTGGAATTTCAGTACTATAAAAACCGGTTGTAGTGGTGAGTTTTATTTTTTGTTGATTTCCTGAAGTTCCTTTTTTCCAATTGATTGCTGCTTCAATGACCAATTTTGGAGGAACATTATCTAAATCTACTTCAATAACATCTTCACAACTTGCGGAAAAAATAGCGGTGATAAGTATTAGGTATACTATTATTTTTTTCATGTTTTTATTGTTTTATTTTGTGCTCTTACTGATTGCTAAGATTAAAATTTGAAATTATAGCTCACTGCAGGAACAACACCAAAAATTGAAGTTTTTACAGCTTCATTGCTCCCGGTATCAATATTTTGTCTGAAATTAATTGACGCGGCATTTTTTCTATTGTATAAATTGTAAATGCTGAAAACCCATTCTCCTTTCCACTGGCGATCTTTATTGTTCTTTGGAGTCAAAGTAGCGGCAATGTCAAGGTGATGGTATGCCGGAAGCCTATTTTCATTTCTTAATCCATAGCTGGGGACATTGATTCCTAAGTAGTCATATTGCCCAACGGGATACGTTACCGGTTGCCCGGTTTGCAGCGCAAAATTAGCTCCAAAAGACCATTTTTCATTCAAATTATAAGAAGACGTTATCGCAATATTATGCAATTTGTCATATACTGAATTGTACCATTGCCCGTTGTTTATTCCAGTTTCTATCGGGGTTCTTCTCGGAGTTTGTTGCTCGGATTTGGATAATGTATATGAAATCCAGCCGTTAAATTTTCCTTCGTTTTTTCGGAACATAATTTCTAAACCGTAGGATCTTAATTGCCCGTTCAGGATTATTTGTTCAATGGCTTTGTTGGCAATCAAATTGGCGCCGTCTATGTAATCCAATCGGTTTTGCACTTCTTTATAATAGCTTTCTACTTCAAGGGAATACATTCCTTCTTCGAAGTTTTTGAAATATCCCAAAGCTACCTGATCAGCAATTTGAGGTTTTATAAAACGGTCACTTGGCGTCCATACATCGAGTGGAGTAGGCGATGAGGTATTTGAAATCAATTGTAAATACTGCACCATTCTGTTGTAGCTCGCTTTGAAGGATTGGTCATCGTTGATTTGGTAGGCTAATGAAAAACGTGGTTCCAAGTAATTATAGCTTTGCATGATTTTATTTCTGTCATAAAACTTTGTGCCAATAGGAGTTGCTTTTTCATAAATCTGTAGTTCCGAATTGAACGTTACAGGATTGTCATCTATATAAATATTCACGGTAGATTGTCCTAAACGGTAAAACATACTGTAACGAAGCCCGTATGAAAGTGCTATTTTATCGGATATTTCCTGATCAGCATTGATGTAAAGTGCGGGTTCAAAAGCATATTTTTTGTCCAATTGATCAAAATTTATTCCGGAATTAACATCAGATGGCTTGATAGTTCCAGGATTGAACTCGTAATAAATTCCGTTTACACCGTAATTTAATTTGAATTTATCCGAAATATAATTCTTGAAATCGTATTTGATATTATAGTTTCTAATGCCGGAATCCCATTTGAAACCTATAAAATCCAAATCTAAACCGTAATAATAATCACTGTAAATAAGCGATAAATTCGAAAATAATTTTTCAGAAAACAAGTGATTCCAACGCAGGTTTACGGTCGCATTTCCATAAATATTGGTAAAGCTTTTGTTCAGGCTGAAAACATCACGCCCAAAATAACCGGATAAATAAAGACTGTTGTTTGAATCTAATTTGTAGCTTAATTTGGTGTTTAAATCATAAAAATAAGCGGTATTGTTTTTTTGTTCTTCGGATAGTTTCAGGAATAAATGCGCGTAGGAACTTCTGCCGCCAATAAGGAAGGAACCTTTGTCTTTTACTAGTGGTCCTTCGGCCAAAATTCTGCTGGAAATTAATCCGATTCCTCCATTGACATGAAAACCTTTGCTGTTACCGTCTTTTTGATAAATATCCAAAACAGAAGAAGCTCTTCCTCCGTAACGAGCTGGAATTCCCCCTTTATACAACTTTAGATCTTTGATGGCATCCGGATTAAAAACAGAGAAAAAACCAAAAACATGTGAGGAATTAAAGATCGTTGCCTCGTCCAAGAGAATCAAATTTTGGTCGGCACCACCACCACGAACATTGAAGCCTGATGCACCTTCACCAGCATTAGTAACTCCGGGCAGTAATAAAATAGATTTTAGAACATCGACTTCACCCAAAACAACGGGCATTTTTTTAATAGCAGAAATAGAGAGTTTATTGACGCTCATTTCGGGTTTTTTGATGTCAGTTTTTGTTTTATTGTCAGTAATGATTACTTCTTTCAAAGCGGTTTCATTACTATATAAATTGAAATTATTTTTTATGTTTTGGTTCAGATTTATTGATTCCTCAATGGTTTGATATCCCAAATAACTTATTTGTACACTGTATGTCCCTTGTGGTACAGTAATGGAATAAAACCCATATTCATTGGTGGTTACGCCAGTTTTAAGTTGTGGAATTACAACATTGACGCCTATTAAAGTTTCATTACTGTTAGCGTCAATAATAGTTCCGCTTAACGTAAATTTATCTTGAGCGAAACACGAGATCGAGGATAATAATACAACTAAAAAGATGATAATTTTCTTTGGTGTCATTGTTTAAATTTTTCTAAATACAAAAATGTAAATTACACTAAATAGAATAGCAGTTGTCATATAACAACTGTTAAGGTATTGCTAATATATAAAAAAAGACAACCGTTTCGGGTTGTCTTTTAAATATAATGTAGAAAAAGAATTAGGCTAGTTTAGCATCTAAATTTTCTTTTATCGCTGCCAAGAAAGCTTCGGTAGTCAAATAATCAGCGTCAGTTAAACCTTTTGGTTTTACTAACATCGCTAAATCTTTAGTCATTTTTCCGCTTTCAACAGTATCAATACATACTTGTTCTAAAGCATGACAAAAATCAATTAATGCTTGGTTTTTGTCCAGTTTACCTCTGTGTTCCAATCCTCTTGTCCATGCAAAAATAGATGCAATTGGGTTGGTAGATGTTGCTTTTCCCTGTTGGTGTTGTCTGTAATGACGTGTAACTGTTCCGTGAGCTGCTTCCGCTTCTACCGTTTTTCCATCAGGAGTTACCAATACTGAAGTCATTAAACCTAATGAACCAAAACCTTGTGCAACAGTGTCTGATTGAACATCACCATCGTAGTTTTTACAAGCCCAAACAAATCCACCGCTCCATTTCATTACAGAAGCAACCATGTCGTCGATTAATCGGTGTTCGTAAACGATACCTGCTTCAACAAATTGAGCTTTGTAAGTAGATTGATATACTTCTTCAAAAATATCTTTGAAACGTCCGTCATAGGCTTTCAAAATAGTATTTTTTGTAGAAAGATATAAGGGCCATTTTTTTGTCAAAGCCATTTGGAATGATGAATGCGCAAAACCGTAAATACTTTCATCAGTGTTGTACATTGCCATTGCAACTCCGTCTCCTTTATAGTCGTATACTTCCCATGTTTGTGTTTCTCCTTCTTCAGGTACAAAAGTCATGGTTAGTTTTCCTTTTCCTTTAATGACAGTATCTGTTGCTTTGTATTGATCTCCAAAAGCATGACGACCAATGACGATAGGCTGTGTCCATCCTGGTACTAAACGAGGTACATTTTTCATGATAATTGGTTCACGGAAAACAGTTCCACCTACAATATTACGGATTGTTCCGTTTGGAGATTTCCACATTTTTTTTAAACCAAATTCTTTAACGCGTTCTTCATCTGGAGTTATAGTAGCACATTTAATACCGACATTGTATTTTTTTATTGCTTCAGCAGAGTCAATAGTGATTTGGTCATTGCTTGCATCTCTGCTTTCCATTCCTAAATCATAATATTTAATATCTAAATCTAAATACGGTAGAATTAATTTTTCTTTAATAAAGGACCAAATAATTCGTGTCATCTCATCGCCATCCAATTCAACCACTGGATTGGCTACTTTAATTTTTGTCATAGTGCATGGATATATGTAATTCTTATTTTAAGAAGTAGCTACAAATGTAACAAAACGATATCGTAAAAGAAAATGCGTTTTCATTAAGTTTTTAGTAGTATAAATTGAATTATTAAATTATTGTTTTTGTTTGTTCAAATTGAGAATATCAAAATAATATTCCTTATAAATTATCAAATATGAAGCGCTTGAAATACTTTCAATTCCTGTAAAATTTAAAGAATAATATTGAATGTCTTGGTTTTAAGCCAAAAAAAAAGTCCCAACAGTGTTGGGACTTTTATAGTAAAAAGATAGTTGACTATCTTCTTTTGTCTTTAATCTTAGCTTTTTTACCGGTAAGTTCTCTGAAGTAGAAAATTCTCGCTCTACGTACAGCACCTTTTTTATTGATTTCAATTTTTTGTAAAGCTGGTAAGTTTACTGGGAAGATACGCTCAACTCCAATAGCACCAGACATTTTACGAATTGTGAAAGTTTCTGTATTAGCAGAACCTCTTCTTTGAATAACAACTCCTTTAAAAAACTGTGTTCTCGTTTTTTCACCCTCTCTAATTTCATAGTAAACAGTGATCGTGTCTCCAGCTGCAAAAACTGGGAATTCTTTTCTTGTTACGAATTCGTCTTGAACGAATTTCATTAAATCTGCCATGATATTTTTTAATTATGGTTTGCATTAAATCAACATTCACGGATCTCGCCAGAGGTTGAACTAATGTGGGCGCAAAAGTAAATAAAAAAGTTTAAAGTTTAAAGTTTTTCTTGTTTAAAGTTTAGAAGTTCTTGAATGCCAACTTTAAACCTTAAACTTCTAACAAATTTTTAATCGTCCAATAAATCCGGTCTTCTGTTCTTTGTGTGTTCGTACGCCATATCTTCACGCCATTTGTCAATTTTGGCGAAATTCCCGCTAGTTAAAACCTCCGGAACTTTCCATCCGTTGTAATCTGCCGGGCGTGTATATATAGGTCCCGACAATAATCCATCCTGAAAACTATCTGTCAACGCTGAGGTTTCATCGCTCAAAACTCCCGGAATCAATCGGATTAATGCATCCGATAATACCAAAGCTCCTAATTCGCCGCCAGACAAAACATAATCACCAATAGATATTTCTTTGGTAATAAAATGGTCGCGCACCCGCTGATCGACTCCTTTATAATGACCACAAAGGATAATAATATTTTCGTACATCGACATCGTATTTGCCATTTTCTGGTTCAGGGTTTCCCCGTCCGGCGACATATAAATGATTTCGTCGTAGGCTCTTTCGCTTTTCAAATGCGTGATGCAAGCATCAATAGGCTGCACCGTCATCACCATTCCGGCACCACCGCCGTAAGGATAATCGTCAACGCTTTTCTGCCTGTTGGTTGTGTAATCCCGCAGATTATGAAAATGAACTTCCACCAATCCTTTGTCAATAGCACGTTTCATAATCGAAGCCTCAAACGGACTTCGTAATAATTCTGGGAGAACGGTAACAATATCGATGCGCATAATTTTTATTAAAAAGGTTCTAAGCCGCAAAGGTACAAAGATGCTGAGGTTTTCAAATAACCAAATAACCAAATCAACGATTAATTTTTTTTTTTTGGAGCTATTTCCAGCTGTTCGTTGCAATCTTTTTATCCGCCGAAAAGGCGCATAAAAAGGATTTTCACTTCCATCTGGGCTAGGATTAGGTGGAATTAGGAGGTTTAAAAACAACAAAAATTTTGGTAAAACACACATCAAATAACGATTCTGATAAAGGAAACCATCTTTTGTTAGAAATGCTTAGAGCAGTAAGATCTAATAATCCTTTTTTCAAAATATGTAAACAATTATATACTTTGAACTTAGATCCCTCTTTCTCTAATATTAGATTTGAGTTTTTGGAGCAAAGAATTTAATCAATTAGAAGTTAGTTTTGTATTTGGTTTGTTTTAGCAAATCCTAAAGTATTCTAAATTGTATTGATTTACAATTTTTTATTTCTGAATTTTGATATTCAATGAAAGATCATGAAAAATAAAATTCTAGTTTTAGGAAGTCTAACGTTGCTCTCGGCAAGTCTGTTGGTAATGAATTCCTGCAACTCTTTGCCTAAAGGATTAAAGACAATTCAAGATTTTGATAAAAATAAATATTTAGGCAGCTGGTACGAAATTGCACGGTTGGATTTTGTTTTTGAAAAAAACTTAAACAATACAACCGCTGAATATTCACTAAATGAGGATGGAAGTATTAAAGTGGTAAACCGAGGGTATAATTTCATAAAGAACAAGTATGTAGCATCTACAGGTAAAGTGAAGTTTGCAGGTGATTCAAATGAAGGAAAATTAAAAGTTTCCTTTTTTGGGCCATTTTATTCAGGATATAACATTATTGCGCTTGATTCTGATTATAAGTATGCGTTGGTTGCAGGTGAAAGTCTTAAATACCTGTGGCTGCTCTCGCGTGAAAAAACAATGCCTAACAATATCAAAGAAACCTATTTAAAAACAGCAAAAGATCTTGGCTACAATACTTCTGAACTAATTTGGGTAAAACACAATTAGTTTCTATAATTAGAAAAGGGAGTTATTTACAGCGCTTTTTTGCCAAAATAGCTCAGCATAATCATTAAAAAATGGACTTCAATTAACTGAATCCATTTAGTGAGAATTTTTAAATTGTCTAATTTAATTCGTAAATTTGCGCTTTAACAAAAATTAAATAAAAATGGAAAACGGAATATATGCTAAATTCAACACTACTAAAGGTGCTATTTTAGTAAAACTAGCACACGATTTGACTCCAGGAACAGTTGGAAACTTCGTAGGATTGGCTGAAGGAAACTTAGAAAATAAAGTAAAACCGCAAGGAGTTAAATTTTATGATGGATTAAAATTCCACAGAGTAATTCCTAACTTCATGATTCAAGGTGGTTGTCCACAAGGAACAGGAACTGGAGATCCAGGGTACAAATTTGATGATGAATTTCACCCAAGTTTGAAACACGACCGTCCGGGAGTTTTGGCAATGGCTAACTCAGGACCAGGAACAAACGGTTCTCAATTTTACATAACGCACATTCCAACAGATTGGTTGGATAACAAACATACTGTTTTTGGTCATGTTGTTGAAGGTCAGGATGTGGTAGATGCTGTAGAGCAAGGAGATGTTTTAGAATCTTTGGAAATCATCAGAGAAGGAGAAGAAGCTAAAAACTGGAATGCAATTGAGGCTTTCATCACTTTCAAAGGATCTCGCAACAAACGTGATGCATCTTTAAAAGCAGAAGTTGAAGCCGCGATGGAAAAATTAGCCGCTGGTTTTGAAAAAACAGAAAGCGGTTTGCGTTACCAATTCATCCAAAGAGGTGAAGGTAAAAAAGCAGAAAGCGGAAAAACAGTGTCTGTTCATTATGAAGGTTCATTAGAGAATGGGAAAGTTTTTGACTCTTCTTATCCAAGAAAAAAACCAATCGAATTCAAATTGGGTCAAGGTCAGGTTATCGAAGGTTGGGATGAAGGAATTGCGTTGTTGCGTGTAGGTGACAAAGCACGTTTTGTGATTCCATCTGATTTAGGATATGGATCTCGTGGTGCTGGAGGAGCAATTCCACCAAATGCCACTTTGATTTTTGACGTAGAATTAATGGATGTCAAATAGTCTAAAAAAATTATAGGTCTTATAAAATTTAAAAATTCCAAAATGTATGGACTAACCTAAAAGTTTAGACAAATTTATAATTATTTTTGATAATAGTGAGCTCGATATTGTATCGGGCTCATTTTGTTTAAATTTGATTTAATTCTTACGCGATTGTAAAAGTCTATTTTTTTAATTTCCTGTTTTAGGTCATCTAAACTTGCAAATTTTTGTATTTAAAACAGTTCTAATTTTAGTATTCCAAAGAAGTTTTCAATAACAGTTTGGTTTGATTTAAAAGTAAATTCAAATCAAATTTATGACTTAACTTCATTATGGCTTGCGCTTTCTGGCCTTCTCTTCTGCTTGAATTAAGGTTTAGAACTTTTTTAGCAATTCGTTATCACAACGCAGTGCTTCAATCTCTAAAAGAGGTTCTTCTTCTCTCGTAACTGGTTTGTCCGATTTTCGCTTTTTTCGTTTATTGTCATTAATGGTTTTTGGTCTACCCCTAGTTTTTGGTTGTAAGACTACTAAACCAAAATCAGCAAAATCTTTCTTCCATTTATCAATAATACCTGTATCAGGGATATTAAACTTAACACTTGCGGCTCTCAGGGACAATGAGTCTTTGTCAATGGCTTTTAGTACTTGCAATTTAAAATCTAACGAATAACTTTGATTCTTTCTTGGTAACAAACCAATGGCTCATTATTCTTTATAAAATCCAGTCCATTTGCGAAGGTTTGATCTTTCTAAACCCTTTTCAATAGAAACATGCTTGCAAGAATAATGCTTTTCTAATACTAATTTTATACATTCAAGATTAAACGCATTATTAAACTTGACTTTTCTTTCCATAAAAATACCCCCAAATAGTGTATAACTTTTTGGGGGCAGTCCAATTAGATTGGGATTTTTTTAATTTATGAAAACGAGAATTATTTTTTATTCAAAACGGCACTCATTTCCATAGAAATTGCAGAACGTTCCATTTTCAATTTTCCTGACATGGTTTCAACAATAACAGTTGTGTCCGCAAGCTCAGAAACTTTTCCGTGAAGACCACTTTTGGTTATGATTTTATCACCTACTTTTAAGGTGCTTTCAAATTCTTTTTCGTTTTTTGCTCTTTTTTGTTGTGGTCTGATCATAAAGAAATAGATCACCACAAACATTAATATAAACGGTGCAAATTGAGTTAATTGTTCCATAATTTTAATTCTCTTTTTATTTGTTAATTATTACATTAAACCACGACCGGCTTTTATAATTCTTTTGCTGGTTTGAAGCTCTTTTACTAAATTGTCTAAAATTCCATTGATAAAAATACTACTTTTTGGGGTAGAATATTCTTTGGCAACCTCTAAATATTCATTAAGGGTTACTTTTACAGGAATCGACGGGAATTTCAAGAACTCACAAATAGCCATTTTAAGTATGATGGTATCTATTTCAGCAATTCTATCGCTGTCCCAATTTGGTGTTTTATCAACATATTCTTTCGCTAATTCCGACTCATTTAAGACCGTTTTTCGAAATAAATCTTTAACAAAATCTTTATCCTCATTGTCTTTGTACAATTTTGGCACTCTGAAATTATCATCTTCACCAGATTTAATCGCTTTCAATTGTTTGATGATATGCGTATTTACTAACGGAATATCATCTACCCAAGTCAACTTATCATCTTCCAGATAGTCATATAATTTTTCATTAGGAACAATTACATCCATGAATAAATCAACAATAAACTGTCGGTCTTCCTCAAAAGTATTTACCGGATTACTCATGTATTCCAAATACAATTTACTGACTTTTATATCATTAAGAAGCAATAAAATATAATCGTCATTTAAAGTCCAATTATTAATTTTACGATTTTCCAGCGCGATACTTAATGAATTATTTTCGGAAAGAATTTGAAAAATCCTGTTTTTCACAAATTTTTCGTTGGGTTTACGTTCCTCAGGAGTCGCAAGATGCTTTAAACTTGATTTATGTAAAAAGACAGTTTCTGTTTTACAAATCTCAATCAGCGAGGAAAGCATTATCAGGTATAAATCTTGAATATTGTCGATACTGTAAAAAAGGAATTTTTCTTCTTTTTCCAGATTATCTGAACCGCTTTGATGCATCGCATAAATGGATTGCATAACTTTAACGCGAATGTGTCTTCTGTTTACCACCTTGTAAGAACTTTTATTAATTAGCGTGCAAAAATAAGTATTTCATTTTTTAAAATAAAATATATAATCGCTTATTTTAAAGTATTCAGCAATCAGTATTTAGTGACGGGAAATAATTTATCACTGAATACTGACAACTGAGTACTGAAAACTACTTTTTACTATTCTCTAACTTTCTTTGATTGATGCGATTTTGAGCAATAGTCAAAGCGGCATGATGCGGTGTCATGTTGTTAGTAATGGCAAAATCAAATATCTCCAATGTTGTATTGTAAATGTTTTCCGTTTTACGCATGATTTCTGCTTTATCATAATGCGCTAATTCAGCGTACACGTTGATTATTCCACCTGCATTAATCAAAAAGTCCGGAGCATATAGAATGCCTCTTTCTTGCAAAATTGCACCATGTACATTCTCATCAGCCAATTGATTATTAGCGGCACCAGCAATCACTTTTGCTTTTATTTTATAAACGGTATTGTCATTTAAAGTCGCTCCCATCGCACATGGTGCGTAAATATCGACATCTGCACTGTATAAATCTTCTCCTCTGAAAATTTGTGCGTTATACTTGGTTCCTACTTCATTCAGTTTTTCTTCATTGATGTCAGCGATAGTAACGATTGCTCCCTCTTTACTTAAATAATCAACTAAAGTTTCACCAACATGTCCAATTCCTTGAACCAATACTTTTTTCCCACTCAAAACATCTGATCCGAATTGTTGTTTTGCAGCTGCTTTCATTCCTAAATAAACACCATACGCCGTAACTGGCGAAGGATTTCCAGAACCACCTCTTGATTCAGAAATTCCAGTAACATAAGGTGTCACATCTCTTACAATATCCATATCTGCGGTTTCCATTCCCACATCTTCAGCAGTGATATATCTTCCGCTTAAAGAGTGTACGAATTCACCAAATTTGCGCATCAGCTCTGGTGTTTTCTGTGTTTTGGCATCGCCAATAATCACTGCTTTACCTCCACCAATATTCAATCCTGTAATTGCCGCTTTGAAAGTCATTCCGCGAGAAAGACGCAAAACATCGTTTAGTGCTTCCCATTCATTCGCGTAATTATACATTCTTGTACCGCCCAAAGCTGGACCCATTACCGAATTATGAATACCAATAATTGCTTTTAAACCTGTATCTTTGTCGTTGCAAAATACAATTTGTTCATGATCATCAAATGATAATTGACCAAAAACTGGATCCATTTTTTGAAGTTCCTTTCCAGTTGTGAAAGCTGCATTCATAGTGTAAATTTTTATAGTGATAAAATTATGAATTTGTCAAATAGACACTTCAAATTTACATAAAATATAAATAAGCATCAACGTAGTGTCAAAAAATTGTTAATTCATCAATTTAAACATTCGAGGATTTACCGTTAAAATAATTAAAAATAAATTTTTATTCTAAAAATAAAATCAATTCAACACAGAATATATTAAAAAAATGAAAGAATTACGATATTTAAATAAATACTTCGTCAAATACAAATACAGTTTTTTACTCGGAATTGTTTTTACTATTATTGCTCAGATATTTATGCTTTTCACTCCAAAGTTGATTAGCAAATCATTCAAATTAATTGAGGCTTTTGCCAAAGATAAAACCGTGTCCAAATCCGTTATTCATGAAGAATTAATATCGAATATTTTACTAATTATTGCTACTACAATAATTGCCGGTTTTCTTACTTTTTTGATGAGACAAACCTTAATTGTGATGTCTCGCCACATAGAATTTGATTTAAAAAACGAAGTATTCCGTCAATACGAGCATCTTTCGCAAAACTTCTATAAACAAAACCGTACCGGAGATTTAATGAACCGCATCAGCGAAGACGTTTCAAAAGTAAGAATGTATGTAGGCCCAGCGGTGATGTATACCATCAATACCTTCATTCGTTTTGCAATAGTAATTGTCTATATGTATAATGTATCGCCAAAATTAACTTTATACACATTGCTGCCTTTACCAATTTTATCGTTTGCTATTTTCAAACTGAGCTCTGAAATCAATGTAAGAAGCACAATTTTTCAACAATATTTATCTAAAGTTTCCAGTTTTTCACAAGAAATATTTTCAGGAATCCGAGTGATCAAAGCCTATTCACTGGAAGATCAACACCAAAATAATATGGTGAGTTTAGCCAATGAAAGCAAAAGCAAAAGCTTGAATTTAGCCAAAGTACAATCCTTATTTGGTCCGTTAATGTTGGCGCTGATAGGAATCAGTAACCTTGTGGTAATTTATTTTGGAGGGTTAATGTACATCAGCGGAACCATAAAGAGTATCGGAACCATTGCTGAATTTATTTTGTACGTCAATATGCTGACGTGGCCGGTGGCCTCATTAGGCTGGGTTTCTTCGATGGTTCAAGAGGCAGAGGCTTCACAAAAAAGGTTAAACGAATTCCTAAAAATTGAACCGGAGATAAAAAATAAAAATTTGAATAAATCAGTGATTAAAGGTTCTATTTCTTTCGAAAATGTAAGCTATACTTATGAAGACACTAATATCAAAGCGTTGCAAAACATTTCATTCACGGTTAAAAAAGGAGAAACTTTAGCCATTTTAGGAAAAACGGGATCCGGAAAATCGACTATTTTATCGTTAATTTCCAGAATGTACGATGTAACTGAAGGGAAAATAACCATTGATGGACATGAAATAAGCACTATAAATCTATTTGATTTGCGAAACAGCATCGGAATTGTGTCACAAGATGCTTTCTTATTTTCGGACAGCATCAAAAATAATATCATGTTTGGTAAAGAAAATGCTACCGATGAAGAAGTGTTTTCTGCAGCCAAAAGCGCGGTGGTTCATGACAATATCATGGGCTTTAATAAACAATATGAAACCGTTCTGGGCGAGAGAGGAATTACGCTTTCCGGTGGACAAAAACAACGCGTTTCCATTGCCAGAGCCATTATTAAAAATCCTCCGATTTTACTTTTTGACGATTGTTTATCAGCAGTAGATACAGAAACTGAAGAAGCAATATTGAACAACTTATATGAAATTTGCAAAGACAAAACAACAATAATAGTAAGCCACCGCATATCGTCAGCTAAAAATGCCGACAGAGTTATTATTATCGATAAAGGGCAAATTATACAACAAGGTTCTCATAATCAATTGATAAATCAAGAAGGTTATTACGCAGCTTTGTATTTGAAACAACTTTCAGAAAAAGAAATGCTATAATTGTTGTGTAATACATATTTTTTATAGATTTTTGGATACTAGTTAACAACCATAAATTGATAGAAAGGATTATGAGAGAACATGACATGTTAGAAAAAGAAGAAATATTTTCTAAAGTTTTAAGAGCTGGTAGAAGAACCTATTTCTTTGATGTGAGAGCTACAAAAGCTGATGATTATTACATTACTATTACCGAAAGCAAGAAATTTACCGAAGAAGATGGATCTTTTCATTTCAAAAAACATAAAATCTACTTGTACAAAGAAGATTTCGCTGCTTTTGCTGAGATTTTAGGAGAAATGACATCTTACGTTTTGAACCATAAAGGCGAAGAAGTTATTTCAGAAAGACACCAGAAAGATTTCAAAAAAGAATATGCTTCTGAAAAATCAGATGACGATATTATGCCACAAACATCAACTTTTACCAATATAGAATTTGATGATATCTAATTTTTAATTCCATACTTACCAATTAAAAAGTCTAAAAGTCATTTGATTTTTGGACTTTTTTTGTATATTCAAATGAGTAGTAGAAACAACTGGAATGACAAAACCTATAGTAAGTGCAGCATGGCTTTTCAGCAATCTTGAAGACCCTAATTTAATAATTTTGGATGCCAGTTTCAAAGAGAATCAATCCAATGTAAAAACTGACCTGAAAAATATTCAAATTAAAGGCACCCGATTTTTTGACATAAAAAATACTTTTAGCGATACCTCAAATCCTTTACCGAATACGATTCCGAGTCCTGAACAATTTGAACTCGAAGCCAGAAAACTAGGTATAAACAAAAATAGTTCTCTTATAATTTATGACAACTTGGGTATTTATTCCAGTCCAAGAGCGTGGTGGCTTTTTAAATTAATGGGACATCAAAATGTAACTGTTCTGGATGGCGGACTGCCTGAATGGATTAGTCAAAAGTTTCCAGTTGAAGCAATACCGGAAAATCCAAACTATTCCATTGGTAATTTTGAAGCCGAATTTATCCCGGAATTGGTAAAAAGCAAAGAACAAATTTTAGAAAATGTACACACCAAGGATGCCGTTTTGATTGATGCTCGTGCGGAAAACCGTTTCAGAGGAAATGGAGCCGAGCGCAGAACCGGATTACGAAGTGGTCATATTCCCGGTTCTATAAATGTGCCGTATACGCAGTTTTTGCAAAATGGCAAATTTTTGCCAAAAGAGGAATTAGTTAAAGTTATGAAAACCGATAGCAGACCTTTAATATTCACTTGTGGTTCGGGAGTTACTGCTTGTATTGATTTAATTGCGTACGAACTGATAGGTAAAAATCCCAAATCAGTGTACGATGGTTCTTGGACAGAGTGGGGACAAATTGGAAATCTTTCAATAGAAAAGTAGAATATATTCTTTTTAAAAATATTGAACCAAATTTTTTAAATCAAAACTGATTTTACATTGTAAATTAGATTTCGACCATTAATTCCGACAGTGATTTTAAACATTGAGTGGAATGAACACTTAACAAAGAAATTAGTATTTTATAGTGTGCGCTGCCAGACCGGTTTATAATTTGAAATATACTTGCCAACGTCCGTTCTTTTTAGTGGAACATTAGCCATAAATTTGGGATCATAAACTAATTTATGTCATCTAAAAATAGTAAATTGAACGACTTGCAAATTTTATTGTCAAATAAGTGCTCAAATCGTACCGAAAATCAAGTAATCTTAATCTTTAAACTGAAGTTAAAAGATTGTTTTCCATATGATTTTAAATGTTATTTTATTAAATTTATTGCATTATAAATAAAATTAAAAACCGAAGTTTAAATATTTTTTGTGATCTAACGCAGAGCCAAAAAATAGTGAGAACCATTTTTAATAGAAATTTTCTAGTCTTTACATTATTTTTTTTGAGAATTTATCTGAAAATCATTTGAACCTTTGAAAATCAACCTAAAATAGCAATAACATATAACGAATAGCATTTAAATTTACTGATGACACATGAAAGAAGCCAATTTATTATTTAGTTTCCTATACGCCGCACTTTTATCTGAAAAAACTAAAAAAAGAGCTGAAATTTTCTTTGTGTCGCTGGCGATAATAAGTTTTTTATTGCATTTGGCAATCATCGCCTTAGTTGATCTTCAAATTATTTTGATTAATGATTATTCCAAATTATTAAGTGATCCAATATCTGCAATTTATACACCATTCTCCTTTATTTTGATTTATGAAGTTTATCTGTTAGTCTATTATTTACCTAAATCAACAACTATCTATATAGGCAAACAATATGAAATTATTACGCTAATTATTATAAGAAGAATATTTAAAGACTTAACCAAATTAGAATTTAACTCTAATTGGTTTGATTTTAAAGCTAATGTAAATTTTACACTTGACATTGTGGCAACAATAGTCCTGTTTTTTTTAATATTTATCTTTTACAATCTCAACAAAAAAAATGAAATTAATCAGTCTAAATTGCAGAAAACAAATGATATCAATTCATTCATTAAACTAAAAAATGTTTTCGCTATCGGGCTCATCCCCCTATTTTTGGTACTTTCAATATACAGTTTAGCCCATTGGATTTATGAAAGTTTCTTTTCAATAACTCAAATCGTTGATAAAATTAAAGACATTAACAAAATTTTCTTTGCCGATTTTTTTACAATTCTAATTTTAATTGAAGTGCTTTTGCTTTTGTTTTCATTCTTCCTTTCGGATAAATTCAATAGAGTCATTCGCAACTCAGGCTTTATCATTTCAACAATTTTAATAAAACTTTCTTTTGGTACAGAAGGAATTTTGAATACCATACTTATTGTCGCCGCAGTATTGTTTGGCGTGATAATCTTAGCTATCCACAATAAATATGACACACTAGAAGTAAAAAGTATCAGTAATTTAGAGTCTTAAATTACCCAATTCGCAGTCCATTTTCAATTTTAAAATCGGGAGCCAGTAAAATTACATCACCTTCTGCTCCAATGGCTCCTAAAACAAGGCACTCGCTCATAAATTTCCCGATTTGTTTTTTAGGAAAATTGACTACGGCTACAATTTGCCGGTTGAGTAAATCTTCTTTTTGATACCGTTTCGTTATTTGTGCGGATGTTTTTCGGATTCCTATTTCAGAACCAAAGTCTATTGTCAATTGATATGCGGGTTTTCTGGCTTCGGGAAAATTATTTACTTCCAAGATTGTCCCCACACGCATTTCTACTCTTTCGAATTCATTCCAGCTAAGGTTGTCCATATTTTGCATTTATTCAAATAAAATACTAAAGAACAAACGTAGAAAATTATATAACTATTTAAACTAATTGTGTATTTTTTTTTTGCTTGATAGTTCTAATTTTACAAAAGATGATATCTAATTCGTCTTTTAAATAATAAACAGTATGAAAATAAGTCAAATGAATGATAACGAATTATACAAAAAAAGTAATAGTGGCATAGACTTGCATATTGAAATAGCACCAAATGTAAAATTATATGTTTAAGATTATGGGCAGGTAAAACCAGTAATTCTTATTCACGGATGGCCATTATCTAATGAAATGTGGGAATACTACATTGATACTTTAATTCAAAATAATTTTAGAGTTATCGTGTATGACCGTTATGCTTTTGGGAAATCCTCACAACCTTGGGATGGATACGATTATGATACTTTGACTGATGATTTAAAGGCCAATATTGAACAATTGAATATAAAAGAAGCTGCTCTTGTTGGATTTTCAATGGGTGGTGGCGAAGTGGTTCGCTATTTCAGTCGACATGGCGGAAAGGGAATTTCCAAAGCGGTACTTATAGGGGCAGTAACACCCTTTCAATTGCAAACAGACTCGAACCCTAATGGGGTTCCTCAAGAAAAATACGATACGATGGCGGAACAAATTAAAAACGACCGAATTCGTTTTTTGGATGATTTTGGAAAAAAGTTTTTTGGAGTGAACGTTATCAGTAAAACATTAAGTACTCCTTTATTACATTATTACAGAATGTTGTGTTCCTTTGCTTCTCCTCGTGCTACTATAGAATGCGCCATATCATTTTCAACTACTGATTTTCGATCGGAAATGTCAGCTGTAAATGTTCCTACTTTAATTATTCATGGTGATGAGGATAAAACTGTGCCTATCGAAATCACCTCCGAAATAGCAGCAAAAATTAGTTCCTGATAATAAATTTATTGTTTATGAAGGAGCCCCACACGGTCTATTTTATATCGAAAAAGATAAACTAAACAAGGATTGGAATGAATTTTTAAATTCCTAAGTTTGAAACGAATTGAATTTACAGATTTGCTCCGCTTCACGTAAAGTTATAAAAAACCCCAAAACTTATTGGACTGCCCCCAAAAAGTTAGACATTATTTTGGGATATTTTTATGAAAAAAAAAGTCAAGCATGATTATGCGTTTAAACATGAATGCCCAAAATTAGTATTAGAAAAGCATTATTCTGATAATTATGTTTCTAATCAAAAAGGTTCAAATGAATCTAACATTCGTAAATGTGTTGAATTTTAGAAACATTATGGCGGTATTTCTTTGCTCCCGAGAAAGAACCAAAGTTATTCGTTAGATTTTAAATTGTAAGAACTAAAAGCCATTGACAAAGACTCATTGTTCCTGAGAGCCACCAGTTTTAGGTTTAAGATGCCTAATACTAACCCGTTGGGTGCAATTAAGTAATGGCTAAAATTTAATGTCGTATTTTTATAAAGCGCTACAATTTTTTGCAATAGATTGCACAGATTAATTCGTCAGGTAGCTTTAAAAATCTTTTTTTAATCTTTCCAATCTGTGGAAAAAAATCTTTTTAACAATTGCGACAATTTATCTTTCTTGCTACTTATTATTGAAAACTTTTTTGGAATACTAAAATCAGAACTGTTTTGCATACAAAAATTTGAAAGTTTAGATGAAATAAAACGGGAAGTTAAACAGTATCTAAGCTATTACAATAGCGTAAGAATTAAGTCAAATGTAAACAAAATGAGCCCGATACAATATCGAGCTCACTATTATCAAAATTAATTATAAATTTGTCCAAAATTTTTGGGGCAGTCCAATTATATTGGGACTTTTTTTTGGATAAAAATAATCGGATTATTTTTTATTCTTTTTATTCTTCTTAACTTTTTTAGATTTTGCTTTGGCTTTTTTAGCTTTAATCTTAGCTTTGACTTTGGCTTTTTTAGCCTTGTCTTTTTTAGCTTTTTTAGCCTTTTTTGCTTTCGCTTTTGCTTTTTCTTTCGCATCGGCTTTTTTAGCCTTTTTCTTGTCTTTATCTTTCATCTTTAACGTCTTTTTAGTGTTTTTTTTACTATTCTTTTTATCTGGAACAACAGTGGTAGTGTCATCCTCGCCTTCAACCGAAATAGTTATCGTTTCTTCAATGATTTTAGTTACAATTGCATCATTTTCGGGTTCGATAATTTCAGCATGCTCCTCTGCAGGGTTAATTACTTTCGTTCTTTTAGCTCTGGCCGGCTTTTGACTTTCAGGTTTTATTGGAGACGGTTGTGTTGTATCCTCTTCTTTTTTTTGTATCATAGTTTGTGTTATTTATGTCAGTTTTTATTTTACTAAAGACAATATTTCTTCGAACGTTACTAAATTGTTATTTTATTGTAAGTAAATATAGTGATTTATTTTATTGTTCAATGTTAAGGTTTTCTGTAAATTGAATGAAGTTTACTTCAACAAATAAATTAACAAGCAAATGAAACAGATTTAAAGTTCGTCGGGAAAAGGAATTCAAGCGCAGTATTTATAAATCATTGAAAAAGTAGATGCAAGATTCTCATTGCTTTTAAATAAAATAATTGCCCCAGATAGCAATTGACTATTTGGGGCGATTATTTTAGGGCAAAAATTTAATCTTATCGGTATTTGTCATTAAAGCCAAAGTTTTCTAATACAATTGGTATAATCTTTTCGATTCCGAAACACTTGGTTTCTTCTTGTTTTTCAGTTTCAATATACTCCAAGAATTCATATTGTTTGTATGCTGAAAATTTTCGAAAAGCTTCTGCTAATTCTGAAATATCATCTAATTTTTTTTTTTTGAAAAAACTCGGATAAAATTGATGCTTTCTTTTCAGGTTTACTGGTTTTTCCTTGCTTTTCATTTTCAATGGCTACGTTTATATAAGACAGTACTTCTGGCTCGTCGATTTCTTCTTTAGATCCAAAACGCTATTGTCGCAAAGATTTAGTAATTCTTTCTTATGCGTTTACTAAAAAATGATTTTTGTCCTGAAGCAAAACACCATGGAAAAACCAAATTGTAAAATAATTTTTGAATCTTCCAATTCCAATTCCATTTTTACAATTTTAGGACATTAACATTTCCGCCCTATCTGGTAGTTTCCACCAATTCAGTTGTGACAATAATTGATTTTGCAAATTTTAATTCATCTGACCAACTGGTGTTTTTATCCCAAGGCAGAGTTGCTTTTGAGGATTTCAATGACTTATTTTTTAGCAGATTCTTCCAACGCAGTCAGTTCGGCAATTTTCATGATGACTTTTACTGCTTTTTGCATGCTTTCAACAGGAACGTATTCGTATTTTCCGTGAAAATTATGTCCACCAGCAAATATATTAGGGCAAGGCAATCCTTTATAGGACAATTGAGAACCGTCAGTTCCTCCGCGAATAGGTTTAATAAGCGGTTTTATATCCAACACTTTCATTGCTTTTTCTGCAATATCCACAATATGTTTCACAGGTAGCACCTTTTCTTTCATATTGTAATACTGATCTTTAATTTCAGTAACAACAATGTCCTCGCCAAATTGTTTGGCATATTTCTTATTGATTTTTCGAGCAATTTTCTCGATTAATTCTTTGCGCTTTTCAAACTTTTTCTTGTTATGATCGCGAATAATAAGTTCCAAAACGGTTTCTTCTATACTTCCAGTTAAATGATGCACATGGAAAAAGCCTTCATACCCTTTTGTTTCTTCAGGAGTTTCTCCGGAAGGCAGTTCATTGATGAAATCATTGGCAATCAACATCGAATTGATCATTTTGCCTTTGGCATAACCTGGATGCACGCTTTTACCTTTAAAAGTAATTTTGGCGCCAGCCGCATTAAAATTTTCATATTCCAATTCTCCTACCTGGCTTCCATCCATTGTATACGCCCAGTCTGCTCCAAATTTCTCCACATCGAAATGGTGGGCTCCACGGCCAATTTCTTCGTCCGGTGTAAAACCAACTCTGATTTTTCCATGTTTGATTTCAGGGGTATTAATTAGCAATTCCATTGCGGTAACAATCTCCGTAATTCCGGCTTTATCATCGGCTCCTAATAAGGTTGTTCCATCAGTGGTGATTAATGTTTGGCCTTTATATTGCAATAAATCTTTGAAATAGTTAGGCGATAATACAATGTTTTTAGCCACATTTAATACAATGTCTTTTCCATCATAATCCGTGATAATTTGAGGTTTTACATTTGCACCACAAAAATCCGGTGAAGTGTCGAAGTGAGAAATAAATCCAATAGTTGGTACATCATAATCTACGTTACTAGGCAAAGTCGCCATGATATATGATTTGTCGTCTATTGTTACATCTTGCATACCAATAGCTTTCAATTCTTCAACCAGTTTATTGGCCAAGACCCATTGTTTTGGTGTGCTTGGAGTGGTTTCTGAGTTCGGATCAGATTCCGTGTCTATAATTACATAGCTGATGAAACGATCTATAATATGTTGCATATTTCTTTGTTTTATGCAAATATAATCATTTTTTCAGGAGCATTTTAAAGTAAATCCACAACTAAATTTTGTTTATGTCAATTTTTTAAATGTATCAAACTAAAATCTTAGTAGGTTGTATTATTATTGAAATCATAATTTTTTATCATAAAAAAAACCATCGGAAGATGGTTCAAATTTAGTCTCTGGTTTTATTTAATTTTTTTTCAGCTTTTTCAAGATCTTTTTCCAATTTGTTGATTTTGATTTGTTACCTACTGATTTTTATATTTTCCTTTTCAGTTTGAGTATAACGTAGTATTCATTTTAATTTTTTATTTTCTAATTTTTCCTTATTTCGAATTAAGTCTTTTTCAGTATCAGCTACATTATCTTTTATTATTCGGGCTGATTTTTCGCTGGATATAATTTTACTTTGTTGTTTGTCGAAGTTGCTTTTTTCTTTTTCAAACTCTTTTTTTTCTTTTTTTTTTTCTTGGCTTCTTCTAATGCTTTTTTCTCCGATTTGAGTTGATTATTTAAAGATATTGCTTCTTTTTTAAGTTTAGGATTACCTACACTTGGTGTTGCAGCAACTTTTACAGTGTCATTTATAGTTGTTACTGTAGTGACAGTAGTTTTTGTAGCGACTTTTATAGTGTCATTTTTTGCAGTTTGTGCAAAAAAAAGTTGAACTATAAAAAAAAAGAAAATTGTTGTTGTTATTTTCATTTTCATCGGACTAAATATTTAATTAAAAAAAGGGAATGTATTATTAATGCATTTCCACGGAAATTTAAGTCATTTCCGTCATAATTGTGCCTTTTTTAGAGAAATAGATGAAAAAGGTTCTTCTATGCCTTTTTCTTTTTTGGCTACAGCCAAATGAAATGTAATTATATCCACTTTTTTAGTAGTCAAAATGATTTGGTAAATTATTTTCCAAATATTTATTTATCGGTAAGATAATTCTATTTTTGCACAACACAACAACATATATATGTACAAATTACTCTTGCGTCCCATACTTTTTTTGTTTGATCCTGAAGAGGTTCATTATTTCACTTTTTCATTGATTAGGTTTTTGTCTAAAATTCCGGGATTTTCTTCTCTATTTAAATTGCTTTACGAAGTCAATGATCCCAGATTAGAAACCGAAGTCTTTGGATTGAAATTTAAAAATCCGGTAGGACTTGCGGCCGGTTTCGATAAAGACGCGAAGTTGTTTAAAGAATTGTCCAATTTTGGTTTCGGTTTTATCGAAATAGGTACGCTTACGCCAAAAGGTCAGGAAGGAAACCCTAAAAAACGATTGTTTCGTTTGAAAGAGGACAGCGCCATCATCAACAGAATGGGGTTCAATAATGGCGGTGTGCAAGAAGCGGTGGAACGATTAAAAGAGAATAAAGATGTGCTGATTGGCGGAAATATCGGAAAAAACAAATTGACTCCAAACGAAGAAGCGACTTTTGATTATGAAATATGTTTTGACGCTTTGTATGATTACGTCGATTATTTTGTGGTAAATGTAAGTTCACCAAATACGCCAAACCTGCGTGCTTTGCAAGATAAAGAACCGTTGACGCAACTGTTGCAAACGCTACAAAATAAGAATTTGGCTAGGCCAAAACAAAAGCCAATTTTATTAAAAATCGCTCCTGATTTAACGGATGAGCAATTGCTGGATATTATTGATATCGTTAAAGAAACTAAAATTGCGGGAGTTATTGCTACCAATACCACGATTTTGCGTGAAGGTTTACAATCTGAAAACAAAACTGAAATGGGCGGATTATCAGGGAAACCATTGGCAAAACGTTCTACAGAAGTAATTCGGTTTTTGTCTCAAAAAAGTAATAAAGCCTTTCCGATTATTGGAGTAGGAGGAATTCATTCTGCCGAAGATGCGATAGAAAAACTCGATGCCGGAGCAAGTTTAATACAATTGTACACCGGTTTTATTTATGAAGGACCAGCTTTGGTGAAAGCTATAAACAAAAAGATTTTACAAAGATTGTAGCTTTTAAACATCAGTAAAACTCATAAATAGTATCAATTTTTTGAAATTTGAAATCAGAATTTAAAATTAATAATTGTTTTTCTATCTTTGGCTATCTATGGAACCAATAAAAATTATAGAATGTCCACGCGATGCCATGCAAGGCATCAAACCATTTATTCCTACGGAAAGAAAAGTAGCTTACATTCAATCATTATTGCGTGTAGGTTTTGACAGTATTGATTTTGGAAGTTTTGTTTCGCCCAAAGCAATTCCGCAAATGCAGGATACGGCCGAAGTTTTGGCACGACTTGATTTGTCTCAAACCCGAAGCAAACTTCTGGCTATTATTGCAAATACACAAGGGGCTACTTTGGCAGCTGTTCATCCTGAAATACGTTATTTAGGTTTTCCATTTTCGATTTCTGAGAATTTCCAAATGCGGAATACCCACAAAACCATAGCCGAATCATTAATTACCCTACAGGAAATTCTTGAAATTGCCGATAAAAGCAATAAAGAAGTAGTGGCATATTTATCAATGGGTTTTGGAAATCCATACGGCGATCCTTGGAGCGTTGAAATAGTAGGTGAGTGGACTGAAAAATTAGCTTTAATGGGGGTGAAAATTCTGTCACTTTCTGATACGGTGGGAAGTTCTACTACTGATGTAATCTCGTACTTATTTTCGAATTTAATTCCAAAATATCCCAAAATAGAATTTGGTGCGCACCTTCACACGACACCTGATAAATGGTTTGAGAAAATTGATGCCGCTTATAAAGCGGGTTGTCGCCGTTTTGATGGTGCTATTCAAGGTTTTGGAGGCTGTCCAATGGCAACTGATAATTTAACGGGTAACATGCCTACGGAGAAATTATTGTCTTATTTTACAACACAAAAAGAATCTACGAATATGAGTCCAATGAGTTTTGAAAGTGCTTATAATGAAGCGTCTAAGTTATTTGGGGAGTTTCACTAGAAATAAATTAAAAAATTATTGTTGAACTCCTCACTTTGTAAATACTAAGTGTAGTATTGATGCGTTGAGTATAAGACTCACGAAAACTGCCTTTAACTTATAAATTGATGAAATTACCTGTTTTAAATAGCGTTTTTAGCCTATTCTTACTTCTGTTACTTTCTTTTTCATGCGCGAGTGATTTAGACTACGATCAGGCAAATAATATAAAACTGGAGCCTATTTTTGTAGCTAATTTGGCCTATTTTGATGTTCCTGCACATGAATTTGTCACGAATGATGTGGAGCAGTCAGTGATTTTTGACGTGCCAACTGTGGATATTTTCAATGATGGATTTTTTAGGAAAAGTTTAAAAAAAGTGGAATTTTTCTATGAAATGGAAAATACCATAAATAGAACTTATGTTGTAAACTTGGTATTTTTGGACAGAACTAATCAAGTCGTTCATACAACCAATTTTACTGTTCCGGCTTACACGGGTCTAGATAATAAAGTGACCAAGACTGAAATATTCGAAAATACCCAACTTGACTTATTAAAAAGAACGACAAAAATTGCTTTCACATTACGAATGTTGCCGGGTGCTCCATTGAATGAGAATAGTTCAGGTAGATTAATATTGCGTTCAAGTGTAACCGCTTATTTAGTAGTAGAATGAGAAAAATAATCTTGATTTTTGTTCTATTGCTGACAATAAATTGCTTTTCACAAAACAAACAAATTTTATATAATTTTACTTCGGTACCACAGTCTTTGTTGACTAACCCTGGTTCGGATTTCAAATATAATTGGTATTTTGGAGTTCCTTTATTGTCTGGGATTTCTGCAAATGTAGGTTCAAGCGGGTTTTCGGCCTATGATTTATTTGCGGATAATGGAGTCGATTTTAATGTGAAATTACGCAACGCAGTATTCTCCACAACCCGAAAAGACAGAGTAGCGATCAACGAACAAATAGAAATTTTTAATGGAGGTTTTAAAATTACCGGAGAACAAAGCGATTCTTATATTTCGTTTGGAATGTATCAGGAATTTGATTTGTTGAGTTATGTCCCTAAAGATATTGCAGTTTTAGCTTTAGACGGAAACAAAGACTATCTGGGTAAAGTTTTTAATTTGGGCGATTTGAGTGTCAAAGCAGAAATGCTATCCGTATTTCACCTTGGATTTCATAAAAATATCAACGAAAAGCTTATTTTAGGAGCACGCGGAAAAATTTATTCCAGTATTTACAATGCTAGTTCTACGAATAACTCCGGTTACATTTACACGATTCCCTCTTCTACTGGAGTCTATGAACAGATGATTTATTCGCAACTGCAACTCAATACATCTGGAATTTCTAAATATGATGATGAAGATTATGAGCCAAATGTGGTAAAAGACATTACTAAAAGAGCTTTTTTAGGAGGCAATTTAGGTTTAGGATTTGATGCCGGTTTTACCTATTATCCAAAGAAAAACATACAGCTTACCGCCAGTGTTATTGACGTAGGTTTCATTAAACACAGTAAAGAAGTAGAAAGTTTAACGTACAAAGGAACCTACAAATACGAAGGTGTGATTCCAAATTTCAGTTCCGGTAATTCAGTAGGAAACGGATATCAGGAATTCAAAAATGCCATCCCTTTGGATACGTTATATGCGGATTACACGACTTGGCGCCCGGCAAAGTTCAACACTTCGGTTCAGTATTCATTTGATGAAGAACGCTCTGAAGATTGCAATTGCATCAATTATGATCCTGAAACTACTTATAAAAGTGCGGTTGGTGCACAGTTATTTGTAATGTCTACACCAAGAACGCCATTAGTCGCTTTTACCACATATTACCGAAGAAAAATATTCAAGGCATTGCAATTGAAAGCTACGTACACGCTAGATTCGTATTCGTATAAGAACATAGGGTTGGGATTATCCAGTGCTTTTGGACCTATGAATTTCTATGTTCTTGCCGATAATCTTTTAGAATACAGAGATTTAACTAAAGCAAATAGTCTTTCTTTTCAACTCGGGCTGAATGTTATTTTTAAGAATAGTAAAAAATAAATTTGGTTTTAAAATTGGACTTTTCTTCGTTTAAATATTTTGTAAATTTCTATCCAAAGTACGGAAACAAGGCCCACTAAAATACTTGACCCTATTTGGAGTCCTGAAACTCTTTCGAATTCAAAAAAACCGGCAAATAAAGGCACAAACAACAAGGAAGCTGTAATTAGAATGGTTAAGCTAATGATCATCAATACCAAATTGTTTTTGTATTTTAATGTTGTAAATATCGAGTAATAAAAGGAGCGATTCGTAAGTGTCAGAAAAATATTAGACGAAATTAACGTCAGAAAAACTACTGTTCTTGTTGCGCTTTCCGAACAATTTGTAGCCACACAATATTGATAGACAAATAAGAGTCCCAAAGTGATTACAAGTCCCTGAACGATACTGATGGTGATTTCTTTAAGTTTGAAAAAAGTATTGGTAAAAGGTCTGGGTTGTAACAGCATTAGGTTGCGTTCCATAGGTTCATTTTCATAAATTATGGAACAGGTTGGTCCCATTATTATCTCCAAAAAGATGACATGAACCGGGGAAAAAATATTGGGATAAATCCAACCCAATGCCAAAGGAATAAAGACAATCATAATGATTGGAATATGGATGGAAATGATATATTGGATGGCTTTTTTCAGATTATTATATATTTTTCTGCCCATCGCAATGGCGTCAATCATTTTAGCAAAATCATCGTCAATTAGAATTAGATTAGCAGCATCTTTGGCAATTTCGGTCCCCTTTTTTCCCATGGCAATTCCAATGTGGGCTGATTTTAAAGCGGGTCCGTCATTGACGCCGTCACCCGTCATAGCTACGATTTGATTGTTGTCTTTTAATGCTTTTATAATCTTGAGTTTGGCTTCCGGAAACATCCTCGTAAAAATGGACGTCTCCATTACTTTTTCTCGAAGTGTCGTATCGTCCATAGCCATTAGGTCGTCTCCATTTAGCATTTTATCGGCATTTCTGAAGCCAATTTGTTTGGCAATTGTTGCTGTTGTTTCAGCATTATCGCCCGTTACTATCTTGACTTGAATACCGGCTTTGTAAAAAGCTTCGAATACTGCTTTTATATTTGCTTTTGGGGGATCATAGAATGCAACTAATCCTTTAAACGTAAAAGAAAAATCCTGTTGTTTTTTAGGATAATCGGTGCCTGAAATTTCAGCAAGACCTACACCTAATACCCGATATCCTTGTAAAGCCATTTTGGTCATTGCGGATAAAATTTGTTGTTTTTCGTTTTCGGATACTTTTGAAGTCGCAATCAATGCTTCGGGAGCCCCTTTGGCAGCAATAATTCTCGTTCCATTTTGATTTTCGAAAACATGGGTCATCATTGGTGGTTTTCCATCCAATGAATATTCGTGAACCAATTTGAAATTAGGTCGTTCATCAGCTATTTCTAACTTCGCATACGCTTCGTGCAATGCAATTTCCATTGCGTCAAACGGTATCGGCTCGCTTGCCCACATGGCAAGACTCAGTAATTCGAGATCGTGCTCATTATTATTATTATTATTATTATTATTATTATTATTATTATTTGTTTCATCACTGTTACTTCCCTTAATAGTATCATCAGATAACGTATACCATTGCGCCAGACTCATTTTGTTCTCCGTGATTGTTCCCGTTTTGTCCGTGCAGATTACGTTTGCGCTTCCTAAGGTTTCGACTGTTTTTGTCTGTTTTACGATGATTCCCATTTTCATTAATCGCCAAGAACCCAGCGCCATGAAGGTGGTGAAAGCCACCGGAATTTCCTCAGGAATGATGCTCATGGCCAAGGTCAGAGCTTTCAGCAGACTGTCTAAAACATTATTTGAATTGTAATAATTGATAACCCAGACAAAAACAAAAATCACTAAACCAACAAGCGACATTTTTTTGACAAAATTCCCCATTTGGATTTGTAAAGGTGTTTTTTCTTCAACGATTGCCTCCAGGCTTTTGCCTATTTTTCCCAGTTTTGTTTTGTTTCCAATAGCGGTTACTTCGCAAATTGCCAAACCACCAGTTACAATAGTCCCAAGAAAAACAGAATTGTTTTCGGCAGTTTCATTTTTAAAAACTGCCATCGATTCCCCTGTAAGAATAGACTCATTTACGGAAAAATCATTGGATTGAAGAATGATACCATCGGCAGGAATAAAGGTGCCTTCTTCTGTTTGAATGAGGTCACCAACAACTATTTCCTCGCTTAAAATTTCAATAATTTCTCCATTGCGAATGACTTTACTCTTGGGTTGCGATAGTTTTTTTAACGCTTCAATTGCTGTTCTGCTTTTGGATTCTTGATAGAGTGAAATCGTAGAAACCAAAACAATTGCTACAATCATGAAAATTCCGTTTCCATAATCGCCAGTAATAAAATAAATGCTTGTTGCAGTTAGCAATAATAGGAACATAGGTTCCAATACCATTTCGGATAGGGATTTTAAAAACTGATTTTTTTCCTGATTCACTATTGAATTCGGACCAAATTTCGTTCTCGAAAGCAAAACCTCCTCATTTGAAAGTCCTTTTAATTCTTGTTGAGTTTTTGTCATAGCAAAATAAATTAATTGGATTTTCTGGATTGGAAACTAAGGCGTATTTTGGAATAAAAGAATTGACTTCATACTGCAATTTAATTAATTATTGCAAAATTATAGCGATTTTTTGCTTAAGATTGTCTATATTTGCACGCAATTAAACTCCAACTACAATTGCAATGATCGCACACAACTCTAAGATTATCGGTGAAGGATTAACTTACGATGATGTTCTATTAGTTCCCAATTACTCAAATGTGCTTCCTCGTGAAGTGAGTATTCAGTCCAAATTTTCAAGAAATATAACGCTAAATGTTCCTATTGTATCCGCTGCTATGGATACCGTTACCGAAAGTGCTATGGCAATTGCTATGGCTCAAGAAGGAGGAATAGGCGTTTTGCATAAAAATATGACTATCGAGCAACAAGCTGCGAAAGTTAGAAAAGTAAAACGTGCAGAATCCGGAATGATTATCGATCCGGTTACTTTGCCATTAACTTCGACAGTTGCCGATGCCAAAAATGCAATGAAAGAATATGGTATTGGTGGTATTCCAATTGTGGATGAAAATAAAATTCTAAAAGGAATTGTTACCAACCGTGATTTGCGTTTCGAAAAAAATAGCGCCAGACCTATCGTTGAGGTCATGACTACTGAAAACTTAGTTACCGTTGCGGAAGGAACTTCTCTGGAACAAGCAGAAGTAGTTTTACAAGGACATAAAATCGAAAAATTACCTGTTGTAAACGAGAAATATGAGTTAGTTGGATTAATTACCTTTAGAGACATCACTAAATTAACCCAAAAACCGATTGCCAATAAAGATGTTTACGGTCGTTTGCGAGTTGCTGCGGCGATTGGTGTAACAGGTGACGCGGTTCAAAGAGCCGAAGCATTAGTGAACGCTGGTGTTGATGCTATTATTATTGATACTGCTCACGGGCATACGCAAGGTGTTGTCAATGTCTTGAAAGAAGTAAAAAGTAAATTCCCTCAAATTGATGTTATTGTGGGAAATATTGCGACTCCTGAAGCAGCTAAATTTTTAGTTAAAAATGGAGCAGATGGTGTAAAAGTTGGAATTGGTCCAGGTTCTATTTGTACTACTCGTATTGTTGCAGGTGTTGGTTTTCCTCAGTTTTCTGCTGTTCTTGAAGTGGCTGCGGCTATCAAAGGAACTGGAGTTCCCGTAATTGCTGATGGTGGAATTCGCTATACGGGTGATATTCCAAAAGCGATCGCTGCGGGTGCTGATTGTGTGATGTTAGGTTCATTATTAGCCGGAACTATGGAATCTCCGGGTGAAACTATTATTTTTGAAGGAAGAAAATTCAAATCTTACCGTGGAATGGGTTCTGTTGAAGCGATGCAGGAAGGTTCCAAAGACCGTTATTTTCAAGATGTTGAAGATGATGTAAAAAAACTGGTTCCGGAAGGAATTGTAGGACGTGTTCCTTACAAAGGAGAATTGAACGAAAGCATGCAACAATTCATTGGTGGTCTTCGTGCCGGAATGGGATATTGTGGTTCAAAAGATGTTCCAACTTTGCAGGAAACAGGACGTTTTGTTCGCATAACTGCCAGCGGAATTAACGAAAGTCATCCTCATAATGTTACGATTACGAAAGAAGCTCCAAATTATTCAAGATAATTTTTAGTTTTTTAAAACAATAAAAAAAGGCATATTTAATTCCGCTAACGGTTTTAAATATGCTTTTTATCTTTAGTTAAAACTTTTAATCTGCAGAATCCGATAAGTTTTTCTTCAAATGCTCGCTGTCCCAACTATGATTAGTTGCAGCCACTTGGGAATAAATATCGCTTTTTAGCAGTTGTTCCTGCAGCTCGATTTCTTCTTTTACGGTTATCATGTAGGCCATTTTATCATGACGTTTTTCGGCTAATTTTCGGGTGGTAATTTCATCATATTTTATAAACTGCTGTCCTTGTCTAGTCGCTGTATATTTCCGATGGCCCAATTCTACGAGCGCATCAACCCCCATATTTACCGCGCTATATAACGTTTCCCGATAAATATTTTCTACTTTATGATCAATTAATTCATAGGCATCATTCCGGTTTCGGGCACGGGTTAAGATTTTTAAATGTGGAAAATGTTTTTTTAAAGTTTCAATCACTTTTAAATTTACCGAAGGATTATCGATGGCAGCAATAAATAACTTTGCGTTCTCACAACCGGCGGCTTTCAATAATTCTAATCGTGTAGCATCTCCATAATACACTTTGAATCCCATTTTTCGCAGTACATCAATTCGATCCGAATCATAATCCAGAATAGTTGATTTTACCTTATTCGCTTTTAATAAACGCCCAACTGTACTTCCAAAATGACCAAAACCAGCAATAATTACAGGATTGTCTTCGTCAATAAAATCGTTATCTTTTTTAATTTCATTTGCTTTTTCTTTAGTTCTTGAATTAGGATAAATTAATCGCTCATTTATTAACAACAAAAAAGGAGTTGCAACCATACTCATCGCAATGACTGCCATGATTTGGTTCGCCAAAACATTAGGAATAATATTCAGTTGCATGCAAAAACTCATAATCACAAAACCAAATTCTCCTGCCTGACTTAAGCCAAAAGCGAATAAAAGATTTTGATCGGTATTTTTTTTATGAAACCTACTGATTACAAATAAAACAACAAATTTTACAAAGGTCAGGATGGCTCCAAAAGCAAAGATGAAAAGTGGATTTTCAATAATTAATTTGAAGTTTATCGATGCACCAACCCCAAGAAAAAAGAGGCCTAAAAGCAATCCTTTAAACGGTGCGATATCGCCTTCTAATTCATGACGAAACTCGGAGTTTGCCAATACAACTCCCGCCATAAAAGCTCCAAGAGCAGGACTTAAACCTACTAATTGCATCGAATAAGAAACGCCAACAACCAGTAACAATGCTGAAGCGGTAAACAATTCCTGTAATCGGGTTTTTGCAATGATGTGCAGTAAGGGAACAAATAGAAAACGTCCTGCAAAATAAATTGTCGAAATACTTCCGAGTACAATTAAAGTTTGCAACCAACTAGGAAAACCATTAATCAAGGATTGTGGTCCATCATTTGTTGCCTCAAGATTTACTGTTGACAAAAGCGGCAGAAAAGCTAAAATTGGGATAACCGCAATATCCTGAAAAAGTAAAACCGCAAATGAGGAACGTCCCACAGAGGTGTTAGACAATCCTTTTTCCTTTAAAGTTTGCAGTACAATGGCTGTGGAAGATAATGCCAGTGCTAGTGAAATGGCTAAGGTGGTTTCCCATTTCCAGTCCATAAATAAAACACATCCCACAAATAGAAGAAGAGTAGTTCCTATTAATTGTGCAGAACCCATCCCGAGAATGAATTTTCGCATTTTCCAAAATTTGCTGGGCTCCAGTTCTAAACCAATTAGAAAAAGCATCATTACTACACCAAATTCAGCAAAATGCATAATATCTTCGCCTTCCTGACCAATAAAACCAAGTACATAAGGACCAATTACAATTCCCGCTAATAAATAGCCTAAAATTGAACTCAGCCCTAATTTTTTAGCAATAGGAACGCAGATTACTGCTGCTGACAAATAAATAATTGCTTGTAATAAAAAATTGGTATCCATCTTATATCTGTATTGTAGCAAACCACTCGTTCAAATAATGGTACTGCAAAATTTCATCGTTATCCAAATTATTATTTTCTAGATAATCGAGAAAATAACCATAAATGACCCCATTTCTTTCGTAATCTTCTTTAGTCATATTGTGGGTTCCATGCACTACAAATGGAGGCAAGTAAATCATGTTACACACTTTTGCAGTTTGGTTAAAGGGTTCCAGCAAATCAAGAACAGTATAGCGGTCAATTCCGGTTTCACTATAGTTTTCTTTATTTCCACCGGTTGTAATCACCTGAAAAATAATCTTATCCTGCAATGCATTCCCTTTTTTTCCATACGCCCAATTGTGTTCTAAGACCATATCAATCCATTGTTTCATCAATGGCGGGCAGCTGTACCAATACATAGGATGATGCCAAATAATAATGTCATGTTGACTTAACAATACTTGTTCCTTTTTTACATCAATATCAAAATCAGGATATTCCTCATATAAATCATGAAAAGTAATATTTTCCGATTCTGGAATATTTTTCACCAAAGCTTTATTCGCATGTGATTTTTCGAATAGCGGATGGGAAAATAGAATTAAGATTTTATTTTTCGACATGAAATTTATTTTTGCTTTTTAATTCAAGAGATTTAATCAGGTTATATCGTTGATTTACAGTAGTTTTTACTGTTTTTAAAACGTGTTGAAAGATATAAAATATTGCTCAATTTTTGAAGATATAAAAAGATTCAAAAAGCTTTTTTTGTTTTCAAAATGAAAAAAAACCAAATCCCGTCAAAATAAAATCAGAGGTTTTATTTTGACGGGATTTGATTTTAACTATTTTGGTTAGCAAAAAATGCTTTAAAAAGTGATTATTAATCAAATCATATTTATAATTTGTCCTTTTGAACTTAAATTTCGAAAAAAGTCTTTAATAGTCTTTTGTTTCTCACTGTCCCAAGATGAGCTTATATTCCCAAGAAATTACTTGGAGTAATTTGCATTAATTCCGCTTTAATTTCATCCGAAACGTCTAAGGTAGTGATAAAGCCGTGAATTGCCTTTTTGTCAATCGCTTCATTGGTTCTGGTCAATCCTTTCAACGCTTCGTAAGGATTAGGATATCCTTCACGACGCAAAATTGTTTGAATCGCTTCGGCGACAACAGCCCAGTTTTTTTCTAAATCTTCGTGAAATTTTGGTTCGTTCAATAACAATTTGTTCAATCCTTTCAAAGTAGCTTCAAAAGCAATTAGCGTGTGTCCCATCGGTACACCGATATTTCTTAAAACAGTACTATCAGTCAAATCGCGTTGTAACCTGGACAATGGTAATTTAGCCGATAAATGTTCGAAAATTGCATTAGCAATTCCTAAATTTCCTTCTGAATTTTCAAAATCAATAGGATTAACTTTATGTGGCATCGCCGAAGAACCAATTTCTCCCGCTTTAATTTTTTGTTTAAAATATTCCATTGAAACGTACGTCCAAATATCTCGGTCTAAATCAATGATGATGGTATTTATTCTTTTCAAAGCATCAAAAAATGCAGCAAAATGATCGTAATGTTCAATTTGTGTAGTCGGGAAGGAGTGGTGTAAACCAAGGTTGTCCTCCACAAATTTCGCTCCAAATTTTCTCCAGTCAATTTGTGGATATGCTACATGATGCGCATTGTAATTTCCGGTTGCACCGCCAAATTTAGCTGCAAACGGAATGTTGAACAACAAACGCATTTGCTCTTCTAAACGCTCTACAAAAACACCAATTTCTTTACCCAAGCGCGTTGGAGAAGCCGGTTGTCCATGAGTACGGGCGAGCATTGGAATATCGCGCCATTCAACACTTAAATCTTTCAATTTTGATGTTAAAGTAATTAAAGAAGGCATGTATACTTTCTCGAAAGCCTCTTTTGTCGAAAGCGGAATAGCCGTGTTGTTAATATCCTGAGAAGTCAATCCAAAATGAATAAACTCTTTATATTGGGATAAGCCTAGTTTTTCAAAAGCATCTTTGATGAAGTATTCCACCGCTTTTACATCGTGGTTGGTTACTTTCTCCGTTTCTTTGATCCAAAGCGCATCTTCAGTGGAGAAATTTTTATAAATATTGCGTAAACTTTCAAATAAATCTGGGTTTACGTTTTTTAGTTGTGGCAAAGGAACTTCGCACAAAGCAATGAAATATTCAATTTCAACCAATACGCGGTATTTGATTAAGGCTTCTTCAGAGAAAAATGGAGCCAGCGAAATAGTCTTGTTTCTATATCTTCCGTCGATTGGCGATATAGCATTCAATTCGTTTAAAGTAGTCATTGTTTAGTTGTTTGTTCGAAAGGCACAAAAATAGTTATAAGTTATAAGTTATGGGTTATAAGTTTAGATTTTTATTGGAATTGTAATTGATTTTTTGCCATTGCAATTGTTGTTGTCATTGCATTTGATTGAGCAATTTTTCTTTCATAAAAGCAACTCCTTCCGTGGCACGCATCGGAATTACTTCCAATGGATTTCGAAGATTTGGGATTTTAATGGGTTTTGGATCAATATAAAAAATAGGCGTTTCTCGGGTTGTAAAATCAATTAATCCTGCCGCAGGATATACGTTTAGAGATGTTCCAATGACCGCAAAATAATCCGCGCTTTGAGTAAGTGTTAACGCTTCTTCAAGAGCGGGAACTTCCTCTCCAAACCAAACAATATGCGGGCGCAATTGATTTTTATTTTCATCAAAATCGCCAAAATTTAAATCGTCCTGCCAATCTAGAATGTAATTTGGGTTTTTGGTACTTCTTACTTTCAATAATTCGCCGTGCAAATGCAACACATTCGAACTTCCGGCGCGTTCGTGTAAATCATCTACATTTTGTGTGATGATGAAAACATCGAATTCATTTTCTAATTCAGCAAGAATCTGATGACCCAAATTAGGTTGTACTTCCTTGAGTTGTTTTCGTCTTTGATTGTAAAAATCCAGTACCAAAGCAGGGTTTTTATGCCAGCCTTCTGGAGTTGCTACATCATTGACATTATGGCCTTCCCAAAGCCCATCACTATCGCGAAAGGTTTTGATGCCGCTTTCGGCACTAATTCCTGCTCCTGTCAAAACCACTAATTTCTTTTTCATTTTATATCAATTTGGGCGTGACCACAAGGGTCGGGCTTTCGGCTTTATCTTTTTGGCTAAAAAGCCAAAAAAGGATATCGCCTCTATCCCTCACGCGTATTCCGTAAACATTCATAATTCCGCTTTTATGAAACAATCCCAAAAGCAGCAATCAGAATCTACTTTTGAAGGTCTAAAGCTAGTCTTTTTTACTATTTTTGCAAAAATAAATATTCTAATGGTCGACATCGATTACCTCGCTTTTCTCGAAAATATCCTGACTGATAACCGCAAAGAAAAATTCTTGAAAGTATTGGAAAACAGAACCAAGCATTTTACGATTGTTGTCGAGGATATTTTTCAAATGCACAATACGAGTGCTGTAATGCGCAGTTGTGAGATTTTTGGAATTCAGGAATTGAACGTTATCGAGCAACGGTACGGAAAAAGTATCGACAAAGAAATTGCGATGGGTGCCCAAAAATGGGTTGACATCAACACGTTCGACAACATTACGAATTGTGTGGACACGTTAAAAAGCAAAGGCTACCAAATCATTGCTACTACTCCACATGAAAATGATTGTTTGATGGAAGATTTTGACATTTCTAAACCCAGCGCTTTATTTTTTGGAACAGAAAGAGACGGATTATCCGAAGAAATTTTGAAACGCGCCGATGGTTTTCTTAAAATCCCTATGGTGGGTTTTACTGAGAGTTTAAATATATCGGTTTCGGCGGCAATCATCATTCAAAACCTGACGAATCGATTGCGCAATTCCGAAATTAATTGGCATTTATCTGAAAACGAAATTTTAGAAAAGCGTTTAGCTTGGGCCAAAAATTCAATAAAAGACATCAAGCGAATTGAAGCACGGTATTTTGAGGAAACCCCAAGATAGTGTAAACAAACGTTAGAACTGGATTTTTAAGGTTTGCTGAGTCATCGCGAGAAACGAAGCAATTACAACTACTATTTTCTTTTGTTTAATTGCATATTGTTGTGGATACGAATTACTTCGTCAGTTAACTTCGTTCGTGCGCAAATCCGCGCAATCGGGTGCAATTGTTAAAGTGTTGATTTTCATTGCTGTTCATAATCCTGCAAGGTTTCCAAAACCTTGTAGGTATCTTTTTTAGATTTACATACCTACTAGTTCAAAAAAAGAACATTAAAACTTTGTTTCACTCTCTAATAGTATGTCTTTTATATTATTTGGGTTCATTTTATAGCGATATACTCCGTTGTTCCCGATTGCAAACAATGTATTCTCTCGAATAATTAAATCAAAACAATTTTTGTCAATGGCATGCACTAAAACGGGTTCTACAGGATTTTGAATGTTAAATATTTTGATAACGTCATCGCAAACCAGTAAATAATCAGCGGTGTAAAAACTGATGCCTTTAGGTTGAGAGAGTGTTCTGCTATGAATTAATTTTGGTTTCGTAAGATCTTTGGTGTCATAAACCTGCAAAACGTTAGTGTTGTTGCCACAGGTTGCGTTCGAGTTTAATGTCACATAGGAGTGCGTGCTATTGGCAATGACTGGATCACAAGCAGTAAAGTGTTGTACGCTTGATAATTTCGTTGGGTTTTCCGGATTTGCAATCGAATAGATAAACATTCCATTTCTAGATCCAATAAATAAATTATCCCCAAATGAAAATAGTGTTTCAATGTCAAAACCTATCGGAATCTCATTGACTTTTACGGGCTTTTCGGGATCGATTAACGAGAATACATTCAATTTCATTTGGTCTACGCCGTATAAATAATTGCCTTTTATAGCAAAAACAGCAAGTGAACCGCCTTGCCCTATGTCGCTGTTTTGCGCGCTGTCACTGTCCGAGCAACCGATTATAAACACTATTAATACGAAGGATATAATTTTTTTCATTTGTTACTTGATTAAAGTCCAATCGATTATTATTTCATTTTCTTTAGTGTAGGCATTTGAGCCGTTTGGAGCTTGCTTTTGCGGAAACACATATCTATTTCTGTTGGTAACAGTAAATTTTTTAGTGGCAGGATTGAAAGTGGCAGTGACCAGATCTACTGCTTGGTTGATATACAAGGTATTGCCTTTGATGGCTAGGTCTGTAGCACCCGGAGCTTTTATAAAATGCAATCGTATAGGTTTATTGGGATCAGTGTAATCATAAACATGAAAACCTTTATTCACATCATTGATAAACATTAAATCGTCCTTGATGTAAATTTTTCCCGCTTTTATGATGGGTTGCGAATTTTGAAAGGCAATGGAGCTTTCCAAAGCGGTACGGGCTATAATCACGGGTTTGTATTCTTGTCGAGCAAATTCACCATTATCTGTAGTTGGCCAACAAGAAACAAGTAGAAATGAAACCAGCAGGAGAAGTACTATTTTTTTCATTTGAAAATCTTTTTATAAAGATAGTAAAAAAGGTATTTGGTTGCGTTATCTTACTGTTATTGTTCGTGTTACGTCTGTAATTAGGATTTAGCTGTGACCTGTAGCGTATTTAAGGAATTGTTTGAATACTATTCAATTTAAGTTTTCCATTTTCTAATATAAAACTGAATAGAGCGCTCGAACCTTCAAATTTGGCTGTAGGTCTAACTAATTGATAACTTAATGTATATTCTTTCCTCTCTTCATCGTAAGTTATTCTGCTTTTTTTTAGTTTGCGTAAGTTTAAGAAAGCAGCAATTTTTTTAAAATTTTTTAAAATTTTTTGGTTTTGAATTAAATAGTCATCATCATAGTCCTCTGTGTCACAAACAGAACAATAAATTTTTTCACAAAAGAGTTCAGAGATTTGTTCCGTGGTTAGACTTCCATTTTTATATTCGAAATTAATTTTCTTAAGAATTTGTAATGCATCTTTCTTAATTTCATTTTTATTATGTTGCGCATTTATGCTGAATGAAAATAATAGTAAAATTGCAAATAATATTTTTTTCATATTTAAAGAGTTGTTTTGGTTTTGCATAACGTTCTGGTAGTACAGCGGGCTGATGAAAGCCAGCCATTTTATAAAGTTTTAATATATTATCAATTCCTGAAAATTGCGCAAAGTCAGAGACATTTGCGCAGCGTTTACGAAAAACTCATGTGTTTTCAGGGATACTTTGCGGAGCGTGGTTTTATCTATTTTCAAATATATAAATAAATCGCTGAAAATACTTATAAAATAAACGGTAATTAATTTATTCTAAAACATATATTATCTCATCTCAGGATTATTACAGGAAATCGTAAACGGAGTTATTTACGGCAAAATCCGACAGTGCGGATTTGCAATCCGTGCTCGTTACAATAATCAATTATATTATATTTTATAATATCTGTTTGAAATTTTCAAAATGCAGATTTTATTTGTCGCTGTACACAATGAGTAAAAGGATTACTAATCTATTATCGTTGCTTAAAAATAATAACTGAGTACTTCGTGGTCATTGCGAGGAACCAAGCAATCACATCTAGTATTTTCTTTTGATTAAGTGCTTATCATTATGGGCAAGGATTGCAAATCCGCCCTATCGGGTTTATTGCTGCTACATAAAAGTGCTTGGAAGAACAGATAGTTTAAAATATAGATCACGAATACATGAGTACAAAAAAACCATTTCAAAGTAAGCATACAATGAAATGGTCTAATTTTAAGTCTGGATTTTTTAATTGGGAAAAAGTATTATCGTCTGATTTTGATTAAATGTCTTTTTCAAAATACAAATGAATATAAATTGCGGCACCAAAATTTGTTGATGTTGATGTAGTAAACCTATATCCTTTTGCGGCATATTCATCTAGTTTTTCTTGAATTTCTTTTTTTGAGTCATTTGCAATGTGCTTTGAATCTAAAGTCAATTTAGAGTAATAAATTAAACTTTCTACTTTGTATTCTTTCATAATAATTTTTTAATAATTAAATAGTGTTCTAACTTTCCATGTAAATGTAACTGGTTTTGATTACAAAAAAAGTTGTATTTTCTTATTTTAGAAAAATAACTCAAACAAGATACACGATCCGACAGTGCGGATTTGCAATCTGTGCCCGTTACAATAATCAATTATATTTTATGATACCTGTTTGGAATTTTCAAAATGCAGATTTTATTTGTCGATGTACAATGAGTAAAAAAATTACTAATCTGCTATCGTTGCTTAAAAATAAAAAGTGAGCACTTCGGGGTCATTGCGAGGAACAGAGCAATCACATCTAGTATTTTCTTTTGATTAAGCGTTTAACGTTCCGGGCACGGATTGCAAATTCGTGCTATCGGATATTACCGAATTGAAGATCGATACTTTGCTGAAAACGTGAAATAGTTCTTTTATTGCATTTTTTCTTTTTATCAGATCAGAATTATTCATTTGTAATAAAGTGTTTTTTTTATGGTTTAAGTTAATTATTTTGACAAAAAATAGTAGGATAAAATTTATACATTTTATTAGTCGTTTTTAAAAATCAGTGCTAATATATAAATTTATATGAATAAGTTTATAAAACTAGTGTTTTTGACTTTTATTGTATGTTAAATTTCTATAGATATTGTAGTTTTTTTGGTAAAATGGCAAAAGTCTATCTTCTAAATTAAAATGGCTTAAATGTTAATATTAGAATTTCGATACCCTTAGTATTTTAAGTCTATTCATTGCAAATAAGCTGTAAGACTGTGTTGTTTGATGAACAAAGAATCCTATTTTATAAACTAGCGGCATAGAGTAAAAACATTGGTTTGTTGCTGCTAAACAAAAGTGCTTGGAAGAGCGGACAGTTTAAAATATAGACAACGAATACTTGGATATAAAAAAACCATTTCAAAGTAAGCATACAATGAAATGGTCTATTTTTAAGTCTGGATTTTTTGATTATGTAAGAGTATTGTTATCTGATTTTGATTAAATATCTTTTTCAAAATACAAATGAATATAAATTGCGGCACCAAAATTTGTTGATGTTGATGTAGTGAACCTATATCCTTTTGCGGCATATTCATCTAATTTTTCCTGAATTTCTTTTTTTGAGTCATTTGCAATGTGCTTTGAATCTAAAGTCAATTTAGAGTAATAAATTAAACTTTCTACTTTGAATTCTTTCATAATAGTTTTTTAGTAATTAAATAGTATTTTAACTTTCCATATAAATATAACTGATTTTAATTACAAAAAAAGTTATTTTTTCTTATTTTAGAAAAATAACTTAAACAAAATACACGATCCTTTACAATAATCAATTACATTTTACGATACCTATTTGAAATTTTCAAAATGTAGATTTTATTTATCGCTATGCAATGATTAAAAGGATTACTTATCTGTTATCGTTGCTAAAAAATAATAACTGAGCACTTCTTGACCATTGCGAGGAACGAAGCAATCACATCTCGTATTTTCTTTTGATTAAGTGCTTATTATTGTGAGCACGGATTGCAAACCCTCGTTATCGAATACTACCGAATTGAAGATCGATACTTTGCTGAAAACGTAAAATAGTTCTTCTAAATAATGTTATGCTTATGTTCTTTATTTTAAAAAATATCATGTAACTTGTACTGTTTCCGCAAAACAAGATACTTTGTCGTACACTTTATTTAACGCATGATTTAAAAAGAAAAATAATGAATGAATATAAAAATAGCAATCAAAATTTAATAAATACCACATTGCCAGTTGGAGGGGAAGGAGTTGGTGCGCCTAGTTTAATTGTAAAAGAGGAGAAAAACAATAGTGAGGAATATAGCGTTGGTTATTTTAAGAGACCTAACGTTTTGTTTTTTGATGTAAATGAAACGTTGCTGGATCTTAATAGCATGAAAAAAAGTATTGGCTCAGCGCTTGGCGATCGTCCTGAATTGATGTCCTTGTGGTTCACTACAATGCTTCAGTATTCATTGGTTACCACAGTTGCAAACCAATATCAAGATTTTGGAACAATTGGAGCCGCTGCACTTATGATGGTTGCCCACAAAAATGGAATTACTATAACGGATAAACAAGCTAAAGATGCTGTTGCCGCAATTTTATCATTGCCTGCACATCCCGAGGTAAAAGAAGCACTCTTACTTTTGAAAAAAGAGGGTTTTAAATTGGTTGCCTTCACTAACTCATCCAATAAAGCGGTTGAAACGCAACTTAAATATGCGGGAATTCATGATCTATTTGACGATGTTTTAAGTATAGAAGACGTAGGTAAATTCAAGCCACATACAGATACTTATAATTGGGCTGCCAGAAAAATGGGATTGAAACCGAATGAATGTATGTTGATAGCTGCCCATGGTTGGGATGTTGCCGGTGCAAATTGGGCAGGTTGGCAAACGGTTTTTGTCAGCCGTCCTGGACAGCAATTGTTTCCTCTTGCAAATTTACCTGAAATTAATGAAGAGAATATTTTATTAGTTGCTCAGAAGCTAATTTTAATATAATTTCTGCAATTTTAATCATTGAAAAATTAACGAACCGATTTTGGAATTCAACTATTGACTGGCATTTATCCGAAAATGAAATTTTGGTAAAAAGATTGTCTTAGGCCAAAAATTCAATTGAAGATATTAAAAGAATTGAAGAACGGTATTTTGAAGAAAATTTAAGGTAATGTAAACGTACACTAAAATTAGATTTTAACGGTTTGTTGAGTTATTGCGAGGATCGAAGGAAACACATCTTGCATTTTCTTTTGATTAATGCTTGTCGTTGTGGGCACGGATTACAAATCCGCGCCGTCGGGTTTTTAACACAAAAAATACAAGCAACAAAAAAGAAAGTTGTAAAATAGTTTGACGTCGCGCGGCTATAAAACTGTTGCGACTTTTAAAACGCTTTATTTCAAGTAACGAAAAACGAAGTTAAGAAAATAATTTTTCCGCTAGCACAAAATGAGCAATAGTTCATAACCGCTGTTAGCGTTCGTTTATATTTTTCCAAAAGTTTTCGGTAAGATAAAAAACGGTATCAATGAAATATAAGATTTCATTTCGTGTCAAGACATTTTCGTCATGTAAATCTTCTAAAATAATTCCTAATTCCGGGTTATGATAATCATTGTTGCGAGTGTTTTCAAAACCGTTCAATGTTAAAAATTCTTTGACTTGTTTCAAATCTGTGTTAGAAGTAATTGAAACGTAGTTTTGCTGAACTACTGCATATAAAATTTCATCGTTTTTAGTAAAACCCAACAAATCATATGCTGTGTCGGAAAAGAAATAATTATGAAGTAATAAATTGTATAAATAATCTTTCCAAGAGTTATAATAAATAGCGTCATTTAGCTTTAAAACATGTTCGCTGTCTTTGAGATAGACTTTCTGTTCAGCTCCTTCACTGACATATTGAGAAAAATCTATGTTGTTAATCCAAAGATTTTTCTCTGTAATATAATCTTCTAACTTCTTTGCTTCTTGTTTTTTGAAATGCTTTTCGTCTGCAGAAGTTTTGCTTGTTTTCTCGCCATCGTTAAGGTAACAGGCAATTGTTTGGATAATTGTTCCAGTCCTAATTTGGCTCTTTCCTGAAACGATATTGTGTAGTTCATTTTTTAAATCATTTAGCATTGACAAATATAAAAATAAATTTTGACTTTCCGGCAATCCTAAAATGATCGATAACGTCTCGCTATTACAGCGGGTTTTGGGATTAAATTAAGCCCATTATTCGGATTTGCCAAATCATCCCAAATACAAAACCATTTTTCCATTTAGCCAATTGACCAAATCCGTTGTAGCTGTTATAAGCTGCCTTCTTTCTCTTTTAGTTTTTTAGTTACTGTTTCTAAATCTCTGTTTTCATTGTCATAAATCAAAGTCAAATTGGTTTCGAATGCTGGAACCGCAATATTCATTTCCCAATTTTCGGTAATTTGAGGAAACATTTTTTTTGAATTTTCCAAGAATCTAAACCATCCGGGTGTTTCTTCATTTATTTTAAAATTAAAATTACTTGAGCAATAAATTTCTAAAGTTATCAGGTCAGTTGCATATAAATCTATTTTATAAGCTAACATAGAATTAATTTCGCTCCAATTTATTTCTTTAATTGAATTTTCGATCTGAATTGAAAAAGAATTATCGTTAAAAGTAAAAATTCCATTGTCGTTATATATTTCCATAAAGTTTTTATTCAAATCTATACTTTGATTGGCTTCAGTTTTTCCAGTTATTTTATAGTAAAACTTCTCTATAGACTTTGAATTTGGATAATAGTAATGAAGCAGAGTTGCAATTAATGCACAAGCAAAGTAAAGAAATCCAAGTAATCCAATGATTTTAAGAAATATAGATTCCTCGGTATAAAATATAAGAATTAAAGAAGCAAATATTAAAAATACTCCCGCAAAAATAGTTTTCTGTATTTCTTTTCCGTTAATCATTTTTCGTAAATCATTTTTCGTTTAGTTTGTCGGTTGCTTATAACGTCAGTTCGTCTAAAAACCTCTACACGAACTCATTTTAGTCAATCAGTTAGTAAATATATATGATTTAAACTACAATTAAAATTCTTTCTGAGAAAAGTCGGTTGATAATTCTTAAAATATAACAATCCGTAAAAAGCGTTAAAAATGGGTGTTAGAAACCCAAAATGCAAAGCCAATACTTTTAGATATTGTTTTAATAGATTTTGGTCTATTAAATTAAATATTCGACGCAGGTTGTAGGCCGTAAAAATCAATCCAACATCAGCTGAGGCGTGTTTGATCGTTTTTTTGGTCATGATATAATAAAAATCCCATTGGCGTTTTATTACTCCGTATGG
>NZ_FONQ01000006.1 GCF_900112975.1 Flavobacterium xueshanense | reverse complement strand
ATAGTGGTTTCATGCGAAACTGCTATACTATGAGGTATTAATCCAAATTTCTCTGGGCTATCCCTCTGTGAAAGGTAGATTGCATACGCGTTACGCACCCGTGCGCCGGTCTCTGCTCCCGAAGAAGCATACCCCTCGACTTGCATGTGTTAAGCCTGCCGCTAGCGTTCATCCTGAGCCAGGATCAAACTCTTCATCGTATATTGTTGAGTTCAGATAAATCTGTTCTCTTTGTTTATTCGACTAAATTCTAGTGGTTTTTTCAAATCTCTCGATTCTATTACTCTTATTCTTTTGTTCTAAGATCTCTCTTAAAACGGCTGTCAATTCAATATGTCTAGGAACGTGTTCTTTCTTGTTTCTCCTCTCGTTTAACACTCGTTAAAGTGTTTCTCGAAGCGGGTGCAAAAGTACAACTTCTTTTTTCAACTGGCAAGAAAATTTTGAATTTTTTTTAAGAAATATTTTATCTCTTTTTCTTCGCTTTTTCTTATCAATCTTTCAAGGAACGTTGCGCGTTTTGCGGGGTGCAAATGTAACATCCGTTTTCTATTCTCACAAGCTTTTCAGAATCTTTTTTTGAAAATAAATTTTCTTCTTTGATTCGTTTTACTTGCCAGTCTTTTAAAGAACGTCTGCGTCATTGCGGGTGCAAAATTACACCGTTTATTCGCTTTTACAAGCTTTTTTAAACCTTTTTTTTGAACTTTTCTTAACTTTATCTTTAACTATCTGATATCACGTTTTTTGAAGGAAGAAGTTTTTTAAACAAAACTACAATCAAACACCCGGTAAAGCCATTTGTACTTCAAAATCGCCAATCCCATTGCGGACAGTTAGCTTTCAACTATCCATTCCTATTTATAAAATCTTGATGAATTCACGCATTATTGCCTTTTTCCCTATTTATGACTACGCTTTGCCTCCTTCAGAGGTTACTTTCCTGCCATTATTCGAACACATGATCAAACTAACTAATGCTTTTGTCCTACATATTACATCATACTAAATTGTCCTATTCCTTTTTCACTCCTATATATAAGGTATCATAATATTCGTAAAAACAACAAAAAGCTATAGATTATCGAGGTTCGCGTTAGGGATAGCAGCGAAAAGCCCGCAGTCCCGCCTTTTTTTGGCGGGACGAGGACTTGCAGCGAATAGCCCGACTCCTTATGTAAAAAGAGGCAACTACCCAATTAGATAATTGCCTCTCTTTATATAAGGAGGAACGCCAAAATGAAAATTATTTTTTTAGATTTTCGGCTCTGGACTCCCAGGAATCGGTTAGATTGTTATAATCAACTGGTTTTGCCGGATTTTGATTTTGTAATCTTCCGGAATCAAATGCTCGAATTAATATCGATTCTATCAGATAGTCTTCGTTAATATCGAAAGGTGCATACTTTGTTTTTAAATTGATGTCAAACATACTTGCCGCCGTATTCGACCAAAATGCTTTCCAGCCACTTTTGAGATTTTTAACCAATTCAAAAGTTGTGGTGCCAGTTTGACGATGAATCAATTTAACTAATATTTGACCTTGTTTGCGGGAAAGCTTTTTGAGCTTGGCTTCGAATTCATCACTCAAATAACTTTCTACTATTTTGAAGTATCTTTTTTTCTCTTTATTTGTTTTAAGGTTTGCCATTCCTTTATTAAGAATGGTCAATCGCTCCGAAGCTAGTTTTGCATAAGGATAAGTTTTATAAACACGACTTTGAAGTAATAAAAATTGCTTTCTTGCTTCAGGATCCGTTTTTCCCTTATATATTATTATTTCTGGTAATTGAATGGTGTCATTAAGAATCAATTCGTCATCTTCTAACTCATACCCCATCTTTGTAGTGTCCTGAGGGATTACTTGTGCATTAACAGACATCGTGGTAAGTAGAAAAAATAACAAAAATTTAATTAGCTTCATTTAGGGAAATTTTATTGTCAAAATTATACATTATATACGCAACTGTAATGCCAAATTTATAATTTAGCAAAAAAATAATTTTATGAGCACAAAATCAATATTAAACAAGTCATCACTTGAGTTTTTAGAAAACTATCTTAATAATGCCTCGCCTACAGGTTATGAAAGTGGTGGACAAAAATTATGGATGGATTATTTGAAACCTTATGTTGATACTTTTATAACGGATACTTACGGCACAGCGGTAGGAATTATAAATCCGGATGCACCTTATAAAGTAGTAATTGAAGGTCATGCAGATGAAATTTCGTGGTACGTAAATTACATTACAGATGACGGATTAATCTATGTGATTAGAAATGGTGGTTCAGATCATCAAATAGCCCCTTCAAAACGCGTCAATATTCATACTAAAGCAGGAATTGTAAAAGGTGTTTTTGGCTGGCCTGCTATCCATACACGAATGAGAGACAAAGAAGAAGTAGCAAAAGTTAACAATCTATTCATTGACATTGGTTGTGAAACCAAAGAACAGGTTGATAAAATGGGTGTTCATGTAGGTTGTGTAATTACATATCCTGATGAATTCATGATTTTGAACGAGAATAAATTTGTTTGTCGCGCGATTGATAATCGTATGGGTGGATTTATGATTGCCGAAGTGGCTCGTTTGCTACACGAAAACAATATAAAACTTCCTTTTGGATTGTATATTACGAATTCGGTTCAGGAAGAAGTGGGGCTTCGTGGTGCCGAAATGATTACCAAAACTATCAGACCCAATGTAGCCATTGTCACTGATGTTTGTCATGACTCCACTACTCCAATGATCGAAAAGAAAATTGAAGGAGATACAAAAATTGGTAAAGGTCCAGTCGTTACATATGCGCCGGCTGTTCAAAATAATTTGAGAGAATTGATTTTAGAAACCGCCATGGCAAACGAAATTCCGTTCCAAAGACTGGCTTCATCTCGTGTTACCGGCACAGATACTGATGCTTTTGCGTACAGTAATGGAGGAGTTGCATCAGCTTTAATATCATTGCCGTTGCGCTACATGCATACCACGGTTGAAATGGTGCATCGTGACGATGTTGAAAACGTGATTAAATTAATATACGAAACCTTATTGAAGTTAGAAAACGAAGAAACATTCTCTTATTTCAAATAGTTTTAGGAGCTAATCCCGCTATCCTTTGCAATCTTTCTAGTCCTGAACTTGTTTCAGGATCCTGAAACAAGTTCAGGACTAGAAAGGATTTCCACTTTTATCGGGGCTAAAAACCGCAATTCAAAATTATGAATTGTGGTTTTTTTATTAAATTTACTCAAACAATTCTTAAAAATGCAATCAACCGCCACATCAATCGACGTCTATTTAGAAAAAATCTCCGCAGAGAAAAAAGATTCTTTTGCTAAACTTCGAGAAAATATTTTAGAAAATATTCCAAACGGATTTGTTGAACAAATGTCATACGGCATGATTGGCTATGTAGTTCCACATTCTATTTATCCTGATGGATATCATTGTGACCCAAAACTACCGTTGCCTTTTATTAATATTGCATCACAGAAAAATTTTATCGCGCTGTACCACATGGGGATTTATGCCAATCCGGAATTACTGAAGTGGTTAATAAAGGAATACCCAAAACACAGCACCCAAAAATTAGACATGGGAAAAAGTTGTATCCGATTTAAGAAGATGGACCAAATTCCGTTTGAATTAATTGCAGCACTCGTCCAAAAAATGTCAGTTCAAGAATGGATTACTTGTTATGAATCATTAATTAAAAAATAAAAAACCGCAATTCAAAATTATGAATTGCGGTTTTGTATTTTACCTTTAGTATAAATAATTATCTATTGGCTAGATATTCCAAAACATTTTTCTCGATTCTTTCATCTATAGTGGTGATATCTGCTTTTACAAATTTCTCCCCTAAGATATTTTCATACAATTCAATATATCTTTCAGAAACTGTTTGAATGTATTCGTCCGTCATATCAGGAATTTGTTGTCCTTCTAATCCTTGAAAACCATTTTCGATTAACCAACGACGAACAAACTCTTTCGATAATTGTTTTTGTTCCTCGCCTTTGTTTTGGCGTTCCTGATATCCTCCGGCGTAAAAATAACGAGAAGAATCCGGTGTGTGAATTTCGTCAATCAAGACAATTACTCCTTCTTTAGTTTTACCAAATTCATATTTGGTGTCAACCAAAATTAAACCACGACTGGCTGCAATTTCAGTTCCTCTTTCGAATAAATCTCTTGTGAATTTTTCTAAAACAACATAATCTTCTTCAGAAACAATTCCTTTCGATAAAATATCCTCACGAGAAATGTCAGCGTCATGTTCGCCATTATCCGCTTTGGTAGTTGGAGTAATAATAGGTTCTGGAAATTTATCATTTTCTTTCAAATAGTCAGGCATTGAAACCCCGCAAATTACTCTTTTTCCAAGTGTATATTCACGTGCAGCATGACCTGAGAGATAACCACGAATGACCATTTCTACTTTGAAAGGATCACATAAATGACCAACAGCAACATTAGGATCAGGAGTTGCAATTAACCAGTTAGGCACAATATCCTGCGTTAATTCCATGAATTTAGTAGCAATCTGGTTTAAAATTTGACCTTTATATGGAATTCCTTTTGGCAAAACTACATCAAAAGCCGAAAGCCTGTCCGTCGCTACCATAACCAGAAGTTCATCATTGATATTATACACTTCTCTTACTTTACCTCGGTAAACAGATTTCTGGTTTGGAAAATTAAAATCAGTAGTTGTGATGGTGTTGCTCATTATACAAGTTGTGTATTTGTTTATTTTTATTCTTACAAATTTAAAACTATTTCATAGAGTTACGCAAAAAAGAGAACTCTTATATTTCATTTTATCTCTAAAGTTCTTTTTTAAGCAACGTCTCGTTAAATAAATTTAATATTCGGCTATATTCATCAACCCAGGAATAAGTTTCTTTAAAACCATGAGCTTCAACAGGAAACGAGGAAAGGCTCCATTTTTTCCTGCCTAATTCTATAAAACGCTGAGACAAACGAACAATATCTTTATATTCAACATTGTCATCTACCATTCCGTGAAGCATTAGTAAATTACCTTGTAAATTATCTGCAAAATAGATTGGTGAACTTTTTTTATAGGCATCTGGATCTGTTTCTGGAAAATTAAGAATATTTCCGGTGTAGCCATGATTGTAATGCGCCCAATCTGTGACAGAACGCAATGCAGCACCCGAAGCAAACTCTTTTGGAGTAGTTAACATTCCCATCAACGTGATAAAACCACCGTAAGAACCGCCATAAATCCCAACTCTTGAAGCGTCGATTCCGTAATTATCTAGTAAATATTTCTTTCCGTCGATTTGATCTGTTAAATCTTTTCCACCCATAAAACGATAAATTCCTGTTCTAAAATCACGTCCATATCCATCGCTGCCTCTGTAATCAATATCCAAAACAGTATAGCCTAAATCGACCAATAAATTATGAAACATGTATTCTCTGTGGTAGGTACTCCAATAGTTATGTGCGTTTTGCAGATAACCGGCACCATGAACAAACAAGACAGCGGCTTTATTCGCATTGGCAGTTTGCGGCTTATACAATCTGGCATTTACAGAAGTTCCATCCTGTGCTTTGAAAGTAATTACTTCTGGTTCACGCCAAGAATATCCTTTGAAATTTTCCGATGTGGAAGACGTTATCTGATTTAAGTTGGTATTCTTTTTATTAGACGCAACATATAATTCCCAAGGTTTATTTTTATACGAGAAACGAACCAATAAGGTGCTTTCATCTGGAGACAAACTCACTTCATGAGCACCATCTTTCGTTAAAATTGGTTGTAAAACCGAATTTGCCACTTCTAATTTATAGAAATTTCTGTTTCCCGGATGCGTAGTAGTTGTGGTCAAATAAAAAGACTTTTTATCTTTTGCCAAACTCACGTTGCGCACTTCCCAATTTCCTGTGGTTAGTTGAGTTTTCTTTTTTGACTCTAAGTTATAAGTATACAAATGAGAATAACCGGTTTCTTCTGATTGAAAATAAATGGTTTTATTGTCTCCTAAAAATCCCAACGTTCCTCTTCCATAAGAATTGGAAGGGATTCCAGGTCCTCCAATCCAAGCTTCGTCATGTTGATGGTCTAATTCCTGAAAGGTTCCTTTCTCTAAATTTAAACTGAAAATCCATCGGTCTTTGTTGTCCTGACTTCTTATTTCAGCAATAGCGTAAGAACCATTTTCATTGTAAATAGGTTCTTGAACCACGATTAGTTTATTCTTTTTTTCTGTCGTTTTTGATTTTTCATACAACTCAAAATATTTAGGAACATCCTGAATGTGACTCAATGTTGAAAAATTTACAAAATAAACAGAATCTTTGGCGATGTTATACACTCCAAATTTGGTTGCCAACAAATTATCTACTGAAACTTTCTCCTTAGTATCTTCAATTTGATTGTAGCCATCAGCAGTTATGAAAAGTTCCATTTTTTCATTCTTACGTTCTGAATCTTCTATTAATCTGAAGGTGGCGAAGTTTCCTTTTGGATCCACTTTTAAGCTTCCAAAGGTATTTTTTCCATAATAATAAGGCTTTGGAAAATCAGATTTTGTAGTTTTTGATTTTGCCAAATTCCATTTTTTCAACGCCTCCTGATCTCTGACAAATTGGAATAATTCTGATTGTTGGCTTTTCAAAAAAGACTCTTTTTCCGTACCTTCTTTCTCATCCGATTTTCCCTTACGAAAATTCGTGATTTGAATGACAGATCCTTCATTAGTATTAAATTGAAAAAGATTTTCATTTTGTCTGAAATAAAGCACTCCCGGTACAGAACCCATTTGCAAATTAGCAATCGGACTGCTTTGTTGGTATAATTTTTTCGAGATTTTACTTTTTAAAGAATAAGAAAATAATCTTCCTTTATCGATGTAATAATATAAATCTGGATTAGTTGTTTTTTTAAAATCTAGTTTTGAAAAAGCAGCTTCATTTGGAGATGCTAATTCTGGTTTTGATAATCCATTTTTCCAAAAATAAGTACTTGTACCCAATTCATTATTTGGATTCCAATCAAAATAAACTTTTTGTCCATCTAAAGACCATCTTTCATTCTCTGGTTGCGCACCAATGAAAGCATTACCTTTCATGATTTCTTCCAGTTTTAGCGTTTGACTTTGAATTATTACGGAAAACAAAATACAGAGCCCAAGGATTATTTTTTTATTCATTTGGTTTTAGTTTTATGTGTAAATGGGGAAATATGGTTAGTTAAAAAAATTAATTATTTAATAGTAGTTTTGTAATATATTTTGCAACTCCTTCATTATCATTAGTCATAATCACTTCCAAATGAGAAAGTTTATTTTTCAAACTATCAGGTGCATTCCCCATTACTAAACCTTTACCGGAAGAATTGAGCATGTTTTCATCATTGTAACCGTCACCAAAAGATAGTGCTTGCTGAAAAACAAAATTTTCTAGTTCCAAAATTTTGGCAATCGCAACACTTTTATCTACAGATTTGTCCATAAATTCTAAACAAAGCGGAAGACTAAAAGCATGGCTAAAAAGTCCGGTATGATTTTCTAAAATTCGATCTCTTAACTCGATTAATTTCGAATGTCGATCGTGCGTGAAAAATACTTTTATTGCACTTAAATCCTCCAAACTATCAAAATTTACAAGTTCAGGATGATAATTTACTTCCGGTTGAAATGCATTTAGCTTTTCGTTGTGCTTATTCGTTTGCCAAACATTTTCTCTAAATAATACGGTTGTAATTTCAGGATCAATATCTATTGACAAGACTGATTTAACCGCATCGCTTTCCATATTTAAAGAAAAAAGAAGTTCTTTTTCAGGGGAATGTATACGTGCCCCATTTGATGTAATTAGATAAAGAGGAATATTCAAACCCGCTACAATAGGCATTGCATCCAAATGATGCCGGCCAGTTGCTACAATAATTAAATAATTTTGATTGTGAAGTTCTTGAAAAACAGTTTTTGTATATTGGGATATTTTGTGATCTGAATTGAGTAAAGTTCCGTCTAAATCACTAATAACTACTTTAATTTTTTCTTTTAAAATCATTTCTTTTTAACTGAAATTTTATTTATTACAAATTTATTGCATTTTTAAGAGAAACGCAAAAATTTATAAAAAGTTTAGGTTATCCTTTCTTGACGATATTTTAAAAAATACATTTAAAACACATTGTTGCATTTAAAATACAACAATATATAAAATGATTGCTATATTTGTAAAAATTAAAATATAATAAAGTCATGAATGCAAGTCAAAAAGAATTAATAAAAGCAACTATACCAATTTTAAGAACAAATGGAAATGATTTGATATCCTATTTTTATCAAAGAATGTTATCCAATAATCCAGAGTTGAAAAACATTTTTAACATGGCAAATCAAGCTAGTGGAAAACAACAAAATGCCTTAAGTGGAGCTGTACTTGCTTACGCTGAAAACATAGAAAATCCTACTGTTTTGATCAATACGTTAAAATCAATTGGAAATAAACATGTAAGTTTAAATATTCAACCAGAGCAATATGATATTGTTGGAAACCATTTAATCGGATCGATAAAAGAAGTATTAGGTGATCTCGCAACAGTAGAATTAATTGAAGCCTGGACTTGTGCTTACAATGAATTGGCTCAAATAATGATTAGCATTGAGGCTGAAATGTATCAAAACACAATTAATAAAAAAGGAGGCTGGAAAGGCTGGAGAACCTTCATAATCTCCAAAATTGTAAAAGAAAACGACGAAATTAATTCATTTTATCTTAAGCCGGAAGACAGCAAAGAAATTGCCGATTTCTATCCGGGTCAATATATATCTGTGAGTGCTTTTATTCCTGAATTAGGTTATAAACAGCCTAGACAATATAGCCTGTCTTCTTATTCTAATAGTGAATATTATAGAATTTCGGTAAAAAAAGAAATCAGTCAAAACACAACTCCTGATGGAATTGTTTCCAATGCATTACATAACAAAAAGGAAGGTGATATAATTGAAGTTAGCGCACCAGCGGGGGTGTTTTTTGCAGATCCAGAAGCTAAAAATCCTTTGGTATTAGTTAGTGGCGGTGTTGGACTTACTCCTATGATGAGTATGGTTGAAACCAATAAAAATTCACTTCAAAAAAATCGAACAGTTTGGATTCACAGCTGTCGCAATGAAAATGTTCATGCGTTTAAAGATACTATCGAGGAATTAAACAACGAAAATGAGTGGTTAACCTCTTTCGTTTTTTATGAAACTTTACCCGAATCAGAAACAAATGCTATCGAAGGAAGAATTGATTTACATCAAATAAAAGAAGAAATCCTTATTGAAGATGCAAAATATTATATTTGCGGACCGGCTATTTTTATAAAAGTTCAATATCAATCTTTGGTTGCACTTGGCGTAAATAGAGAAAATATTCTGTATGAAGAATTTGGCCCTCAATTATTAAGCCTTAATTAGTAAATTTTAATATGAAATTGAATCACTTTACCGATTTTAGTATGCGCGTTTTGATGTATTTAAATCAAAAAAATGATACTCCCCAAAGTTCTTTGGATGATTTAGCCAATACTTTTAAAATTTCGCGAAATCATCTCATTAAAGTGGTTCAATTCTTATCGGCAAATCAATTAATTCTCACCAAAAGAGGAAAGAATGGCGGAATAGTGATTTCGGAGAAAGCAAGAGAAATTCTATTAGGCGATTTAATTCACCTATTAGAACAAGACGATACACCTATCGTCAATTGTGATTCAAAACCTTGTATCTTTAAATCACACGATTGCAAACTAAAATCATTATTCAATACCGCTTATCAAGGTTTTATTGAAAGTTTAAATCAGTACACGCTTTCTGATTTAGAATTCAAAACTTGGAGAACTATGTTTCAGGATTAATAAAAAAATTACAAAAGGAGGCTTTATAAAAAAGCCTCCTTTTGTTTTAATCATTATTCTCAATCATTTTGTAGGCATCAATTACTTTTTTAACTAATCGGTGTCTTACAATGTCTTTATCATCCAGATATATAATTCCAATTCCCTCAACGTCTTTCAAAACCAATAGCGCTTCTTTGAGTCCGGATATGGTTCTTCGGGGTAGATCGACCTGTCCAGGATCACCTGTAATCATGAATTTGGCACTTTTCCCCATACGCGTCAAGAACATTTTCATTTGGGAATGTGTAGTGTTTTGAGCTTCATCCAAAATTACAAAAGCATTATCCAGCGTTCTTCCACGCATGAATGCCAGAGGAGCAATTTGAATAATTCCCTTTAAAATATAATCTTCCAGTTTTTCATTAGGCAGCATATCACGTAATGCATCATAAAGAGGTTGCATATAAGGATCTAATTTTTCCTTCATGTCACCTGGCAGAAAACCTAGGTTCTCCCCTGCTTCTACCGCTGGACGCGTAAGTATAATACGTTTGACTTGCTTTTCTTTCAGCGCTTTAACAGCCATGGCAACTCCGGTGTACGTTTTTCCTGTACCGGCAGGTCCTACTGCAAAAACCATATCATTTTTTTCCATGGTATCCACCAACAATTGTTGATTGGGTGTCATCGGTTTAATAATTTTCCCTCCAACGCCGTGTACTAAAATTTTATCCTGTCCTTGAAATTTTTTGTCTTCCTGAACATCACCACGAATAACACGCTCGATTACATTATTATCAATGTTATTGTATCTTGAAAAGTGCACCATTAATCGTTGAAAACGTTTTTCAAACTCGTCTAAAACTTCTTTTTCACCAAAAGCTTTTAAGGTTGTTCCCCGGGCGACAATCTTTAATTTTGGATAATATTTTTTGATTGTTTCAAGATGAGTGTCTTGAGCGCCCCAAAAGTCTGTTGGAGCGATGTCTATGAGCTCGATTATTCTTTCGTTCAAATGAGGTAGTTTTTAGGTTATTTTAATTTAAAGTTAATCGCAATCCAATTCCGTCAGAATTTGTAATTAAGTCCAGTTTTTGATTATTAAATTGTTTGTATCCAGTATTGTTTTGATTGTTATATTCAGTAACCACATTTTTTATTTTTTTAGAAAACCCAATCTTGACAGGAATTGCAATTATAACTGAAGCCAATCCAACAATATATATAGCTTGAACATAATTTTTGGTGCTGTTTTTTAATTGAATTTCCTCACTAAAGTCTATTACTGCAACGGTTACAGTTGTTCCTATTAGTACAGCCCCCCCAATAAGCAAAATATTACCAACGGTTTTCTTTTTTCTTGCAACATTGTAATCAGCCAGTAATTTTTCATTGTCTTTTAATAATTCCCTGACTTGGTCTGGCGAAATATTTTGGTTTTCAGAATCTGTAATATTGCCGTTGGACTTGTAAACTAGTTTTTGAGAATACGCTTGTAAGCTACAAAAGAAAAGCAAAAGAAAAAAAATGGGTTTGATCATAAGTTTTGTTTTCATTCAAATTTGAAATTCTATTCAAATAAAGCTTAAAATACTTTAGCTTTGCGTTTCTCAAATTTAATGAAAATTAGGTTTACAAAACACCAATAGTTATAAACAAATTTATGTCAATAATTACCCTAACTACCGATTATGGTTTGAAAGATCACTTTGTGGGCGCACTGAAAGGGAAAATTTTGTCTGAGTATTCCGAAGCTGTAATTATTGATATTTCACATGATATTGATCCATTTAACACGTTAGAAGCTAGTTACATTATTGGAGCATCGTATGCGAGCTTTCCAAAAGGAACCGTTCACCTTGTAGGAGTAGATATGGAATCCAATAAAGAGAATCAACACATTGTCATGCAATGGAACGATCATTATTTTATTGCTGCCGATAATGGGATTTTAAGCATGCTTTCACAAAAAATTGTTCCGCAAAAAATGGTAGTTATCAATATACACGATCGTTTACCGAGTGAAGCTACTGATCTGGATGTTTTTGTAAAAGTAGCCTGTCATTTATCCAAAGGAGGATTAATGAATGTCATTGGTAAAGAAATCAATACGATAAAGCACGTTACAAATCTGCAAGCCACAATTTCAGAAGATGGGAATTCACTAAAAGGAAATGTGATTTACATCGATCATTTTGGGAATGTAATTACCAATATCTCTAAAAAATATTTTATTGAAGTTGCCAAAGGAAGGCCATATGAAATTGTTCTGAAAACTAAAAATATCAAAACAATTTTGCCCAACTATTCAGCAATTGCAAGTTCTGAAAAATATCCAATCAAATCCTATGAAGGAGAAAAATTAGCCATTTTCAACGAAGCTGGTTTTCTTGAAATTGCTATTTTTAGAAGCAATCCTTCCAAAGTAGGCTCCGCTAATAGTTTATTGGGGCTAAATTACAGAGATATAATAAATATAGTATTCAGATAATTTTTTTTTGATTTTTGATTGAAGATTAACGATTTATGATTTCAGATTTAAAGCAAGACAATATGAAAACAATTATAAAAATAAGTTTTAAAGATTTGAAACAAAATTATCTTGAAGTGCAACAATTTCTTCAAAAAGAATCTGGAGAAAAAAAAATTTATAACAAATCAAAAGTAGCAAATGATTTAAGTCTTTGGGGAGATGACAATTATGATATGTTAGAAAAGTTTATTACAAAATACAATATAGATTTTTCAGATTTTAAATATGATGAACATTTTCAAAGTGAGTGTGAATTAACCATTAGTATTTGGTCTATTTTATCTGTTTTATTGCTTCCTTTATTCATTACTAAAGGTATTATTTCTTATCTTTTCAATTTTTTATCAAATAAATATTCATATAAAATTGATAAATTCAATTTCTTTATAAAAGAACATAAATCAAACAAAATTGATTTAACAATGGGAGATTTAATTACATCTAAAATTCAAGGAAAGTTCCACTTTAGAGAAAATGCCAAATTTGTTCTTAACTAATTGCAAAATCTGAAATCATAAATCGTTAATCTTAAATCATAAATCCAAAATGTTTGTACGAATAGTAAAATTGAGTTTTCATGAGGAACATATTCCTGCATTTTTAGAAAACTTTGAGTTAATGAAAGATAAAATACGAAATGCACCCGGAAATCGTTTCTTAGAATTGTATCAGGACAAAAACAACAAAAGAATTTTCTTTACCTATAGTTATTGGGAAACAGAAGCTGATTTAGAAAATTACAGGAATTCTGAACTTTTTTACGATGTTTGGACATTCACCAAGAAATTATTCAACGATAAACCAGAAGCTTGGAGCGTGGATAAATTAGTTACTTTAGTTTAAAGTTTTTTAGTTTAAAGTTGAGCAACGTTAAACTAAAAAAACTTTAAACTTTAAACAAAAAATAAAACATGAAATCAATAGTGTTACGTGAAATAAAATCCTTTTTCGGTTCGCCCATCGGCTACTTAGTTATTGCCATTTTTCTAATTATTAATGGATTGTTTCTTTGGGTTTTCGAAGGCGATTATAATATTTTGAATACCGGTTTTGCTGATTTGACTCCATTTTTCACCTTAGCGCCTTGGATTTTAATATTCTTGATTCCAGCGGTAACCATGCGCAGTTTTTCGGATGAGAAAAAACAAGGGACATTAGAATTATTGCTGACCAAACCCTTGAGTATTTGGCAAATTGTAAACGGAAAATTTCTTGGTGCTTTGCTTTTAGTCGTAATGACGATAATCCCAACATTCATTTATGTAGAAGTTATTTCCAGCTTAGGAATGCCGGAAGGGAATATCGATATGGGAAGCACGATTGGTTCTTATTTTGGATTATTATTTCTGATTGCTGCTTATTCAGCCATTGGGATATTCACTTCAACATTATCTGATAATCAAATTGTGGCTTTCATTATCGCAGTATTTTTATGTTTCTTCTTCTATTTTGGATTTGAAGGTTTGGCTGCTGCTGTTCCAAATGTATCTTCCATAATTGCATCATTAGGTATGCAAGATCATTTTAAAAGCATGAGCCGAGGCGTATTAGATACCAGAGATATTCTTTATTTTACAAGCATAACCGTTGTCTTTCTTTCATTTACTGTTTATAATCTAAAATCTTTCAAATCGTAATGACAACTTTACAGAAAAATAACCTCAAAGCAGTATTGATTATCCTTGCGATTGTATTGCTAGTAAATGTAATAGGAAATTCCTTTTTCCATCGTTTTGATTTAACAAAAGATAATAGATACACTCTTTCCTCTGCTTCTTTGAATATCGTAAAGCAAGTCCAAAATCCGTTGTCTATAAAAGTATATCTGCAAGGCGATTTACCGGCTGAATTTAAACGGTTACAACAAGAAACGAAACAAATGCTGGAAGAATTTCAAGCATACAATAGTAATATTATTTTTGAATTCGTTGATCCATTGGAGAACAAAGACACCAGCATGGATAATATTAAAGAGTTGTATCGAAAAGGGCTTACGCCAATAAACATAACCGTTGACGATAAAGGAAAGCAGTCTCAAGCGATGGTTTTTCCATGGGCAATTGCCGTTTATGACAATAAGGAAGTTAATATCCCCTTGTTGAAAAACATTATGGGCGCGACAACTACCCAGAAAGTTATTGGATCTGTTCAGCATCTGGAATATTCAATCGCCGAAGCGTTGAATAAAATTACCAAAGCAAAACAAAAGAAAATCGCTGTTCTCAAAGGAAATGGTGAATTGCAAGATATCTTGATGGCTAAATTTCTGTTACAAGTACGCGAAAGCTATCATATCGGCCCTTTTACTTTAGATTCGGTTGCCAAAAATCCTGTTGGAAGTTTAGAAGCTTTAGAAAAATATGACTTGGCCATTATTGCAAAACCCACTGAAACTTTTACAGACGAGGAGAAACAGGTTTTAGATCAATTTATTATTAACGGTGGAAAAACTGTGTGGCTGATTGATCAAGTTACGGCAGAAATGGACAGTTTATACGATTCATCCGGAGCAACTTTGGCTTATCCAAAAGATTTGAATTTGAATGATATGTTCTTTAAATACGGAATCCGTATCAACCCTGATTTAGTAAAAGACGAACAAGGAAGTCCCATAAAACTGGCCACCGGAGAACAAGGAAGTGCGACTCAATTTCAGGAATTTAATTGGAAGTTTGCTCCACAAGTGTATCCAAACAGTTTGCATCCGATTGTGAAAAATTTAGGTGGGATCAAATATGATTTTGCGAATCCAATCGATACTTTGAAAAACGGAATAAAGAAAACTATTCTGTTGGAATCGTCACAATATTCGAAGAAAATAGGAACTCCAACAGAGATAAATCTTAACATCGTTGCCGAGGAAACTTCGCCAAATGATTATTTAAACAAAGGAAAAATTCCACTTTCGGTTTTATTGGAAGGTTCGTTTCGCTCGATGTTTGAGAATCGAGTGTTGCCATTTGAACAAAAAACATTTCAAGCCACAGGACAAAAGAATAAGATGATTGTGATATCAGATGGGGATTTGATAAAAAACCAATTGGATAAAAACTTTCAACCGGTAGAATTAGGTTACGATCAAAGGTCTGGAAATTTATATGATAATAAAGATTTCCTAATAAATTGTGTCAATTATCTATTGGATGATACCGGACTTATTAACATTCGAAGCAAAGATCTTGATTTACCTTTGTTGGATAAAGAAAAAGTTTATGAAAACTACACCCGAACACAAATCTTAACTATCGGGCTTCCAATTCTTATTTTGGTGCTTTTTGGTGTAGTATTTACTTTCCTTCGAAAAAGAAAATACAGCAAATAGATGTTAATAAAAAAGTTTCGAAACTAGAATAGTTTACGATATATTTGTAAAATCTAACGTATTTCGGATTTACAGAAATACCTTAAAAAATAAAACAAAACAGATGAAATTTATAGTATCGAGTTCGTACTTATTGAAGCAATTACAGGTTTTAGGTAACGTTATCAACAGCAATAATACTTTGCCTATTTTAGATAACTTTTTATTTGATTTAGACCATAATGTGCTAACGGTTTCTGCGTCTGATTTAGAGACAACCATGTCTGCTACTTTAGGAATTGATTCAGAAAGTAAAGGAAGCGTTGCTGTTCCTGCAAAATTACTTTTGGAAATCCTTAAAACGTTCCCTGAACAACCGCTAACTTTTACAGTTGAAGAAAACAGTACGATAGAAATCAGTTCTAATTCTGGAAAATATGCTTTGGCTTATGCTCCTGGAGACGAATTTCCAAAATCAGTAAATTTAGACGATCCATCTGTGACGCTTGTTCCTTCTGATGTTTTGGCAACTGCTATAAGCAAAACTATTTTTGCTGCAGGAAACGATGATTTGCGTCCGGTAATGTCTGGTGTATTCTTCCAGTTTTCGCCACAAGGATTGACTTTTGTTGCCACTGATGCGCACAAATTAGTAAAATATGCACGTACCGATGTAACCGCCTCTCAAGTGGCTGATTTCATTATGCCAAAGAAACCTTTGACTATTTTAAAAAATATTCTTGGTACTTCAGATGCTGAAGTAAAAATTGAATACAACGATTCGAATGCTACTTTTTCTTTTGACAATTATGTTTTAATGTGTCGTTTGATTGATGGAAAATATCCAAATTACGAAGCAGTAATTCCAAAAGAAAATCCAAATAAATTAATGATTGACCGTTCTCAATTTTTGAGTTCTGTACGTCGTGTTGCCATCTTTTCGAACAAAACTACACACCAGATTCGTTTGAAAATCGCTGGTGCTGAATTGAATGTTTCTGCTGAAGATATTGACTACTCCAATAAAGCGGAGGAAAGATTGACTTGTGATTATCAAGGTGATGATATGCAAATAGGGTATAATTCTCGTTTCTTAACTGAAATGTTGACTAACTTGCAATCGGATATGATTATGCTTGAAATGTCATTGCCAAACAGAGCCGGAATTCTAACTCCTGTAGACGGATTAGAAGAAGGTGAAACGGTAACGATGCTTGTAATGCCAGTAATGTTGAACAGTTAATTCAATTTAAAAATACGCTATTAACCAAACCATTTTTATATTTAAAAAACCGTCTCGTTTAATTACGAGATGGTTTTTTTTTGCTTATTCACTATGAATAAAATAAAACTTTGTATTTCCTTTTTTTATTGATTCTTTCGCATCTTTATGATTTTTTTCAAATGTTTCTAAATTAGTTCCTTTACAAATTCCATAAGAATAATGATATTTTAAAATTTCAAGATCTTTCTTTCCGAATTCTTTTTTATCTGATTTACAAATTGAAAAATAACTATTGCAATCTGAATAATCAAGTTCTTGATAAAAATACCCCAACGATCTTATAAAATTAACCTTCAAATTAGTTAATACCTGTTCTTCATTTAGATTTTTTTTCGCGTTAATTTTTAGTGAGCAACTATAAATATTTTGTTTGTTATTCCATAAAAGATAATAACCGTCATTCCCTTGTATTCTTATATCTAAATTTATATCATTCGTACCGTCTATGGAATAAATAAAATAGTTTGAATTATCTTTATCTTTTACGACAGTAATTTTTAATGAATCAATTTCTTTATCAAGATAATTAATAAATTCGCTAAGCTTTTTACTATTATGATGGCTAACGGATTTGTCAAAATAAATTTTCACTTCATCTTTCCAAATTTTCATTCTTGGTTTTAATCTCTCTTCTTTTTTTTGATATTTTTTATTGAAAACTAATCGTTTATAGCGTTCTAAAAATATAGAATCTTTTTCTTCATACAGAACTTTTATTCCTTTCTCATCATATCCATTAATAATTATTAAAGTATCATTCTTGACAATATTAAAACCAATTGAATCTATAACTTTATTACCACTTTTTTTCAATGATTTATAATTTTTGTATTCCATGTAAATAACTTTACTATGCAAATTCAATTGATTGTGCTGAGAAAAAATTGCCGACGTGAAGGCAAATAACAAAAATACAAATATATTTTCTTTCATAAATTTTATCTTTCTTTTGAATTATGAAAGTAGTAATTTAAATTAATTCATTTTATTTTTTTTAAGATTTTTTTTATAAAAATGGATTTCTAAATCACGCCCATTTTTTTCATCAGAAATGTAGCGCTTCTATTTTTACAAATTCCGTCCCGAAGTTTATAATCAAAATGGAGTTCATCATTGATAATCTCCACTTCAAAACATTTGTTGGTTAATATGTTTTGATAATCATTCGTGGTAAAGCAAACTTCAATATCGTGCGTAGCTATGGCTCCAACGGCTTTTTTACCAATTATCTTTTTCACCACTTCAATTGTTCCGTTGCGTTTATCATCTGAATTGGTTCCGCGTAATATTTCGTCTAATAATACAAATGCGGGTCTGTTTTCGAGTTCGTCCATAATTTGCTTTAAGCGTTTAATCTCCGCAAAGAAGTACGATTCGCTATCAGACAACGAATCAGACAATCGCATGGAAACTAAAACGGGCAACGAATGTACATTAGCTTGGCTAGCACAAACCGGCGAACCCATTCCTGATAATACCATATTGATTCCTAAACTTCTTAAAAAAGTACTTTTCCCGGACATATTAGAACCCGTTAAGATCATAAACGACTCGGGATGAAAACGCACATCATTTCCTATTCTGGTTTTTTTATTCAATAAAGGATGACTTAAATCCTGAAAATCAATTTCGAAATTCGTGTTCAATGTTGGATAAACAAACTCCGGATTATTATACGATAAATTAGCCAAGCTATTCAACATTTCGAATTCACCAACAACTTTCATCCAATCTTCTATGGCATCCGCATGATCGTTTTTCCATTGAATTAATGATTTTAAAACATGTAGATTAAAAAGAAACGTTCCATTGAATACAATAGCGGTAACGAAATTACTGATGCTGTCCATTTTTGAAAATAAAGCCGCTAACTGTTTTAAATGAACGCTGGCATTTTCTTTTTTAAATGTCAGTTTTTGTTGCAAATCGATTAACTTTTCCGACTGAAAAGATTCATTTTCAATTTTTTGCAGCAACAAACTATATTGATGAATGGTTTTATCAATGTTAGTAGAATTAGCAATTTCGGCCTGGATACGCTTGATAAACCGTCCTAAAATCATTAAATTAATAACAAATAAATACGACAATACAGAAGCGAAAGTGGTATTGGAAGTCACTAAATAGGCAATCAAAACTCCCAGAAAAAGAAGTGGCGTAAAATACGAAATAAAAATACTCAGTTTAGACAAAGGTGTGCTATTGAATGTACTCCACTTGAGCAAAGTCTCATAATTCGATTGACTGTCATTACTTATTTTGGCGAAAGCCAAAAACTCCTGACGCCAATCTAATTTTGCGGATAATTCTTTTACTGCTTGATGATTTCTAAGAATCTCTTCATTGGGCAAAATTGATAAAAGCTGGTTTGCGAATGTTTTTTTTCCAATAAAAGTAGCGGTTCTATTCAAGTTTTGGAACAAAGAATGCTCGCCAAAAATATCTAAATCATAGGCATACGGATGGTGAAAATCATTGAATTCCTGTCCGTTTTCAAAAGGGATTTTATTTCTCTCCAGATAGGAAATTTCATTTTCATTAATATCAAGTAAGGCTTGATTGACATGTTTTTCGAAAACTAATTTAGAATGAATGCGCATCAATACTACGAATAGTCCAAAAAGAAAAATGGCGGCAATTATGAAAATAATTTCGCTTTTTTTGATGTAGTAATAAATAGAAACCAAAAAAAGTACAATAGAAAGAAGTCTTAAAATACTTATACTATTGTACTTTTTATTGATTGCAGTCAATGCTGTTGAAAAGCGTATCTTTTTTGCTTTGTATATTTCCATAATTCAATTAATGAATTGCAAATATAACGAAATAGATTACTTTGAAGTCTAAATTAAAAGGCAATGGCGATGCCACACTACATAGAATTCAAGATTTCAATAGAATTAAAGCTGAATCAATCAATATGAATTGCTAAAATTGGAATTTCAAAATTAGTAGCAATTTTTTTAGTCAAACTAGGTTTGAAAATCCCTTCAAAAAACCCTCTTTTATAAGTGAGCATTGTCAAAACATCTATTTCTTTGTACATGATAAAATCTAAAATCGTCTCTTTGACTTCATCACTATTAATCACAAAAAACTCAACGGGTTCATTAATAAATTCATCTTCCCATTTAGCGACTGTCTCTTTTGAAACATCGGAATCACTGGTTTTTACATACAAACATTTGACTTTCGCTTTTGTTTTTTTGGCAATATCTAACACCATTTTCAAAGCTTTTTTGTCTTTCATTCTAAAACGGGTCGTGAAACCAATAATTTCAATTTTCTTGAATTTTGCTTCCTTTGGTACGCACAACATCGGAACGTCTATTCCAGAAATTACAGAGCCGGTATTAGTACCCACAAAAAAAGCATCCCAACCTGTAGCTCCGGAAGTACCCATAATTACAAAGTCAATTTTATCTTCTTTGATAGATTTTTTAATATTATGAAGCAAATCCCCATCCTTGAGTCTATGAGACATCTTTATTTTGTCAAGATGTCGCTCTTCGGCTATGGCTCGCAATTTTGGGAGTTCATCCTTGAACATATCAAATTGAGCTAACTCTATTGAATTATAAATGACGGCGTAGTTTTCAGGAAAAAACTGATTATCGTATATTGGCAATTCAAAAGTGTGCAATAAAACGAGTTCGCCCTGAACTATTTTTGCAAATTCTAAAGCATGCATAAACGCATTACTAGCCACTTCAGAAAAATCGGTTGGAAATAAAATTTTTTTCATTTTATCTTTTATTAAAATGGTTGATTTACTAAAATAAATTATTGAACTTCATTTATCAGCATATTCAAATTAAAATACTTTCATTCATGAATAGCCAAAATTGGAATATTAATATGAAACGCCAACTTTTTTGAAAGGCTGATTTCGAATAGTTTTTCAAAGAAATTTTTACGATGTACATGCATAGCAATCATATTGATTTTATGTGAATCGATAAAGTTTAAAATAATCCCTTCCACATCATTTCCTGTAACAGAATGCAATTTAATGTTATGATTATCAATTAATTCTTCCCAATTCCTCATGTTATTAATGTTGTTTTCACGGTGTTGAGGTACTACTCGAAGACATTCAATATGAGCTTGAAATACCTTGGCCAACGCCTTAACTTTTAGAAAAGATTGCGTATCATCCGCTTGATATTCAGTGATAAAAAGTAAATTTTTTACCGGTTCGTATTTACAACGTTCTGGAATCGCCAAAACAACTGCTTTCACATCATTCATCACTTTTGTAGCTACTGTTCCTAAAAATGTTTCTTTTAGTCCACTTACTCCTTTAGTTCCCATAACGATAAAATCAATAAACTCGTGCTTGGTAATTTTTTGTATTTCTTCAATTAAATTTCCTAAAATCAAAACATGGCTGATTTTTACATGATCCAAATTATTTTCTTCAGCAATTCTTCTTAGAACGGGAACTTCATCTTTATAATTTTCAAAATGACTCAACTCCGTTACATCATAAATTTCATGTAAATACTCCGAAACATTAATATAATTAACCTGTGGCAAATGATAAACATGCATTGTTATGATTTCAGCATTGATGGAATCAGCCAATTTTAATGCATAAATAAATGCATTGTTAGAGACGTGGGAAAAATCGGTTGGGAATAAAATTTTTTTCATGAGAAGACAATTAACTATAAATCAATGTTCAATAAAATTACAAAACAGAAACGTAAGAAAATATGATAATTATCAATTTGGCAAATTTTTAACAAAAAAAAAAGTTAATGGTTTGCCTCGTACTTATTGATGCGTACTCAATTTTACTTACTTTTGCATAAAATTGCATAAATTATGATACCTCACGATTCCATAGTGGCATTGGCCACTCCTTCGGGAGCGGGAGCTATAGCCGTAATTCGGATTTCCGGCCAAGATGCCATTACTATTGGAAATTCTGTTTTTAAATCGATAAACAATAAAGAATTAACGACACAAAAAACGCATACATTACATTTAGGTCATATTATGGATGACTCTAAAACTTTAGATCAAGTTCTGGTGTCCATCTTCAAGGGACCAAACTCCTATACGGGTGAAAATACGATTGAAATTTCCTGCCATGGTTCAACTTACATTCAACAACAAATCATTCAATTATTGCTTCGAAAAGGTTGCCGAATGGCTGATCCTGGTGAATTTACACTCCGAGCTTTCTTAAATGGAAAATTGGATTTATCCCAAGCAGAAGCCGTTGCCGATTTAATTACCTCCGATAATGAAGCGTCACACCAGATTGCGATGCAACAAATGCGTGGTGGTTTCTCTAATGAAATCGCTAAACTGCGGGAAGAACTGTTGAATTTTGCTTCCCTAATTGAGCTTGAGCTCGACTTTGCTGAAGAAGATGTAGAATTTGCCGATAGAACCCAATTTCATGAATTACTGAATAGAATTGAGTTTGTACTGAAAAGACTGATTGATTCTTTTGCGGTGGGAAATGTTATCAAAAATGGAATTCCTGTGGCTATTGTGGGTGAACCCAATGTAGGGAAATCGACTCTTTTGAATGCTTTATTGAATGAAGAACGCGCCATTGTTTCAGAAATTGCGGGAACAACGCGTGATACAATTGAGGATGAATTAGTGATTGGTGGAATCGGTTTTAGATTCATAGATACCGCTGGAATTCGGGAAACGGAGGATTTAGTGGAAAGCATCGGGATTCGTAAAACATTCGAAAAAATAGAGCAAGCGCAAGTTGTAGCTTTTCTTTTTGACAGTTCCGAGTTTAAAGTTTCAGGTTTAAAGTTAAAAGTGGAATTAGAAAAAATTAAAAATCAGTTTCCGTTAAAGCCTTTAATTATAATTGGTAACAAAGCCGACAAATTAAAAGAAATCGAAATCAAAAATTTGAAATCGGAAATTCCTGAAATCTTGCTAATTTCTGCAAAAGAAAAACTGGGAGTTGAGGATTTAAAAAATCGATTACTTTCGTTTGTTAATACAGGTGCTTTGCGCAATAATGAAACAATCGTAACTAATACAAGGCATTATGATTCGTTACTAAAAGCTTTAGAAGAAATTACAAAAGTAAAATACGGTTTGGAAACTAACTTATCCAGCGATTTGATGGCTCTTGATATTAAAGAAGCATTATATCAATTTGGAATGATTACCGGACAGGTTACTAATGATGAGTTGTTAGGTAATATTTTTGCTAATTTCTGCATCGGAAAGTAAAATTAAAAAAAGTATTTAAAACATTGACAATCAATATTTAATAGTATTTTAAATATAATAAGATTTTTTTGACTAAATTAGCAATAGTTAATAATTAAATATTTAGTATCATGAAAACTCCCCTTCTTTTTTGTTTACTGTTTGCCAGTATAGGATTCCAAAGTTGTAAAAAAAATGAAAACGAGCAAGTCGTTAATTCTAAACAAATCCCAGTTGAAAAACCGATAAGTGTCCAATGCTATAAAGCTTTGTATGAAAAAGATACTATAGATTTAAAAATGAACACTTTAAAAAACGGAAAAATAACTGGTGATATGATGATGAAATTTTTTAACACACCCCAAAAGGTTGGAAAAATTGCAGGAGAATTCAGTGGAGATACGTTATTTGTTAGCTACACCTTTATTCAGGGTGATAACAAAAAAATAACATTTAAAAATCCGATGGCATTTCTAAAGAAAGGGGAACAACTTATTTTAGGAAATGGAAAAATGCAAACCACTTTGGGAGCCACTTATTTTGTAAAAGGCTCACCGATAGACTTTGAAAGTGTAAAGTTTAAGTTCACAGCTGTTGAGTGTGTGGCTGAATAATGAACGTTTTAGAATCCAGTGCTGCTGTTTTTAATATTAATCAAAAAGTGTATTCTTTAAAAGTTTTTCAAAAATAGCAGTTTATGAACACATTTAAATTTATTTGTTTTTAACTGACTATCAATTAATTGAAATATATTTTCGTAATGCTTTAATTACACTTAAAGTATGCTGTCCGGGCAGGCTATCCACTGCAAGTCCGCAGGTATCATTCCTTAAAACGAACCCTAAAACGAGCTTCCTGTAGTCGCTGTTTTAGGGTTTGTTTAATAAAAGGACCTCCTCCTTTGCGGGCTTTCCGTTGCTATCCTTGACAGAGAATCTACATTTGATCACAACCAATTTACCACACAACTCAAATGCTTTACCAATAAAAAATGGTATCTTTAAAATATGAAAAAGCATTATACTATTATTATTGCAGGAGCCGGTGGAATCGCAGAAGCTGTTGGTCTTTTACTGCTGGAATGGGGCGAAGTTCCTCCTACTCTCTTTATAGGTGACAGAATGCATTTAAAAGCAAAAAAAGTAGCGCGTTGGATTCAAGAAGGAACAACAAAATCAGGATCTGTCCACGACTTTCATCTTGCTGAAAAAGGCCTAACGGACGAAATGAAGAAAATCTTACGTCAAGGAGACATCATTCTCGACTGTTTACCGGGTAGCCAAGCACCCAGGATAGCACAATTTGCCAAAGATTATAATTTACATTATGCAAACCTTACAGAATACGTTGCAGAAACCGAAGAAATAATAGCTCTAGCAAAAGACGCCGAAACTGGTTTTATACTTCAAACCGGTTTAGCACCTGGGTATGTTGATTTACTCGCCAATGGACTATTTCAACAATTTTGTTCAGACTTTGAGGTTGATAAAGTAGACAAACTGGAATTTAAAGTTGGAGCGCTGACCAATCATGCCGTTGCTCCACATTATTATGGTTTTACTTGGAGCCCTATTGGAGTGGCTACTGAATATATAAAAGATACTATCGTGCTTCGGGATTATAAAAAAACGAATCTGTCACCATTATCTGAAAGAGCCACAATCATTATTGATGGAATCATGTATGAAGAGAATCTAACTTCGGGTGGTGCTGCTGATTTGCCGGATGCCTTGTCGGGAAAGGTACGTTCACTCGACTACAAAACCTTACGACATCCTGGACATTATGCCTGGCTACAAGAACAATTGGATAATCTGGAGAATACGTCAGATGCTATCAAAAGTTTACAAGAAAAAATGGAAGCCATGATTCCACATGTTAAAGACGACCAAATCATTTTATATGCAGCTGTGGAAGGCAAAGATGCAACGGGAGTTTTACGCAGAAGAGAAATTGCAAAGCGCATTGTTCCGCAAATAGTAGGGAAACATCAGTTAAGAGCGATACAAATAACCACAGCAGCACCTTTAGTTCAGGCAGCGCAACTTTTGCTTGAATCATCATTGAGCGGAGTTATACTTCAAAGTCAAATTGATCCAATTCCGTTTTTAAATGGGAATTACATGGTGCCAGTTTACGGTAAAGTATTAAATAAATAAAAAACCAAATACTTGGAACAACATATCGATGGTTTTCTTTAATAAAGTGAAACTCCTCAATAGCAACACATAAAAACTTTGTTTCTATGTGTTAACAGAAAACTTGAATTACAATCAACAGATTACTATATTTTAACGGTCTGTGATAACACGATTAAAACAATCGCAATCAAAGCCAGAAACAAACCTGCATAATTCATTTTTGTTAGTTTTTCTTTAAAAACAAAAATCCCTACAAGGCTTCCTATTACAATCACGCCCATGTTCATACCTGCAAAAACTGTAGATGGATTTTCAGCGAAAGCTTTATGCGCTTTTAGATAAAAAAGTATGTTTCCAAAATTGAAAATACCTACCAAACCTCCAAAAATAATATTTTTAAACTTCAACGGTGTTTTAGTCACAATCACATTATACACTACCGCTCCAATCATGATTAATAACGCAATTCCAAATACCACAAATAATGACGTAGTATAAGGCAGACTTGTATACAGAGCGATTTGCTTGAAAAGGATGTCAATAATTCCAAAGCCGAGTAAAACAACCGCAGGATAAATCCATTTATTTTCCGTTTTTTCGGAAGGTTTAGAGAGAATTAGCAGCAACGCAGGAAAACCTATCAAAAGTGCTGTAATTTTTAAAATATTGAAATCTTCTTTAAATAGCAACCATGCAGCCAAAATAGGTATAAACAGCGAAAGTCTTTGAGCTGCATCGGTTTTTACAATTCCTACCTGTTTTATCGAAGCTGCCAAGAAAAGAAAAATAGAAGGCAGCAAAATTCCAATAGGAATATAGATTGCCCAAGGTGCCGAAGTTCCTAAATTAGTTAAATCGGGACTGAAGAAAAAATAACAAAGAATTAGCGCAAATACATAATTCCAGGCGACAATTTGAATCGGATTTATGGAGTATCTGCGCGCAAATTTAAACAACACTCCCACGGTTACACTGCAAATAATACTTAAAATCAGAAATAGCATAGCGAATTTTTAAATGGCTAAATTACCATTTATTGTCTTTCCTACTGCTCTTTTATAAAAGTATCAAAAGCAATATTTCAATAAAAAAAATAGGACCAATACGGTTTTAGTAATAAAAAGGAAAACAAAAGACATCAAAATTGTATCAATCTTAAATCCTTCCCTGTTCTTTGAGTTTCCAATACCGCAATAAACCATTTACAGACATCCAGCTTGGATTAGCAAACTCATAGGTTTGAATTTCTTCCGCATTCAGTCCTTTGTCCAAAAACTGCTTTCTGGTATATTCCATAAATTGGGGAACTATACTTTCTGGCGGAGTTTGATTGTCATAGAAAGGTTTGATAAAACTAACCCAATCATCCAGAACTATTTCTAAGCCTGACAATAATTCATCCGGATTTTTTTGCAAATCAAAATGTGTTAAATATAAGGCTCTGGGCTTTAAATCTTTTAGTTTTTTGAGGGATTGTTTCCATAATTCAATATTAATATCCGGCGGAGGACAGGGAGGTACAACAGGACCATCTCCTATTTTTACTCCAGCCACATCCCCAGTAAATATCACATCGTCAATTTGATAAGCATTATGATGCACAGCATGACCCGGTGTATACCATACTTTTATTTGAACATCTCCCAGGTCTACAACATCACCGTCCGTTACCCCAATCAATTGTTGCTCCGGAATAGATTCCATTTTTCCCCAAAGAAGCTCCATCTTGTCTGTATAAATCATTTTGGCTGAATTCCATAATTTCTCTGGATTAGCTAAATGTGGAATTCCAATGGGGTGTACGTATATTTTAGCGCCATTTTGTGCCAATTTCCAAGCTGCTCCGGCATGATCAAAATGAATGTGCGTCAAGAATACATGCTGAATATCTTTGATTTCATACCCTATCTTTTGGATTCCTTTATCAAGATACTCCCAAGTAGATTCCGGTCCGGTTTCGATAAGTATCGGCCCTTTTGCAGTTTCAATTAAAAAAGCACCAATAGAATGTTTTTCGGATTGAAAGTGTAAATCAATAGTATGAATTTTATACATGGCTCGGTTTATTTATGATTGGACAAGGTAGTGCATATTTATTTTAAAATCTCTTTTGATTAATATGGATTTTAAAAAAAAACATTCAAAATACTCTTGTTTTTTTCTGGACCAAAAAAACACGCGTTGTAGAACCATCCGATTAATCTGTTTTAATGGATACATAAACAACTATTAAATTCCAAAATATTAAAAATTATCTAAAAATTTTCACCTTTACAAATCTATTTCTTTTTCGAATTACTCTTTTTCAATTACACTAAAAAAAGTGTAATTCATTGGAAACATTTATTACGGAGCCATCAACATATCTCCTGATTTCAGCTACTTTTGCAGGATGGATTCTTTTACTCAAATCGCTTTAGGAATTGCCATAGCTGAAGTATGTGCGGGCAAAAAAATCAAAAACAAAACGGTTTTATACGGTGCGATTTTAGGCACAATTCCTGATTTAGATGTTGTAGTGGGACTCTTTTTAAATCCTGTCGATGCCATCCTGATTCATCGTGGCATCAGTCATTCTCTTTTTCTTTTTTTGTTTTTATCCCCTGTTTTGGGTTGGATTATTTCAAAAATAGAAAGAGATAAAATCAACTTTGCTCAGGCAACTGTTATGGCTTTTTGGTGTTTGTTTACCCATGTGCTACTGGATATGTTCACTTCTTGGGGCACGCAAATTTTATGGCCTTTAGACGATCGGTTTGCGCTAAAAACCATTTTCGTAATTGATCCACTGTACACCATTCCACTTATTATTGCATTGATTATGGTCTGGAAAACAAAAGACATCATACTTCGTAAAAAATACATAGTCTTAGGATTATTTATCAGTAGTGCTTATCTCCTTTTGTCTTGTTTTATAAAAGTATATGCCTTAAGCCAATTTGAAAAAGCATTAACAAAACAAGGAATTCAGTATTCTGAAATTATTGTAAAACCTACCGCTTTCAACCTAATTTTATGGAATGCTAACGTCGCAACTGCGAATAATTACATATTAGGCGACTACTCTCTTTTTGATACGCAATCCATTTCGTTTACTACTTACAGCAAAAACAAAATTTTAGAATCGCAATTAAAAGGAAATTCGGATTTTGAAAAACTGAAGAAAGCCAGTGAAGGCTGGTATATCATTTCTCAAAAAAAGGGATCTTTATACTTTAATGATTTGCGTTTTGGACTGTTAAATGATCACCCAAAAAACCCTCAATTTGCTTTCAGCTATCAATTTATTGCAAGCAATGCAGAAATGACAGCAGTAGAAGTCCCAAAAAGTAAAAGAGACGGGAAGCGATTACTTCAAAAAATAGTTACACGGATAAAGGGAAACTAAGTGTGTTTTTTTTTATAAATATCAGTCACTCTTCAACCAACCCGTAATGCTCATTCTGGTATTTTGGGTAACCAAAACTTCATGAACCAATTCGTCACTTTTAAAGAAAACAGTTTTACCTTGAGTAGGCGCAATTTTTTGATTGTTATCCAATTGATGAATTAGTAATTCGCCACCATCACTTTCTTTCCAATTGTTATTCAGATAACTAATCATTGAATATTTTCGGCTGGGATTATTTTTGAATTGATCCAAATGCTTTAAATAAAAGTCACCCGATTCATACAACGAATAGTGAAATTCATATCCCGTAATTCCAGCATAACAACTTTGATTTAAATAAACAATAAAGGCTTCTATTTGGGCAAAGAATTCATTTTCAAATGCATTGTTGTGTTTTTTATCCAACCAATAAATAGAATCGCTTCGTATCGCACCATCATAAGAAACTTTCTCAGAATTACCAATTCCAGCTTGCATCAACAAGCTTTTTTGCTTCAAAACAATCAAATTTTGTCTGAGATTATGGGCCAAATCAGTACTCAAAAAATGTTCAGATATTCCAACTTTATTTTCAATGTAGGAGGCAATTAAATCCTCAAAGTTATTTTCCATGACTTTCGCATTGACTGAAAATACCGCCAACGGGGCAAGGTAGACTAATAAAAATCGTCAAAGACTTATTCTGAAATAAATAAAAAATTAAATGGTAAACTAATAACTTTTGCAAGAAAAAAATAAAATTACAATTTCATTTTTAAAAATATAAGTCATTTAAGAAACTACAAATTAGTAAATTGCTTAGATGACTTACATGCTTACATCTTGGTATGCAAATCAAACCATCAATGTACATTAAATAATTTTTCTGCGTGAAGTTTTTAGACTTTTTAGGTATTGCAAATCAATCTTAAATCATTGAATACCAGTCGCAAAAAAAAACATAAAAGTCATTTAAGAAATTACAAAATGTTGATTCCTTAAATGACTCGTACCGTAAAAAAAAAAGTCTGTTCTTTATAATTTACTGATAAAACTACCGTAAATATCTTTAAACTGATAGCCTTCGGAGAAGCGGTCTTTACTCAGTTTCTTGTATTCCACCAATCCCCAAAGTATAAATTCCTTCATGAAAAATTTATCTTCTTTTTCCAGTTGCGGTTGGTATTTCTTGATTAAAATTTCAAGCGGGACAATACTTCCCAAAATCCTTTCGTATTCTTCATCGGAAGCATCGTCTAATAATTCAAAACCGCTTTCGGCAAAAAACCATTCAATGATATCCGTGTACGCATTTTTGACGCCTTCTTTCTCTAATTTTTCAATTTTTGGAAAATATGCAGGGAAAAAAGTATGAATCGCATCTCCCAATAAATGTTGCGCTACAGCGGCAGCTCCCTCCTGCTCTCCTTCGTAAACCAATTCCACTTTTCCAGTAATGGCAGGAATAATTCCCATAAAGTCAGATAAACGCAACGTTGTTTTATCAGCACCGGATTTAAGTGCTCTTCTTTCTGCTGTACTTAGTAAGTTTTCGAAAGCAGTAATACTTAATCTGGCACTCACGCCACTTTTGTTATCAATATATTCGCTTTCTCTTGCTTCAAAACTGATTTGTTCCAATAAATCCCTTGCCAATGAAGGCACGTAAACCATATCATTTTGCGTTACATCAAGTTTCGCTTCCTGCTCTGTAATGGTTCTGGCAATTTTAATAGTTTCCGGATAATGCGTCAATATTTGGGAACCAATTCTATCTTTTAATGGTGTTACAATACTTCCACGATTCGTGTAATCTTCCGGATTTGCCGTAAACACAAATTGCATATCGAGTGGCATTCGCAACTTGAAACCACGAATTTGAATATCTCCTTCCTGTAAAATATTAAATAGCGCTACTTGGATTCTCGCCTGTAAATCAGGTAATTCGTTGATAACAAAAATACAACGATTTGCTCTTGGAATCATCCCAAAATGTATCACACGATCATCCGCATAGGACAATTTTAAATTTGCCGCTTTTATTGGATCGACATCTCCAATCAAATCTGCAACTGTCACATCAGGTGTTGCTAATTTTTCGAAAAAACGGTCACTTCTATGCAGCCAAGAAATTGGAGTTTCATCGCCTTTGAGCTCTATGATGTCTTTGGCAAAACGCGAAATTGGTTGTAAAGGATCATCATTAATTTCGGAACCCGATACAAACGGAATGTATTCATCCAACAATTCGATCATTTTGCGTGCTAATCTGGTTTTGGCTTGGCCACGAAGACCTAATAAATTGATGTTATGACGCGATAAAATAGCGCGTTCTAGTTCTGGAATTACGGTATTTTCAAAACCGTGAACGCCTTCAAAGGTTGGTTTTCCAGATTTGATTTTTTCTCTTAAGTTGGATCGCAATTCATCTTTAATGCTTTTACTTTCGTAACCTGATTTTTTTAATTCTCCGAGTGTTTTTATAGTATTCATTTATTATTTTTTATTGATATTGATATTGCAGTTGAGCTTAATTGTTATTAAAATTGCTATTAATCTAGACTGCGCGCGAACTGACCACTGAAACTGTAAACTGACTACTATTTTATTCTCTTCTTTCGATTTGTTTCATAATCTTCAAAAATCATTTCACCTAAACCTTGCAATCCGGTGTAAAAGGCTTTTCCTTGATTTGATTCTGTGAACTTATTTACAAATTTTTGCAAATATGGATCATTGGCAATCATAAAAGTGGTGATTGGAATGTGTAATTTTCGGGCTTGCTGCGCCTGATTATAGCATTTATCCACAATGTATTCGTCGAGCCCGTTACTGTTCATATAATAGGAACCGTCTTTTTCGCGGACACAACTTGGTTTTCCATCGGTAATCATGAAAATTTGCTTGTTGGTGTTTCGTTTTCGACGCAAAATATCCATGGCTAGCTGTAAACCGGCAACTGTATTCGTGTGATAAGGTCCCACCTTTAAATACGGTAAATCCCGAATTGCAATAGTCCAGGCATCATTTCCAAAAACTAAAATATCTAAAGTGTCTTTTGGATAACGTGTCGTAATCAATTCAGCAAGAGCCATCGCCACTTTCTTGGCTGGAGTGATTCGGTCTTCTCCATACAATATCATACTGTGACTAATGTCAATCATCAAAACGGTGCTCATCTGAGATTTATATTGCGTTTCTTCGACTACCAAATCATTTTCGGTTAACATAAAATCAGCTACTCCATTATTGATTTGGGCGTTACGCAAGCTTTCAGTCAGCGAGATTCGTTCGAGTCCGTCACCAAAATGAAACTCCCGAAATTCTCCGGTATGTTCGTCCCCATTTCCGGAATGTTTCGTTTTATGATTCCCGCTTCCGGAGCGTTTTAAATTACCAAAAATGTTGTCTAAAGCTTGCTGCCGGATGGCGCGTTCCGTTTTGGCGGTAATACCGATTCCCGAAGTTCCATCTTCTTTAAGTTCATCACGGATATACCCTTTTTTCTTTAAATCTTCAATAAAATCATCGATGGTGTAGTGTTCATCTGTGAGTTTATATTCTTTGTCTAATTCCCGCAACCAGTCGATTGCTTCATCAAAATCTCCCGAAGTATGTGTGATTAATTCTTTGAAAATACCAAAGAGTTTATCAAACGGAGATTGAAAAGGCGCTTCGTATTGCTTGAAATAAAATCCTTTTTTAGTATCATTTTTCATAGACAATAAAATTACATCAATAAAAATATACTGAATACAAACGTTTATTAATTTTTAGTTAAAAACATTCAGACACTATGAAGTTGGATTTTATTGGGAAGATAAGCTAATTAAAAAATTGTCCATCCAAATAAAACCAACTTCCATTTTCGAATTTGAAAGTAGAAAGTTCGTGATGAATCTGTTTTTGAAGTTTGCTGTCTAAGAAATAGGCTTTGAATTCCACCGTATTTTCAGTGGACTTTATAATCTCCAATTGAAGCCATTTGTTGCTGGTTGCCCAACATAAAATTTCGGATTTCGAATATTGTTTTCTTTCCAAAATATGGGTTGTTGCCAACAAATAATCGGCTTGATGTGTCACATAAGCGGAATATCTAGAACGCATCAATAATTTAGCTGTAGGCGCTTTTTGAACTCCTTTTATAATTGGTTCACAACAATTCTGGAAATTTTTATCGGAACCGCAGTAACATTTATTTTCGATCATGTTAATTATTAAAAATTTTAAATTGAGCCAGTTGCCTGTCCATTAAGCCCAACTATTTTTTGATGCAACTGATTTAACAATACTTGAAAGCGGCTTACTTCGATTAAATCTTCATCTTCATCAGCAAAATCTAAAAGTTCATCTAATTTATTGTTGGCTTCTTTGGCGTTTTTTTCGGCAACAAAATCAATTATTTGCTGAACTCCATTTTTCACTTGATTAAATTTATTTTTTTCCATCATACGATTTTTATATTATTCTTCTGAAGCCTTATCTTCATTGAACTTTTTTGTAATTTGTTTAAGTTTTTCCTTACGTGACAGTACGGCTTGTTTTGCTTTGTCTTGCGCTTTATGCAATTTATCGTTGTGCTTTTTAATATTTCTTTCGTTATTTCTGCTCATATCTATACTTTTAAATTATCAAATCAAGTATTTGACTCAAAAACTACTGCAAAGTTCGGTTTTATTATTGAAATTAAATTTTTTTTTAGTTTGGTACTTTCTTTTTGCTGGTAAATCGCATCAACAATTTGGAAGGTATATCATTGAATGATTTAAAAAATTATTTAAAATCAAATCGCTAATACTACAAATGATAGGTTTAAAACCATTTATTCTGTTTACTGAATTACAAAAAAGCATTTTAGAAGCAAATAACTAAGAATATAACGATATTTAATAAATTAGAGTGCTCATACATTTTTTTTTATATCTTTATTTTCTAAACCAAATTGTCTACAAAACCTACCAATACAATACATGAAGTGTGAAAAAAAATACCCAAAATTCATCAGATGGTTCTTAGAAAGGCCAAAAACAACAGGCTTCATAACATTTTTATTTTTAAGTTATGTAGCAGCATTCATAGTCTCACAGCAATATAAGCTGATAAAAGAAGATCAGGAACGCGAGATGAATAATATATTACTTGTTGTTCATCAAAATATCGAACAAGCCCTTAAAAACTGTTACACGACCACTTTAACGCTGGCGCTGACTATCAACGATAAAGGCATTCCTGAAAATTTTGATTACGTGAGTGAAAAATTAATGGAATCAAATGCCAATATTAGCGCTGTTCAATTAGTCCCTGATGGAATAATAAAATATGTTTATCCGCTAAAAGGAAATGAAGCGGCTTTAAATTTAAATATTTTAACTACCCCAAGTCTTAAAAAAGAAGCCTTAAAATCAGTCGCAAAAAAAAAGATGTATTTTGCAGGTCCTTTTGAATTAAAACAAGGCGGAGTTGGAATTGTAGGTCGGTTTCCCGTTTTTCAAAATAATAAATTTTGGGGATTCTCCGCAGTTGTCATTAAATTAGAAACTTTTTTAAAAGCTTCTGGAATTAAAAACGTGGATGATTCAAAATATTTTTTCCAGTTTTCAAAATATAATGCTGAGAAACAAAAGGAAATTTTCTATTTGCCCAACAAAACTGATTTTTCAGAAAATTATAATATTTGTACAGACATACCGGATGGCGACTGGAAATTATATTTAATATCAAAAAACGAAAACTATCTTTATTCACAGATTTTAATTCCTGGAATTATTGGAATTATTCTTGCGGCACTTTTTGGCGTTTTAATTTATACACTTTTGAAAATTCCGGAGGAATTACAATCTTTAGTAACTGCACAAGCCACTAAATTATTGAATTCTGAAATAAAATTTAAAATTATTTTTGATCAAGCAGCAGTTGGTATCGCTAATATTAATATTGCAACAGGGAATTTTTTGGAAGTAAATAATAAATTTTGTGAACTTTTAGGCTACACTCAAAATGAAATGAAACAAAAAAATTTTCAAACCATAACTCATCCTGATGATCTTAAAAAAGGTGTAACAAATGTGAATAAACTAGAAAATGGAATAATCAATGAATATTCCATGGAAAAAAGATATTATACAAAGCAAGGAAAAATTATTTGGGTAAATTTGAATGTTACGCCAATAGTAGATAAAAACAAAAAACAAATTAGCGCAATTTCAATTATTGAAGATATTACCTTAAAAAAGGAAGCTGAAGAATTGATCAAAAAAAGTGAAATTCGATTCAAAAGCTTATTTGAGGACTCGCCATTACCTCTTAGAGAAGAGGATTTTTTAGATGTTAAAAGATATCTGGAGGAATTAAATTTGTTTGGGGAAACCAAAGAAAAGGTAACAAAATATTTCAACAATAATCCGGCAGTTGTTGATAAATGTCATTCCTTAATTAAAGTTATCAGTGCTAACAGAGCTAACTTATTGCTTTATAAAGTTTCCACATTAGAGGAATTAATTAGTACTAAAAGAGAATTATTTAATATGAGGTCCAGAGAAGATTTCATAAAAAATTTGATCTCAATTACTCAAGATAACAAACAATTTATTTTGGACACCGTAATAAAAGATGCAGAAGGCAAATTACGGGACATTAACTTAAGATGGAATGTTATTCGTGGTTATGAAAAAACATTGGAACGAATCATTGTTTCCACAGAAGATATTACTGATCGTAAATACTCTGAAAAAATAATTCTAGATTCCCAACAAAGAATTAAATCGCTGATCAATACCATTGACGGAATTGTTTGGGAATGCGATGCTACTGATTTTTCTTTTAATTTCATTAGTCAGAAAGTTGAAAACATATTAGGTTATACCCCGGAGGAATGGCTCAAAAGCCCTACTTTTTGGCGTGACCATATCTACTCAGAAGATAGTGAATGGGTTCAGGATTATTGCACTAAACAAATAAATGACAAGGCAGACCATGATTTTGAGTATAGAATGGTAGCCAAAAATGGGGATTTAATTTGGCTGCGTGACATCGTAAATGTTGTCATTGAAAATGGTGAAGCAGTAAGATTGCGAGGCATTATGATTGATATTACTAAAACAAAAGAAGCTGAAAAAGATTTAAATACATCCTTTACTCTTGTTACGGAACAAAATAAAAGATTGCTAAATTTTTCCTATATCGTTTCTCACAACTTAAGATCACATACTAGCAATATTGCTTCAATAGTTGCTTTGATTGAATCCTCAGAATCTGAAGAGGAAAGGGAACAAATGATGGAGCTTTTAAAAACAGTCTCTAGCTCGCTTAACGAAACTATGCTTCACTTGAACGAAGTGATTAACATTAGAACAAATATTGGTTTAGTATCGGAACCTTTATATTTAAAACAGTACATCAATACAGTAAAAAATGTACTTTCGGAACAAATCTCATCCAATGAAGTCACCATTTTAACAGAAATTCCAACGGATACAATGATAAATTATAATCCGGCTTATCTGGAAAGCATCCTTTATAATATTATTTCAAATTCCATTCGTTACAGACATCCCTGTCGAAAACCAATTATAAAAATTAATTTTGTAAAAGAAAATGAGATAAATGTTCTTCAAATTTCCGATAATGGAATAGGAATTGATCTTGTTAGAAATGCCAACAAAATTTTCGGCATGTACAAAACGTTCACTAACAATTCAGATTCAAAAGGAATAGGATTGTTCATTACAAAAAATCAAGTTGATGCTATGGGAGGTACAATTACTGTAGAAAGTGAACTTAATATTGGAACTACATTTAAAATCTACATTCAATGACAAAAAAAGCAATCTGGATAGTGGACGATGATGCAATTTACCAAATTATCGTAAATAAAATAATTCAACGATCTGAAATGTTTTCTGTAATTTCCTCTTTTAAAAATGGAAAAGAAGCTATTGATGATTTGTATAATGCTTTAGAAAATAATGCCAATCTTCCGGATATAATTTTACTGGATATCAATATGCCATTAATGGATGGTTGGGAATTCATGGAAGAAATGGGATTAATAAAACCTAAATTTCCTAAAGAAATTGTCGTTTACATCGTAAGTTCATCTATTGCAGTTGAAGACAAAAGCAAATCAAAGTCTTATGAAAACATTTTAGGTTATTTATCTAAACCGGTTACAGTTAATGATTTAGTATTAATTGCATCGAACGATTAAATACAGAAAAATTAACATTCAAAAGAAATTTTAAGGTGGAGAAAAATCATTTTGTAAATGGTTTTACAGAAATTCTTTTTTTATTTCCTCCAAACTTTTATTGGTAAAGATTAGTTCATTGATAATTTTTTGTCTTAAAAGATCAATATCGTAATACTCAAAATACTTGGCCCAGGAAGTAAGATTGAATAAATTCCGAATCTGCTTGATGCGTTTAGTAGTTTCAAAGCTGGTTCTTAATACCGCTTTTTTATCGTAATCTGGATTATTCTTATGCTGATAATTGACCGTTTTCTTTTGGTGATTTGCTTCTAAATAATAGAGTTCTTCAACAGCATTATCTGGGTAAAAATTTTCCCAAGCGGCATAACCCAATTTAATTTTGGAAATGGTTTCAGGTTCTAAAGGTTTTAAACGCCATTTGCTGTTAGCCAATCGACCCCAATGATTGGACAAACGATACATTCCTGATTTAGTGTAATAATACTTGCTCCCCGATTTGCTGTCGAACTGAATTTTTAATCCGTTTACAGCATCCATTGACACTTCATCAAATGTACAGAAAGTATTTTTAAAGGAATTAAGGTTTGGTCGAAAAATTTTTTCCATTAGGCAAAGGTAATCAGAAAGCTTAAATCGTAGCAAGACAAACTATATTTGATTAACTTTGCCCTCTAGAATTATTAAAATAAACGGATTATGACCAAAGCTTCTGAAGAAAGAATGTTACAAAAAGGTGTTTACACCGGAATTATGGAAAAAGATGAAAATAACAACTTTTTTTGTGGAGAATATCTTTTAGATTATAAAATGGCACAAAAACATGCTGTTGGAGATTACATTACTATAAAATCAATCATTGAAAATCCTAGTGATATTAGTTACAACAAATATCAAAAAAAATCTAAAAACTTTGATAAAGCAAATAATAAGCCGCAACAATAGTTAATCTTCAGCTTTAAAATTATTTTAATTGGAGTACTAAAAAGTACTTTTTTTGAAAATTTATTGGTGTAAATAAAAAAAAATAAAAAAAAGTGTACCTTTGCAAAAAATTTGTCGATTTAAAAATCAAATTATATTGATTTTATAATAAAAGACAAGTAGTTACCTTATTTATGAAAAAAATAGTTGAATACCGCAAACTGCTAAATGTAGATAAAACTGCAGAGCTAAAAGATTTGAAAACGATTTATCGTAATGCGATGAAAGAATCACATCCTGATAAATTTTCAGGTGACGAAGCTGGATTGAAAGCTGCAGAAGAAAATAGTAAAAAAATTATTGAAGCATACCACTTTTTGGTAAGTATCAATCCTGAGACTACAAAAGCAAACTTACCAGAATATACTGAAACCATTTCTACATCAACAATCACAGATTATAAATTTGTTGAAGGAAGATTAATTATCAATTTTTCGAATGGTAGTGTTTATGAATACATCAGTGTTCCTAAAGCAACTTATGTCAAAATGGTAAACGCAGATTCTCCTGGAAGATTTGCAAAAAGACATATTTTGAATTCATTTACTTGGAGAAAAACGATCAATCAAGATTAATTATTTTCAAGTATAAAATATACAAGCATCCTACTTAAGGATGCTTTTTTTGTTTAAGTGGGTATGATCTATTATTCAAAAAAGGTTAAATCAGTTCCTTTGACAAACCCTGTTGTGTAATAAACTTGTTTTTAGTAATTTAGCCACTCAAAATTACACCAACTTACCTTACTTACTATGAAAGACTTTTGCAAGCTGTACCAATCACAATATAAAAAAGCGAAAGAAACACTTGATATGCTGGAAAAACAAAGAGACCAAATTGATCTTAATCTGCATTCAAACCCATCTTGTTCTACTCTTCATAAAGAATTAAGAACTGTAAACTTAAATATCAAGATTACAGAAAATGAAATGGAACATGCTGAATCCGCCATTATTAAATACGGCTCAGAAACTGTTGATGAAACAGAACTCATGTTATAATACGTTAGTTAATTTTCAGTTTAAACAACGGCAGCTACACTAAATTATAAAATACACAAGTCGGCTGACGCGCAATAATGGTATTCTGATTTTATATCACTAAAAATGTAATTGTATTTTATTGTAATTGATTCCGAGTCTTTTTTTTAAATTTTTTTTCTTTGTCCGAGGAAAAAACATCTTAACTCCTTTAAGATGATTTAATTACCATTGCAATCTAAAGCCATAAATAGTGAACGGAATTAGTATTGCTCTATTCTTAAAATAATACACAATTAATACCAAATTATAACAAAAATTTAGGTTCTAAAATTATTTGTATTTTATATTTTTTAAATACTTTTGCAGTCTTAACTTAATTAACTAATTAATAATGAAAAAAATAATTTTATTACTTTCAGCAGCTGTAGTTTTAATTTCTTGTAGCAAAGTTGGCAAAGACGAATACCTCATTACAGGAACTGCAACAGGAATTGATAATGGTAAAACTATTATCTTGGAAACACAAGATGCAACCGGAATGATGTTACCAAAAGATACTGTAAAAGTTCAAAACGGTAAATTTGAAATGAAAGGAACTATTACGGAGCCTGCTTTCTACACCATTCAATTAGAAGGAGCGCAAGCTAAAATACCTTTAATACTAGAAAATGGTGAAGTAACTATTGCCATTGATAAAGATAGCATTCAAAAATCTAAAGTTTCAGGTACTTATAATAACGACGAGTATGTAAATTTCAATAAAGAAATCACTAAAGTTCAAAAGAAACTTATGGATTTCCAAAACAAAAACATGCAGGCTATGAATGCCGCTCAACAAGCCAAAGATACTGTTGTAATCAATGGATTGATGAAAGAATTTTCTAAAATTCAAGAAGAAGTTGGTGTAGCTTCGAAAGCAAAATATGTTGCTTATGCTGAAACGCATCCTAAATCATTTATTACTGCTTTGATTATCCAAGGTATGCTGAACGATCCAACAGCTGATGTAGCAAAATCTGAAAAGTTGTACAATAATTTAGAAGAATCATTAAAAAAAACAAAACCAGGAATTGCTATCAAAACTAAACTAGCTGAAATGAAAGCGCCTGCTGCTGTAGGAGCTGCTCCTGTTGGAGAAGCTAAATGAAGAGCAGATTTTTCAGGTCCTAATCCAGAAGGGAAAATTATTTCTCTCAAAGAAAGTTTAGGAAAAGTAACTATAGTCGATTTTTGGGCATCTTGGTGTGGACCATGTCGTCAAGAAAATCCAAATGTTGTCGCTCTTTACAAAGAATTACACAGCAAAGGTCTTAACATTATTGGTGTGTCTTTAGATAAAGATGCCAAAGCTTGGAAAGACGCTATAGCAAAAGATAAATTAACTTGGAATCAGGTTTCAAATTTAAAATTTTGGGATGAGCCTATCGCAGCACAATATAAAGTGGAGTCTATTCCAGCAACTTTTATACTTGATGCATCAGGAAATGTAGTCGCAAAAGATTTACGAGGAGATGCCCTTAGAGCTAAAATTTTAGAACTTTTAGCTCAATAAACAGCTTCTTTGATACAAATAAAAAAAATCTCCCCAGTGGAGATTTTTTTATTTTATTCAATACCAATGTATTAAAAATAATACTGAAATTAAGTGCAAATTTAGTTTGGAAACATCAAAACAGTTTTTATATTTGCACCCAGTTAGCGCAATAAGCAATGCTTGTTGAGTCTTGGGGAGATACTCAAGCGGCCAACGAGGGCAGACTGTAAATCTGCTGTGCAAACTTCGCAGGTTCGAATCCTGCTCTCCCCACGATTGAGAATACAATCAATCTCAAAACCCAGTAAATCTTATGATTTACTGGGTTTTTGTTTTTTTGACAACTTCAAAATATTTATTCAATCTTAAATCTTAAGAGGTAAAATCGAGACCCTAGAAAAAATTCAAATCTAGGGTCTTGCTTAATTTTCTTAAGGCTCGCAGACACTCTACCTCCAGCCTGTTGATTATGCAGTTCAAAAGATGTACATCTTGTTTGTTATTGCTCAGTAATTTAAATTGAATAATAATTAAAAGGTCACCACTGTGAAAACAAAAATCACTTTACATTTTTATGCAAAAAGCACAAAAATGAATGTTAAAGGCAGTTTGCCTATTTATGTTCGGTTAACCATTAATGGCGAACGAACGGAATTTATTTCTAAAAAATTCATAGACAAAGCGAAATGGTCACCGGAGCTAGCGGAAATGAAAGGGAACACGGAAGAAGCCCGTTCAATAAATAGTTATCTCGACATGATTAGATCAAAGGTTTTAAGTGCCGAAATGGACTTAATTCAGAAGGACGAAGATGTATCTCTCCAAAACGTACAATCGATAATTTAAGGATTATATAAAAAGGCTCATTCAAGTCATAAATGCAACTTGACCATTTTTATTTAATGAATGTATAAATACTTCGTTTGGATTTTTATATCCAAACCTTTTTTTTCTAGGTCTGTTATTTAATTTATCTTCTGCATTCTGTACTTGAATGTCTGTTATGTTTTCAAAATTCGTCCCTTTCGGGAAATACTGTCTTATTAATCCGTTCATGTTTTCATTTGAACCTCTTTCCCAACTATGATATGGTTTTGCGAAATAATAATCAACTTCTAATATTTCAGACACCTTTTGATGTTGTGCGAATTCCTTTCAGTTGTCGGATGTAATTGTCTTTAAAAACGGCGTCCAATCTTGAAGTGTATCTATTATTGCCTGAATTACTTCTGTCGCTTCTTTTGATTTTAATATTCGTATTTTAGATACTCCTGTTGCCCTGTCGTTGATTGTCAACAAATCTCCTTCACCCCCAGTTCCAATCATTAAGTCTATTTCTAAATTACCAATTGTCTTTCTTTCTTCTACGCTTTTGCGTCTTTGGTCGATATCTACCAGACCGATTATCTGACCTCGCTTATCTTTTGACGCACCTCTTTTTCTATAAACCTTTCCTTGAGAACGTAACCAAAGATGTAAGTCACCCCCTTGTTTTTTATCTTTCCAAGTGTATTGATAAATTCGTTCATGAGATACACAATTGAGTGCTTGCTCTTTTGCTATTCCCACTATTTGCTCTGGACTATATTATTGTTTAACCCAATGCTCAACAAAATCCTTAACTTCAGAGGTAAATCGAGTATTCTTATTTTTACCGGAATGCTTTTCTTCGCAGCGGCGGTGGGCTAAAACCGCTCTGTACCTGTTATTTCGCTTATCGCAATTCCTCTTGATTTCTCTATAAATTGTGGAAACATCTTTTTTTAATCGTTCGGCTATTTCGGGTTTTGAATAATTTTCATTCAACAATGTTTCTATTATGTATCTTTGCTCTTGTGAAATTTGGCTCATGAATTGCAATTTTTGGTCGAGGAGCAAGTAAGGCTAAATTTACCATTCAGCAAAAGGGGAAAAGAATTAATTTTCTTTTCTCTTTTCTGAAAAAATTTAACCACACCGCAACTTCCAAATGTTGCATTTATTAATTGAATCAAAGTAATTAAAAATCATACACAAATGAAAAATCGATTCCTCTTTTTGTTGCTGATGTCAACAACATTTATATTTGCTCAAGACCGGTTAACGGGCAGAAATTTTGCTTCAAGATCCGAGGTTATTGGGCAACACGGAATGGTAGCATCCAGTCAGCCCTTAGCAACACAAATAGGAATCGATATTTTAAAAAAAGGAGGTACAGCAGTGGATGCCGCAATAGCTGTAAATGCCGCATTAGGTTTGATGGAACCAACAGGTAGCGGCATTGGTGGTGATCTTTTTGCGATAGTGTGGGATGCAAAAACAAAAAAACTCTATGGCTTGAATGCCAGCGGACGATCTCCAAAGGCACTAACTTTAGATTACTTCACTAAAAATAATATTACACATATTCCACCTAGTGGTCCCCTACCAGTATCGGTTCCAGGTTGTGTTGATGGTTGGTTCGAATTGCATAATAAATTTGGTAAACTACCTATGCAGGAAATCTTAAATCCAAGTATAAAATATGCTGAAGAAGGTTTCCCAACTACAGAATTAATTGCCTATTATCTGCAAGTCACGATAAATAAATACATGAAACAGTATCCTAATATAAAGGAAACCTATACTGTAGATGGCAAATTACCTCAAAAAGGAGATATTATTAAAAACCAATTTTTAGCTAATACCTATAAAAAAATTGCCAAAGGAGGAAGAGATGCTTTTTATAAGGGAGATATTGCCAAAGAATCAGCTAAATTTATTCAAGCTCAGGGCGGATTTTTAGCTTACGAAGATTTTGCAACACACCATTCGGATTGGATTGAACCTATAGCAACAAATTACAGGGGTTATGATGTATGGGAATTACCACCTAACGGACAAGGAATGGCTACTTTGCAAATGCTTAATATTATAGAAGGTTATGATTTTAGTAAAATACTCTTTGGTAGCGCTCAACATTTGCACATTGTAAACGAAGCAAAAAAACTTGTTTTTGAAGACCGGGCTAAATATTATGCTGACCCAGATTTCATGAAAGTTTCTGTAAATGATTTGTTGTCTGAAGAATACGCAACTGAAAGAAGGGCTTTAATTAATCCAGACCGTGCAGGTACTTTTAAAGCTGGAAAAGAAAGCAATGGCGGTACAGTTTATTTAACTGTTGCCGATAAAGAAGGAAATATGGTTTCTTTGATTCAAAGTAATTATAGAGGCATGGGATCTGGAATGGTTCCGCCAAAATTAGGGTTTATGCTGCAGGATCGAGGCGAATGCTTCAATTTGGTTGAAGGAACGCCAAATTCGTATGCCCCTCAGAAAAGACCTTTTCATACTATTATTCCGGGTTTTGTTACTAAAGATGGACAACCATTTATGAGTTTTGGTGTAATGGGAGGCGATTTTCAACCTCAAGGTCATGTTCAGGTACTGATGAACCTGATTGATTTTGGTATGAATTTACAGGAAGCAGGAGATGCACCAAGGTTTGAACACATTGGTTCAACTGATTATACGGGTGAACTGTCAATAGGCAAAGGCGAAATCCTAATTGAAAGTGGTTTTGATTTTGAAGAAATAAAAAAATTGATCCAAAAGGGACATAAAGTTGGCTTTGGAGGTTATTATGGAGGTTATCAGGCAATTATGTATGACGCAATAAGGAAAGTGTATTTTGGAGCCTCAGAAAGCAGAAAAGATGGTGCGGCCGCAGGATATTAATTTCTATTTTTTTAACAATATTATATCTAATAGAACTTTTCAATGTTCGAATTGTCTCAGTGAAATGAAAAGATAAGTTATAGAATTTAACCTGATCTTACTCCCAAAATTATTAATTTAAATTTTAATGAAATGTTAATCAAAAACGCATGTTCTTTCATTTTATTTTATATTTTATCTGTCCAATGTGTTACTGCACAGACAGATTTCCCAGCACCGACTGTTGGAGATTATATAATAAATAATTTTGCTTTTAAAAGTGGAGAATATTTAGACCAACTAAAACTACATTACACAACCATTGGAAGACCAACAAAAAATAAGAAAGGTCAAATTAACAATGCTATTTTAATTATGCATGGCACCACGGGAAGCGGAAGCGTTTTTTTAAGCAAACAGTTTGGAGGCAATTTATTTGGAAAAGGTCAATTGTTAGACGCCACAAAGTATTTTATTGTTTTAACAGATGATATTGGACACGGAAAATCGAGTAAACCAAGCAATGGCTTAAAGATGGCATTTCCTAAATACAATTATGACGATATGGTTTTGGCAAACTACAGGTTACTGACTGAACATTTAAAAATAGACCATCTTCGATTGGTAATGGGAACATCAATGGGCGGAATGCACACTTGGGTTTGGGGTTACACCTACCCTGATTTTATGGATGCATTAATGCCTTTGGCAAGCTTGCCGGCAGAAATAGCCGGCAGAAACCGCATTCAAAGAAAAATGGCGATTAAATTAATCGAACTGGATCCTGAGTGGAAAGGGGGAAATTATATTCAACAACCACGACAAGGAATGACTGGAGCTATATTATCTCTGATGTTTATGGTGAGCAGTCCGTTACAATGGCAAATTGCAGCCCCAACCAGAGAGAAAGCAGAAGTAATGATGGAAAATACTTTAGCCCGATACTCATCAACATTAGACGCTAATGATCTGATTTATGCTTTTGATTCCTCAAGAGATTACAATCCGCAGCCTTACTTATCAAAAATTAAAGCCTCTTTAATTGCTGTAAATTCTGCCGATGATCAAGTAAATCCTCCTGAACTCGGATTGATGGAAAAAGAAATTAAAAACGTTAAAAACGGAAAATATATCTTATTACCTATAACAGATAAAACCACTGGCCATGGCACACATTCAAATCCAAAAATATGGGGTAAATATCTTAAAGAATTACTTGAAAAATCTCAACCTGAAATTAAGTGACGTTCAAGCTTATAATATTGTTTTCAAGAAATCTATACTTATCAGGGTAGATTTTTAGTTTACAATTCATGTCAAATATACTCTGCTTAAAGTTCCCCGATAATTTTATATTCCAAAGCATCACGTGCAAACGAAAAGCAAAACCGTTTATAACTGATTGTCTGGATGTCAGCATAGTAATAGCTAAAGAAAGCGCATTTGACAAAATGTAATTTCGGGCCTGAAGCAATGTACATTCTACTTCTTTAAATTTTGGTCGACAATATTTAGTATCGAAAACGCATCTTGAACTGAAAACATATTTTGTGTTTTCATCTAAATTTAAGAATACGGTTCAAAAATGATTTTTCATCTTGTATTATCTATATTATTTTGGACTTTATCTCATTTTAAAAAAATAAAGGCTGTACTAATCAGCACAGCCTCATTTCGAACTAATAACGTACTTCCAAACTCATCTGTGTAACCAACACAGAATTTAATCATCGAATACCTAAACCCAATCTATTTTAAACTAAATAATCTAGGACTAAATGAGACCATTACCCAAGCCCAATTATTGGTATTTCCAGCATCAGTAACATTTTTTAATCTTTCTAAAGTTCCAGAACCAAACATTTGAGAATATCCCATTGAAGCAACAATATCTTTCTGAATCGTGTAACTGGCAGTAAAATCGAGTTCTGTTCCTAAATAGCTGTCCATCTCATTATTGGTAGCATCCAAAACAGAATTCGGCGCACTAAAAACATGTGGCATCAACGTAAACTGCCAGTTATTAGACGTGTAGTTTAACTTTAAATAGGCATCTTGCAATCCCACACTATTTTGATGATTTCCTACATAAAAATAATCCATGAAACCATTAAAACCATGATTGGTTCCAAAAATTGGGTTAAACGATTTTATGTCGGAACTGTTATCGTTTTGGTTTTTACCCGAAAGATATTCATATCCTAATCCCGCTTTGAATGTATTGGTGACCGCATAACCAAGGAACGCTCCTGCATACCAGGCGTTCACCTTTTTATCGGCGCTTTTTCCAGTTTGTCCGTAAGCCCCAAAATTAGTATCCCATTTTTTTTCCTTAAAAGAAAAGTAAGTGCCAAACGTTTGTTTGTAAACTATTTCTAAATTGCCAATGGATTTTTCAAATTCATATCCGGTATTTAACAGCAGCAAACTCAAATTTAATTTGCTAAACTGGGTATGATACCATGCATATTGCAAGTTTTTGTAGTTCGTCGTGTAAGCGATTTTCGGCTCCAATAAATTTTCTGCATTGGCATTCAAAGCAAAACCTAAATCCAATTGATGATTCTTAGGATGAAACGTAATTACAGCAGCATCATGACTTTGTCCTTGTTGCGCCCAATCGATTTCTCCAAAAATACGCTGATTGTCATACGAAATCACTTGGCGGCCTAAACGTGCACTCCATTTGGTATCAAAATCATATTGCGCCCAAGCTTCAAATAAAGCAATTCCGTTTTTATCAACCAGTGTTGTTGTTGCCACATCACCCCAGGTACGAATATTCTGAAAAGTCAATTTGGCTTTTAATTTTTCTTGCTTGTAATTAAAATTTAATCGGGAACGTTGCGATACAAATGACGTTGCATTTTCACCGTTTGGCATCATGCTTTTAAAACCGTTTCGGTATTCATAACGCGGTCTCAGTTGCAGATTTACATCCAACTCTTGGGCATAAGTTCCCATGCTTACCATTCCTAAAAATGACAAACCAATTATTTTAAATAGTTTCATGTTTAATTTATTTTTTGAGCTTCCTCAGTAATCTTTTGAATGGTTTGGTCTGAATTGACACCTAAACCTTCTTGTTGATAGGCTAATTCCCCGTCAGCATTAAATACAGTTATGATATTGGAATGGGAGAATTCCAATGGTGCTACTTTTTTATAATTCACAGCTAAAACTGCTGCAAATTCTCTTGTGTTTTCTTCTGATGAGCGTAAGAAAACCCATTGTGGGCCGTCCATTTTATTTTCAATGGCAAATGCTTTCAAACGTTTGGGCGTATCTACAGCTGGATCGATACTCACTAAAACCAATGTCACATTATCCTTTAGGTTATTCGGCAATCTTTGTTCAATGTTACGCATGTCAGCCACTAATCTTGGGCAAGCAGACTTACAAGAAGTGTAAATCATTACCATAACCAGCACTTTTCCTTTCAAATCTTTCATTTCTAGATTTTCACCTTCTTCATTGGTCCATTTTGAAGGAAGATTATAAATGGATAAATCCGAAATAGGTTTGTCTATTGTTTCTACTTTTGATTTATTTACACAGGATTGAAGTGATAAAAGAATTAAAACCAATCCTAAAAAAAGCGTTTTACAAGTATTTTTTTTAATTTTCATTTTTGAAAGATTTGCCTGTTCTGATAAGCTGGGGTTATGACTATTTGATTTCATTTCTGTTGTCATTTAAGTTGATATTGAGCGCTACTTTTTATCTTTCGCACATCGAAAACCGAGGTTTTTAGTAGTAAATCGTGCTTTAAGACTTCCTCTGAAAGCATAACGCATAAAAGCAGCATAATTCATTAAATCTGTTGCGTTGACAGAACCGCTTCCGCAAAATAGATTCCGGTCCGTATCCTTATCTTTTCTGGATTCCCCAGAAAGAAAAACACTGTTGAAATCGGCTGTCCACTCCCAAACTAATCCATGCATATCATAAACGCCCCAATAATTTTTGAAAGTACGACCTACAGGATTTGCATAGGTTTTTGGCTTTTCATACCAAGACAAAATGTAATTATTAAAGTTTTCTTTGGTACGTGCGTCAATTCGTTTCTCATCGGCCATGGCAACATATTCCCATTCATCCATAGTCGGTAATCGTTTTCCTTGACACTCACAATATTTTTTGGCTGTAAACCAAGAAATATTCGTTACCGGAGCAGTACTTAAATTGGCAGAGCCATAATTAAAATCACTTTCCCAATGCGACAAATAACTTTTATCGGCAAAAATACCTTTCATTCTTGAGCGGCTGTTTTCTGGATATTTCTTTAAAAATTCCAAAAACTGGGCATTGGTCACCGGATAAATGTCAAGGCTAAAAGCTTCAACTTGCACTGGCTTTTTACTTGTAGCTCCATAAAGAGGGACAAAAGTCCCTCTTTCAATAGAAGCCATTTTAACAACTTGAGACCATAGCGATGCTGTAATAAGAAACAAAAATAGTGGCAAAAATTTTTTCATATTTAACATGGCTAATTTCTTTTAAGTTGTACGAATTATTTTCTTTGGGCTTTTACCATTGCTGGTGTAACCTTGGTTTTATTATTTCCCCAACTGGCGTAAACATAAGTCATTGCATCTGCTATCTGTTGATCGCTTAATGCTTGTGCGGGCATGGCACTATTAAATTTTTTACCATTTACAGTAATCGGTCCCTTTAATCCTTTTACGACTCCTTTTATGGCGCGATTCACATCTTTATTTAAGTAATCTGATTTCGCTAAAGGGGGGAAAGCACCCGGAATTCCTTGCCCGGCAGCTTGGTGACAAGCGATACACGTTTTCGCATAAATTCCTTTTCCATTTGCAGCGCTTTGACTGTATCCTTGTAAAGCCAGTCCCATCATTCCGATGCATAAAATATACTTTTTCATATTATTATAATTAAATTAAATACTTATTTCAATTTGGATTAAATCCCATTTTTATTCATGAATATCTTTTACTTTTGGCGCCACTTTTCCTCTCAATTTTTTAACCATTGCCGGCGTTACAACCGTTTTATTATTTCCCCAGCTATCATAGACATAAGTCAACACACTGGCTACTTCATCGTCGGTCAAATTTTGACTGGTCATAACATTATTGAATTTTTTACCATTTACAGTAACTTCTCCGCTCAATCCGTGCAAGACAGCATTTATTGCTCTATCAGAATTAGCGTTTAAGAAATCTGATTTGGCTAATGGAGGAAATGCGTTAGGAATTCCTTGCCCTTCTGATTGGTGACAGGCGAGACAGGTTCTTCCGTAAAGTTGTTTCCCTGCTTTAACATGTTCAGCTACAGTTTTTACCGCAACGCTTTTAGTTACCCCTTTTACTTTAGGCATATTTTGTATCGTACCACCCTCCGGTAAATAAATTCCTTCTTGAGTAGTTCCGGAGTAGACGTTTTTAGTATCATCTCCTTCTACTTTTAACATTCCTAATGCCCCTTTGTTGAAAGCTCTAAAAATAGAGTGATCTACCAGAATAAATGTACCGGGAACCTCCACTTTAAATTCAACTATTGCAGCGCCACCGGCTGGTATCAAAGTTGTTTGGACATTTTTGTTAATCAAATCCCCACCTTCTACATGAACTTTGTCAAATATTTCACCAATTGCATGAAACGAAGAGACTAAGTTCGGTCCACCGTTACCCATATAAATACGTACTGTTTCCCCTTTTTTGGCTGTTAAGGCTTTATCTCCTGTTAATGCCCCTACTTTTCCATTAAACACTACGTAATCAGGTTGTTCTTTAATCGCTTTATTCATATCAAATGGTTGAGAGCCTTGTTCTCCATAATTTCCTTTGGTATAAAAATCGCCTTGCATGATGTAGTATTCTTTGTCAACTGGAGGCAAACCACCTTCAGGTTCTACTAAAATCAAACCATACATACCGTTTGCAATGTGCATTCCCACGGGAGCTGTGGCACAATGATAAACATACAAGCCAGGATTCAACGTTTTGAAATTGAATACTTTTTCATGTCCCGGTGCCACTAATGAAGATGTTGCTCCTCCACCTGGTCCAGTTACCGCATGTAAATCTATATTATGTGGCATTTTATTATCGGGGTGATTTTTCAAATGAAATTCTACCTCATCACCAACTCGAGTTCTTATAAAACTTCCAGGAACTGATCCTCCAAACGTCCAATAGGTATATTTAACACCATCTACCATTTCGCCCTCTTGTTCTTTAATTTCCATGTTCACAACCAATTTCGTAGCGGAACGATCGCCCACTGGTTTAGGAACAAAAGGAGGTGCCGTCAGTTCTGCTGTCTTTTGACCATCTATCGTAATACTTTCATAATATTTTGAGTCTTTTTCCTCATTTTTAGAACAAGAATACAGACCAAGGGCTACAAAAAAAGCAATGGCCAATACCCTACTCTGTTTGTTGAAATTAAATGTAATTTCCATAATAATTTAGGTGTTAAATTAATCGTGATTTTATAGTGTAAAAATAAAAGATAACTTTATCCTTTATTATGACATTTGTCATGTATTTAACTTTTATTTAAGAATTGTTTCTACAAAATAATACCTAAAACAATTAATCCTAAAACTGAAATTAAACTCACTTTCCAAAAAGCATTTGCCTTTTTAAGTTCCATGAATTTGAAAGAAATCAAGAGAAATTTCACTGCTGATAAGCCTATAATTAAAATAATAGTAAGGCGAGAAACAGACATTGAATTCGAAATCAAAGCGGTCGAAGCCGTCAATACGATCAATAACCCATACGTGATAAAAAGTGTTTTTTTCATTTTCTAAAAAATTAAGTAGAGAACAGGAAACAAAAGAAGCCAGATTAAATCGCACATGTGCCAGAAAGCGGCGCAAGCCTCGATGTCTTCAACTCCTGTATCCGATTTTTTTTTCATCATTCCATAGTTGGTCCAGATTAAAATAACCAAACCCATAATTACATGAATAAGATGAAAAGCGGTTAGCAACCAATAAAAAGTATAAAAAACGTTGGTTTCCGGTGTAATACCAGCTTCAATTTTATGGTAATATTCAACGCTTTTTAGTATTAAAAATAATAGTCCGCCAAGCATGGTTAATTTAAAATATAAAGAGGATTTTTTTAAGTTATTCTCTTTAAACTCATGTACAGCATTGGCCATAAAAAAACCACTTGTCAACAAAAAAACAGTATTAATTGCTCCTAAAGTACTGTTGAGTTGCAACCGTGACTGATGAAACAATTCAGGTTGCTCTTTTCCATAATAAACAAATACCACAAGTGCCATCCCGAAGGTAAGGAGTTCCAGAAAAATAATAATCCACATCAAAATACCTCCTGGAGGGTAGTAGATGTTTTTGTAATCAATTTTGTGTGTGTTCATTTTAATCTGTATTTAAATATAATTTAATCCCAGTCCAACAATCGTTTTTCGCCTTCTATTTTCTTGATATCAGTAATATCCTGTGACATTTCGATAACGCCTTTATAGTTTTTATCAGCATCCCTTACCGCGAAATAGCGAATGTAAATAAGACGTTCTTTGTAATTAATCCAAAATGAGGATTCGTTTTTTGTTCCTTTTCTAAATTCATCCAGAATTTTAAGAACGGTTCCTACACTTTTTGGTGGATGGCAAAACTTGACTTCACGACCAATAATACCGGCACTTCTTGGAAATACGCGTTCTTCTCCCCGATTATAGAAAATCACTTTGTCGTTTTCATCAACATAAGTCAAATCTAACGGCATCGTTTTAAAAAGTAAATTCACCTGCTCCACCGTCATATATCCTTCATCGTAATGAGCCGTATTTTCGAGCGAAAAAGACATTTCTCTTTTGGTAAAATCTTCACTTGGGTGAATGTATTCTTGTTTTGGATAAGGAGCAGGAGCTTCTGGCAGCATCCAGCCAATTTCTTCTTCGCCTTTGCGCATTTCAATCCAGTCGGCTTCAGTAAGCAATTCTAAGGCATTTGGAAACAAAACCGCTTCTTCCATCTGCATCAATCGCTCGATTCCATTGACAAGAAAAGGAGTATTGATACTAATTTTTTCTGGATTATTCATTTTAAGATAGTACTGGATTAAACGGAATTGCTCTCTTAAATTATCATGAAAGGACCACATTCCCTGAGAAGGACCGTTCCATCCTTTTTTTTCTAAAAACGGAAAAAGCTGATTTTCTTTACGGGCAAATCGTTTCTCGATGGTATGAAGCTGATTGAATATATTAGTATATTTCTGCAAATCATCCTCAGGATTTACAGCTGATAATTCTTCTAAAAGTGCCTGAATAATGTCGTTTTCCTGAAAGTAAATCTGAACCGGATGTCCTTCCGGAAGTATTGTGGTATTTGAAATATCGTTCATTATAGTATTTATTTTTGATGTTTAATTTTTTCGTACAATTGCACCAAGGATCGCAATAGTTCGACTGGTGTTGTTAGAATTTGATAGTGATTTTGCCCGAACATTTGCGGCAGATAATATTTTGCCTGAGCTTCAATAGCCAATGCATAGGAATTAATATTCCTGTTGTTGAGTTCCCGAAGTGCTTGTTTCACATCATTGATGCCGTATTTTCCTTCGTATTTATCATAATCATTGGGTTTTCCGTCAGAAATCAGGATGACCCATTTATTTTTTGTGTTTCTTTTATCAAGTCTTGCACCGGCGTGACGTAAAGCGGCTCCAATTCTTGTATAACCATTCGGTTCCATCGCTCCAATTTTATGTTTAGCGATGTTCCAGTTTTCATCAAAATCCTTTACCGTTAAATAGGTCGAAAAATTGCGGGTTTTGGAGTAAAAACTGTCAATGGAAAAATCGATATTGAACTCGTTTAAAATTTCTCCAAAAAGAATAGAAACTTCTTTCTCCACATCAATCACACGATTTCCTGCGGCATATCCATCACTGGAAAGACTGATATCCAAAAGGATTAAAATCGATAAATCCTTCTCTTTTTTCCGATTTGAAATGTATATATTTTCCGAAGGTGTCCGTTTCGAATGAACATCAATATACAAATCCGTAATAGCGTCAATATCAAATTCGTCTCCTTGTGTCTGTCGTTTTTGCTGTTGCATTCTGTTATTGACATTGGTCAGCATTTTACGCAAACCCAATAAGGTTGAAGCATTTTTTGCAATGGTCTTTTTGTAGTAATTAGGAGCCGTTTTCTGTTGTGATTTCGGATATACTTTACAGAAATTCTTCTTATAAATACGCTTGCTAAAATCCCATTCGTTATACGTAAGATGGAATCCTTTAGCATCAATTTCGGCACTTTCGGAGATGGAAGTATTCTCAATAAAATCAGATTGATAAACGGAATGTGCCGTATCATCTACCCGAACCGTGTATTTCATATTCAACTCTTCCAATGCTTCCTGATGCTCTTCTAATTCGTCTGAACCATCAAAGTCACGCCAGGTTCCATTGAATTCTTCGGCAGTTTCCACTTTTTCGAAATTGTGAAGCAGGACATAATCTTCCTGTTGTTTTTTATCGACCTCAACAGTAATCACTTCTTCTACCGCTTTTGTTTTTAAAGTAGTTAAAGCCTGATTTTCATTCGCTTTTTTGGTTTTATCAGAGAAATTTTCGAGAGTGGAATTACTGTTTTTTTCTATTTCATTTTGCATCCATTTGCCATACAGCCAAGAAAAATCAGGAGCATTTTTCCCGTTCTCTTTTTGAATAAAATGCAATTTTGTTTCGGTATGAAATTTTTTATCGATAGAAAATTCTTCAAACAAAATGGCTAAAATAGCTTCTGATGTTTCAAATGCTTTTTGTTGAGAAAGTGCCAAAGGTTGGTCCTTATCTTCAAAAGTCCAATTCAAATTCAATCGCTGTTGTACGCTCAGGTATAAAATTCTAAAAAGATAAAAAGTAAGGTTCTCTTTTTTTGTTGACAATTTGGAAAAAGAAATAGGAAGAAAAAAATTATCATTTTTATATCCTCCTTCTCTTTCGGCAGGGAAAATTTCGATTGGTTTCCCCGTCAAAGCACGAGCCAAAATAGTCAATCGAGGTTTTATGTCATTAAGCGTTACAGTTCTTGCAATAATTTCGGGATGAATCTTTTTACTTTTTTTTAAGTGTCTGAATAACTTCCCAACTATATATTCGTCTATTTCGAAACCCATTTTTTCTTAGTATTCTGTGATCAGTTTTCAGTCTTGGTCTCACTTTTCACTGCGACTGTAAACTGAATACTGATTGCTTTTTATTATATCATCAAATCACACAAATCCTTCAATGCTTCGACTGTTTGTAAATCATCGGTTAACGGTTCTACAATAGCCACATGAACCGACAATCGTTTTGGAAGACCCGAATGAATAATTTTGGCGGCATCCACTAAAAGTCGGGTCGAAACGGTTTCTGTCAACCCCAATTCGGTTAGGTTTCTGATTTTGTTTCCAATGGCTACCAGTTTTTTGGCAACATCAGGATCAACATTCGTTTCTTTTACCAAAATTTCAATTTCAATTTTCGTTTCCGGATACTCAAAAGAAACGGCAATAAATCGCTGACGAGTCGATGGTTTTAGCTCTTTAAAACCTCTTTGATAACCGGGATTAAAAGAAGCAACCAACATAAAATCGTCATGCGCTTTTACGGTTTCGCCTAATTTGTCAATGAATAATTCCCTTCTATGATCCGTCAGGGAGTGGATGGCTACAATAACATCTGGTCGCGCTTCGGCAATTTCATCCAAATAAATAATCGCTCCTTCTTTTACGGCAGTGGTCAATGGTCCATCCAGCCAAACTGTTTCGGCACCTTTAATGATAAATCGTCCAATTAAATCCGTTGATGACGTTTCTTCGTGACAACTAATCGTGATGATTTTTTTATCCAAATGATGTGCCATGTATTCCACAAAACGGGATTTTCCTGTTCCGGTTGGCCCTTTCAACAGGAAAGGAATTTTGTTTTTATAGGCGTGTTCAAAGACCTCTTTTTCTTTGCCTACGGCGTGATAATATGGGATATTTACTAACATTTTTATTATTTTAGAGAAAAAACCAGAACGCGATAACTATTGTTTTTTCGGAAATGCAGTTCTAAAAAACGGTGGTTAAAGCATTCTGGAAATTTTATTTTAAGTATTCCGTTACACAAAAAAGGTTTCAGTTTTAAATCACTGTTTTTCCTTTTTTATCACTTGTTCCTGTTAGATTTTCAATTACATTGCCATCGATTTTATATCCATCTACTCTATATCCTTGATTGTCGGTATCTAAAGCTTCATCTGTAGGTCTGCCGTATTTGATAAAATCAAAAATAAACAGACCAATTCCTATTGTAAACATGGTAGCACAAATAAGAAGCACTACAAAATGGATGCTGATTTCGCTTTGAACAACCATGAAATCCATTTTCATTTTTCGTTCCATATACACTTGAGCAACTCCGGCAACACCAAAAGCTACGGTCATTCCCAAGATTCCAATATTGGATAGCCAAAAAGCCATCATCCCTTGTGCACTTTCGTAACGTTTACGTCCCGTAAGATTGGGTAAAGCATAACTAATTATCGCTAGAACAATCATCGCATAAGCGCCCCAGAATGCATAATGAGCGTGCATTGCTGTTACTAAAGTTCCATGAGTATACAGGTTTGTTTGTGGCAAAGTATGTGCAAAACCAAGTAATCCCGCACCTACAAAAGAAACAATAGCTGAACCAATAGTCCAGAATAAAGCAATTTTATTCGGATGACTTTTTTCCCCTTTTCTGTACATATTCACAGCAAATAATGCCATCGCTAAGAAAGCTAAAGGTTCCAAGGCAGAGAAAATTCCACCAACGATTAACCAAATTTTATTTACTCCAATGTAGTAGTAGTGATGCCCAGTTCCCAAAACTCCGGAAAGAAAGGTAAGACCAACAATTACATACAACCATTTTTCGATAACTTCTCTGTCCACTCCGGTCAACTTGATCAATAAGAACGAAAGGATACCTCCCATAATTAATTCCCAAACACCTTCAACCCACAAGTGAACCACCCACCAACGGAAAAATGAGTCCATTACCTGGCTGTCAAACCAAATCATTCCGGGTATATAAAGCAACGCTGCAAAAAACAATCCCATTGTTAGTACCAAAGCCGTGGTGGTTTGTCGTTTTCCTTTGTAAAGCGTACCCAAAATTATGAATAAGAACAACAGTACATTTATGACTACCAAATAGTCTAATTCTCTTGGAATTTCAAGAAATTTTCTTCCTTCCCAATGGTTGAAGTGAAAGCCAATTATAGTAACAACGCCAACAATAGCTAAGGAAATCAGTTGTACATAAGCCCATTTCACACTTATTAATTCGCGTTGCGCTTCTTCGGGAATAATGTAATATGCCGCACCCATAAAACCGGTTAATAACCATACCACTAACAAATTAGTATGCACCGCTCGTGCCACGTTAAAAGGAATAATTTCATGTAATCCTTGGATTCCTATTCGGTCAAAGCCCATGATAAAGCCATAGACAATTTGCAGCGAGAACAAAAGCATGCACAATGCAAAAAACCAGTAGGCTACTTTCTGTGATTTATATTTCATTTTTAAAAATTTTAATTATTTTCTTTAGCTAAAGGGGAAATGATGCGGTCGAAACCATTTAAATCTAATTTTCCAATCCATTCGAAATAGGCAACCATGGCATTGGCATCCGCTTCATTCATTTTATAAGCCACCATTTTTCGCCCATTTGGTGCCCAAGGAATTGGCGACATCAAAACCGCTTTGATGTACCCTTCGCCGCGACGCTCCACTACTTTTGTTAACTCGGGAGCATAATAGCCTCCTTCGCCCATAATAGTATGACAACCCATACAATTGTTGGTCTCCCAAATTTCTTTTCCTCTCACTACTTCTTTAGTAATCTTACTGTAGTTTGTTTGATCATTCCTTGGCATGAACGAATAAATAGTCAGTCCTATAAAGATTAAAAAGGTGACTAATGTTCCTCCTAAAAAAAATGCTCTTGCCTGTGATTTTGAAAGCATAAGTATTTGTTTTTGTTTGTTAATAAATTTACTCTAATTTTAATAAAAGACAAAAGTGTCTTTTATTTGTTTGTTGCAAATTAATAACTTTAAAAAAAGCTAAAACATGATATAAATCATCTTTTTATTTTTTTTTAAATTATATCATTAATATTCATTAAAAATGATTTTAAAAAAACACATACGCCTTATAATTAGCACTTTATAAATAAAATTAAATTAAAAAATTAATTAAGGATAAATTTGTCTTTTATTAAAAATAATGATTATTTTTGTATAAATAAATTTTAATCGAAAACAGATCTTATGGAAACTTTAGAGAAAATAACAATCGGAGAATACGTTGCAAAAGATTTTAGAACCGCAGCAATATTTTCAAAATACGGAATAGATTTCTGTTGCAAAGGCAATAGAACAATCGAGGAAGCTTGCGAAAAAAAAGGCGTTGATACGGATCAATTAATGGACCAGATAAATACGGTTTTGGCAACCAAAAATGATAGTGCCATTGATTTCAAAACATGGCCTTTAGACTTATTGGCCGATTACATTGAGAAAACGCATCACCGTTATGTAGAAGAAAAAACGCAAATTTTACTACCTTTTTTAGATAAACTGTGCAAAGTACATGGCGCTAATCATCCTGAATTATTTGAAATCAATGAACTCTTTATTGGTTGTGCAGGCGAATTAGCGCAACACATGAAAAAAGAAGAACTGATGTTGTTTCCTTTTATCAAAAAAATGGCAAAAGCAGCGCTTACCGAGGAACAAATTGCGAAACCACAATTTGGAACCGTAAAAAACCCCATTGCCATGATGATGGAAGAGCATGAAACCGAAGGCGATCGTTTTGTTAAGATAGCAGCATTAACCAATAATTATACGCCACCGGCCGATGGTTGCAGTACGTTCCGCGTGACTTATGCGATGCTAGCTGATTTTGAGCAGGATTTACACAAACACATTCATTTGGAAAACAACATTTTGTTTCCAAGCGCGATGCTTTTAGAAAAAAAATTCTCCGAACAAGAATAAAATACACTCCAATTCTATAATTTAAAATCATCACGTGCTATGGAAAAATATGTTATCAAAAGAAACGGCGAATACAAACCTTTTGAGCCTTTCAAAATTAAAGACGCAATTGAAAAAAGCTTTCAGAGTGTTTCCATAGCATTTGATGAAATTCTTTTCGAAAAAATTATTCAGGATTTACAATCCAAAGAAACCTGGGCCGTTGAGGAAATTCAGGATTTAATCGAGAAAAATCTTTTTGAAAAACAATATTTCGAAGTCATGCGTTCCTTTATGTTGTTTAGACATACTCGCAAATTGCAACGCGAACATGTGAATGGTTTAAACGAAGACACCACTTATGTTGACAGTACGCAAACCATCGAGGAATACATTGAACAAACGGATTGGCGCATTAATGCCAATGCCAATACCTCCTACTCTAATGCAGGATTGGTCAACAATGTTGCCGGAAAAATTATTGCTAATTATTGGCTCGACAAAGTATATACAAAAGAAGAAGGATATGCGCATCGCAATGGCGATATTCATATTCATGATTTGGATTGTTTGACCGGATATTGTGCCGGTTGGAGCCTGCGGGTGCTGCTCAACGATGGTTTTAATGGTGTTCGCGGACGCGTGGAAAGCAAAGCGCCTTCACATTTTAGAGAGGCTTTGGGACAAATGGCAAATTTCCTTGGGATTTTGCAAAGCGAATGGGCCGGAGCGCAAGCCTTCAGTTCGTTTGATACCTATTTGGCGCCTTATGTTTTCAAAGATGATTTATCTTTTGAGGATGTCTTGAAAGCCGTTCGCAGTTTTGTTTACAATTTGAATGTTCCGGCGCGTTGGGGACAATCGCCTTTCACAAATATTACTTTGGACTGGGTTGTTCCCGATGATTTGAAAACCCAAATTCCAACGAAAAACGACTATCATTTTTTCGAAAATAATTTTGATTATGATCTCTTATTGCGAGCCAGGGAAAGAGGTGTTACAAAAGTAACCGAATTGCGTTACGAACATTTTCAAAAGGAAATGAACCTTATCAACAAAGCGTATTACACAGTAATGACCGAAGGCGATGCCAACGGACAACCGTTCACTTTCCCTATTCCAACAGTAAACATTACCGAAGAATTTGATTGGGATGGCGAAAATACCGATTTGCTATTTGAAAATACAGCCAAAATCGGTTCTTCTTATTTCCAGAATTTCATTGGAAGTCAATATGTTTTGGATGAAAATGGCAATAAAACAGAAAACGAAAACGCGTATAAACCGAATGCCGTTCGCAGTATGTGCTGTCGTTTACAACTCGATTTAAGAGAACTGTTAAAACGAGGAAACGGACTTTTTGGAAGTGCAGAAATGACGGGAAGCATTGGTGTCGTGACCATTAATATGGCGCGTTTGGGTTATTTATTCAAAGGAAACAAACAAGAATTATTCAAACAATTAGATCGGTTATTATATATTTCTAAATCTACTTTAGAGAAAAAAAGAGTATTTATCCAAGAAATGTACGATCGTGGGTTGTATCCGTACACCAAACGGTATTTACAACATTTCAGAAATCATTTTTCGACCATTGGTGTAAACGGAATGAACGAAATGATTGCAAATTTTACCGGAAATCAAGATGCTATTACTTCATCGTCAGGAATCGAATTTGCATCAGAAATCTTGGAGCATATTCGGAATCGAATGAAAGAATTCCAGGAAGAAACCGGGAATTTATACAATCTGGAAGCCACACCGGCTGAAGGAACTACCTACCGATTTGCCAAGGAAGACAAAAAACGTTTTCCAAACATTATACAAGCCGGACAAGGAGACAATATTTATTACACAAACAGTTCCCAGATTCCGGTAGATCACACCGAAGACCCTTTTGAAGCGTTGTTTTTGCAAGACGAATTGCAATGTAAATATACTGGAGGAACGGTTTTACACTTGTATATGAGTGAAAAAATCAGTTCGCCAGAAGCCTGCAAACAGTTTGTAAAGAAAGTAATATCTAATTTCAAATTGCCTTACATCACCGTTACGCCAGTGTTTAGTGTGTGTCCGGTTCATGGATATTTAAATGGTGAACACGAATATTGCCCAAAATGCGATGACGCTTTAATTGAAGAAAAAAGTTTAAAGTTGAGTAACTCAGGGCAAACGTTTTAAAATAAATTGAAGTTTAAACCAAATAGAAACATAGTGTTTATTCCTGTAAAAATAAATTTTGACGGTGATAAGAGTTTACAATAGAAAAAAAAGCATTTGCTTTTTTCTATGTCACCTAAATTTCGACTGTTCGGAACCCATTTAAATCAAAAATTAAATTCTATGTTTCTATGTGGTTCAGATATTTAATGCGTTTGACCTGTTGAGAAATCAACTTGAAATTTATAGCATATAACTTTTTTGACTTTATACAATTTTAACTTTAAACCTTTAAAAATATGAAAACAGAAACCAACCCGATTTTAGAACAAAACCAACATTTGAGAACCAAATGTTTAGTGTACACAAGAGTAATGGGCTATCACAGACCCGTAGAAAGTTTCAATATTGGAAAAAAAGGAGAACACAAACAGCGAACTCATTTCAGTGAAGGAAAATGTTAGTAACCCCATTTTCAGCATAACGCCTTTCACTTTATTAGATTATGCGCATAAATCAGCTTGCATTCTTTGGTTTGCAGGCTGTAATATGCGTTGTTTGTATTGCTACAATCCTGAAATTGTGCTTGGAAAAGGAACAATTTCATTTGAAAAAGCGCTCACTTTTCTTCATTCCAGAAAAAATTTGCTGGACGCGGTGGTTTTTAGCGGAGGCGAATGTTTATTGCATAAAAACAGCATTCAACTCATAACCGAAGTTAAAAAAATGGGTTTTTTAGTAAAAATTGATACCAATGGCTCACGACCTGAAGTTTTGCAACAAGTACTTGAAAATCGATTAATCGATTATGTGGCGCTGGATTTTAAAGCCATGCCCGCTCATTTTGAAAAGATAACACAGTCCAATCTTTTTCTGCCTTTTGAAAAATCGCTGCGTTTATTATTAGAAAGTGGGCTTCCGTTTGAAGTTCGCACCACGGTACATTCAGATTTGATAGATACGAATCACATGCAAGCCATGATACGATATTTAGAACAGCAAAACTATCAGGGAAATTATTACATCCAGCATTTTGTAAATGGCGCAACAACGTTAGAAAAATTGGGCTATTCTGTTAGGGAATTGGAAAAGGAAAATCTTTCAAGCGCACGCATTAAAGTACATTTTAGAGGTTGATTTTAAAGTAAAGTTGCTGACAAAAGCGTATCTTTAAAAACAAATAAAATTTTACATGAACCATCATTTTTTGTTAATTATCCATCTTTTAAGTGCCACAGTTTGGGTGGGCGGCCATTTGTTGCTGGTTTTTGGTCATTTACCACAAGCCCTTAAAGAGAAAGACCCGGGCATTATTTTAAATTACGAAAAAAAGTATGAGCCTGTAGGAATGACAGCATTGGTTTTACTGGTCGTTACCGGAATTTTAATGGCGTACAAATATGGCGTTAGCATCGAATATTGGTTTCAGTTTGCCACTCCTGTTGAGAAAGTAGTTTCAACAAAATTACTTTTATTGTTTTTGACGGCAGCCTTCGCCTTGAGCGCACAGTTTAGGGTAATTCCCAAACTTAAAAATAATCCAGACAAATTGCCTGAAATGGCTTTTCACATACTATCCGTAACGACAATTGGTGTATTGATGCTCATTTTTGGCTCTTACATCCGTTTTGGCGGGTTTTAAATTTATACCTTATGATATCAAATAAACCATTAAAAAGAGCTCCGGAATTGCAACCTCTAAGCCACGATCATCATCATGGTTTGCAATTGTGTTGGAAAATACGAACCGGTTTTTCAAAGCAAATTGAACCCAATCGCATCAAAAAATATTCGGACTGGTTTTACAAAACGCATTTAAAACCGCATTTCGAATTGGAAGAAAAATACGTATTTCCCATTTTAGGTGCAGAAAATGACCTTATAAAACGATCTTTAACGGAACATCGTCGTTTGAAACGTTTATTCAAGCAAACTACCAATGTAGAAAAGTCTTTAGTACTCATTGAAGAAGAATTGGAAGCACACATTCGTTTTGAGGAACGCATTTTATTTGTTGAAATTCAAAAAATGGCCACCCAAGACCAATTGGCTAAAATTAAAGAAATTCATACTGAAGAGTCTTTTACAGAAAATAACAATGATCCCTTTTGGATTTAAAAAAATAGCCAACCCAAAGAATAAAGAATATTCAAAAGGAATAGCAAGTATTTCTCTAAATTTGTAAAAAAACAACTATGTTTTCTAAAACCTGTGAATACGGAATTCGGGCCACCATTTTTATAGCATCCGAATCCTATCAAAATAATAGAGTTGGGCTTAGAGATATTGCTAAAAAAATAGATTCTCCCGAGGCTTTTACGGCCAAAATTTTACAGATATTATCCAAGGCTAATATCATCCGTTCTATAAAAGGTGTTGGTGGCGGATTTGAAATCCCAAAAGAAACCATGAGCCAAATAAAACTATCCCAAATTGTAACGTCATTAGATGGAGATCGCGTTTTTACCGGTTGTGGTTTAGGATTAAGTCACTGCACTGAGGATCATCCTTGTCCGGTTCACGATAAATTCAAGGCTATCAGAAATGAATTGGCTTTCATGCTCGAAAACACCAATCTGGAAGAATTAGCAATGGGAATAAAATCAGGCGATACTTTTTTGCGGTATTAACCAAAAGTAATCTCATATTTACAAAACTGTTTTGTGGCAGGAAGCCATTCAAAAACGGGTGGATTAGAGCCCTTTTATGGCTGGTATATGCAAGTAATCTTAAAAAAGCAAAAATGAAATTAAAATTATTACCACTATTACTGACAATATTCTTATCCACAAATGGGATTTCGCAAATTAAATATGGTTCAAATAATGGAAAATATTTGACAATTCGTGGAACTAAACTTTATTATGAAGAATATGGAAAAGGAATTCCTTTACTTTTACTTCACGGAGGTTTAGGAAGTATTGCTGATTTTAAAAAATGTATTCCTAATTTATCAAAAAAATATAAAGTAATTGCTTTTGATGCACCTGGACTTGGGCGTTCAGAGTTCGCTGATAGTACAATGACTTATAAACTTATGGCTCATTATTATTCTGAGGCAATAGATTTATTGAAGTTAGATAGCACTTTTGTAGTTGGTTGGAGCGATGCTGGAAATGTGGCATTACTTCTTGCAAAAATTAGACCTGACAAGATTAAGAAAATTGCTGTTTCTGGTGCAACTTATAAACTTGAAGGAACAACAAAAGAATCATTAGAAGATCTTAATAAATTTTCAGATACAACTTGGGTAATAAAAGAACTAAAACCTTGGATAAAACAATATAAAGAAAAATCTCCAACAGGAAATTGGAAAAAATACATAATTGAGGCAAAAAGAATGTGGTTTGAAGAAATTTACTTCCAAAAATCAGTTTTAGTTGAAATAAATACAGCAACATTACTTGTTTACGGAGACAGGGATATGTACACAACCGAACTTGGATTAGAATTACACCGAGCAATCAAAAAATCACAATTTTGTATTTTACCAAATACTTCTCACGACGTGTTTTGGGAAAAACCTGATTTAATAAATAAAATATTGATAGACTTTTTTAATAAAAGATAGTAATAAACCCGATAGCGCGAATTTGCAATCCGTGCCCACAAACATCAGCCACAACAGCAAATAATTAAAGTTATTATTTCATCATATTTTTTTTAAAAAAAACTTTACGTGCACGGAATTACAATCGTTATTGCTGTCGAAAAGTATTGATTTAAAAAAAGAAATAAAGACAGCGCCTAAAAACGATTTTAAGCAAGTGGGTTTTAAGGCTAAACCGAAACTTCTTTTTGTATATTTGGCTTGGTTAAAAACTTAAACCATAGTACTGAAAATCTCCACCGAATAGAAACAAGACCTTTTTATGAAAAATGAAAAATTTACTTTTATTAAATCTGACAAAAAATTAATAAAAATATATTTTGACGAAATTACTATAATTAAAGGTTTAGGAAATTATGTAGAAATTCTAACAAGCGAAAACAAAAAATACACTTATTACAAATCGTTAAAAGATTTGATTGAAAACTTACCAGATGAATTTATGAGAGTTCATAATTCTTATATTGTAAATTTAACAAACATTGATATTTTAGAAGATAATCACATCATCCTGAAAAACGTAAAAATTGCTGTCGGAAAAAGTTACAAAGAATGTTTAAATTCCTCCCTAAATAAATTTATGTTGTAACAAGAAAATAAGAAATAGTAACAACCAAACAAGAAATCAATACGTTTGAATAAAAAAATTTTCTAAAAGATTTATTACGTTTTAGTTTGTTCAAAAATGAAAATGAAAAGAACATTTTTTAAACTAATTACAATCTTAATTATGACAACTCAAAATTCAAAAGCACAAGAAATAAGTGAAAAATATCCATTAAAAAAAGACGTTTCAACAATCGACGGAATCATTAAAGCGTTTTATGAGGTAGTTTCTGGAGAAGCAGGAGAAAAAAGACAGTGGGAAAGAGATTTGTCAATTCATAACCCCAATGCAATTTATTCCTATTTGGATACTATAAATGGAAATTTACAACAAGTAACAATGTCGTTGAAAGATTTTCACAAAGAGACCGATGCAATGGTAATGAAAACAGCCTTTTATGAAAGTGAAATTAACAGAGAAGTGAGAATATTTGGAAATATTGCGCAAGTTTGGAGCACTTATGAAACAAGATTAATAAAAAATGGATCGGTAGCAAGAAGAGGAATAAATAGTATTCAGCTTTTCTTTGACAAAGAAAAATGGAGTATCGTCTCACTGTTATTTGAAAGAGAAAGAGCAGAAAAAATACCAAAAACTTTTGAACCAAATTAATAAAGTTTGCTAAAAAAAACATCGTCCAACAAAAGTTTTGCATTGTGGGTTTTCGCTTAATTTAATATTGGTCTTAGACAAAAATACCCGATAGCGCGGATTTGCAATCCGTGCCCTAAAAAATAAGCCACAACAACAAATAATTAAAGTTATTATTTTTTTATACTTTCAAAATAAAAAAGCTCTTTACTGGCAAATCAAAAACCAGCTCCGCAAAGTTTCCCTATAAATAATTTTCTCATTAAGGCTGCGCAAATATCTCTGACTTTGCGCAATTTCCTGAACCCACACTATCAAAATTACGCTTATAAAATTTCTATTTTTTAAAACCAAAACCTAACATTTATCATATTTTCTGATTTTTTTAGCATGTAGCTTTGGTAAAAAAAGTAATCATGCAATTCTGGAAAAAAATCACCCCAACAGAAAGGCAAATTCGCATTCAAAAAGCATTAGGCGAGAATGTGAATTTCTCTCATGATGCCTCTTTGGGGTATCCTGCATCCAAGTTAGATGGAAAAGTATTCAATGAAGAAGCTCAATTTCTAAAAGATGCGCCCATTTTACAAACCTATGTTGCCAATCCCAATCATATTGGCTGCCATACTTTTGGCACTTCTGAAAAAGCTTTTAGAGGAACACAGGAAATAGAACGGGAGGTTTTGAATGTGCTTGCCGTTGATGTTTTTAAAGCTGAACCCAATTCCTTTGACGGTTATATTGCTCCTGGTGGCACCGAAGCGAATATTCAGGCCATTTGGATGTATCGCAACTATTTCATGAACAAACTGAATTCCAGTCTGTCCGAAATTGCTATAATAGCTTCAGAAGATACCCACTATTCCATTCCGAAAGCGGCCAATGTATTGATGCTGGATTGGTTAAAAATTCCTGTTGATTTTGAAACCCGCACCATTGACATATTCGCGCTAGAAAACAGCATTGTCAATGCTAAAAAACGAGGGAAAAAATATTTTATCGTAGTTGCTAATATGGGAACTACAATGTTTGGCGCGATCGATAACCCGAATGATTATATTGAAATTCTCGAAAAACACGACTTAAAATACAAATTACACATTGATGCCGCTTATGGTGGTTTTGTATATCCGTTTAGCAACAAAGCCTCCGAAATCAATTTTGAAAACCCAAAAATCAGTTCCATCACCATTGATGCGCACAAAATGCTTCAGGCTCCTTATGGAACAGGAGTTTTTATTTGCCGAAAAGGATTAATCGAAAATGTTTTGACAAAAGAAGCTGAATATGTCGAAGGAATGGATTTGACGCTCTGCGGAAGTCGTTCCGGTGCAAATGCCGTAGCGGTTTGGATGATATTATTTACGTACGGCCCTTTTGGATGGTGTGAAAAAATTCGCATTTTACAAATGAGAACAGAGTGGTTGTGTGAACAGTTGGATGCATTACACGTGAACTATTTCAGAGAACCTTTTATGAATATTGCAACCATTCAAGCCGAATATATTACACCAGAACTGGTAAAAAAATTCGATTTGGTTCCCCAAAAACACGACGGAAATAATCAATGGTACAAAATTGTTATTATGGATCATGTCGAAATCGACCATTTGATGGCTTTTATAACAGACTTAAAAACTGCACTTCAACAGAAAAACGAAATTGTTCTAGTGTAATGAACTATAAAATCTACTTCCTAAATTTGAAGTGGAAATTCATGACAAATGATGTTTTTTTTTTAAAACTTAACTAATGAAAAATCTTAAAAAGCGCATATTGGAATTGAAAAAAGAGAAAAATGCGGTTATTTTAGCCCATTACTATCAAGAAGCCGATATTCAGGATATTGCGGATTATGTGGGTGACAGCTTGGGATTATCACAAGAAGCCATGAAAGTGGATGCCGATATTATCCTTTTTGCCGGCGTACATTTTATGGCCGAAACTGCCAAAATATTAAACCCGACAAAGAAAGTAATTCTGCCCGATTTGAAAGCAGGTTGCTCATTGGCAGAATCGTGTCCACCGGATTTATTTAAAAAATTCATTGATGAACATCCCGATCATATTGTCATCACTTACGTGAATTGTTCTGCCGAAATTAAAGCGTTGAGTGATATTGTATGTACCTCATCAAATGCTTTAAAAATAGTGGAATCCATTCCCAAAGAAACGCCCATTATTTTTGCCCCGGATAAGAATTTAGGAAAATACATCATCAGCAAAACAGGAAGAGACATGCTGCTATGGGACGGTTCCTGTGTGGTACATGAAGCTTTTTCGCTAGATAAATTAATCGAAGTCCATAAACAATATCCTGCTGCGACGATAATTGCACATCCAGAATCGGAAACACATATTCTGCAAACAGCAAGCTATATTGGTTCAACAGCCGGGATGATTAACTATGTAAAAACAAATCCGAACAATCAATTTATTGTGGCTACCGAAGCGGGAATTTTACACAAAATGCAACAGGAAGTACCACATAAAATTTTGATTCCGGCTCCTTCAAAAGAAGATAATACGTGCGCTTGCAGCGAATGCGGCTACATGAAAATGAATACATTACAAAAAGTATATGATTGCTTGCTTAATGAAAGTCCGGAAATTAATATCCCTGAAAATATTAGAAAAAAAGCCTTGGTTCCCATTGAACGAATGCTTGAATTATCAAAATAATGATTGCAACAAACTACTTAATCATTGGTTCTGGCGTGGCAGGATTGACTTTTGCCATAAAAATTGCAGAACGATTTCCTGATAGAAAAATCACGATAATTACCAAATCGAACGAAGATGAATCCAATACAAAATATGCTCAAGGCGGGATTGCCATAGTCACTGACGAAACCGAGGATTCTTATCAAAAACACATTGACGACACCCTCATTTGCGGAGATGGTTTATGTGATGTTGATGTCGTTAAAATGGTCGTTACCGAAGGCCCGAAACGATTGAAGGAACTCATAGCGTGGGGTGCCAAATTTGATAAAACGGCAAAAGGAAGTTTTGATTTAGGCAAAGAAGGCGGCCATTCACGCAACAGAGTATTACATCATAAAGACCAAACGGGTTATGAAATTGAGCGTGCCATTTTAGAGCAAGTGCATCAAAAAGAAAACATAACCGTTCTGAACCATTATTTTGCACTTGATTTGATAACCCAAAATAATTGTTGTTTTGGCGCTTATGCATTGCATGAAAAAACAAAAGAAGTTATCACATTCCAATCTGATTTTACAGTGCTGGCCACAGGTGGAATAGGCCATCTTTACGGTCATACGACCAATCCGGTTATAGCTACCGGAGATGGTATCGCCATGGCTTTTCGTGCAAATGCTGCCATCAAAGACATGGAGTTTATTCAATTTCATCCTACCGCTTTATATGATGCTTCAGCAGGGTCTAAATTTTTAATTTCGGAAGCAGTTCGCGGTTTTGGAGCGTATTTGCGTACTCAAAAAGGACTTCGGTTTATGCTGAATTATGATGAAAGAGGAGAATTAGCGTCCAGAGATATCGTTTCGCAAAGCATTGATTTGGAACTAAAAAAATCAGGAGATGATTGCGTTTATTTAGATTGTAGCCATCTGGACTTAGACGCTTTTATCAAGCACTTTCCCATGATTTATGAGCGTTGCAAAAGCATTGGGATTGATATAGCAAAAGACTGGATTCCCGTTGTTCCCGCACAGCATTATTTGTGTGGCGGAATTACAGTCGATAAAAACGGGAAAACATCAATAGAAAATTTATTTGCCTGTGGCGAATGTTCCCGAACCGGCTTGCATGGTGCCAATAGATTAGCCTCCAATTCCTTATTGGAAGCGCTCGTATATTCCGACAAAATTTATGCTTATTTGTCCCATGTTTCTATTGAAAATAGTCCATTTAATGGGATCATTTCAAATTGGAAATCCGCTGAAAAACCTGAAATTAATTCGGATTATTTGGCTAAAAGGAAGGCCCAATTACAGCTTTTGATGCGTCAGAATGCAGGAATTGTGCGAAATGAATTGGATTTACCGAAAGCGAAAGAACAGCTTTTACATTGGAAAAATGAAATGGAAGAAATTAGTAAAACCCATCAAATTAGTGTCGCGCTGTACGAATTACTAAACATGATTACAATTGGGGATTTAATTGTGCAGCACTCCATTGAACGGAAGGATAACCGTGGTGGTTTTATGAAAGTTTACGGTTTATAGAATATCACAGCAAACCCCTTCGAAAAATACCAGAATTTATCCATTATGACCGCTAAAGCAAAATTTAGAGAGCGCAAGCCAAGTATAGCAAAAAGATTTGAAGTATAAATGGTCTTGCACAATGGCCAATATTGCAGGAATGCTATCTGCCGAAAAAATCAAATCGGTAATTTCAATCAAGATCAAAACTAAAAATAAATGCGTTGCAAAAGGTTTCTCTTCACAGCAATATTACATCTTGACACTTTTAAAATATTTTCTTTGAATCCATTTTTCAATACTAATGATTATTAGAATTGAAAAAGCTACCATGGCTGACACACCCCAAGCCTCCGCTTTTAATGGAGATGAATGAAACCACCGATTCATAAATGGAAAATAAACAAAAGCAACCTGAACAAGTAGTACTGTTGCAATTCCAATATAAATAAATGGATTGGAGAAAAGCCCGATTTTATTGACTGAAAAATTAAGAGAGCGACAATCAATAAGATAAAACACCTGGAATAAAACCATCGCTGTTACAGCCATTGTTTGAGCTTCCGAAATGGCAAGTGAATGTGCCATGCCCCTAGACAGTTCTTTATTATATTCCCAAAGAAATAATCCAATTGTTCCACCTGCCATTACCAGAGAAACTAATATCATCCTGAAAATTATCAAGGAACTTAATAAAGGTTTATTGGGCTTACGTGGAGGACGATTCATTACATCGGGTTCCATTGCTTCAAGCGCAAGCGGCAATGACAAGGCAACGGCAGTTATAAGATTGATCCATAATACCTGAACAGGTTGTATTGGGATGAGTAGAATTCCCTCTTTTGAGGGAAAAAATAAAACGGCAATAAAAATAACCAATCCCAATCCTATACTTGTAGGCAGAAGAAATACAATCGATTTCAGCAGGTTATCAAATACTCTGCGTCCTTCTTCAACAGCAGCCTTTATACTTTCAAAATTATCATCGGTCAGGATCATGTCTGCCGCCTCTTTGGCAACAGCCGTACCACTGATACCCATAGCTACACCAATATCTGCACGTTTAAGTGCTGGGGCATCATTTACACCATCTCCTGTCATGGCTACCACTTCCTCGTTGGCCTGAAGGGCTTTTACCAGATTTAATTTATCTTCGGGGGATACCCTTGCGAAAATATTGGTGTTTTTTACTATTTCTTGAATCTCTAGGGCATTCAAATTCTGAAGCTCCTTTCCGGTGATAACGCAATCTGCATTTATAAATCCAAGTTCCCTGCCTATTGCTGCGGCTGTTGCAGGATGGTCTCCTGTAATCATTTTCACCGTAATACCTGCATTATGACACGCATCGATCGCTTCTTTTGCTTCCATTCTTGGAGGGTCACTTATGGCCTGTATTCCTAAAAAAGTAAAATCGTCAAGATCCTCTTCCGTAATGAGTGATGAATGTTCGCGATCTAACTTTCTAAAAGCAAAAGCCAATACTCTCATTCCTGTTCCTGCTAACTGTAAAGCCTCCGCTCGTACCAGTTCTGTATCAAAGACGGCGGATGAATTTTCACTATTTAATAAAAGTGGAATAACTGATTCAGGGGCGCCTTTAAGGTAAATTATTTTTTCTCCTAAAGGGGATAGATGTAGCGTCGCCATTATTTTTTTTTCGGAATCAAAGGGTAATTCATCCAGCCTCGGCCATTTGCTTCTTAATTCGTCTTCGTTTATTCCAAATTTTCCGGCTACTGCTATGAGGGCAACCTCTGTAGGATCTCCTACTGCTTTCCAATGGCCCTCTTTATTGTGGAGTGTTGCGTCATTGCATAATGCAGCAGCCCGTATAAGTTCTCCAATTTCCTCATCTGTTCCTTCTTCATCGGAATCATTTTTTAAAATTTCACCATCAGCATTGACGCCTACTCCTGTAACATCGAATTTTTGCTTTCCATTCCACAGTACCTGAACGGTCATTTCGTTAAGGGTAAGCGTTCCCGTTTTGTCTGAGCAGATTACAGTGGTGCTGCCCAAGGTTTCTACAGCGGATAAATGCCGGATAATAGCTTGTCTTTTTGCCATTCGCATAATACCGATAGCTGATGCGATAGTAATTACGGCAGGCAGTCCTTCCGGGATAGCTGCTACCGCAAGAGTAATGGCAAAAAATATTGCATCAATGAGTGTATAATTACGAAATATTCCAATTAGAAAAACTAAGACACCAACAAATATGATGGAATACGTAATTCCGCGCGCAATTTTTTCAAGAGATTTTGTCAGTGGAGATTTGACTGACGTGGTGGTTTGAAGAAGTACGGAAATTCTACCGATTTCAGTTTCTATACCTGTTAAAACAGCTACGCCCTCCGCAGTACCAGAAGTAATCATTGTACCGCTAAAAACCATATTCTTACGATCAGCAACGCCTGCATATAAGTCAATACTATCCGAGTGTTTTTCTACCGGGAAGGATTCTCCGGTAAGGATAGATTCATTACACTGCATGTTTTTTACGAATGTAAGCCGTATATCTGCTGATACCTTGTCTCCAGCCTGAAGCAATACATAATCCCCTGGTACAAGGTCAGCAGCCTGGATATTCTTTTGCTTTCCGTCTCTCATTACCGTAACATTCTCCGGTATCAATTGAAGAAGCCCCTGAATGGTTTTACCTGCTTGGTATTCTTGAACAAACCCGATAGTAGCATTAATAATTACAACACAAAATACCACTACTCCATCAGTGATTTTACCCATAGCTATAGCAAGGATGGTAGCAGCAAGGAGAACATATATAAGTGGGTTAAGAAATTGCCTCAGCAAAATTTTAAAGGCACTTTCTCTATTTTGCCTGTGCAGTATATTGGGTCCTACTATTTTCAGACGTTTCTCGGCTTCTGTCGTATTAAGACCTTGCGAGGAAGCATTGAAGTTCTCTAATACATCATTATAAGAAACTGAATGCCATTTTTTATTTTGTAGTAAGTGATCCATAAAAACTTCAATTTATAGTTGTTATCTTTTTTTTAATACAATTAAATAATTAAAATACAGAGCGTTACTGGATTTGTTTAGGGTTTGTTTTGTGATTTCTTACAATATTTTAACAAAAAATAAGCAAGACCCAGTGCAGCAATCATCAAAGCTAAACTCATAATAATATTGCTATTTGCTTGCTGTATATCTAGTGTAATTATTTTAGTTGAAATAGCAATTATTAAGATTTCTATAATTTGAATAGTAGGAACTTTATTGGACGAAATAATTAATAGCAATGCTTTTATAAGTTCATATCTTACCGCAATAATCGATATCAAATTAAATACTTCGAATAAAGTGGAAATATTAATCAATAGATAAGGAGGAGCGGTGATTTTTTTAAATTCTTAATAGATTAGATGTACTGTTCCTAGTATTAAAGTCATAATGCTACTTAAAACACGAATTATATTTTTATTAGTGGCTATAATTATTCTTAAAAATTTATCATCGCTCTTCATAGTATTTATTTTAACAGATTGAAGTTGGAGATTAATTATTTCAATTTTTAAGCGAGGGCTTGATAAATCGACAAAAAGCCCTCCGAAAATTGATCTTAAGTTTTTGATATTTTATGTTTGTCCTCTGTCTCAATTTTATCAGGGCTGTCTTTTACACTATTATGGTCCTGTTATTACAAGTAAATTTAGTTATAAAAAAGTGTCTCTTTAGCAATATAATTGTTTTTTTTTATTTATTTTAATTGATTGTTAGCAAAAAACAGAAAAAAAGTAGCTTGTTGTTTATCAGAGTATTAATCTTAATTTATCATTGTTTTTTGTTCAATAATTACAATAATTTTGTAGGATCTCTGTTTTTTTTGCGTACGTCTTACTTTGCCACTTTCCACATTTTAATTGTCAGCTTAAGTTTGGCGGTTTAGTTTTTTCAACCTTCTATTTCCCACTTTCCAAATTTCGTTTTTTTGCGTCATTGCTTGCTGATGAACCTGATTTGCCGAAAGGGAAAATGCCTACCTATTTTTCAATCGGAAGTACTTGTTCATTGTTTTTAATGAAACTATAAATCATCGACCGCTCTTAGAAAAAATGCCGATTGCTTTTTTTAATATTTCGCACTCTAACTCTGCATCTTTAAGTCTTTTATCCAGTTCACGGATTTTTTCTTGTTTGAGACTTGATTTTATATTTCCTTTTCCAGGAAAACTTCCTTCTCCAAATTCCTCGAACTCTTGACGCCATTTATACAACTATGGCGCTGTTATTCCTGACTCTCTGGCGAGTTCTGATATGTTTATTCTCATATAAATCAAATGGACAGCTTTTTCTTTGATAGCTTTATCATCAATTTTGCGCACTTGTTTCATAAGTTATAATTAAGAATATTTCCTAACTATCTGTGATTGATAAGTTAGCATATACACTACTATGTTGCTGAATTTTCAACCTTTTACAAATGGAAAAAATGAAACTAATAGCCGGAATCCTCGATTTTACAAATAACAGTTATTTCACCAGCAGAGCAACCGATTATCCACGGCCAGAATGATACTTTCTGCTGGAAGAACTTTTTATACTACCCTTGAGTTTGTTTTTTAACCTATTTTAAGGCTGATTTTTTATTTTTTTTTACAAATTAGGCAAGTAGCGTTCCGATAACAATGCGATTTTTAATACTTTTTAATACACTAAATAGCAGAGTATGCAGATACATGGTTTTTTTAAACAATTGATACAATTGAGTAAACTGGTAAATTTATTAAATGTTATGGAACTCGTTTAATAAGCTATTCTAAAGCTTAAATTTGGAGTGCGTCGAAGTGAAAAAGTTTTTACATCTTCAATAGAATTGGTAACCGTATTTATTCTATAATATTCATTGATTTCATTTTTTCGATTCAATACATTCAATAGAGAGAACCCCAATTTATATTGAATTTGATTTAAGCTTTCCCATTTGTATGTTGTCGAAAAATTAACTTGAAAAAAGTCATCTAGTATTTTATTGTTTGGAGTATTGTAATCAATCTTTGGATTGGAGAAATTACTATAATTTATTGTCGAACTTACAGGAGTGGTCTCTGGTTTTCCAGAATACCACTTTGATCCCAATGCTATTTTTAGATTTTTTCTTTCATAGATACCAGCCCAAGAGATGATATGGTCTAATTTAAAATTATTTGGAAATACAGGTTGTTCTAAATTTGGAAAGTAATAATTATTAGTATTGTAAGTATAACTAAACCAGGTAATAAAATGATTTATCTTTTTTTGAACCAGCATTTCCATTCCTAAAACTTCATAATCGCCATTGGTTTTTACAAACTCTAATTGGTTTTGAAATTCTTGACTCGAGCTATTAATTCCAGTTACTTTTTTATAAAAATTATCTACCGTAAATAACCAATTATTTTTGTTGTAAAATAAACTAATTGATGCTTGTTTACTTCTTTGAATAGGGATCGTAGTATTGTTTGCCAATATCCATCTTCTTTTTTCAATACCAAAATAATCGTTTTGCAAATCAATAACCTGATAAGAATTTTGACTTTTAAATTCTCCTAATACTTCTAAATTAAAATATTTTGTAATTGCATAATTAAACTGTAATCGTGGTTCTAAAAGGTTTTTTTTGAATTGTTCGATGTAGTTTAATCGCAATCCTGCATTAAAATATATTTTGGATAAAGTATCATTATATTTTGCTTCAACTACAAGCGCATGAATTCGTAATACTTCCTTAATTCTTCTATAAAATATAGGGCTGTTTACTTCATCTGAATTTATGGTGCCAATTTCGTTGAATTGATATCCATTTTTAAGAGTAAATTTCGAATTGATTGCATGGCTATTTTCAAGCTTAAAGCCATTGTCTAATACTTCATTTTTTTGTTTTATAATTTGATTATCTTGTATTTTGTTTTTTTCGGCATTAAGTACATAGGACGATGTATAAGCATTTAAATGAGTGCTATTTTTAGTATTCCAGTTTCGTACCCATGAAAGATTACCTCCGTAATTTTTTTGGTATAAAATATTATTTTCAGACTGAATCTGAGAACTGGCGTTGGTTGTTTGAAAAATTTTAAGTTGATCGTTAATTGTAATAAAATCTAAAATAAAATGGTTTTTTTCTCCGATTTGTTGAGAATATTTAGCCGTAATATCGTAAAAATTAAATTTTTCATCACCTAAATAATCTATATTTTGGTTATTGGAAAAATTAGTAATACTTGTATTTTGAAAGGCTTTATTATAATATTCTTTGTAGGTAGGTGTTTTTACTAAATCGGTAATGGATTTTCTTCCTGAAATTTCTATAAAACTTTTTTTGGAGATTTTGAACTTTGAATACACATCGGCATCTATCATGTTTATTCCTGCACTAAAACTGTTTTTTTTAAATTTATTGGAGTTTGAGGAAATATCCACAAAGCTTGAAACGCCTTCTCCAAAAAAAGCAGAAGTTCCATTTTTAGTTATAGAAATGGTATGGGCTAAATTAGGATTGAACGCCGAAATTAATCCAAAAAAATGTCCCGTTTGATACATTTTTATTCCATTCCATAAAAACAAATTTTGATCATGCGTGCCTCCCCTGACATTAATACTAGAAATACTTTCATCAGCACTATAAATACCGGGAATTTGCAACATGGTTTGTAAAACATCAGGTTCAATCAAGCCAGGTAATATTCCCAGTTTTTTTGGTTTAATTTCAAATGTTCCATTAATTTTTTTTGAGATTCCAGATGTTAAAAGTTGATTCGCAATTATATTATTTAATTCAGAAACTTCCACTTCAATGTAAATTTTTAAACAATTTTTATTTTGTAAATCAGAGACAGAAATTTTTTCAGTAGTATACCCAATGTTACTAATTAATAAATCAGTTGACTTTTCTTTTTTTAGTTCAAAATATCCTTTTTTATTGGTTGAAGTACTGAAACCATCTTCAAACTTAATATTCACATTTTCCAGTGGAGAATTATCTTCTTTAGAAAATACATATCCACAAATATTCTTTGAGTCTACCGTATTATTGCTATGAATAGTAATGAATTTATTATCGATATTTTCAAAGAAGAGATTCGTTTTTTTTTCAAGATAACTGATTTTCTTGTTCAAAGACAACGATTTTTTTGGAGGTACAATTTTAAGAGTAACTATTTCATTGTCAATATAATTAAAATAAATAAGATGTTGTTTTTCAATAGATTGCAGGATATCTTTTAATGCAATTGCTTTACTTCTGTTTTGAGCTGTCATACTCAAGACAAAAACAAGGCAAAAGAATAAAACAGAAGTGTATTTCATTTAAAATATTTATTTTCCTTCAAAAATTATTTTGTTTGCAGTAATTTTATTGGGTTCTAAATGATAGGTTGTAGCAATAATTTGAAGGGCAACATCAAGATTGTTAATTGGAATTTTTCCAGTAAATAATGCACTCGAATATTTTGTTTTCACTTCAATAGAAATATTGTACTGCCTTTCAATTTCATCTAAAATGTTGCGTAAATTTTCTTTATTAAAAGCAATGGTGTTTTCCATCCATTCTGGTTGAGCGGTAGCAACGGTTGTATTTATTTGTTTTCCATCTTTAAAAGCAACACTTTGTCCGGGAGTTAAAATCAATTCTTTTTCTTGGTACTTTACGAGTACCCTTCCTTCAAAACAAGTTACATCAAAACGATCTTTCCGTACTTTTACATTAAATTGAGTTCCAAGAACAGCAACTTTTCCAAGAACAGTTGCAACCTCAAATTTTTTACCTTTTGCTACTTTAAAATAGGCTTCGCCATGCAACTCAAGGTTTCTGTTATTGTCCCAATTCCATTTTTTATATTTAATTTCAGAGCCGGCATTCAGAACTACTTTAGAATTATCCGGTAATAAGAAAGTGGTTTTTTTACCATTAAGAGCATATTGTGTTTGTAACGCAAAATTTTGCATCATAAATACAATTCCTAATCCAATAACAAAAACGGCAGCCACTTTGAATAACCATTTTTTGTATGAAGGAATAACTTTAGGTGTTGTTTTTTTGTGATTAATAACATGCTCTAAAACTTTCTCTTCATTAAATAGTGGTACTTCTAAATGAGCAGTGTAATTTTTAATTTGTTCGTATTTTTCATTATCAGGATTAGCATTGAATTCAGCTAATTGATCTTCTGTTAATTCGTTGTTTAGCCATTTTGCCAAAATGTGATTTTTTTCCATTGCATTAATCGTATTATATTTAAAACATGTAAAAACAAATTTACCCTACTTTATCATATCAATTTCTTTTCGTAATTCAATTAAAGCCAAGTGTATCCGCTTTTCAACTGCTTTTACACTTATATTTAATTCCGCTGCTATTTCGCTATATTTCTTACCGTCTATTCGATGCATCAAAAAAGCAACTCGCTGTGTTTCTTTCAAATTTTCAATTGATTTTAAGAGCTTACTTTTGAATTGTTTTTCTTCGAGTATAAATTCCGGAGTTTCATTTGTATTATCATGACCAACAAAATTTTTTTCATATTGCAAAACTACTTTTTGATGTGCAATTTCGTTAAGAGAGCTATTATTTGCAATGGTATATATATAAGATTTCGCTTTTTCAATAGGGACTGCAGCACAGTTTTGCCAGAGTTTAATGAAAGCTTCTTGAGTTATATCATCGGCTTGGTCTTTGTTCCCATATTTATAAAAAAGAAAATTGCGAAGCGCTTTCGCATGACTTTTGAAAAATATTGAAAAAATAATTTTATCACAAGTCTTTGATAATGAATGTATTGTCATTTATTTCGTAATTTTTTGCTTTACAAAGATATATTTATTTTTAAATTTTGGTAGGGTAATATAGATGTAAACTGTTTTACTATTAAACCGTTAATCTTTTAATATGAAATACGCGAAATGAAAACGGTCTATAAACACCGAAGCGGATACGCAAAACGGAATTCTATGCCACAAAAAACAATATAAAAAAATATCAGTTCGGTATTCTACGTATTAAATATTAGCTACATATGAAAACAATTAAATATTTATTAATGTGCGTTGCTGTAGTGGTATTTATTTCGTGTCAAGATGAGGAAACATTGGTTATTCAAGACATTACACAAAATTTAACAGCTAAATCTCCTCTTGCGAGTTTGATATCTAGGGTATCACAAAACCCTACGTCTAAGGATAATATTTTGGATAAATCAAGTTGTTTTAATGTTCGGTTGCCGGTTAGCGTTATTGTAAATGGAAAGCATATTACAGTGTCTAGCCAAAATGATTATAAAGTGGTTCAAAACGCATTAGATGCTTTTTCAAATGATGATGATATAGTAAACTTTGTATATCCAATAACAATTCAATATCAAAGTTTCAAGACAGAACTTATTATAAATCCGGATCAATTAGAGGATGTTATTGATAATTGCGATGATGATGACGGGTTTGATGAGATTGATTGCCTACATATAAATTATCCAATAAAGATTAGTATTTACAATGCAGATAATCAAATTGCAAAAACTATTACCATTCAAAACAATAAAGATTTATACAACTTTTTGAAAGATGTAGAAAGTAATGTGTTTATATCTATCAATTATCCAGTTTCTATTACAAATTTTAAGGGTCAAACTGTTGTAATTACAAACAACTCTAATTTTGAAAGCAGTATTGAAGATGGAATTAAAGATTGTAATACTAATTCAGGCTCTGTAGGAAACCAGAATTTCGCTTCGATTTTGACAAATGGAACCTGGCATGTATCTTATTATTTTGATGATAGTGATGAGACTTTAAATTACAAGGGATATAATTTTACTTTCAATTCTAATGGAATTGTTACGGTTGTAAAGGAAAAAAATACAATAGCCGGAAATTGGTCCACTTTTGTAAATAGTGGTCAAGACATATTTCTGTTAAAATTTGATGACAGTAAATTAGATGAATTGGAGGAAGATTGGAAAATTACAGAATTTACAACCACAAATGTTAGACTGAAAAATAAAAATTCCAGCGATGGAGCAACTGATTATCTTTATTTCACCAAGAACTAATTAAAACTGAACAAAAACAACTTACTCTAAATTTTAAAGGAACTATTTTTTATAGATACAGTTATTGAAATTGTTTTTCACAACCATTAATTAATACCCCCTAATTATATATTATTTAACCTTAAAAAAAATGAAAAAATGAAAAAAATGAAAAAAACATCGATTTTAGCACTACTTGTTATTATGATGAGTTCTTGCACAGATGATCCATCTACAAGCGGTAATGTTACCTTAAAAGCTTCATCCGTTTCTGCAACAGGAAAAACTTCTGCAACTGCACGTACTGCTGCATCAACAGTTGTGTTCACGGAGTTTAAAATAAACATTGGAAAGATAAAATTTGAATTAGATGAAGAAGATGATAAATATAATCTTGTAGATCCTTTTTATGATGATGATGTAAAACTGGTAGGTCCTTTTTTAATAGATATTTTAGATCCTAACAAAACTTTGACTCAGTTTATAACTTCAGTTAATATTCCGAATGCCAAGTATGAGGAAATTGAATTTAAATTTGAAAAAAGTATTGTGCCGGGCGAAATGTTAGGTAAAACTTTTTTAATTAAAGGGACAATAAACGGTAAAAACTTTGTTATCTATAGTGGAAAAGATGCTGAACTTGAAATGGACTTTGCAGATCAAACTAAAGATTTTATAGTTAATGGTAACGATATGTCACTTAACATAAAAATACATCTTGATGCCATAATGGCAAGACTTGTTACTTTAGCCAATCAAAATTTATTGATAGATACAGATGGGGATGGAGTTATCGAAATTAGTACCGATAACGACGATGGTCATCAGAATATTGGAGAGCAAATAAAAAACTTGCTTGAAAATGAAACAGACTTAGATGACAAGGATTAATTAAATTAAAACGGATTAATTAAAAAAGAGGCTACCTTTAAATGGTAGTCTTTTTTACTTGTTTTGGTAAGTGTTTCATGAGTCTTCTAAATAATCCATTCTACCGTTACCTCTTTTAACATCATTAATTCTGATGCAAAGAAGTTTCTCCCTTCGGTATGATAATGCTTTAAATAGTCGAGAGAGTTTTTATAAACGCGTCATAATAGTTACTTTTTTCCAATTTCTTTATCTTTCTATTGGGCGAGTCCGAGGCAATTAGTTGTAAATTCGTTTGTATATTTTCAAAATATTTTAGTTTTGTACAACCGTCTTAATAACATTAACACATTTTTTAAGGAAACATTTTTTTTAAACGCTTAATTTACAATAATTTAAATACAAATAATTATGAGAATGAAATATTTTTTTATTACTGCAATATTCGTTTTAGCATGTGGATTATTTTTGAATTCTTGCTCAAAGGATGATGCTGCACGGCCAACAATAACTTTCAATCAAACCGAGGGTAAAGCTAATTCGCAAGGCGAATATGTAGTGAGCGGCCGTATCCAATCTGAGATTGCGCTTTCTAAGGTTATAATTACAAAAGAGGGATCAAGTACTCCATTTTTAACGGATGATACGACAGCAAAAAATAAAATTGACTATGATTTTGCGTATTTAATTACCGGTGTTACTACTAACACCTACCTAATAGTTGATATTTATAATCAAGCTAATGATAAAACAACAGTACGATTTTTAATTCGTCCTTAAATAAAGGAATTACCTTTTATAATTATATTTGCTGGAGAATCTGACCTGCGCATTGCAAAGCTGTACTTTCCAAAAAATATATTTCCCTCTAAGCTGCGCAAGTTAATAAACCTTGCGCTTTTTTTATGGGATTAAATCTGCTTTATTCTATTAATTAGAAAGTTTTAAATATACTGATGGAGCTTTTGTTCAAAATATTGTAAAAACTAAAGAATGGCTCGATATTGAAGCAGGTCTTAAAGGTGATTATGTTTTTGATTAAGAATTTTCTCTCTTACCAAGAATTTCGGCTCTATTTAAAATCAATTCCAACCTAACATCAAGGCATGGTGGCGGATTGGCTTATAAAACAGCAACCATTTTTACAGAGGAAAATAAACGTATTCGGTATCAAAATGTAATGCCAATCAACAGTGACCTCAATAAACTTGAAAAAAGTTATGAGGGAATTTTTGAGGTCAACTATAATGGATATGCAAATAAAACTCGCTGCATTAGTTAAGCAACATTTTTAAAATTATTTTCCTGTTTCCAGAATTCTTCTATTGTTTTGTATTTTAAAGCGGAATGTCTTCTTTTTCTGTTGTACTAGATTTCAACAAATTGCTTCGTCTGTTCGCTTCGTTCGGGTCAAATATATCGAGTTTCATTTGCTCTTTTGATATAAGTTTATTACCATAGATTTGTTCCGTTTTCAAAGTCTTAAAAAAGCTCTTAACCAAGGCATTGTCGCAACAATTCCCTTTTCTGCTCATGTTTCTTGTAATCATTTTACAGGAATCAATCAAATTGGTAAACTTTTTACTGGCATTTTGGACACCTCTATCAGAATAAAACACCAATTCTTTTTCAATGCACCGGTTTTTGGATATAATAATTTAGCTGGGAGATAAAGTTAAGAGAAAAGCTTAATTTTAACATATGAAAACAGTTCGCAAAATTTACGATATGTCTTTTAAAGAAAAAACCGTTGAACTTAGTAATAAAAGATTTAATATTAATGAACTAGCAATAGAACTAGGTATTCGAGTTACATTGCTATACAAATAGCGGAAAAAGTTGCGTTTTGTTGTTGTAAATGTAGGAAAATAAGAAATACAAAAATCACTAAACGCAAAAAACCCACTGAATCCAGTGGGTTTTGTTGTGAAGGCAGAAGGATTCGAACCTTCGACCGCCTGCTTAGAAGGCAGGTGCTCTATCCAGCTGAGCTATGCCTCCATTGCTCATGTAAAAAATTAAGTCGGGGTGGCAGGATTCGAACCTGCGGCCTCCTGCTCCCAAAGCAGGCGCGATAACCGAGCTACGCTACACCCCGAAAAACAAAATTATAACAGCGGAGGGACAGGGACTCGAACCCTGGCACCGATTGCTCGATGACAGTTTAGCAAACTGCTCCATTACCACTCTGGCACCCCTCCAAGCTCAAGGAAACGTGTCCTGTTTTGCGGTTGCAAAATTAAGACATCTTTAGACTTCTCACAACTATTTTACTTCTTTTTTTCAATCTTTTTTATCATTTTTATAAAAAAGCTTCACAATCAAACATATAGAATAAAAATTAATATAAAAAAGATAATCTGAACATCAAAAGATTAAATTGTTTAAAAAAGATTAAATTTGCTACATAAACTAACATTATGAAAGTCATGAACAAAAGAGTTGTTATCGTTTCTGCCGTTAGAACACCTATCGGAAGTTTTATGGGGGGATTGTCTACAGTTACCGCTCCACGATTAGGTGCAATAGCTATTAAAGGTGCTTTGGATAGAATAAAATTAGATCCAAATTTGATTGATGAAGTATTTATGGGTAACGTAGTTCAAGCTGGTGTAGGACAAGCTCCTGCCAGACAAGCTGCTATATTTGCCGGTTTACCTAATACGGTTGCCTGTACTACAATAAATAAAGTTTGCGCTTCAGGGATGAAAGCAGTTATGTTGGGTGCGCAAGCTATTCAATGTGGCGATGCCGAAATTGTGGTTGCTGGTGGAATGGAAAACATGAGTTTAATTCCACATTACATGCATTTAAGAAACGGAACTAAATTTGGCCCTGCAACCATGATTGATGGAATGCAGAAAGACGGACTTACTGATGCCTACGATAACAGCGCTATGGGAGTGTGTGCTGACTTATGTGCATCAGAATACAGCTTTACCCGTGAAGACCAAGATAACTTTGCAATTCAATCGTATGAGCGTAGCGCAAAAGCATGGGATTCCGGAAAATTCGACAATGAAGTAGTTCCTGTTCCTGTTCCACAAAGAAAAGGAGATCCTATCATAGTTTCTAAAGATGAAGAATTCACTAATGTAAAATTAGATAAAATACCATCACTAAACGCCGTTTTCACAAAAGATGGAACTGTAACCGCAGCCAATGCATCAACAATAAATGATGGTGCAGCAGCAGTAATCTTGATGAGTGAAGAAAAAGCAATCGCTTTAGGACTGAAACCATTGGCGTATATCAACGGATATGCTGATGCGGCGCAGGAGCCAAAATGGTTTACTACAAGCCCTTCAAAAGCGATTCCAAAAGCATTGGAAAAAGCTGGAATAACAATTAATGATGTGGATTATTTTGAATTCAATGAAGCATTTGCTGTTGTAGGTTTAGCTAATTCAAAAATTTTAGGTTTAAGTGACAGCAACGTAAATGTAAATGGTGGTGCCGTATCTTTAGGTCATCCTCTCGGTTGTTCCGGAGTCAGAATCATCGTTACATTATTAAATGTTTTAGAGCAAAACAATGCTAAAATCGGTGCTGCTGCAATTTGCAATGGTGGCGGAGGCGCATCAGCAATTGTTATTGAAAGAGCTTAAATAATTATATTTTAAGAGTTATCGGCTTAAAAAACTTATAACTCTTAATTCTTAACTCATAAAACAATCTAAATGTTCGGAATTTGTAATCTAGCCATAATCCCACTTCGAATTGAACCTAATGACAGAAGCGAAATCGTCTCTCAAGTTTTATTTGGTGAACATTTTGAAATTTTAGAACAACTAAAGCAATGGTCCAAAATCAGAATGCAGTATGACAATTATGAAGGATGGATAGATTCTAAACAATTGCAACTGATTTCCGAAGCCAATTTTAATCAATTATCGAACGAGGCTATCATTTTAAATGCTGATTTAATAGAATATATCACGACACCAAATAGTCTGTTGATACCGATTCCGCTTGGTTCTTCGGTGTCGTTTATAAATCACAATGAGATAAATATTTCAAATTTCGATTTTGAAGGAACTAAAATCAGCGGCGAGAAAACTAAAGAAAGCCTACTAAATACAGCCTTTATGTATTTGAATGCTCCTTATCTTTGGGGAGGAAAAACTCCTTTTGGTGTAGATTGTTCCGGATTTACTCAAATGGTATACAAACTCAATGGCTACAAATTGCTGAGAGATGCTTCGCAACAATCAACGCAAGGAGAAGCCTTAAGTTTTATTGAAGAAAGCGAACCTGGAGATTTAGCTTTTTTTGACAATGAAGAAGGCAAGATCATTCATGTTGGAATTATAATGGCTGACAATTATATCATTCACGCCAGTGGAAAAGTTCGGATAGACCGCTTGGATCATTTAGGAATATTTAATGCTGAAACAAACAAGCATACCCACAAATTGAGAGTCATTAAAAAAATAGTATAAAAAAACCTGTCTAAATATAGACAGGTTTTTTTGTACATTTCAAAAGCAAATTTTACATTTTTGCTTTTAATGCTTTGTATTGCGCAGTCATTTCTAACGCACTGTAAACGCCTAAAAGAGTTTTAGAAACATCTACGTTTTTAGGATCTAATTCAACCGCTTTTTCAAGATAAGGAATTGTTGCTTTAAAAAGCTCTTCTCTTTTCTTTTTCAATTCATCATAACGTTTCATATCCTTTGCAGAAGTTCCCAATTTGTTCATTTCGTCAATAATTGCTTTTTCATTCTCTAACTTCATTGCAGCAAGATTGATGTAACCATTGATATATTTTGGATTAATTTCTATAACTCTTTTGTAATATTTTTCAGCATCTGCAACATTTTTTGCATTTGCACTTAATACTCCCAAGTTAAAAATCAAATCCGCATCATTTGGATTTTTTTGCAAAACTTCAGCGATTAGTTTTTTATACATTTCATAATCTTTCGTTTCTAAATAAAGATTAGCTTCTGTCAAAGTCAAAGATGTATCTTCAGGATTTGCTTTTCTCGCTTCAGAAATTGCTTTTTTAGCTTCTTCAGTTTTACCTTTTTCAACTAAAATCAAAGCCATATTTTTATAAATTTCTCCTCTTTTAGAAGGTACAACTTCAGTTCTTGCCTTTTCATGCGTTCCAAGTTTCACCATTCTGTCTCTTTCTTGAGCAGTAGTAAAAAAATCTTCTTGAGTAGTTAATTTATTAACAGCAAAATAACTCGTTCCTTTGCCGGAATAGTTCAGCGTTTTTAAATTATCATACAATTCAAGCGCTTTGTCATATTCTTTTGCATTAACATAAGTAGAAGCTGCGTAATACAAATTGATTGTGTCTTTCTTATCTAACAAATAAGCGTCAGATAATTTTTTAGCACTATCTGAATGCTTATCCACTTTTGAATCAGCAATTGCACCGTTAATCAATTTAAATTTAATATCAGTAATTGAAGCAGCTGCCTGTGTTGAAAATTTAGCTTTTCCAGAAGTTTTTTCAGCAGCAATTAAATCTTGATACGCTTTTGCCGCAAGTGAAAGATTCGTGTTTGCATCAACATTTTTGTTTGCCAAATCTAATAACGCATTTCCTTTTAAAAAGAAAAACTGAGCTTTCTCAGCATCTGTCGCATTAGATAGTAACGACTCTGCTTCCATCAAGATGGTTGCCGCTTCCTGCGATTTACCTCCTTTTAATAATTTTTCAGCTGCTTTTATTTGATCTTTTTGAGCAAAAGTAGCTACTGATATCAATAACGCTGATGCTAGTAATACATATTTACTTTTCATAATATTCTAAGTTTGTTTTATAATTATTCTTGTTATCTATTTTTATTTATGCTTCATCATCTTCATCTTCTCCTTCAGCCTCGTCATCAGAGTCCTCTTCTTCAGAATCATCTTCTTTGTCATCTTCATCTGTACCTTCATCTTCAAGAACTTCTAAAATAGGCTTCACTCTTTCGATAGCTTCCGTTTCTATGACATTACCTTCTTCGTCAACGACCACTTCTGCAACATCGTCTTTCATTACTTTAGTCACTGCAGCAATCGAATCGTTTCCTTTTATATTGATCAATTTGACACCTTGCGTCGCACGTCCCATTACTCTCAAATCTTCGACAGCCATTCTAATCGTCAATCCAGATTTATTGATAATCATTAAATCATCTGCATCTGTAACTGCATTTATCGAAATCAGTTTTCCAGTTTTCTCGGTAATATTTAAAGTTTTCACTCCTTTACCACCACGATTTGTGATTCTGTATTCGTCGAGGCTGGAACGTTTTCCGTATCCGTTTTCGGCAACAACTAAAATTTCACTGCTCATATCGTTTACAGTAACCATGCCAATTACTTCATCCGTATCGTCTTTTAGTGTAATCCCACGAACACCAGAAGCCGTTCTGCCCATTGGACGGGTTTTTGTTTCTTCAAAACGAACTAATTTACCAGATTTTACAGCCAAAATAATTTGACTTTCACCATTAGTTAGTTTTGCTTCCAATAATTCATCGCCTTCTTTAATCGTAATTGCAGCAACACCATTAACTCTAGGTTTAGAATATTTCTCTAAAGAAGTTTTCTTAACCTGACCTTTTTTAGTTACCATAATAAGGTTGTGGCTTTTGATGTAGTCTTGATCTTTTAAATCTTGGGTACAAATAAATGCTTTTACTTTATCGTCACTTTCAATATTTACTAGGTTTTGGATTGCTCTGCCTTTAGCCGTTTTACTTCCTTCTGGTATTTCATAAACACGCATCCAGAAACATTTTCCTTTTTGGGTAAAGAACATCATGTATTGGTGATTTGTTGCCACAAACATGTGCTCCAAGAAATCTTGATCTCTTGTACCTGCGCTTTTTTGTCCAACTCCACCTCTATTCTGAGTTTTGTATTCTGTAAGATTCGTACGTTTAATATATCCTGCATGTGAAATCGTGATAACTACATTTTCATCGGCAATTAAATCTTCAATACTTACATCTCCTCCTGAATATTCAATTATAGAACGACGTTCATCGCCATATTTATCACGAATTTCTGTTAGTTCTTCTTTAATCAAGGCTATTCTTAAGTTTACATCTGCTAATAAAGCTTTTAAATGCTCGATTAACTTCATGATTTCCTCGTATTCTGTTCTTAATTTATCTTGTTCAAGACCTGTTAATTGACGCAAACGCATTTCAACAATTGCACGAGATTGAATATCGGATAAATTGAACCTTTCGATTAATTTTTCTCTTGCTTCTTCGGTACTTTTTGAAGCTTTGATTAAAGCAATTACTTCGTCAATATTATCCGAAGCGATAATCAAACCTTCTAATATATGTGCTCTAGCTTCCGCTTTTTTCAATTCAAATTGCGTTCTGCGAGTCACCACATCATGACGGTGCTCTATAAAATAATGAATTAGATCTTTCAGATTCAACATTTGCGGACGCCCTTTTACAATTGCAATATTGTTTACACTGAAAGAAGACTGTAATTGTGTAAATTTATAAAGTGTATTTAAAACTACGTTTGGCGTAGCATCACGTTTTAAAATATAAACGATACGCATCCCGTTTCTATCCGATTCATCTCGGATATTCGCAATTCCATCAATTTTTTTATCATTAACCAAATCAGCCGTACGCTTAATCATATCGGCCTTGTTAACTTGATAAGGAATTTCGGTAACGATAACACATTCTCTTCCGTCCACTTCTTCAAAACCTACTTTGGCACGCATTACAATACGTCCTCTACCTGTTTTGAATGCTTCGCGAACGCCTTCATATCCATATATAATACCACCTGTAGGAAAATCCGGGGCCTTGATATGCGTCATCAACTCATCAATCTCAATATCATTATTATCCATGAAGGCTAACGTACCGTTGATTACCTCGGTTAAGTTGTGAGGAGGCATATTTGTAGCCATACCTACTGCAATTCCTGTTGCCCCATTTATTAATAAGGTAGGAACACGCGTTGGCATAACTGTCGGCTCTTCTAGCGTATCATCAAAATTTAATTTAAAATCAACCGTTTCTTTATCTATATCCGCCAAAATTTCCTCCGAAATTTTACGCATTCTAGCCTCCGTATAACGCATTGCTGCAGGACTATCACCATCCACAGAACCAAAATTACCTTGACCGTCAATCAATAAATAACGCATACTCCATTCTTGTGCCATACGAACCATGGCATCATAAACAGATGTGTCACCGTGTGGGTGATATTTTCCAAGAACTTCCCCGACAATTCTTGCGGACTTTTTATGGGCAGATCTAGAGTTTACTCCTAAATCATGCATTCCATAAAGTACTCTTCGATGTACTGGTTTCAAGCCATCTCTGACATCTGGAAGTGCTCTTGATACAATTACTGACATCGAATAATCGATGTAAGCTGTTTTCATTTCATCTTCAATGTTAATAGGAATTAACTTTTCTCCTTCAGACATAGGTTGTTATATTAAATAATTATATTAGTTTCAAAACGTGCCAATATACGCTTTTTTGAAATTTTTAAACTAATTTTAAAATACTTATTTCAATGATTTATTAACAAATTAAACTTCGTTTTTAGTTAATAATTTAAGGGAAAATTAACTATTATATTATGATTATTTTTGTCTCTTAGCTGACATGACTTCTTATAGGAATGGTTTTTGTTTCTCTATCATTAATTCACTAAATTTACGATATCAAATATATATTATGGATGATAATTTTTCACCAAGAGTAAAAGACGTTATTACTTACAGCAAAGAAGAAGCCTTGCGATTAGGGCATGACTTTATAGGCACAGAACACTTAATGTTAGGCATTCTAAGAGACGGAAACGGAAAAGCAATTCAAATATTGAACAACTTGGATGTTGATTTAGATTACTTACGCAGAAAAGTGGAAATCCTAAGCCCAGCAAGTCCAAGCTTGGAAGTAAATGTTGAAAAGAAAAACTTACACTTAACACGACAAGCAGAACGAGCATTGAAAACCACTTTTCTTGAAGCTAAAGTATTTCAAAGTTCGTCTATTAGCACCGCACATTTATTATTGTGCATATTACGAAACGAAAACGATCCAACAACCAAGCTACTAAATAAACTGAAAATTGATTATGACGTAGCTAAAGAACAATATTTAAACATGACTCCAAACGAAGAAAATTTCATAGAAAATTTGCCCCGAAACGAATCATACAATGACGATTCAGGACAAGATGACAGTCTGAAAGAAGGAACTTTCAACAATCCAGCCAATAAATCCAATAAAAAATCGAAGACTCCTGTTTTAGATAATTTTGGAAGGGATTTAACAGAAATGGCCGAAGAAGGAAAACTTGACCCTGTAGTAGGACGCGAGAAAGAAATTGAACGTGTTTCTCAAATTTTGAGCCGTCGAAAAAAGAACAATCCATTACTTATTGGGGAACCAGGAGTGGGGAAATCAGCTATCGCCGAAGGTTTAGCATTACGTATAATCCAGAAGAAGGTATCACGTACTTTATTCAATAAACGTGTGGTTACTTTAGATTTAGCCAGTCTTGTTGCGGGTACGAAATACAGAGGACAGTTTGAAGAGCGTATGAAAGCGGTGATGAACGAATTGGAAAAAAATGACGATATCATTCTTTTCATAGATGAAATTCACACGATAGTAGGTGCCGGTGGCGCAACAGGTTCACTTGATGCTTCTAATATGTTTAAACCTGCATTAGCTCGCGGAGAGATTCAATGTATCGGTGCCACAACATTAGACGAATACAGACAATATATAGAAAAAGATGGTGCATTAGAAAGACGTTTTCAAAAGATAATTGTGGAACCTACATCAGTTTCCGAAACGATAACTATTTTGCACAACATAAAAAACAAATACGAAGACCATCACAATGTTACTTACTCACAAGAAGCAATTGAAGCTTGTGTTAAATTAACGGACAGGTATATGTCTGAACGTTTCTTGCCGGACAAAGCGATTGATGCATTAGATGAAGCAGGTTCTAGAGTTCACATTACCAATATTGAAGTTCCAAAACAAATTTTAGATCTCGAACGTCAATTAGAAGACGTACGTGAATTGAAGAATGTTGTGGTGAAAAAACAAAAATACGAAGAAGCCGCAAAACTTCGTGACGATGAAAAACGCATTGAAAAAGATTTAGCTGTTGCTCAGGAACAATGGGAAGAAGATGCTAAAAATAACCGAATAGAAGTTACAGAAGATAATGTAGCCGACGTAGTTTCTATGATGAGCGGAATTCCTGTAAATCGTATTGCCCAAACAGAAAGTAACAAACTAGCTAAACTTCCAGAACTAATTGAAGGGAAGGTTATTGGACAAAAAGAAGCAGTAATGAAAATTGCTCGTTCGATACAAAGAAATCGTGCCGGATTAAAAGATCCGAATCGTCCAATTGGTTCTTTCATATTCTTGGGACAAACTGGTGTTGGTAAAACCCAATTAGCTAAAGTTCTGGCTAAAGAATTATTCGATTCTGAAGACGCCTTAATTCGTATTGACATGAGTGAATACATGGAAAAATTTGCAATCTCCCGTTTAGTTGGAGCGCCTCCAGGATATGTAGGATATGAAGAAGGTGGGCAGCTAACGGAAAAAGTTCGCAGAAAACCCTATTGTGTTGTATTGTTAGATGAGATAGAAAAAGCGCATCCTGATGTTTTCAATATGTTGTTGCAAGTTTTGGATGATGGCGATTTAACCGACAGTTTAGGTAGAAAAATTGATTTCAAAAACACTATAATTATCATGACTTCGAATGTTGGAGCCAGACAATTAAAAGATTTTGGTCAAGGAGTTGGTTTTGGAACTGCTGCAAAAGTCGCTCAGGCTGATGACAATTCGAAAAGCATTATTGAAAACGCATTGAAAAAAACTTTCGCTCCAGAATTCCTTAACAGAATTGACGATGTAATTGTGTTCAATGCTTTAGAAAAACATGATATTGATTTGATTATTGAAATTGAATTGAAAAAACTATATGCTCGAGTAGCAGAATTGGGCTATCAATTGAATCTTTCTGACAAAGCCAAAGCTTTTATTGCAGATAAAGGTTTCGACAGGCAATTTGGCGCAAGACCATTAAAAAGAGCCATCCAGAAATATGTTGAAGACACGCTGGCTGAGGAAATTATCACTTCAAAGATTACAATTGGAGATGAAATTTTCATGGATATAGAAGATGGTGCACAAGAATTAACAGTTAAGGTTCACAAAGCTGGAGAGCCTACCAACCTTTAAATCCTGGTAGGAATATATAATTTAAACCCGTTACGTTTTTATAACATAGCGGGTTTATTCTTTACCATTAACACACTTTTTTTGAAAACAAATATTTACATTTGGTCTTTATAAAAAAGGTTAATTAAAATTATTTTATGTCAGATAATAAAGTTATTCTAGGTAGTGAAGAATGGTGTTCTTTTCCAGAATTAGGAATTCCCACTATAAAAGCCCGAGTGGATTCGGGTGCAAAAACATCAGCTTTACACGCTATCAACATCGCTCCATTTATAAAAAATGAGAGCAACTGGGTAAAATTTGACATTAATCCGATACAAAATAATCAAAAAACGGTAATTCATTGTGAAGCAGCATTAATTGATAAACGTATTGTAAAAAGTTCCAGTGGTTTTAGAGAGCAACGTTATGTTATTCAAACAAATCTACAAATTGGAAGTTCACAGTGGCCAATAGAAATGACACTGACTAATCGAGATTCGATGGGTTTCAGAATGCTTTTGGGACGTGAAGCAATGAGTGGAAGAGTTTTAGTAGATCCGGAACAAAAATATCTTTTAGGACAACCTACAACAGATACTTTAAAAGAATTATATAAAAATTCTGAAAAAGCGACTTCTGGTTTACGTATTGGGCTTTTAGCCAGTAATCCTGAATTGTACAGCAACAAGCGAATCATGGAAGCCGGAGAAATGCGAGGCCATGAAATGCATTTCTTAAACATAAAGGAATGTTACATGAAACTGGATGCAAAAACACCTGAAATCCATTATCGTGGAGGTAAGATATTAAATCAATTTGACGCCATCATTCCTAGAATCAGACCAAGTATTACATTTTACGGTTGCGCTTTGACAAGACAATTTGAAGCATTGAAAGTATATTGTTTGAATTCATCGAACGCCATTACGCAATCACGCGATAAATTATATTCTTTGCAATTACTTCTAAATCACGGTGTAGAAATTCCTACGACTGGTTTTGCTAATTCTCCTTTGGATACTGATGATTTGATAAAAATGGTAGGCGGTTCTCCATTAATCGTAAAATTGTTAGAGGGAACTCAAGGAAAGGGTGTGGTTTTAGCCGAAACAAAAAAAGCCGCAGAAAGCGTTATCAATGCTTTCAAAAGTTTAAATGCCAATATATTAGTTCAGGAATTCATTAAGGAAGCCAACGGAAAAGATATCCGTTGTTTTGTAATTGACGGAAAAGTAGTGGCTGCCATTCAGCGCGAAGCGATGCCAGGCGAATTTAGAGCCAACATTCATCTTGGAGGAACGGCATCTGTCATAAAAGTTACTGCAGAGGAAAAACGGATTGCCATCAAAGCAACGAAAGCAATGGACTTGAAAGTAGCTGGTGTTGATATTATTCGTTCCGCTAAAGGACCATTATTGCTGGAAGTAAATTCATCACCGGGATTAGAAGGAATTGAAGGAGCTACTAATAAAGACATAGCCGGAGAAATGATCAAAGCAATTGAAAAAAATTTCAAGCAAAAAACTGAGTTGAAATAATTAATAATTCTGCATTACTGCAAGTACCAGATATTGAATTATTGTCAGTAAAGTAGTTTTTAAAGATGAATTAAACCTAAAAAAATGAATGAGTATTTAACGATAATTCTCCGTAGTAGTGCCGTTTATTTTTTTATGATTATTGCATTACGTCTTTTTGGCAAGAAAGAATTGTCGCAGCTGAACACCGCTGATGTAATATTGATTCTGCTCATCAGCAACTCCGTTCAAAATGCAATGGTAGGAAACAATACCAGTTTATGGGGAGTTTTGGCCGCAGCTTCAGTCCTATTTATCAATAATTTTATTTTAAAGAAATTGATGTTTAAGTACCCCAAATTTAGTGATTTCATGCAAGAAAAACCAGAAATCTTAATCCACGAGGGAAATTTGGATTTTAAAACATTATGCAAATTGAACATTTCTGCTGATGAATTGAAAGAAGCCATGCGCGAACATGGAATATAATATTTTAAAGATGTAAAACTCGCTATGCTTGAAATTGATGGCAACATCAGCATTATCTCAGGCAATCAAAATTTAAAACAAACGTATCACAAGCGAAAACACATTTACAAAAGTCTAAGTGGAATAAACTAACCATACGTCCCATTGAAATAGTAACAAATTAAATTATAAATTCATGACAATTGAACATTTAAACGAAACTAAAAGTGGCCATTTTAAAGCGGTTGTCCATAAGGTAGAAGCCGGCAGATTGACATACACTTGGTCTGGAACTGATAAATTTATCATTGATCACACCGAAGTAAATCCTGATTTTTCGGGACAAAGTGTGGGCAAAAAAATGGTATTAGAAGCCGCACAATATGCTCGCGAAAATAATCTTAAAATTGTTCCCACATGTTCATTCGCAAAAAGCATATTTGATAAAACAAAAGAAATTCAAGATCTCCAATTTTAGCAAACTTAAATTTAGAACATAAAAAAACCATTCCTAAGGAATGGTTTTTTTATGAATAGTATTCGCATATTAGATAAAAATACTGAAAATATAATAAATGATTGCTGCTAATATTGCTGAAATTGGAATGGTTAAAACCCAAGCCCATAATAAGCTTACCGTCATTCCCCAGCGTACTGCAGAAACTCTTTTAGTAAGTCCCACCCCGATAATAGATCCGGTTATAGTATGTGTTGTACTTACAGGCACTTTAAAATGTTCAGTAAAATATAAGGTCAAAGCTCCAGCAGTTTCTGCGGCTACACCTTCAAAAGAAGTTACTTTTGTGATTTTTGAACCCATCGTTTTTACGATCTTCCAACCACCACTTAATGTTCCCGCTGCAATTGCAGAATAACACGCTAGCGGAATCCAAGTCGGCATTTTGAATGCACCTTCATCATTTGGCAACACCACATCTAACCAATTAGGCAATGCTTCCTGAGCAACACCACTTGTATTAATATAAACAGCAACCGCTGCGGCAATAATACCCATCACTTTTTGCGAGTCATTTCCACCGTGTCCTAAACTAAAAGCGGCGGAAGATAGCAATTGCATTTTTTTCAACCATGCCGTAGCTTGATTTAAATTTAAACTACTAAATATCAAACAGAATGTGCTGATGGAAAGAACAATGAATGCTACTAAAAACCATTTTATATTATGAGCTTCTAACGCTACACTCCAAAAATGGGAATCGAAACGTGGTTTTGCGATTTGATTGTAATATACCATCTGGCTTTCTACAAACCAGATTGTCAAAATCATTAAAGAAGTTGTAAAAATCTTTGGATAAATACTCTTTTTAGAAGCATTAAGCAACCAAATCGAGATTAAATAAGAAATTAAAGCTCCTAATAAGGGTGCTAATATAATAAAAGCAACAATGATTAAAACTCCTGAAGGCATGCCGCCATCTTTTCCTTCTTTGTACCAAGAAACAACACCAAAACCTGCATGAGCAATTGCTGCTCCGGCAAATCCACCTATTAAAGTATGGGAAGAACTCGACGGAATTCCCTGCCACCAGGTAAATAAATTCCAAATAATTGCAGCAATTACCCCTGCCAGAATCACAACTAAATTGATATCCATCGTGTTAGCTGTTTTTGCAACAGTATCCGCTACTCCAAAACCAAAGACCCAATAGGCCAAAAAGTTAAAAAAAGCTGCCCAAACAACCGCCTGAAAAGGACTTAATACTTTTGTGGCAACAACCGTCGCTATAGCATTGGCAGCATCATGAAAACCATTGATATAATCAAAGATCAGTGCCAGAACTATAATAACTATAAGTAGAGTAAATTCCATAATTATAATTTCAGAATAAAACTGATTGAATTAAGAATGTTTTACAGAAATTGATTCTAAAACACTCGCTACACTTTTACATTTATCCGTTGCAGTTTCTAAAACTGACAACACTTCTTTGTATTTGATAATGTTTTTAGCATCAGTTTCATTTTCGAATAAATCAAGAACTGCTTTATCATAAACGTTATCTGATTTATTTTCCAACTTATTAATTCGAAGACAAGCATCAGTGATGTTCTTCATTTTTTTCAAATCTCTCAATTCTCTTACCGCGACATCAATGTTCTGACATGCTTCAAGATTAATTTCGGTCAGTTTTCTGATAGATTTTGTAATTTTATCCACTTGGTACAATCGCATTCTACTCGCTGCACCATGAAGATTACCGGCAACGTTGTCTATCGAACTTATTAATGAGTAAATATCTTCTCTGTCAAATGGAGTAATAAAATTTCTGCTCAACTCAAGGTTGGTTTGACGTGTTATATCCTCCCCTTTTTGCTCCAAAACATCAATTTTTTGAAAAAGAACTTCACGCTCTTTTAAAGGAAGGTTTACAGCTTCATGCAAATTTGTAGCAATTTCAATTAAATTACTTGACGCTTCTTCAAAAAGTGGAAAGAACTTTTTGTCTTTAGGAACCAAAAATTGGAAAAAATTATTTATGTTCATTTCATTAAAATTTAGTTTGGCAAAATTACTTCATTATTACCTGCTAATGTTAAGCTATTGTTAACAAATTATTTTCTATTTGAAAAGTGTTCAAAAAAGAAACTGTCTTTTCAATATCATAATGCAAAATTCGGTCTTCTTTAATCAAAGGTACTTCTTCGCGATACGCTTGTAAAAACATTTCAATAAAATCACTTGACAGCAATGGTCTTCTATATTCAATGGCTTGCGAAGCATTCATTAATTCGATAGCTAAAATGCGTTCCAGATTATCCAAAACACGTAATGCTTTCGTAGCGGCATTTGCGCCCATACTGACATGATCTTCCTGTCCGTTGCTGGAAACAATGCTGTCGACACTAGCGGGAGTTGCCAGTTGCTTGTTTTGGCTCGCAATGCTGGCGGCAGTGTATTGTGGAATCATCAAACCTGAATTTAAACCCGGATTATCCACCAAAAATGCCGGAAGATTTCGAGTCCCTGAAATCAATTGATAGGTTCTACGCTCCGATATACTTCCTAATTCGGCCAAAGCGATTGCCATAAAATCTAGAGCCAAAGCCAAAGGTTGTCCATGAAAATTCCCTCCAGAAATAATTTGGTCGCTTTCTATAAAAATATTAGGATTATCTGTCACTGAATTGATTTCTGTTTTGAACACTTTTTTGACATAATCAATCGCATCTTTAGAAGCGCCATGAACTTGCGGCATGCATCTGAACGAATACGGATCCTGCACATGATTTTTGGGCTGTTTAATAATTTCACTTCCTTCCAAAAATCCTTTTATGCGGTTGGCTGTTACAATTTGTCCTTTGTGAGGTCTAATAAAATGTATCAATTCGTTGTAAGGTTCAATTCTCCCATCAAAACCTTCAAGTGAAATTGTTCCTATCAAATCAGCCAAATAAGAAAATTTGCTCACTTTCATCAAAATATGCACTCCATAAGCAGTCATAAATTGCGTTCCATTCAACAAAGCCAATCCTTCTTTTGACTGCAAAACAATCGGTTTCCAATCAAAATGTTTCAAAACTTCGCTGGAATGCACTTTCTTTCCTTCAAAATAAACATCGCCTTCTCCTAATAAAGGTAATGATAAATGTGCTAAAGGCGCTAAATCTCCCGAAGCTCCCAATGAACCTTGTGTATAAATTACCGGCAGAATATTATTATTATAAAATGCAATCAATCGCTCGACCGTTTGCAATTGAATTCCCGAATGTCCATAACTCAGCGACTGGATTTTGAGCAACAACATCAGTTTCACAATTTCAGTTGGCACTTCCTCACCTGTTCCACAAGAATGTGATTTTACTAAATTTTCCTGTAATTTTGATAAATTCTCCTTGGATATTTTCACATTACAAAGCGAACCAAAACCTGTATTTATCCCATATATAGGATCCGAATGCGAAGCCATTTTTTTGTCTAAATAATCGCGACATTTTTGAATATTTATTTTCGCCTCATCTGACAAAGCCAATGATTTATGATGCGAAACAATTTCAGCTAATGTTTCCAGGCTAAGTAATTCATTACTAATATAATGCGTATTATCCATTTTGAAAGTGTTTAAAAGGTAAAATTGAATAAATCTTTATAATTACACAACATTTATTGCTAATAATTTAAACTTACAGTTAAACAAAACCAAAAATTAGATTTCATGCAAATATTCTTATTCGACTTACAATACAATATTTATAATTGTCACATTGTCTTCCCTCTATGATGCAAGGAGAACTTTTTTTCAATAAGAGAAAAGTAAATTTGATTATTTTAAAAAAAATAAGGGCCGATTTGCATTCTCAATCTCTAATAAAATTATGCTGCAACCGTGAATATTATTCGAAAAATCTCAAGATTTATACGAATAACTCCATTACCTCCTTCGCAAATCATACAATATTTAACAATCCTCAAATAGAACCTACTATTTTCAAATATTCGCAAAAACACTATTGAATGATTTGTCTTTTATAAAAATTCGTACTTTTGAAATATCAAAATGGTAAACAACAAAGCTACATATCACTCTTCAACAACAACTCAAATCTGGGTTGGCGCTATTGTTACGTTTACTACAACAACTACAACTACCCCTTTGGGGTAAACATTTTACATATAATCCTATTTTATTATATTTTTTTTTCGAAAGAAAGGCAGTCTTTGGATATATAATAAACATTACATTTTTCATAAAAAACAACACACACCAATACATCGCCCACATTCCATTAATCACGAAAATGGCGATTTACTAGTATATTAAAAATAAATAACTTCGTTATGAAAGTATTAAAATTTGGCGGAACTTCGGTAGCCAATGCGCAAAATATAAAACTCGTACTGGACATAGTCATCAATAAAGCACAAGAAGAAAAATTAATAGTAGTAATTTCTGCTTTTAGTAAAGTAACTGATTTACTTCAACTCGCTTCCCAAAAAGCGGCTGCCGGTGATGAAAGTTTCAAAGATATTCTTGTCGAAATAGAGAAAAAACATTTAGATGCTTTAAAAGAATTTATTCCCGTAAGTGAGCAAAGCAGTTTATTAAGTCATGTAAAAAGAATTGTAAATCATCTGGAAACTTTACTGGATGGTTGTTTTCTTTTGGGAGAATTATCTGCTAGAACTTCCGATACTATTTTGAGTTTTGGCGAATTATTGTCTTCTTACATTGTAGCAGAAGCATTAAAACAAAATCTAAAAAATAGCGGTTATAAAGACAGTCGCGAATTGATAAAAACCGACAATCATTTCGGAAAAGCAACCGTAAATTTTGAAGTTTCAAACCAATTAATTGCTGATTTCTTTGCTTCGAATGAGAATCAAGTGGTTGTAATGCCAGGATTTATTGCCGCATCACTTGATGGCATAAACACTACGCTAGGTCGTGGTGGTTCCGATTATACAGCTGCAATTCTAGCTGGAGCTTTGAATGCATCAGACTTAGAAATCTGGACTGATGTAAACGGAATGTTTACTGCTAATCCAAAAATTGTAAAGCAAGCGCAACCTATCGCCTTCATTTCCTATCAGGAAGCGATGGAGTTGTCGCATTTTGGTGCCAAAGTTTTATACCCGCCAACCATTCAACCGGTATTGAAAAGGAATATTCCAATTCTCATCAAAAATACTTTCGAACCGGAAGCCGAAGGAACTTATATTTCAAATCAGGAAATGGCTCACACTAATCCGGTAAAAGGAATTAGCCATATCGATAATATTACCTTGATTACACTTGAAGGACCAGGAATGATTGGTGTTACAGGTTCGTCTAAAAGACTTTTTGAAGTATTATCACATAAAAATATCAATGTGATTTTTATTACTCAGGCTTCATCGGAACATTCAATTTGCATTGGAATTTTAAATTCGGATGCTGATGTGGCTGAAGATGCCATCAACATAGCTTTCGAAGTAGAGATTTTACAAAATAAAATTGATCCCTGTATTGTTGAAAAAAACCTGTGCATAATTGCTTTGGTTGGCGAAAACATGAAAAATCATCAAGGTTTAAGCGGAAGAATGTTTAGCACTTTAGGTAAAAATAACGTCAACATCCGAGCGATTGCTCAAGGTGCATCCGAAAGAAATATTTCGGCGGTTATCAATGAAAGAGACGTTAAGAAAGCACTAAATACTTTACACGAAAACTTTTTTGAAGAAAACACGAAACAGTTAAACCTATTTGTGATGGGCGTTGGAAATGTGGGGGAGAAATTCATCGAGCAAATTCACCAACAAAAGAAATTCCTTAAACACAATCTGAAAATAAACCTACGCGTTATTGCTTTGTCCAATTCCAGAAAAATGTATTTTGATGAGGATGGAATCGCTTTAAAAGAATGGCAATTTTTACTAGAAACCGGAGAACTAGCTGATAAAGAAAAGTTCATTGCAAATGTAAAAGAACTCAATTTACGCAACAGCATTTTCGTTGATATTACTGCAAATGAAAGTGTATCTAAAACCTACGAACAGTATTTAAAACGCAATACTGCCGTAGTAACTTGTAACAAAATTGCTTGTGCTTCGGAGTACGATAATTATAAAAAATTAAAAAAATTATCCAGACAATTTAACGCTCCGTTCCTATTTGAAACCAATGTTGGTGCTGGATTACCAATTATTGATACCGTAAAAAATCTGATTGCCTCAGGTGATAAAGTGAATAAAATTCAAGCGGTTTTATCAGGAAGTTTGAACTTTATCTTTAATAATTTTGACGAAAACAATACTTTTCATGATGTTGTAAAAGAAGCAGGAGTACAAGGATTTACAGAACCGGATCCTAAGATTGATTTGAGCGGAATTGACGTTGCCAGAAAGATATTGATCCTGATCAGAGAAAGTGGATACAAAATGGAAATTGATGAAATTGTCAATGAATCCTTCATGCCGGCAGAATGTTTGGATACTACTTCAAATGAAGCTTTCTTCGAATCACTGAAAAATCATGCAACACATTTTGAAACTATTTATAAAGAAGCGTTGAGCAAAGAATCCAGACTAAAATACGTCGCGCAATTCGAAAACGGAAAAGCAAATGTTGGTTTAAGATTTATTCCTAAAGACCATCCTTTTTACAATCTGGAAGGAAAAGACAATATCGTACTATTCTTTACGGACCGTTATGTGGACCAACCTTTATTAATAAAAGGTGCTGGTGCAGGAGCTGCAGTAACGGCTTCAGGAATATTTGCTGATGTAATCAGAATTGGAAACGTTTAATTAGTGGTCAGTGTAAAGTCGCAGTTTTCAGTTTAAAAATGGATAAAAAACATTGTGTCTTTATGCCTTACTGGCAAAAAAAATAAAAACTATGAATGAAATAAAAATATTTTGTCCTGCTACAATAGCTAATCTTTCCTGCGGATTTGATGTCCTCGGACTGTGTTTAGAAACTGCGGGTGACGAAATGATTATTCGAAAATCAAATATAAAAGGGATTCGCATCACTAAAATTGTGGGTGCCGACTTGCCTTTAGAAACCGAAAAAAATGTAGCTGGAGTATCTGCTTTATCAATGCTGGAAGCCATTGAAACAGAATTTGGATTTGAAATCGAAATCTACAAACACATCAAAGCCGGAAGCGGAATTGGGAGTAGTGCCGCCAGTTCAGCTGGAGCGGTTTTTGGAATCAATGAGTTATTGGGACGTCCATTTACTCGAAAAGAGTTGGTTCAATTTGCCATGCAAGGCGAAAAACTAGCTAGCGGAAACGCCCATGCCGATAACGTTGCTCCTGCCCTTTTGGGGGGCTTTACGTTGGTAAGAAGTTCAAATCCTTTGGACATTATCAAAATAGAAAGTCCTTCAGAATTGTATGCCACAGTGGTTCACCCTCAAATTGAGTTGAAAACATCGGATGCGCGTTCGGTATTGAAGCAAACGGTTTCCTTGAAAAGCGCTATTATGCAATGGGGAAATGTGGGCGGATTAATCGCAGGATTGTATACCAAAGATTACGATTTAATCGGTCGGTCGTTACATGACGAAATCGTAGAACCGTTGCGAAGTGTTTTGATTCCCGGATTTGATTTAATCAAGCAAACTGCTTTAGAAAACGGAGCTTTAGGTTCTGGGATTTCAGGTTCCGGTCCCTCTATTTTTGCTTTAAGCAAAGGAAAGGAAATCGCTGATAAAATCGCCAAAGCCATGAGCGCCGTATACGACGAAATGAATTTGCCGTATGAAATTCACGTTTCTAAAGTGAATGATGAAGGAATGAAAATAATAGCCCCCTAACCCCCGAAAGGGGAATAAAAGAAAAAACATAGTGATTTTAAAATTACAATAAATACATTCTGAATCCAGTTTGATCTACCTTCCCTTCGGGCAGGATTGGGTTGAGGATTCTACAACTACTAAACACAATGAAATATTACAGTTTAAACCATAACGCACCCAAAGTTTCTTTTCAAGAAGCTGTAATTCAAGGATTAGCCATTGATAAAGGATTATATTTTCCGGAAACGATATTGCCTTTGCCTCCCACTTTTTTTGATGCTATCGAAAATAAGAGCAATGAAGAAATTGCCTTTGAATCGATTCAACAATTTGTGGGCGACGAAATCCCAGAAGCCACTTTAAAACAAATCATTGCCGAAACGTTGTGTTTTGATTTCCCTGTGGTTGAAGTGGAAAAAAACATTTATTCCCTTGAATTGTTTCATGGTCCAACTATGGCTTTCAAAGATGTAGGCGCGCGTTTCATGTCTCGTTGTTTGGGTTATTTCAATAAAGACAACAAAGACAGTAAAAATACCGTTCTTGTAGCTACTTCTGGTGATACCGGTGGTGCTGTAGCAAGTGGTTTCCTTGGCGTAAAAGGTGTAGAAGTGATTATACTTTATCCATCCGGAAAAGTGAGCGATATTCAGGAACGACAATTGACCACTTTAGGACAGAATATAAAAGCGCTTGAAGTGGATGGTGTTTTTGATGATTGTCAGGATATGGTCAAAAAAGCATTCTTGGACGAAAGTCTAAAACATAAAAACCTGACTTCGGCGAATTCGATAAATATCGCGCGTTGGTTACCGCAAATGTTTTATTTCTTCTTTGCGTATAAAACATTAAAAAAACAAAACAAACCGTTAGTTTTCTCATGCCCAAGTGGGAATTTCGGAAATATTTGCGCGGGCATTATTGCAAAAAAAATGGGATTGCCAATCGAACATTTTGTAGCGGCTACGAATCTAAATGATACAGTTCCACGGTTTTTAGAAAACGGAATTTATGACCCAAAACCTTCCAAAGCGACAATTTCGAATGCGATGGATGTGGGAAATCCAAGTAATTTTATCCGAATTCAGGAAATGTACCTAAATGATTTGGAACAATTCAAAAAAGATTTTTCTTCGTTTATGTTCTCTGATGCAGAAACGATTGAAGCTATGAAAACCATTTACAATACCGATGGTTACATCGCAGAACCGCACGGAGCTGTTGGTTATTTGGGTTTGAAAAAAGAATTACAAAATCACCCGAATGCGATTGGTATTTTCTTAGAAACCGCTCACCCAATTAAGTTTTTAGACACCGTAGAACCAACATTAAATGTAAAACTTCCGATTCCTACACAAATTGAAAGCGTATTGGGAAAGGAAAAAGTGAGCGTAAAAATTAAAACGTATGAGGATTTGAAAGCTTTTTTGGAATAAAAAATGTTTGTCCAATCAAATAAAAAACGACTAAGAATCCAATTTTAGCTGTTTTTTTGTCGCTAAATAAGTCTAGTTATAAAGTGGTTCTAAACTTGTATTTTGGAACCACAAAACAATTCTACGCGTTTTAGACTTTCATTTTAAATATATAATTATGAGTATTTTACAGAGAAGCAAAACAATACCTTACTCCACAAAAAAATAAAATTCCATATCTGAAAATATAGCTTGAATATGATTTAAATTATACCTAATTTTGCAAAAAAATTGAGTTGTCTCTATTCAGGTCTTTTGCGAGTAAAAAAACAAACCTGAACCCCATTAAAAAAACAACTAAGTATTTGAGAAGCTGTTTGAATTTTAACTAAAAATTCAACGGACTAAAAAATACTTCAAAAAAACTACCTGATAAAGTAGCTTCCCATATCAACATAATTTATTAAAAGAAGGAGAAAAAAGTTTATGACGGATCATAGCATGAATGCTGTTAGTTTTGAAATTGAATTATTGGATAAGCACAAAGATTATAGGAATCAATATAAGTCAAATGATTTGTATTGGGGCGTAGGAATCGAAAATGAATGTTATTTAGAGTTTGAAAACCATCGTGTGGTTGACAAAGATTTTTTACTGACTAAAGGACTTCATGAAAAGTATAGTGTTAATCATTTTAAGAATTACAAAGAAAACATATACCAGAATTCATTGCTGAAAATACTATCCGATAAAGAATATTATTTGCCGGTACTGATGAACTCCCATTCGTTTACAAAAACGGACATCAACAACCAACATAAGACTTTTGACCCCATAGATAATGAACCAAATCCTGAATATTCAGGGGAAAGTATCTTTGAAATATTACAAAAAAACAATCCTTATTTTATAGACGAGCTTCAAAAAGAATTCATTTTTGACGGTGACACAGTTGAATTTGTTACGCAAAAATTTTACAAAACAGATATTGACTCGGCCATTGCTGAACTGGCAACAATAAAACAAGGTTTCATAAACAACTTACAAAGCGCCTTTGATAAAGATAAAATCTTTACGGAATATGGCACTATAAAAATATGTTCTAAAAACCATCCTTTTGCGATATTTATTTCAAACAACACTAATTATTCTGTTTTTAATAATATGACCTATCACTTCAATTTAACTATTCCTACTGAGTTAAATAAAGATGGTGAAATTAAAGACAAAATAGGTTTTATAAAAAAACACCAGAGAGCAATTCGATTATTCCAATGGTTGAGCCCATTATTTATGATAAAATTCGGTTCTTCTGATTATTTATCGCACAATGACAGCAGCGTCAATTTAACAAAAGCATCACAACGATGTGCCATGTCGAGATACATTGGGGTTGGAACCTATGACACCAATGTAATGAAAACAGGGAAAATCGTCCAGATGAATTTTGACGAACATCCGATGCATGAGAATCCGCTGTGGTGGGTGAACCGCTATTCTGAAATATCAGATTATGAAAAAATTGATAAAATTGGGCTAGACATCAATTTTCACAAGCACAAAAATCATGGCATTGAATTTCGAATATTTGATTATTTCGATGAAAAGCACTTACAGGAGGTTTTGAATTTTCTTGTTTTTATTATGGATCATGCCTTGTTAAACGAAATCGAAAATCCGATTTGCGATTTGGAATGGAATAACTTTGTCTACGAATCTATTATCCACGGCAAGGAAACGCATGTACCATCAAAATTCATCGGCCTTTTAGAAAACATATTGTCTATTACGATAGAATCGAATGATCCTTTAGAAATTTACGATCAAATATTCAGCAGTTTACACGCTACCTATTATGAAAAAGGCTTTTGTAGTTCTTTACTAATTAAAAAATAAGCATGCATCACAAATGCAAGTTGTCTTTTTAGAATAAGCTCTATACAATTACCCTTCTTGTTGACTGTAAGCCCGCAAGAAGGGTATTTATTAATACGGTTTTTTTTTTAAAACTATTCGTGATAATAAAAGATTGCAGCCGCATATCCTTTTTCCGGATCTTTATTGTCCCACCAATCTTTTCTGATTTCTGAAAAATAATTGTAATTATCCGCTCCTGCTTGCGATTGCAACGGATAAATGACTTTGCCGTCTTTCCTAAAGGCTTTATCAGTATCCGTTTCCGGAACGACCACTACAATATGCCCTGATTTATTCAGGATAAATCTTTTGGCACAGATGATTCCTACTCCTCCATTAGCATTTACTTTCTTTTGAAGTTCATCAACATCATCGATTCTTTCCCAACCAAACTCACTTCCCGATTGCAAAAACCAATCGTAGATATAATTGGAATAAAAAGGCCTTACCGTTTCATCAAAAACCAATGATACTTCGTTCCCTTTCTCCAGTTGCTCAATTGCCTTATCAGTCCATCTCAGTCTGGGGATATAGACTTTGGCAAAAAAACAATAATCAAAAGTATAAATATTGCAATAAGTATCCGATGCGTCTTTCTGATACCGGAAACTTTTTGAAACATTTAGCACGGTAATTATCTTACGAATTGATCTCAGTTTAGACTCCAGACTCGTTAAATCTCTAAACGGAATTGAAGGATCGCCAATAGGTTTGTACGTTTCCTCTTTACTGTCCAGACTTGCTACGGCACCCGGCTCAAAATTGGGTACTTCGATATCCATACTTTTTTGATTAGTTTCATCGACAAGCTCGATGTCTTTTGAAAACACAAACCCCTCTTTTTCAGTGTTCAAAAGCTTTACTTTCCACCAATCTGATGCTGTTTTTTCAATTAATTTAACGGTATGTCTAAAAGGTATTTGTATTAAAATTTTGGAATTATCCTGCGTTGCCGGAAAATCTCTTAGATTTAATGACGGAGTAGCGACTCTATATTTCATACTAATCAGTTAATTATAAATGATTCTACTGCCAAAATACTAAAAACAACCAAGAAAGCATCACAGGAAACCATTATTTTTTAGATTTTTTTTAAACTAATTCTAAAAAATAACAGCACCAAACAGCAATAAGAAGTACTATTTGGTCTGAAGAAAAAGGGAGTTTGCCTATTAAGATTTAGAAGGAATTGAGAGTGTTTCTGATGATGGATTTTAGGATTTATTCTAAAAAACAAACCGACTGAAAAGTAATTATTAGTGTTTTTTATGGAAATAATTTGAATTAATGTAAAATCGAGCGCAGTCGAAATTCTTTTTATTCTAAATTAGTTTACTGTAAGTAAAATCATTATGTTTGGTTAGCATAAAAAATAAATTATAGTACATATTAAACAAATATGGACCTATAGTCGCTACAAAGTAGCGAGTAAACAGAAGTTAGCTGATATGCTTTAAGAAATCGGGTAATCAGTAAATTTTAATTATATTCCACAGCTAAAACCAAACAAATGAGCGATACCAGTAAAGTTTTAAATCTTTATCCGATTGATTATCCTTTCGAAACATTAATTCAGCGAGCAAATTCAAACCCTCCTAAATTAATATTAAATCCAGAGTTCCAAAGAAAATATAAGTGGGATAAAGATGGAAATGAAAGATCCTCAAAATTTATTGAATCCTGTCTAATGAGAATTCCATTACCGGCTTGTTATTTCGCGGAAAATGATAACGGATATCACGATGTTATTGATGGTGTCCAAAGAATAACCACTATCAAAAAATTCTTTAATGATGAATTTAAACTTGAAAGAATGACCGTTTTTCGAGAGTTAGAGGGAAAATTGTTTTCTGAACTCGGAGATTATAAAAATGAACTTGAAAGCACAACAATTCGATGCGTTATTCTTAGAAAAGAAAATCCTAAAGAACTTGTCAAAGAAATTTTCGCTCGTTTAAATCAAGGAGCTGTTCAACTTTCGGATCAAGAGATAAGACACGCTATTTATCCTGGAAATCTTGATAGTTTACTTATTGAACTTGGCGGACATCATTTTATTAACGCATTTGGTAAAGGAAAATCAGGCACTAAAGAAAAAGACAGTCGCGAACAAGAGGAAATGATATTACGCTTTTTTGCGATGCAAAATGATTTGGGAGATTATGAAAATAAACTTTCAAAATATTTAGACAAATATATTGAGACAAATCAAAACCCCGATGAAGCAACAATTAATCAATTAAAAAAGGATTTTACAGAAACGCTCGAAAAATGTTTATTCGTATTTAATAATAATCCTTTTGTTGATATAACAAAAACGAAGCAAAGACAAAGTTTAGTTTATTACGATTTGTTAATGTGGAGCTTTAAAGGCTTATCAATAGAGTTTTTAACCGAACATAAAGCAAGCATATTGACGAAGTTCAATGAGCTTTGTAACGAACCAAATTTCACAAAGAGTCTCTCTGGTGGACTTCAGTCTAAATATTCGATATTAATAAGACGTCAACTTTGGACTAAAAAACTGGAAACACTTAATGGATAAAACGCCGTACAAAGAATCATATATTTTGCAGTTAGAGAAGTTGTCGTCAATTATTGAGGATACAAATAGTCGTATAATTTCCGATCCACCGGATTCGCTAATTTATGATAATGCTAATTTTTTCACTAAAGCATTTTTAATAACGATGTGTGCATATCTGGAATCTTACTTAAAAGATTCATTAATGACCATAGTTGATGACACAAATGCCAAATTAGTTTCTGCAAAATTGCCACATAACTTAATTTTGTGGGGTTTAGGTGCAAAAAAAGATATTAAAGAAACAGATTTAAAATTTAAAAGCCTCAAACTGGAAATAAAAAAGAAAGACTTAGATGATTCCATTTCAGGAAACCCTTTCAAAACAAGAGATTTATTTAAAAAATTTGGAATTGAACTTGAAAAAAATTCAGAATTCAACATACAAAAAGAAGCTATAAATTCAATCGTTGTGAAAAGAAATAAAATTCTTCATCACAATGATGAAGCATCAGATGTTTCTAATAAAGATTTGACTGAAAACATCATAGCGCTTAAAAAATATATTATTAATATAGATGAGCTAATTTGTAAACATTTAGATTAAAATTTAACCCGATCGCGCTCGCAATAAAAACCAACCGGAAAAAATATGAACACAACAGAACAAGTGTCACAACAGCAAAAGTCATCAAAGTTCAGTATCAAAAACATTTTTGTTCCGGACTACGAAAACTACGAAGGGGTTCGCAGAATCAATATTTATGTGATGCGGCTGTTTTTCGCGTTAATGTTTGTTTTTGTTGCTACAGATTCCTGGAAGTTTATTCTTACACATGAAGGTGCATGGGACCCCATAAAAGCTGTTGCTTGGTGTACTTGGGCTGCTTATTCAACATTGGCACTTTTAGGAGTATTCCATACGTTGCGAATGTTACCCATTATGCTTTTTATGATTTTCTACAAAGGACTTTGGCTTATTGTTGTCGCACATCCTTTATGGTCCGCAGGCACGCTAAAAGGTTCACCAGCAGAAGAAATGGCGTATATGTTCATAGGAATTATTATACCGATACTTTTCATGCCTTGGAAATATGTATTCAAAAAGTACATTATATTAGAGAAGAAAAAGAAATGATTTAATCAGTAAAAAACCAAAACGGCTGAGAAAATTTTTTCAGCCGTTTTAGTTTTTATCACATTTTATTAAACTTAAATTTTTGTCCGCCAACTGATGCCTCGTACATGAGTCCTCCCTTTTGCATGGTGAAGACCATCACGCCATTCGTATATTTTACATTTGCGGAAGCGCCTTCAGTTGCCGCAACTGCTGAGGCTTGTGCCGAAAACTCGAATCGGCTTTCTTTAAAACGGTCCATTTCATTTTTGGACTCAAAAAATATTACTTCCCGATACGCTTGTCCGCCCGCTTGAAATCCTATGCTCACTTGCGACAGCTTGGCCATACCCACTCGCTTGTTCTGTTCATAAACGACACCGTTGCCCGCTGCTCCTCCAATTCCGAATCCTCCTTTGCCCACATTAGGAAAAATAACATAGCCGTATGCTTTATCAAAAAGTGCTTTCATCAACGGATCACTTTTGATAAATTCTTTCTTTGCGGTTTCGCTATCAGCAATAATTTTATTCTTTTTAGTGGTCGTTTGCCCAAATATTAATGCTGTGTTTAGAACACAAACCATTACTATTAACCAAATACTATTTAGCTTTTTCATAATTATAACTTTTAAATTGTTTGCTACGCTTCTTTAGATAAAGATAAAAAAAAATCTTTACTTAAAAACACAAAATATTGATTATCAATAATTTAATTTTTTTCTTTAACAAATTAATTGTAGCGTAAAAAAAACCAGGGTAATAAAGAGAATCTACAGCGAGATGCAATTGTGTAAACCTTTTTTCTACCTTTGAAAAATACGAAAACACAAGACTATTACGGATGATTACAAAAGCAACACTAGAGAACGTTTCGCAATTAAATAAATTAATCAATTCAGCGTACCGCGGGGAATCCTCCAAAAAAGGATGGACAACTGAAGCAAACATTTTGGAAGGACTCAGAACTACTGAAGAAGAACTGACTGAAACCATTCAAGACCATAAAAATACAATTCTAAAATTTACGGAAAATAACCAGATTATAGGTTGTGTTTTATTGGTCGAAAAAGAGCAGCAATTGTATTTAGGGATGCTGACGGTTTCACCCGAATTACAAAACAGTGGCGTTGGAAAAAAATTACTGCAACAGGCAGAAATTCATGCTTTGGAATTAGGATTGCACAAAATTGTAATGACTGTAATTTCTGTTCGTAAGGAACTGATTGCTTGGTACAAACGCAACGGTTATCAGGATACGGGCACAAAAGAACCGTTCCCGGCAAGTGATGTTCATATTCCTATTACAGAAGAACCTTTGGAATTTATTGTTATGGAAAAAAGGATTGGATGATTTTTATTAACTGATTTTTCATTTGAATCAAGGATTGGAATGTGCCGTTAGGAATTAAATATTGGTGGCAATTAGATATGAAATTTGTTAACGTGCTTTAGGTACGCAACATTCACCTTTTCGTTGCGTTCCCACGGCACGCTAAATTCGTTCTACTTCATTTTTTCTACCAAGATAAAGTGCTTTACAGCAAAAAGAGGGCTTTCAATACTTAATCCAATTGGTACATGAATCAAATTTTTGTTTGGTAAGAAATAAATTAACTTTTATTGTTCATTTTTCATTCCGAATGAAAAGTAATAAAGTTTGAATCAATCCATTAGAATTATTATTCTTTAGTCAAAATAAAATGGCAACTACTCCCAAAACACTTGTTGTAAAAGATTTAGAAGAAAAATCAATTCTAGTTTCCAGAACATTTAGCGCCCCGCTTGAAGAAGTTTGGCGTGGCTGCACGGAAAGTGAATTGTTAGAACAATGATGAGTGACAAAACCTTGGAAAACTGAAACAAAAACGATTCACTTTTCTTTTGGCGGTCACTGTTTGTGCGCTAAAGTAGAACCTCAAAATGAAAAATATTGGGTACACATGGATTAGAAAGCCATAACGCCGCATTTAAGTTTTGAAATTAAAGATAGTTTTTGTGATGATGAAGGAAACGTAAATTCTTGGTTGTCGGTTTCTTAAGAAATCATTGTTTTTACTGCCACAGCATCAGGTATTTCAGTAGAATTGAAAATGTTTTATTCCAATGAAAAAGCAATAGAAACCATAATTGAAATAAGCTTTGAATAAGGTAATACCGCTTGTCTTTAGCAATTGGAAATATTATTTCAAGAAAATAAAATTTAATGATTTTCAATCAGGAGATGAAAATATTTAAGTTTTTTCGGGTAACTCAATTAGGAGATTGCGGCAACATCCTAAATTTTTTCTCTAAAAAATAAATATAAAGCCAAAAACGAGACCGCAATGTAATTAATTTAAAAATTTATAAGATTGATTTAAAGTTACTTATTCCTATCCGGTAGGAGAAATTTTAAAGTAAGATAATAAATAGCAATAGACTCCAGAATGGAAATTATAACCGAGAAAAATTTAGTTTGCACCAGAGTAACTATGCATTCACATACTTTTTAAAAAACACTGGACCCCTATTTTCTACTCCTTATAAAATTCACTATTTTTGCGGTATAAAATTTTAGTCATGTCAAACAAGAAATACAAAATAGCAGTCATTCAATTAAACCTTAATGATATTGCCGAAAACAACCTGATAAAATGTTTGAGTTGGGTTCGTGATGCTGCAAACCTTGGTGCCGAGGTGATTTCATTACCGGAATTATACAGCAGTCATTATTTTTGTCAAAGCGAAGATGTAGATAATTTTGCTTTGGCAGAACCATTGTACAGCACTTCGTTTATTGCTTTTAGCGCTTTGGCAAAAGAATTAGGCGTGGTAATTATTGTTCCTTTCTTCGAAAAAAGAATGGCAGGAATCTACCACAACAGTGCGTACATTATTGACACAGACGGTTCAGAAGCAGGATTGTATCGTAAAATGCACATTCCGGATGATCCACATTTTTATGAGAAATTCTATTTCACACCCGGTGATTTGGGTTTTAAAACGATTCCAACTAAAAAAGGAAAGGTTGGAACGCTGATTTGTTGGGACCAATGGTATCCTGAAGCGGCTCGATTAACTGCTTTGCATGGTGCAGAAGTCTTGTTTTACCCAACAGCAATTGGATGGCACCCCAGTGAAAAAGATGAATATGGAGTAAACCAACATGGTGCTTGGATGAGTGTAATGAAAGGTCACGCTGTTGCAAATGGCGTTTATGTGGCAGCAGCAAACAGGATCGGTTTAGAACAATACTTGCCTGATACGGCGGGAATTCAGTTTTGGGGATCTTCGTTTATTGCGGGACCACAAGGCGAAATTTTGGCGCAAGCCTCACACGATAAAGAAGAAATTCTTATTGCCGAAGTAAATTTAGACTTACAAGAAAATGTGCGTCAGAACTGGCCTTTCTTTAGAGACAGAAGAATAGACGCTTTTGGTGATATCATAAAAAGAGCAATTGACTAATGATGAAAACGACCAATAACAGAAGATTCCCTGCTGAGTGGGAAAAGCAACAAGGAATTTTACTTTGTTTTCCACACAACGGCAAGGATTGGCCAGGAAAATATGAAGCGGTTCAATGGGCTTTTGTAGAATTCATTAAAAAAGTGGCTACTTTCGAACAAGTCTTTTTGGTAGTCGCGGATGAAAACCAAAAAGAAAAAGTCAATACGATGCTGGAAACAGCTCATATTGAACTAACTAATGTTTCGTACATCATTCATAAAACCAACAGAAGTTGGATGCGTGATTCGGGTCCAATTATTGTGAAAAACGGAACCGAAAGAGAAGCTTTAAACTTTAATTTCAATGGCTGGGCTAAGTATAAAAACATTCAATTAGACAAATTTATCCCTGCAAAAGTGGGCGAATTTCTCCATATTCCTGTGACTCAAGTGATGTACAAAGGAAAAGCGGTAATCGTTGAAGGTGGTGCGATTGACACTAATGGACGCGGTACTTTACTGACTTCAGAAGAATGCTTAATGCACCCCGATATTCAGGTTCGGAATCCAGATTTCACCAAAGCCGATTACGAAGCCGTTTTCAAAGAATACCTTGGAATTACAAATGTGATTTGGTTAGGTGACGGAATTGAAGGCGATGATACGCACGGACATATTGATGATTTATGCCGATTTGTCAACGAGGATACGATTGTTACCATTGTAGAAACAGATCCAACCGATAAGAACTTCAAACCTTTGCAAGAAAACTTAAAACGATTGCAAAACGCCAAACTGGAAAATGGAAAATCACCTGTAATTGTGGTTTTACCAATGCCAAAACGTTTAGAATTTGACGGATTAAGATTACCCGCCAGTTATGCTAATTTCTTGATTTTGAACAATTGTGTTCTGGTTCCGACTTTTAACGACAGTAACGATAGAAAAGCGCTGAATATCCTTTCAGAATGTTTTCCTGATAGAGAAATCATCGGAATTAGTGCAACTGATTTTATATGGGGTTTTGGAACATTGCACTGCTTAAGTCAGCAAATTCCGGAATAGATTTAAAATAAAGAAATAAAAAAGACTTGTAGATTTAATTCTTACAAGTCTTTTCTCTTTTATGATGTCTGGGAACTATTTATCTTTTGTAAATGGTATCTTTTGTCCTTCGGGAACAGTCATATCAAATCCGTTTAGATTGTCATCAAATTGAAATTTAAGTCCCGCTTGTTTCGACTCGAAACTATTTTTTCCTGTAGGTTCCACCGTAAAACTAGGATAATTCGTTATCAAAACATTTAACGTACCATTTTTTTCTGAAAAAGTAATTTTTAGCGGTGCCATTTTAGTAGAATATGTTCCTAAGTAACCATCCAGAATTACATCTTTTTCAATCAAACCTTTAGCTGCTGTCCAAGTGTTATTCCCTTCATTACTGTCCGGTAAAACATGATCCGGATCTAGCGTGATACTCTCAATTTCCTCGGTCGAATTATGTCTGAATGACCAAGCTTTGTTTTTTTGCCAAACTTCAACCGGTAATTTAACACGAGTTATTTTTCCACTTTTCGATTTTACGTCTAAACTTACCGGCATTGCCATTTTTTCGAAATTTTCAATAGAAATTATAACGCCTTTTTTAGGATCGTTTTTTACATATTTTATCGAATTAATTCCTTGGTCTAAACGCCAATTATATTGGAACCAACCTCTCCAAAACCAACTTAAATCTTCTCCTGCAACATTTTCAATTGTTCTGAAAAAATCGTCTGGTTGCGGATGTTTGTATGCCCAACGCTCGACATAGGTTTTCAATGCTAAATCAAAACGTTCCGGTCCCAATACTTGTTCGCGCAAAATCACTAATCCCGAACTTGGTTTTGAATAGGCTAAAAGACCAATATTACTCTCTTTCATATTATCCGGAGAACTCATTATGGTTTCAAGATTAGGACTTGTGTACACTTCCGCTCTTTGATGCATATCAGCTGGCTTGACTTTGTATTCGCCATTATTAAAATCTATGGAGCTCAATGAATTAATAAAAGTATTAAAACCTTCATCCATCCAGGCAAACATTCTTTCATTTGACCCAACAATCATAGGAAACCAAATGTGTCCAAATTCGTGATCTGTAACACCCCATAAATCAGCTCCCTTTGACTCCCAACTACAAAAAACAATTCCTGGATATTCCATTCCTCCTTCATTACCGGCAACGTTGGTAGCTGCAGGATACGGATATTCCAACCATCTTTTAGAATAATTCTCTATAGTCGCTTTCGTATATTCTGTTGAACGTCCCCATGCTGCTTCACCGGCACTTTCAATAGGATAAACTGATATTGCCAACGATTTTTTTCCACTTGGCAAATTTATTTTTGCTGCGTCTAAAATAAATGACGCTGACGAAGACCAAGAAAAATCACGAGCATTTTTAATTTTATAATTCCATGTTTTAGTAGTTGCTGAAACCATTTTAGATGAATTTTCAACTTCGGCAGCAGTACGAATAAAAACAGTCTTATCACTTTGTTTTGCTTGAGCTAATCTACTTTGCTCCACAGTAGAATAAACCGCTGTAGGATTTAGCAATTCGCCGGAAGCAACCACAATATGATTGGATGGCGCTGTAATGCTCACATCAAAATCACCATATTCCAGATAAAATTCCGAAGCTCCCAAATACGGATTCGTATTCCAACCTCGAACATCATCATACACACACATGCGCGGATACCATTGCGCAATAGTGAAAATTTTACCGTTTTTAGTTTCCAGAATTCCCATTCTGTCCGACCCTTCAAAAGGCCCAATAAAGGAAAAATCGATTTTGATTTTAACAGAACCTCCTTTAGCATTCAATCCTTGCGGAAGAAAAACCTGCATTCTAGTATCCGTAATGACGTACTTAGCTTCTTTTTCAGTAGAAACTCCTTTCAAAGTAGTAATTACTTTTACCGATTTTATTTTATGACCACCATCAAAAATTTGGCCTTGAGCCCCATTTCGGCTTCCTTTCAAAGGCACAACTGCATTTCCACGAGAATCCGCTTTGAATAAATTCTGGTCTAAGTTCATCCAAACAAAAGCCATTTTATCCGGGCTGTTGTTCGTATACGTGATAACTCCTGTTCCGGAAATTTCATTGTTTTTTTCATCTAGTTTCGCCGTTAACTTATAATCGGCACTGTTTTGCCAATATTCAGCTCCAGGCTGACCACTGGCTGAACGCGTACTTGTTCCATTCTTTGAATAAAAAAACGGGGCAAATGCATCATGGTAATCGTACTTTGAAACTGTAGAAGCAGATGCATTTGCTGGGGTTTGTTGCGCCCAAATAGATGCAACTCCTAATAATAAAGTCAAATGTAAATAGACTCTGAAGCGGATATTTTTCATTTTTTTGTATTTATATCACAAATTAATGAAAAAAAAGAGAATTTCGAACTATTGAGTTGGAATTGATTCCATTTTAAATCAATAAAATCATGCAGAAAGCCAATTAGAATTAAAAATTATAAAATATATTTACCATCGAAAATCAATTTTTAAATTAAAGACGAACAATTTTGACAACCATAATAAAAAATTCAATACTCACGGCTGAAATCAAACATTTTGGTGCTGAATTAATTTCTTTAAAAACGAATTTGAATAAAGAATACATTTGGGAAGGAAATCCAGAATTTTGGGGCAAGCACTCTCCTGTTTTATTTCCAATTGTTGGTACATTAAAAAATAATTTGTTTCATTTTAACGGAATGGAATATAATTTATCGCGACACGGTTTTGCCAGAGACATGGAATTTGAATTAATTGATGTGACCGAAAATAGTGCTGTTTTCTCCATACAATCTTCAGGAGAAACAGTAAAAATGTATCCTTTTGAATTTGAATTACAAATCATTTACACTTTACACGAAAATAATTTATCAATTACATATAAAGTAATAAATAACGGAAAAACTGCGATGCCGTTTTCCATTGGAGCACATCCTGCTTTCGCTTTGCCAAATCAATTTGAAAACTATGCTGTTGCTTTTGAAAAAGAAGAATCTTTGGAATATTATCTTTTGGAGAATGATTTAATTTCAAATAAAACCAAGAAACTAGAAGTTCATAATAAACAGGTTCCGTTAGCGTATGAATTATTTGAAGACGATGCATTGATTTTTAAAACAATCAAATCAAAATCGTTGACGATTTTAGAAAATGAAAATCCAATTTTAAGAGTACATTTTGAGGATTTTCCAAATTTAGGAATTTGGACCAAAATGAAAGCGCCTTTTATTTGTATTGAGCCTTGGTTTGGTTATTCGGATACCACTGAAAATTCCGGAAATCTATTCGAAAAAGAAGGCATTCAAATTTTAGAATCAAATGCAACTTTCCATTCAAAATTCAGTATTGAAATACTTTAATTCCTAAAATATGTTAACTATAAACTTCAGTCCATTTCCAAATTTAGAAACCGAACGCTTACTTTTGAGAAGAGTAGACAGCAATGATGTAAAAGAGATTTTCGCATTGCGATCTAATCCCGAAACCATGAAATATATTCCAAGACCTTTAGTAAAAACGAATGAAGATGCGTTAGAACACATTGCAATGATTGACAGTAAAATAGATAGTAATGAAGGTATAAATTGGGCTATTACGTTGAAAGATAACCCCAAACTTATTGGAGTTATTGGTCATTACATGATAAAACCCGAAAATTATCGCGCCGAGATTGGGTACATGTTATTGCCTGAATTTCATAGAAAAGGAATTATTTCTGAAGCAGTGAAAGAAGCCGTAAACTATGGATTTACTGTTATGAAATTGCATTCGTTAGAGGCTGTAATTGATCCTGATAATCATGCTTCTGCGAAAGTTTTAGAAAAAAATGGTTTTGTTAAAGAAGCCCATTTAAAAGAAAATAAATTTTTTGATGGTCAATTTCTGGATACCGTAATTTATTCTATTTTGAATAGGTAGCACTTGTGTTGTATGACTAAAATAAATGAGGGTGTTAATTAATTTCAACAAAAAATTTGAATTATTAATATTACATTTGCAATAATCAGAATTAGTATTTAATTGGTTTTACGTGTTAGAAAACTCTTTTTATGAAAAAATTATTTATTGTTTTTTTCCTGCTCTTCTCAATCTTATTACAAGCTCAAACGTATGTAAAAGCTAATGCTTTTACTACATTTTTGACAATTCCAAACGTGGGTATTGAAACCAGTATCGGAAAAAAATCGACCTTCCACTTCGATGCTCTAGCCTCTTTTTGGAAATCAGTAAATGGTAAACCCAGAGAATTTTATACTTTCACGCCGGAATACCGATACCATTTTAAAGAAAAATACAATGGTTTTTATGCTGGAGCGCATATTGGCGCGAGTATATTTAATTTTCAAAAATGGAATTTTATAAATACTAATTTGTATGAAAAAGGAGTGGGTTATTTTATAGGCGCAACCATTGGTTACCAGGTTAAAATCAATGATAAATTCATGTTAGACTGTTTCTTCGGTGGCGGTTGGCATCAAGGATTTTATAAAGGTTATGATCTAACTACCGGAGAACGATACGACAAAGCAAAAAACTATAACAAAAGCGGCGAATGGTTCCCGTATAGAGGTGGCGTAATGGTTTCTTACAAATTATAACTACCTTTTATTTTGTAAATTTATTGACTGATTTTAAGTATAAATCTTCCACTTGTTTTCTTGCCCAATCTGTTTTTCGTAAAAAAGTCAGACTGGATTTTACACTGGGATTGTCCGTAAAACATTTTATTTTAATGAGTTCTCCCAAAGTATCAAATCTATAATGAGCTACTAATTGTTCAACTATTGTTTGAAGTGTGATCCCGTGAAGCGGATCTTTCAATTTTAAATTTTCCATTTGGCAAATATATAAAATCGTGAAATACTAATTTTTTAAATTCATTCAAATGAAAAAAATTCTATTACTACTTGCACTATTATTTTTAAATATCAGTTTTGGACAACACAACATAACTACTTATTACTTCATTCGACATGCTGAAAAAGTCGATAATTCTCAAAATCCTGATCTATCTGAAAAAGGGTTGAAGAGAGCGGAACTTTGGAACAAAATATTTTCAGAAATTAGTTTTGATAAAATATATTCAACGGATTAAAAAAGAACTATACAAACCGCAAGTCCTACTGTTACAGCAAAAAAGATTCAAATAAAATTGTATAATCCTAAAACCCTAAACATTGAATCATTCAAAAAAGAAACTTTAGGAAAAAAAGTTTTAATCGTAGGACATAGCAATACCACACCGAAATTTGTCAATCAGATGATTAATCAAAAAGTATATGCAGCTATTGAGGATGGAACTTTTGGGAATCTTTATATGGTAACCGTAGTTGATAATATAATTTCTTATCAATTATTGAAATTAGAATAAAATACTCCTGAAGATGAAGTAAAAATAAAAAAAAGTCACTGTCGAATGATAGTGACTTTTTGTATTATCGTTAATTCCGACAGTTTTTTTTTTAAAATTTCATTCCTAATCCCATTCCTAAAATCAATGGATTTATAGTTACTTCAGCAGGAATACTGAGCCCTGTTGCTAAATTTGAAGCATCTACAGTGACGTCGGTTTTTAGAAATAATTTTTTAGCATCAACATTAATAAAAAAAGTCTCGTTCAACATTAAATCAAAACCAACTTGGAAAGCATAACCGACATTGTTTTTATAACTAACATTTTTAACTGTATTTCCATCCTCTACATTGTAAAAAATAGTATAGTTGACACCAGCACCAACATAAGGTTTAAATACTTTTTCTTCAAAAGGTGTAAAATGGTATTGCAATGTTAATGTTGGAGGCAATAACCAAACATTTCCTAAATCTATGTTGACATTAGTTGGTCCTCCAATAGCAGAAATATCGGAGCCGACAGTTTTAACATCGTGCTTGGTAGTTCCCAAAATTAACTCGGCTGCAAAATGCTTTGTGAAAAAATAAGTAAAGTCCATTTCTGGAACAAATGTGTTTGAAAGAGAGACATCACCTCCAATAATTCCGATTTTGGCACTTTCATATGGTATAACCGCAATTCCCCTGATTCGAGCCTGCCATTTTTTAAAATCCTGAGTACTATTTTGTTCTTGGGCTTGTGCATTTAATGTCAAAAAAGACACCGCCATAAAGGCTAAGATAATTTTTTTCATTTTAACTTTAGTTTAAATTGTTAAACAAATGTATGTTTGAGCCTTTCATTTTTAACTGATATAAATCATAGTTTGAAAATTATTTACACTTATTTTAGGGCTTATTACTAAATAAATTTTCAATTTTATTATACATTTGCAGTCTATGCTAAAAACAATAAATATATTCAATAAGAGAGCCAGATTCGACTATGAAATTATCGAAACATTTAATGCTGGAATTGTTTTGGCTGGTACCGAAATCAAATCCATTCGACTAGGAAAAGCAAACATCACAGAGAGTTTTTGTGAATTTAGCAATAATGAACTTTTTGCCATAAACACATATATCGAAGAATACACTTTTGGAAATCAATTTAACCACAAAGCCAGAAGCGAACGGAAATTACTTTTGAAGAAAAAGGAATTAAAAGGTTTGTTAAAAAGTGTTCAAGCCAAAGGATTAACAATAGTTCCTTTGAAGCTTTTTACCAATGAAAAAGGATTGGCTAAACTACAAATAGGCCTTTGTAAAGGTAAAAAAACTTATGACAAGCGCGAATCTCTTAAAGAACAGGATACCAAACGCGATCTAGACCGAATCAAAAAATCATTTTAAATAAGGTTAAATTGATTGAAATATTTTTTGTTTGAAAAAATGACTGAATTTGTCAAGACAATTTAAAACATTTACTTTGAAATGAAAACACTACTCAAAAATGCAAGAGAACAAAAAGGACTCAAAACTCGAGAAGTGTCTCAACTTTTAGGAATTGATCAAGCCTTAATTAGTAAATTTGAAAGTGGAACCAGAAAACCAACAAGAGAACAAGTTGTAAAACTAGCATCTTTGTTGGAAATCGATTTAGAAACCATAATGGTCGTTTGGCTTAAAGAAAAAATTATTTATGAAATTGGTCATGACGAGTTTGCACTAAAAGCATTACTCGTGGCTGAAAAAGAGATTAGATATCAAAGTAAACCCACAAAGAAAAAATTATCTACTACACTGCAGAAAGTATTAGACAAAGTAGATGCTTTGAAGACAAAACTAGATGGGTTTCGTCAATTTGACAGTTATCGCATTGCACAAGCTTTAGAGCTGGAATATACTTTTGAAAGTAACCGTATCGAGGGAAACACGATGACGCTTCGAGAAACTGATTTGGTTATCAATGAAGGTTTAACGATATCAGGGAAAAGCATGCGAGAACATCTTGAAGTAATCAATCATCATGAAGCAATTGCATTCATCAAAGATTTAATGCAAAGAAATAGTTCCATAAATGAACGAGAAGTACTGTCTATTCATAATCTTATTTTGAGAGGAATTCATCCTGAGGATGCGGGTCGTTATAGAAAAGTTCAAGTGATGATTCAAGGAAGCAGTCTTATGCCGCCACAACCTTTTCTGGTTGCCAAAGAAATGGAAGATTTTTTTATTTGGTATGAAACCAATAAATCAAGTCTTCATCCGATAGCTTTAGCTGCTGAAATGCACGAACGTTTGGTTACTATCCATCCATTTGTTGATGGAAACGGCAGAATTTCACGCTTGATTATGAACTTGATTTTATTGCAACATGGCTACATTATTGCTAATATAAAAGGTGACTATGAAAGTAGAATGCAATATTATCAAACACTTGAAGCAGCGCAAACTAAAAACAATAAAGAAGATTTTTTGTTGTTCATCGCTCAATTGGAAAAAGAAAGCTTAGAACGGTATTTAAATATTATTGGTCAATAAAAATACATCTTCAACTCCTTTTTCTTTGCTTAGCCAGCCCGTTATCGCTCGTGTGGGGAAAGGTTGGGGATGGGATTTTAATTTTTATCTTCTAATAAAGGAACGAATCGAAATTCTCCAAATTCATGCTTTTCGAATTGAGTTTCATTTTTCCTGATTAATAAAGTCATAATCTGTACTTCTTCTCCTACCGGAATTACGAGCCTACCTCCTATTCTAAGCTGTGCCATCAAAGGTTGGGGAATAAATGGTGCTCCGGCAGTAACAATAATACTATCAAAAGGGGCATAGTTTGGTAATCCTTTGTATCCATCTCCAAAAGAAATATGTTTGGGACGAATATTCAATTTTGGAAACAGAACAGATGTTTTTTTGAATAACTCGTTTTGCCTTTCAACACTATATACTTTTGCTCCCATAGTACACAAAACAGCCGTTTGATATCCGGAGCCGGTTCCTATTTCTAAAATTTTATGATCTTTTTTTACTTCTAATAATTGAGATTGAAAAGCTACAGTGTATGGTTGCGATATCGTTTGACCAGCTCCAATAGGAAATGCTTTATCTTGATAAGCAAAGTCTTCAAAACTGGAATTCAAAAATAAATGTCTTGGAATCTTTTTTATAGCATCCAAAACACTTTTATCTTTAATCCCTTTTTGCTCTAAAACGCTTATTAATTGATTCCGAAGTCCTTGATGCTTGGCTGTGTCTTTCAAAATTTAATGTTTTATTTTGGTAAAAATAGAAAACAATTTCTGAATTCAAATGTTGGATTATAAATTTTAAATTAACTGAAGAATTGTCCTGCATCAATAATAGATTAATCATTTTATTCCTATTTTTGTAAAAATTACATCATTATGCTGAAAATTGGAGTATTAGGTGCTGGTCATCTGGGAAAAATACATTTGCGACTATTACAACAATCTGATAAATATGAATTAGTCGGTTTTTATGACCCAAATCAAGAGAATGCCGAAAAGGTTTCTAAAGAATTTGGATATAAACATTTTAGCACAATTGCAACTCTTATTCATGCAGTTGATGTAATTGACATTGTTACCCCAACTCTTTCTCACTACAAATGTGCCAAAGTAGCCATCAAATCCGGCAAACATGTTTTTATAGAAAAACCCATTTCAAATACGGTGGAAGAAGCGGAAGAAATTATCGCCTTAGCAAAAGAATATAATGTTAAAGGTCAAGTTGGGCATGTGGAACGTTTCAATCCTGCATTCATCGCTACCAAAAACATGATTGAAAATCCTATGTTTATTGAAACCCATCGTCTTGCTGAATTCAATCCTCGTGGAACCGATGTTCCTGTAGTTTTAGATTTGATGATTCATGATATTGATGCTATTTTAAGTGTAGTAAAATCTAAAGTGAAAAATATAAATGCCAGTGGGGTTTCGGTCATCAGTGATACGCCGGATATTGCCAATGCAAGAATAGAATTCGAAAATGGTTGTGTTGCCAATTTGACAGCGAGCAGAATTTCGATGAAAAACATGCGTAAATCTCGTTTTTTCCAAAAAGACGCTTACATCTCGGTTGATTTCTTAGAAAAGAAATGTGAAGTGGTAAAAATGAAAGATGCTCCGGAAATTCCTGGCGATTTTGATATAATTTTACAAAATGCTGAAGGCGTAAAAAAACAAATCTATTTCTCCAATCCAGATGTAGATCAAAACAACGCAATTCTTGATGAATTAGAATCATTTGCCGATGCCATAAATAACAATACTACTCCTATTGTGACATTGGAACAAGCAACTGAAGCATTAAGAGTAGCGTACCAAATTATTGATTGTTTTAAAAAATAATCTTTAAATCCTAAAATTAAAATATTTTAATCCAAAATAAGAATGAAAACAATAGCTGTAATCGGAGCAGGAACAATGGGGAATGGAATCGCCCATACTTTTGCACAAAGCGGTTTTACCGTAAAATTAATAGATGTTTCTGAAAAATCATTAGATAAAGGAATGGCAACAATTGCCGCTAATCTAGACCGAATGATTGCAAAAGGAAGTATTACCCAAGAAGAAAAAGCTAATACGATTACCAATATTATAACTTACACGGATATCAAAGATGGTGTTGTAGGTGTAGATTTAGTGGTTGAAGCGGCAACTGAAAATGTAGAATTGAAACTAAATATCTTCAAGCAATTAAACGAAGCTTGTTCTCATAATACGATTTTGGCAACCAATACTTCTTCTATTTCTATTACTCAAATTGGTGCAGTCGTATCACATCCTGAACGTGTTATCGGAATGCATTTTATGAATCCGGTGCCTATTATGAAATTGGTAGAAATTATTCGTGGTTACGATACTTCGGACGAAGTAACTAAAATCATCATGAATCTTGCAGAAAAATTAGGAAAGACACCTGTTGAAGTCAACGATTATCCTGGTTTTGTTGCCAATAGAATTTTGATGCCAATGATTAATGAAGCTATCGAAACCTTTTATAACAAAGTGGCCGGTGTTTATGAAATTGACACTGTTATGAAACTTGGAATGGGTCACCCGATGGGACCTTTACAACTTGCTGATTTTATTGGTCTTGATGTATGTTTAGCCATTTTAAATGTAATGTATGACGGTTTCAAAAATCCAAAATATGCGCCTTGCCCATTATTAGTAAATATGGTTCGTGCAGGAAAAATGGGTGTGAAATCTGGAGAGGGTTTCTACGATTATTCTGAAAGCAAAAAAGCAGAGAAGATTTCTAAACAATTTATATAAAAGTTACCTTTTCCGGTCGCAGCTTTCAGGTTTTACGAATAACTGAAAACTGCGACTGTGACTGAAAACTAAATCCGATGGCTAAAATAGTTCCTTTTAAAGCAGTTCGTCCCACTCGTGATAAAGTTTGTCTTGTCACTTGTCGTTCTTATGAAGAATATGTAAATGCTGAATTAGCGGCACAATTGGATTTTAATCCGTTGTCCTTTTTACATATTCTAAAGCCTGCATATACCAATCCTGAAACCGTTTCTTTTGAAAAAAGATACCGACAAGTACATCAAAAATACGAGGATTTCAAAAATGAACTTATTTTAATAAAAGACAATAAACCCGCAATTTATATTCATAAGATTGTTACCAAAACACACTCTTTCACTGGAATTATCGTAGGTACAAGTGTAGTTGACTATTGCAACAATATCATTAAAAAACACGAAGATATTATTGCTTTCAGAGTTCGATTATTAAAAGAATATATGAAATATTCAGAGTTCAATACCGAACCTGTTTTAATGACCTACCCAGATAATAAAACGATTGAAAATTGGATTTTTGATTGTACCCAAAAATTAGCTGATTTTGAATTTTCAACGACGAAAAAAGAAATTCATTATATGTGGAAAATTGAAGACGCATTAGAAATCAATTGGTTGCAAAATATATTTGAAAAGACAGATAATCTTTATATCGCTGACGGTCACCATCGCACCGAAGCACTGAAGTTATTATCTGAGGAAAATGATGATCCAGGGAATACAGCAAAAAATCACATCCTGAGCTATTTAATTTCCGAAAATAATGTCAAAATATACGAATTCAATCGTTTAGTAAAAGATTTAAACGGTTTATCAAAAGAAGATTTTATCAAAGAATTAGAAAAGGATTTTATTCTTGAAAATAAATTTCAGCAACCTTTTCACCCTTCCCAAAAGCATCATTTCGGAATGTATCTGGACAATGAGTTTTACAGTTTAATTTTACGAAAAGAAAATGAAATTTTCTTAACTGCTTTGGATACTTTAGACACACAAATTTTATACAAAAAAGTGTTGCTGCCTATTCTTGCCATTGAAGATTTACGAAATGACGAACGAATCGAATATCTTTCAGGAAAACAATCTATTTTAGAAATAAAAAATAAAATTGATCAAGGAGAATTTGAAATCGGTTTTATATTATTCCCTTCGAACATTGGAGAAATAAAAGCATTAGCCGATGCCAATCTAATTATGCCCCCAAAAAGCACGTATATTGAACCTAAATTCCGAAGCGGATTGGTCGTGTATGAACTTTAGATTTCAATAACCTTATAAAAATCATACTATTAAAATGGCAATAGCAACAAATTTACTCCAAATAAAATCCACTTTACCAAAACATGTAACCTTAGTTGCGGTTTCAAAAACCAAACCTGTTTCGGATTTAATGGAAGCCTATGAAGCTGGTCAGCGCATTTTTGGAGAAAATAAAATTCAGGAAATGGCCGAGAAATGGGACCAAATTCCAAAAGACATTCAATGGCACATGATAGGTCACGTTCAGACAAATAAAGTCAAATTTATGGCACCGTTTGTGAGCTTGATTCACGGTGTGGATAGTTTGAAATTACTTGAGGAAATCAATAAACAAGGTAAAAAAAACAACAGAATCATCGATTGTTTATTACAAATACATATTGCCGAAGAAGAAACTAAATTTGGTCTTGACGAGGAAGAACTCGCTTCCCTTGTATCATCAAACGAAATTCAGGAACTGAAGAATATTAGAATTGTTGGATTAATGGGAATGGCTACTTTCACAGATAATAAAGAACAAGTCAAAAAAGAATTTACTCATTTAAAATCTATTTTTGATCAATTCAAAATTAATAATTCACAATTCACCATTCTTTCGATGGGAATGTCCGGCGATTATCAACTCGCAATTGAATGCGGAAGCACAATGGTTCGAATAGGAAGTAGTATCTTTGGAGGACGAAATTAGCTATAACGAAATTCAATTTCAATAAAAATGCAAATAAACGAACCTAATTTTGAAAAAATATACAGTTTTGAAGACCGTTTAGTTCGATTTGCAGGTGAATGTATTTTCTTTGTTAGAAAATTAGAAAAGTCTTATGAAATTGAATATTACAAAAACCAACTGATAAGATCATCCGGAAGTTCTTCACTGAATTACGGAGAGGCTCAAGGAACAATAACAAGTAGAGATTTTATATTTAAAGTTTCTCTTTCCGTTAAGGAACTCAAAGAGTCCAGAAATTCATTAAAAGTTCTTGATTATATAAAAACAGGAGATTTAGAAGAAAGAAAGTGGCTTTTGACAGAAGTTGAAGAACTTATAGCTATCGCTTCAAAAATGATTAACAATAAAAAATAATTCATTAACAATTACAATGGCAATTACAATATTTTTTCAATAGCAATTACAATAGCAATTACAATATTCAATTTTTTAGATTTTTAAAATTGATATTTGATTTTAAAATTGACTCTGTTATTGTAATTGATTTTTGAAATTGACATTGCTATTGATTTTTGAAATTGACATTGAAAATGTACGCAATACTAGACATAGAAACCACTGGAGGACAATTTAACGAAGAAGGAATCACTGAAATCGCCATTTATAAATTTGATGGTCACGAAATAGTAGATCAATTCATCAGTTTGGTAAATCCGGAAATCCCAATTCAGCCATTTGTTGTAAAACTGACCGGAATCAACAATGCCATGTTGCAATCTGCTCCCAAGTTTTTCGAAGTAGCAAAACGCATCATCGAAATGACAAATGATTGTGTCATTGTGGCTCATAATGCCTCTTTTGACTACAGAATCCTACGAACTGAATTCCGACGATTAGGGTATGATTTTGAAGCCAAAACAATTTGCACAGTCGAATTATCAAAAAAATTATTACCGGAACAGCCATCCCACAGTTTGGGGAAACTCGTTCGTGCTCTTGGAATCCCAATGGCAGATCGCCACAGAGCAAGCGGTGATGCTTTGGCGACTGTGAAATTATTTAAAATCCTTTTAGAAAAAGATTTAGAAAAAGAAATCGTAAAGGATTTTATAAAACTGGAAATCGAAAAAGGAATTGCGCCAAAATTACTAGATATTGTTGCCGGCTTACCCTCTAAAACAGGAGTATATTATATTCACAACGAAAAAGGGAACTTGGTTTACATTGGCAAAAGCCGAAATATAAAAAAACGCATCAACCAGCATTTTACAGGAACTTCCACTAAATGTAAAAAGATTCAAGCCGAAGTTTTTACGGTAACGTATGATGAAACCGGAAGTGAATTGATTGCATTATTGAAAGAAAGTGAAGAAATAAAAATTAATAAGCCCATCTACAACAGAGCACAGCGAAAAAGTATCTTTCAATTGGCTTTGTATGCGGAAAAAGATGAAAAGGGATACATTAATTTGAAACTTCAAAAAACAGATGGCCGAAAAAAAGAAATCACCTCTTTTACTTCCATTCAAGAAGGAAAAAATGCGTTGTTCAGAATCACTTCCCATTACAATTTATGTCAAAAACTTAGCGGTTTGTATCATTCCAAAACAAACTGTTTTCAATACAGTATAAAAGAGTGTGACGGTGCTTGTATTGGCGAGGTTTCACCCGAAGAATACAATGCCAGAGTACAAAATTTTATAGAGAAAAATACATTCCAAAATCAAAATATGGTTTTGATTGATAAAGGAAGAACCATCAGCGAACGTTCAGCAGTTTTGATAGAAAACGGGATTTATAAAGGTTATGCTTTCTATGATTTAAACTATCAAATTAACAATATCGAAATATTGAGGAACATCATTATTCCGATGCAAAATAACCGTGACGCCAAAAATATTATTCAAGGACACATCCGAAAAAATCAAACGTTAAAGACTGTAAAATTCTAAACGCATGCCAATTCCTAAATAAATATGCAAAGAATAAAGTCAAAATTCGACGCTTTCAGGCAAAGGACAAAAGTCGTAATTTACGGAACCAACACAGCTTCCGGACGATTATTTGATCTCGTTCTTTTAGGCGTAATTTTGATAAGTGTCGTAATCGTGATGTTTGAAACTGTAAAAGATTTTGATACAAAATACCACAAAGAACTTATTATTTTGGAGTGGGTTATTACAATATTCTTCACTTTAGAATACCTACTCCGCATTATTTCTCTCAAAAAACCACTCAAATTCATCTTTAGTTTCTATGGAATTATTGATTTGATAGCGACTTTACCCATCTATTTCTCGTTGTTCTTTGTTGGAACCAGTATTTTAACAGTCGTCAGAGCACTCCGATTATTGTGTTTATTTAAAATTTTAAATCATCCTGAGTTCTCCAGGCAGTCCACACATTTAAAAGAAGCGTTGATTGCCAGTAGAGGAAAAATACTGATTTTTATCTATTTTATTCTCATCAGCAGTATCATAATCGGTTCCGTAATGTATGTCGTCAAAGGAGAAGAAGGAGGATTCACTAGTATTCCAATCAGTATTTATTGGACTATAGTCACGCACACAACAGTAGGCTACGGAGATATTTCGCCCATTACGCCATTGGGACAAGCCATCGCGTCGGTAATAATGATTATGGGTTACGGAATAATAGCCGTTCTTACAGGAATTGTTTCGGTTGAATTTGCAAACAGTAACCGTAAAAAATCAAGGGCAGAAAAATTAATTCATGCACTGTTTGCGGAACCGAAGGCCACGAATTTAATGCCAAATACTGTTTCCATTGCGGAGCAGAACTATAATTTATTAATTTGAAGCAATTCCAGCTGTACACTGCAACTCCTCGTTATTTCAGTTGTTTTTCTAAGGCATAAAAGGAGCTTCCTACAGTCGCTCTTTTACACCAAGAAAAACTAACTTTCATAACTGCGGGGTTTCCGTTTCCATCTGGGCTAAAAAATATGAAATACCTAATCACTATCATCGGACCTACAGCTATAGGAAAAACTTCCTTAAGCATTATTTTAGCAAACTACTTCAATTGTGAAATCATTTCCTGTGACAGCAGACAGTTTTTCAAGGAAATGACCATTGGAACAGCAGTTCCCAATGAATCAGAATTAGCTGCAGCAAATCACCATTTCATCCAAAACAAATCGATTTCCGAGAATTATACCGTTGGGAATTTCGAAAAAGAAGCGATTGCAAAACTGGACGAACTATTTTTGACCAATGATTACGCGATTCTGGTGGGTGGTTCCGGATTATACGTAGATGCAATTCTAAAAGGTTTTGATGAATTTCCCGAAATAGATGCTGGAGTACGCACTGAAATAAACAAAAACTCTGAAAAACTGGGAATTGGATATTTGCAACAAAAACTCGAAATTTTAGATCCCGATTATTACAAAACTTTGACTGCTGAGAATCCTCAAACATTGCAAAACCCGCAACGAATGATGCGTTTTGTAGAAGTATGCCTGGGTTCTGGAAAACCGTATTCATCTTTTTTAAACCAGAAAAAAAATAGTAGAAAGTTCACTCCTATTTTAATTGGTCTGGAAGCGGACAGAAAGATAATTTACAACCGAATCAATCAACGTGTTGACATTATGATGAACGAAGGTCTTCTGGCTGAAGCAAAAACGTTATTTCCGAACAAAGAACTCAATGCGCTACAAACAGTTGGTTACAGAGAGTTATTCAGGTATTTTGACAGAGAAATTTCATTGGAATTTGCCATTGAAGAAATAAAGAAAAACACAAGACGATTTTCAAAACGCCAATTGACTTGGTTCAAAAGAAATGAAAATACAAAATGGTTTGATTTCGAAACTCCGTATGAAACTATTGTGGATTACATCAATTCGAAAAAATAAAACTAAAGAATCCAAATTAACAATTTATAATTCATAATTCTCTCCATGCCTATCTCTCCAAACTTCACCTCCATTCTCAGCAAAGACTGGGAAATCAATTTTACGCAGTGTGCGCCAAATGGATTTTTAAAATACACTGATTTGTGTAATATTTTACAATTAACAGCAGCAGCACATTCCGAAGTTGGCGGAATCAGTTTTACGGACATGCAGGAATTTGACCAAGCTTGGGTTTTAAGCCGAATGCGAGTTGAAATCACAAAATTACCAAAATGGGGAGATACCGTAACTGTGAAAACATGGATTAATTCTTTGGAAAATTCTCGATCCGTACGTGCGTTGGAAATGCATGTAAATGGAGAAAAAATTGTAGGTTCTGAGACTTTTTGGGCGGTATTTAATACTAAAAAGCGTCGGCCCGAAGGATTGGCATTGCCGTTCGAACATTTTGAGCTTTATCCTGAAAAAAGAGCTACTATTGATGGTTTTTCTAAAATTAATATCAATAATGAGAAAGAAATAGTTTTCGAAAAAAATGTCTTTTTATCTGATTTAGACATTGTAAACCATGTAAACAATGTCAAATATTTGGAATGGTGTTTGGATTTAGTCGATGAGAAATTAATTCTGAATCAACATATCGAAAGCTTTGAAATGAATTTCTTAAAAGAATTATCACTAAAAGATAAAGTCATCATTCACGAAAGCATCTTCGAAAAAGAGACTACTTTTACTATTACAAAAGAGGACAAGACAAGTTTTGCTTTGCAATTGAACTGGAAATAAAATATGTCTTTATGTTCCAAAAAAAGCCTCAATTTCTTGAGGCTTGTATCTATTTATTCTGCTACTTTATTCTTAACCACTAATCTAAATCCTTCTCCGTGGATGTTTAAAATTTCTACATCTTCGTCCAGTTTCAAATACTTTCTCAGCTTAGCGATGTACACGTCCATACTTCTTGAAGTAAAATAGTTATCATCCCTCCAGATTTTTGTCAAGGCTAATTCTCTTGGCATCAAATCATTTTCATAAAGAATTAACATTTTCAGTAATTCATTCTCTTTTGGAGACAATTTTATTGGTTCTTCATTATTAAATGTTAGAAAACGAAGCTTTGAATTCAAATGAAATTTACCAATATTGAATTCAAATTGTACTTGCTCAGCTTTAGTATCAGATGATTTTCTTTGAATTATGGCTTTTATTTTCATCAACAATACTTCCGAATCAAAAGGTTTATTCAAGTAATCATCAGCACCTGCTTTATAACCTTTCAACACATCTTCTTTCATCGATTTTGCTGTCAAGAAAATGATTGGCACTTCATTGTTTTTTTCTCTGATTTCTTTAGCTAATGTATATCCATCTTTGTATGGCATCATCACATCAAGAATACATAAATCAAAAGTATCTTTCTTGAATTTTTCAAATCCTTCCATTCCATTTTTCGCCAAAGTGACATCAAAATCATTTAGCATTAAATAATCTTTTAAAACTGCACCAAAATTAAGGTCATCTTCGACTAGAAGTATTTTTTTATTTACATTTTCCATATTCTAATTTATTAATGGTAATTTTATTATGAAGGTACTCCCTTTTCCCTTTTCACTTTCTACATAAACTTGACCATTATGGTCGTCAACAATTCTTTTTACATACGATAAACCTAAACCATGTCCTTTGACATTGTGAATATCGCCAGTATGTTCTCTGTAAAATTTTTCAAAAATTCTTTTTTGAGCAATCTTACTCATTCCCAAACCTTTATCTTTTACTTTAATAATAATCATGTCCTTGATATTTTCAGTAAAAATCTCAATTTCAGGAACGTTTGGCGAATATTTAATAGCATTCTCCAGAATATTTACAATTACATTGGTAAAATGAACATCATTAATCAAAACTGTCGTTCTTACAGCATCAAAATGACTTTTAATTGTACCCTCTCTATCTTCCAGAATCAAATTCACGTGCTCAATTGCGTCGTTTATTATGTCATGGATATTATGTGATTCTTTGATGATATTTAATTCTTTCTTTTCTAATTTAGAGATGCGCAGTACATTTTCTACTTGTGCATGCATCCGCTTGTTTTCATCTTTTATCATCTGCAGATATCGCAATACCTTTTCTCTGTCATCAATTATTTTTGGATTTCTGATGGCATCCAAAGCTAAATTAATTGTAGCAATAGGAGTTTTGAACTCGTGTGTCATGTTATTGATAAAATCATTCTTGATTTCAGAAATCTGACGTTGACGTATTAATTGATTTAAAGCGCTTGAATACGCAATTAAAATAATTAATGTAAAAATTATTGAAAGAACCGTTATACTTACCAATTCAGATAATAAAAATTTCTTTTTGTGGGGAAAAGTAACTAACAATTGGTACTTACTGTTCCCTTCATTATCAGTAAATACCGGAGTGGAGTACGTTGCTTCTTTGTTATATTTAAATTCGTTCGATTTTACATTAGTGGCCAAATTATTATTGTAAATACTAAATTCAAATTTCGTATTTACACCAGATTCCTCTAATTCTTTTTTGATGAGTTTATTCAACGTCTCTTTTGAAACTCTTTCCTGAATTGGTAAAACAGAAGCAAAATCTTTATAAAATATTTCAAATGAAGCATTATCTAAAACATCTAAATTACCGGTTTTTTCAATCCTGATATCTGGTATTAAACTTTGTGTTACGTTGGATTTATCAATAGAATTATTGTTGTAAACTTCTGTAACACGCTTAGAATTAAAGCTCTTAAACTTTTCACTATCAAATTTTTTATCAAAGAACGTAGGTGAAATATTGTAATCTTCAGAAATTATACTATTTGAATATATAATTGTTTTATTGGTTCTTGGATTTTTTTGAACGTAATAAAATTCCAATATATCATCCTTTTTTGGTACTTTTCCTGTACTGTCACGATAGTGATTTATTTTATCATAAAAGTTATACGCTTCCTGTTTTTGAATCTTATCAGCCACACTGCCAATAACTTGCTTAACATGAAATTTAAATTGCTCGTCATTGTTTTTAAATGAAGTATTAAACCAATACACCTGAACTAGAATAATCCCAATTAGGGACAAGCTCATTAATAAAACAAGTACTCTAAAAAAAAGTTTATTCATCAAAACAAATTTAGTATTTTAACAATATATTAAATAATAGATTAACCAAACATTAACACCTATGAATGTTTTTGTTTAATCTTTAAAATTTTAAGAATTCGATACACTTCCAGTTTTGCATTTTCAAGTGAAATATTTTCGATAACAAAATCACTTTTAGAGATTCGTTTTTCATCTGTCCACTGTGCATTTATCCTTTTTAAAACAAGTTCACGAGTGGTTTTATCACGTTCGATAACCCGCTGAATCCTTTTATCTACTGGAGCTGTGACAGTTATAATAAAATCGCAGTTTTTATAACCTCCACTTTCAAATAAAATAGCAGCTTCATAAATTACATAATGAATTTTTTTATACTGCAAAAGCCAGTGTTCAAAATGCTTTTTTACGGCAGGGTGAACAATATTGTTAAGTAATTCTAATTTTTCCGGTTCATTAAATACGATTTTGGCCAGTTTCTCTCTATTCAATATTCCGCTTTCAAAAATTGCTTCGCCAAATGTATTTTTTATCGCAGCAATAATTTCCGAAGATCGCATAATTTTCCTCGCTTCATCGTCAGCAATATAAACTGGAATCCCAAAGGATTGAAAATAATTTGCAATCGTAGTTTTTCCGCTTCCGATACCGCCAGTTAAACCAATAATTTTTGTCATGTTACACTTTAAAAAATAATTCGGGAAAAGCTTCTTGGGGTTTTTGTTTCAAAATAATTACCATATAATACGATTTTATAAAGCCTAAACCGTATCCGTAAAACTGTTTCCAAACCGCTATTATTGATAAGTAGCCTATTTTAACACTTCTATTTTGGTAAGAAGACACCAAAAACAGTACGAAAAAGTAAAAAAAATACAACTGAAGTAGGTAATCAAAATTAAAAATGAACAACAATACAACGGAAGTAAAAAATCCAATGATAAAAACGGAAGGAAAGAAAAAAGTCAGTTTATTATATTTTGGATACCAACTGTTCAGAATCGGTCTTGCTTTTCCAAATTTATTAACCTGAATAGAAAACTTTTTCCAATCAATTCTTCTCTTATGATACACGTAAGCATTAGGAAACAGTTTGGTTTCAAAACCCAAATTCCACAAACGAATTGACAAATCAGGATCTTCCCCCGGATGGATATTTCCAAAACCTTTTGATGCTTCAAAAGCTTTTCTGGATAATCCCATATTAAAACTTCTGGGCTGAAATTTATCAATTTTCTCCGAACCACCTCTAATTCCACCTGTAGTCAGAAACGAAGTCATTGCAAAATTGATCGCTTTTTGAATATCCGAAAAACTATCTAATGCTTTATCAGGTCCTCCAAAACAATCCACATAATTTTGTTTTAAAGCTTTATCAACTTCTGATAAATATTGTGTTGGAATAATACAATCCGAATCGAAAATGATAAAATAATTTCCTCTGGCTTTCTGCATTCCGTAATTTCTGGAATCGCCAGGTCCTGAATTTTTCTTATAATAATATGAAATATTTAATGTGTCACCATATTTTTGAGCAACATCTTTACAAACTAAAGTAGACCCATCTTCTACTAAAACAATTTCAAATATTTCAGGATACGTTGAATGCGATAAACTTTCTAAAAGCTCATCAACTTCGTCAGGACGATTATAAACAGGTATAATTAGGGAAAAAAACATAAATATAATGTGTATTTTTAGACTTAAAAAATTTTAACAAATGTAATCTTTATCCATAAAAAAACCATCAACTATTAATTGATGGTTTTATAAATTTTAAATTCAGTAATTTGATTAGTCAATACTTTCGATGTTTACCACTTCGTTTGCATCTGCTTTATAATCTACTCCTGCTACGTCAAAGCCAAATAGATTGTAGAAATCTTTTCTATATCCTTCTAAATCTCCAATTTCAGCTAAGTTTTCAGTTACAGCTTCAATCCATAATTTAGCTACTTTTTCCTGAACATCCGGGCGCATTTCTAAATCGTCAATACGTATTCTTCCTTTCTCATCAACTGGAACTTCATTTCCGGTATACAATCTTATTTGATACAAACGTTGAATTTGTTCGATACAACCTTCATGAATTCCTTCTTCTTTCATTATTTTATACAATAATGAAATATACAATGGAATAACCGGAATGGCTGAACTTGCTTGTGTAACCAATGCTTTATTTACAGAAACAAATGCTTTTCCGTCAATAGCAGCTAAACTTTCCGTGATAGCAAATGCAGTCGCTTCGAGATGATCTTTGGCACGACCAATAGTTCCTTTTCTATACACTGCCTCAGTCAATGATGGTCCAATATAAGAATAAGCAACCGTTGTAGCTCCTGCAGCAAGAAGATTTTCTGCTTTTAAAGCATCAATCCACATCGCCCAATCTTCACCGCCCATAACGGCAACTGTGTTTTCAATATCGTCACCACTGCATGGTTCGATTGAGATTTCAGAAACTTTACCTGAGTGAAAATCAACCGTTTTATTGGTATACGTCCCACCGATAGGTTTCAATACTGAACGATGCAAAACACCAGTAACCGGATGCATTCGAACCGGAGAAGCTAAACTATAGATAACTAAGTCTACTTGCCCCAAATCAGCTTTTATAAGATCTAATGTTTGTTGTTTTATTTCATTTGAAAACGCATCACCATTAACACTTTTTGCATACAAACCTGCTTTATGTGCCTCTGTTTCAAAAGCTGCAGAATTATACCAACCTGGAGAAGCTGTTTTTCCTTCAGAAGGAGCTTTTTCAAAAAACACACCAATAGTTGCTGCATCAGAACCGAAAGCACTTGTAATTCTGGAAGCCAAACCAAAACCGGTTGAAGCACCAATTACTAATACTTTTTTTGCACCTTCAATTGCGCCTTTTGATTGTATATATTCTATTTGATTTTTAACATTTTGCTCGCATCCTTTTGGGTGTGATGTCGTACAAATAAATCCTCTCATTCTTGGTTCAATAATCATAACTATCTTTTGTTTCCGTTTTTATATTGTTAGACTTTCCTATTCTTTAATTCAAAAAAAATATAAATACCTTATTTTATTATTTTATTAATATTTTCCCTAACCGTGATAATATCTATTTTCTTGTTTTCACATTTCACGTTTTCTACTTGATAACTGGTTAAAAATTCATTAAAATCCTTACAGTCTTTTAAAACATTAAACTCTTTTTTATTGATATCAAATACAATTCCTTTCAGTCTATTCATTGAAGAACCAATCACACCTCCTATAGCTCCACCACTTCCATAGGCCAATCCTTTTGACCATCCATTAGCAAGCTCTGCCTCTAAATATAGAAACTTTCCGGCTTGTAATACCCTGTGATACGAATTTGGATTATCTCCTTCTTCACTCTTATCACCTTTCACTGCATATTTTCGAAAATTTTTTTGTTGTACATAAAGATTTCCATTGAGTGAAACAGCAAAAACTCCGGTCAATTTAGTTTGATCAGCAATAGTGTACAGAAAAACATGATCAACAATAGAATTTTTATGTATTAATTTTTTTTCTAACCCTACAATTGTTCTGCGTTCAACTGGATTAATTTTGGTAGTTTTTTTATTAATGAAGTCTTCTAAAGTAACATAAAATCCCTCTGAATAATCACTAACCGAATACATATAATTATTGGCTGGAATAGAACCAACTGTATGGTTCGGATCTAACGCTTGCCCAAAAGAGGTATTAAAAAAAGAAATACTAATTACACTCAATATTCCGATCGATTTTTTGAAATACATATTTTATTTTTTAAATAAATAACTTTAATTAAATTCGCGTTAATTTCTTAGAGACAAATATATAGTAAAATATTAGTTGAGCAAGGCTTTGGCATGATTTAAGGCCGAATCAGAAACAACAGTTCCTGATAACATTTGCGCGATTTCAACAATTCTTTCATCGTCATTCAAAAGCTTCAATTCCGATTGCGTATCCTCGCCAACGGTCGATTTAAATACTTTAAAATGTGCATTTCCTTTTGCCGCAATTTGGGGTAAATGCGTAATTGCAAAAATTTGCATTTTTTGGCTCATTTCTTTCATAATTTCCCCCATTCTAATAGCTATTTCTCCAGAAACACCAGTGTCAATTTCATCAAAGATCAATGTTGGTAATTTTGAATATTGTGCCAATATCGCTTTTACCGCAAGCATAATTCTTGACATTTCCCCGCCGGAAGCTACTTTTTTCAATAAACCAAAATCAGTTCCTTTATTGGCAGAAAACAAAAACTGAAGCTCATCTTTTCCGTTTTGGAAATAGGTTTCCGTCGTATTAATATCAATATTGAAACGAACATTTGGCATTCCCAAAGTTGCTAAAATAGTAATCAATTTTTGAGATAAAACTGGAATCGAAACCAATCTATTATTATGAATTGTTGTCGAAAAAGCATCCAATTCAACTGTTTTTTGTTTAATAGAAAACGTCAATGCAGTTATCTCTTCTTCCATATTGCCTAACTCCAAAACTGAATTTTCTAGATTCGCCTGAATTTGAAGCAATTCATCCACAGATGAAACCTGATGTTTCTTTTGCAAAGTGAAGATTACCTGAAGCTTTTGACTTATTAAATCCAGTTGTTCCGGATCATTTATCAGTTTTTCTGAACAGCGAATCATTTCATCCGAAATATCATCAAACTCAATTGTCAAGCTTGTAATCCTCTCTAGCAGAGAATAATATTCAGTTGAAAAAGAAGCTATTTTTTGTAATGAAACCTTGATTTCATTCAAATTATGCAGTACACCAATTTGTTCTTCATTGGCAACAGCCAAAGATCTATCGATAGAATCTTTTATAATCTCAACATTATTCAATTTTTCAAAATCAGCCTCAAGAGATTCTTGTTCACCTGATTTTAATTGTGCTGCTATTAATTCATCCAATAAAAAAGTATTGTATTCTTGCTCTTTTTTAGATTCGCTTTGTCTTTTCAGCAGTGAATTTAATTTGGATTTATCCGATTTATAGCTTTTTAAAAGCGTTTGATATTCCAGAATTATTTCTTTATTATTAGCAATTGCATCAATAATTTCGAACTGCACATTCTCATCCGAAAGTTTCTGAGTTTGCTGCTGCGAATGAATATCAATCAAGAACAAGCTCAGTTCCTGTAATTCCTGCAGATTTACGGGACTATCATTGATAAAAGCTCTTGATTTTCCGGAAGGAAGAATTTCACGTCTGATTATAGTATCATTTTCATAATCTAAATCATTGGCCTTAAAAAAAGGAAGTAAATTATACTTAGAAATTTCAAAATGAGCTTCAATTATACACTTTTCTTCTTTATTTTTTAAAGAAGTCAAGTCGGCTCTTTTTCCTAAAACCAATCCTAATGCTCCTAAAATTATTGATTTACCCGCACCGGTTTCTCCGGTAATTGTTGAAAAACCTTTTGAAAAATCGATAGTCAATTTTTCTATTAAAGCATAGTTTTTTATCGAAAGTGACGTTATCATTTAATATATTGTGTTTTAGGAAGAAGTAAAATTAAACTAAAATTGAAGACCAATTAATATTTAATTGCTACCCATTTGCTTGAGTTTAAAGGAGAAATTTTGTTCAGATTGTCAACTAAATCTGATATGGTAATACTGGGTCCACCAGAAAATATAGAAACGACTTCATCTGATTTAGCATCAAAAAAGACACGTGTTAAAAAGGCATTCGGTCTTAACAGGTTTAATTTTGCTAAATTAATCAACGATCCTTTTATTTTTTCTTTCGAAGCTTTTAAATCCTGACTCATCAAATCTAATCCAGTATGATAATCGTACATGGTTTGTCTGACTGGTTTGAAAGTTGGAGATAAAATATCGTTTATCAAAAAGTAACGATTTTGGTTTCCATCAGCTTGGCCCCAGCCTTTGGAACCGCCTAGCTGCGCCACATTTGAAATATTTTGAGCAATCTCAAAATTAGGGGTTCCAGATTCAGCCACAAATGTATCGGCATCCATTGCTAAAATTACATAACTGTAAAAAGCTAGGACTGAAACTAAATTAGAATCGAACGTAGTGGGATTGAATACTAGATTTTCAAACTCTGTATATCTAAAATTAAAGTCTTTGTCATTATAATTTAATACAGGCGAAGAATAAAAAGAATTAAATACTGGTCTGGAAGATTGTACTTGAATTGTTGCTGTAAATTGATCCGAACTGTTACCAGAAACAGTAATATACATCGAACAATTAATTTTTTCACTTTGCTTTACAGCTTGACCCGTCCAATCTGTTTTATTTAAAAACTCGCCTATGGACGTTTCTAAGGTTTTAAAAACTTGTTGATTGGTGACGCTTAACCTTTTTGAATCTACGGTAACCACACAATTTAGTTGTTGGGCTTGGGCAAAACCAACAATAAAAAGCAGCAAAAAGGTAACTATTTTATTCATCTGTAGATTTTTATTATTTTGCTTTTATCTAAATCAAAACTATTATTAGCTTGCACGTATTGCTTGTTATCGTTGAATTCCTAAATGCGTTATTACTTTGTTTAGGATATCATCTGCCACTGCTTCTTTTGATTTTAATTCCATAGGTTCAATATTGAAATATTTATCAATAAAAGTTACCTTATTCGTTAGCTTACCAAAACCGGCACCTTGATCTTGTAATGAATTTAAAACTATCAAATCTAAGTTTTTTTTCTGAATTTTCAGCTTTGCATTTTCAATTTCATTTTCTGTTTCTAAAGCAAAACCAATCAGAAACTGATTTTTCTTTTTAGCACCCAAAGAAGCTAAAATATCTTTCGTTTTTTCAAGTTCAATTGTAAAATTATCCGCTACTTTTTTGATTTTTTGTTGAGCAACATTCTGAGGTTTATAATCTGCGACGGCTGCAGCTGCAATTGCAACATCTACGTCAGCAAAGAACTGATGACAAGCAATGTACATTTCTTCGGCAGAAACTACTAAAATAACATCGATTAATGGATTTGAAACTTTAAAATTTGTAGGTCCCGAAACCAAAATCACCGAAGCACCTAAATTCGCAGCGCTTAAGGCAATATCAAAACCCATTTTACCCGAAGAATGATTGCCTATGAAGCGTACAGGATCTATTGCTTCATAAGTGGGACCAGCAGTAATTAATATTTTTTTCCCTTTAAGTGGCAATTTGCTGTTTAAATCGGCTTCAATAAAAGCTACAATATTTTCAGGTTCCGCCATTCTTCCTTCACCGGATAATCCGCTTGCTAATTCACCGCTTTCAGCAGGAATTATAACATTGCCAAATCGAGTTAAAGAAGAGAAATTAGCTACCGTTGAGGGATGTTTGTACATGTCTAAATCCATTGCAGGAGCAAAATACACCGGACATTTTGCAGATAAATAAGCTGCAATCAAAAGATTATCACAAGTCCCATTTGTCATTTTAGACAATGTATTTGCTGTTGCAGGCGCAATTACCATCAAATCAGCCCAAAGTGCTAATTCAACATGATTGTTCCATTTTTCATTGTCGTCGTCTTGATTGTAAAAACTGGAGTGAACAGGATTTTTTGATAACGTGGATAAAGTAAGAGGAGTTACAAAATCCTTAGAAGCAGGTGTCATTATCACTTGGACATGTGCACCTGCTTTTATGAAAAGTCGTACTAATGATGCTGTTTTATAGGCTGCAATTCCACCAGAAACTCCAAGTAGAATTTTCTTACCGCTTAAAACTGACATCGTACTATTATTTATTTGAATCTCTGTGGTAGATTTTACCATCTAACCATTCTTGAACTGCTAAAGCGTGTGGCTTAGGTAATTTTTCGTAAAATTTTGAAACCTCAATTTGTTCTTTGTTTTCAAAAACTTCTTCAAGACTGTCATTATATGTAGCAAATTCTTCCAATTTCTCTGTCAATTCTTTTTTAATTTCAGAGTTGATTTGGTTTGCTCTTTTAGCCATAATGGTTATCGCTTCATACACATTACCAGTAGGTTCTTCAATAACATTTTTGTTGTATGTTATTGTATTTACTGGAGCATTCGTCTTTTTTAAATCCATGACTTTATTTATTTAGTAAATTTTTGTAAATCTTTTTCTATTCGAACTAACATTTCGTTAGCTACTTTTTTGTATTTCGTTTCTGCATTAAATTTTATCAAATTTGATTGCGCAACTTTGGCAACATTCAATCGCTCTTCCATTTTTGCAGGAACACTATTAATGGCCAATTGATATGCAGAATCTAACTTGTAATACAATGCATCTTCTTTGTAAGGCGTTCCAGGATAATCAGCAACAAAATTATCTAAAGCCACGATAGCAGATTTAAAATCTGAAATTGTATTGTATCCTTTAGCATTTTCAAATACTTTTTTCTCAATTTTCTCACTTAATACTTTCACAGCAGTATTTGCTTCAGTAATGTATTGTGAGTTTGGATAATTGTCTATAAAAGACTGCAGTTTATCTAGCGCTTTATTGGTTTCCGTTTGATCTAAACTGTAAACTGGTGACAACATTGAATAACTTTTTGCACCTAAATAAGCAGCTTCTTCTAATTTTTCACTTTTAGGGTAACCCGAAACAAAACTTTCAAATTGGTATCCGGCTAAATAGTATTGTTTTGTTTTGTAATACGATTGCGAGAACATATAAAACAGTTTTTCAGCTTGAGGTTTTCCTCTGTAAGCCGGAGCAATTTGTTCAAAAATACGAATCGCTTTCGAATATTTTCCTGCATCATATAACTGAGTCGCCATTTCAAACTTGACAGCAACATCTTCGGTTTTTAATGCTTTTTGGTACTCGTTACAAGAACTGAAAACAGCAACAAGAAGCAATAGAGATATTATTTTTTTCATTTTTTTACTTTTTTCATGATTTGCAAGTTGAAACAACCCACAAAACCATACCGAAGTTTCGGTGGCAAATTTAGTTATTAATTCAGCGACTTCAAAATAAATTTTTTGTTTATAAAAAGAACGATTTTTTACCCTTTTCTATTCACTTTTTTTACAAATTTATCAATTCTGTTTGCTAACGTATCATCGACATTCACCAATGGCAAACGCACTGTATTTTCAGAAATTCCCAGTGACAGAAACACTTGTTTGATTCCAGCTGGATTTCCTTGCTCAAAAATCATATCGATACACTCCGCTAAAAGGTATTGCGTTTTGAATGCTTCATCTACTTTGCGATTCAAACCCAACCGAATCATTTCAGAAAATTCTTTCGGAAAACCTTGACCAATTACAGATATTACGCCTGATCCGCCTGCTAAAACCATCGGTAAAGCAATCATATCATCACCGGAGATTACCAGAAAATTTTTCGGTTTGTCTTTTAATAATTGCATCGCCTGAACAATATCTCCTGCCGCTTCTTTTATAGCTACAACATTTTCGAAATCATTAGCCAAACGCAAAACAGTTGAAGGCAACATATTGCTTGCCGTTCTTCCTGGAACATTATATAAAATTACCGGGATTGGAGAAGCTTCAGCAACGGCTTTAAAATGTTGGTAAATCCCTTCCTGCGTTGGTTTATTATAATATGGAGAAACAGAAAGTATAGCCGTAAACGCTGACAAATCTCTGGTTTTTAACTCATCAACAACTTTTGCTGTATTATTTCCTCCCACTCCCAAAACTAATGGCAAAGCACCATTATTAGCTTCGATTACGGTACGTATAACTAATTCTTTTTCGTCTTGAGACAAAGTTGCATTTTCTGCCGTAGTTCCCAAAATGACAAGATATTCAATTCCTCCATCGATAGAAAAATTTACAATTCTTTTTAATGCTTCGGTATCAATTGAAAAATCTTGTTTAAACGGAGTTACAAGAGCAACTCCGGTTCCTATTAATGATTGCATATTATATTTATATTTTGTTTAATAATTTTAAATATTTAAATAACTCTTTTACAAAAACGGCGTCATTATTGATTTCCGTTTTGATTATAAAATGATTTAATCTTTTGTCTATTGATGAAAAGCCAACTTTAAATTGTGCTTTAGAATCATGCGTAATTTGCATTAAAATTGCTTTCTCGATGTCATAAAAATTGATTAACAAATCAAACTTTTCATTGCTGAACTCATTAATCTCGTGACCTCTAATTTCTCCATTCCATTTTAGTTGCGCTCCACTAAATGTGGGATATTTCAATCCTTCTTTTTTCTTAACAGCATCACAATAAACGATTGTTTTTATATTTTTCTCTAAAATTCCGTTTGCTATTAACTCTGCAATCAATAATTCGGTTGCTGCAAAATCAGTTACATCTACCAGCAAACCAACGGTTTGTACAATAACTGATGAGTGATTCATTTTTGAATCTTGCAAGCTATTTTTTAATGTTTTTTTTATTAAAAAATTCTTTATATAATTCAAAAACATATTACTTTTACTTGGTTACAAAATTAATTAATTAAGTTGCATTTAAAATGGTAAATCTAAAAAAGTATAACGACGTTTCTAAACTTTTTGTTATATTCTTAACATTTTTTTTTGTTGCCTCTTGCAGCAAGCAAAATTACGTCACAAAAATAGAAGGAAAACGAATTCCTATTACTGAAAAGGAAAATCACGTTCCTGCAATTGAAAATTTCATAAAACCGTATCGGGAACATATTAACAAAGATTTAGACAGCGTGCTGGCTTATTGTCCGGAAACATTGGATAAAAGCGCTGGTAAATGGCAAAGTACAATTGGTAATTTGATGGCTGATGTTACTTTAATGAGAGGAAATATCGTATTTCAAGCCAGAGAAAAAAAGAATATTGATGTTTGTTTGCTTAACAGCGGAGGGATTCGTTCCATACTTCCAAAAGGAAATGTAACAGCCAGAACAGCTTTTGAAATTATGCCTTTTGAAAACAGTTTGGTTGTGATTGCATTAAAAGGAGAACAAATTCTTGAAATGATCGACTTTTTTATTGCTGAAAAGAAACCACACCCATTAGCCGGAGTAACTTTTACAATTGATAAAAATAATTTTGCCAAAAATATTTTAGTTCAAGGGAAACCTGTTCAAAAAGAGACCATTTATTATGTGGGAACCAATGATTATTTATCTGGTGGTGGAGACAACATGAATTTCTTCAAAAAAGGTGTTCAGAAATTTGATTTAGAATACAAATTACGAAATATTCTTATTGATTATTTTAAAGAAGTTGACACCATTCCTGTGATAAAAGATGTTAGAATTACGGTTGAATAAAAATAAGTATTCAGAGTTCAGTCGCATTATTCAGTTTTAAATAACCGAAAGTAATTTTGAAAATATAAAGCCTTAGCCCCGATTGAAGCGGCATCCCACGCTTTTTCGCGTGGATACAGCGTAGAGCGGGAAATAGCTCCAAAAAAATATAAAATGAAAAGAAGAGAATTTATTGAGAAAACAGCTGCCGGTTCGGCTTTATTGAGTTTAGGTGTGTCATTGAGCAGTTTTGAGACCTCTAAAACCAGACAATTGACAGTTTTACACACTAATGATGTTCACAGTTATATTGATCCATTTCCTGCGGATCATCCTAGAAATGCAAATATGGGTGGCGTGGCACGAAGAGCCGCTTTGATTGAAACGATCAGAAAAGAAAATCCAAATGTATTGTTGCTCGATGCAGGTGATATTTTTCAGGGAACGCCTTATTTTAATTATTACGGTGGAGAATTAGAGTTCAAGTTGATGAGTATGATGCAATATGATGCATCTACCATAGGAAATCATGATTTTGATAATGGTGTGGAAGGTTTACTTGCGCAGATGCCCCACGCTAAATTTCAATTCCTGTCCGCCAATTACGATTTTAAAAATACTGTGATGGATGGTTATGTAAAGCCATATAAAATATTCAATAAAAACGGAATAAAAGTGGGTGTTTTTGGGCTTGGAATCGAGCTTGCAGGATTGGTTGACAAAGGGATGTACAAGGAAACCGTGTATAATAATCCTGTCGAGACTGCTCAAGATATAGTTCGGATTTTAAAAAAAGAAAAGCAATGTGATATCGTGATTTGTTTGTCGCATTTAGGATACAAATACAGAGACGAGCCAAATAAGATTTGTGATTTAAAATTAGCCGAACTGACTCAGGATATTGACTTAATCATTGGTGGTCATACTCATACTTTTCTGGACAAACCTACAGTTGCAAAGAATCTTGTGGGCAAAGAAGTTTTAGTAAATCAGGTAGGTTGTTACGGTATTAACTTAGGAAGAATAGATTTTTATGTAGATAATAATAAATCAAAAGCTTTTGAAGGAAAATCGATTATAGTGTAGCTGTAACCGATTTTATTATTAGCAATAAACTTCAATAGTTTATTCGTTATCTTCATTTACATCTGCTTTCAATCTTTCGGTATCAATGACAAATTTATAAAAAGCATAATAACTCGTTACATACAAAATCATTCCCAATGGTCTAAAGTACGTTGGAGGCAAATTAGGCAGAAAACATTTCTCAATAAATACAATAAAATACAGCGCTATAGATAATACTCCAAAGATTGACAGCCAAGGTGTATTTTTAGTTTCATTCATAAAATAATTAGACAAAACAACTCCTCCAAGAATGGATACCAAAATATTTTGGATTACTAAAGGATAATAACTCTCCTTTGGAATTTCATCCGAAATAGAAAGCAAATAAGAAAAAATAAAAATAAAAGGAATTACTGCTATTAGTATGGGCAAAAAATCTTTGACCTTATTCAACTTTATAATATATAATATAAGTAAAATACGATGGATTACAATTCCGGCTAATCCAACTATTAAAAAAGGTAATGATTCCGAAATAATAAATATACTGGTAAGCAACAAAAAGAAGATAGATATAAAGAAAAACACATTTCTTTCCTTAGAGGTAATCCAATACAGATACATTAACAATAATGCTATCAATGGTCGAAATGCAAATAAAATTATTTTGAAAGAAAATAATTCTGCAAGAACTTCAATAATTGTAAAAGAAAAAATTAAACCAACGATTGCGTTTCCCTGTGAAAAATTATAATTTTTAGTCAGTAGCTGCATTAGTTTTATTAATTAAATTGATAAAATCATCTTCGGAAATTATCGAAACATTTAGTTTATTGGCTTTGTCTAATTTAGCGGGTCCCATATTATCCCCAGCTATAACATAATCCGTTTTTGCCGAAATGGAACTTCCCACTTTTCCTCCATTATCTTCAATTGCTTTTTTCAAATCGTCCCTAGAAAATTTCTCAAAGACACCCGAAACTACAAACGTTTTACCGGAAAGTTTATCTGTAGCATTTGGATTTATCTTTTCAATAATTTCAAATTGTAATCCATATTTTTTAAGTCTTTCAATGATAATACTATTTTCCTGATTATCAAAAAAATCTAGTACACTTTGCGCAATTCGTTCACCAATTTCATCCACTAAAATCAAATCCATCAAAGTAGCCTGACGCAATGCATCGATACTTTTATAATGTTTAGCCAATTTTTTCGCTACTGTTTCTCCAACGAAGCGTATTCCAAGTGCAAATAAAACCCGTTCAAAAGAAATATTCTTTGAATTCGCTACACCATTCACCAAATTTTCTGCAGATTTTTGAGCCATTCGCTCCAAAGGGCGAATTTGCTCAACTGTTAATTCATACAAATCGGCATAATTATGAACCAACCCGTTATTGAATAACAAGGCTACCGTTTCACCTCCAAGACCTTCAATATCCATTGCTTTCCTTGAAATAAAATGTTGGATTCTCCCAATAATTTGCGGCGGACAGCCATAAAAATTAGGACAATAATGGTTGGCTTCTCCTTCGCTTCTCACCAATTCAGTATTGCATTCCGGACAATGTGTGATGTATTTTGTAGGCTCTGAATTATCAAGACGCTTAATCAAATCAACAGCAATAATTTTAGGAATAATCTCCCCTCCTTTTTCTACAAAAACAGTGTCACCTACACGAATATCTAACTTTTCTATTTGATCTGCATTGTGTAAAGAAGCACGTTTTACAACAGTTCCTGCCAATTGCACTGGCTCTAAATTAGCTACTGGAGTTATAGAACCTGTTCGTCCTACCTGATATGAAATAGAATTCAATTTTGTCGAAACCTGTTCTGATTTAAATTTATAGGCAATTGCCCAACGAGGTGATTTTGCAGTAAAACCCAATTCATCCTGATAGTGAAAAGAATTTACTTTTACCACTACACCATCGGTTTCATAAGGAAGATTATGCCTGTGACTGTCCCAATAATCAATGTATTGAAAAACTTCATCCAAATTACGCGCCAGTTTAGCTTCTTTAGGCGCTTTAAATCCCCATTGTCTGGCAGTTTCTAAACCTTCAAATTGCGATTTAAAAGGCAGATTATTTCCAATTAAAAAATACAACAAACAATCCAATGGTCGTTTTGCAACTTCCGCGCTGTCCTGTAATTTTAAACTTCCAGAAGCAGTATTTCTCGGATTTGAGTAAGGTGTTTCACCTATTTCAATTAATTCCTGGTTCATTTTTTCGAAACCTGCAAAAGGCAGAATTATTTCGCCACGAATATCAAATTTAGAAGGGAAATTCCCTTTTAATTTTAACGGAATTGATTTTATGGTTTTGATATTATTAGTCACATCGTCGCCTTGAAAACCATCACCTCGAGTTACGGCACGTTTTAGAATTCCGTTTTCGTAAGTTATACTGATAGAAGCACCATCGTATTTTAATTCACAAGTATATTCTAATGGAACTTCTCCAAGAACTTTTTGAATGCGTTTCTCCCATTCGATTAATTCTTCCTTGGAATACGAATTATCAAGAGAATACATTCGGTGTTCATGCGGTACAGTCTGGAAGTTTTTCGTTATCGTTCCTCCTACACGCTGGGTCGGTGAACTTTCGTCAAAATACTCCGGATATTGACTTTCAAGCTCTTGAAGTTGCTTTAATTTAAAATCAAATTCATAATCAGAAATTATAGGTTTATCTAACACATAGTAATTATAATTGTGTTGATTTAATTCCTCCCTTAATTTTTGAATCGTATTTTGAATATCCATAGAAAATAAAAATTGGCTGTTTTAGTTTTAAAAAAGTGTACTAAAATAACCAATTAAAAATAAATAGCAATACAATTACGATGCTATAATCGTATTTATTTGTTGGTATAAAAGACCATCACTCAAAAACGAACCTTGTTGTATTAATTCAAAAATGGAGGTGTTACGGTCTTCTGTAAACTCTTTTTTTCCAATTTTCATTTCAATAGTATCCGTAAACATATTATCGCTAAGCCATTGCAATCCTTCTTTAGTCAAAAAATCAACTTCAGGAATCAATGATTTCAAAACAATCGATTGAACATGGGTATCAAAACAATGAAAAAGGAAAATATGATTTTTAGAAAAATGTTCTAAATAGGTTGCTTTCGACAGAACACCTTCCCAAATTAAATCAGAAAAAACTTCGAGCTCTTGTTCGGCAACTTCTGGTTTTGAAGCTTTGATTGTATCCCATTCTGCTCTATCAATTGCTTGAGTTGCTAAAAAAGTACTGAATTCCTGATTCAATTCTTCAAATTGCTCTTTTGTTAATCTTGAGTATTTCATTTATGCTAAATTTATTTCATCATCTTAATTATTTAAGATGCTCTTTATTTATGAATTAAAGAATCTGAAACAGGTTCAGACTAAACAAAAAAAATCCCGACTTCCATCGAGATTTAATTATATAAATTTAAAAAATTTATGCTTTCTCAGCAACAACTTCGTAATCTAATTCAACAATAACATCTCTGTGTAAACGAACGCTGGCAGTATATTTACCAGTACGCTTAACGATTCCGCTTGTAATGAATTTTCTTTCGATTTGTTGTCCACCTTTGGCTAAAGCTTCAGCGATATCAATATTCGTGATTGAACCAAATAATTTTTCACCACCTGCTTTTGCAAAGATTTTAATTTCTATAGCTTTTAAAGCTTCAGCTAATGCTTTCGCATCTGCTACCACTTTAGCTTCTTTGTGCGCTCTTTGTTTTAGGTTTTCAGCTAATACTTTCTTTGCAGAAGAAGTTGCTAAATGTGCGTGACCTTGTGGTATCAAAAAGTTACGACCGTAACCATTTTTCACCGTTACAATATCATCTTTAAATCCTAAATTTTGAACGTCTTGTCTTAATATAAGTTCCATGTTGTTGTCCTTTGTTATAGAAGTTAGGTTTCATGTTTCAGAAAACCAACAACTGAGTTATTTTATTATTTTAGTAAATCAGCCACGTAAGGCATCAAAGCAATGTGACGCGCTCTTTTCACTGCAACTGACACTTTTCTTTGGTATTTCAATGAAGTTCCAGTCAAACGACGAGGAAGAATTTTTCCCTGCTCATTAACGAATTTCAATAAGAAATCAGCATCTTTATAATCAATATATTTGATACCTGATTTTTTGAAACGACAATACTTTTTAGTTTTGTTAGTTTCTATGTTCAAAGGCGTAAGATATCTGATATCTCCGTCTTTTTTTCCTGAAGCCGATTGTTGTAATGTTGCCATGATAATTAAGCTTTTGTAGATTTTAATTTAGTTCTTCTTCTTTCAGCCCAAGAAATAGCATGTTTATCAAGACTTACAGTCAAGAAACGCATTACTCTTTCATCACGTCTAAATTCAGTTTCAAAAGCAATAAGAACTTCTCCAGCTACTTTGAATTCGAATAAATGGTAAAAACCACTTTTTTTGTTTTGAATTTCGTACGCCATTTTTTTAAGGCCCCAGTCTTCTTTCGACACCATTTCTGCTCCTCTACTAGTAAGAAAATCTTCAAATTTGCTTACTGTTTCCTTTACCTGAACTTCAGATAAAACGGGATTTAAAATGAAAACAGTTTCATAATGATTCATAAATATATATTTATTTGTTATTTTGGGTGCAAAAGTAACCAATAATTCTTAATAAACAAGTCTTCTTTAGTTTTATTCGATGAATAGTAAAAAAATCGGCTCTATTAATTTTTTTTTAATAAAAAAGTAGTAGGTTTACGTAGCTAAATCTAAAATACAAAATTATGAAACTAAACTGTGTTGTGGTGGATGATAGTTCTATCCAGAGAATGATTATCGCTAAGTTAGTTAATAATCATCAGAATTTACATTTAATAGGTGATTTTTCTAATGCAATCGAAGCAAGAAGTTGTATGTCTATTCATAATGTGGATTTAATTTTTCTTGATATCGAGATGCCAGTAATTAACGGTTTTGATTTTTTAGATGGCTTAAAAGTAAAACCACAAATTATTTTTATCACTTCAAAGGCTGAATATGCAATGAAAGCTTTTGATTATGACGCCACTGATTACCTTCAGAAACCTATTGCAATCGATCGATTCAATGCTTCGGTCAAAAGAGCTATAGATTTTCATTTACTTAAAAAGGACAATAAAGAAGAAGAAGGAGAGCATATTTTCATTAAAAGTAATTTAAAAAAACTAAAAATCTTTACTTCTAAAATAAAATGGATTGAGGCGTTTGGTGATTATGTTAGAGTTGTCACCGAAGAAGACAGCAATTTAGTACTTTCTACAATGAAATCTTTTGAGAACGATTTATCAAAAGAAAAATTTGTAAGAGTGCACAAATCATATATTATCAATATTGATAAGGTAGAACGTTTCAACAGCAAATATGCTGAAATTGGAATGACAAAAATTCCTTTAAGTCGACATAAAAAAGAAGATTTAGTTCGAGCACTTTCATTTTCTTAATATCTTATTCATTAATAAAAATCTACATTCAACATAACTTTAATCGCTCTGTACTGAGCAACAGCCTCAAAACTATTTAACATTTTCTGAATCGTTTTTTTTGTGTTTCCAATAGACACATTTTGAGGAATTTTGATAATTATTGTTCGAATGTATTCATTTCTAATTCTACTGATAGCTGGTTCCTCCGGACCCAATACCGGCATATTCAGGTTTTGGCTCATCACTTGATACAACCACATAGAACCTTCCTTCAACTTATCAAAATCACGCTGTTTCAAAGTCAGTTTTATAATTCTGAAATACGGTGGGTATTTATAAATTTGTCGGTCATACAACTGTTCGTTATACATTCCTAAATAATCGTTATTGGTGACTTGTTGTATCGTATTGTGATTGGGATTATAGGTTTGTATGATTACCTTTCCTTGTTTTTCTGAACGTCCGGCTCTACCTGCAACTTGCGTCATCATCTGGAAGCTTCTTTCGAAAGCTCTAAAATCAGGATGAAACAACATATTATCCGCGTTCATAATTCCCACCAAACTTACGTTGTCAAAATCCAATCCTTTAGCCAGCATTTGAGTTCCAACTAAGATATCTATTTCCCTGTTTTTGAAACTATCAATGATTTTCTCGAAACCAAATTTTCCTCGAGTTGTATCCTGATCCATCCTACCAATTTTTGAATTTGGAAAAATAGAAATCAATTCTTGTTCGATCTGTTCGGTTCCAAAGCCTTTTGTAGTCAAATCAACACTGGAACACTCGTGACAATGCGTAGGCTTAGCCATGCTATATCCGCAATAATGGCAGCGCAATTGATTTTTATTTTTATGGTACGTCAAACTCACATCGCATTGTTGACAGTGTGGCACATGACCGCAAGTGATGCATTCAATGATAGGAGAATAACCTCTTCTGTTTTGAAATAAAATTACTTGTTCTCCCAATGACAATGCGTTTGTAATTTCTTCTACTAAAACATCGCTGAAATGTCCTGTCATTTTTTTACGAAAGTATTTGTCCTTCAAATCCACCAATTCGATATTGGGCATCATCACGTTTCCAAATCGCTTGGAAATTTCGACTAAACCAAATTTATCTGATTTGGCATTAAAATACGTTTCTATACTTGGCGTCGCTGAACCCAAAAGTACTTTTGCCTTGTGCGAATGTGCCAACACTATAGCCGCATCGCGCGCATGATATCTTGGAGCCGGATCTACTTGTTTGAAGGTTTGTTCATGCTCTTCATCTACAATTATGAATCCCAAATCATGAAATGGCAAAAACAAGGCGGACCTTGCTCCTATTACCACTTGCGCTTTCTCAGATTTTTGCAAGACTTGATTCCAAACTTCAATGCGTTCATTATTGTTGTATTTCGAATGAAAAACAGCCACTTTATTTCCAAAATACGCTCTTAAACGCCCCACTAATTGAGTGGTTAAAGCGATTTCGGGCAATAAATAAAGGATTTGTTTTCCCGTTGCCAAATACTCTTCGATGAGTTTGATATAAATTTCGGTCTTTCCGCTGGAAGTTACGCCATGCAACAAACACACTTCTTTATAAGTGAAACTTTCTTTTATTTCCTCAAAAGCCGTTTGTTGTGTTGCACTTAATCGTAATTCATCTTCTCTTATTTTCCCGTTGAAATTTACTCGGTCTTCTTGTAGAAAATAATCCTCAAATATTTCTTTTTCGATTAACGCTTTTACAATCGCAGCAGAAGAATTAGCTTCCTCAATTAATTTTTTTACGGTAATAGGTTTAGCTTCACCTTGTGTCTTTTCAGTTGCGCACAATTGGAAATAACGCATCACGATTTCCTTTTGTTTATTGGCATTTTTTAATGTTTCCAATAACTGGCTTAAGCCTTGATTGGATTCATATTTAGGATGTAAACGTACGTATCGAACTAATTTAGGTTTATAACTTTCTTGGATTTCCTCCTGAAGCACTAAAATATTCTTATCAACCAGTTTTTGAATAACAGGAAAAATATTTTTCTTGTTTAAAATAGCAATAATATCTTGCACTTTTAGTGAGTTTTGCTGTTGCAAAGCTTCATAAACCAAAAACTCATCATCTGAAAGCAGGCTGGTATCGATAAACGAATCGGTTTTTTGAGAAATAAGGGTTTCGCTTTCCAGCAAAAGTGCACTTGGCATGGCGCCACGATACACATCCCCGATGGCACACATATAATAAGAAGCAATCCATTGCCAATGTCTAATTTGGATTTCAGTTACAATGGGTCTTTCATCTAGAATTTGATGGATTTCCTTGGCTTCGTATAATTCGGGTTTGTTTTGATGAATTTCAATAACTAAAGCCGTGTAAATTTTACTTTTTCCAAAAGGAACCGCCACCCGCATTCCTTTTTTGATGTAATGAAATTCCATCTCGGAAACACTATAGGTAAAGGTTTTGGCTAGGGAAAGTGGTAAAATTACTTCGACGAAATGCATTTAACAGTAATTAAGAGTTATGAGTTGTGAGTTATGCTTAGCTTTTTTACTTTGAACTCATAACTCTTAATTTATAATTATTTTACTCTATTCCAGGTTTGTGTTCTTCCAAATATGGCTACACCAATATATCCGCGAACTTTTAATTTATCATTTCCGTCCAAAGCTAAAAAGCATTTGTATTGCTTCCCTGTAGTTGGATCAAGAATTTTTCCTGAATTGTATTCTTTACCCTCTTTTACAAGTCCTTTGATAATAACAAGTCCTATCACTGGCTTATTTTTTTCATCACCAGTACAATTAGTACATAAACTTTTTTTCTTTTCAACATCTATTATGTCAATTATTTTTCCATAAACTTTTCCAGAACGTTCATAGATTTCAACAATTGATTTGGCTTTGCCCGTCTCGTCGTCAATGGTTTTCCATTTGCCGAAAACAGTTTGATTTTGACCATAAAAAGCCATTGAAGCAAATAATGCCAGAATTGTAATCGTTTTTTTCATTTTTTCTTTTTTTAGCCCTGATAGCAGTGGAAATCCTTTTCTTTTTTTCTTTAAAAAAGAAAAGATTATAACGAATAGCAGGAAATAGCTCCTAATTTTGAACCTATTTTTAATTTAATACTTTACTCTTTTTTTACTTTTAGTTTGTTTACTGTGGCATTCAATTCAAATCCCAACAGCAAAATCATACAGTTGATCCAAATATAAAACATCAAAATCAATAATGTTCCTATTGAACCATATAATTCATTGTATTGTGAAAATTTTGTGACCCAAATCCCAAAAAAATACGAATCCAAAATAATTAAAATGGTTGTAAAGACAGAACCTATCGAGATAAATGCTCGGTTTTTATCGTGTTTTGTACCAAATTTGAAAAGTATAGACGTGGTCATTAAAATCATTAAAATAACAAAAGCATAACGGCCAATTACGATTAATTGAATTTGATCACTAAAGACTGTTTTCTGAATCAATACTTCAAAAACTACGATTATTGCCACTGTGACTAATAACAATAAGGACAGTAATAATGACATTCCCAATGCAACTACATACTGACGAACAAAACCTCTTTTGATAAGCACATGACGAGAGGTTTCAAAGCCTCCTAAAATTCCATTTAATCCATTTGCCATCAAGAAAATCGACAATATAAATCCCGAGGATAACAGTCCGGAATCACTATTATTCAGAATATCGCTGATGATTTTGTAAATTGCATCATAAGTATTTGGCGGCACTCCGTCCTTAACAAACATCAAAAAATCTTCTTGAAAACCTGCAATAGGTATGAATGGAATTAAATTTAAAATGAATAATGCAAAAGGAAATAATGCCATAAAAAAACTAAACGCAATGGCACTAGCGTGATAAGTTAATGCACTTTCGATGATTCCAAGGCCATATATTTCGATCAAATCATACAAAGACAAACCTTCTAACCAAGGTAGTTTTATCTTTTTTAAACCAAACATAAGATTCCGTACAATTGGAATTCTTCGTAGTTTCAATTCAATTTCTTTGCTCATAATGCTTTCAAACTCAAGTCCATGTTATAAACAGAATGCGTTAATGCGCCAGACGAAATATAATCTACGCCACATTCCGCATAGTTCCGAATCGTGTTTTCGTTAATATTTCCGGAGGATTCTGTCAAGCATTTTGTACCTATTAAAGCTACTGCTTTTTTAGTATCCTCAAAATTAAAATTATCTATTAAAATCCTGTAAACTCCGTCGCTCTCCAAAATTTCTTTGATTTCATCCAGATTTCTGGCTTCCACAATTATTTTTAAATCCAGATTGTTTTCTTTGAGATATGCTTTGGTTTTGGCTATCGCCAAAGTAATTCCGCCCGCAAAATCATTGTGATTGTCCTTAAGCATTATCATGTCATACAACGCAAAACGATGGTTTTCGCCTCCGCCAATTTTAACTGCCCATTTCTCACATGCTCTAAAACCTGGTGTTGTTTTACGAGTATCGAGAATTTTTGTATTTGTTCCCTCTAATAAACGAACATATTCTTTGGTCTTAGTAGCAATTGCCGACATTCTTTGCATTGAATTCAAAACTATACGTTCTGATTTCAAAATAGATTGCGAACTTCCAGAAACATGAAAAACAATATCTCCTTTTTTTACTGTAGTTCCGTCCTCGATAAAAGTTTCAATCTGAAGGTTAGCGTCTACATGCTTAAAAACCATTTTTGCAAAAGATACACCAGCAATAATGCCGTCTTCTTTTACAAGTAGTTTTGCTTTTCCTGTTGCTGATGCCGGAATGCAAGCCAATGAACTATAATCCCCTGGCCCAACATCTTCCCGAATGGCATTTTGTATCAATATCTCTAACTCGTTTTTGAACTGTATATCGCTAATCATTTTTATAGGAAATTTATAGAATGCTAAAGTAATGCATATTTTGTGGAATTGAAAATTTACGAGCTGGCTTCTTAAGAAAAAGTAGCAAACGAATCTATTTTATTTACAAAACTACAGCTCAAAATCAGAATTTGTGGCTTCATTCAGTTAATAATTATGGCTATAAAACAAATAGTACTTTATGATTTTTAGTTATGAAAAAGCCACCATCAATTTTATCTCAAATTCATTGATTTCAACCTAAAAATAACGATTTAGCAGATTAATTCCAAACAAGTTTCTACGAAATCAATAATTTTTATTTAGGCGTTTATTATTTAAAATCTTATATTTGAGAATAGTCATCAAAACATTATATATGAAATCTTTTTTAAGCCTTTTTTTTGTAACAGCATTACTTTTCACTTCTTGTAAAAAAGAAGTAGAAACATCAAATACCACTCCAACAAATGTAGTTCCTTTTACTGAGGTTGGCAGACAAATGCAAAGTCAGTCTAAAACTTCCACGGAACAACAACAAAATACAAATACGCAGCCAACAACCGTTGCAGCTGGAATGAATCCTGCTCATGGACAAGCGGGTCATCGTTGTGATATTGCTGTCGGCGCACCATTAAATTCTGTGGCGACGACTACTGCTCCAGCAACTCCACAACAAAACGCAGCGGTTCCTGCTAACAAAGAAACCATAACTCAACCGGAAACAACGCCTACCGCAGAAGGCATGAATCCGCCACACGGACAAACGAATCATCGCTGTGATATTGCGGTTGGTGCTCCGTTGCCGAAATAATTAGGTGTAAATGCTAAAAAGTTGACGCGACTTTTTGTTTTTAAATCTTAAATATTGCATTACACAAATCTTTAATTAGCACTAAATAATTTATTTTCCCCTTTATTATGAAACCAATTTTAATTTTTGATTTTGATTTAAAAAGTGACTTAAACAATTGGAAAATTGTAAACGACGCTGTGATGGGCGGGAAATCTCAAAGTAAATTCTATCTGAATCCCGATGGATCTGGAACTTTTGAAGGCAGCGTTTCATTAGAAAATAATGGCGGATTTTGTTCCGTAAAATATGTTTGTGAACCAATTCATTTGACAGATGCTAAACACATTTGTATCCGTCTTAAAGGTGATGGTAAACAATACCAATTTAGAGTCAAGCCCCATCAAACTGATTCCCATTCGTATGTATTTCCTTTTCAAACTACTACCGATTGGCAAACTATAGAAATTCCAATTAGCGAATTATATCCTGCTTTCAGAGGACAAAAACTAGACCTACCTAGCTATGACGGTTCTAATTTAGAGGAAATTGCTTTCCTGATAGGTAATAAACAAGAAGAACCATTTCGATTACAAATTGATAGCATTGAAGTGAAATAAATATCATCTTAGTTTGCATTATACAAACTTAAAGTCAGATTATCAATTTTCATCAAAGAGAATATGCTTTGAAACTGTTAATTTTTCTATCTTCGCGCCTCTGAAATTCAACAAAAATGAACATCAAATTAATTGCTATCGGTAAAACTGATAACAAAGCCTTACAATCATTAATAGACGATTACACTAAACGAATATCTTTTTACATTAAGTTCGATTTAGATATTATTCCTGATATCAAGAACGTAAAAAACTTATCCGAAAGTCAACAAAAAGAGAAAGAAGGCGAACTGATTTTGGCGAAAATTACACCAACGGACCAACTTATTTTGTTGGACGAAAACGGAAAAAACTTTTCCAGTGTAGGATTTTCAGAAGAATTACAGAAGAAAATGAACTCCGGAGTAAAGACTTTGGTTTTCGTAATTGGTGGTCCTTATGGATTTTCAGATACCGTTTATGCCAAAGCACAAGGAAAAATATCACTGTCTTTAATGACTTTTTCGCATCAAATGGTGCGATTATTCTTTATAGAGCAATTGTATCGCGGCTTCACAATTTTGAGAAACGAACCGTATCATCACCAGTAAAATTGAGTATTCAATAATCAGTATCAGTTCTCAGTTGATTTGATTAAAAAATAAACTCTTCGTGTTTTATATTAAATTCCGATGAAGGCAACTTTAAACTATTTATGAAAATTTTATCTTGAATGTAACTTCCAAAATTCAAGTTTTTATCAAAGCAAAAAATGTATTGGATGGATTTGTTATTTGGTGCTTTATTCAAATAGGCTTGCAATTCTTCTTGTTTTACCATAATATCATTTACTAGAATTTCATTGTTTTTAGTAAAAAAGACCACAACTCCGGACTTTGGTTTTTCAAGTTTGTAATACACATTAGTAAAAGGAATAAAGGCTAAGTTTTTCCCAATCGTATCGGCGTAAGAATAATAATTTTCGGCCTTTTCATTCTTGTGTGCTTTTTCTTCACGCTTTTTTTGTTGCAATTTCATGATTTCCGGAATTGTAAGTCGCAACGGCAAACGTTTGTCAACATTTAGAATCCAATTGGTCGAAATAATACTGTTTTTTCGGTTTACTTCTGCCAGCGTATCTTTATCTTTTGTTCTGAAAAAAATATAGATTGGCGAAAGATCCACAACATTTTTGACAATTGTTGTATTGGCTTTTGGCAATAAAACAGCTTCTTTGTTTCCACAAGAAAATAGCGTAAAAAGAACAATCAGAGTAAAATATTTCATCTTTATAAATTGATTTTATTGAATAATGTAACGCATTCCACAGCTTCTTTTACATCGTGAACACGCAGGATTTTTGCTCCTTTAGTCAATGCCAAAGTATTCAAAACCGTGGTTCCGTTTAGCGCATTTTCTATTGTAGTGTCAAGCGTTTTATAAATCATGGATTTTCTTGAAATCCCAACAAGAAGTGGCAACTCAAGCATGTTAAACAATTCCATTTTTTGAAAAACTTCGTAATTTTGAGCTATTGTTTTAGCAAAGCCAAAGCCCGGATCGATGATTAAATCATTAATTCCAAAACTTCTGGCCATCGCTACTTTTTCAGAAAAATAGAACAACATTTCTTTTACAATATCATTGTAATCAGTGAGTGTTTGCATCGTTTGCGGGTTTCCTCGCATGTGCATCATAATATACGGAACATTGTATTTTGCTACTGTCTCCAGCATTTTATTATCCAGATTTCCGGCTGCAATATCGTTGATGATAGCTGCACCGCTTTCAATCGAAGCTTTGGCCACTTCACTTCTAAACGTGTCAATCGAGATTATTGTTTCTGGAAAATGTTTTAGAATCAAATTTACAACAGGTACAATTCTCGAAATTTCTTCTTGTTCTGAAACAAATTCTGCATTTGGCTTGCTGGAATAAGCACCAATATCTATAAAAGTTGCGCCATCAAACAGCATTTTTTCGACTTGAGCAAGTATTTCAGTTTCATTTTTATACTTTCCACCATCAAAAAAAGAGTTGGGCGTCACATTCAAAATCCCCATTACCTTGGGAGTTGCTAAGTCAACAAGTAATCCTTTGCCGTTAATAGTCATTCGTTTACAGTTTTAAAGACTTCAAAATTCTACATTCAAAAAAATTATCTTATTTTTGAAAAAATTTGAATACAAATATACACCAATAATGAAGAATACTTCAAATGAATATGATACTGTAATTGCGACTTGTCGAGCGCTGTTTATCAACAAAATGAAAGATTACGGATGTGCTTGGCGCATTTTAAGATTACCTTCATTGACAGACCAAATCTACATTAAAGCCCAAAGAATTAGAAGCTTACAAGAGAACGAAGTTCGCAAAATTGATGAAGATGAAGCGGGCGAATTCATTGGGATTATCAACTATTCTATCATGGCGTTGATTCAATTGGAATTAGGAGTTGCAGACCAACCTGATTTAGAAGTTGCAAAAGCGACTGAATTATACGATGCTAAAATCAAATTGACCAAAAATTTAATGGAAGACAAAAATCATGATTATGGTGAAGCTTGGCGAGAAATGCGTGTGAGTTCACTGACAGATTTGATTTTGCAAAAACTACTTCGTGTTAAACAAATTGAAGACAATAAAGGAAAAACATTAGTTTCTGAAGGAATCGATGCTAACTATCAGGATATGATAAATTATTCGGTTTTTGCGTTGATTCTAATGGGTTTTGGAAATAAATAATAAAAAGCAATAACAAAACATGAAAAATATAATTACTCAATTTTCTAGAATTTTCGTTGGAATTCTATTTATTATCTCCGGATTAATCAAGCTAAATGACCCAATTGGGTTCTCTTATAAATTAGCGGAATATTTCAGTGAACCTGTTTTTAATATGCCTTTCTTCATTCCATTTGCATTAGGAATTGCATTGTTCCTTGTAATTCTTGAAGTAGTTTTGGGAATTATGTTGCTTATTGGTTATAAGACAAAATTTACTGTTTGGAGTTTATTAATCTTGATTGTATTATTTACTTTCCTGACTTTTTATTCTGCTTATTTTAACGTGGTAAAAGATTGTGGTTGTTTTGGAGACGCTTTAAAACTATCACCTTGGCAATCATTTACTAAAGATATCGTTTTACTTTTCTTTATTCTGATATTATTTTTAAATCAAAAATTAGTAAAACCGTTGTTTAGCAATAATGTACAAAACATAGTTATTTACGCCAATATCGTTTTATCCTCGCTTATGGGAGTTTGGGTATTGAACCATTTACCATTAATCGATTTCCGACCTTATAAAGTAGGGAACAATATTCAAAAAGGAATGCGAATTCCTGACGGAGCTGTGAAATCTGTAGTGGAAATGGTCTTTATTTACAAAGTTGGCGGTGTCAATAAAGAATTCACTGAAAAAGAGTTAATGGCAATTCCTGAAGGTGCTGTATTTGTTGACCGAAAAGACAAAGTTATCACTGAAGGGTACGTTCCTCCTATTCATGATTTTACAATGGAAAAAGACGGTTCCGATTACAAAGAGGAATTTTTAGCAGAACCAAAATTGATTTTAATAACCGCTTATGATTTGGTTAAAGCAGATCACAGTGGAATGGCAAAAATGGAAAAGCTGAATCAAGAAGCTAAAGCAAAAGGCTATAAAGTAGTTGGTATGACTGCATCTTCAGCAGAAGAAATAGCTGTTGCAAAAAACCAATTCAAATTGACATTTGACTTCTATTTTTGTGATGCTATTACTGTAAAAACGATTGAAAGAGCCAACCCAAGTATTATTTTGATTGAAAAAGGAACCATCCTACAAAAAGTACATCACAATGATATTGAAGATTTAAAATTCTAAAAAGTTATATTGTTTAAAGTCGTGAAGCCCGAATGGATATCTTTACGACTTTGGACTTAAAAGGAATTATAAATGCTTTCGATTATTTTAATACTATAATGTTATTGCTTTGTGATTTTCGGAAAATGCTTTCAAAATTACTTCTTGCTAACAACGCATTCAAATTGTTTGTTTAACTTTGTTAAAAACAAATTGAAAATGAAAAGAATAATAGCACTACTGATTGCGTTTGCAACATTCTCTTGCACCTCAAGTAAAGAAAAAACTAAATTCTCCAAAGAAGCTTTATCAGAAACCCTTTTGGCCACTGACGGGAGCCAAGTTGCTTTTCAGGATATACTAAAAAAATACAAAGGAAAAACCTTGGTAATAGAAGTTTGGGCTTCTTGGTGTGGAGATTGTGTAAAAGCAATGCCCAAACTAAAAGAATTACAAGCTAATAATCCTGACGTTGCCTACTTATTTATTTCGATGGATAAAACCGCCGATAAATGGAAAGCCGGAATCGAAAAACACCAATTACAAGGAGGTCATTTCATGGCAAATGACCAAATGAAAGGTGTATTTGCTAAAGCCGTAGACGTAGACTGGATTCCGAGATACATCATTGTGGATAAAAATGGTAATATTGTTTTATACCGCGCCATAGAAACCGATTTTGATAAAATCAATGAGACCCTTAAAGGTTTAAAATAATACATTATATTATTCAATTAAAATTTTAAATAATATAGCCAAAAACTAAATATAACCCAACTGAAATGAGAAAGAAGATTGTTGCCGGAAACTGGAAAATGCATAAAAATGCAGAGCAAACGGAGGATTTATTAAATGAATTGATAGCAAAAATTCCAACAGACACAGCGGTTCAAGTTATTGTTGCTCCTACTTTTATAAACTTGGCTTCCGCTGTTGATCATTTAGAATTTACTAATATTGACGTAGCTGCACAAAACGTTCACGAAGCAGAAGGTGGCGCTTTTACAGGCGAAATTTCCGCTGATATGCTTAAAAGCGTTGGTGTAGACATTGTAATTCTGGGGCATTCAGAACGCAGAGCAATCTTTCATGAAACGGATGCTTTGATTGCTAACAAAGTAAATACAGCTTTGGAACATGACATGAGAGTTATTTTTTGTTTTGGAGAAGAATTAAAAGACCGTCAATCAAAAAATCATTTTAACGTAGTAGAAAATCAGTTAAGAGACGGTTTATTTCATATTGAAGCAAAAGACTGGGATAATATTGTTTTAGCTTACGAACCAGTTTGGGCAATAGGAACCGGAGAAACAGCTTCACCAGAACAAGCTCAGGAAATGCATGAATTTATCAGAGAAACAGTTCGTAAAGCGTATGGAAGCGAGATTGCAGAAAATGTATCTATTCTTTATGGCGGAAGTGTAAAACCGGATAATGCAAAAGAAATATTCTCAAAACCTGATGTAGACGGTGGTCTTATTGGCGGTGCTGCGCTTAAAGCTGATGATTTTGTTGCGATTGTAAATGCTATATAAATCTCATTTTTAAACTTTATAAAGAAAGCGATGATTTATTTCACCGCTTTTTTTTTAAATTCCTATTTCCACCTGAAAACGTACATACCAATTATTTTTTGTGCTTCCGTCAAAATAATTTAAAGTATCAAAAGTCAATTCACTTTGCAACTTAAAAGTATGTTCCCAAACATATTTGGTTAAACCAATAGTGTATTGTTTAGAATTTGGAGCCAAAGTCCGGATATCCGCTCCAACTTTTTGAGTGGAATATCTGCCAATAATTTCATAATTGGAAGGAAAATTATAACTCAATTGATGATCAAATCCGTTACCAACGTAAGCAAAATTAGATTGTGAAATATCATTTGGATTTACTGTTACGGCATTTTTTGAAGTAGTTCTCGACATATAACTTGACATGGCGGCCCAACCATTGTATTTAACCAAAACATCAAGCATAAATGATTTCATAGTACGAGCTTCAAATAAATCATTCCCTAATTGACCTTGAGTTCTTTTGGCATGATTATTTTGCTGAAAAGCTCCTGAAAGCATCAATTTTGGTTTTTTTTCTCTTACAATATCCCCTTCAAAATAGGTTCCGTCTCTTGAAAACGCTCCAAACGGTAACAGCTCTACCTTACCAGTTAAGGCAACACCTGCATCTGTATTCCCCGTGATATTTCGACCTTCTCCTGTTGAAATAGCTGTTTTGAAATTATAGGAAAATTCATCTTTAAATTCGTTCATATTGTGAACTTGAAAACCAAAATCCCTGTCAATTGTAAATTTGGCATTGTTAATCGATCGGTCCGTTAACTGTAATCCGCCTGAAGAATTCACACGCTGGCGATTTCCTGGTAATTTTGTTTGTCCAAAACTGATATTCCAGTGTCTATTAGGTCTGTAAAAAACAACTGCATCTCTGATAATATTTATGTTCTCACCTTCTCTAATTTCACCAACATCGCCCGGAGCAAATGACAATTGAACTGCGTATAAAAATTTTGGATTTCCCACATATCCGTCTAATCGCAAACGTAATCTTCTGATTTGCCCATCGTAAACGCCTTTCTCATCTTCATTTTCATAATAAGTTAACCTGTTTTGCATTCGAAAACGAATGTTTAATTGGTATAGACTGTCAGGTGAAGTTATCCCAATTCCTTTACCAAAACTATAATAAGGAAGTGCCGATAATTTTAAATCATTATCCTGCTTGTTTTGTTTTATATTAACTTGAGCAATGCTGGTAAAACTGGATAGAAAAACAAAAAATAAAATAATTTTTTTCATTGTAAAGTTGTGCGTTAACGGTGCAAATGTAAAATAAAATTTGATTTACAAATGCGGTTTAAATAGTGATTGTTACCTTTGCAAAAAAAATAAGCATGTCAAACATTTATATTGGGTATCATTTTACTGTTACTCCAAAAGAATTAGGCTCTGAAATACTAATTGCAGAGTTGGGCGAAAAAGCCTTCGAAAGTTTCACAGAAACTGAAACAGGGATTTCGGCTTTTGTTCAAAAGGATTTATGGGATGAAACTATTTTAGAAGATATCCACATTTTACAATCCAAAGAGTTTACGATTGATTATACTTTTGAAGAAATTGAACAAGTAAACTGGAATGAAGAATGGGAAAAGAATTTTGAAGCCATTGATGTAGAAGGAAATTGTCACGTACGTGCTCCTTTTCACCCAAAAACGAATGCCGAATTTGATATCGTTATCGAGCCAAAAATGAGTTTTGGAACAGGTCACCATGAGACTACGCACATGATGATTCAGCATTTGTTGGAAATGGATGTTACCGGAATGAAAACCCTTGATATGGGATGCGGAACTGCCATTTTAGCGATTCTTGCAGAGATGAAAGGTGCCCAACCAATTGATGCCATTGACATTGACAACTGGTGTTATTTAAACTCCATTGAAAATGCCGGACGCAATAATTGCAAACATATTACCGTTTATGAAGGTGAAGCTGCACTATTGGAAGGTAAAAAATACGATTTAATTATAGCCAACATTAACAGGAATATTTTGTTGAATGACATGCAAAATTACGTAGACAGTTTAAATTCTAATGGAACACTACTTCTAAGCGGGTTTTATCAGGAAGATATACCATTTATAGACGCTTCGTGTACCGAGAAAGGTCTTAGGTATGTTAAAAAATTTGAAAGAAACAATTGGGTATCTTTAAAATTCGTAAATTAGAGGTACTATTTTTTTATTAATTACGAAAGTACAAAAACTTACAAAATGAGTACTAAAGAAAAAGTAAGAGAGAGAGTCAGTGTAAAAGAATCCGTGAGTTTAGACAACGAAATCATTGTTTATAATGATGATGTAAACACTTTTGATCATGTCATTGAAACTTTAATTCGCGTTTGTAATCACACTCCGGAACAAGCAGAACAATGTTCATTAATTGTGCATTATAATGGTAAATGTACCGTAAAAACAGGTCCTTACGACAAATTGAAACCACAATGCACCCAATTATTAGAAGCAGGATTAAATGCAGAGATAATTTAAGAATAATAAGAACTTCCCATTAAGAAATAAATTACTGTGAATAATTCAAAAACACTCTGTTTTATTCTATATTTGAGTAAAATAAAGTGTTCCTATGGAAGAATACGGTAAAATTTTAGTTTTTGTAATGCCCGTCTTTTTGATATTGATTATCATAGAGAAAATTTATGGGCATTACAAAGGGGAAGATACGTCACCTAACATGGATTCTGTTTCCAGTGTGAGCTCTGGAATGGTGAACTCCCTAAAAGATGTTTTGGGACTTAGCATTACGCTGGTTTCCTACAATTGGATTGTATCTAAGATAGCTTTATTCGATCTTGAAGCTACCATTTTCACCTATTTTATTGGATTTATTGCTATTGATTTTTATGGCTATTGGAGTCATCGTTTGTCTCATCAAATTAATTTTTTATGGAACAAACATGCTATTCATCACAGTAGTGAGGAATTCAATCTGGCCTGTGCCCTACGCCAACCTGTTTCCAGTTTTGTCAATTTATTTACCTTTTTATTGATCCCGGCTGCTCTTTTAGGAGTTCCCTCCAAAGTAATTGCGATAACCTTGCCGATTCATTTATTCCTCCAATTCTGGTATCACACCAAGCACATAAAGAAAATTGGTTTTCTGGAAAACATACTGGTTTCGCCATCACATCACAGGGTTCATCATGCCATTAACCCAGAATATATGGACAAGAATCATTCACAGATATTCATCATTTGGGATAAATTGTTTGGTACTTTTCAAGCGGAATTAGAAACTGTTCCACCTGTTTTTGGAATCACGAGACCAGCGAGAACCTGGAATCCCATTAGGATTAATTTTCAGCATTTATGGTTGATGATTACAGATGCTTGGCGCGCGGAAAACTGGAAAGACAAGTTTACCATTTGGTTTAAACCAACAGGCTGGCGTCCAGAAAATTTTGAAGAGAAATATCCCGTTACCAAAATCACCAATGTTTATGATTTTGAAAAATATGGAGTTCAACATTCTAATAAACTGATGTACTGGTCCTTATTTCAAGCTATCATTACATTGTTACTTATTAGTTATATGTACAATTCCATTGCCAAAATAGGTTTACCAAATGTATTTATTTACGGCGCATTCATCTTCTTGACCGTTTACAGTTACACGGAATTAATGGATACCCGGAAAATTTCTGTATTCTGGGAAAGTATTCGTTTTACATTCGGAATTGGACTAATCTTCTATTTTGGAGATTGGTTTGGCATGGATCAACTCTTTCCTTTTGCGAGTTATGTTGTCGCAGTTTATCTTATCTTGTCATTAATTGTAACTATTTATTTTGTCAGTATTAATTTCGAAAAAGAAACAATGATTGTAACTCAATCTTAAAAACAACGGATGAAAAGCAACGTAATATTAAATAGTTTTATCGGATTTAGTCTTGTTTATCTTTCGTTTCTATTTTTTGGTAATGAAAATACAGCTTGGTTTTTGAAACCCTTTTTGTTGCCGTTTTTACTTTTAGCTGTTTATTTTCAAGAAAGGTTCTCTACTAAGAAAATTCTTTTAACCGCTTTGACTTTGTCATGGGTAGGTGATATTATTTTGATGTTCGCTGACAAAGGAGAATTGTATTTTATAGCAGGATTGATTGCCTTTCTACTTTCGCATATTTTCTATATAATACTATTCAGCAAACAATTGAAGATTTATTTAAAGAAAAGTAAAATCATTTTCTGGGTTGGAGTTACCGCAATTGCCTTCTATTTAATAGTAATGATGCTAATTTTACTGCCAAGTCTGGGTGACTTAAAAATTCCTGTTTTTGTTTATGCGCTGACAATTTCAATCATGTTATTATTTGCGCTCAAAGGATTCTTAAACTGGCAAAAACCTGCCAATAGCTATATTTTAATTGGCGCTATCGTTTTTGTAGCTTCTGATAGTCTTTTGGCATTTGATAAATTCTATGCGCCGTTGCAATACAGTTCCTTACTGATTATGGCTACCTATTTACTTGCGCAATATATGATTGTCATTGGGATTTTAAAATTAAACAAAAAAAAGTAGCATTTCCGCTGGAGAATGCTACTTTGATACAAGTTATTTTTCGATTAATGAGGTAATTTACTTTTCAATAATCCGTATAAATAAGTTCCCAAAAGTGCTCCAAAAAGCACTATCGAAACAGTCCAAAAACCGGCACCCAACAAGATAAATATAGGACCTGGACAAGAACCGACCAAAGCCCAACCCAATCCAAAAAACAATCCACCAATCCAGTATCGTGCAGATCCTTTTTCTTTATCCGGAATTTCAATCGATTCTCCTTTGATGTCTTTTATGTTATTTCTTTTTATGATTTGAATACCAATAATTCCTGTCAAAATAGCCACCGAAATAATTCCGTACATGTGAAACGACTGAAATTGAAACATTTCATAAATGCGATACCAAGAAACAGCTTCAGATTTGGTCAGTACAATTCCAAAAATAAATCCAACCAATACATATTTTAGTATATTTTTCATGCTTTATATTTTAAATTTTTAAATAATTAGAGCTTATCTATTTTCTACTTTACAATTAATGGCAATAAAAAATGTACCATTATCAACCCACCGATAAAAAATCCGATAACTGCTTTTAAAGAAGGAATTTGTAAATTACTCAAACCTGAAATTGCATGTCCAGAAGTACAACCACCGGCATAACGAGAACCAAAACCTATCAAAACACCACCAATAAGCAGTATGAAAATACTTTTTGGAGATTGTAAAATTGCTGTTCCAAAAAGAGCATCCGGCAATAATTTTCCGTTTGGAGCTTCGATACCAAGTTGTGCTAATTGTGCAATTGTCTTTGGATTAATAGCCACATTTGAAGCATCACCCATAAAATGAACGGCAACAAAACCACCTAACATAGCTCCTAGAACGACTACTAAATTCCAGCGTTGTGCTTTCCAATCAAAATCAAAAAAGGCTACTCGTTTTCCTAAACCAGCCATAGAACACAACGAGCGCAAGTTAGAAGACATCCCGAAAGACTTTCCGAAATAAATTAAAGAAAGCATAATTATACCAATCAAAAACCCAGAAAAATACCAGGACCATGTTTGAAAAATAATATCCATATTGTTTTTTTGTGCAAAGATAAGAAGCATTTTACGAAATTTTGGAAGAAATACTGCTGACGGTTAAAAAGTGTGAATTCAAATTATTACGGGAACACGCAGTAAGGTCTAAAGTTCTGTTTATATTTGTATTATTTAAATTACATGGTATTGTAATTACTATTTAAATTTTACCTGATAAATTTATTTTAAATATGAAAAAATCAATCCTTTTTATTGCTTTACTAGTTGGAATATCATCTTGCTCCAGTACACAATCTACTTTGAAAAACACAGATGATAAAGCGCCAAATCTTACACTTTCGAAAGACAATACTTTTGTGATTACCGAATATAGTAAAGACAAAAAATATGGATACGACAAAGATTACCCAATCAATATTTTCTTTAACAACACCGAAAACGAAACGATAAATCAAGGTCGGTTTTTGAATGCATTAGCGGGACCCAATGGTGAAAAAATCACGTTTACCAAACTAGAAAGCTGCTGTCCCTTTCCAACAAAAAGAAGTGAGTTGGGTGCTGGATTTTTGGATGTTTATGAATTAAAATGGGAAGGTCAAAAGAAACCAGTTTTACTTTATTTAAACATCTATGAAAAAGGAATTTTGATGGTTCCAGTGGGTCTTTCGTTAAAAAAATAATCGCTTTAAAATCCCATAACATCCATGTTTACCAATTCCCTAGCCCTGATGGAAGTGAAAATCCTCCCATTTTTTAGGGAGATTGCAACGGACAGCAGGAAACAGCTCCTAAAAAAAAGTTAATGCGGGAAATTATTTGGAAATCGTAAATCGTAAATCGTAAATCATAACTACCTTTGCACCTTTAAAAAATCATATTATGAACCTACAACATATTCCACAAATCAAATATACTGACAGTGGCAACTTCTTCCTGCTCGCAGGGCCTTGTGCCATTGAAGGTGAAGAAATGGCGATGCGAATTGCCGAAAAATTAGTTGGTATTACTGATAATTTACAAATCCCTTTCGTTTTTAAGGGTTCTTTCAAGAAAGCAAACCGTTCTAGAATTGACAGTTTTTCAGGAATCGGAGACGAGAAAGCATTAAAAATCCTTAGAAAAGTTTCGGAAACCTTTAAAGTTCCTACTGTTACGGATATTCATACCAATGAAGATGCGGATATGGCGGCTCAATATGTAGATGTGTTGCAAATTCCCGCTTTTTTAGTGCGTCAGACGGATTTAGTTGTGGCTGCTGCCAATACCGGAAAAGTAGTCAACTTGAAAAAAGGACAATTCATGAGCCCGGAAAGCATGAAACATGCGGTTCAAAAAGTATTGGATTGTCACAATGAAAACGTGATGGTTACAGATAGAGGAACGATGTTTGGCTACCAAGACATGATTGTTGATTTTAGAGGAATTCCTACGATGCAACAATACGCCACTACTGTTCTTGATGTTACACATTCGCTGCAACAACCCAACCAAACGGCTGGCGTAACAGGTGGAAGACCAGACATGATTGAAACTATTGCCAAAGCTGGTATTGCTGTAGGTGTGGATGGAATCTTTATAGAAACCCATTTTGATCCTGCTAACGCAAAAAGCGATGGTGCTAATATGTTGCATTTGGATTATTTCGAATCCTTAATGACCAAGTTAGTCGCGATTAGAAAAACAATAGATACATTTTAAATTTAGGCCCCAAATTCATTGAAACATTTTTTATTATATTCCGCATTCCTTACTATTTTATGTACTAATAACACAATTGCACAGGAAACTACAGAAATTCAAGATAAATATTCAACTCATAACAAAGGGAAATTTTTTATTTCATGGGGAGGAAACAGAGACAGTTACTCCAAATCAGACATAACTTTTCGAGGTAAAGATTACGATTTTACCTTAGAGAATGTTCAAGCGCACGACAAACCAAAAGGTTGGCATGTAGACTATATTAATCCTGCTAGAATGACCATTCCTCAAACTAATTTTAGAATGGGGTATTTTATAAATGATCATTATAGTGTTGCTATAGGCGTAGATCACATGAAATATGTGATGTCGCAAAATAAGGCCGTAGACATCAATGGGTATTATCCAAATCCGGGATCTTATGATGAGTTATTGGGCAATAATCAAGTGCTTCTGACTGAAGAATTTCTTAAATACGAGCACACTGATGGTTTAAATTATGTGAATACTGAGTTTTCTCGACATGATGATATTTCGTCTATCTTCAAAATTGGAAATACCGATAAAATTCAAATTAATTTAACAGAGGGAGTTGGTTTTGGATTATTATACCCAAAAACAAACACAACTTTGTTAGGAAAAGAACGTCACGATGATTTTCATGTTTCAGGTTTTGGAACTTCTTTAAAAGCAGGTTTAAATGTTACTTTTTTCAAACACTTTTATATTCAAGGAGAACTTAAAGGTGGCTATATTAACATGCAGGACATACGAACTACGGAAAGTACCGAAGACAGTGCTTCACAGGATTTTTTCTTTTTTCAGAGAATCATTGCATTGGGAGGAATTTTTAGAATTTAATTCATCCATTTTCAAAAATCATCAAAGCTGTCATTTATGATGGCTTTTTTTATGAATTTCACTTAAAATAAACTAAAAAGTATAAAATTAACAACCGTTGAATTGTTTGATTTTTTTTCTTTATTTAAATTTTAATTAGTTAAATTTAACCATCGGATTTGTTTATTTCAAGTTGGATAGTTTTAATACGCAGGATTCAAGTTATAAATGCAACTTTTTGATTAAACATAAAATTAGGTGTTTCAAAATTAAATCTTTTTCTTGGTCTATTGTTTAATTTCTCTTGTATTTCTATAATTTTCTCTGGAGTTATTTCATCAAATGATGATGATTTGGGTATGTATTGTCTTATTAATCCATTTAGATTTTCATTTGCACCACGTTCCCAAGGGCTGTAAGGGTTGGCAAAGAAAAAATCTATTTCAAGTGCCGAACTGATCTCTTGATGTTGCGCAAACTCTTTCCCATTATCAGAAGTTATTGTATTTATAA
>NZ_FONQ01000019.1 GCF_900112975.1 Flavobacterium xueshanense | reverse complement strand
ATAAATACAATAACTTCTGATAATGGGAAAGAGTTTGCGCAACATCAAGAGATCAGTTCGGCACTTGAAATAGATTTTTTCTTTGCCAACCCTTACAGCCCTTGGGAACGTGGTGCAAATGAAAATCTAAATGGATTAATAAGACAATACATACCCAAATCATCATCATTTGATGAAATAACTCCAGAGAAAATTATAGAAATACAAGAGAAATTAAACAATAGACCAAGAAAAAGATTTAATTTTGAAACACCTAATTTTATGTTTAATCAAAAAGTTGCATTTATAACTTGAATCCTGCTGTAATAAACAACAGCTTTCTAGAAGTTCTAAAACAATTAAATGTACCATCTTTTTCTATGATTTTGTCGTTTTCAAAAGTCTCTCAATTTTCTATTTGGTCGTTTCTATCATACCTAATAAAAGAACCATTTTTAATGTTTTTTTTGAAATTTCGAATTTACCAATGCTGTCCGGTTTCACGATAAAAGATTCACTCGCCTTCCATCAGTTCATTGATGAAAGAATCTTTTGCTTTCACTTTTCCGTTTTGAAAAAACAAGTTAAATGATTCCCAATTAATTTATGGGCGATTTGTCCGTTCACGTACTATTTTTTAGCTAATATTTGAATTTTTTTAATTTTCTTATTTGGTAATAAAAAAAATCTACATGGTACCAATCCAATTATTTAATTTTAGATAGCAAAACACATAAAATAATCAACAGATTTCTATCCAAACCTATATTTTCTGCTCATACATAATTTTCATGATTGATTGTAGGGACACGTAAAAAGCTCGCACGAGGTGTTAAAGAAACGCTCGTACCAGCGGGAGGAATAATCTTTTGAAATTAAATCCTGTAAATTCAGTGGGAAAAGTTCTTGTTGATGAACCGAATTTGGCTTGCAAACGGGCTTCATAATCGTTACTTTTAGTACTTAAAAACACTAATAATCAAGAGTATATAAAAAACTGTCCGAAAATTACTTTTCGGACAGTCTCTTTTAACCAAAAACTTAAAAAGGATTGCATCTATTAATTTTTTGAGATTAAAATTGTACTTAATTTACGTCTTTTGTAATTTCCAGATGTAATATTAATTTTGATATTTTTTTTATCTTCATATGCTTTGTCAATATGTAAATTTATAAAATCCTCCAATAAATATAATTTGCAAATTGGGAGTTCTCCAAATTCGCACTTTGTTAAATATAGATTATTTGAAACTTCACCTGATTCTTTGTTTTTTGCACTCCCTGTTAGGTTTTTAATAATAACTATATTGACTACATTATCAGTTAAAGGGTATGTTTTGAAAGCACTTATATTTCCAATTATATTAGATAATTCTAAATTGTTAATTTCTTTAGCTTCATAGTTTTGAGATTTACAATGTAAAGCTGTCATAATTAATAATACTAAAATTAGTTTTTTCATAATTATATTTTAAGGATTAATAACTTTAGACAAATACATGAGATCCAAATATATAATAAATTAATTACAAATAACACAATCCGATTTAATTTGCAGAATACTTTTCTTCTCAAACGGAGTTATAAACCGAAATCATTCTATCAAGTGCGTGAGGGATGGAAGCGGCATCCTTTCCTTTTTTCTTTAAAAAGGAAAGATACAGCGTACAGCCCGACCCGGACGGAGTTTACGGAGGATGAGGCACGCCCAAAAGCAAATATAAAGCAAAACGGAAGCGAATTGTAATTTTATAAAATACAGCATAAGTGTGTTATAAAATTATCATAATATTAGCAGGGAGCCGTTGCAAAAAAATGTAATTTGGCACTTTAATTTAGTATGTTACAACACTTGTTGATTCAATTATGGATAAAATAAAAATACTTTGGGTAGATGATGAAATCGACCTTTTGAAACCACATATATTATTTCTGGAAAAGAAAAATTACGAGGTAACAACCTGCAATAACGGGTTGGACGCCATTGGTATTTTTGAAGAAAATAATTTTGATATTGTTTTTCTGGATGAAAATATGCCCGGAATGAGCGGCTTGGAAACGCTGTCAGAAATGAAGGAAAAAAAATCTTCGGTTCCAACGATTATGATTACGAAAAGCGAGGAAGAATACATTATGGAGGAAGCCATAGGTTCTAAAATTGCCGATTATTTAATCAAACCTGTGAATCCAAACCAAATTTTGTTGAGTTTGAAGAAAAATCTGGATCATTCCCGATTGATTTCGCAAAAAACTACGCTGGATTATCAGAAAGAATTTAGAAAAATCACCTTGGAAATGGCAATGGTGAATTCCTATGAAGATTGGATTGAGTTGTATAAGAAATTGATTTTTTGGGAACTGGAATTGGAAAACATCGACGATCAGAGCATGATTGAAATTTTGGAATCCCAGAAAACAGAAGCTAATTCCCAATTTGGAAAATTTATTGAGCGCAATTATGAGGATTGGTTTGCACCAAAAGCGGACAAACCCGTTCAATCGCATACCTTATTCAAAGAATTAGTGCTTCCTGAACTCAAGAAAAAAGACAAGCCCATTTTGTTTGTCGTGGTTGATAATCTTCGCTACGATCAGTGGAAAACCTTTGAAAGTGTAGTTGGAAATTACTACAAACTGGAAAAAGAAGTGCCTTACTACTCTATCCTTCCTACTGCCACTCAATACGCGAGAAACGCTATTTTCTCCGGTTTGACGCCATTGGAAATGGAAAAACAGTTTCCACAATACTGGAAAAATGACCCGGAAGAAGGCGGAAAAAATCTTTTTGAAGCGGAATTTTTGACGGCGCACTTGAAACGATTAGGTTTAAATATCAAGCAAGAATATTTTAAAATAACCAGTCTTGCCAGCGGAAAAAAATTAGCTGAGAGTTTTAAATCATTAAAAGATAATGATTTAGTGACAGTAGTATACAACTTTGTTGATATGCTTTCGCACGCCAAAACGGAGATGGATGTCGTGAAAGAATTGGCCTCCGATAACAAAGCGTATCGCTCATTGACGTTGAGTTGGTTTAAGAATTCCCCGCTGTTAGAAATCATTCAACAGGCTCAAAAAATGGGTTTTAAATTGATTTTGACCACGGATCACGGAACGATAAATGTAAAAAATCCATCGAAAGTGGTAGGTGACAAAAACACCAGTTTGAATTTACGTTACAAAACCGGACGCAGTTTGACTTACGAACACAAAGATGTTTATGCCGTAAAAGAACCCAAAAATATTGGTTTGCCGACCATAAATATGAGCAGTTCTTATATTTTTGCAAAAAATGATTTGTTTTTAGCGTATGTCAATAACTACAATCATTATGTGAGTTATTACAAAAACACTTATCAGCACGGTGGAATTTCATTGGAAGAAATGATTATTCCGTTTTTAGTTTTTAACCCTCGATAGGAAATTCCAGTCTCAGTTTTCGGCGAGAGCCTTAAACTTTTAAACAAATATAAAAGAATGAATGTTACTTTTTCTTTAGATCAACTCGAGGAAGTTGCTCAAAAAATCATGGCAAATAACCCCAAAAAAGTGATTCTTTTTCACGGAGAAATGGGCGTTGGAAAAACAACTTTAATTAAGCAATTGTGCAAAACGCTTGGAGTAACCGGTGCAACAAGCAGCCCAACCTTTTCTTTAGTTAATGAATATGAAGCTAATGACAATCAGTTGGTTTATCATTTTGATTTTTACAGATTGAATGATGAAGTGGAAGCGCTGGATATGGGAATTGACGATTATTTGTATTCCGGCAATTGGTGTTTTATAGAATGGGCAGAGAAGATTCCAAATTTGATTCCGAAAACCCATTCCGTTATCAGTATTTCACTACTCGCGGACGGAAAACGTTTATTAACTTTAAGCTAAAAGTAATTATGAATGTAGACAATACTATAGCAATAATTCCTTTTTCTCCAACTTACAAAGAAGCTGTAAAAATATTAAATCTGGAATGGCTGCAAAAACATTTTAGGGTTGAACCCAAAGATGAAATCGTACTTTCGGATCCGCAAGGTCAGATTATTGACAAAGGCGGAATGATTTTTTACGCGAAATATAAAGATGAAATCGTTGGTACCGTATCCTTAATTAAAATTGACAGCACAACCTTCGAATTGAGCAAAATGGGTGTAACAGATAGCGCACAAGGATTAGGAATTGGTAAAAAACTGATTTTGCATTGCTTTGATATTGCTGAAGCAAAAGGAATAGAGAAACTGATTTTATATTCAAACCGGAAATTACTGTCAGCGATACATTTGTATGAAAAATTTGGTTTCGTAGAAATTCCTTTAGAGGATGGAGTTTATGAACGAGCCGATATAAAAATGGAAAGAATCATTCGCAAAGATTTGTTGCATTCCATGTGAATTTAACAAGATTGAATTTGTGCCGTTTATAAATCTTTTTACGTAAATTGTACCCTTAATTTAACAACATCAATGTCAATAACTATAACGCCATTCACCAAACAGCAGCTTTTACCACAAGAGGAAAAACTGGAAATTGCAAGACAAAAAAGCGAACTTTTTATTGGTATTCCAAAGGAAACGAGTTATCAGGAACGCCGAATTTGTCTTACCCCAGATGCTGTTAACTCGCTTACCTATCATGGCCATCGCGTAATGATTGAAGCAGGAGCGGGATTGAGTTCAAGTTATACCGATAAAGAATATTCTGATGCAGGTGCCCAAATCACTAATGACACCAAGAAAGTCTTCAGTTGCCCCATGATTTTGAAAGTGGAACCAGCCACCCTTGCTGAAATAGAAATGATGAATCCGCAGACGATTTTGCTGTCCGCGATTCAGTTGAAAACCCGCAAGAAAACGTATTTTGAAGCTTTGACCAAAAAGAAAATTACCGCTCTCGCTTTTGAATACATCAAGGATGAAGACGGAACGTATCCTGCGGTTAAATCCTTGAGCGAAATTGCGGGAACGGCCTCGATTTTAATTGCTGCCGAGTTGATGATTACCAATGAATTCGGAAAAGGATTATTATTCGGGAACATTACCGGAGTTCCTCCTACTGATGTAGTTATTTTGGGCGCAGGAACCGTTGGAGAATTTGCTGCCAAAACCGCTATTGGTTTAGGTGCCAGTGTAAAAGTTTTTGATAATTCTATCACCAAATTACGTCGTTTACAGAATAATTTGAACCAACGGATATTTACTTCCACGATTCAACCTAAAGCTTTACTCAAAGCGTTGAGACGTTGTGACGTGGCTATTGGCGCTATGCGAGGCAAAGAACGTTGTCCTGTAATTGTTACGGAAACGATGGTGGAGCACATGAAAAATGGTGCCGTAATTGTCGATGTAAGTATTGATACCGGCGGTTGTTTTGAGACTTCGGAAGTGACTTCGCATGAGAAACCTACGTTTATCAAAAACAATGTTTTGCATTATTGCGTACCCAATATCCCTTCCCGATATTCAAAAACTGCATCGCTTTCCATAAGTAATATAATTTCCCCTTATTTAATGAAAATTGCGGAGGACGGAGGCATCGAAAGCGCTATCCGTTGTGATAAAGGATTGAAAAACGGCGTTTACATGTACCACGGAATCCTTACTAATTGTTCTATCGGCGAATGGTTCGATCTACCTTATAACGACATTAATTTAATTGTTTTTTAAGAAAACTTTCTTCTACCTTTGCAAAAAATTTAATTCATGAAGTTTATACATCGTTTTGCCTATTATTTGGTAGGTTTAGTAATAGGACTGTTTTTTGTAGCGTTAGTTTTCAGTGGCAAAGACACCCGCTGTAATTATTTTCCAAATGCAAGAGTTTTAAATGATTTAAGAAACAAACCTTTTTATTATTCGGATAAGGCTTCTGTGATTTTGGCTGAAAAATGGATTGATACTGCCGATATAAAAAACACACTACAATTTGGTGATGTAGATTTTGACAAAAGCAATATCGAACTAAAAAAAGGAAAGTTATACATCATCGAAGGTAAAACAATCAAAAACCAAGAGGTTACCCTGAAAGTCATTAATTACTCAGATAAAGCTATTTTAGAGGATATTATTAAAAAGTAAGACATTTATTTAGTCCTATTTACGGTTGAATTTTTCCAATAACAATATTTTAATTTGGGCGTGACCTTACGTAAAAACTTCAGGTCGTGCTGTACGTTCCCGCTTTTTTTACAGGCTGAAACGCCTCTTAAAAAAGAGCTCCACTACCATCACTCACGCAAAACTGTGTAAAACAACTATTTACATCTTCAAATCACTTAATTAATCTAATGAAATCCAGTTAATTAACTCTAACCCGTTTTGTTTTAAATACGTATTCGTTTTACTGAAATGTTTATTCCCAAACCATTTCCCCTGATTTGCGCTCATAGGCGACGGGTGCCCGGATTCTAGAACTAAATGTTTGTTTCGGTCGATTTTAAGCCCTTTTTTATGGGCAAAATTCCCCCAAAGCAAGAAGACGACATGTTCTTTTTCTTCGGAAATTTTTTGAATTACAGCATCCGTGAAAACATTCCATTTCAAGTGTTTGTGGCTGTTCGCATGGTCTTCTCTAACGGTCAGAGAAGCATTCAACAATAAAACGCCTTGTTTTGCCCAAGCTTCTAAATTACCGGAAGTGGGCATGAAAATAGTCCCTAAATCCTCACTCATTTCCCGAAAAATATTGCGCAACGAAGGAGGAATTCGCACACCTTCATTCACAGAAAAACACAAACCATTGGCTTCGCCTTTGCCGTGATACGGATCCTGGCCAATGATAACCACTTTTACCTCTTTGAAACTGCAATAATTAAACGCGGCAAAAATTAATTCTTTTGGGGGATAACAAGTATGATTTTTATACTCCTCATCAACAGTTTCCATTAAATCTGGAAAATAGGGTTTCTTGATTTCGTTTAATAAAATGGATTGCCAAGATGGATTTAGAGTGATTTGCATAGTTGTGTATTAGAAAGCAAAGATACAAAGGGATTTTTTTTTTAAAACCTAAAAAGGACAATAAACATTCTTTAATTCTTTGTGAAAGTCTGTTAAATTATCTTAACTATTAGTTATTTTTGTCTTGAAAAGAATTAAACGATAAATGATATCAATCACCGAAAAAACATTACAAGATTTACAATTTCCTGCTGTACTCGAAACCATTTCGACCATTTGCAACACTGATATTGGAAAACAAAAAGCTTTCGAAATAACCCCTTTTAAAGATAAGGAAACGTTAATGCAAGCATTAATGCAAACATCAGAGTATGTTTCGTCTTTTCAAAATAACAATGCCATTCCCAATCATGGTTTTGACGCCATCACGCACGAGATAAAATTTCTTGCAATAGAGGACAGTTTTTTAGAAGTGGGCAGTTTTAGAAAGATTGCAACTATTTCTTCAACGGTAAATTTCCTTTTGACTTTTTTGAGAAAATTCGAGGATTATTATCCAAATTTAAATGCAAGGGCTAACCAAGTTGAACTCACTAAAGAAATCATCACGATGGTCGATGAAGTAGTTGATAAATATGGCGAAATAAAAGACAATGCGTCGCCGGATTTACTGAATATCCGCAGAAATATGAATGCGGTTCGAGGCAAAGTCAATCAAAGTTTCGGATCTGCGTTGACGCAATACGCTGCTTTGGGATATTTAGATGATATCAAAGAAAGTTTTGTACAAAACAGACGTGTTCTAGCTGTTATGGCAATGTACCGTCGTAAAGTAAAAGGTTCTATTTTGGGTAGTTCTAAGACTGGAAGTATCGCCTATATTGAACCTGAAGCTACCTTACAATATTCTCGTGAGTTGAGTAATTTAGAATATGAAGAAAAAGAAGAAATCACCCGGATTTTAAAACAGCTGTCCAATTACATTCGTCCTTTTTTACCGTTATTGATTCAATATCAGGACTTCTTGAGTGATATTGATGTAATCGCTGCCAAAGCAAAATACGCCAACAGAATTAACGGAATTTTGCCAACAATTACCGAGGAACGTCGTGTTTATTTTAGAGATGCGTACCATCCTATTTTATATTTGAATAACAAACAGAAAAACGAAATAACACATCCGCAGACTATTGAACTCAGTCAGGAAAGCAGAATTATTGTAATTTCCGGACCTAACGCAGGAGGAAAAACGATCTCTTTGAAAACCGTTGGGTTGTTGCAACTGATGCTGCAATCTGGGATGTTAATTCCAGTTCATGAACGCAGTGAAACTTTTTTATTCGATAGGATTTTAACAGATATTGGAGACAATCAATCAATTGAAAATCATTTAAGTACATATAGTTACCGACTAAAGAACATGAACTACTTCCTAAAGAAGTGCAATAGAAAAACCATGTTCCTGATTGATGAATTTGGTACCGGTTCTGATCCAGAATTAGGAGGTGCTTTAGCAGAAATTTTCTTAGAAGAGTTTTATCACCGAGAAGCTTTTGGGATTATTACCACTCACTATTCAAACCTAAAAATTCTGGCCAATGAATTGCCTTTTGCCACCAATGCGAATATGCTTTTTGATGAAAAATCATTAGAACCCATGTATAAATTGGCTATGGGTCAAGCGGGAAGTTCCTTTACTTTTGAAGTCGCTTTAAAAAACGGAATTCCATTTAGTTTAATAAATCGAGCCAAAAAGAAAATTGAAGTTGGAAAAGTACGTTTTGATAAAACGATTGCCACACTTCAAAAAGAGCGTTCAAAGATGGAAAAAACATCACAAAACCTCAAAGAAGAAGAAACAAAAGCACGCGAAGAGGGCAAGAAAATGGAGACTATCAATGTGAAAATCAAACAAAAACTGGAAAGCTATCAGGAATTATATGACAGCAACCAGAAAACAATATACATCGGTCAAAAAATTGAAGATATTTCGGAGAAATATTTTAATAATAAAAACAAGAAAGAGTTGCTAGGTGAATTTTTGAAAATCATTGAAATAGAAAATTCAAAACGAAAAAAAGCAACTGTTAAAGAAACTAAAGCACTAACAGAAAAGAAAAAAGAAGTAATTGAAGAAATCACAGTTCAGGTTGAGGAAATTAGAAAAGAAAAGAAAGAGAAGAAATTAAAAGTAGTAATTGAAAAACCAAAACCAGTTCTAAAATTAGGCGATCGCGTACGAATGTTTGATGGAAAAGCGGTGGGAACGATTGATGCTATCGAAAAAAATAAAGCAACTGTAAATTATGGTGTATTTACTTCAAAAGTGAGTCTGGAAGCGCTGGAGTTTGTAGAAGCCGGGAAGAAATAAACAGTATTTAGTTTGCAGTTTTCAGTCTCGTCTCACGTTTTGTCATTTCGAAGAAGGAGAAATTTCTATCCGGTTGAATTATAAAGTTTAAATTATGCTCAATATTCCTGTAGACAAAAAAATCATTCTCTTTGACGGCGTTTGCAACTTGTGTGATTCAGCAGTGCAGATGATAGTTAAGCATGATACTGAAGATATTTTTCGGTTTGTTGCTTTACAATCTGATTTGGGTCAAAAAATCATCCAACATTTGGGAATTGATATTCAAAAAACAGACAGTATTATCCTGTATCACCCTGGTTTTGCTTACTACTTAAAATCAGAAGCTGCTTTAGAAATTGCTAAAAATTTGGGAGGAATATTTTATTTTGCGACACTGTTTACGATGTTACCCACTTCTTTTAACAACTATATTTACGATTATATCGCTAAAAACCGCTACAAATGGTACGGAAAAAAAGAAGCTTGTCTGATTCCCACCAAAGAAATGCAAGCTAAGTTTTTAGAATAAAATAATAATCATGATAATTATCATACCTTTTATTTAGTAGGAATTATAAATTTGAACAATCTTAAAACTTAATTAATTATGAAAGACACTACACTTTTTTCTTGGGATAACGGAACTTTTATAATGGTTGTTGTATTTGCATTAGTAATCATAGGACTGGTTGCTGCAGTTTTAATTATGATGAATTCTGATAAAAAAATTAAATAACAGCGTAAAAAAAGAGGATGTCTTTATGGGACATCCTCTGGCTGATAAATCTATAATTTAGATGACTAACTTCTAATTAATTTTCTGTATTTCAATCGTTTTGGTGTCAAATCACCACCTAAACGTTTTTTCTTATTTTCCTCATAATCAGTAAAACCACCTTCAAAACAATATACTTCAGAGTTTCCTTCGAACGCCAGAATGTGTGTACAAATTCTGTCCAAGAACCATCTGTCGTGAGAAATTACTACCGCACAACCTGCGAAATTTTCCAGACCTTCTTCTAATGCACGTAGTGTATTGATATCCAAATCATTCGTAGGCTCATCCAGTAACAATACGTTTCCTTCTTCTTTCAAAGTCATCGCAAGATGTAAACGGTTGCGTTCTCCTCCGGAAAGCATAGAAACTTTCTTGTTTTGTTCTCCACCACCAAAATTAAACCGTGATAAATAAGCTCTTGAATTTACTTGCTTTCCGCCCATCATAATCAATTCCTGACCGTCAGCGAAGTTTTCCCAAATTGATTTTTCCGGATTTATATTCGAGTGTGCTTGATCAACATAAGCGATTTTTACAGTATCCCCAATTAAGAACTCACCTGAATCTGGCTTTTCTTCGCCCATTATCATTTTGAAAATGGTTGATTTACCAGCACCATTTGGCCCAATAATTCCAACAATTCCAGCTTGTGGCAGGGTGAAATTTAAATTATCATACAACAATTTATCTCCAAATGCTTTGGCAACATTTTTGGCTTCAATTACATTCGTTCCTAAACGTGGTCCATTTGGAATGTATATTTCCAGATTTTCATCCAATTGTTTTTGATCTTCATTCAGTAATTTATCGTAATTCTGCAAACGCGCTTTTTGTTTTGTTTGACGCCCTTTGGCACCTTGACGAACCCAATCCAACTCACGTTCTAAATTCTTTCTGCGTTTCGAGGCTACTTTTTCTTCCAATGCCATACGGCTTGATTTTTGGTCTAACCAAGAAGAATAGTTCCCTTTCCATGGAATACCCTCACCTCTGTCTAATTCCAAAATCCAACCGGCAACATTATCCAAGAAATATCTATCATGCGTTACAGCGATCACAGTTCCGGCGTATTGTGCTAAATGTTGTTCTAACCAAAGTACACTTTCAGCATCCAAGTGATTCGTAGGCTCATCCAGAAGCAAAACGTCAGGTTTTTGCAACAATAAACGACATAAAGCTACGCGACGACGCTCACCACCTGATAAATTCTTAATTGGCGTATCACCTTCAGGGGTACGTAAAGCATCCATTGCGATTTCCAGTTTGGTATCAATTTCCCAAGCGCCCAATGCATCTATTTTATCTTGTAAAAGCGCTTGACGATCCATCAATTGCTCCATTTTATCAGCATTTTCATAGACTTCCGGCAAACCAAAACTATCATTGATTTTATTGAACTCATCTAAAACTGCCATTGTTTCAGCAACTCCTTCTCTTACAATTTCGATAACTGTTTTGCTATCATCTAAAATAGGTTCTTGTTCTAAATAACCTACTGTATAACCCGGCGCAAAAACTACGTCACCTTGGTAGTTTTTGTCAACACCAGCTATAATTTTTAATAAGGAAGATTTTCCAGAACCATTTAAACCCAAAATACCAATCTTAGCTCCATAAAAGAAACTTAAATAGATGTTTTTAAGGACTGGTTTATCTGCTCCTTGATACGTTTTACTCAATTTTGACATTGAGAATATCACTTTTTTATCGTCTGCCATTTTTTATAATTTAAAATTATTTCTTTTATGCCATTAAGGCTCTTTCCTTAATTTGTACCCCTATTAGACTCTTCCCTTAAGGGAACTAAAGACCCAAGCGTTAGCCAAAAAACCCACACCCACTGCAACAAATCCCCACCCTGCTACGTCATCATATCTAAATGCACCTAATGCAATCAGCAATAAACCCATTACGATCATAATTAAAGTAGCCCAACCTAAAATAGTATTTTTATTCATTGACATAGTCTTGGTATTTATTTTTAAATCACTAATTTTTGGAATGCAAATATCGGAAATTTTGCCTTTTAATTAAATATTTTATACAGCATTTCTCGTAATAAGTCAGATTGAGACATCGCATTAGCGCCAACACCTTTACTCTTTACATCAATATCTCTTAAAGCACCTACAATTTGACTTACCTTTTTCATAGGATAATTCTTCAAAGCCACATCATATTCTTTCAAAAAGAAAGGATTTACACCTATAACCGCCGCAACATTCTTGGGGTTTTTATCTTTTAATCCATGGTATTTTAATAATTGAATAAAAAATCCAAAAACCAGACTTGTTGTTACCACCATTGGGTTGTCTTTTGGATTTTGGGCAAAGTTTTCAGCAATCGTGTACGCTTTTAACTGGTTGCGTTCACCAAGTGCTTTTCGCAATTCAAATACATTAAAATCTTTACTAAAACCTATATTTTCTTCAATATCTTTTGGAGTTATTGTACTTCCTATCGGCAAGATGATTTGCAATTTCTCAAGTTCATTATTTATTTTACTCAAATCTGTTCCTAAAAATTCAACCAACATGGCATTTGCTTTAGGCTCAATTAAATATTTTTTACCTGATAAAACACGTTTTATCCACTCTCCTACTTGGTTTTCATATAGTTTTTTACTCTCATAAACAACACCGTTTTTCGCCAATAACTTCGTTACTTTTTTACGTTTATCCAATGTTTTGTATTTGTAGCAAAAAACCAAAACGGTTGAAGGCATCGGATTATCAGCATAACTTTCCAGTTTATCTATGGTTCGGATTAAATCCTGTGCTTCTTTGACAATAACCACTTGACGATCTGCCATCATCGGATAACGCTTAGCGGTGGAAATGATATCTTCTATAGTGACATCTCTTCCATATAAAACGGTTTGGTTGAAACCTTTTTCCTCTTCCGATAAGACTTTTTTCTCAATATAATCCGATAATTTGTCAATATAATACGGTTCTTCTCCCATCAAAAAATAGATAGGTTTAATGTTGCCGCTTTTTATATCATTTACAATTTTCAATACTTCGTCCATATTATCTATTCTCTTTTAAATCTATTATCTAAAAGTCTTACTTTTGCTTCATGCGAAAACTCAATTTTCAACTTTATAACTTTCGGTTCAAAAATAGCGAAAATAAAGTTTCCATTTTTGATGCAATCAGGAAAAAATTCATCATTCTTACTCCTGAAGAATGGGTTCGACAACATGTTGTCCAATTTTTATTGGAAGAAAAAAAGTATCCGCACTCCTTAATTAATGTAGAAAAAGTATTAAAAGTCAACGGATTGCGCAAAAGATACGATGTCGTGGTTTACAATCCGGATGGTTCAATTTTCATTTTGATAGAATGTAAAGCACCCGAAATAAAAATTGCACAAGCCACCTTTGACCAAATTGCCCGTTACAACATGACCATGAGAGCTAGTTTTTTGATGGTGACCAATGGTTTGAATCATTACTTTTGTCAAATGGATTTCGAGAATGAAAAATATCATTTTCTGGAAGAATTACCGAATTACAAACTAAATAGTCTATAAAACAAAGCCTCATAATGAGAATAGCAGTTGTCATACTTAATTGGAACGGAATATTATTATTGGAAAAATTTTTGCCGTCGGTTGTACAATATTCTCCGGAAGCTGTAATTTATGTTGCTGATAATGCTTCTACTGATGATTCTATTTCCTATCTCAAAGCTTTTTTTCCTTCGGTAACAATTATTAAAAATGACAGTAATCTTGGTTTTGCCAGTGGCTATAATGAAGCATTAAAACAGGTTAATGCAGATATTTATGCTTTAGTGAATTCTGATATACAAGTAACAGAGCATTGGTTGAAACCCATTCTTGAAACTTTCGAAAATGAATCCAAAACGGCTATTATCCAACCTAAAATATTAGATTATAAACGCAAAGAATATTTTGAATATGCAGGTGCTGCCGGTGGATTTATTGATCAATATGGATATCCTTTTTGTCGGGGTCGAATTTTTGATACTTTAGAAAAAGACAACGGACAATATGATGACACACGAGAGATATTTTGGGCATCAGGAGCATGTTTTTTTATCCGAAGCTCGGTTTATAAAGCATTACACGGTTTTGACGATGATTTTTTTGCGCATCAGGAGGAAATTGATTTGTGTTGGCGTGCGATTAACAACGGATATAAAATAAAATACATTTCAAGGTCCGTGGTATATCACGTAGGCGGTGCCACTTTGCAGCAAGGCCACCCAACTAAAACGTATTTAAATTTTAGAAATTCCTTACTGATGTTAACCAAAAACCTTCCAAAAGAAAAATTATATTCGATACTTTTAGGCAGAATGATTTTGGACGGAATTGCAGGATTTCAATTTTTAATACAAAAAAAACCTAAACATTTTGCGGCAATACTGAAGGCTCATTCGTCCTTTTATATTCTTTTTTTTCGCTTTTATAAAAAAAGAGCTGAATTTCAAAATGATAAATACCATAGTGTAAAAAGTATTGTTTACTTGTACTTTATCAGAAAAATAAAAGTTTTTAACGATTTATTTAGAATCAAATAAATTTTAAAAAGCTAAATTTGTCACTAACCCTTAATCTAAATTTAAACAATCTATGAAAAAAATCATAATTGCCTTATCAGTAATGGCCCTTTTAACTTCTTGTGTTTCTAAAAAGAAATACACGGATTTAGAAACTAGAAATAAAGAAACCCAAGATTTATTAAATACTGCGACTGTAAAATTAAATTCTTGCTTAGAAGAAAAAGCAGGTTTTGCGGCAACAGTGGCTGCTTTAAAAGAACAAAATCAAGGTTTAATTAGTGTTTCAAAAGACATGACGGTATTGTCGACTAAGGGTGCTCAAAATATTGAAAAAGCATTAGAATCTATCAAAGAGAAAGATTTAAAAATAAGTAGAATGCAAGATGCTTTAACTAAAAAAGATAGTGTAACACTTGCACTAGTAACAAGCTTGAAAAGTTCAGTAGGAATATCCGATCCAGATATCGAAATAAATGTAGAAAAAGGTGTAGTTTTTATCTCTATTGCAGACAAATTATTATTTAAAAGCGGAAGCTACGAAGTGACGGACAGAGCTAAAATGGTTTTGGCGAAAGTTGCAAAAGTAGTGAATGACAAACCAGACTTCGAATGTATGGTAGAAGGACACACTGATAACGTTCCTTACAATGGTTCAGGTGTATTGTTAGACAACTGGGATTTAAGTGTAAAACGTTCTACTTCTATTATCCGTGTATTAACAAATCAACTGGGTGTTAAACCAGAGCAATTAATTGCTGCAGGAAGAAGTTCTTACATTCCATTAGTGGCGAATGATTCTGCTGAAAACAGATCTCGTAACAGAAGAACTCGTATTGTAGTTTTACCTAAAATTGATCAATTCTATGAAATGATTGAAAAAGAAATGAAAAAACAAAGACCGTAATTTGTTTTAATTATCAAAAAGTAAACGCCTCAAAATTGAGGCGTTTTTTTTATGATTTACTATTAGGTGATAAACTGTTTTTCAAAAACTGATTTGGTATAAAAACAAAAAAAGCAGGCCAATTGACCTGCCTCAATGTATCCTCAATTGTTTTTTAACAACCAATTAAATATAATCAAGAATAACATACTATTATACTGTAATTAAAGAAATTGTTATTTATTGGTAAATATAAAGTTTTATTGTAGATGTGCAAATATTTTGCCAAAGATTTGAATTTTATAAAATATCTAAACTTCCTTTACCTTCTCTCACTACAATTGGCTCGTCACCTGATAAGTCGATAATGGTAGAACCTACATTATCACCGTAACCTCCATCAATAACCAAATCAACCAGATTTTGCCATTTCTCAAAAATAAGTTCCGGATCAGTAGTATATTCTATTACATCATCTTCATCATGAATTGAGGTCGAAACAATAGGATTTCCAAGCAACTTTACAATTTCTAAAGCAATCGTATTATCAGGAACTCTTATTCCGACAGTCGTTTTCTTTTTGAATTCTTTAGGTAAGTTGTTATTTCCCGGCAAAATAAAGGTATAAGGTCCTGGTAAAGCTCTTTTTAAGATTTTAAAAGTAGCAGTGTCTATTTGTCTCACATAATCAGAGATATTACTTAAATCATGGCAAATGAAGGAAAAATTAGCTTTGTCGAGCTTCACTCCTTTTATCTTCGCAATGCGTTCCAAAGCTTTCGTATTGGTAATATCACAACCCAAACCGTAAATGGTATCGGTTGGATAAATTACTAAACCACCTTCTTTTAAAACCTTAACCACTTTAGCAATTGCTGCTTCATTAGGTTTGTCTTCGTATATTTTTATAAATTGAGCCATTTTTTTTAGTTTAAAGTTTAAAATATTTAAGGTTTAAAGTTCTTTTAACTGACAATTTTAACCCTTAAACTTGAAACAAATTTTTACCCTATAATATCCAATTTCGCAAAACGCAACAGTAATTTTTTGATTCCGCCAACTTCAAATTTGATTTCGGCTTTTTTATCTGCTCCTACCCCTTCAAGATTTACTACTTCCCCTTTTCCAAAACGTTCGTGCATAACTATATTTCCGGCAACCAGTTTATTATCAAATAAATTAGCATTTCCTGAAGCAACATTATTGCTAACAGGTTTTAATTTACGTATACTTATATCTGATTTGGGTTCATTATCAGTAACATATTTGGGCGGTGTTCCATTAGCTGGTTTTGCCAGACGCAATTTGGATTTATCCACATCTCCAAAAATATCACTGTCAATCATAGGCTTGTATCTGTAATTATTTTCAGGAGGTGTCATATATTCTAAATACTGACTGTCGATTTCCTCAATAAAACGCGAAGGTTCACTATCCGTCAATTTCCCCCAACGGTAACGAGATTGTGCATAGGTCAAATACGCTTGGTGCTCAGCACGGGTCAAAGCCACATAAAATAAGCGTCGTTCTTCTTCGAGTTCACTTCTGGTACTCATACTCATGGCACTCGGAAACAAGTCTTCTTCCATTCCCACCACAAAAACATGAGGAAACTCTAATCCTTTTGCCAAGTGAATCGTCATCAACGCAACACGATCTTCATCACTAGTATCTTTATCTAAGTCTGTTGCCAGAGCCACATCCTCCATAAATTCTGATAAGGCACCACGGGCTCCATCCACTTCTTTTTGGCCATCAGTGAAATCCTTAATACCGTTTAGTAATTCCTCAATATTCTGAATTTTAGCCATTCCTTCAGGAGTAGCATCTTTTTTTAATTCTTGTATCAATCCTGTTTTTTTGGCAACATGATCAGCCAAATAAAACGCATCCTGATTTTCATTTATAGCCTGAAAACTCTGAATCATTGTAACAAAATCGAGTAGTTTTTGCTTGGTTCCCGAATTCAGTTTTAAGTCAATTCGTTCTATGTTTTGCATGACTTCAAACATTGAGCGCTTGTAATGGTTCGCTGCAATGGTCAGTTTTTCAATAGTTGTATTCCCAATTCCACGTGCCGGATAATTAATCACCCGAACCAAAGCTTCTTCATCTTTTGGATTGATAACCAATCGCAAATAGCATAAAACATCCTTTACTTCTTTTCTTTGATAAAAAGAAAGTCCGCCATAAATTCGGTACGGAATATCTCTTTTTCTCAATGCATCCTCCATCGCACGGGATTGTGCATTGGTCCGATACAAAATTGCAAACGCTCCATTAGGTAACTGGTTTTGCATTTTTTGCTCCCAAATGGTACTCGCCACAAAACGGCCTTCTTCGTTATCTGTTAAACTGCGGTGGACTTTTATTTTTGGACCAAAATCATTCGCGGTCCAAACTATTTTATCCAGTTTTACTTTATTTTTATCAATAATTGTGTTTGCTGCTTCAACAATATTTTTTGTGGAACGGTAATTTTGTTCCAATCTGAAAGTTTTTACGCCTTCATAATCTTTCTGAAAATTCAATATATTATTGATGTTGGCACCACGAAACGCATAGATACTTTGCGCATCATCCCCCACCACACAGATATTCTGAAATTTATCGGACAAAGCCCGAACGATTAAATACTGCGAGTGATTGGTATCTTGGTACTCATCTACCAAAATATAACGAAAACGATTTTGATATTTGGCCAGAACTTCCGGAAAACGAGTCAGTAATTCGTTGGTTTTTAATAATAAATCATCAAAATCCATAGCGCCTGCTTTGAAACATCGGTCGACATAATTTTGATAAATTTCCCCCATTCGAGGCTTTTTAGACATCGCATCCGCTTCTTGTAGATCCGGATTATTAAAATAAGCTTTCACCGTAATCAAACTGTTTTTGAAATTTGAAATTCGGCTTAAAACCTGTTTTGGTTTGTAAACATCCCGATCCAATTGCATTTCTTTTATGATCCCGGAAATAGCACGCAACGAATCCTGAGAATCATATATAGTAAAGTTTGAAGGATATCCGAGATGTTCGGCTTCCGATCGTAAAATTCGAGCAAAAACCGAGTGAAATGTTCCCATCCAAAGATTTTTTGCTTCACCGGCACCCACGATATCCGAGATCCGTTTTTTCATTTCTCGCGCTGCCTTGTTGGTAAATGTAAGGGATAGTATACTAAACGCATCGATACCCTGACTCATCAAATAAGCAATTCTAATAGTCAACACCCGCGTTTTACCGGAACCGGCACCCGCAATAATTATCATGGGTCCGTCTTTTTGGAGAACGGGTTCGCGTTGGGCTTCATTAAGTTGATCGATATATTTGTGCATGGAAATTTTTATAATATTGTATGCAAAAATAAGCATTAAAGATGTAAAAGTGTAATTTTAAATGAAGCTAAAAAACCAATCTTTAATTGTTCTAACTTACAAGGAATTTAAATTTATTTTAACGCTGTATTGCACTAAAGAATTATTAAAAAAGGGAAAAATATTTAAGTCATAATCTCCTAAATTGCTAATTTGATATAAAAATTATTTAAAAAATACATCGTATGCAAAACGGATTAAAGTCCCTACGACCACAACTAAAAAGAAAATTCGAATAAAACTATTTCCTTTATTAATGGCCAGTTTTGCACCTATCCAACCGCCAAGAGCATTACTGGCAGCCATTGGCAGTGCAATTGCCCATATGATTTTGCCTTTTAAAATAAACAAACATATAGAACCGAAATTTGTAGCCAGATTCACCATTTTGGCATTTGCGGAAGCGTGCAGAAAATCGAAACCCATAATGGCAATAAAAGCCACAACCAAAAAACTTCCGGTTCCTGGACCGATAAATCCATCGTACAAACCAACTACAAAACTGATTCCTATAGCATTCCAAATTTGGGTTCTTGGTGAATGATTTTTTTCGATGTGTTGTCCAAAATTTTTCTTCGCATAGGTGTAAATCACTAAAAATGAAAGGACAACCAACAATAACGGTTTCATGAAATCATTACGGACATACGTCAACAAAGTAGAACCCAAAAATGCCGATGGAAATGCCAAAAGCATCATAATCGACAATAGTTTCCAGTTCATTTCTACCTTTTTCAGATACTGATACGCTGCAAAGGAAGTACCACTAAAAGCAGGAACTTTCAAGGTTCCAATTACGGATGAAACAGGAAGATTAGGCAATAAAATTAATCCCATGGGCGTTTGAATCAATCCGCCACCTCCAACAATTGCGTCAATAAATCCTGCAGCAAAGGCCGCTAAACAAAGTAAAACTAGAACATAAGTCTCCATTATAGTATTCAATTAAAATATTCCTGTTACGAATAGCAAAAATACTATTCGGTTTGATTTATTGCTATTAAATAGAAATTGTTTTGTACTCAAAAAAGTATATTTTTGCTTTTAAATTTTTCATATCAAAATGGATTCAACAAAAATCATAGAAATTCTGGCGTACACAATACCTTCACTAATTACCGGTGGAGTGGCTTATTATTTATTTAACTCTTATTTTAAAGATCAACAAAATACAAGACGCTGGTTGTTGCAGAAAGAGGCTCAAAAAGACACTTTACCACTACGTTTACAAGCCTATGAACGCATGGTTTTATATATGGAACGCATCAATCCTACTAAATTATTGATTCGGATTGCTCCCATTTCTAATGATAAAAATGATTACGGAAACCTGATTATTTCACAAATCGAACAAGAATTTGAACACAATTTAACGCAGCAAATATACATGTCTGATGGATGCTGGACGATCATTGTCACAGCAAAAAACAGTACTATTCAAATGATTCGAAAAGCTAATATGAGTGATCGTGTAGATAATGCCGATAAATTACGTGAAGTAGTTTTAAGTGATTTGATGGAAAAACAATCTCCTAGCAATGCGGCTTTGGCGTACATCAAAAACGAAGTGAGTCAAATGTGGTAAAAATACAACGTTACAAAAAAAACTAAAATTCACTCGTTTATAAAAAAATAATCTTTAGAAATTAGTGAATTAGTGGTTAATAAAATCCTTATTGATTTAAAATTCATTCCTTTAACAACCGATTCAATTGAAATTCCTCGGCTTCATTTAAATTTGGAACGATTCTTTCCAAAGAAGCTCTCATTTCTGGATTTTTCAATAGTTTTCGAATGCTATCTCTACCAAATTTAGTGAATTGCCACATGTGATGCGTAGTGGCATTTACCAGATTTCCCAAAACAACATCATTTGTTATTTTGAAAGCAAGCAATTTCTCCAACGCATTTTGTCTGGTATTCGCTTCATAATCAATTGATGAATACTGTATTAATTCGGTTTCGAAAACTTGTTTATCAAAAGCATAATCCGGCGTCGACAAAGCCAATGTCAGCCATAACGTCCTTAAATTAAAATCATTAAAACCCATCCAGGTTTTTGATTTTTCCAAATAGTGAATGCGTTGTTCCGGAAAATTATTCCATAAATTATACAGCGCCAATTCTTGTGTTTGATATGATTTGTCCTCTAATAAAGTTTCATATTGCGTTCTGAAACTCTCCGGAATTTCATTAAATGAAGCGGCAACTGTTTGCCGTAATTGCACATTTTTAGTTTCTAAAGCGAAAGTAAAAAGATTCTTTTTGTCTTCCCATTTTTCATTTTTTAATTGATTCAGAATCGCTTCTTTTACTGAAAAATGCACATCAGATTGCATTATTTTTTTTAGAAAATCTCTTTTCTCTGACAACGGTTTATTTTTTAATTTATCTACTTCAAACAGCATTTGAATTGCTTTATTTTTAAGCAATAAATTATTGGCCTGTTGTGTATTGAAAACGGTAGTTTCAAGCCATACTTTACTGAAATTATCCAAATCATAACTTGATACTTTTTTGATTTCAGCAAAAAAATCTTGTGTATTTACACTCTGAAACGCATGTTTTTTCAAATAGTTTTTTATTGCTTTTTTGAACGCCTTATCGCCTATTTCTTCGTGTAAAACAAAAAGTGCCCAAGCGCCTTTCTGATAAAACGCCAACGAACTGGCTTTGGCATTCAAAACAGGAATCGTATCCGTTCGGGAAGCATATTTCAGTTGTTGCGCGGACTCGTGTAATTTGGAATAAAAATAATCTTCTCCATAAATTTCCTTTTCGGCCAGCAACGCATAATAGGTGGCAAAACCTTCCTGCAGCCAATGATGCTTGCTACTTTCGGCAGTGATTAAATTCCCAAACCACTGATGCGCTAATTCATGCGCATTGACGTTCGTGTAACTTCTGTCCTCAAAACCTGTAGAATCCACCACATAACGCGTGTTGAAAAGCGTTGCAGATGTATTCTCCATTCCAGCATATAAAAAATCCCGAACGGGTGCTTGTTTGTAAATCTCCCACGGATACTTCACTCCTATTTCTTTTTCTAAAAAATCAAACATCTTTTTAGAATCGCGATAGGTTGGTTCAAATTTGGTAACGTCTTTTGGTTCCAAATACATTTCTAAAGGAATTCTCGACTTTGATTTTTGGACATTTTTTTCAAATTTTCCGATGGCAAGCATCAATACATAGGAACTCATTGGTTTTTGCATTTGGTATTGCCAAACCGAAAGTCCATCAAGTCCTGATTTAAACTTCAACGTTCCATTTGAAATTACCTGATACTCTTTATTATATGAAATATTCAAATTGAAAACCACTTTTTCATTCACATCATCAAAACTAGGAAACCAATGACTGGTATATTTTCCCTGTCCCTGCGTCCAGATTTGCACATTATAATTTGCTTCTGAGCCAACGAAATACATCGTTTGCTTTGGCTTAGCCAAATACTGAAAAGTCAGGTTATTTTTTCCTTTTTTAAACGGAAAAATAATTTGTAATTGTTTCTGTGTATTGATGTAATTAATCGTTTTTCCATTCAATTTCATGTCCGAAAATTCAATGTTTTGAGCATCAATTTTAATGGTATCGATGGATTTTAAAACTTCGAAATCATAATCAATAGTTCCCGAAACAGTTTTTTCAATTGGATTTACTGCAATTTTTCCCAGAACCGATTTAAAATCAACAAATTGGGTTTGTTGGGCAAATGTGAATGAGGAAATAAAAAAAAATAGGTATTTCATTATTAGGGCATTTAATCCTGCGATTTTCAAAGTTACAAAGGTTTCTCAAACTAATCCGACTAATTTTGTAAGTTTACCTCCAGAAAATTACAAGAAAATTAAATTGAAAAAGAAAGCGTTATTTAATTGGAGCAGCGGCAAGGATTCTGCGCTGGCATTATATAAAACCCTACAAAATCCAAAAATTGAAATTGCCTGTTTACTAACCAGTGTAAACCAACAATATCAGCGTGTTTCTATGCATGGTGTTAGAGTTGAATTATTACAACAGCAAGCCAAAAGCATAGGGTTACCACTTAAAATTATGCAAATTCCTGAAATGCCCACCATGGAAGTATACGAAAATGTGATGCGGGAAACATTGGCTACACTAAAAAACCGAGGTGTCACCCACTCTATTTTTGGAGATATTTTTCTGGAAGATTTACGTAAATACCGGGAAGATAAATTAGCAGAAATAGGTTTCGAAGGTATTTTCCCACTTTGGAAAATGCCAACGCACGAACTCATTCAGGAATTTATCAGTTTAGGTTTTAAAACAATTGTGGTTTGTGTAAATGAACGGTTTTTAGATAAAAGCTTCGTTGGTCGCGTTATCGACCAGGATTTCATAAACGATTTACCTCAAAATGTAGATGTTTGTGGCGAAAATGGTGAATTTCACACCTTCACATTTGACGGTCCCATTTTCGCCAAACCAATTGATTTTGAAATTGGAGAAGTAGTGTACCGAAAATACGAAAAACCAAAAAAAGAAGATTCCTCAGACACCGCCTGTGATACAAGTGTTTCTGATGCCTTTGATTATGGATTTTGGTATTGTGATTTGGTTGGAAAATAATCTCTTTAAAGGCTAATAAATTCACCGCTTTACGATGAATTTAATTTTTATAATAATGGTTTAAAAATAGAAAAAGAGCGTCAAAAGTTTTTCAACTTCTGAGTACTCTTTAGCAAAAGTGCTTTATAATCTTAAAATTAACCAAAACTAAACCTTACGAAAATGTTTTAATAAGCACTTGTAATTTACTTTTTATATTTTAATCCGGGACCATCACAAAAATTCCAAGTGCTCGACAAGGAATTATTGGAAGTTAAAAATAATACTTCTTTTTGATTTCCGAAACAGCTGCCTATAATCTCGCTGTCTCTCGGATAGATAAGTTCAAAAGATATTCCGTCCGATTGTTTCGTAGTTGTGTAAGTTCTCGAAAATGTTGTATTTACCGAATTTGCTTCTCTCGTTTTTGTGAATGTCCCGTTGGCATTGAACAAATAAAATTCTTGCCAGCCATTGCTGCGCCTGTAACTTCAGAATTAGGTGTAGATCCCGACATTGCTACTAAATTCCATTTTCCATAATAACCAGAATTATCTATTGTTATTGTTTGCTTTGAACAGGAATTAAAAACAATAAGGAAAACAACGAGAATAATTTGGTTTTTTATGCATCTGATTTTACAGATATTGATAAAATGATTTTTTATGCAAAAGGTTGCGTCAAATTATAAATATTTTTTTCTAAGGTGAAAAATGGACTATCAATCATGTGGATTTTACTTCAAAAAAAATAAAGCTAATATGCAAATTGAAGAAAGATAATACCATTTATAATTAGCAAATTAGCGGTCATAAAGGACTTAAAGTCGTAAATTTACTACCTTTCTTTATATATTTTCAGCAATTGCGTCACTGTATTCCAATTTCGTATCGTTGCAATAACATTTAGTTTTTTCTCGATGTATTTTTGGTCAAATCGGGTTTTTCCGGCTCCAATAGCGTATTTAATAAAAATTTTATTGCCATCAATACTTGCTTCATCCGGTTTGAATTGGCTAATTCTCAAATCATTCATACTGCTACTTTGCAAAGTGGTCGAAATAAAAGCCACGTATAACTTCTTAGTCTCAATATCTTTTTCCTTCAAGAAAGAATTGTTCTTAAAACACGCTTCTAAATCTGCGGAACCAATAACCACAACAGGCACTTCATGACCAAAAGCCTTGAAAATTTCCTGCTTTATTTTGAAACCAACAGCTGCGGCATTCTCTTCTTCGGTATCTACAAAAACATTTCCCGATTGAATATAGGTTTGCACATTTTGAAAACCAATAGCTTCCAAAGTCGTTTTTAGCGCCTCCATTTTTATCATACTGTGACCGGAAACATTGATGCCACGAAGTAATGCGAGATGAGTTGTCATTTTTAGGATATTTTTTTTTGCGAAGATATTGTGTTTAGCGAGAATTTTGAGGTTTTATTTGTTTTAAAGAAAGATTGTTTAATTACTGTATTTTTTTATTTGTAATAAATTTTTATCTTAACTCTGTCTCCATGCTAAATTAGTATATCCAAGCTTCAAATGACATTTATTTAACAGCAGTGTTTAGAGTTACACAACCTACAGAATCTCTTTTTAATTGGTTGATGGAAAAAACAAATATTCAAAGAGCATGTAAAGTCAGATCCACAAAAGGATTATTAATACATCTGTTTAATAAGATTGGAGCTGCCTTTATAAACTTAATCTTTAAACCCTTGATTCGCATTATTACTGAGTTTTTTATAAAGCAAATAAACTTAGCATATAAAACTGTAAATAATATAACTAATTTTAAAATTTATATAACACTTTAAGCAAATAAGAAACAGATCTTTATATCTTGAAATTCTAATGGACTTAATGCATATGATGTTTTTTTAAAAAAAATTTTTATCAATGAGATTTTCATGCAACTCAAACGATAGCTGTAAAAAAAAAAGGTATTAAAATTCAGAAAACGTTATTCGATTTTAAAAATGAAGGAGATTTAAATCCTGCATAAATAAAAGAAGGAAATAATTTCAATTTGTTTTTCAGGATCGTAAGCTTATAATATTACATTAAATTTAATGGACCACTTACCGTTTCATGGTTAAGAACGTCCTTCGATTGAAAAAGAATTTGACTGGTTAATAATATATCGATTTTAAAAATATTACGAAATTCTTTATTTATTCAGTTTTCAAAGCATTGTTTGATTTACATGACCCCAGAAAAAAATAGCACAATCACCTTATCCTCATATTTAAAACCTAATTAAGTTGAGAATTAAAAGGAGAAGTGAATAAAGTTTGTTTCCCTTTAGATGCTGCTTTATTTAAAAATAAGCTTTATATCAATTATGATACCGTCTATAAATGAGTAGGCTGTTACTTAATTAATTACAATTACGCAAAGAATTAATCCTAAATTATAGATAATGCTTAATAAAATCAAGGTTAAACGTCAAAATATCCAATCCAAAAGTATCCCCTCAAAAGCTTATGTGAATGAGTTGAATAATTTACTCCTTATAGATATTAAAAAAGAGTTGCCGGAAATCCTATTTATTACAACGTACCCTGCTCGAGAATGCGGTATCGCAACCTATTCCCAAGATTTGATCAAAGCTTTAAATAATAAATTCAAGGATTGTTTTAAAATAACAATTTGCCCTTTAGAATCTAATAATGAGCAACATGTTTATACTGATTCTATAAAATATATACTTAATACAGATCATCCGAATGGTTTTAGCAATTTGGCGAATAAAATTAATACTAATATCAATCTTCAGATGGTATTGATTCAGCATGAATTCGGATTATTTAAAAATAATGAATCTGATTTAAAACAGTTTTTAAAAGTAGTTCAAAAACCTGTTATCATTGTTTTCCATACAGTACTACCCAGACCAAATCCATCCTTGGAAGCAAATGTTCAAGAAATAGTACAAGAAGCGCATTCCATTATTGTAATGACGAATTCCGCTGCTGATCTATTAGTTAAAGATTATGGTGTTGCTGTAGATAAAATCACAATAATTCAACATGGAACTCATTTAGTTCCTCATTCTGACAAAGAGGAATTAAAAATTAAATACAAATTAACTGGAAAAAAAATACTTTCGACTTTTGGATTGTTAAGCTCCGGGAAAAGCATTGAAACCACTTTAGATGCATTACCGGAAATAGTAAAAAAGAATAAAGACGTGATATTTTTAATTATTGGAAAAACCCATCCATCTGTTGTAAAAGAAGAAGGCGAAAAATACCGTTTGATGCTTCAAGCTAAGATTGAAGACTTACAACTTCAGGAACATGTTCACTTTATAAATCATTTTCTACCTTTACCGAATCTTTTAGAATATTTACAACTTACTGATATTTATTTATTTACTTCCAAAGATCCGAATCAAGCGGTAAGCGGAACCTTTTCGTACGCTATTAGTTGTGGCTGCCCAATTATTTCAACACCTATCCCCCATGTGTGTGAAGTATTAAAAAATGATGTTGGAATTATCATTGATTTTGACAATCCGAAACAATTAGCTAAAAAAACAAATATCCTGTTGCTAAATGAGCAATTGAGAAAAAATATGGGATCAAACGGTTTGCATAAAATAGCTCCTACCGCTTGGGAAAATGCAGCAATTGCTCACGCTATGTTATTTGAGAAAATTGGAGAAGAAAACTTCAGCTTGCGTTATAAAATTCCAAAAGTCAATCTTGATCATATAAAAAAGCTAACCACACCTTTTGGAATGATTCAGTTTTCGAATATTAATCAACCTGATATTGATTCGGGATACACTTTAGATGACAATGCCAGAGCAATGGTAGCTATGTGTCAACAGTATGAATTAACAAAGGACGAAGAGAATTTAAAATACATTCAGATCTATTTTGATTTTATAAAGTATTGTTTACAGCCTGACGGGTATTTTCTAAATTATGTAGATGAAGAATACCTTTTTACAGCGCAAAATTATACTACAAACTTGGAAGATTCGAATGGAAGAGCGATATGGGCTTTAGGCTATTTAAATTCAATCGGTGCTATTCTTCCAGATGATTTAGCAAAGGATGCTGATGTTACAATGCAACGAGCCTTATTAAAAGTGCTTGAAATTCATTCCACGCGAGCTATGGCTTTTATAATTAAAGGGATTTATTATTACAATATAAAAAAAGCATCAAAGCAAAACATCTCTACAATTACAAAACTGACCAACAGGTTAGTACAAATGTATACACACGAAGCAGAAAAAGAATGGACTTGGTTTGAAAGTTATCTTACTTATGGTAACAGTATTTTGCCTGAAGCTATGCTTTGTGCTTGGTTAGTCACAGGAAAATTAATTTATAAGGAAATTGCAAAAACATCTTTTGACTTTCTTCTTTCTGAAATTTTTGTAGAAAACAAGATTCGGGTAATTTCTAATAAAGGATGGCTTAACAAAGAAAATAAATTGGCTCCGAGTCCTATAGGTGGAGAACAACCTATTGATGTGGCATATACTATTCTTGCTTTAAGCAAATTTGCTATTGTTTTTGAAAATGAACAATACCTCCAAAAAATGGAAATCGCATTTAATTGGTTTTTGGGAAACAATCATTTATACCAAATTATTTACAATCCATGCACTGGAGGATGTTATGATGGATTAGAAGATAATTATGTAAATCTAAATCAAGGTGCGGAGTCAACTGTGAGCTATTTGATGGCGAGATTAACTTTAGAAAAATCTTTGAAAAGAGAAAAAAGAAACATTCCTATAAAAATTTGAAATACAAATAAAGTAACAAAATTTCCTTCAGATAAAAGCAATCTCACCCATTAATATGATTTACAAACATGTAATTATATAATTTTTATGTAAATTTATACGATAATTATAATAAATAAACGACTGAACTTTAGACTTTTACAATTAATTATTACCTATATTAAATCACGTAACATTACTAAATCTAAAAAAAAATCATCATGACAGCATCGAAATAATTAGGTTTTTAGATGGATCAGTACTAGCGGATCTAATGGAACTTACATTAAAATATTTTGAAATTGAAACTACCGAATCAAAGTTTTCAAGCAAGGAAAAAAATAAATGTTTAGCAAAAAACGAAAATTTAATGCCTGACAAAGACCAAAAACAATTGTACAACTAATACAAAAAATTGGTGAAACAATTAAAAACCATAAACGCGTAATTCTTTATGGTCTTAATGATGCAAAAGTAGATTTGTTGGATCTAGTAAGTGGAGATAAACATTTTCTTAAAATTGAATTCGAAAACAAAGAAATTGATAAGATGACCTTAAATCAGCAACATAATTTTGTCAAAGAATATTTTTCTAAAGCATAATTTAAATACTAAAAAATAACTTTTAAACAAATTAACTTTTAAATAAATAAAAATGAAAAGCAAAACCATAGGAATTATACTGATTGTTTTAGGAGTACTAATGTTGCTTTACAATAGCTTTAATTTTACAACTACAGAAAAAGTAGTTGACATAGGACCTATTGAAATAAATAAAGAAGTAAATCATCCAATAGCCTGGTCGCCAATAATAGGAATTGTACTTGCTGTAGGTGGCGTTGTTTTACTGGTGGTTGGTAATAAAAAAAATGCATAAACCAAGGAAATCATTTTTATTTACGTGTGAATAATGTAACTTTTTACAATATTTATATAACATATTTATTGCTTTGATTGTGAAATTTGTGCTGTATAATAATTTAAAAAAAACATACAATGACAATTCAATTAAATTCAGATATTAAAAAAATATTCATTTGCGCTCTATCCTTAATCATATTTTTATCATTTGCTTCTTGCGGCAAAAATATTGCTTTTCAAAAATCTTCAGTAGTTCCGGCTGCACAAGGAAAAGTGAGTGTTAAAAAAGACAGTAATAAGAACAATTCGATTAAAATAGAAATCACAAATTTAGCAGAAGTAACTAGATTACAACCTTCTAAAAATGTGTACGTTGTTTGGATGGAAACGGAAGATTCTGTTGTGAAAAATATTGGACAAATTAAAAGCGACACTGGTTTTATGTCTTCAAAACTTAAAGCGAGTTTTGAAACGGTTACATCATTTGAGCCTGTAAAAATATTTATTACAGCTGAAGACAACGCAGATGTTCAGTACCCGGGAATGCAACTTGTTCTTACAACAAATAAATTTTAGTTTCATGTAAAATTGAGCCATATCCATTACTATTCTTGTTGAATTACTTCTTCGGTTATAGTAACAATCTAAAAAGAAACTTATAATAATATTACTATTTAAAACTGAGAAATGACTTTCCAAGCAGTTTGAATAAATTGATTAAATAATTATGTTTTATGTCTTTTTATTAATCAACAGTTCTCTCCCGAAAAATATACTTTCAGTTCGTTTAATACCTAATAATTAAGATGATGAATAAAGAGAAATCAATCGTAGTTTTAAATAATCTCCTTGAAATCAACAACGAAAGAATTGAGATTTATGAAACAGCTAAAAAAGTAACTGAAGAGAACGATTTAAAAGATTTATTTTCCGAATTCCAGAAAACAAGCGCAATTTTCAAATCAGAACTCGTTGAAGAGCTTCAGAAAATGGGAGTAGTTCCTGTTGATGTGGCCAGAAATAACAGTTTATTAGTAAGACTCTGGATTAATTTTAAAGCAAAACTTATCGGGCAAGACAGAGAAGATATTTTAAACACGCTTGAATACAATGAATTTGTGGCTATAAAAAGTTATAAAGACACCTTGTCTGATAACCTGGATCATCTTACTGCTGAGCTTCATATTATGCTTAAATCACAACAACTTTTGTTGACAGCACATCATGATAAAGTTAAAAAATTAGGTGATTTGATGTTATCGTAAAACAAATATGCTGCAAATTTTATTTTATTGTAATTCAATTACTTAAAATTTTCAAACAATTAGAATTTGATAGTTATTAGAATCAAGTGCATATTTCAAATTTAAATACAAATTTTTCAAGATTATTACCTAGTAATCCTGATAATTAATTTTATAAAAATCCAAATGCATGCTTAACATAAATTAAAAAAAAATTTCTCAGAATTGTTTTTCTTCTGAATATTTTAAACAATAGAAAAAGAATTTCACGGATTTACAGCTCCGCAAAGATAATTATGATAAGTAATTAGACTGAGTAACCTAAATTTCCTTGACAATATCCTTTATTTACAAACAGACGAAATCATTTGCCTTCAAAAAATCAAAAAATAATATTAATGATAAATGAATAACATAGTAACCACAAAAAAGGAGAATATAACTATCTATCTAAAAGAAACTTTTAATGATGTAGGCAAAGTTACAATGTTTGCTGCACGCTTTTTTAAAGAAGTAGTTAAGCCTCCGTATGAAATGAAGGAGTTCATTAAACAATGTTATGTTATTGGCTACAAATCACTACCATTAGTGACTATCACGGGTTTCATAATGGGACTAGTTCTTACATTGCAATCGAGACCTACTTTGGCTAAGTTTGGTGCAGAATCCTGGTTACCAAGCATGGTTGCGTTATCCCTTATAAGAGAAATAGCTCCTGTAATAACCGCTTTAATTTGTGCAGGAAAAGTTTCCTCAGGTATTGGTGCCGAATTAGGATCCATGAAAGTAACAGAACAAATTGATGCTATGGAAGTTTCAGCCATAAATCCTTTTAAATATTTAGTGGTTACCCGAATTTTAGCAACAACTTTTATGATTCCGTTATTAGTAATTTATGCTGACGGCGTGGGAGTTTTAGGAGGATATGTTGGAATCAATATCCATAGTGAAGTGGGCTTATACCGATACCTGGCTCAAGTTTTAGAATCCATAGCCTTTTTAGACATTTTTCCAGCAACCATAAAAACTTTTTTCTTTGGCTTTTTTATTGGAATGATTGGCTGTTACAAAGGATTTAATGCTGCTAATGGAACGGAAAGTGTTGGTAAAGCCGCTAACTCTGCAGTTGTCACTGCATCGCTGACAATATTTATTATTGATATGCTTGCTGTACAAATAACTGATTTATTCTTTTAAAATGATACAAGAAAAGACACCAATAAATGGTATTTCAAGGGTTGACACTAATGCACCAGTTATAGAAGTTAAAGAAATTTATAAATCCTTCGGTAAAAACGAGGTTTTGAAAGGCGTTACTTTTTCTGTCAACAAGGGAGAAAACTTAGTTGTATTAGGAAAATCCGGTTCAGGGAAATCAATTGCTATAAAATGCTTAGTTGGTTTAGTCGAAGTTGATAAAGGCGAAATAAATGTTTTTGGAACTGATATCACCAAATTAGACAATAATGAACTAAACAAAATTAGGGTTCGCATTGGATTTTTATTTCAAAATGCAGCTTTGTATGATTCGATGAGTGTTCGAGAAAACCTAGGCTTTACTTTGAAAAGACATGCTAAGGATTTATCTGCTGAGGAAGTGGAAAATCAAATAAAAGATGTTTTGGAAAGTGTAGGTTTGAGCGAAGCTATTGATAAGATGCCTTCAGAATTATCCGGTGGTATGCGCAAAAGAATTGGACTTGCAAGAACACTTATATTAAAACCTGAAATAATTTTATACGATGAACCCACGACAGGATTAGACACTATAACTTCCAGAGAAATAAGTGAACTTATATTAGAAATCCAAAAGAAAAATAAAACATCTTCTATAATAATTACGCATGATATGCCTTGTGCCAAACATACTGGTGACCGTATCATTATTTTAAAAGAAGGCATAATACATGCAGAAGGAACGTACGAAGAATTAGAAAAAAGCGACGATGAATGGGTTCGCTCTTTTTTCATATAACCAATAAAAAAATAAAAAATGAATAAAGGATCGGGATACCAATGGAAATTGGGAATGTTTGTAATCATAGGATTAATACTTTTTGTAGGGACCATCTATTTTGTTGGAAAACAAAAAAATTTATTTGGATCTACGTTTGAATTATATTCAAAGTTTAATTCGGTTAATGGGCTTGAAGTAGGAAATAATGTTCGTTTATCAGGTATCAATATTGGTACTGTTGATGAAATTGAATTTTTGACGGACACTTCTGTAGTAATTAAATTAGTCATCAAAGACGAAGTTCGTAAATACATTAAAAAAGATGCTATAGCCAGTATTAACTCAGATGGTTTGATGGGCGATAAAGTACTTACCATTTCCTCAGGTAAAAACTCTAAAGTAATGGTAGAAAACAGCAATTACATTGCTTCCAAACAATCTATAGAAATGGATGATTTAATGGTAAGTGTCAAAAAAAGTGTCGATAACGCCGGAATTATTACAGCACAACTTGCTCAATTCAGCTACAGCATGAACAATGGGAACGGTGCATTATCCAGATTAGTTTCTGATGAGGAATTTGGAAATAGCATAAAAATGATGGTTACTAATCTTGAAAATAGCTCTACTGAATTCAAAAAATTTACCTTAAATATGAATAATGGAAAAGGAGCTTTGTCTAAACTGGTTAGCGATGAAAGAATGGGGAAAGTTATAGATTCATCTTTAACAAACGTTAAATCTGCGACGAAAGGAATGAATGAAGTTATTGAAGCTGCCAAAAATAATTTTTTATTGAGAGGATACTTCAATAAAAAGAAAAAAGCAGAAGAACAAAAACTGGAAGATGCAGTTGATTTAGAAGAAGAGGAAATGAAAAAAGAATTAAAAATAGGTGCTAAAAATGATTCTTTAAAATAGTTTTTTTAACAAATACCTTTGAATAGAGATATCGAAAAAAATTTACTCTAAAGCGCTCTTAATTAATAAAATTCTTATTTTTTAAATACTTAAAAGTTAAAATTCTACAACTTTATAATAAAGTTTTATAACATTTATTTTTAAAGCACGAAGTATCTTTACAAATCTATAAATATTTTGAACCCTAAATTAAATGATAATGAAAAAAATTAAAATTATTCTGTCTTTCATCATGCTTGGATTAATAATCAATTCATGCAACAATGATGATAACAATGCGAGTTATCCATATTCAGTAAGATTGACTGATGCACCCGGACCATACGATGAAGTGAATGTTGATATTCAAGGTGTAGAAGTTATTGGTGAAGATGGCAAAACTGTAGTACTTAATGTAAAAAAAGGGATTTTTAACTTGCTTGAATTTTCTAATGGTGTCGATACATTACTTGCAACTGATTCACTGGAAATTTCTTCAGTAAAACAAATTAGACTTATTCTCGGTGCTAATAATACAGTAGTTCTTGATGGTGTAAGTTACCCTTTGAGGACTCCAAGTGCAGAACAAAGTGGTTTAAAACTTAAAGTTAACCAAACACTTCAGGAAGGTATATTGTACACTGTTCTTTTGGACTTTGATGCCAATAAATCAGTGGTGAAATTAGGAAATGGGGAATATCAACTGAAACCGGTTATTAGAACCATTGAAAAAGCAATTAGCGGTTCTATAAAAGGTAAAATTACTCCAATAGGAAAAATGGCGGTAGTTGAAGCAACTTCAGCGACAGCTGTAAGTTATACGAGTAATGTTAATGAAAACGGTGATTTCTTAGTAATGGGACTTTCTCCGGGAACTTACACTATTACCATCACTCCTGCTCTACCCTCATTACCTGTAACAAAAACTAATATAGTAGTGACAGCTGGTATCACAACTGACATTGGAGCTTTTATTATATTATAAGATGATTGCTTAAAATGCTGTTTTTTTAAACTTAAAAACAGTGTTTATATATAACCTAAAAAATCTAAAATTATTAAAACCATCATTCAATATTATGATGGTTTTAATGATTTTATTTTTTAGGTTTAAACAAAAATGCTACTAAAAACATTCTTAAAATTTAAATCATCATGAAAACAGAAAAAGAAATAAATCAGGCAATACTCGAAATTACTACGAAAATACGCAATGAATACCCTGAATTAATTAAGTATTTATCAGAAATGCCAGTGACGATTCCTGATGTTGATCATCCGGAAGTAACTATTAAAGTACTGAGCGATTATCAAGAATCTCTCGAAAATTTACTAAAAAAATATAGTCAGAGCCATAAATAAATATACAAATACACAACGTTATTCTCAGTTAAATTCTTAATATTTAAAAAATACTATTTTATTTCTTTAGATTTTTTCCTAATCTGTATTATAATCTATCGAATCAGTGAATAATGAAACTAATCTTTAAAGTTATATAACTGCTTCAGCTTGTAAAAGTCCCAAATTTGTAAAGTGAAAACTATTTCGCATACAATACACAATAAATACATGGATCCGATAGAGCGTGAGGGAAACTGGGAAGAACAAAAAAAAGAGTTAAAAGAAAAGTTTGCTGCTTTAACGAATAATAAAGCACTTTTTTCTGAAGAGAAAAAAGAAGAAATGTTTAAAAAATATCAAGCAAAACTAGGGATAACCAGAGAAGAATTACTTAAAATATTCCAAGGAATTTAATTCGTAATATTCTAGAAACTACTATCAGATAAAAGGATTTGAAATTAAAAATTTTGCTTGACAAAAATAATTTTATTACCTTTAATGAACTCATAATAAACAAATTACCTTTAAAAATTAAAATATAATTCCAAAACAAACAATAAAAATAACCCAAAATGAAAAAAATAATTTTTACACTCGCCATAACAACATTCTTGGCTGGAACTGTCTTAGTAGGATGTCAAAATACCTCCAAGAAAGAAGAAGCTGCTAAAGATAATGTAGAAGAAGCAAGAGATAATCTTGATGATGCTAAAGAAGAATTGTCAGATGTAAGAGCTGCCGCTACCGAGAAAGAATGGAATGATTTTAAAGAAAGCACTGATTCCACTATCAAGCAAAATGAAATTCGCATTGCGGAAATGAAAACTAAAATGAAAAGAACCGGTAAATCAATTGATGAAATATATGCTAAACAAATCGAAGAATTAGAGCAAAAAAACAAGAACATCAAACTAAAAGTGCAAGAGTACAAAAACGACACTAATAGTGACTGGGAATCTTTTAAAGAAGAATACAATCGAGACATGGATGAATTAGGAACTGCTATGAAAAACATGACAGTAGACAATAAATAGTAATTTAAAAAGGCGAGTTGAAAAACTCGCCTTTTTTTGTATAATTAGTAGTTTTTTAACAATACGAATACTGATTTTATTGCATCGAAGTGTGAATAATGTAACTTTAAATAAAAGTAATGTAACAACTTACCTGCACAAGATGCAGATATTTGTACTATAATTATTCAATAAAAACAAACAAAATGAAAAATTCAAAAAAACTAATTTTTGCTTCATTAGTATTAAGTTTAATGACTTTCACAAGTGTTCAAGCTCAAGAAAATGTAACTAAATTTGGTGTAAAAGGGGGTACAAACTTCTCTAATTTCTACACTGATGATGTTGATGATAAAAATGTTTTAGCAGGATTTAATTTTGGCTTTTTTGCTAAATTACCTATTTCAGACAACATCTTTTTACAGCCTGAGATTTCTTATACTGGAAAAGGATCTGAATTAGTTTACAACAATGCGCTAGTTAGTGGAACCGCACAATTCAAATTAGATTACATTGAAGTACCTCTTTTATTAATGGTAAATGTTACCAAAAACTTTAATATTCACGCTGGTCCTTATGTTGCTTATTTGATAAGTGGTAAAACTACTAACAAATCTGATAACGGTAACTACAACTTTGAAGACAAGATTAATGTTGATGATTTCAACAGATTTGATGCAGGTCTTGCGGGAGGTGTAGGTTTAGATTTAGAACCTGTAAGTTTTGGTGTGCGTTACAATTACGGACTGACTAAAATTGGAAAAGACAATTCAGATTTTACTTCTTCAGATGCTAAAAACAGTGTCTTGAGTGTTTATGCTGCATTTGGATTTTAATTAGTGCGAGAATACAAATAAATATATCTCAATTTTTTTGAGGGTAAACATTTAACACTCCTGTAAAGGTTTATTAAATTTTTAAAAAAATAAAAACAAACAAATAAACTAATCACTAAAACTAAAAATCATGAGCAACCTTCTTTACACCATCGCAGTAATCTTAGTTATTTTTTGGGCAATTGGATTCTTTGCATACAGTGCAGGATCAATTATTCACATCCTTCTTGTTATTGCTGTAATCGCAATCTTATTTAGACTTATCTCAGGTAGAAAAATCTAATTAAATCGTTATTAAAAAAATTACATAAATAATAAAATCATTAAAAAAAATAAAAAAATGGGCAATCTTCTTTATACAATCGCAGTAATACTTGTTATCTTTTGGGCAATAGGATTTTTTGCATTCAGCTTAGGATCAATAATTCACGTACTTCTTGTAATTGCAGTTATAGCAATACTTTTCAGACTTATTCAAGGAAGAGGTATTTAATTCATTTTTAAATTAATAAATAATAATTAAAATAAATAATTATGAAAGCAGATAAAATAATATTAGGAGTTTTGGGTGGAGTAGCTGTAGGAGCATTATTAGGAATATTGTTTGCACCTGAAAAAGGAGACAAAACAAGAACAAAAATAATGGATAAAAGTAATGACTATGCTGACGAATTAAAAGGTAAGTTAGATACTTTACTAGGTTCAATTACTCAAAAATACGAGAAAATCTGGAAAGAAGGAGAATCTTTAGTATCCGAAGGAAAATCGAAATTTTACGATGCAAAAAGTGAAGGCGAAACTTTACTTGCTGAAGGAAAATCTAAATTTTACGATACAAAAAACGAGGTTAAAAATACAAATATCTAATTAGATATTTAATTTTTAAATTTTAATCTAATTCCGTTTATAAATTATATCATGGAGAACAACGCAACAACAATAGAAATGCTTTTTAAAAGAGCAGAGGATTACACAAGAACAACAGTAGAACTGGCGAAGTTACATGCAGTGGATAAAACTGCTGATGTTATGTCTTCTCTTATCTCTCGATTGGCTGTTTCTATTGTTTTTGCAATGTTTGCCTTTTTGGTAAATATTGGCCTTTCTCTATGGATTGGGGAATTAGTAGGGAAACTATATTATGGCTTTTTTATAGTATCAAGTTTTTATTTACTGGTTGCAATTATTCTTTACATATTTAAAGATGAATGGCTTAAAATGCCTATCAGCAATTTTATGATTGTTAAAATGCTTAAAAAAAATTAATATGAAAAAGATAAATCAGACAGACATTCTTAAGGAAACTATCTTATTAATGAAAATGAAGCAAGCTGATGAATTAGTACAACTTAAAGATCAGTATCACTACACTCTTGAAAGTTTAAAACCTTTGAATTTAATAAAAAAGGTTTTTGGATTAGTAGCTACTTCACCTGAAATAAAAGGAAATATTCTAAGCAATGTTCTGGGCATGACAACAGGATATTTGACTAAAAGAGTGTTATTAGGAGGTACTCACAATCCAATTAAAAGAATATTGGGAACAATTTTACAATTTGCTATAACTAATATTGTTACAAAACAATCTGAAAAAAAAATAGATAACGACCTACAAAACTTCTAATTGTCGATTGATTATTTTTAAACTTTTTAAAATTCTTACTCAATTTAATTCTTATCTCTTTTTTTTCACAAGCAGTTGGAAACCCTTTGTAATCAACTCAAAAATTTTTTACGTTGAAAATTTTAATGTGAAATATAATAATTAAAAGAATTAAAAAAGAAGATTTAATACCTAAAAACAATCTACTGGCTTTTCAAAATCAAAAAGAAGAAAAGCGAGCCTCAGAATTAACAAAAGCTAATGCTGAACCAAGTATCGCTGAAGAATATCAAAGAAATAAAGTAATGGACTAAAAGAAATTATGTTCATTACCTCACACAGAATCAGAAAGCCGGTTACATATATTTTGGGAATATCTTATCAACTGGATGAATCCTATAATTCTCCAGAGGGGGTTAAAGAATGTTTAGATTTCAGTAAACAATCTGCCTTGACGCTCGATACTTTTACTGTAGAATTAACCATTTTCATATCCAATTTAAAACAAAAAGAAAAAAAGTTGAATGTTAATGAATTTTAATTTAAAGCTTTTTAAAGATAATTTTTAGTTTTACTCCCAACCCTATTTATCTTGATTATCTAAATCAATTATTTGTAACGCTGTTATTTCATGCGGTACGAGTAGTATTTTTAGTTTCTAATATTTTAAAATAAAGTTTTAGAAAATGAATACTCCCCTATTTTTCTTTTTCTACCAATCTTATTCATTTATATTCTTTTTATTTACAACAATTAAATGAAATAATGCAATGTTAACATTTTTAAAATCTTAAAAGATTGATTTTAAATAATCTAATTATTTTTTTTAACAAATAAAATAAGTGAATTTTACAACTTATTAAACTAATTGTGTAATGCATTTCGTAATTAAAAGTGTTAATTTTACTGTAAAATTATTAATCCCCTAAATATTAAAAAATGAATACCAAAAAACTACTACTAACCTTTGCAATACTGATTATTGCATTAATTTCTGGTTGTGCAGAAGACAATTTTATCGAGACCGAGGGCGTTTGTCCGGTAGTTATCTCTACAATCCCACTTAACGGAGCTTTAGGAGTTCCTTTAAGACAAATTATTTCTGCAACATTCAATGAAGAAATGAACCCAACAACTATCAATGCAGCTACTTTCATTGTAACAGAAGCTAACGGTACGGTTGTTACAGGTGCTGTTACTTACAGCGGAACAACTGCTACATTTACTCCTTCAAGTTTTTTGAAACCAAATACTACTTACATCGGAAGAATTAAAACTGGTGCAAAAGATGTGATGGGTAATGCGCTTCAAACGGATTATGTTTGGACATTTAGTACTGGAATGCTTATCGTACCTACTGTTATTACAACAGATCCTGCAAATAATGCTACAAATGTTCCTTTAAATAAAACAATTACTGCGACATTTAGTATGCCAATGGATCCATTGACATTAAATAACTTTACTTTTATTGTGAATCAAGGAACTAATTCAGTTGCTGGAACGATTACTTATGCTGGTTCAATGGTATCTTTTACACCGACTGCGCCATTAACTTCCAATACAATTTATACGGTTACTATTACTAATGGTGCTAAAAATTTAGACGGAACACCTTTAGCTAGTAATTACGTTTGGAAATTCACTACAGAAGCACCTCCAACAGTGACTGCAACTGACCCTACAAATAATGCTACAGGAGTAAGTTTAAACAAAATAGTTACTGCAACTTTTAGTGTACCAATGGATCCATTAACTTTAAACAGTACAACATTTATAGTAAAACATGGAACTTTTACAGTACCTGGTGTAATTACTTATGCAGGTTCAACAGTATCTTTTACAGCTACTAATGGATATGTTGCAAATAATGAATACACAGTTACTATTACCACAGGTGCAAAAAGTGTATCAGGTTTACCTTTAGCTAGTAATTACGTTTGGAAATTCACGACCGCAGTTGCTCCAACAGTAATTGCAACTGACCCTCTTAATAATGCTACAGGAATAAATTTAAACAAAACGGTTACTGCTACCTTTAGCACAGTGATGGATCCTTTGACTATTACTGGCACTACTTTCACTTTAAAACAAGGTACAACTGTTATTGCAGGAGTAGTTTCTTACACAGGGTCTACTGCCTCTTTTAAGCCCACTAATGCTTTATTAGAAGGTAAAATTTATACTGCTACAATTACAACTGGTGCAAAAAGTGCTGCCGGAGTACCTTTAGCCAATGACTATGTATGGAACTTTACCACACTGGTTTCAAATGCTCCCGCTCCTACTACAGGTCTATTCTTCGGAGTATTTGGTGGAAATGCAGGAATTACAAATCAAGGTTTAAATACCAGGATTAACAATGGAGGTATAGGAACAACAGCTGCTTCCACATTAATAACTGGTTTCACTGATAAATTAGCTTCGCCTGATGAGGTTTATACAGTTACACCACTTAATAATGGACTAGTATTTGGTGGAATTTACACCGATGCACCACCTCCAGGAAATGCTTTGAAAGCACAAAAAGCACTTGAAGGATTAAATGAAGCAAGAGCGCTATGGAACAGTATTTCTCCCGCTGCAAAACCAGGTGGAAGTGACCAAGGATCAGGTGAGCTAGGTGGACTAACTTTAGCGGCAGGTGTTTATAAATCAGCCAGTGGTACATATAAAATCACAAATGGAGATTTGACTTTATCTGGAAGCGCAACTGATGTTTGGATTTTCCAAGCAGAAGCTTCATTAACAGTAGGTTCTCCAGCAGCTACAAGAAATGTTAAATTAATAGGTGGAGCTTTGGCTAAAAATGTTTATTGGTACGTAGGTAGCGCAGCAGTCATTAACTACGCCGGTGGTGGTATTATGACAGGAAACATAATCGCAGAAGACGGTGTTACGTTATCTTCTCCAGGTAGTAGCACAACTTTACCAGGACAAGAAACGGTATTAAACGGAAGAGCAATTTCATTAATCGCTTCGGTAACTATGGTAAATACCATTATTAATGTTCCTGCAAATTAAGCACTTAATATAAAGTTTAAATATCCCGTCTTTGGGCGGGATTCATTTAAATAAAATCTAATATTAAAATATATAAAAATGATATCAAAAAATATTTATAAAGAGACATTATGTATTTCATTGTCGCCTAGTAAACTAACCGTTAAAGGAGCTGCAATTATTGCTTTATCATGGTTAAGTTTACAAACAACGGTTCAAGCTCAAGAAGCTCAAGTAATAAAATATGCAAAACCTTCGTGGTACTTTGGAGTTGCTGGTGGAGTTAATGCTAATTTTTATCGTGGATCTACAAATCAGTTGAATGCTGCTTTTACACCTCCTGCTACATTTCACGATGGAGATGGTGCTGGTCTTTTTATTGCGCCACTTTTAGAATACCGTCCTGCTACTTCAAGATGGGGTGTAATGCTACAAGCAGGATATGATAGCCGTAAAGGTACTTTTGACCAAGTGCTTACAGCATGCGACTGCCCTGCAGATTTATCTACTGATCTTAGTTACATCACGGTAGAACCAAGCGTGCGTTTTGCTCCGTTTAAATCTAATTTTTACCTTTATGGAGGTCCACGTTTGGCTTTCAATATGGATAAATCATTTACGTATCAATTAGGTATTAATCCAGCTTTCCCTGATCAAGCGCCTTCTGCTGCTGTAACAGGTGATTTTAGTGAAATTGAAGAAACTATTTTGTCAATGCAAATTGGTGCTGGTTATGATATTCCACTTTCATCGGATACGAACAAAACACAATTTGTATTGTCTCCTTTTGTATCTTTCCAACCTTATTTTGGTCAAAATCCACGTGCAACAGAAACTTGGAACATAACTACTATAAGAGCAGGAGTAGCACTTAAATTTGGACAAGGAAAAAACATCCAACAGGCTACTGATATGGTTAATGACCGTGAGGTTGATTTCTCCGTAAATTCTCCTAGCAATGTTCGTGGAGAAAATAGAATGACTGAAATTTTCCCACTTAGAAATTATGTTTTCTTTGATGAAGGATCAACTGAAATTCCAAATCGTTATGTTTTATTAACGAAAGCTCAAGTAAAAGACTTTAAAGAAGATCAATTGGAAACATTTGCTCCTACAAACTTATCAGATCGTTCTAAACGTCAAATGACTGTTTATTATAACGTTCTGAATATACTTGGAGACCGTATGCAAAAAAATCCTTCAGCGACAATTACTTTGGTCGGTTCATCAAATAATGGCAATACAGATGGTCTTACTATGGCAGAATCTGTTAAAACATATTTGGTAAATGTTTTTGCTATTAATGCAGCTAGAATTACAACCAAAGGTCAAAATAAACCAAATATTCCATCTGAACAACCAGGAGGAACACAAGAATTAGTGTTGCTACGTGAAGGAGATCGTAGAGTTTCTATCGAAAGTAACTCTCCAGATTTATTGATGGAATTTCAAAGTGGCCCTAATGCTCCATTGAAACCAGTACAAATTGTTCCATCACAAGTGGCACCTGTTGAAAGTTATGTGACATTTAATAATAAAGGAGCTGGCGAAGCTTTATCTTCTTGGTCATTACAAATCGCTGACGAACAAGGAAAAGTACAATCTTTTGGACCTTATACTGAGGAAGAAGTTAAAATTCCTGGAAATTTAATTTTGGGTAGTCGTCCAGAAGGAGATTATAAAGTAAAAATGATTGGTCAAACTAAAAGTGGTAAAATTGTAGAGAAAGAAACTCCGGTTCACATGGTGCTTTGGACTCCTGCAAAAATGGACGAAGGTATGCGATACAGTATCATCTATGAATTTAATAGCTCAAAAGCAATTACGATGTATGAAAAATACCTTACTGAAGTAGTAACACCGAAAATTCCTGCTGGAGCAACGGTAGTTATCAAAGGTCATACTGATATTATTGGTGAAGAAGTTTACAATCAAGGATTATCTCTTGAACGTGCAAACGATGTGAAACGTATCATTGAAAGTTCTTTAGCTAAAACCGGTAGAAACGATGTTAAATTCGAAGTATCTGGTTACGGTGAAAATGAAAATAATTCTCCTTTTAACAATAAAACTCCTGAGGAACGTTTTTACAATCGTACCGTAATTATTGATATTATTCCTGCTGCTAAATAATTCAAATTAGCAGGGAATACATTTTGTAGGTAACATAAAAGGATAGAAACTTAAAAGTCTATCCTTTTTTTTTGTGCCAAAATTTAACTCATGAATCTATAGTAACTCCATGAACAAGAATTAATTCTTTTAAATAATAGTGATAAAAAAGCATCTGATTAGATTTTGTATTTTCCAATTTCAATTTCAAACAGTAGATTAAAGCAAAAAAAATAGTATTTTTACTATTCACTTTATGTAAAACATGACTTCAAACGAACAAATACTTGTCAAATTTTATACTGCTTTTGGAAATGCTGACGCGGCAACAATGTGTGAATGTTATTCTCCCATCATTCAGTTTCGAGATCCTGCTTTCGGTTTATTAAAAGGAAATGATGTTTGCCAAATGTGGAAAATGTTGATTGAAAAAAGTAAAGGAAACATAAAGATTGAATTCTCAGACATTAAAGCGGATGAATACTTGGGTTCCGCACAATCGATTGCTACCTACGATTTTAGTAAAACCAATAGAAAATTAGTAAATATTATTCAGTCTCAATTTCAGTTTAAAGACGGATTAATTATAAAGCAAACCGATGAGTTTGATATTTGGAAATGGTCCAAACAAGCTTTTGGAACTACCGGATATTTATTAGGTTGGACTGGCTTTTTTCAGAAAAAAATACAAAAACAAGCACGGCTCTCATTAAAGAAATATATAGAAACTAAAAATGCTACTTGAATGTTTAAAAACACGATTTAATTGGGATTTAAATCAATTAAAGCCGTAATTGATTCGTATTAAAATGAAATTGATGTTTGGAAAATCCAAAAAGAAATAATTGATCCAGCCGAGAATTTATATTTGCATTAAAAGGACAATATATACAGTGGTGTTGAATTTGGAAACACCGAAAATATAGGAAACAGAGCTCTATTCTTTTTTCAGAAAGATATTCCGAGATCCAAATTATTATCAAAAATCGAATAAAAAGTTGTTGTTGTTAAATGCGCATGCTAAACTATCAAAAACAGATTTGGAAATAGAATATTTGCCTAAAGTTTTAGCTTTAAAAACTTTTACTGAGTTTATGCTGATCCATCTGACCACACAATTAGCTTATCATTTGAGAAGAATTAATTAGCACAGGCAATTAATAGGAATTTAATTTTAAAAATAGCCGCAAAAATCAATATTTGATTTTCAATAAAAAAATAAGAGGATTTGTTTTTCTGTATTTTTAATTAGGGGTTAAAAAAGCTTAATTAGTAAGCCTACATAAAAAAATTGAGATCAATTAAAAAATATACAATGAAAACAGTACTGCATAAAAAATTAAATGAATTACAAGCCACTGCTATTTGCGGAAATGATATTAGTTCATCGTGTCTTTATGTATCTGCGCTTACCATTATGTATGCGGGCCAGTACGCTTGGATTTCGTTGCTTTTTGTAGCAGTGGTCCTTTTTTTATTCAGAAAAATATATGGTGAAGTAGTTGGCGCTATTCCACTAAACGGTGGCGCTTATAACGTATTGTTAAACACTTCGTCCAAAAGGATGGCATCTCTCGCGGCGACATTAACAGTTTTGTCTTATATGGCTACAGCGGTAATCTCAGCTTCTGAAGGCATGCATTATCTCCATTTAATTGCGCCAGGAATTGACATCACTATAACTACAGTAATTGTTTTAGTAGCTTTTACCGGCTTGGCTATTTTAGGAATTGGAGAATCAGCTATTGTCGCTGTTTTTATATTTTTAATTCATTTAATCACACTTAGCTTATTAGTATTTGCATCTGGCTGGTTTCTTTTTAATCACGGTTTACAAACGTTCCATATTAACTGGAATCTTCCAGTTACTTCGGGCGGGATTGTTAGAGCGCTTTTCTTAGGTTTTTCTGCCGCTATGTTAGGGATTTCGGGTTTTGAAAGTTCTGCAAATTTTGTTGAAGAACAAGAACACGGTGTCTTTCCAAAAACGCTTCGTAATATGTGGGCTATAGTAAGTTTTTTCAACCCTATGTTAGCATTATTACTAATTTGCATCATTCCACTGGCAGAAGTCGGAGAACATAGAGAATCCTTACTTGCGTATTTGGGACAAACAACCGGCGGATCGTGGCTTGCTTATCTTATTTCCATCGATGCTGTTTTGGTGTTGTGTGGAGCTGTATTAACTTCCTTTGTTGGGGTCTCCGGGTTATTAAATCGTATGACTTTAGACAGAATATTACCCAATTACTTTTTAAAGCAAAATAGGCGAGGTTCTAATTACAGAATAATAATTAGTTTTCTAATATTATGCATTTCTATATTATTTGTTACTGGCGGTAATCTTGTTTCACTTGCAGGCGTTTACACATTCTCGTTTCTGGCCGTAATGGGGTTATTTGGTATTGGAAATTTATTATTGAAATTTAAACGAAAAAAACTGCCTAGACCTGAAAGAGCTCGTGGAATTTCGGTAGTTATTGCTGTATCATTAGTGATTGTTGCTTTTGTGGGAAATATACAATTAAACGTTAATTCCTTTTATACTTTTATTAAATACTTAGTTCCTGCATTGCTATTTATAGCAATCATGTTAAATAGATCTTTTTTAATTCAGCTGTCAATTGATGCGTTAGAATATTTTTACAAACCCTTGAGAAGATTCGTGATATTCAGCAATCGTTATCTGGTACAAATGAATAAAAAAATTCACTCGCAGGAATTTGTTTTTTTTACAAAAGGAGATGATGTGGCAATTTTAAACAAGGTAATGCAATATGTAGAAAATAATGAAACGACGAAGAAATTAAAAATTGTAAATGTAAAGAGTGAAGGTGAAAATAATGATTTACTCATAATTGACCTTAAAGTTCTGGACCGTGCTTATCCTGAAATTGACATTGAATTTATTGAATTAGAAGGTACTTTCGGCCCGGAAATCATTGACGAATTATCAAAAAAATGGAATATTCCAAAAAATTTCATGTTCATTGGTTCTCCTGGTAATCGTTTCTCTTACAGAGTTTCTGAATTAGGCGGTGTTCGGTTAATTATGTAATAATTTGTTTTCTTATAAAAAATAATTACTAAATTTAAATAACTAAAATTTAGACAATTAGGTGAGTTAATTTTAATCCGCTATCTTTGTTACACCATAAAAACGTCATTTTTTATTATCAAAAAATATGACATTAATCAAAAACTTGAAAAAATAAAATTCAAATAACGGTGATAATACCTATTTGTATGCTACAATCTAAGATACCCATTCCTTTTCAATCCAACAGGAGATATTCCATTTTAGAGATACTCCAGTTTATAGTAGTAGTTTCTTTACTACTCTATTTTGGAAAAACACTATTTATTCCGTTGAGTTTTTCATTACTCATTGGTTTTATTCTATACCCCGTTTGCAAATACATGGAAACAAAAGGCATTTACAAAGGTACAGCCATTTTTATCTCTATTTTAGGTGTGACACTTTTAGCGGGTTCTATTATTTATTTATTGTTCGTACAGTTCTCCGAATTTCTTCAAGAATGGGAATCTTTAAGAGCCAAACTGAACGAATCGATACATCAATTAAGTATTTTTATCGTAGAAAGATTTAATATTAGTCTGGAAAAACAAACGGAGTTCATTAATAATACGCTCAACGATTCTGGTTCCCTAGCTTTTTCCATGTTACGAAATACCGCATACTCGTTATCTACAGCAGTATTTTTTTTAATAATGATTCCTGTTTTTTCGGCATTGATACTTTTCCATCGCCAGTTATTATCAAATGCTTTATATGAGCTTTTCCCTCCGGAGCGAAAAAATACCATTCACGAAATTCTCATTGAAACCATTCATGAATATTACAATTTCATCAGAGGAATGTTAATAGTTTATTTAATAGTTGGATTATTAAACAGCATTGGACTTTGGATAATTGGAGTGCCAAATCCCTTTCTGTTTGGTTTTATCGCCTCAATCCTCACTTTTATTCCGTATGTTGGAATCATGATATCTTCGCTCTTGCCCATTGCAGTTTCCTGGATAACGTACAATTCTATTTGGTATCCATTAGCCGTTATTGCTGTTTTTTCTATTGTTCAAGCACTTGAAGCCTATATTATATTTCCTTTTGCAGTAGGAAGCCGTTTAAAAATAAATACACTTGTCATTATTATTGTAGTAATCGTTGGAGGCATTATTTGGGGAGCAGCAGGAATGATTCTGTTTATTCCATTCATCAGCATCATCAAGTTGATTGCGGACCGTACACCTAGCTTAAAGACATTATCCGTTTTATTGGGAGATGGTGACCAAAAGAAAACTTCAAAATAATCTATTTCAAAAGGCCAAAATCAAACGTCCAATCCAACTCTTTCTTGTACCACAACTGCCCTACTGAAACTTCTAGCGGACAGTCAAAATTATTGGTATAAAGTGCTCCGGTTCCTAATCCCTGAGGCATTAAATTGTGCTGCAAAAAAGTCCATTGTGCGATTGCATTCAAGCCAATATTGCTCTCTAAAGCGGAGGTAATCCACCAACCAATTTTATGCTTTTCAGCCAATGAAATCCATTCTTGAGTACCTCGAAAACCGCCCACAAAACTTGGTTTTAAAATAATGTATTGTGGCTGGATTTTCTCCAGTAATTGCTCTTTTTCTGCCAAAGTAAACACACCGATCAGCTCTTCATCCAAAGCAATAGGAAAAGGAGTAGTTTTACACAGCTCTGCCATACTGTCAGTGTGGTTTTTTTGTATTGGTTGCTCAATACTATGTAGTTTAAATTCAGATAATTGAATTATTTTATCTAAAGCTAAATCTATAGCAAAAGCACCATTGGCATCGACGCGTATTTCTACTTGTTCCGGAGTAAAATGTTGCCGAATAAACCGTAATAATTGCAGTTCTTTATCGAAATCTATCGCTCCAATTTTAAGTTTAATGCATCGAAAACCCTGCGCTAATTTTTCCTCGATTTGCTGCTTCATAAACGACTCCTCGCCCATCCAAACTAAACCGTTTATTAAGATGGATTTTACACCCTTTGTAAACTCCGAAGGAAAGAGCAAAAAAGGAGTTTCACTCTCCAAAGATTGGAACGCCATTTCCATTCCAAATTGTATCGAAGGAAACTCCAATAACGCTTCCCAAAGTTGGTCTTTTCCAAGGTGAATGTTGTTGCAAGTCCATTGTAATTTTTCTTCATAATCAGGTCGATCATCAATACTCAATCCGCGAAGGATTCCGCATTCTCCTATTCCTTTTTTATCGTCTTTTTCCAAAATAATAAACCAAGTTTCTTTTTCAGTCATAACGCCACGAGAAGTTCCTGATGGACGTTTGAAATTAAGGATGTATTTGTGGCACGTTGCTTTCAAGAAATTATGAATTATGAGTTATTTTAATCTAGTAAACTTGTATCTGACTAATTTTATCAAAACTTAAATCTATTTATCCATTAACTTCAAAACTCTTTCAAAATCATTGGAAGTTATTCCCTCTTTCTTGAAAGCAGCGAAATCTTCTTTTACTTTTTGAGTCCAGCTCAAACTGTCCATTACATTTTGCGAATGATACTTTTTGTAAATCGCTTTTGCTGACGAATAATTATCACTCAATAAATAGGCGTGCGCCAAATTCATTTGTATCAGTAACTCTGTAACATCCAGCTTCTCGCCTTCTTGCAGGAATTTAATTGCTTTTCCGTATTGCTTTGTCAAAAGATAACTATTTCCTATTGCATTGTAATCCAAAGCAGTTGCTTTTCCATCATTAATTATTGTAGTCAATTTGGTGATAGCTTCGCCTTGCTTTCCTTGTTTTGCTAAAACAGTAGCTTGCTTGCGTAAATCGTCATAAACACTTTTAGAAAGACTACTTTCACCAAAACAACTAATACCAAAATCCTTGAACGATTTAGCACGTTCTACAGCCAATAATTTCTGGAATTCCTTAAACTTGTACTTCGATTGGATTTTATCGAGAATACAAACGCAAAAATCATCTGAATTGGTCATTTTTTGAGCCAAATTAGAGGTCTTACATTGATCAATAATTGCTTTTCTGTTTTCAAGCGTCCAGCCACGACTCAGTTTGTTATCGACCCACGGCACCACTTCGAGAATAATTTTTTGATTCATGATCCAGTTTTTACTTTCGAAACCAAACCATAAATTACCGGAATTCGATTGCATACAAGCAGATTTTTCTACAGAAAGTCGCTTGGCATCTTTGCTGATTGGCATATCTTGAAGTAAACAAGCTTCATCTGTTTTTCCGTTTTCTTTGTATTTTGTGGTTAAGTCAGCGCTTGAAAAAACCGCATACTTGCATTTGTCTTCTCCAGAGATTTTAGACAAGATAAAAACCGCTCCTGCCGAACCTTGACTGATTCCTGTAGGATCCGGAATGGCTTTTAAAACCGATACTAAACTACCTGCCATTTGCTGATTTTTATCCAAAAGCGTTATTCTATATACGACTTCAGTGGTTCCTTCAGGGAAATCTTGTGTTTTTATAATGATTCTGTCTCTGGCGGAAACCGTTATTTCTTCGGTTGTAGCGCGAGTTTTATCCCAATAGCCGTCTTGTTGAGAGAAAACGGTATTTGAAATAATTAGAAACAGAAATAAAACGATGAAATTCTTTTTATGCATGATTGATATAAAATTTAAACACTAAGCGCACGAAGTTTTCGCAAAGTTCACTTATCAATTTACACTATCAAGCCCTAGCCCAGATAGCAGTGAAAATCCTTTTATCATTATTTCAGGGTTTGGAACCCTGAAATAGTGATAAAAGATTGCAACGAATAGCTGGATTAGCTCCAAATAAAAATTACAATTCGATAAAATCCCCTATTTCCAATAACATCAAATCTTTTCCTTTATCGAAGAATTTGCGAATGGATTCTTCATGGTCGATTTCGATATAACCAAAAGTGTCGTAATGATATCCTAGAATTTTATCGCAATCCAAGAAATCAGAAGCAAGAATCGCATCTTCGACATCCATGGTAAAATTATCACCTATTGGCAAAATTGCTAAGTCGAGTTTGGTGCGCATAGGAATGAGTTTCATATCCATAGTAAGCGCCGTATCACCAGAAATATAAACGTTTTTATGTTCACCTTCAATGACAAAACCGCCCGGATTTCCTCCGTAACTTCCGTCAGGAAAAGAACTGGAATGAATGGCATTTACATATTTAAGTTTCCCAAAATCGAAATTCCAGCTTCCGCCGTGATTCATCGGATGCGATTGAAACCCTTTAGCGCCATAATAACCGGCAATTTCAGCATTGGAAACAATTACCGCATTGGTCCTTTTCGCAATTGCCTCAACATCCAGAATATGATCTCCGTGCGCATGCGTTACTAAGATGTAATCCGCTTTTAAAGTTGCTATGTCGATATGCGCTGCTTTTGCATTAGCCGAAATATAAGGATCTACTAATATGTGTTTGCCCCCAATTTCTATACCCAATGAAGCGTGTCCGTAAAATGTTATTTTCATTTGAATTAAATTTTAAAATAGATTAATTTGAGTTTAATAATTATTCACGATCAAATCCGAAAAGAAGAAAATCATACACAATGCCAGCAACACCGAAAGTGCAAAAGTACTGAGTGCTAGTTTTTTTAATTCAGGATCTAATTCCTTAGGATTCTTGTTTTTATAAACAGTAATTAAATGTTTACTCAAAGGAATATACGCCAATAAAAACAAGTATTGATCAAAGTGAAAATCGTCTATAATTGCAAAAATTACCACCAAAATCATTGCAGTTACAATCAAAGTATAATGATATATTTTTGCTTTGGCTCCGCCAATTTTTACGACAATTGTATTTTTATTAGATTTTCTATCCGATGCTTCGTCTCGCATATTATTCAAATTCAAAACACCAACGCTTAGTAATCCAATAGCAATTGCGGGTAAAACCAATTCAAAATCCAATTGCTTAGAGTATAAAAAATTCACACCTAAAGTACTTACCAACCCAAAAAACACAAAGACAAATACATCCCCAAATCCACGGTAGCCATAAGCTGTATTTCCCACCGTATATCGAATCGCAGATACAATTGATAAAATTCCCAACACTAAATAAAACAAGGAATACCATAAATTAGTATCGGTAAAGGCATAATAAATCAGTAATACTGCCGACAGCAATGTCAATGCAGATGTGATTATAATGGCTCGTTTCATGGCTCGAGGAGTAATTAAACCGCTTTGTATGGCGCGTTTAGGACCTACTCGATCCGCATTATCCGTTCCTTTCATTCCATCACCGTAATCATTAGCAAAATTTGAAAGTATTTGCAATCCTAATGTTGTTAATATTGCAAAACCAAACAATCGCCAATTAAAGACTTCCGTTGGCGTTAATATATTGTCTGTTGGGTGCGCTAAAGCATACATGCTTCCAACTATTATTCCAGAAACCGATAAAGGTAATGTACGTAATCGCGCGGCTTCAATCCAATGTTTCATATCTTTCTATTTAAAAATTTTAGCTGTTTATTTGGCTCATTTCTTATTTGATATTCGGTTAAACCATTAAACAAACAATCGAATAATCTCTTAAAACTACATCCAATTGCTATCGGAAGTTTCTATTTCGTACAACCAAAGGTTGACTTGTTGTTTTAGTATTAAATAATTCCCCAGCTGAAAAGCTATATTTCCTCCTGCGGTATGCAATGTTATCGAACCAATATTCAACTTTTTATGCCAGAAGAGCTGCGAAGTTGTAATTGCTTGTATTTTATTGGGCTCAATAATATCATTGCTAATATCCCAAGCACCACTTTGCTTTATTATAAAATTATCGTGGATGAATAATCGGTTATTTATAAATTTAAAATATTGGATTAATCCAATAATAACTACATAAACCGGCACTACATAACTGTATTCAAAAAATACAGCTTCAAGCCAATAACCAATCGCCAAAAACCCCAACAAAGGTAATCCTATTGACAGAAAAATAGAAAAAATAAGTTTGCGAAAATTAGGCTGAAGCATTAATCCTTTTTGAGGAATTTGATGAAATAATAATTTCAATATCGAATCTCTTTCGGTCTCACTGCATCCGGGAATTTCTATTATTGATTTTCGTTCTTCCTTTTCGCCACTAGTTGCTTGTTTTATTTTTAGTTCCAAAATTCCCATCTTCTTTTGGAAATAATTTCTCGTAACCGTTGTAATCTGAACTTTTTCAGGTTTAATTATCGTGCTTTTTGTATTTAACAAGCCAAAAGACAATAATAAAGACCCTTTTTGTCTTGCGATTTTATAATCATAATATTTAAAAACTATTCGGATTACATTAATAACTAAAACGATCCCAAACAAAAATGCTATCGATATTAAAATAGTTTGCAACACTAGGTTTTTATCAATGTAAGAACCTAATTCTTCTTTGTAAACATTGTTTTCGTCTCCAAAGTTTTGAAAATTTTCGTAAATCGTACTAAAGAAAATCACCAATAAAGCAATAGTTCTTCCGTAATTAGACGTAACGCCTACTTTTAGCAAACTCAAAAAACTAATTTTGATGAAAGGATGTACCGCCTCAAATAATTTTTGCTCCGTTTCCTCCAATGAAGTTTCTTCAGTTCTAATTTCACTCTTTATTGTCTCATTTTCCAACAAACGGAATTTCAACTCCAAAGCCAGTTCATGCGAGATTGCTTTGATGGCGCCTTCTTTTTTATTGCTTCCAGCTGTATCTACATCAAGTTCATAAACGCCAATTAACTTTTGAATAAAAGACTGATTAATATTTACTTGTTGAATTTTACGAAGCTGAATCGCAGTTTTGGTTTTATTGAAAACACCATCTGTAATAATGAATTCCTCGTTTTCAGCATCCAAAAAGAAAGTAAAATTCAGATATTTCAAATAAGAAACGACTCCAATACCTACAAAGACAGTAATCATTCCAAGGGTAAGATACAGTTTATTAATCTCGTCAAACTTAAAAATCCAAATCACAATCATGGGCCACAACGCTCTTGCGTATTGCTGAAGCGTGTAAAAAAACATCACCAAAATCCCTATTGAAGATTGCCTCTGTGGCTGACTAAAATCGGCTCCCATTACAATTGCTTTTGTATTTTACCCATCAACAATTGTTTAATATTTTCGGCTTGTTCTTTCTCGATTCCGGGAATTTCAATATCACTGGAACTTCCGCCGGCAGTAAAAATTTCTATTTTGGCAAGTCCAAAATAACGCGAAATAAACCCTTCATGCAATGCCACATGTTGCACTCTATTGTAAGGAATTACGATAGTGTTCGTAGCAATAATTCCGTGTCTGAAAAGCACATCATGTTCCCTGAATGCAAATCCTTTTTTTTTGAATCCAATAATAGAAAACACAACTAACATAATCGAAAATACAGGAATTAAAATCCCCAAAATCAACCAGACTCTTCCTGAAAACAATTCAGGTTTAAACATTGAAAGTAGTATTGGAATCAGAACTACTATTGCAATAATTCTCACCAAACTAATCAATACCACTCTAATGTATTTAGGATGCAATTTCGTAAAAGTGACTTCCTCAAATTTAGGAAGTTGGCTAGTATCAATTGTTTCGTTTGTGAAATTTTCCATTTAAACTGTTTTTTTTGCCACAAAGACGCCAAGGCGCTACGTTTTTTTATGCATTATTTTGAGACTGAATACTAATCTCGAAGTTTCGGAACTGAACACTGATTACTCCATTACGGCAACCATTTTTTTTCAAAATTTGGTTTTCTTTTCTCAAGAAAAGCATTTCTACCTTCTTTAGCTTCTTCGGTCATATACGCAAGTCTTGTAGCTTCACCGGCAAAAACTTGTTGTCCAACCATTCCATCGTCGGTAAGATTCATGGCAAATTTCAGCATTTTAATAGCCATTGGTGATTTTTGCAAAATTTCCTGTGCCCATTCATAAGCCGTATCTTCTAATTCAGCATGCGGAATTACAGCGTTTACCATTCCCATATCCATTGCGTCCTGAGCAGAATAATTTCGTCCCAAGAAGAATATCTCGCGCGCTTTTTTCTGCCCCACCATTTTAGCTAAATAAGCAGAACCGTATCCACCGTCAAAACTAGTTACATCGGCATCCGTTTGTTTGAAAATAGCGTGCTCTTTACTCGCCAAAGTCAAGTCGCAAACCACATGCAAACTGTGTCCGCCGCCTACAGCCCAACCGGGAACTACAGCAATAACTACTTTTGGCATGAATCGGATTAAACGTTGAACTTCCAATATGTTCAAACGGTGCTGTCCGTCATCGCCTACATATCCTTGATGTCCGCGTGCGTTTTGATCGCCACCGCTGCAAAAAGAATACACACCATCTTTAGAAGAAGGCCCTTCGGCAGAAAGTAAAACTACTCCTATCGATGTGTCTTCCTGCGCGTCATAAAATGCATTATACAATTCGGCAGTCGTTTTTGGACGGAACGCATTTCGCACATCTGGTCTGTTGAAAGCAATTCTGGCAACGCCATTGCATTTCTTATAAGTGATATCTTCGTATTCTTTGGCAGTAATCCAATCCATTACAATTGATTTAAATTATTTTAGTGTAAAAATAAATCATTTTTTACATTTTATCTATTCTATTTCGATAAGCTTATGGTAATCCTTCTCTGATTAAAGGCTTTACAATGTTAAAAAACAATAAAAAATCAGCATTTTAACAGTTGCCAATTCAAATTATTTTTAATTTTAGGATAAGCTAATCAGATGAATACAAATTATTTATCTTGATTAATTATTGATTCTTAACTGATTTATTAACCTAAAAAAAGAATACATTGAATACGATTAAAATTATTGTCGCTCCTTTTTCTACGGTAATAACTTATATAAACATTTTTAAAGTCCCCGATAAAGGAGCAAATGATACCAGTATTTGCCCCAGCAAAAAAAAATAAAATAACACCTACGGTTAAATTAAAGATTTATTTTCCTTGCTCTTGCGGAAGTGAGGCATTAATAAAAAATTGTTTTAGAAAATTATCTTCCAACGCATAGAAAAACCAAAGGCCTTATCGTTACATTATTTCTTAACTCGTAAGCAAGTGATTGTACATTTAAAGACAAATTATTCTTTAAAGTAATTTACGCTTAAGTTAATAACTTTAAAATAGTATAGAGCATACTGTTGTTCCTATTAGGTAGATAAATATACTTTGAAAGTAAAATCAAATTAGTGCTGCTAGAATTTAATATTCTATAACAGCATTAAAAAGAGAAAGACTAACCGTTACGATTAGTCTTTCTTTTTTTTTATTCCTTAACCAAGTAAATTCCGTCTTCCTTGATTTCAATTAATTTCTCTCGGTACAAAGCGCCAATGGCTTTTTTGAAGGTTTTCTTACTCATCTTCAAAACCGTTTTAATGTCTTCCGGATGCGAATTATCAGTCAATCGCAAGAAACCTCTACTAGCTCTTAGCTCGTCGAGAATTTTTTCCGCATTCGGTTCTATACTCTGATATCCCTGTACCTGCAAAGCCACATCAATTTTATTGTCAGGACGAATCGTCTTAATGTATCCACGCATGCGGTCTCCCGTACGAATCGCGTCATCATAGACTTCATCTTTGTACATCAAACCTTTGTACTTTTCGTTAATGATTACGTTTATTCCTAATTCAGTGATATGGGAAACGATTAAATCTACCTCTTCCCCCTTTTCAACCGTTAAGTGATCATTTTTTAAAAACTGATTCAATTTACTGGAAGCGACCAAACGATTGGTTTTCTCGTCCATATAAAGATACACCAAGTAGCGTTTCCCTTTTTCCATAGGACGCGCCTGCTCTTTAAACGGAACCAAAATATCCTTTTCCATTCCCCAATCCATAAAAGCACCAATCTGATTGGTATAATTCACACGCAAAAGTGCAAATTCATTCAATAATATATACGGCTCTAATGTCGTGGCGACGGGTCTTTCTTCGTGGTCCAAATACACAAAAACAATCAATTCCTCGCCTATTTCAAATTCGTTTGGCACGTATTTGTTAGGCAATAGAATATCATGAATTCCTTCGGGATCCTCTTCTGGATTTCCCAGAAACAAACCCACTTTGGTGTCGCGTAAAATGGTAAGCGTATTGTATTTTCCTATTTCAATCATTTTCTTTCAATTTCTAAAGCGCAAATGTACGAAGTTTGAAAATAGTAATAAAGAAACTGTCCACAAAAACACAAAGCCCAAATCCGACGATTATTTTCTTTTTTTGGAGCATAACTTTGCGTTCTTCTATCACAAGTTGTCCCGCTGTCCGCAGTATCTTTTTTAAACGCAACCCTTTCAGAGTTCAAAACTCTGAAAGGGTTATAAGCGTTTATAAAAAGGATACTTGCTCCCATCGCGGCTAAATTAGGACTTTTTTTCAAGATCAACAAAGTTTCACTTTTTCTATAATTAATTCAAAAGAGATAATTAAAATTTCTAATATTTTTTTATATTTTTGAAAAGTATTCAACTATGTAATCGTAGAATCTACGAATAGATGGAAAGCCACTACTACATAGATAGTGAGTAAAAAGAAGTTTAAAGCAATTTCATTAACGACAAGATATGACAGAACATACCAAAAGAGTTTTAAGCGTAAAGAACTTAGTCAATTATATTTCTAGTAATGATATTTTTGAAAATTAAAGAAGATGTAAGAAGTATTACTACACATACATTGGCTCAAACCGCTCAAAATTTTTGGTTTTCACTAATTTTATCCGAAAATCTATTTGACATTTCTTATTGCAAATCTAATTTTTCATTTGAAATTGAAATTAGCGATTTATCAACTATAATCTACAATTATGATGGATTTATAAAAAATGCTTTTTTCTTAAATTCATTTATTTATGTGGAAAACCATATTAGACAAATTGCTTTAAAATATGAAAATCCAAATAATATAATAAATGTCACCAGCATAACAAAAACATTTCTAAATCTAATGAATACAAATAAAACTTCTCTTTTCAGCTCTCTAAATGAAAATGATTTTAAATTATTTTAATTTTATTGCTATATGAGAAATACAATGCATAATGCTGGATTTCAAACACAAGAAAACCAATCAATAGAGATTTTTGATATCTACTCCATTATTAATAAAGATAGAATTGTAATCAAATTGAGTAAAGATTCATCAAACGATTTAAATTTTCAGGATCAATTATTACTTCAAGAACAAATTATAAAATTGATATTTAAGATTAATTTATTGATTCCTATAAATGACTTTATTAAGCATCGATTTTCAGACCTAGGATTTACAATGTAAAACTTCTACCATAAAAGAAATCGGGCAATTGTGATAATAGGAAATATAGTTTTCTATTTATTACATTAGTTTTTAATAGACAGATTTAGCAAACATAATCCATAAAAAGCTTCATTACATTATCTCGCTTGGCATCTATAAAAAAGATTAAAAGGTTCTTTCTCATAGTAATTTATTAGATAAAAAACAAAGCATCTTGAGACTAAACAATTCCTAAAATCCAATTTCCCCACAATTTCCTTTTCTTTTTTACTAACTTTGAAAAAACTAAAAAATCCTATTAATGAAACCAGCCTTAATTTTCTATTTATTCCTACTACTATTCATTTCCCATACCAATTACGCACAAACCACATTTGACGACCCAGAAATAAAAAAAATGGTAGCCGAGGTAAAATCGGAAAACATGGAAGCTACAGTTCGTAAACTCGTATCTTTTGGAACCCGACATACGTTAAGCGACACTAAAAGCAACACCCGCGGCATTGGCGCAGCGCAACGCTGGGTAAAATCAGAATTTGATAAATATGCCTTAGCATCAGGCGGAAGACTGACTTCGGTTATTGATTTTTTCACCATTAAAGCCGGTGGAAGACGCATCGCCACCGACAGTCAGTTGGGTAATGTTATGGCAACTTTAAAAGGAACGGATCTTACAGATGATCGTGTATTAATTATAAGCGGCCATTTAGATTCCCGTGCTTCCGATGTTATGGATTCTAAATCAGATGCGCCTGGCGCTAATGACGATGCTTCTGGAGTAGCCGCAATGATGGAACTTGCCCGAATAATGAGTCAGAGAGAATTCCCTTTTACACTGATTTTTGTGGCAGTAGTTGGTGAAGAGCAAGGATTGTACGGAGCCAAGCATTTAGCTGATGTTGCCAAAGAAGGAAAATGGAATGTAATAGCCATGATTAATAATGATATGATTGGAAACAGTTTATCCAGTGGTACTTTACTCAGAGACAATACTAAAGTTCGTGTTTTCAGTGAAACAATTCCGTTCTTAGAAACGGAAGCCGAATCAAAAATGCGTAAATCGACCAATCGTGATAATGACAGTCCATCCAGACAATTAGCTCGATACATCAAAACGGTTACCAATCAATATGTAGAGCAATTGGACATCAATTTAGTCTATCGCAACGACCGTTTCTTGCGTGGTGGCGATCATACTCCTTTTAGTCAAAATGGATTTACCGCCATTCGTTTTTGTGAAATGAATGAAAATTACGATCACCAACATCAAAACGTTCGAAAAGAAAACAACATCCAGTACGGCGATCTTGCCGAATTTATGGACTTTGAATACATGAAGAAAGTAACGTGTTCTAACTTGGCTACTTTCAGCAATTTGGCTTGGTCTCCAAAAGCGCCAACAAACGTTGGAATTGAAGTAAAGGACCTGACTAATTTTTCTACTTTAGTTTGGACCGCTCCTGAAGGAAAATCGGTTTATGGATACAACATTCTTATTAGAGAAACTTCATCACAACATTGGGAAAAAACAATATTTGTAAAAGATACTAAAGCTGAAATTCCGTATTCTAAAGATAACTTTTTCTTCACTGTTCAAGCCGTTGATGCATTAGGACATTCCAGTTTGCCAATTTTCCCTTTGCCAATTCGTTAAAACACCAAAAGGTTTTCAACCATTAAGGTAATTTTTATTATTACGTATTTATTAATCAATCTTACTTGCTTAATAGTTTAACATAATCATTAAACAAAAAAGCGTTTGCCTTAGCAAACGCTTTTTTTATGGATACTGTCCCGTCCTGAAATAGGTTGTCACTCAAACAACTTAATTTATGGAATCACAATCCCCGCAAAGACAAAAACGTAGTCAACGAGATTACAGCCTAGCTTTTAAATTACAAGTAGTTGCCGAAGTAGAAAAAGGCGAGTTAACCTATAAACAAGCTCAAAAAAAGTATGGAATTCAAGGTAGAAGCACTGTTTTGGTTTGGATGCGAAAACATAGTATCTTAGATTGGAAAGAATTACCATCTATGTCACAAAAGAATACTCCAGAACAACGAATAAAAGAGCTAGAATCACTACTTTCTAAGGAAAAAGAAAAAGTACATGTCTTAAATGTTGCT
>NZ_FONQ01000003.1:96588-257745 GCF_900112975.1 Flavobacterium xueshanense | reverse complement strand
GCGACTCCATCGGGAAGCATTTCAATCGCCACACAAACAGGAGTAGAATACAGTTTGAATGGAACAACGTATCAATCTTCGAATACATTTTCAGGGTTGGCACCAAATAATTATACTTTGTATGTAAGAAATACAGCGGATAACACATGTGCAACACCATCTTCGGGTGCAATCACGATTAATGCAATACAAGTAATTCTTATACCAACTGCTACAAGTGTAGTTCATCCTACATGTGCGAAACCATCGGGAAGCATTTCAATCGCCACACAAACAGGAGTAGAATACAGTTTGAATGGAACAACGTATCAATCTTCGAATGCATTTTCAGGATTGGCACCAAATAATTATACTTTGTATGTAAGAAGTACAGCAGATAGTACTTGTTTAAAATCATCGGCAACAATGATAACAATAAATGCAGCTCCAACTCCTCCGGTTGTTGCAACAACGGCAAGTGTAGTTCAGCCAACGTGTGCAATACCGTCGGGAACAATTTCGATAACTCCTCAATCTGGAGTACAGTATAGCTTGAATGGTACAACGTATCAAACATCAAATACCTTTACAGGTTTGGCTCCAAATAACTATATATTGTATGTGAGAAATAGTGCTGACAATACATGTTCCGTACAAAGTACAGGAAGTGTAACTGTTAATCCACTTCCTTTATTGCCATCAACACCAACTCTGGTGCGGGTTACGCAACCAACTTGTTTTATACCTTCGGGAAGTATCGAGATTGCTACCCAAGCAAATGTTCAGTACAGTATAGGTAGTGGTTATCAAAACAGTGCTGTTTTTAATAATTTGGCTCCTGGAAAATATACAATAAGCGTACGATTTACAAATAGTATTGCGTGTATAACTCTAGGTTCTGAAACAACTATAAACGCTATTCCTCCACAAATTCAATTTGAAACCACAGCAGACTGCGAAAACAAAGAATATACTTTAACTGCTAATGCATTATTACGTTCATATGATCCAAACAATGTGTCTTATCAATGGAAAGATAAAGTAGGAAATATAGTGGGTACTAATTCAAATGTGCTAAATGTAACTGATGTGATTGCGTCGAATCCAAGCGGACAAGTAGTTTTTCCAGTAACATATACGCTTACTGTCACTTCTTTAAACACCGGTTGTGAAACATCAAGTGATGTAATTGTTGAGTCTGTTTATTGTAACATCCAAAAAGGAATTTCTCCCGATGGAAATGGTTCGAATGACTTCTTCGATTTAAGATTGATGGATGTCAAGAAACTGGAAATCTTTAACAGATATGGCATTAAGGTTTACAGCCAGAATAATTATTCCGACCAATGGAATGGTCAGTCAAGCAAAGGAGAAGATCTTCCAAGTGCTACCTATTATTATGTGATAGAATTCAATAGTGGTGAGCCCAAAACAGGTTGGATTTATCTGATCAGAGAAAAACAGTAATTAATATATTTATTAGTCCACAACTATTTATAGTTGACTTATAAACAGAAAAAATACAGATATGAACAAAATAATATTGATGTCTCTTTTAACTCTCTTCACATGTATAGATGTAAAAGCGCAACAAAATCCACATTATACACAGTACATGTATAATATGAATGTTATCAATCCGGCCTATGCAGGTTCAAAAGAGAGTGTTTCTTTAGGTCTTTTATACAGAAAACAATGGGTCAATATTGAAGATTCACCTGCTTCTTTTACTTTTTCAGGACATTCGCCTGCAGGAAAAAATGTTGGTATTGGTATCTCTTTTATATCAGATAAGATTGGACCCGTAACAGAGCAAAATGTATTTGGAGATTTCTCTTATACGTTGAAACTAGGAGATACACAACGATTGGCATTTGGTGTAAAAGGGGGAGTTTCTTTTCACAAAGTAGGACTTCGAGACATTCAATCGAGCCTGCCGGACCCATCGGAAGGTATCTTTGGAGAAGATATCAATGATACTTCATTAAATTTAGGAACAGGTTTGTTTTACTATACAGACAAATATTATGTAGCATTATCGCTTCCCAATATGATCAAATCAGCGCATTTAGATTATAATGGACGAGAATATGGTTCAGATGTGTCACATTATTTCCTTACTGCAGGTTATGTTTTCGATGTTAATTATGAACTCAAATTCAAGCCTTCTTTAATGCTGAAGTCAGCCTTTAATGTAACTCCTTCTTTAGATCTGTCAGCTAATTTTTTATATCAGGAAAAATTCGAGATTGGAGCAACTTACAGGTTGCAAGACAGTTTTGGCGGAATGATAAATTTTGCAGTGACTCCTGAGTTAAGAATCGGATATGCTTATGATCATATCGTTTCAGATTTAAAAGTAACTGCTCCTTCGTCACATGAATTCATATTGTTATATGATTTATTTGAATCGAAAAAAGTGTCCCGTTCCCCTAGATTTTTCTAAAATTTAATTACTCAACGTAATGAAAAAAAATACAATATTACTGTTTTTTGTGTTAGCTAGTTTTTCACTTAGCGCACAAAACAAAGAGACTAAAAATGCTGATAAATTATTTGAAAGCTATGATTATGTTGAAGCTGCCCAAGAATATATCGCATTAGTCGAAAATGGGAATTCCGACACGTATGTGAGCAAGCAACTCGGAGATAGTTATTTTTATACGCACAATACTATAGAATCTGAAAAGTGGTATGCTAAAGCAATACAATCTCAGCAAGATGCAGAAACCTATTACAGATTTGCTCAAATGCTAAAATCTAATGGCAAATATGCGGAATCAAATACTCAAATGAAAACGTTTGCCAATTTGATGCCCAATGACCAACGTGGGATAACATTTACTAAAAATCCAAATTACCTTTCGGATTTAAATACTATAGAAAAGCGATTTGAGGTCAATAGAATTTCAGTAAATTCAGAACAATCGGATTTTGGTGCCGTTCTTTATGGAGATGTGCTTTATTTTGCCAGTGCCAGAAATGAAAGCAGCAAAATGTACGGCTGGAATAATGAGCCGTATTTGGATATTTACCAGTCTACATATAATGCAGATGGAAGTTATGCTGAGCCAATTTCTGTTAATGAATTAAATAGCAGGTTTCATGAAGGCCCGTTGACAATGACCAAAGATGGTACTGTTATTTACTTTTCAAGTGAAAGTTTCAAAGATAAATTATTCGAGAAAGATAAAACACACAAGCTAAAGTTTGGTCAGGTTAATTTGTATAAAGCAGTTAAAGAAATCGGAAAATGGAGTACTATAAATCCGCTGCCTTTCAACAGTAAAAGTTATTCTACCGGCAATCCATCCATAGATAAGGATGGAAAAGTGCTTTATTTTGCTTCCAATATGCCTGGTTCTTTAGGAGGAACTGATATTTGGAAAGTAATGGTGAACGATGATGGAACATTTGGAACACCAGAAAATTTAGGAACTAAAATTAACACAGTTGGTGATGAAAATTTTCCTTTTGTAACTGATGATTCCATTTTGTACTTTTCATCAAATGGATTGTTAGGTTTTGGAGGTTTAGATGTTTTTTTTGTTGATTTAAATAAAGATGCGGAACCATACAATGTTGGAAAACCTGTAAATACAGAGAAAGATGATTTTGCTTTTAGTTTCAATACAGATAAAAATTTAGGATATGTGTCCAGTAACCGTTCAGGGAAAGATCATATTTACACTGCAAGTCCAATGTGCTATGCTCAAATTTTCGTTGCGGTCAAAAATGCTAAAACAGGGGAATTATTAGCCAATTCCAGAGTTGTAATTTTAGATGCTACCAAAACTATTTTAGAGACAAAAATGTCTGATAGGAATGGTGAAGTTCTTTATAACGCAGAATGTAAAAAGCCATACACGATAGAAGTTTTTAAAGATGGTTATGTTACTAAATCATTTTCAACTTTAAGTAAGCAAGGAAAAATAAGTTTTGAAGCTGCAATTGAGCCAATCGATGTTATTGTTACAGAAACAGAAATTCTATTAAATCCTATTTATTTTCATTCTAATAAAAGTGACATAACAGTGGGTGGTGCTACAGAACTTGATAAATTAGTTTATGTGATGTCGCAAAATAATGAGCTAAAGATTAATGTTAAAGCGCACACTGATTCTAGAGGAACCGATGATTACAATTTGGATTTATCCGGGAGAAGAGCTAAATCAACAGTTGAGTATATTATTTCAAAAGGAATTAATGTAAACAGGATATCAGGAAAGGGATATGGAGAATCTGAGCCTAAATTTGATTGTCATGATAATTGTACAGAATTAGAATATGCCTTGAACAGGCGTTCTGAGTTTATGATTGTAAAATAAATTACTTAGTAGCGAATAATAAAAAAACAGGATGCCGTTAAGCATCCTGTTTTTGTTTAATCTGATATTTCGTTTTTATCTAACCGTGGATTGTTTCTTGTTTGCCATAATTAGTGATAATCGAAGTTTCAAATTCAATCCATTCCTTCCAACGTTTGTCTACATTTATATTGTCAGCATATTTTCGTGCAAATCCTAGAAAAGTAGTGTAATGTCCAGCTTCAGAAATCATTAAATCCCTGTAAAAAGTCGCCAATTCAACATCTTTTATGTTTTCTGATAAAACTTTAAACCGCTCACAACTTCTGGCTTCAATCATTGCTGAAAACAGCAATCGGTCACAAAGAGCATCTTTACGGCTGCCGTCTTTTTTCATGAATTTGAAAAGTTCATTTACATAATGGTCTTTTCTTTCCCTGCCTAAAGTCAATCCTTTGCTTTTTATTAAATTATGAACCAATTGCAAATGATCTAATTCTTCTTTTGCAATGATTAACATCTCCGTTACTAATTCTTCTAATTCAGAGTTATAAGTAACTAAACTTATCGCATTTGAAGCAGCCTTTTGCTCACACCAAGCGTGATCCGTCAAGATTTCTTCAATATTTGATTCAACTATATTTACCCAACGCGGGTCTGTGGCTAATTTTAATCCTAACATAATAATGGAATTTATTTGGTACAAAATTAGTGTTTTAAATCTATTTTTGGTTCAAATGAGCGGATTGAACTCAAAATAGCATTATTTTGCAATTGAAATTTTATAATACTATGAATCAAGCTCAAAAGCTTTTAATTATTGGTTTTGTTTGGCCAGAACCTAATTCGTCTGCAGCGGGAGGAAGGATGATGCAACTGATTTCACTTTTTAAAGCGCAAGGTTTTAGCATTACTTTTGCTAGTCCTGCACAAGACAGTGATTTTATGGTTGATTTACAAGAGTACAAAGTTGAGAAAAAATCTATAGCCCTTAATAATTCCAGTTTTGATGTTTTTATAGAGGAATTAAATCCCTCAGTAGTTTTGTTTGATCGTTTTATGATGGAAGAACAATTTGGTTGGCGCGTTGCCGAAAATTGTCCGAATGCGTTACGATTATTGGATACTGAAGATTTACATTGTCTGAGATTGGCTCGTCAGAAAGCGTTCAAAGAAAACCGTTCTTTTAATACAGCTGATTTGTTTGTTGAAGAGGTAGCAAAACGTGAAATTGCCAGTATTTTGCGTTGTGATTTGTCTTTGATGATTTCTGAATTTGAAATGGATCTTTTAGAATCTACATTTAAGATAGATCAAGCCTTATTGTATTATTTGCCTTTTTTATTGGAACCAATTGACGATACTGTAATACAAGATTTGCCTTCTTTTGAAGATAGGAAAGACTTTATTTTTATCGGAAATTTTCTGCATGAACCCAATTGGAATGCCGTTCAGTATTTAAAGGAAACCATTTGGCCTTTAATTAAAAAACAAGTTCCCGAAGCTGTTTTAAATGTGTATGGCGCTTATCCTTCGCAGAAAGTACTGCAATTACATAATAAGAAAGATGGATTTTTAATTAGCGGACGCGCTACTGATGCGCAAGAAGTAGTGAAGGAAGCACGAGTTGTTTTGGCTCCCTTGCGTTTTGGAGCTGGTATTAAAGGAAAATTATTAGAAGCGATGCAGTGTGGTACACCAAGTGTAACGACTGTAATTGGTTCGGAGTCCATGCACGGTGAGTTACCGTGGAACGGTTTCATCACAGATGATGTTGTTGATTTTGTGGATCTGGCAGTACAATTATATCAAGACCAAACAATTTGGCTGCAAGCCCAACAAAATGGCGTGAAAATTATTAATCAGCGATATCTGAAAGATTTGTTCGAATATAATTTTAGAACTAAAATAGAATTTTTACGCTCTAATTTACAGCAACATCGACTGCATAATTTTATGGGAGCCATGTTGCAACACCATACTTTAAAAAGCACTAAATATATGTCGCGCTGGATTGAGGAGAAAAACAAGAATATTTAAATAAATGATTGGTTTATGAAAAAACATATTTTGTTTAGGACGACAAAAGGGTTGACTGTTACATTGACAGTTTTTCTTTGGGTAGCTTTGTTGTTTAGCGATTTTGTTTGGGAGAAGATGGATATTATTATAGTTCCAATGCTAATTTTAAATACTATTTCACTGTTTGGAACTATTTTGAATAGAATAAACTTGGGTAAAACAATTTATCTATGTTTTTTACTTATAGATATTCTCGTTTATTTTTTCTTAGTTTATTATTTAAGATTGTTTCTGGCTTTTGAAAAGATTTTAATTTAGAAAAATAAAAAAAATCCCGTCAAGTTTTAGAAACAAGACGGGATTACTATTTTAAAACCGAGTTATTAAGCAAGCATCGTAACTGGATTTTCTATAAATTGTTTCAATGTTTGTAAAAATTGAGCTCCAGTTGCGCCATCAATTGTTCTGTGGTCGCAAGCTAAAGATAACATCATTGTATTTCCTACTACAATTTGACCGTCTTTTACAATCGGTTTTTCTACAATAGCTCCTACAGACAGGATAGCAGAATTGGGTTGGTTAATGATTGAATTAAATTCGGTAATACCAAACATTCCAAGATTAGAAACTGTAAAAGTACTTCCTTCCATTTCTGTAGGTAATAATTTCTTGTTTTTTGCTCTTCCTGCAAGATCTCTTACGCTTCCGCCAATTTGAGATAAACTCATAGCATCTGAAAATCGTAATACAGGAACCACTAATCCATCTTCAACAGCTACAGCAACTCCAATATTTACGTGATGATTAATTAGAATTGAATCTTCTCTCCATTGAGAATTTATTTTTGGATGTTTTTTCAAAGCCATTGCGCAAGCTTTTATCACCATATCGTTAAAAGATACTTTTGTATCTGGAACGCTGTTAATGATAGCTCTTGATTTCATTGCTTCATCCATAGTCACTTCAATTACTAAGTTGTAATGTGGTGCCGTGAATAAAGATTCTGCTAAACGTTTCGCAATGATTTTTCGCATTTGCGAATTCTTGATTTCTTCTGTGAAAACTTCTCCTGCTGGAACAAATGGTTTTGCAGCGTCTACAGTTTCTGTTTTCGTCGATGCAGTTTCAGATGCCGCTGCCGGAGCAGCTGTAGTTTGTGGGGTAAAGTTTTCGATATCGCTTTTTACAATACGTCCGTTTTCACCAGAACCTTTTACTTGTGTCAATTGAATTCCTTTATCACTTGCAATTTTCTTTGCCAATGGTGATGCTAAAATTCGTTGACCGTCAGTTGATGGTTCTTGAACGATTGGTTCCGAAGCTTTTTCTGTTGAAGCAGCTTCTTTTTCTTCTACTGCATCAGGAGCCGCTTGTGGTGCTCCACCAGTTTTATAGTTTTCAGCAATTCCACTGATATCAGTTCCTGCAGGCCCAATGATTGCCAAAAGGCTATCAACAGGTGCAGTATTGCCTTCTTCGATTCCTACGTATAATAAAGTTCCTTCGTTGAAAGATTCGAATTCCATTGTTGCTTTATCGGTTTCGATTTCAGCAAGAATGTCGCCTTCAGCAACAGCATCACCTACTTTTTTTAACCAAGTTGCTACAGTTCCTTCGGTCATCGTATCGCTTAAACGAGGCATGGTAATAACTACAACTCCTTTTGGTAATGAAGTTGTTGCGGGTGCTGCAGCTTTTGTAACTTCAGGAATAGTTGCTGTTTCTTCATTAACTTTTGTTTCTTCTTTAGCTGGAGCTGTATCAGCTGGTTTTCCTGCTAGTAATGCCGAAATATCCTCGCCTTCAGTTCCTATAATTGCTAATAAAGAGTCTACCGGTGCAGTTTCACCTGCAGGTATTCCTATATGTAAAAGTGTTCCTTCGTTGAAAGACTCAAATTCCATTGTTGCTTTGTCAGTTTCAATTTCTGCAAGGATATCTCCTTCGCTTATTTTATCACCTACTTTTTTTAGCCAAGTCGCTACCGTTCCTTCCGTCATCGTATCGCTCAAACGAGGCATTGTAATTATTGTTGCCATAATTGATTTATAGTTTATGAGGTAAAAATGGATAGTTCTCTTGTTCGTATACTACATCGTAAAGTTGTTGAATAGGTGGGTATTCAGATTCTTCGGCAAATTTTACACATTCTTCCACTAAATCTTTTACCCTTTGATCAATAGCTTCGATTTCCTCTTCTGTAGCATACTTTTGATCTTTAATTACATCTAAAACTTGAGTAATTGGATCTATTTTTTTGTATTCTTCTACTTCTTCTTTCGAACGGTATAACTGCGCATCCGACATAGAGTGACCTCTGTAACGGTATGTTTTCATTTCAAGGAAAGTTGGTCCGTCTCCACGACGTGCTCTGTCAATTGCTTCAGTCATTGCTTCAGCAACTTTTACAGGATTCATTCCGTCAACAGGTCCGCAAGGCATTTCGTAACCTAAACCTAATTTCCAGATATCAGTATGATTGGCTGTTCTTTCTACAGAAGTTCCCATTGCATATCCATTATTTTCAACAATAAAAACAACTGGAAGTTTCCACAACATAGCCATATTAAAAGCTTCATGTAAAGATCCTTGACGTGCTGCTCCATCACCAAAATAAGTCATAGTAACACCGCCAGTTTCAAAATATTTATCGGCAAAAGCTAATCCTGCACCTACAGGAATTTGTCCTCCTACAATTCCGTGACCGCCATAAAAACGGTGCTCTTTTGAAAAGATGTGCATGGAACCACCCATCCCTTTTGAAGTTCCGGTAACTTTTCCTAAAAGTTCTGCCATTACGCGTCTAGGATCAACTCCCATACCTATTGGTTGAACGTGGTTTCTGTAAGCAGTAATCATTTTGTCTTTTGTCAAGTCCATTGCGTGCAATGCGCCAGCTAATACTGCCTCTTGACCATTGTATAAATGTAGAAAACCTCTAACTTTTTGTTGGATGTATAATGCTGCAAGTTTGTCCTCAAACTTTCTCCAAAGCAGCATATCTTCATACCACTTTAAATATACTTCTTTTGTAACTTCTTTCATCTGAATTTTTCTTTTGCTAAAGTGTTATTGTATTATCAATTTGTACCTATAACGCAAAACAGTTTCCTCCCACAAATTTGCGCCCCGAAGGGTCGGGATGCAAAAATAAGACATTCCAAGTAAGAACTAAAATTTAATAGGCAATTTTTGGATTTTTTACAAGAATTTTTTATCAAACATAAATGGGAGTAAATTTTTCAGGGATTCCGATTTGTAAATTGTACCTATTTCTCCCATAAAATAAATTTCTATTGGGGTCTCTTGTCGAATTTCATATTCGGCAATTGATTGTCTGCAAGAACCGCAAGGTGGAATTGGAGCTGTAGTTTGGTTTGTGTCCGAAGCAGCGGTAATTGCCATTTTTAAAACCTTGGCATCAGGGTAAATGGAGCCGGCATAAAATATTGCGACACGTTCTGCACAAAGTCCGGAAGGATATGCTGCATTTTCTTGGTTGGAACCTGTAACAATTTTACCGTTGTCTAAAACTAATGCAACGCCAACTCTGAATTTTGAATAAGGTGCATACGCATTTTTTCTTATTGCCACTGCTTGTTCCATTAAATTCTGAACATCATTTGGTAAATCAGTGGTGGAATCAAATACTTTAAATTTTGTTGTAATTGTTATTTCTTTCATGCTTTTAAAGGAAAAAAAATCCAAATTTCGTCTCGAAGCCTCGGATTGAAATTTGGATTGTTAATTATGATTTAATTTAAATTTAATATTCATCATACTTTTCGCCAAAATTGAATGTTAGTGAAAAACGAAGGGTATTTTCTAATGGATTTTTCACTTTAGAGGCTGAAAATAAATAAGAAACATCTACTTTGACTACGTTGTATTTGAAACCTGCACCAAGGGAGAAAAATTGTCGAGCACCTTTCACAGGACTTTCGTGAAAATAACCCAAACGCATTGCAAAGGACTCTTGGTACAAATATTCTGCTCCTACAGCGTAGGTAACTTCTTTGGCTTCTTCACCAAATCCATCAGGAGCATCACCAAATGACCTGAAAACACCGGATGTCCAGCCGATAGATCGGTAATCATCATTGTTTTGATTGCGTTCTTCGGATGTTACTGTTCCATCGCCGTTTAAATCTGGATCTTGTGGTGTTGGAACTAATAACTTATTAAATTCAACATTTAAGGCAACCTTATTATAGTCATCTAAAATAAAATCAAAACCAGTTCCTATTTTTAAATTTGCAGGAATGAAGTTATTGTTGAAATCATCATTGTCATAACTAATCTTTGGACCTAAATTTTGAATATTAAACCCCGCTCTCCATCTTCCGTTGAATTCGTTATACGCTATTTCTTCGGACTGGTAAAAACCGGCAACATCAACCGCAAATGTACTTGCTGATGAGGCGTCGTTATTATCAGAAGCTACTTTTAAATTTGAATTTATAAAACGTCCCGCGATCGCCATAGAAAATTTCTCGCTCAATTTTAAGGAATAAGATCCGTCAATAGCAAATTCGTTTGGAGAAACTGTTGGAAAGTCTTCTAGAGGATCGCCTGTTTGACGTAATTCAATATCTCCAAAACCAAAGTAGCGAAGGCTTCCTGCAAATGCACTTCGGTCATTCAATTTTTGATAATAGGTTAATTGTCCTAATGAAATATCATTTGCTATATCAGTAAGATAAGGCGTATAGCTGATGGAAAATCCTTGTGCATCAGTTGCAAAAGCATATTTTGCTGGATTCCATTGTTGAGAAAAAGCATCTGCAGAAGTGGCAACCCCAATATCAGCCATACCTGCTGCTCTTGCATCAGCTGTGACTAATAAAAAAGGAACCCCTGGATTTATTACCCTTTCTTGTGCGTTAGCAGAAGTAATTATAAATAAAAGGATAAAAAGTGGTATTATTTTTCTCATTTTGATGCAAATATTTATTAAACAAATATAGTATAATATTAAAGTATTACAAGTTTTTCAAATTTTTCAGATTTCTTATTGGTCAAGCTTGATTTTACAGTGAGTTTATACACATAAACGCCTTTTCCTATCCTGTCACCAAAATCATCTTTACCGTTCCAAGTTATTTCTTTGGATAAAAAGCCTTCTGTTGTGATAATTTGATTTTTTGTCCAAACTATTTTCCCTGTTATTGTCATTACTTGCACCTGAACTTCTAATGGTTCATAAGGTCTGTTGTGGGTAAACCAAAACTCAGTGTAACTAACGAAAGGATTGGGATAATTTAGAACATGTGACAATGTTATCGTTTCATCGCCCACTACAATAAATTGTATTTCCGCAGTTATGGGGTTGTTGTAAACATCCCATGCTTTGAATGTTATAGTGTGTAATCCAGGAGCTAAATTGCGCAACGGAAACCGAAGTGTTCCACTTGTAAAATCATCCAGATTTGTTTGATAATAATCATTTAAAACAAAAGGATTGGTCACATCTCCATCTAAAACGGCAACAATATCATGACCTATTCCACTGGCTGTATTGATGCCGTTTTCATCTTCGAGATGCGCAACCAGAAAGGGAGATTTATTTGTTATGCCTCCCGAAACAAAAGTCTCGTCGTTCATATATAACTTAACTCTTGGGCTAATATTGTCTGCTGTAGCGTTTTCGTTTATTCCGCCTATTTTTATGCTGGAGTCGAAACCAGTTTCATTTTGCAATGATTGATTTTTTTTAGCATAAAAACTAATTCTTCCGTTTGCCAATGGGACTCTAATATCTCTTGGTACAACAAAACTAAATTCAAATTTTCCATTAGTAACTGATGCGTTTCCCCTGAATATTGTTTCTCCTAAAACATTAAAGTTAATTACTGGACTGTTGCCATCATTATTATAGGTAGCTCTGGAGACTGTTTTGTCAAAAATAGTGGTGGAAATTTCGCCATTATAATTGGTCAATGGATTATTATTTTCGTCCGTAACTTCTCCTGTCAGTTTGATTTTTGCCAATGATTTGAAGTCGTCCATAGTTTGGGTAACGGGAACGTCATTTACCTTTGTCAGTCTGATTTTTGGTTTGGCTACTGCAAGCATTATGGCTGGGTCGCCAATATAAAAAACAACATTGGTCGCTGAATTTGGATTACTGTTTTTAGAGATTCTCAGCGCTTCTGCGATTGATGTGTATTGGTTTGAACCATACGACAACAGATTTTTGGTGAAAGCATCGTTGAAATTTTCTGCGCTAAACTGACCAATAGAGCGTATTGTGGTAATCATTGAAATTGCTCCGCCTTTTGGATTCCAATAGGTATATTCGCCGGCTGTTGGTCTAAACGGATTGTCAAAACGCGAGAACTCACACGTAATGGTTATAAACAAAGGATATTTGAATTGATTACTCAAGTTTTGTCCATCTAATTTTTCCCAAATTCGTTCTGCAGATAAGCCGTCTTCACCACCATGTCCCAAATAATTAAATACTAGAGCACCTTTTTCGAAAGCATTAAAAAAATCAGTTCGAGCTTTCGGATATCTGGAACCTCCTGCAGAGGCTTCTTGAGCGTAGGAATCTAAAAAAATTTTATTTACATTCAAGAACTGTTTTTGCGAAGCAATTGTGTTTGCAAGACTATTTTGTCTGCTTTGCAAACTGGCATCTGAAGGAATATCGGAATCATCAGAAACGAGTACAAAGTTATTTCTCCAGCTGCCGTAAGATTTTAAATCATGGTATTCAATTACTTTATTGACCATTTCATCAGCCTGTTTGGTGTCATTAACCAGCATTCTTCCCACCGCAATATCGATTCCGCCAAAATAAGAAACCACATTTCCTTCCGATGGATCCATTAACCCAAAAAAATCATCGGAGGCAAAAGAGGATTCGCCTGTAGTGTTACTGTTTAAGGAATGGTATATAGGTACAACATTTGTATTGTTTATGATTCGGTTTTTGAAATCGTAGGAGGCGTCGCCAAATAGGTTGATAAATCGTACTCTTTTATCCGGTGTTGAAGCATTTTCATAAATGTACTTGATACAGTTTCTTATGGCGGCAACGTCTTGTTTTCCGGAAGAAAACTCTTGATAGATCAATTCTAATGGAATTACTTTTACGTTTAAATTAGAATACGTACGATGAAAATTGGCTAATTTCTCCGCTTGTGAGGTTAAAAATGAAGGTGAAATAATTACATAATCAATATCTTGAAATTGAGCTTGGCTGTTTTTAAAAAGTGTGCCTTTGAGGTTTTGATTCGCAATTTTTGATTTGCTGTCTTTTAATGGTGTATAATAATCCGCTGGATCTACTGCGATGTATTTTCTCAGTTCACCAAGATTTGCTTTAAAACTAAAAGTGTTCTGGTTAGAATTCGCCACATTACTGATACTATGAATATCGGTAACATCCCAAATTTGAGAAATTCCCGTTGCATTTGAAATCTCATAATTTACAATTCCAATATTAGAAACAGATTGATCGTATTGAAAATGAAATTGTTTTCCGTAGCCTAAAAGTTTTCTTTTGGCGATAAGCCTAATATTGTCCAAAAAACCTTTGGAGCCCGGAACGCCATTATTATTGTATTTTAATTTTATTTTGATGTTTTCCGCTCCGCTGAAATTGGTATTATTCGGTAAAAATCCAACGATAAATTCGGTTCCTGAATTGCTTTTTAACGCCGGAAATGAAATGGTGCCAGCTGCATTTCCATTTGCGGTAACATTAAAAGAGGTTGGCGTAAAAGCGGCTGCTGCTGCTGTCAGCATGATTTTTACAGGAGCTGCGGAATCAAAATTTGGAAAAACAAAATCAAATTCCTGCTCATTCTTTACCTCAAATGATTCGCCAAACCATTGACGACCCAAACGGGCGATATTTACAAGATCCGCTTCATGGAACTGATAATCGTCAAAAGAAGTTAAATTCACAGTACTGTTTCCGGTAGGTTGTGTCAAAGTAGCGATTCTTTTTCCATCAGAGCCTTGTACGGTTATATAGTAATAAGATTTTTTATCATACAAATTCAGGTGAGTTCTGCTTTCCTGATTCCAATTGTCAACTCCTTCGCCATAAAAAAGGATGTAATCTTCATTGTTGAAAACACCGTCACTTTCACCGTTAATTTGAATAGCATTTTCGGTCAAATCATTTGGGTAGAAAATGTTATTTGACAATGGTAGCATTCGACCGCCATTACCGTATATTTTTATTTTCCTTGGATCAACAACACTAACATCAAGTCCCAGTTGTTGTAAAAAGCTTTTGGAGAGTTTGTAAACTCCTGATTTTTCGATATAAAATTGAAACCAATTGCCAGTTGCTAATACTGAATTAGAAATGGTGTTAGCAATTTTGCTGGATTGCCTGATTCTGGAGGTATTGTTTTCGATTTCATACGAAAAGGATTTGATTCGTTTAAATCCAAAATCGTCCTTAATTATAGGTGAAAGGGTAACAAATGCTTCTTTAAAATCTCTTGTATTAGAAACGATCAGACTTGCATTTATTGTTTTAGGAATGTTTTCGGAAGATAAGTCGCCAAGCTGAGAAAGGGTCATTGGCTCGTAAATGACGTTTGTAATCTGCACCTTTGCTTCGTCAAAAGTTACAGACTGTTTTGTATTTAGAGTAAAAATAAGCGCTTTAATGGAAGCATCATAATGAAAACTATTTCCTGTAAATTGAGGAATAATAACCTTAAAATCACCATAAGACATTTCTTTTTTTTCAAGCCATTCAAGGGTAACATCACCTTTTATTTGAGCCAAAGAAACTAACGGAATTAGGGCTAAAAAAGCCAAAAGTATTTTTCTCATTGTTTTTTTAACGTGATTAATAGTGAGTTATTATTAATCAGTAAAAATAAATCATTTCGTGTAATTGTAAATAATAAATATTATAAATTTGCGTTAGCATAGATAATTTAATGTTAAAGTTATATTTATAAATTTATTAAAAAAGTTAGATGCTGATTAATTGTTAATTATTATATTGCGGCACTAAAATTATTACCCACTAAAGAGTATGAAAGCAAACAGAATTATGGGCTTACAGGCGTTACTATCAATCATTTTGATTGTGGGTTTCTCCAGTTGCAGTAAAAAATCCAGCTCAAAGAACACTTCAAGAGCAACGGGTTGGAACATGGACAGTAAAAAAGGCTCAAGTAAGAAAAAGCAAGAAGCAGGACCGGGTTTGGTTTTTGTTGAAGGTGGAACGTTTACTATGGGTAAAGTGCAGGATGATGTTATGCATGATTGGAATAATACACCAACACAACAACACGTTCAGTCATTTTATATGGATGAAACTGAGGTGACTAATTCAATGTATTTGGATTATTTAGATTGGTTGAAAAGTGTTTATCCGCCAACAGAGGAAATTTACAAAAATATATATGAAGGTGCTTCGCCAGATACTTTGGTTTGGAGAAACAGATTGGGTTATAATGAAACGATGACTAATAATTACTTAAGACACCCATCGTACGCTGAATATCCAGTTGTTGGGGTAAATTGGATTCAAGCGGTTGAATTTAGTAATTGGAGAACGCAACGTGTAAATGAAGCGCTTTTAGAAAAAAACGGATACTTGAAAAAGAACGCAAAAACGCTTGATGTAACTGCTGAGAGTAATTTTGATACTGAAACCTATTTAAATTCACCTACTTCAGCTTATGGAGGAAATGAAGAGATTGTATTAAAAGGAGGAAAAGGAGCAAAGAAAACTCCTAAAGCTGGAAAAGACGGAACAGTTGCTGAAGCAAAAAATGTATATGCACAACGTTCTTCAGGAATTCTTTTGCCAGAATATAGACTGCCAACTGAAGCAGAATGGGAGTACGCAGCTGCTGCAGATGTAGGTCAAAGAGAATATAACATTTATAAAGGGCAGAAAAAATATCCTTGGTCAGGTGGGTACACCCGTTCAGGTAAAAGACAAAGTCAAGGAGATCAATTGGCAAATTTCAAACAAGGAAATGGTGATTATGGTGGAATCGCAGGTTGGTCTGATGATGGTGCTGATATAACAAATGAAGTTAAAAAATATCCGGCTAATGATTTTGGATTGTATGACATGGCAGGAAACGTAGCAGAATGGGTACAAGATGTTTACAGACCTATTGTTGATAATGAAGCCAATGATTTTAATTATTTTAGAGGAAATCAATACACTAAGAACAAAATTGGTTCGGATGGAAAAGTGGAGATTGTTACTAAAGACAACATGAAGTATGATACTTTAAGTAATGGTAGAATTGTTGCCAGAAACTTTCCAGGTCAGATTGCTCAAGTTCCAGTTGATGAACAAGAAACGTATTTGAGACAGAATTTTGATAAAAGCGACAACGTAAATTATAGAGATGGTGACAAACAATCTACCAGATATTATAATTTTGGTGATGCTGAATCTGATGATGAAAAAACAAAATCAGAGAAAACAATGTATAATTCTCCTAAACACAACGTTACAACAGACAGTTTAGGTAAAATGGTTAGAAAATACGACAGATCTAGCAAAAGAACTACATTGATAAATGATGAATCTCGAGTGTATAAAGGTGGTTCTTGGAGAGACAGGGCATATTGGTTAGATCCTGCACAAAGAAGATATTTTCCACAAGATATGGCTACGGATTATATTGGTTTTAGATGTGCTATGTCAAGAGTAGGACCAAAAGCAGATAAGAAAAGATCACCAAGAAATTAAATTTTTAATATATAATAAAAATAAAAGCCCTTTGATTAGGGCTTTTATTTTTTTAAAATCATTATAAATGGATATCAAGTACATTCATGATTTGTTTTTAAAATGTAGTTCAGTTTCGATCGATACACGTAAAATTGAGCCAAACTCATTATTTGTTGCTATAAAAGGAGAGCGGTTTGATGCTAATACATTTACAAAAGAAGCATTAGAAAAAGGTGCTTCATATATTATAATTGATGATGAAGCGTATTGCATTGATCAAAGGACAATTTTAGTTGAAGACAGTTTGGTTGCACTTCAGGAATTAGCAAAATTTCATCGTGATTATCTAAAATTGCCTATAATTGCTCTTACGGGAAGTAACGGAAAAACGACTACCAAAGAGCTTATTAATGCCGTGCTTTCTAGAAAATATAAAACTAAAGCAACCATCGGGAACCTCAATAACCATATTGGAGTTCCATTAACATTGCTTTCTTTTACTTCAGAAACTGAAATTGGAATAGTTGAAATGGGAGCGAATCACAAAAAAGAAATTGAATTTCTGTGTGAATTAGCAGAGCCGGATTACGGTTATATTACTAATTTTGGTAAAGCTCATTTAGAGGGTTTTGGTGGAGTTGAAGGAGTGATTGAAGGAAAAAGTGAAATGTATCGATACCTTTCGGCCCATGATAAGAGTGCTTTCATTAATTTGGAAGACCCAATTCAAGTTGAAAAGTCAATGTCGTTAAAAACTTATTCTTTTGGTATAAATAAAACAAATGTTGATGTAAATATTTTATCAATTAAAGCGAATCCGTTTGTTGAGATAGGCTATTCCGGACTTACAATACAATCCCATTTAATAGGGTTGTATAATGCAAATAACATTAACGCAGCACTTACTATAGGAAAACATTTTGGAGTTGCGGACAGTGAAATAAAAGTGGCCTTGGAAAGTTATATTCCTGAAAATAATAGGTCACAATTAGTGCAAAAAGGTTCAAATCAAATTATACTGGATGCTTATAATGCAAATCCAAGTAGTATGAAAGTAGCAATTGAGAATTTTCTACAATTAGAAAATTCTAATAAGGTTATGATTTTGGGAGACATGTTTGAGCTTGGAAAGGAAAGTTTGCAAGAGCATGAAGCAATTGTTGCCATGTTGTGCAATGATGAAAATGTAAAGTGTTACTTTGTTGGCCTAGCATTTTACGAAAATAAAATAGAGAAAGATAATTTTTGGTTCTACGATACTTTTGAAAGTTTTTCAAATGATTTTTCAAAAACGAAATTAAATAACGCTACAATTTTAATCAAAGGATCTCGAGGAATGGCATTAGAGCGAACCTTGGAATTTATTGAGTAGTTATTATGAAATAATTCAACTAAAAAGTCCATCAAAATTTAAGTTGATGGACTTTTTAGTTGAATTAAATACTCATTAAAAAACCAGTAAGATTTTCTTTTTTATTAAGTTCTAGTTTTTTTCTTAACCGGTAACGTGCTAATTCTACTCCGCCACTTGAAATATTCATGATTTCTGCAATTTCTTTCGTTGACATATTCATTAATAAATAGGTCGATAAATCCAATTCTCGGGGAGATATTGTTGGATATTTTTCTTTCAATCTCTTGAGAAAATCAAAATGGACATTCTTAATGTGTTTTTCTAAGTCTTTCCAGCTTTTGTCCGCATTAACTTCTTTAGTAATGCTTTTGTTCAATTTTGTAAATTGAAATTTGATAGAATCATCAAAGGATTCAACATTGATGTCTTTTAATTTGTAAATGATTCCATTAAGGATTTTGTTTTTCTTAACGACTTGCAGCGAGTTATTGACTAATTCTTTATCTTTTGCTAAAATCTTAATTTGCAACTTGTCGCTTTTTAATTTTTCAATTTCTTTTTCCAGTTCGTATTGCTCCTGCCTTATTTTAGATTCTTTCTCTAAATAAAGCCGTCTTTGTTCAATTGTTTCGTAATATTTGTTTTTTCGTATCTTCATTTTAACTTTGTTTTGAATGAAAAATACAGAAGCTACAATTAGTAAAAGATAAAATAAATACGCTACAAAATGTCTGTACCAAGGTGGTGAAACGGTAAAAGAGGCAACAGCTTCTTCCGATTGAATGCCGTGACTGTTTCTTACTTTTAACTTCATTTTATAATTACCTTCTCTTAAATTGGTGTACTCTTTTATGGCAGTTGTTGACCAATTACTCCATCGGGTATCAAAACCTTCCAGCTGATAAGAGAATTCCACATTTTCAAGATTTTCATAAGTCGGAGATGAGAATGTAAATTTCACTTGATTTGAAGCATACGGAATTTGTAGTTGTTCAATTTTATTTTGCACGTTTCCTAAAAGCAATATGTCTCCAGGATAGGAAAAGCTTCTTATGAACGCCTTGGGTTTTGTAACTAAATAATTGGATAGTGCAGGATTATAATGTGCTAAACCATCGGTTAAACCGATAAAAATGTTTTCGAGATTTATGGTGTTTATGGATAGGTAATTGTTAACTAAATTACCCGTTAAATTTGAAAATGGAGTTAATGTGTTTTTGTATTTTCCATTCGGGCGTTTCATCAAAACTCCTAAGGATTCATTGAATATATACCAAATATTACCATAATTATCCTCTGACAAGGAATAGATTTTAGGAATTTCCTTGAATAGTGCGCTAATTTTTGTATCCTCAAAAAACAAATCTTGTTCTTGTGAGTATTTAAAGAAACGGTTCTTTGTCTGAAAGTAAACTGTGTTTTTTATTCGCTGAATACTTCCAATTCCTTGAGCTGAATTTGACAAATTCTTATGTGTTTTGATTGATTTAAATTTTTTTAAATCTTCGGAAACCCTCATTTGATATAGTAAATCATCTTTTTTTAACCATAAATTATTTTCATCTAATTCAAATGTACTAGCTGATTTATCAAACCCGTCAATTTGGTTTTTGTATTCCAAGCCATTTGCTGATTTTTCAAATATAGTAAAGCCATTATAATTAGAACCTATAATGTAATTTGGACGATTTGGGATTGACTTAAATCCAAAATGCCCTTTTTTATTTAATGTTTTAACCACTTTTTCACCCAATATCAGTAAAGCGCCTCTATTGTGCGCGCACAATAACTGGTCGTCAATCACCTGGATGTTCCATGCCTGTCCAGTTGTTCCTTCGACAAGTGTGAATTTATTTTCTTTAATAGTATTGTTCCAAGAATGATAGAAAAGACCTTGATTGGTTGCCACATAAAGATTCCCTTTATGAACAACTGAGGCGTAAACAGTACTTAAACCAAAACTAAAACCAAAATAGGTAAACGGAGAATTCTCATTTACAAAGGCAATTCCGTTGTCCAGTCCCAGCCATAGATTGTTTTTATTGTCGAGGAAAGAGGTAAGAATCGTGTTGTTTTGAAGTCCTTTTTGATGATTTATCTGTTGAATTATTTTACCGTTTAAATCACAAATAATTATACCGTCTAAAACAGAATTCAGAACGATGAACTTATCCTTTATTGTTACACCTCCCAGAGAACTATTCTTTTTGATGAAAATATTGGCTTCGGTATCCCATGAAGTCATTTTTTCTCCGTCATACAAGTACAATCCTTTGTCTAAAGTGGCTATGAGTATTTTATTTTCAGGCATAGAAAACATTCCCCAAATTTCGGTATTGTTTAAAGTTGTTGAGCCTTTCAGAGGTTGTAATTGTCCGTTTTCATATTTCATTATGCCTTTAGAAACATCCTGAAAATACAGTTGGTTTTTCACTTGAAATGAAAATTGGAATCTATCAGGTGCTTCCAATAATTTGAGACTATTTTTTTTAAAAATATATGCTCTTGCAAAAGACTGGAAAATAACTTCATCACCATAAATGTGTATTTTCCAAATGAAGTCGATTGTATTAATGTTATCACGGTTTACTAATTTTGAAATGGAGAAATAAATTAATTTTCCTTTTGAATCTGCTTTGAAATAACCAAATTCATCATAACCACCCACAAAAATTTTCCCGGAGTCACCAATTTTTAAACATCTAATAGCGGATGAATTTGGTAAAGAGTATTTTCTCCAAGTAGAACCGTCAAATTGAAATAGGCCATTATTATTGGCAAAATACATATTGCCATTTTTGTCTTGGTCAATATTCCAGTTTTGGGTGCCGCCTTTATAATCAGTTCTTTTGTAATTTCTGATTTCTGGTAAGCCAATATTTTTTATCTGTCCATAAATTGTTAAGGAGGATAAAATCAGAAAAATTAGAATATGCAGTTTAGAAAATCTCATGCTTAAGTCTTAATGTAATGAGTTGATAATTATTTAAAAAAGATGATAAATAATATTTGTAAAAACACAGCTATTACGTTGTATTTAAATAAATTCTATAAATAAAGCATAATATTTATTTATTTTATAAATGTAGTGGTTTTAATTTAAATTAACATTTAAATAACAATGATAAAATATATATAAGATGTTGTAAAAATGTGTATTTATGATTTATTTGATGTGTTTTTGTTAGGTAATAAAAAAGAGTTTGATGTGTTTTTGTAATAAAAAATTAAAATGAATATAGAAAAAATAATCCTACTATTGCTCTAAATTACCAATTAATTAACCAAAATTTTTAGAAATATGAAATTTACAAAATTGTTTGTTTTTTGTCTTTTATCTGTTCTATTCTCAGTTTACTCACAAGCACAAGATATTACAGTAAATGGAAAAGTTTATGATGAAAACGGACTACCTATTCCAGGAGTATCCATTTTAATTAAAGGAACTCTCAAAGCCACGGCTTCGGATTTTGATGGGAATTATCAAATAAAGGCCGCATTAAAAGGCTCTTTAGAGTTTAGTTATGTAGGGTACAAAACAGTTCAAGAACCTATTAATGGAAGAAATCGAATTGATGTAAAACTGAAACCAACAACTGAAACCTTACAGGAAGTAGTTGTAGTAGGTTATGGTACGCAAAAGAAAAGCGTTGTTACTGGTGCGATATCTAGTGTAAGAGCTAAAGATCTTGAGAAAGTCCCTAATGGTCGTATTGAACAGGCTTTGCAAGGTAGAGTTTCAGGTGTCACCATTGCTGCCAGTTCTGGTCAACCAGGTTCATCTTCTACAATTCGAATAAGGGGGGTAACTACTTTTGGAGATGGAGGTAATAATCCTCTTTGGGTTGTAGATGGTGTTGTTGTAGATGCAGGAGGAATTGGATTTCTGAATCAATCGGATATAGAATCTATTGAAGTGTTGAAAGATGCTGCTTCTGCGGCAATTTACGGAACACGTGCTGCTACAGGTGTTATTTTGGTTACAACCAAAAAAGGAAAATCTGGAAAGATCTCTGTAAACTACAATGGGTTTACAGGAATTTCATCACCAGAGAAGACTTTAAATTTACTAAACGCTACTCAATATGGGGCTTTATTAAATGAAAAATCGGTTGCGGCTGGAGGATCTGCTCTATTTCCTAATTTAGCTGCTTTAGGTGTTGGTACAGATTGGCAAAAAGCGATTTTCAATACGAATGCTTTTCGTTACTCTCATGAGTTAAGTATCAGTGGAGGAAGTGATGTTTCTAATTTTTATGCTTCTTTTGGAATTCAAGATCAAGAAGGAATTGTTTCTACTGAAATTTCAAACTATACTAAAAAGAATTTCCGTTTGAACTCGACTCACAAATTATCTAAAGTATTTACTTTTGGTCAAACTTTTGGATTTTCAAGACAAAAAACAGTTGGTATCGGTAATACAAATAGTGAGTTTGGAGGGCCATTAAGTTCGGCAATCAACTTGGATCCAACCACTCCTTTGATAGAAACAGATCCAGTAAAAGTGAATGCTGCGCCTTACAGTACAAATCCTGTAATCCGTGATGCAAATGGAAATCCTTATGGAATTTCAAGTATAGTAGGTCAAGAGATGACGAATCCTTTGGCTTATGCAAAAACTAGATTAGGTGGTTATGGTATGTCGGATGATATTGTAGGAAATGCCTATTTAGAAGCGGCTATTACAAAACATATTAAAGTTAGATCAACTGTTGGTGGGAAATTATCTTCTTGGGGTGGACAAGGTTTTACCCCTGTTTTTTATTTAAGTGCCACTTCAAATGTGCTTAAAAACAGCTATAGTAAAAATGAAAATAAAAGTTTTGCTTGGAATGTTGAAAACATATTAACGTATGCAAATCAATTCGGAAGCCATAATCTAACGGTTTTATTTGGGCAAGGTTCTTATGTAGATAATATTGGAGGAGGATCTGGTTCTACATTATTTGGATTGCCGATTTTAGATTATCGTGATGCTTCTTTCAACTTTGACATTCCACAATCAGACAGAAGTAGCGGCACATACGATTTGGTAGAACATAAACTGACTTCTTTATTCTCACGCGTAAATTACGATTTTAAAGAAAAGTACTTGTTTACAGGAATTATTCGTCGCGATGGTTCAAGTCGTTTTGGAGCAAATAATAAATTTGGGGTATTTCCATCGTTTAATTTAGGATGGGTAGTGACCAAAGAAGATTTTTGGAAAGAAAGCAATGTGCTTAATACGTTGAAAATTAGAGGTGGTTATGGAGTGGTTGGAAATGATGCAATACCAAATTTCAGGTATCTTTCTTTAGTAGCAGGGGGTTATAATTATTCTTTTGGAAATACAGGAGCAATAACTACAGGTTATGCGAACCTTACACTTGATAATCCTGATTTGAGATGGGAGGAAACATCTCAAACAAATATTGGTTTTGAATCGAAATTTTTTACTAATGTAAACCTTACGGTAGATTTATACAAGAAAACAACCAGCGGAATTTTGCGTCCTATAAATATCCCAGGTTATGTTGGGGTTGCTTCAAATCCTACAGGAAACGTAGCTGATATGGATAATAAAGGGATTGAGGTTGAGCTAGGATATAAAAAGGCTTTTGGGGATTTTAATTTCTCTGCCAATGGGAATGTAGCGTACTTAGAAAATAAAGTCACTTATGTGGCTTCAGATTCTAATTATTTGGTGGGTGATGCTTCTTTTCAGGCAATGGGAGCAGTAACAAGAACTCAAGTAGGGCAGTCGTACAATTCATTTTACGGATTCAGGACAGCAGGTATTTTTCAAAATCAAGCAGAAATTGATGCATATAAGAATTCATCAGATGGTTTAATTCAGCCAAATGCACGTCCTGGCGATTTCCGTTGGGTTGATACAGACGGTAATGGTTCAATAGGAGATAATGACAAGCAATTTTTGGGAAGCAATATTCCAAAATACACATTTGGTTTGACCTTGAACTTAGATTATAAAAACTTCGATTTCATGGTGTTTACCCAAGGTGCGGCAGGAAATAAAATTTTTCAAGGATTGCGCAGATTGGATGTTGGAAATGCCAACTATCAAACAATCGCCTTGAACCGATGGACTGGTGAAGGAACTTCAAATGATTTTCCTAGACTTACAAATAACGATACCAATGGTAACTTTGGTAAAATGTCCGATTTTTATCTTGAAAACGGAGATTATTTGAGACTGAAATTAGTTCAATTAGGGTATACATTGCCAACTGATGCTGTGAGCAAAATAGGCGCCAGTAAAGTACGCTTTTATGTAACCGCTGAAAACTTGTTGACTTTGACTAAATATACAGGATATGATCCTGAAATTGGCGGAGGTGTTTTTGGAATAGACAAAGGGATTTACCCACAAGCAAGAACATTTATGCTTGGAGCTAATTTACAATTTTAATAAAATTAAGAATTATGAAAACGATAAAATTTAAATATTTATTTATTGCAGCAGCTGTAGTTTCATTCGGTTCCTGTTCTGAAGAATTTGTAGAGGTAACGCCAAAGGGGTCATTTCTTTCGGATAATTATTATGCAAATCAAGGCCAAGCTACCGCAGCTTTGGTGGGCGTTTATGACCCAATTAGAAAAAACACAAGTGGTTTCGAAAACATGGTAGGCATGATGAATGCTGGTTCAGATGATCATTTTGCTGGTGGTGGTGGCGCTTCGGATGGAGCAGGAATTCAAGGTTTTTCTACACATACTCTCACAAGTACAACTGTTCCTGAAAGTTTTTGGAATGATCATTACCAAGGAGTTTTTAGGGCCAACACTTTATTATTAAAATTACCGGGTGTTGCTATGCCCGATGATGTGAAAGCTCGATTTTCTGGAGAATCAAAGGCTTTAAGAGCGATGTATTATTTCAACTTGGTTAGAATATTTAAGAATGTTCCATTATTATTAGATCCTTTGACAGCTACTAATATGTATGAAGTTGAGCAAGCAGCACCCGATGCAGTCTATGCTCAAATAGAAAAAGATTTGATCGATGCAATCGCCACTTTACCCTCAACTGTTCCTGCTGATACAGAATCTGGACGTCTTACAAAAGGTGCTGCACAAGCTTTGCTTGGAAAAGTGTATTTACAAGAGGGTAAAAAAACGGAAGCAGCAGCTGTTCTAGCATTAGTAAATGGTACGCCAGGTGGAACAAATCAATATGGGAATAAATTGTTGACCAATTTTAATGATTTATGGATAGTTTCTAATAAGTTCAATAAAGAGTCACTTATTGAGGTTTCTCATACCAGTGCCGGTAATTCTGACTGGGGATTCTGGGGTTCTGGTCGCGACGAAGGAAATTCGTTGAATGTTATGGTAGGTCCTAGAAGTTATTCAAGAACTTCAGGTTCTACAGCGCCAAATTTACCTTCTGGATGGAGTTTTAATGTTATTACACAAGATTTATATGATGCCATAAAGTTGGATCCAAGGTTTGGTGCTACAATATTAGATTTGAAAGCTTTAAAAGCTGCTGGTAAAGCGGATTATATTGGAGGATATCAAGATACAGGATATTTTTTAAACAAATTTCTTCCTCGCAAAGAAGATGTAAGAACGGGTGGTGGAGCTGCAGAATTGAATTACAAACAAAATTCTTATATCATCAGATTAGCGGATACTTATTTAATGGAAGCCGAAGCATTAGGTTCAGGAGCAAGAGCACAAGCTTTGCTTGATGCAGTTAGATCAAGAGTTGGTTTGCCTTCTGTTCCCGTTACACTTGCGGCCATTAAAAATGAAAGAAGAGTGGAGCTTGCAGGGGAAGGACACCGATTTTTTGATCTTGTTCGATGGGGTGATGCAGCTTCTAAATTATCAAACAGAGGTTTTGTTGCCGGTAAAGATGAAATTTTCCCTATACCACTCAGAGAACTGCAGGGAACTAAATTGAAACAAAATCCAGGCTATAATTAATAAAAGATAAAATTATGAAAAAGATAAAATTAATTTTCAGCTTTATACTAATGCTAGTTGTAGCCACAAGTTGTACCGTTGAGGGAATTAACAATGATACGGCTCTTTTAGGCACAGAATCATCTGCTAATCTTAATAAAATATTTGATATCAGCTCTGATAACTCAGGAAAAGTAATAATCACTCCTACCGCAAATGGTGCTGTTTCGTTTAAAGTAGACTATGGTCATGGAACGGTATCGCCAGTGACGGTAGTTCCTGGAGCTAGTACAACCCATATTTATCCGGAAGGGAAGTATACGGTAAAAATTAGTGCCAAATCAATTTCTGGAGCCACAACTGAGCAAACATTTCCATTAGATGTTGTCTATAGAGCACCTGAAAACGTAACTGTTACTTTAAATAAAAGCATTCACAATTTAAAAGTAAAAGCCAAAGCAGATTATGCAAAATCATACTTAGTTTATTTTGGGGATGTTACTAATGAAGTTGGAACGCCATTATCTAATGACGGAGAACTTTCTCATGATTATGCAGTTGCCGGAACTTATAATGTAAAAGTTGTTGCGTTAAGCGGTGGTGCCGCCAAAACGGAAAAAATGACACCAACAATTATATACAATGCTTATGGGTTACCAATCACCTATGAATTAGCGACTCAAAATTATGGAGTTGGCGGAACTTTTGGAGGGGTTTCAACAGCCGTATTAGCCAATCCTTTTCCAACAGGGTTAAACACTAGCGCCAAGGTGTGGAGATATACTAAATCTTTAGGGGCAGAATCTTGGAGCGGAACCTATTCTCCATTAGATACTCCAATAGATTTTGCAATAGGAAAGAAAATCAAATTATTGCTGTACGCAACCGAAGTTGGTAAAAGTCTAAATGTAGAATTGGAATGGGCTGTAGGTGGAACGCCTGCAAATGGTGTTGCTGTTTTAAAAGTAGCGAATACTGTAGCCAATTCTTGGGAAGAATTAGTTTTTGATTTCAGTACAATTGCAGCAATTCCTGCTAATGCCAAATTCACTCAACTTGTATTTAGATACGATGATTCAGCGAAAGGATCAGGAGAAGTAATTTATATAGACAATATTAGATTAACTAATTAAAAAAAATATGAAAACAAATATCAAATACATTTTAGGGCTTTTCATAATAGCACTAATATTTAGTAGCTGCAACGAAGAAGAATATACTTTGGGCGATTTATCGGCACCTGCAAATGTTGTAATCAATACTGAGGTTGTCGGAGTTAATGCAGCGCATCCAAATGGTGACGGTTCAGGAAACGTAAAAATTTCTGTAACTGGAGACAATGCTCTTTCGTATAAAATAGATTATGATGCCAATACTCCAATGGATTTAGTTTATTTACCAACGGGTAAGACTACTAAAAAATATACGTCTGTTGGGATAAACACGTATAGAATCACTGTTATTGCTTTTGGCAAAGGAGGGACTTCGACTAATCTTACTAAAGATATAACGGTAAGAAGTGATTTTACTGTTGTTCCAGAAATTGTTACTGCTTTAACGAATAATGCTTCAAAAACATGGGTAGTAGATAAAAGTGTTGCAGGACATATTGGTGTTGGTCCTTGGAACATTGCTTCTATCAGACCAGAATGGTGGGCCGGTGGTGTTAATGAAAAAGTAGCTTCAGCAAATTGTTTTTACACAGCTACTTTTACTTTTGCCACAGTTGCCGTTTCTGGAACGTTCTCACTGAAAGTTGCTACTCCGGACGGTGCGTTCACAAAAACAGGTTCACTGACGACACTTCCGGGTATTCCAGGTTCAGGAGATGAAGGATGTTATAGTTACGGTGGTGGAACTTCTGTTTTTAGTTTCATCCCAGCGTCATCAGGAGCGCCAAAAGTACCTACTAATAAAGATAATTCCACTTCTACTCAAACCAGTATTTTATTGTCTGGCGCGAATACTTTCATAGGATATGGTGCAGTTCAAAAGGAATATGAGATTTTGGTTATAACACCAACGTATTTGTTTCTCCGTGTACAAGGAACCGAAACTGGAAATGCTTGGTATCTAAAATTGAAACCGGCACTATAATAAATAATAAAATGTAAGCTCAGATCTGTCAAAAGTCTGAGCTTAATTGTAAGAATTAATCTTATAAAATTTTTAAAGGATGGGAAATAATATGCCATTTCAATTTTCAAAAAATACGAATTGTTTATTTTTATTGGCTTTAACTAATTTTTTCCTGTTGTTTTCTTGCAGTGGAAGCAATAATACGGAAGACGGAACTGTGACTGCACCTTCAAATCTTATGGTGTCAGCAACTGTAGCTGGTGCAACAGCACAAAATCCAAACGGCGATGGTAGCGGGACCGTTAATTTCAACATCAGTGCAACTAATGCCTCTTCCTATAAAATTTTACTTGGTAACGGAGAAACCAAAGAGTTAACAAACGGAAGTTTTACTTACACTTATACAACAGCGGGTACAAATACTTATGTTATATATGTGTCAGCATATAATTCAGGACAATTTGTTTCTTCCACTGTTTCAGTAACGGTTTTCGTAGGTTCTGTTTTAGTGTGGTCAGATGAGTTTAATGCTAATGGAGCACCCGATAGCTCAAAATGGGGATATGATTTAGGCGCAGGTGGTTGGGGGAATAATGAATCCCAATATTACACTAAACGACCAGAAAACATAATTGTTCAAGATGGTTTGTTAAAAATTAAAACGCTAAAAGAAAGTTTCAGTGGAAGCAATTATACTTCGGCTCGAATCCTTACAAAAGATAAATTTTCGTTCAAATACGGAAGAGTAGAAATTAGAGCGAAACTGGCGTTGGGTGCGGGAACTTGGTCCGCTTTATGGATGTTAGGAAGTAATTTAAGTACAGCGGGTTGGCCGGCTTGTGGAGAAATTGATATGATGGAACATGTTGGCAACGATCTGAATAAGATTCATGGAACCTTACATTCTACCGGACGTTCGGGAAATTCACCCGATTCAGGAAACTTGCTAATTTCAAATGCTGCCACAGAATTTCACGTTTATTCTATAGATTGGTCAGCAAAATCAATCAAGTTTTACGTTGATAGTCAACTGTTTTATACGTTTGTAAATTCGGCTAGTTTTCCTTTTAATCAAAAATTTTTCTTAATCATAAATTGTGCAATGGGAGGAAATTTTGGCGGAGCAATAGATCCTAATTTCGTGGCTTCCACTTTTGAGGTAGATTACATTAGGGTTTATAATTAATTATATTTTTGTTTAGTTAGGACTTCATAAAGAGCTTCTGCTTGTAAGTTGGACAGAAGCTCAAGTGGAGTGTTGTATGCAACAACAACTATAAATTCATCAAAACTGTATAAATGATTCAGGTGAAAAAATAACTGTCTCGGTGGTTTGTTTGCATAAGAAATTTAAATTATTCTTTCGAAAATTAAAAAACTCAACTCCAAAAAATCGCCCTGTTATTTTGATGGCGATATACACCTGAAGTTTAGAGTAGACAGAATAATAATACTTAAAAAAGAAATGGATGAGCGCCGCGATGCTACACAAATAAAATTTTTAGGGTCTTTTGGAATAGTCACTAGTTTTAAACACAACGAATCCGTAATTAAATTGCTAGATTTTTTTTCATTCGAAAAATAATATTTTGAATGTAGACAAAAATGCCGTTTTATGCGATGCAAAAGACTTGAAATATCCATCACATCATTTACTGGTTTATGTTGAAATAAACTTTAAATAAATTATGAACACTATAAAAAATAGTATGAAATTTTTAGCTGTATTAACCCTTACGCTGCTTATGTCAAAATGTTCTCCGTCAGGAGAGCCTGTTGATCCACAGCCAACGCCAACTCCGCCAGTGGCAGTAACAAATCAAATGGATTTTTGGTTGACCAGAGGAAATCAAAGTGTGGCACTTCAAAAGCAAACCTCAATTTTAGCATTTGGCACAGCTTATAATAATTATGCAAATATTGAAGTTGACGATACTAAAACGTTTCAAACAATCGATGGTTTTGGATATACTTTAACGGGAGGCAGCGCACAGGTTATTAATCAATTAAACGCGCAAAAGAGACAAGAATTATTAAAAGAATTGTTTGGAAATAATGATAATTCAATTGCAATTAGCTATTTGAGAGTCAGTATTGGCGCCTCAGATTTGAATGCAGCGCCATTTACCTATGATGATTTGCCAAGCGGACAAACGGATGTAAATTTGGATAATTTTAGTTTGGCACCAGATAAAACGGATTTAATTCCAATGCTAAAAGAAATCGTGGCAATCAATCCAAATATTAAAATTATGGCAGCTCCATGGTCGCCACCAGTTTGGATGAAAGATAATAATGGATTTGTAGGCGGAAGCTTGAAGCCGGAATTTTACGCCGTTTATGCAAAATATTTTGTGAAATACATTCAAACAATGAAAGCCGAAGGAATCACCATAGATGCCATTACGCCACAAAACGAACCGTTGCATCCGGGCAATAATCCTAGCATGTTGATGATTGCGTTGCATCAGGCTGATTTTATAAAAAATCATTTAGGTCCCGCTTTCAAGGCTGCAAATTTGTCCACTAAAATTGTAGCGTATGACCATAATTGCAACAAACCGGAATATCCTATTGCGGTGCTGAATGATCCGGGCGCGAATCCTTATATTGACGGCTCTGCCTTTCATTTGTATGAAGGAGATATAAGCGCTTTATCTGCAGTTCACAATGCTTTCCCTAATAAAAATATCTATTTTACGGAGCAATACACGTCTTCGACAGGCAGTTTTGAAGGGGATTTAAAATGGCATGTAAAAAATGTAATTATTGGTTCCATGCGAAATTGGAGTAAAACAGCATTGGAATGGAACTTAGCAAATAATGCTTCTTTTGGACCAAATACTCCCGGTGGTTGCACTACTTGTAAAGGTGCATTGACGATCAACAGCAGTGATAGTTTTACAAGAAATGTAGCCTATTATATAATTGCTCATGCTTCCAAATTTGTTCCTGCTGGTTCAGTGCGAATTTTGAGTAACTTTAGTGGAAATTTGAATAATGTGGCATTTAAAACGCCTGATGGGAAAAAAGTTTTAATCGTTGAAAATGATGGAAGCACTTCTGAAATTTTTAATGTTAAATACAATGGAAATTGGATTACTACTTCACTGGAAGCAGGATCAGTAGCAACGTATATCTGGTAAAATAGCAATCGCATAACAATGAATATCATGAAAAAAATAACCGCAGTAGTACTTTTAGCAACGTCTTTTTTAGCTTTTTCGCAGCAAAAAAACCAAGCTAAACTTAAATATTTTTCTACAAAAGACAAAACGATTACCGTTTATACCACAGCTGAAAATACAGATTTACGATTAACACAAACCGATAAATTGAACTTTGGTACTTCAAAACAACCTTTGGAAACCGAGATTTCTGTTTTTGTGGAACCAACAAAAATGTTTCAAAAATTTATGGGAATTGGTGGCGCAATTACAGATGCCAGTGGTGAGGTTTTTGCAAAATTAAGCAAAGAGAAACAACAAGAATTTTTAAACGCCTACTATGATAAAGAAAAAGGAATTGGATATTCCTTGTTGCGGACCACCATTCATAGTTCGGATTTTAGTAGCGGTAGTTATACGTATATCAAAGAGGGTGACACGGATTTAAAGACATTCAATATTGATCATGACAAACAATATCGCATACCCATGATTAAAGAAGCCATAAAAACGGCGGGCGGGAAATTATTGCTTTATGTATCGCCATGGAGTCCTCCTGCTTTCATGAAAAGTAATGGCAACATGCTGAAAGGGGGTGCTTTACTTCCTGAATATTACCAGTCGTGGGCAAATTATTATACGAAGTTCATCAAAGCTTATGAGAAAGAAGGAATGCCAATTTGGGGAATAACCGTTCAAAACGAACCTATGGCAACGCAAACTTGGGAATCTTGCGTGTATTCGGCGGAAGCAGAAAGAGATTTCCTGAAGAATTTCCTTGGTCCAACAATGAAAAAACAAGGTTTAGGAGATAAAAAAATTGTGGTTTGGGATCATAATCGAGATTTGATGAACCATAGAGCCAATGTTATTTTCTCTGACCCGGAAGCTTCAAAATATGCTTGGGGAATGGGATTTCATTGGTATGAAACTTGGGCAGGAGGAGCCCCAATGTTTGATAATGTTCGAAAAGTACACGAAGCTTACCCCTCGAAAAATTTATTATTTACCGAAGGTTGCGTCGAAAGATTTGATGCTAAGAAATACCAATTATGGGCAAACGGAGAACGATACGGCACTTCTATGATTAACGATTTTAATAATGGAACTGTGGGTTGGACGGATTGGAACATTCTTTTGGACCAAAATGGCGGACCCAATCACGTAGGGAATTTTTGTTTTGCACCTATTCATGCCGATACTAATTCAGGAGAATTAATCTATACCCCGTCTTATTATTACATTGGGCATTTCTCAAAATTTATTCGACCAGATGCGAAGAGAATCAGCACAGCAGTAAGTCGAAGCAGTTTGATAAGTACGTCATTCCTTAATACAGATGGAAAAATGGTTACGGTGGTAATGAATCAAAGCGATAAAAAAGTCACATATAATTTAATCATTGCAACGGAGAAAACGGTCGTGATAATTCCGGCTCATGGGATTCAAACATTGGTTTACTAAATTCCAAAACTGCTTATTTTACTAGTATCCGCAGTAGTAATATCTAAATAGACGTCGCGAATTACACAAATTGTCACTGATTTTAAAAAAAAGTAATCGGTGATATGGCATTCAATCTGTGTGCTATTTTTTGTTGCTAGGTAACATTGTAAACAGGTATATATTTTAAAAAAAGAACTTTATGAAAAAAATAGTTTTAATAGCCTTTATTTCTTTTTCAGTTGCCTCGTTTGGACAAGGTTTTTTGCATAGAAATGGACAAGAAATTGTCGATGGGAATGACCAAAAAGTGATCTTGCGAGGTTTGGGATTGGGCGGATGGATGGTGCAGGAAGGTTATATGCTTCAAACCGGTTCGTTTGCTGGTCCTCAACATGTGATTAAGCAAAAAATAACGGATTTAATTGGTGCCAAAAATACCGAAAAATTTTATGATGCTTACAAAGCAAACGGAATAACTAAGAGAGATATTGATTCGTTAGCGGCTTGGGGATTTAATTCCGTTCGCTTGCCGATGCATTATAATTTATATACCTTGCCTATTGAACAAGAAGTGGTTTCAGGTCAAAATACGTGGCTGGAAGAGGGTTTTAAAATGACCGATGATTTATTGAAATGGTGTGCTGCGAATAAAATTTATTTGATTCTAGATTTGCATGCAGCTCCCGGCGGTCAGGGAAAAGATGCCAATATCTCAGATTATGACCCCGAAAAACCATCACTTTGGGAAAGTACAGCAAATCAGGATAAAATGGTGGCACTTTGGGAAAAGTTAGCAGTGCGTTACAAAGACAATCCTTGGATTGGAGCTTATGATATTATCAACGAGCCCAATTGGAATTTTACGGGAACGAATCAAAATGGTTGTGATGAAACGTCGAATGCGCCTTTAAAAGCGTTGCAAGTTCGAGTTACAAATGCGATTCGAGCCATTGATACAAATCATTTAATTTTCATTGAAGGAAATTGCTGGGGGAATAATTACAATGGTATGTTTCCGCTTTGGGATGAAAATATGGCGCTGAGTTTTCACAAATATTGGAATCAAAATAACACCGCGTCGATCCAAAAAATGTTGGACTACAGAACCCAATACAATGTGCCAATTTGGTTGGGAGAAAGTGGCGAAAACTCAAATGTTTGGTTCAAGGAAGCCATCTCTTTAATGGAGTCTAATAACATTGGTTGGGCTTTTTGGCCAATGAAAAAAATTGAAAGCTTAGCTGGAGTTACGTCAGTAACAAAAACTCCAAAATACGATCAATTGCTGGAATATTGGCAAAACGGAGGAAAAAAGCCAACAGTGGATTTTGCTAAAAACGCCTTACTGCAAATTGCTGAAAACTTCAAAATGAATAAACTGACTATTAGGCATGATGTGATTGATGCAATGTTCAGACAAGTTCAAACAACCGAAACAAAGAATTATAAAAATCATTCGTTGCCGGGGAGAATATTCGCAACAGAATATGATTTAGGACAAAACGGATTCGCGTATTTGGATAAAGATGTCGCTAATTATGATGGTACTAAATTTACCAAATGGAACAAAGGCGGAATGATGCGAAATGATGGGGTTGATATTCAGTCTTGTAACGATGCAATGACAAATGGATTTCATGTTGCGTTTATTGAAGATGGCGAATGGCTGCAATACACCGTTGAGGTGAACGCCAAAACTACTTTTGATGTTGCTATTCGGTATGCAAGTGATGTCGCTGGTGGGAAACTTTATTTAGAAGATGAAAATGGGAGAATTTCTGAAACAATAACAATTCCATCTTCAGGTGAAATAAATAATTGGAAAACGGTGACATTAAAAAATGTGGTTTTAAAACAAGGAATGAATAAAGTTAAAGTGCATTTTGAAAAAGGAAATTTCAATTTAAACTTTTTAGAATTCAAAATTCCAGTCGAGTTAAAAAAATGAAAGGCCATTTCCTACTCTTTGGATTATGGAATAAATGAATTTGATTATAAAAATAATAGTATTTAGAAATGAAAAAAATAGGAACTATAACTCTTTTATTGACTTGCTTTATTGCGTTGTCACAACAAAAAACAATTGACGAAAAAGTGAATGCGTTGTTGAAGCAAATGACACTTGAAGAGAAAATTGGGCAACTCAATCAATATACGGGAAATAATCAGGCGACAGGACCCATAACGATAAATCCAAATAAGGAAACCGAAATCAAAAAAGGTTTAATAGGCTCGATGTTGAATGTTATTGGTACTAAATATACCCGCCAATATCAGGAATTAGCGATGCAGTCGAGATTGAAAATTCCTTTGTTGTTTGGTCAGGATGTCGTTCATGGTTACAAAACTACTTTTCCAATTCCTTTGGCGGAAGCCGCAAGTTGGGATTTAGCCGCAATGGAACTTTCGGCTAGAATTGCTGCTGTCGAAGCATCGGCAAGTGGAATTCATTGGACATTTGCGCCCATGGTTGATATTGCTCGTGATCCGCGTTGGGGACGCGTAATGGAAGGCGCGGGAGAAGATACCTATTTAGGTTCTAAAATTGCTTATGCCAGAGTGAAAGGTTTTCAAGAAAAATTAGGCAATGTCAATTCGGTAATGGCTTGCGTGAAACATTTTGCGGCTTATGGCGCTGCAATTGGCGGGAGAGATTACAACTCAGTTGATATGAGCGAAAGAATGCTTTGGGAAACGTATTTGCCGCCTTTCAAATCTGCTTTGGATGCTGGTGCGGCCACTTTTATGAATTCATTTAATGACCTTAACGGAATTCCTGCAACCGGAAATAAATATTTACAACGCGACATTCTAAAAGAGAAATGGAACTTTCAAGGTTTTGTAGTTTCTGATTGGGGTTCGATCGGGGAAATGGTCAATCACGGATACTCAAAAGACACTAAAGAAGCTGCATTACAAGCCATAACAGCTGGAAGTGATATGGATATGGAAAGCAATGCTTATCGATACCATTTAGCGGAATTGGTTCAAGAAAACAAGGTGCCAATTACCTTGATTGATGACGCTGTAAAAAGAATTTTACGGAAGAAATTCGAATTAGGACTTTTTGACAATCCGTATAAATACTCCAATCTTGAAAGAGAACAAGCCGCAATGAATAATCCGGAGCACAGAAAAGCAGCAAGAATTATTGCAGCAAAAAGCATCGTATTGTTAAAAAACGTTATCCCGTCGGCGAGGGAGAAAAATATTTTACCCCTTTCCAAAGACACGAAAACAATTGCTTTTATTGGCCCTTTGGTAAAAGAACACAAACAAAATATGGGTTTTTGGGCGGTAGAATTACCAGAGTTGGATTATAATACACAAGTTGTTTCGCAGTGGGAAGGGGTGAAAAATAAGGTAGGTAGCTCCAGTAAATTGCTTTACGCCAAAGGGTGTGAGATCGATGGGGATAACAAAGATGGTTTTGCAGAAGCAGTCGCCATTGCCAATCAAGCGGATATCGTAATTTTAAGTATTGGTGAAAGAGCGGATATGAGTGGCGAGGCTAAAAGTCGTAGTAATATACATTTGCCAGGCGTTCAGGAAGAATTGGTAAAAGCAATTCAAGCGACCGGGAAACCGGTTGTGGTTTTAATTAACGCAGGAAGACCGCTTGTTTTCAATTGGACTGCTGATAATGTTCCCGCAATCCTGTATACTTGGTGGTTGGGTAGCGAAGCAGGAAATGCTATCGCGGATGTTTTGTTTGGTGATTACAATCCCTCGGGGAAATTGCCAATGACTTTTCCAAGAGCAGAAGGACAAATTCCTATTTATTACAATCATTTTAATACAGGAAGACCCGCTCCAAATGACACCGCTTTTAATTATGTTTCAGCGTATACGGATTTAAACAACAGCCCTAAATTTCCTTTTGGTTATGGATTAAGTTATACTACTTTTGAATATTCAGATTTAAAACTATCTAAAAATAAGATAAAGAGTACGGAAAAAATCACGGTTTCATTACACGTGAAAAATTCAGGAAATGTAGCTGGAGAAGAGGTGGTACAGCTGTATTTAAGAGACAAAGTAGGATCTGTGGTTCGGCCAATTATTGAGTTGAAAGATTTTCAAAAGATACAATTGAATGCGGGTGAAACTAAAGTGTTGGAATTTATCATAGACAAGGAAAAATTATCTTTTTACAATGCAGCTTTACAATGGATTACTGAACCAGGAGATTTTGATTTAATGATTGGCTCATCTTCGACAGATATTCGTTTGAAAAACACTTTTGAATTAGTAAAATAAAAAACCTCAATCGACAGTTTACCTATAAGTCCTGTCGATTGAGTTTTAAATACTTTTATAACAACATTTATTAATACTTTTTAATTTTGGTTGATAGCGGTCAAAATGCCATCAAGAGCTGCGTCTGCAAATTTCCCTCCTGATAAAAAAAAGAATTTATTTTTTGGCCTATTGGCTAACATTGCTTTTAAAAAAGTAGCTGCTTTTTTTTCCTCGTCCGTTTTGGTATTTTATTGGCACTTGTGAAACGTGTAACTCCATTAATAAAACCATTAGCAATTTCTTCTCTCAAAACTAAAACTTCAGAAATATATTGCCAGTTTCTTCCACCAATAAGGGCGCACTTCATACCTAATCTGAATAGTACACTATTTGAACATTATTGGATTTAAATTCAATTCCGAAAGGTTTATCCATTTTTTGTGCCGTAACAGTATTTTAAGAAGCGGCAACTGATAATGTTGTTGGAAAACAATGATGAATTACTTGATAGTCCATGCGTGGGTGTACGATTGTGATTCCAGTCTTGGTCCAATAATTAATGAAATGAATTTTTTAGCTGTTATTCACTATAAATAAGTTTTTTCATCGAATGGATTTGTTTCTTTGTCCTATCTTTTTGTTTTAAGATAAAAATAAAGAATGATAAGTTTTTAAAATTGTTACGTCCTTCAATTGCTTAAAAAAAATGAACTAAATTGCGTCTTTCGAAGGGTATAATTTAATTGCTAGAATAAATCACATGTTAAAAGCCATTTTAGATAATAAGGAAAAGTATCAACCGGGTTTGTCGATAGATTGTGTGATTTTTGGATTTCATGACAATCAGCTCAAAGTGTTGTTAATAAAAACAAAGTACAGTGATAAATGGGCGTTGCCGGGAGGGTTTGTGCCTGTAAATGAAGATATTGATCAGGCTGCAGTAACTGTTTTACATGGTAGAACTGGATTGAAAGGAATTTTTCTGAGGCAGTTTTCGACATTTGGCGCAGCCAGAAGGACTAGTGTTGTTGTCAGTAATTCAGTACTGGAATTTTACGGGATACCTTTAGGAGAAGGAAAATGGTATGCTAGCCGTTTTGTAACGGTTGGTTATTATGCGTTAGTCGATTTCTTGCAAACAATTCCGCAGCCTTTAGATAACAACGAAATTGTAGAGTGGATTGACCATAATGCGGTGCCAGAATTGATTTTAGATCACAGACAAATTCTGGATACAGCATTGGAAACCCTTCGTATGGAATTAAATTTAATGCCGGTAGGATATAATTTACTACCCGAAAAATTTACGATTCCAGAATTACAAAAATTATATGAAACCATCTTAGGTAGAAAACTCGACCGTAGAAATTTTCTACGTAAGATAACGGCAATCGGGATTTTAATAAAGCTGGACGAGAAGAAAAGTAATGTAGCCCACAAAGCCCCAAATTTATACAGTTTCGATAAAAAAAAATACGAAGAAGTCGTTAAAAACGGATTGACCCAAGGTTGGTAATTTAAAAAAAAAACATAAAAAACTCCATTATTTCTAATGGAGTTTTTTGTATATCGCTATTTTTTTCTTGTTGAGGTTATCTAATCTTTTTGTACAACCCCCAACTTTTGAACTTGATCCTATTTTAGGAGTGGACAATATTAGACATAAAAAAACTCCATTATTTCTAATGGAGTTTTTTGTGGGCGATGAGGGGTTCGAACCCCCGACCCCCTCGGTGTAAACGAGGTGCTCTGAACCAGCTGAGCTAATCGCCCTAATGCAATGTTAGTTACTTTCGTTTCCGTTATTGCGTGTGCAAATATACGCCACTTTTCTAGATTTGCAAGTAAAAACCAAAAAAATTATAAAATTTCTGCAACTACAAAGGTGCTGCCGCCAATGTATATAAAATCAGATTTCCCAGCGTTTTCAATTGCTTTTTGATAAGCCTCTGAAACAGAATAGTATACTTCTCCTACTAATTCAAAAGTTGCTGCTTTTTGTTTTAGAATTACAGCATCTAGTCCGCGAGGAATATTTGGTTTGCAAAAGTAATACTTGGCTTTTTTTGGAAATAAAGGTAGAATTTCATCTAAATCTTTGTCGTTTACGACTCCCAAAACGATATGTAGATCATCAAATTCTTCTTTTTGTATTTGTTTTAAAACAATTTCCAATCCGTTTTTGTTGTGTGCGGTATCGCAAATAACTTTTGGAAATTCATTGATCTGTTGCCATCTGCCTTGAAGGTCTGTGTTTCGTACAACTTGTAATAATCCGGATTTTATGTTTTCTGGAGTAATTATAAATTCCTTTTGGGCATTTAAAACAGCAATAGTCTGTAAAACTGTTTTCTTGTTTTGCATCTGATAATCACCAATTAAATCAGAAGGATAGGTTTCTAAAATCAAATCAGAAGCAAAATAGATTTCTGAAGTGCATTCTTTGGCTTTAGCCAGAAAAACGGGTTTGGTATTAAGTGAGTATTCGCCAATTACTATTGGAATATTAGGTTTTATGATGCCCGCTTTTTCAAATGCGATAGCTTCCAGCGTGTTGCCCAAAAACTGGATGTGATCCAGTCCTATATTTGTTATTACTGAAACGAGAGGGGTAATGATATTGGTTGCATCCAGTCTTCCGCCCATTCCCACTTCAATAACGGCGATGTCTACTTTTTCTTTGGAGAAATAATCAAAAGCCAATCCAACGGTCATTTCAAAAAAACTCATGTCATTGGATTCAAAAAAACTTTTGTGTTTATTGATGAAATCAGTGACAAATTCTTCAGAAATATCTTTTCCGTTAATTTTTATGCGTTCCCGAAAATCTTTTAAATGTGGGGAAGTGTACAATCCAACTTTATACCCGGCTTCTTGAAGTATGGATGCCAACATGTGTGATGTGGAGCCTTTTCCATTAGTCCCCCCAACATGAATGCACTTTATTTTTTCCTGTGGATTATCAAGATGAGTTAAGAGTAAATACGTGTTGGTTAAATCTTTTTTGTAGGCCGAAGCGCCCTGAAGCTGGTACATCGGGAGCTGATTAAACATCCAATTTGTGGTTTCCTGATAATTCATTTTTGTAATAAAATAGGGGTTGTTTAAAATATTTTTCGATTTTTTTAGTTTAATAGTACATCGAAAAGTATCTTTAGTGCAAAATTGAAATAATTTTTAGAATTAATGATTAAAATACAGTAATATTATATGTTTAGTTTTATACAATTACAGGCCGACACAATTACCAACGCTGCTTCAAACGTAGTTATCGAAAAAATTGCTCCAAATACCGAAATATCTACTTTAGGATTTCTTTTAAAAGGCGGTGTGTGGCTTATCCCAATTGGGATTCTCTTATTTTACACTTTTTATTTGATTATTGAACGCTATTTGTTTGTCAGTAAAGCATCCAAAATTGATACTCTTTTGATGCGTGATGTACGCGATAATTTAAATTCAGGAAATCTTGATTTGGCTCGATCTATTGCCGAACGAAATAATACTGCGTCAGGAAATATTATCAAAGAAGGAATTCTGGTAATAGGAAGACCTATTGTTGAGATTGAATCCAATATGGATCGTGCTGCCGATATCGAAATCGGAGAAATGGAAAAGCATTTAGGCCATCTGGGACTTATTGCCGGAATTGCGCCCACGTTAGGGTTTATTGGAACGATCTCAGGAGTTATAAAAATATTTTACAGCATTTCGGTAACTGAAAATATTAGTATCGGTAATATTTCCGGAGGATTGTATGAAAAAATGATCAGTAGTGGTGCTGGATTAATCGTTGGTATTATCGCCTACAGCGGGTATCATTTATTAAACGGCAAGATTGATAATTTTGCTTTAAAAATTCAAAAACAAATATTAGAGTTTGTAAATATTATTCAAAGATCGTAACATGTCTATAAAACGTAAAAGAAGATTTCATGCCGAGGTCGCGACTTCTTCATTAAGTGATATTATGTTTTTTCTGTTGTTGTTTTTCTTGATTATATCAACCTTGGCTAATCCTAATGTTATCAAGATGACGTTGCCAAAAGCACAATCTAACGAGAAGACGAACAAGCAATACATTAGCTTATCCGTTACTGAGGATAAAAAATTCTACATCGACAAACAGCCTGTTTCATTTGAAGAACTGGAAACTACGCTGATGTCTAAAATGAGCTCAACGAAGGATCAAACGGTTATTGTTCGTATTCCATTCAATTTGCAAGTACAAGACTTAGTCGATGTACTGCAAATAGGAGTAAAAAACAATCTGAAGTTTGTGATTGCTACCAGTCCCAAGTAAGCTTTATTGAGCGTTTTTAAGAAGCAATTGTTTCATTTGGGCGTGACCACAATATGAAAAGGGGCTAATCAACTTTATGCTGATTAGCCCCTTTTCATATTGCGGTCGGGCTATCCGCAGTACTTCGGTACTTGCTGCTATCCCTCACGCAGATTCGTGATCTGCCAGATTATTTTTGCTTTCATCGCGAGGAACGAAGCAATCTTTCTTGTTGCTCTCGTTAAGCGATGGCGCCCGTTCCTCGCGATGACGAGAAAATGTATTGTTTAAAAAACGAAAAAGTACTGCTCCTAATTGTTTTAATTCAAATTGAAATTGTAAACAATCTTACCTACTTGTTTTTCCGGAGCATCGCTGCTGGCATCCCATCTCGTATTCATAGCAGCAATTCGGGCTTGATCTAGTAAACATTTTGCGGTATTAGTGGTTCCTTTTACACCGGCAACAGCATTCACAGTCCTTCCGGTTCGATCTACCGATACTTCAACAACAACTTTTCCTTGTTCATTACACGTGTATTTTGGTGCGGGTTTAGAAACTGCTTTTCTGTTTCCTAACGAATATCCAACTCCGCCGCCAGAACCACTCCCTGTTCCGCCGCCGCTTCCGGAGCCATAGCCACTGCCAGTGCCTATTCCAGTTCCACTGCCGTTTCCTCCACCTGTTCCTCCACCAGAACCACCTGTTCCATAATAACCGTTAGAACTTAAGCTTCCGTTAGATTTTCCTTTGTTTCCAGCTGTTTTATCATCCCCATCACCGCCTTTATTGGAGCCCTTCATGATGCTCGATAAAGCATCATTTGTATTGTTGGAAACTTTAGGTTTTACAACCACGGGTTTTGTTTCTTCTTTTACAACTACTGTTGGTTTTTTAGTTTTTTCTTTCGTCGGAATCACAACACTTTCCTCGGTGCTGTTTTCTTGCGATAAAATAGCTTCGTCCGGAGTTGATTTTGCAGGCGTTTGTCTGGTTAGGTTTTTTACTTCTAAAATTTCACTCTTATAATCTGCTCCAGAACCGAAATCGCTGTCGCCAAAATTCACCGTAACGCCACCGCCACCGCCGCCACCGGCAAGTTCATCCATGTTTGCGGGAGGCCAAAATCGGATGAAAAATAAAATCAGCAACATTGTCGCATACAAAAGAATGGATATTGCTAAGGATTTCTTTTGATCTGATGAAATGGTGGAACTCATTTGTATTTTAAATTTTAAAAAGTGTACTACTAAAAAACGTTGAAAAGTACTAAAAATTGTTAAGAGTAAAAAGCTACTGCTGGAATATAAATAAGATCGCTTTCGCTTAAAACTAAAAAAAAAGAAAAGGGACTAAAAAGATTATAAAATCTTCTTCATCCCAGTTCCGATAAATATTAAAGAATAATCCGTTGGATAATAGTAATAAAAATTTAAATTAATTTTAAATAAAAAAATTGAACCACATAGAAACATAGAAAAAAAGAGTCAGATAGCCCAATTCTTGGGTTCACCTAGCTATGGTTTTTACTAAAAAAGTGAAACGCCTTCCTTAATGTAAAAATCTATGTTTCTATGTGGTTAAAAAATTAAACAAATTGAATTACACCCATCGGCTTAAAGAATACTATTTTAATTTAAGTAAGCTGCTTTAGTGCAATTTCAAAAGCAGTGGCACTAATATTTGTTTTACTTGGATTTAAAGCATGCGCTTTTTCGATTGCTTTTTTGATGATTTCTGAGGTGTCTTGGAAAATAGCTTCATCCGTCATTTGTACTTTCTTTTCCATGAAATAGGCAAAAACACGCGCCATCCCACAATTAGAAATAAAGTCAGGAATCAAACTCACTTTATGATCTACATCTTCCATAATTGGACCGAAAAATATTGCTGCATCGGCAAAAGGTACATTCGCACCACAGGAAATTACTTCAAGACCATTTGCAATTAAGCTGTCAATTTGTGATTGAGTGACCAATCGGGAAGCGGCACACGGAGTGAATATTTCAGCACCGATTGTCCATATTTTTTGATTGATTTCTTCAAACGGAATCATGTTCTCAGCAACTAGTTTGTTTCCGTCTTTGGCTAAAAATAAAGCTCTAATTTCTTCGAAAGAGAATCCTTCGTCGTTTATTATTCCACCATCTCTGTCGATGATACCAATTACTTTAGCACCCATTTCGGCTAAGTAAAATGCGGCAGCTGACCCTACGTTTCCAAAACCTTGAACGATTGCTTTCTTTCCTTTCACATCTCCACCATAAATCGTGTAATAATTACGAACGGCTTCAGCAACACCATAACCGGTAATCATATCGGCAACAGTATATTTTTTGGAAACATCAGGTGAGAATTTTGGATTTTCAATCACCTTCACCACACCTTGACGTAACTGCCCAATTCTGTTGATTTTATCTGCTTCGGTCGGTTTGAAATGTCCGTTAAAAACACCTTCTTGGGGATGCCAAACTCCACATTCCTCCGTCATAGGAATTACTTCGTGAATTTCATCTACATTCAAATCGCCGCCAGTTCCGTAGTAACTCTTTAATAAAGGAGAAACGGCTTTATACCAACGTTGTAAAACGCCTTTTTTTCTTGGATCATTCGGATCAAAATTAATTCCAGATTTAGCGCCTCCAATTGCAGGTCCAGAAACCGAAAATTTCACTTCCATGGTTTTTGCCAAAGACAAAACTTCATTCATATCCAACCCTTTTCTCATACGAGTACCACCACCGGCAGCGCCACCACGTAGCGAATTAATGACGGTCCATCCTTCAGCTTCCGTTTCTGTATCTTTCCAATGGAAAACTATTTCAGGTTCTTTATTTTCGAATTTCTTTAATAAATCTTTCATTTGTTGCGATATGTTTAATTTTGGCAAATATAAAAAATAGAATAATGTGAATTATCTATTTTTAATTTTATTTAGGAGAATAAATAGTTCCAGAACTGTGATCTTTTTTTGCTCCTGTAACGCTATTCAAAACATTGATTTCTCCGCGTAATTTTAAAACACCGAGTAATGCAAAAATCAACGCTTCTTTGAATTCCAATATTTTACCTGAAGGAATTATGATTTTCATTTCTGGTAAATGATATTGAATTCTCTCGATGAGAAAATCATTGTAAGCGCCACCGCCAGTTATAAAAAGACTGCCGTTTTTATTTGGCAAAGCCAAAGTAATTTGCAAAGCCACGTGTTCCGTAAAGGTGTATAATTTGTCTTTAATTGGAATGGAATAACTTTCGAAAATAGGCAAAATAATTTCTTTTACAAATTCGAAACCCAATGATTTAGGATGTTTTTTTTGGTAGTATTCCAAAGCATTTAATCCATTTAATAAATCTTCGTTACAAATTCCGGTTCTTGAAATACTGCCTTTGTCATCATAATCCAATCCCAATTGATTGGCATAAAAATTTAAAACAGTGTTCACAGGTGAAATATCAAAGGCGATTCTTTTGTTATTTTGTTCAAAAGATATATTCGAAAAACCACCTAAATTCATGCAGTAGTCATACTCAGGAAATAAAATTCGATCACCAATAGGAACCAAAGGCGCGCCTTGACCGCCCAGTTGTACATCCTGAACCCTAAAATCACAAACTACCGTTTGGATAATTAAGTCCGCAATTTCAGGCAAGTTGCCAATTTGTAAAGTAAATCCGTTTTGTGGTTGGTGTAAAATAGTGTGTCCGTGGGAACAAACGGCGTTGAGATTTTTTATTTCGTATTTTTTAATAAAACTTGAAATAATCGTACCCAAAAGTTGCGTATAATCTCGGTTCAATTGCTCTAGTTGAGTTTTAGAAAAATCGACGGCTATTTTTAATTTGTTTAACCAATCGGTTGTATAAGAAATAGTTTCAGATTCCAAGATTTCAAATTCCCACTTATTATTTTTTACAGTAAAGACAATGTGTGCCAAATCTACGCCGTCCAGCGAAGTTCCGGACATGACTCCTATTATAGTATAGTTTTCTTTAAACATAGGCTAAATTTACGAAATCGTTTGAAATCTGATATTTAATAATTACTTTTGATGACAAATTTAAGAACAATTAATTTACAATAAAAATATGGATTTTAATCTAACTGAAGAGCATTTAATGATTCAGCAAGCCGCTAAAGATTTTGCAGTATCAGAATTATTACCAGGCGTAATTGAACGTGATGAACATTCAAAATTCCCAACTGAGCAGGTGAAAATGATGGCGGATTTAGGTTTTATGGGAATGATGGTAGATCCTAAATATGGTGGATCTGGTTTGGACAGCATCTCTTATGTTTTGGCAATGACAGAAATCGCAAAAGTTGATGCTTCGGCAGCTGTAATCATGTCAGTAAATAACTCTTTAGTTTGTGCTGGTCTTGAAAAATATTGCAGTGAAGAGCAAAAAATGAAATATTTAGTGCCGCTTGCCAAAGGAGAAGTGATTGGTGCTTTTTGTTTGTCAGAGCCAGAAGCGGGAAGCGATGCGACTTCGCAAAAAACTACAGCTATTGACAAAGGCGATCATTATTTGTTGAATGGAACTAAAAACTGGATCACTAATGGGTCAACTGCATCCACTTATTTAGTAATTGCCCAAACGGATATTGAAAAAGGACACAAAGGAATTAATGCTTTTATCGTAGAGAAAGGTTGGGCTGGATTTGATATTGGTCCAAAAGAGAAAAAAATGGGAATTCGTGGAAGCGATACGCATTCTTTAATGTTTACGGATGTAAAGGTTCCTAAAGAAAATAGAATTGGTGCCGACGGATTTGGATTTGCTTTTGCAATGAATGTTTTAAACGGCGGAAGAATAGGAATTGCCTCACAAGCGTTAGGAATTGCAACTGGTGCTTATGAAATTGCATTGAAATATTCGCATGAGAGAAAAGCCTTTGGAAAAGAAATTTTCAACCATCAGGCAATCGCTTTTAAACTGGCTGATATGTACGTCAAAGTAACTGCAGCAAAATTATTGGTGATGAAAGCGGCTTGCGAAAAAGATGAAGGTAAAGATATTGCGCATTCTGGAGCGATGGCAAAATTGTACGCCTCAGAAATTGCTTTGGAAGTGGCCAATGAAGCTGTTCAAATTCACGGTGGAAATGGTTATGTAGCAGAATATCATGTGGAACGTATGATGCGTGACTCTAAAATTACTCAAATTTATGAAGGAACTTCTGAAATACAACGAATTGTAATTTCAAGAGGATTAGTTTCGTAAATAAAACAAAATAATTATGGAAATCCTTTCTAATTTCGGTTGGAAAGGATTTTGTTTTTTTAATATATTTACGGAAAGAATTTTTTTTAGACACTATTAAATTTAAAAGGCAATGCGGAGTTGATTGCGACTATTTTAATTTTAAACCGAAGAACTCCGTTGTTTGGCGCTGCAGTGTGTTACGGAAATGCGGTTAATTCAATTTTTGTTACTCTGTTTGTACTTAAAAAGGAAGTAAAAATGATGGTGGCGCACTTTTTATTTTGGCACTAATTACCTTTCTTTGTTGTGTTATTTTAGTTTTTAAGGATAGAAATAATGTAATGAATTTGTTGAATTAAAATATAAATATGCTGATACCTTCCATTAATAATAGTTTAAGAGAACTAATTGATTTGCTGAATCAATTGTCGCAAGAAGAATATTCCAGTTCTTGTGCGGAATTGAGTAATGCAACTATTGGGGAGCATACCAGACATATTCTTGAGATGTTTCAATGCTTAGAAAATCAATATGATTCAGGTCTTGTAAATTATGATAAAAGGGAACGAAATACTCGTATTCAAACAGATACCGCTTTTGCTATTGAAAATATTGTTTCGATTCAAAAAAATTTAGACAAAAAAAATAAAAACCTCGAGCTGTTGCAAATCATTGACGGAGAGGAAATTCGAATTGAAAGCAACTATTTTAGAGAATTATTGTATAATCTGGAACATTGCATTCATCATCAGGCGCTTATAAAAGTGGCTATTTTGCAATGTGAAACAGTGACAATTGATCCTAATTTTGGCGTTGCACGCTCCACAATAGAATATAGAAATCAATGTGCACAGTAAGTTTTGTAGCAACGAATGATAAAATTATCATTACCTCCAATCGGGATGAAAAAACGGTACGACCGAGCGCAATACCACCAAATAATTATATCGTAAACGGGAAAAATCTTATTTTTCCAAAGGATCCAAAAGCCGGAGGAACTTGGTTTGTTGCAAATGCGGATGGAACAATTTTAGTATTGTTAAACGGCGCTGATGAAAAACATGAAGTAAAACTTCCGTATCGAAAAAGTCGTGGTTTAATTGTTTTAGATCTGATTAGCGGCTTTTCGCCAAAGGATTTCTGGACCGAAATTGATTTGGAAAACATAGAACCTTTTACGTTAGTTTTGTTTCAAAACAATGCTCTTTTTCAATTGCGATGGAACGGAGAAGAAAAGCAAACAACTCCTCTTGATGTTCATCACAATCATATTTGGTCTTCCTCAACTTTGTATTCGCAATCGATTCGTGAAAAACGAGCCAATTGGTTTCATGCTTTTATGGACGATAATTCTGAAATTTCCGAATCAAAAATGCACAATTTTCATCGCTACACCGAAGAAGGAAATGATGAAAACGGTTTGGTTATCAATAGAAATGACGAGATGAAAACGTTGAGTATCACGCAATCGGTTATTGAAAAAAATAAAGTAGCTGTATTGCATTACGATTTAATTGCACAGCAGGATTTTTCGACCTCATTTATCACTGTTTAAAGAACTTAATTTGACCCGAGTTATGACGAACAGGCGAAGCAAACTACTTTTTCATAAAATTACGCATTGGGAATATTGGCCTTTCCAGATTGTTTACATTCCTATTTATTTTCTTTGGTCCTATTATTCTATCAAGGCAAAATCGATTTTTTTCTTTAATGCTGCAAATCCAACCATAAAAAATGGCGGGTTTATGATGGAGTCCAAAAAAGAAATTTATGATTTGATTCCACAACAGTATTATCCAAAAACGGAATTGATAAAAGAAGGAACTGCTCTGGAAGAAATTTTAAATTTGATTGAAGTAGCACAAATTAAGTATCCTTTGATTGCAAAACCGGATATTGGACTGCGAGGATCTGCAGTAAAAAAAATCAATTCGATTACCGATTTAAAAGAATATGCTAATAAAGCAAATTTTGATTACGTAGTGCAGGATTTAATTCCTTACGAGAACGAAATTGGAATTTTCTATGTGCGTTATCCTCATGAAAAAGTGGGCAAAATTACAGGAATAGTTTCTAAAGAATTTTTGATTATAACCGGAAACGGTTTCTCTACCGTAGAAGAATTAATCAAAGAAAATCCGCGGTACGAAATGCAGTTAAAGGTTTTAAAACAGGAATACGGTAAAAAACTACTTGATATTCTTCCAAAAGGAGAAAAACTAAACTTGGTGCCTTACGGAAATCATGCAAGAGGCGCAAAATTCATTGACGGAAGTCATTGGGTAACCCCGAAATTGACACAAACCATCAACGAAATGTGTTTGCAGATTCCGGGTTTCTACTTTGGAAGATTGGATGTAATGTACCATACAGTTGAAGAATTAGAACAAGGATTACACTTCTCGGTTGTGGAGTTAAATGGTGCCGGAAGCGAGCCTACACATATTTATGACCCAAAACATTCTTTGTTTTTTGCATGGAAAGAACTCGCGCGTCACATTACGTATATGTATGAAATCAGCGTTGCAAATCATAAAAATGGTGTTCCCTATTTACTGCACAAAGACGGCATGAAGGAATACAGAATGCACTTGGAACAAAGCAATAAAATTATAAATTTCTAAAATAATGAAAGCATTAAAGAACATTTTTATTGGTTTTTTAGTGAGCTTTATTGGTTCGATACCGTTGGGATATTTGAATGTTATTGGTTTTGAAATCTATATAAAACTGGGGATGAACAGTTTGGTTTTCTTTTTGTTCGGCGTCATTTGCGTGGAAATGTTTGTGATTTATATCACTTTGATTTTTGCAAAGCAATTGGTCGAAAATAAAAAATTAATGAAGTTTATTGATTTTTTTGCCGTTTTCTTTCTGTTAATTATAGGGTATTCTTTTTACGCCAGTGCCAATCAAACAAATGAACAGCAAGGTGTATTAGAAAAATATGCAATGTATTCTCCGTTTCTAATCGGTGTTTTTTTGAGTGGGATCAATTTTCTTCAAGTGCCATTTTGGACCGGCTGGAATCTTTATTTAATTAATGGGAATTATATTTCCATTGTAAATAAACTCAAACTGTATTATATTGCAGGGACTTTAATAGGCACATTCGCGGGAATGCTGACTTTGGTTTTGATATTAAACACGTTATCTCAAAACACAACCAGCTTTTCTAAATATGTAATTCCTGTTGTGATTCCGTTGTTTTTTGTAGTTTTAGCCTTTGTTCAAATGATTAAAGTGTACAAAAAATATTATCGAAAAAGAATCTGAATATATAAGTTTAGCGCTAATGAATAGCTGTCTTTATTAACCAAAATCTGCTTTAATTATGAAAAAAGTTTTTCTGTTACTTCCATTTCTTTTCTTGTGTTGCAAACCAATTTCGTCGATTGTAAATGAGACCGCAACAAGTGAACCGTTGTCAATTGCATATAGAATAAAAGAAAATGACGTTGCTAAAACATTGAAATATTTAGCTTCAGATGACCTAGAAGGCAGAGAAACAGGAAAAGCCGGTATGTTTAAGGCTGCGGATTATTTAGAACAATTTTTTAAGGATAATAATGTAAAACCGTATTTCAAATCGTATCGTGATACGTTATCAACTTTTAAGGAAACGGCCTTTAATGTTGTAGGTGTTGTTGAAGGAAATGACCCAGTTCTAAAAAAAGAATTTATAATTTTAAGTGCGCATTACGATCATATTGGTTTGGATAAAAAAGGAGTGAATGGAGATTTTATAAACAATGGTGCCAATGATGATGCTTCAGGAACAACTGCAGTTGCTGAAATGGCCAAATATTTCAGTATCGCCAAAAATAATAAACGCAGCATTCTTTTTGTGTTTTTTGCAGGAGAAGAAAAAGGCTTATTGGGTTCTAAACATTTAGCCAAAAAACTGAAAGCACAAGATTTTAAATTGTATGCCCAGTTCAATATTGAAATGATTGGTGTGCCGATGAAAAGAGATTATCTAGCGTACATTACCGGTTTTGATAAGTCGAACATGGCGGGAAAAATCAACGAATACACAGGAAAAAACACCATTGGTTTTCTTCCAAAAGAAGCCGAATATAAATTATTTTACAGATCAGATAACTACTCTTTTTGCGAACTTTTTAAAGTGCCTTGCCAATCTGTGAGTACTTTTGATTTTGAAAACTTTGAGTTTTATCATCATGTTTCGGATGATTTCAGCGCTATGGATATTCCGCACATGACTTCTTTCATTCAAGAATTATTACCGGCTGTTACTAAAATGGCAAACACACCAACTAAGGAAATCATAATGCTTAGATAGTTTAAGAAACCGCCTGATTCATATCGTAAGCCAAAATTAAATAGTCATTATTGTTAAATTGAAAATCCCCAATAATGGTCCATTTCAGTTTTTCGGTATGCGCTTTGGTGGATGGAATATTAATTTTATTGATGAAAGTCAATCCCAATGGGTATTTATAAAGCATGTGTGTTCTCATGAATTCGAACAGCGGCGTAATCAATCCTTTTCCACGATATTTCTTGTGAATACAAATAGGGCCATATTGAAAACTATTGTTTGTGGTGATGTCAAAATCTAAAAAGGTCAGTTCGGGAAACAACGAACTCATGTAATTAAAAATGGGCCATTGTTTGAAAAAATCCCAACTTCCCGAAAAAACATAAGCAATGATTTTGTAATTGTCTTTAGCAATAAACAATTCTGATTTTTGAATAACTTCGGTTAGTTGTTGAGTCGTAAATGGCGTCGTAACAAAGCCGGAAGCTTTTTCTTCTTCGGATAAATTAGCAACAAGATACAATTCCTGTAATGCCAATACGCCATCAATGTCACTCATTTTTGCAATTTCGAATGTAATTCTTTCTGTCATTTTCTAGGAATTCGGATGTTAATTTATTTTACCAAAATTATGGAAAATTACAGGAAACTTTAATTTTTTTTACAGCAAGAATCCTTTACGTAAAGCATTACTTTTTACCGTTTTTGTTTATTTTTGCTCTATGAAAAATATTATCATCACAGGAACGAGTAGGGGAATAGGATTTGAGTTGGCATTGCAATTTGCCAATGCGGGACACCAAGTTTTAGCCATTTCCAGAAAAATTCCTCAAGCTTTATTAGGGAACGAAAACATAACCTGTCTTTCTGTTGATTTATCTAATGAATCTGAATTAGTGAAAGTAACTGATTTTCTTTCCAAATCATGGAAACAAATTGACGCAGTCATTCATAACGCAGGAAGTTTATTGCTGAAACCTTTTTCAGAAACCACTCAGGAAGATTTCGAAAACATCTATAAAGTCAATGTTTTTGGGGTTGCTAATCTGACCCGAATTTGTTTGCCTTTTTTACAAAAAGGAAGCCATGTGGTAACGATAAGTTCTATGGGCGGAATTCAGGGAAGTTTGAAGTTTGCCGGACTTGCTGCTTACAGTTCGAGTAAAGGAGCCGTTATTACATTGTCAGAGTTGTTAGCTGAAGAATACAAAGAGCGTGGGATTTCTTTCAATGTTTTAGCTTTGGGTTCTGTGCAAACAGAAATGCTTGCTGAAGCTTTCCCAGGTTATCAAGCGCCAATAACAGCGGGTGAAATGGCCAATTATATTTATGATTTTACTTTGACAGGGAATAAATATTTCAACGGCAAAGTGTTGCAAGTTTCTTCTACAAATCCATAACTTAGAGTTATAAATTTTAAGTTATGAATTATGAGTGAAAGTATTGTAAAAACAAAGAGTTTTGAGTTGGCAATTAGAGGTGTGAATTTTTATAAATACTTGGTCGCTGAAAAGAAAGAATATATTATGAGTAAACAATTTTTGCGATCCGTTACTTCAGTTGGTGCAAATGTCCGTGAAGCTGTAAATGCGCAAAGCAAGCCTGACTTTATTCATAAGTTGTCAATAGCCCAGAAAGAATGTGATGAATCTCTTTATTGGTTAGAACTTTTAAAAGAAACCAATTATATTTCTGAGTTAGAATTTGAATCGATTTACCAACAAAATAATGAAGTTTTGAAAATTATACGAAGTATTATAATAACCTCTAAAAAAAACTCATAACTCATAATTCTTAACTTATAATTTGCAATTGTTTTGAGCGAAACCTTAGCCAGATACATTCCAGAGCATGCGGTAAAACCCGTTTTCGAACTTATTGTTGCCAATCAAGTGCATCTTAAGATCGTCAACGAACGACAGACGCGTCATGGTGATTATCGAAAAGGTTTGAACGGAAAGCATGAAATCACGGTAAATTCAAATCTTAATAAATACAAGTTTTTGATTACGTTAATTCATGAAATTTCACATTTGGTTGCGTTTGAAAAATTTGGCAGACAAATTAAACCGCATGGAAACGAGTGGAAATATTCGTTCCAACGGTTGATGATTCCTTACATTCGACCGGAAATCTTTCCGAATCATTTGCTGCCGTTGTTGGCGAGACATTTCAAAAATCCAACAGCCAGCAGCGATACTGATGCTACTTTGGCTTTGGCACTGAAACAATTTGACCAACAAAACGATAAAAACTATGTTTTCGAAATTCCGTACGGCAGTGTCTTCCGAATCCAAAACGGAAAGATTTTCAAGAAAATAGCTGTAAGAACCAAGCGTTTTGAATGCCTTGAAATAAGTTCTGGAAAAACGTATTTATTTAATCCAAATGCTGAGGTGGAACTGTTGAAATCAAGCTAGCTTTTTACTCTTTCAAATACGCTTCAAGTACTTTTTGGGATGTATAATAATTCTATAAAAACCTCATTATTAATTGCTTATTTTGCTACTTTAAAAGGAAAAAGGTTTTTTACGATAATTCTATGTAAATTTTATCTTATATTTACAGTGCTGTCTCTACTTCACATAAAAGAATACAATTATGAAAAATCTACGATTCCCATTTGCAACTATGCTCATATTGTCTAAAGTTTTATCATTTTAGTTAATAGAAATATGAAAAATGCAATCATTTGTTTCGTATTTATCTTTATACCTTTTTTGATAAACGCACAAGAAACTGCAGAAACCGCAATCGTCAATCCAAAAGGGAATTGGTATTTTGGTGCAGAAATGGGTTCGAATACCATAACCTCTTTCAAGCTAGGCGACCCCAATAAATCATTTCAGGGAGGAGTTTTAGCAGAATATTACACGGGGAGGCATTGGAGTTTGAGTGGACGAATTAAATATTTTGAAACCGGAGTTTCATTTTACAAACCAGATACACATAGTGGCGGTTGGTTTGATTTGGGTAGCGATGCGTATTCCGGTATTTTTAAAGGAGCTGTTATTTCTATTCCTGTAGCTATAAAATGGGAGTTTAGAATTTTTAAAAACTTTAGCGGAAGTTTGAAAATGGGGTATGCGCACAGTTTTGAAACCAAAAGTAGTTATTCCAATTACTCTGAGAATTTAAAAAGCGACTACCCGAAAAATTATGGAAGTTCAAATTCAGGATTGGGTTTAAATTATTTTTTAAACAATAAAATTGCTATCTATGTTGATTTTGAAACCTATTTTGGAGGACGAAAAGCAAAAATACCAGCGCTTATTTTTGATAATGATCAGTATGTTATGAATAATCTAATCAATATTGGTGTAAAACATAACCTTTAAAATTATGTATGAAAAATACAATCATTAGTGTCGTATTTATCTTTGTCTAAAATCATTGTCAGCAAAAAATCATTTTTTATTACGTAGTTGCGTATTAAACCTTTGTCAAATATATTGTTGCTGTTAATGAAAAAAGAGCATTTGATTTAGAGTGCTTTTACTCTTTCAAATACGCTTCCCGTACTTTTTTGAATAAATTTGAAGAATAAACAAAGGCAACAACTGCCTCATTATCGGTTCTGAAAATTTCTTCTTTGTTTCCTTCCCAGGCTTTTAAACCATCTTTCAGGAATAGAATTTTCTCTCCAATTTCCATCACGGAGTTCATATCATGCGTGTTTATAACCGTAGTGATGTTGTATTCTTCGGTGATTTCTCTGATAAGATTATCAATCAAAATAGCTGTATTGGGATCTAAACCAGAATTAGGTTCATCACAAAATAAGTATTTGGGATTGTTTACAATGGCGCGGGCAATAGCAACGCGTTTTTGCATTCCTCCAGAAATTTCCGAAGGTAATTTTTTGTGTGCTTCTGTTAGATCAACTCTTTTTAATACAAAGTCAACGCGCTCCTGAATTTTTTTATTATTGTCTTTGGTGAACATTCGTAACGGAAATCCAACATTTTCAGCCACAGTCATGGAATCAAACAAAGCGCTTCCTTGAAAAACCATTCCGATTTCAGTTCGTAATTCTCGTTTCTCATCCGGATTTAATTCGGAGTAAATTCGTCCATCAAATGAAATAGTTCCAGATTCTGGAGTATGAATGCCTAAAAGACTTTTAAGCAAAACGGTTTTTCCGGAACCACTTTGTCCAATTATTAAATTCGTTTTTCCAGTTTCAAAAACCGTTGAAATACCCTTAAGAATTTTGTTTCCGCCAAATGATTTTTCTATATTTTTTACTTCTATCATGATCCTAGTAACAACTGTGTTAATATATAATTGAAAAGTATTATGGAAACCGATGTCCAAACAAATGATACAGTGCTGGCTTTACCTACCTCGAGTGCGCCACCTTTCATGTAATAACCATGAAAAGAAGGGATTGTGGCTAATAGCATCGCAAAAATTAATGTTTTGATAAAAGCGTAAACAATATGAAACGGAATAAAATCCATTTGGGTTCCATTTATAAACTCAGCGCTTGAGATAAAACCGCCATATACTCCAGCCATCCAACCGCCCAAAACTCCCAAGAACATTGCGATTCCTATCAGGAACGGGTATAGTAACAACGCTATTATTTTAGGGAAAACAAGGTAGTTTAAGGAATTTACTCCCATCACTTCTAAGGCGTCGATTTGTTCCGTAACCCGCATTGTACCTATACTGGAGGTGATAAATGATCCCATTTTTCCAGCCATAATAACGGAGATAAAAGTGGGAGCAAACTCTAATACTACTGATTGTCTCGTAGCAAAACCAATAAGGTATTTTGGAATTAAAGGATTAGTTAAATTAAGTGCCGTTTGAATGGCAACAACTCCCCCAACGAAGAAAGAAATGAAGGCAACAATACCTAAAGAACCGATAATCAAATCATCAATTTCTTTAAAAATTAGATTTTTCATTACAGACCATTTTGTCTGTTTGTTGAAAATTTCTTTTAGCATTAGGAAGTATCTTCCTATTTGCGTTATATAGCGGGTGAGCATCATAAGTTTTTCAATTATGGGCTAAATTACAAAAAATGTTAGGAGTTATGCCTTTTGATTCAGCAGTTTTTGATTTTTAAAGCTAAAAAAGCTTTTCCTTCATTTTTTTCAACCGATAGTTGCGAATGAATTTTGCTTGTTCCGTTGTTACCAACAAAGGAGTTTTAGCCGCTTTAGCTTTCCAGAAACCTTTGATGTAATCTAAAAAGAGTAGTGGTTTTTTTTTCATCATTGCCAGTTTTGCTGAAGCTATGGAAGTGATAAGAAACCCGTAACCTAAAGTGTAAAATGCCTCACCTTGTTTGTAACGGGCCGTTTTGTTGTAGTTTGCTCCAGTTGGTTTTAAATGTTTCACGATTAATGAAGCATCCGTAACCACTTTCCATCCATAAAATTTCGACAATAATTCATCAACGGTATCCCAACCCATTGCGGGTTTTAAATTCCCTATCTGCTCGAAACATGCTTTTCTGTAGGCTTTGAAGGCACCACGAATATGGTCTTTATCGGTAAGATTTTCTAAAATCCATTCGCCGTTTTTTTCAATGTAAGCAAATCCGCCAGCCATTCCTATCAAAGGATCTTTTTCGAAAATGGTTGAGATAGTTTCAAAATAATTGTTGGGTAGAATCAAGTCGGCATCCAGTTTTACGATAACGTCATACTCTTTATCCAATGTTTCATAACCTTTATGAAAAGCCTGAATGACTTTGCTTCCCGGCAAATGAATCGCTTCGGAGGTTTTATTTACCAAAGTTATAAACGGATTTTCTTTAGCGAAAGCAGTTACGATTTCGGCAGTTTTATCCGTAGAATTGTCATTGACAACAACAACTTTTTTGGGTAAAACGGTTTGTGAAATCAAAGAATTTAAAGTTAAAGTAATAAATGCTTCCTCGTTATGCGCCGGAATGACAATATAATAATTCATTCTTTTATTTTTTCAGCGTAAACAATATAATAACGGTTGGTGAATTTTCGTAGTAGTGGTCGGATACCAAATTTGTTAACGGGATTGGTCCATTTTTTTCTGTCGATTATTTTCCAGCCGGTTTTCTCCAAAAGCCAATCGAGTTGCCAATCTTCAAATTCATGGTAATGTCTGTCCCACATGTCCGTTTTACTGCGGTAAGCTGGTGAAAACCACAAACGCAATGGAATAGAAATAAAAAGTTTATCAGATTTGATTTCACTCAAAATGGGAAAAGGATTCAGTAAATGTTCAAAAATTTCGAAAGCGGTAACCACATCCTTTTTTTCATTTGAAAATACGGACTGATCCAAATCTAAATCTTCTCCGGTTGTATTAGAAACTGAAAATCCCTCGGATTTCATGATTTTAGAAAAAGGATTTTCAACACCTAAATCTAATATGGTCTCTGACGTTGAGACATGTTTTTTTAGGAATTCTAAAGTGTGTTTGAATCTTTTATTGGGAAACGTTTTTTCGTACATGTTTTTTGGATTTTGCCGCAAGGGCACAAAGGCACAAATATAGTAATAAATGTGTTTTTTGGCATTGTTTTTTAGCCCGGATGGGAATGAAAATCCCGGAACTTCAGAATGTAGTTTTTCAAGGTACAAAAAGCGACTAAAAGAAGCTTTCTTGCACCTTAGAAAAACAAGTTTTGTAGTGAGGAATTGTAATGTACAGCCGGATTAGCTCTTGAATGACATATTCCTAAAAGAATTAATATCTATATATAAAGGCATTGATATTCATTCCTGCTCCAACAGAAGCGAAAATCATTACATCACCTTTGTGTATTGTTTGATTTTCGATTTCGCCGCGAATTAATAAGTCAAAAAGCGTTGGGACAGTAGCCACACTGCTGTTTCCCAGTTCATGGATGCTCATGGGCATAATGTCTTTAGGAACAGATCTATCGTATAATTTATAAAAACGTTGGATTATCGCTTCATCCATTTTCTCGTTGGCCTGATGGATTAGAATTTTTTTCACATCGTCAATGCCAAGTCCGCTTTTGTCCAAACAACTTTTCATGGCTGCCGGAACTTGATTTAATGCGAATTCATATATTTTGCGTCCGTACATTTTTATGTAGCGAGTATCTGGATCTAAATCAGGATTGTATGATTTTCCGAAGAATAGATACCCCGCTTCGTCATTTGCATACGTTGCACTTTCATAAGCTAGCATTCCACTTTCGTCATCTGAAGCTTCAATAATAGAAGCGCCGGCTCCGTCTGAATAAATCATAGAATCCCTGTCGTGCGCATCTACCACTCTAGAAAGGGTTTCAGAACCTATAACTAAACAACGTTTTGCCATTCCGGATTTGATGAACGCATTAGCTTGAAGTACTCCTTCGATCCAACCGGGACAGCCAAAAAGGATATCGTAAGCGACACATTTTGGATTTTTTATTTGTAATTTATTTTTGACGCGGGTGGCTAAACTAGGAAGCATATCAGATTGAATTGTTCCGTGTTTTACATCGCCAAAGTTGTGTGCAAATATAATGTAGTCTATAGTTTCCGGATCGATTCCAGCATTTTGTATGGCTTTTTGAGAAGCAAAAAAAGCCAAATCAGAAGAATTTAAATGGTCTTCCGCATAACGCCTGTGTTCGATTCCAGTGATGCCCTTAAACTTTTTAATTACTACCTCGTTAGGATAAGCAAAGGCGGTTCCATCTTCATTCAAAAAAACATGTTCGCCAAAGTCAGTATTACTTACTTTTTTCTCAGGAATATAACTTCCTATTCCAGCTATTTTTATTCTCATTGCGTTAATTTTCCAAATTTAAGGCTAATTTAATCATTATAAAATTACTACAGTCACAAAATTTACTATGCATGCATATAATTGCGAAATAATAATTTATTGGCAAAAATATTGATTATTTTATTATGAATTGAAAGTTTTGATATGATTTTTATTTCTTAAATCTCCTGATCAATAATTAACGTTTTTTTAGTTTAAAATTTTTAAAGTATTTTTTGTTTTTTAATAGTAAAAAAAATGTCTCGATTTCTCGAGACATTTTAAGTAGTAAATTAGCTTTCCATGTAGGCTTCAATTGGAGCGCAAGAGCAAACTAAATTTCTGTCGCCATACGCTTCATCTACTCTACGAACAGTAGGCCAGAATTTATTCTCGGCAATGTATTCTAAAGGAAATGCTGCTGCTTCACGTGTGTATGGAAAATTCCAGTTATCAGTTGTAGCCATCATCAAGGTATGTGGCGCATTTTTCAATATATTATTTGGATTGTCTATTGTAGCAGTTTCAATTTCTTTTCGTATCGCAATCATAGCGTCACAAAAACGATCTAGCTCTTCTAAGTTTTCACTTTCAGTAGGTTCAATCATTAAAGTTCCGGCAACAGGAAAGGAAACCGTTGGAGCATGAAATCCATAATCCATTAAACGTTTTGCAATATCTGTCACTTCAATTCCTTTTTGTTTAAAAGGGCGACATTCTAAAATCATTTCGTGTGCTGCACGACCCATTTCTCCAGAGTATAACGTATCGTAATGACCGTTTAATTTCTCCTTGATATAATTTGCGTTTAAAATTGCATATTCAGTGGATTGTTTCAAGCCTTCGGCACCAAGCATGCAGATATATCCGTAAGAGATTAAGCAAACTAATGCTGATCCCCAAGGTGCTGCAGAAATTGCCGTAATAGCGTTTTCTCCACCTGTTGGAATTATTGGGTTAGTAGGTAAAAATGGTACTAATTGTGGAGCAACACAAATTGGTCCTACTCCTGGTCCACCTCCTCCGTGAGGAATAGCGAATGTTTTGTGTAAGTTCAGGTGACAAACGTCAGCACCAATAGTTGCAGGATTTGTTAATCCAACTTGGGCGTTCATGTTGGCACCATCCATATAGACTTGCCCACCGTTATCGTGAATCAATTGTGTAATTTCTTTAATCGCGCTTTCAAAAACACCGTGAGTTGAAGGATAGGTTACCATTAAACAAGAAAGATTGGCTGCGTGCAAAAGTGCTTTTTCACGTAAATCTTCCACGTCGATATTTCCGTTCTCCAATGTTTTAGTAACCACAACTTTCATTCCGGCCATCGCTGCCGAAGCCGGGTTTGTTCCGTGAGCTGATGATGGGATTAAAGCAATATTTCTATGGTGATCTCCTCTTGATTGGTGGTACGCACGAATTACCATTAATCCGGCGTATTCTCCTTGAGCACCTGAATTAGGTTGTAATGTTGTTCCTGCAAAACCAGTAATGACGTTTAGCTGATGTTCTAATTTAGCCAACATTTCCTGGTATCCTTGTGCCTGGTCAAGCGGTGCAAACGGATGAATGTTATTCCATTGTGCCATGCTCAAAGGTAACATTTCTGATGCGGCATTCAGTTTCATGGTACAAGACCCTAATGAAATCATGGAATGATTCAACGCTAAATCTTTTCTTTCTAACATTTTGATGTAACGCATCAAAGCTGTTTCTGAGTGATGTTTATTGAAGACATCGTGTTGTAAAAACGTTGATGTTCTGTTTACGTTTTCAGGAAAATGATTGGTTTCGGATAAACTTTTAATGGTGTTTACCGCAGTACCATTTGCGGAAGCGAAAACAGCAATGATTTTATTTAAATCGGTAATACTTGTTGTCTCGTTTAGAGAAATTGAAATCGTATTATCGTCAATGTAATAGAAATTAATTTCGTTTTCTTCAGCAATTGTTTTTACTTTTTTGGCATCAGCCTTTACAACTATTGTATCAAAAAAAGCGGTGTTGGTTTGTTTATAACCTGATTTTTCTAAAGCGTTTGCCAATGTCGCTGCCGAAGCGTGTACTTTATCAGCGATGTATTGCAAGCCTTTTGGACCATGATAAACGGCATACATTCCTGCCATTACTGACAATAAAACCTGAGCCGTACAAATATTTGATGTTGCTTTATCACGTTTAATGTGTTGCTCGCGGGTTTGTAACGCCATACGCAAAGCGCGATTTCCATCAGTATCAACGGTTACACCGATGATTCTTCCTGGCATGCTTCTTTTGTATTCGTCTTTTGTAGCGAAATAAGCAGCGTGTGGACCACCATAACCTAACGGAATTCCGAAACGTTGTGTTGTTCCAAGAACAACTGCAGCGCCCATTTCGCCTGGAGGAGTTAGTTTTACTAAACTCAAAATATCAGCGGCAACAGCTACTTTTATCTCGTTTTCAGCAGCTTTCGCGATAAATGCAGCATAATCATACACTTGTCCAAATTTCCCTGGATATTGAAGGATTGCTCCAAAATATTCCGATGAAAAATCAAATGTTTCATGATTTCCAACTACTAATTTAACTCCAATTGGCGTTGAACGTGTTTGTAAAACCGATAAAGTTTGAGGTAATATTTCTTCAGAAACAAAGAATTTATTGATATTTTTTTTCTTTTGGTCACGAGAACGAACGTCAAAAAGTAATGCCATTGCTTCTGCAGCGGCAGTTCCTTCATCCAATAAAGAAGCATTCGCGATTTCCATTCCGGTCAATTCGATAACCATCGTTTGGAAATTCAGAATTGCTTCCAGACGACCTTGCGCGATTTCGGCTTGATACGGTGTGTAAGCAGTGTACCATCCCGGGTTTTCGAAAACATTTCTTTGGATCACCGCAGGAATAATGGCGGCATTGTATCCTAAACCAATGTACGATTGAAAAACTTTATTTTTATTCCCTAATTTCTGGATGTGATTTGCAAACTCATATTCGGTCATTGCAGGTTCTAAATCTAAATCAGATTTTAAACGAATGTCACTGGGAATCGTTTCTTGAATCAATTGTTCCAGTGTTCCTGCCCCAATTGTCTTCAACATGTGTTCTAGATCATTTTCTCTTGGGCCAATGTGTCTTAATGCAAAAGCGTCTGTTTTCATTGTATATAAAATGGGTTGTGTGTTTCTAGTTTTAAAGGCTGTAAAATTAAATATTAATATGCTATTAATTGCCTTTTTTAACTTGATTTTCTGTGAATTTTTCAACTAAAAGCCGTTCTTATTAACACTTTGATTAATTTTGTCTAATGAGGTTTTTTAAACTAATATTCAATTTTTATTTAAATGGTAGTATTCACGTGGGTTTGTCGTGTTACGCCTTGGTGCGAATGACGCAATATATGTTCCACATTCCTGAAGGTGATGCAGTTGCTAACTTTGCTTTTTTTGGTACCATTGTAGGATATAATTTTGTAAAATATGATGCTTTGGCTCGGGCCAAAAAAATACAAATGCGGAAGGAACTTAAAATAATTACTTTGTTCAGTTTTTGTTCGTTTATTTTGGTTGGCTTTTATTTTTTTCAGCTGGAACGCGTTACCCAAATTGTTGCCATTGCGTTTTTGAGTATTACATTGCTGTATACGCTTCCCTTTTTTCCGAACAAGAAAAACGCGAGGAATTGGGCTGGTGTCAAAATTTATATTGTGGCGTTGTGTTGGGTGGGCGTCACGTTGGGATTACCAATTTTAGATTCGGAAATACCAGTTACTCCAGACTTTTATTTAAAATTCGTGCAGCGCTTTATCCTGATTTTCGTGTTAGTTCTGATTTTTGAAATCATTGATTTGGAATATGATGATCCGCATCTTAAAACCGTTCCGCAACAAATAGGAGTAAAGCATACCAAAATATTGGGATCGATACTTTTGATTCCGTTTTATTTTTTGGAGTTTTTTAAAAGTAATTTAGATAAAGATCAATTGATTGTAAACTTCATTTTAGTACTGATGATTTCATTATTTTTGATTTTTGCCAATGAAAAACGATCAAAATATTACACTTCTTTTTGCGTAGAAAGCATTCCAATAGTTTGGTGGTTGTTACTTTTATTATTTTAAAAAGCACTTAATTGGTGAATACGTTCACCAATAATAGTATTAATTTGGTGAATACGTTCACCAATAATAGTATTAATTTGGTGAATAGGATATATTAGTAGTATATTTGAATAAAATTCACAGTCATGATTGTTAGAGATTTAACCCCAGTAATAAAGAATAATTTAGATAAAGGAAAAGTTATCGTCTTGATAGGCCCGCGTCAAGTAGGTAAAACTACATTGGTGAATTCTTTGTTGAGAGATATTCCGTTTCTGTTTCTTGATGGCGATGATGCAGTTGTGTCAGATACTTTAGCAAATGCAAATACAGAAACCTTAAAAAATATTATTGCGAATTATAAATATGTCTTTATTGATGAGGTGCAACGCATTCCTAATATTGGTTTGAAATTAAAGATTATTGTTGATCAAATCAAAAATGTACATGTAATTGTTAGCGGCTCTTCAGCTTTTGATATTAATCATGTTACCCAAGAGCCATTGACTGGTCGAAAATTTGAATACCGATTGTACCCCATTTCATGGAGTGAATTTGAAAGTAATGTAGGGTTTATAAAAGCGCAACAACAATTGGAGTTGCGGTTGCTTTATGGAATGTATCCTGATGTCATAAACAACTTTGGGAATGAATATGAAATTTTAAAAAATCTTGTTTCCAGTTACTTATTTAAAGATGTTTTGAGCTTAGCGGGCATTAGGAAATCAGAAGTTTTAGAGAAAATTTTACAGGCATTGGCCTTTCAGGTTGGCAGTGAGGTCAGCTATAATGAAATTGCACAATTAGTTGGTGTGGATAAAAATACAGTTAATAATTATATAGATTTGCTGGAGAAAGCTTTTGTAATTTTCAGATTGAATAGTTTTAGTAAAAACTTAAGAAATGAAATAAAAGCGAATAGAAAAATCTATTTCTACGACAATGGTGTTCGAAATATGTTGATTGGAAATTTCAATTCTTTAGAATTTCGTCAAGACAAAGGCGCTATATGGGAAAATTTTTTAGTTTCGGAGCGACTTAAGAAGCTTTCTTATACCCAAAGTTTGTCAAAACCTTATTTTTGGAGAACTACTCAGCAACAGGAAATAGATTATGTCGAAACTAATGCTGATGCGGTAAGTGCTTTTGAATTTAAATGGTCTTCAAATAAAAAAACCAAATTACCCAAATCATTTCAAGATGCCTATCAACCAAGTTTTCTAGTAATAAGTAAAGAGAATTTCAGGGAATTTTTGAAATAATGTTATTTTTTTGGCTGTAAACATCCCTATTGTTTACTGGTTGTCATTGCTTACTTTCAGAAAAAGCTTTCAATACTTTGTTTCTTTCGAGAATAAAATTAATCATGTGATTTTTTAGAAACAAAAAATCAAACAATTCACCAAAGATACCATAGGGAACTTCGTAAAATACTTTGTCTTTCATTACGGTTAGTCCATTTTTTTCGTAAAAAATATGTTCATGTCGGAAGGATTTGAATTTTCCTTCCTCCATCTCATCCACAAAATAATCATACTGATTCATTGCTGTTATTCGGCTTTTGTGCGTCAGATAAAAACCAAAATGTTTCCCGCGCCAAGTCACCGTTTGGTTGTAATTTATCAATCCAGAAGTGACTCCGTCAATGGCTGTTTCGTTTGTAGGACTGGCAGATTTTTGGTGAAAATCGATGTCTCTGGAAATGTCAAAAACAGTTTGTATGGGAGCTTTTATTTTGGTCCTAATTTTTATTTTGGTCATTACATTTGTATTTTTCGTTTGTCTTCAATTGTAATTTTTGAGCCAATGGCCAGAAATACAGATGTAGGTTTTAAATCCTTGATAAAAGCAAATTCTTTTCCGTAAACACCTTCAAAATCAATTACTGACTCGTTCTTAATTACTTCAAATTGTTGCCATCTGGGATGCGTGACTTGGTATTCAAAAGTTGCATTTTCGTTAATTTTGGTATAGCCAAAATAATGCTCCGTGATAAACTCAGCTTCGGAATCGGGTTCAATTGTAACTGGATCTATATTGGTTTCTACATGAATAGTATTCCAGTTATTGTTTACCTTCCATTGGTACGTAAATTCTCTGGAGTTTTCATTCACTTTCAAAGTATGTTTCATCGGTAGCGTTCTATAATGCTCATTGTAAAACGTATTTGCAACAAGTGTAATAGCGTGTTTTGGAACAATTTCGCTGATAAAAACCGCACCTCTTTTCCATACTCCATTTTCTAATCGTCTCACATAAAAGCGAAGATTTACCTCTTCAAAATCAGAATGAAAAGGTATTTTCATTCCCAAAACGCGCACGTTTTCAAATAGGAATCCAATAAAACTAACATAACATTTGCCGTTCCAGAAATCTATTTCTGTTCCTTTTGGGACATATTTTTGCAGAATTTCCGGATTGACTTCGTAATTAATCAATGCTAAATTATTCCATTCGGCTTTTAAAAAACTCATATTTCATTGGATTTTAATTTTTTGTACGTATACTGAAAATCTATCAAAAAACCCGAAACCTATTACTTCGGTTTTTATAATATTTAGAATTAAATCAATCCAGCTCTTCTCAATAATGCTTCCGGTTTTGGTTCTTGTCCTCTAAAACGTTTGTACAAAATCATCGGGTGTTCTGTTCCGCCTTTCGAGAGTACGTTTTCTTTGAACTTGGTTGCGACTTCTTTATTGAAAATACCTTTTTCCTGAAAATATTCAAAAGCGTCAGCATCCAGCACTTCGGCCCATTTATAACTGTAATAACCGGATGAATAGCCGCCTTGAAAAATGTGGGAGAAAGAAGTACTCATTGCATTTTCCTTTACATCAGGATACAATTGTGTGGCTGCAAATTGTTCAGTTTCAAAAGCTTTTATGTCTTTGATGTTCGAAGGATCTTCAGCGTGCCATGCCATGTCTAATAATCCAAAACTCAATTGACGCATCGTTGCAATTCCTTCCTGGAAACTCGCGCTTTCTTTAATTTTATGGACTAATTCCATCGGAATTATTTCGCCAGTTTCATAATGATACGCAAACAAAGCTAAAGCTTCCGGTTCATAACACCAGTTTTCAAGAATCTGACTTGGTAATTCCACAAAATCCCAGTACACAGAGGTTCCAGATAAACTTGGATACGTGGTGTTGGCTAACATGCCGTGCAACGCGTGACCAAATTCATGAAACAAAGTTGTTACTTCGTTAAAAGTTAGTAAGGATGGTTTTGTTTCGGTAGGTTTCGTAAAATTACACACAATAGAAATATGAGGTCTTTCGTTAATTCCTTTTTTAATATATTGCGATTTAAAAGAAGTCATCCAAGCACCGTTTCGTTTGCCTTTTCTTGGAAAGAAATCAGCATAAAAAACAGCAACCAGTTGGGCGTTTTCATCTTTTACTTCGTACGTTTTTACTTCTTCATGGTATTTATCTACTTGGTAAATTTCTTCGAAAGTGATTCCGTATAATTTTTGCGCTACTGCAAAAGCACCGTCCAAAACTTTTTCTAATTGAAAATACGGTTTCAGTATTTCATCATCCAAGTTGAATAATTGCTGCTTCAATTTCTCGGAGTAATAGGCGCCGTCCCATTTCTCGAGTTGTTCGATTCCGTGTAACTCTTTTGCGAAAGCGTTTAATTGTGCAAATTCTTTCAAAGCTGCCGGTTTGGCTTTTTCCAATAAATCATTCGAGAATGTTTTTACTTTCTCCGGACTTTCTGCCATTCGTTCTTTAAGCACAAAATGAGCATGAGTACCGTAACCTAAAACTTGCGCTCTGTCAAAACGCAATTTGGCAATTTTCAATACGATTTCCTGATTGTCAAATTCGTTGTTTTGAAAACCTTTGGCACCAAAAGCAATTACTATTTTCTTGCGCAATTCGCGATTGTCAGCGTACGTCACAAACGGAACATAACTTGGGTAATCTAAAGTAAAAACCCAGCCTTCTTTTTCTTGGCTTTTAGCCAAAGAGCGAGCGGCTTCGATAATTCCTTCCGGTAAGCCAGCTAAATCTTCTTTGTTTGTAATATGTAATTGATAGGCTTGCGTTTCGGCCAATACATTTTCGCCAAACTGCAAACTCAATTTCGATAATTCTTTGTCAATTTCTCGTAATTGATTCTTTTTGTCTTCCGGTAAGTTTGCTCCGTTTCTGGAAAAGCTTTTGTATTTTTTGTCCAAAAGCGTGGTTTGTTCCGGATTGAGATTTAGTTTTTCTCGATGCTCATAAACGGTTTTTACTCGAGCGAATAAATCAGGATTAAGGCGAACATCATTTCCAAATTCAGATAATAACGGGGAAACTTCCTGAGCGATTTTTTGAATTTCGTCATTCGTTTCTGCTGAATTCAAATTGAAAAAAATGCTTGAGATTCGGTCTAAAACATCGCCGCTGAATGCCAATGCTTCAATAGTGTTTTCGAAAGTGGGTTTTATTGGATTTCGTACAATTGCATCGATTTCGGATTTTGCCAATTCGATTCCTTTTTGGAAAGCGGGAAGGAAATCTTCGTTTTTAATTTTCGAAAAAGGTGCTGTATTGTATTTTGTATTGAAATGGTGGGTTAAGATGCTCATTTGTATTTTTGATAAAATAATTCCATGTTTAAAAATATCAAATGTACGGATTTAATAAAAAAAACTAGGTTATCCAAGCAATTGATTCGGTCCAAAATAGCGGAGGTAATTGTGTTATTTAAATGTTATTTATTTCGTTTACCAGTAATAAAGCCCTAAATTGTAAAAAAATGATTGGTTTTGGAAACAATTAAGTAGAATATAAAATTAATAGTAAAAGAAATATGAAGTATCAAATTACAATAAATAGCGCGAATACAGTAGATGAAATTGAGGAATATTGGACAAATGAAGACTACGTCAAACTGTTAGAAAAGTTCGATTATCCGGATGCTGCGGATGCTGATCCTTCCACTTTGAGAGAGTTGTTGTTTATGGCAATAAGCGATTTTGAACCTAGAGACGCCGCTGTTGTCGTATTAGAATATAAGTTGTCAGAAGATTTGAATGAAGGTCAAATTCAACAAATTTCAAATGATATGTTTCTGGATAAAGTTTGCGAAGAATATCCGGAAATAGGATTGCATGCGAAATTGTTTCATATTAATCAATTGCTTTTTAAAGCATACAATGGAAAGTTTCCCAATGCAAAAGCAACAATCGTAACGCTGACAATCGCACCATTAGAAAGTGAAAATGAGATTCAATTGACCAAAGAATATGTGCTTAAATTATTGAGCAAAGGATTGTCTGATGGTAATCTTATCAAAAGATTGTTTGATCACGCGATGAATGAAAACGCTCCTTTCCCAGAAGCAGAGGATGTTTTGTGGGATTTGACAACTACGGATAATTTGAACTATACCATTCTCACTTCAGAATATTGGTTAAATAAGGAGGATATAATCGCTTCGGAATTTGAAGGGATTTTAGAAATACCAGCTGAGGCTGAATGATAAAAGACAGGATTTAAATTTAAAAAAGCTCCGTTATGGAGCTTTTTCTATTTTTGGAGACTTTCAGCAGCGATGTTAACGGCTTCTTTCAATCCTGTTTTATATTTAATGACTTTCTCCAATACACTTTTGTTGTGACTTCCTATGATTTGAGCGGCAAGAATTCCGGCGTTTTTAGCACCGTTAAGCGCAACTGTTGCAACGGGAACTCCGCCTGGCATTTGAAGAATGGACAAAATACTGTCCCAACCATCAATGGAATTACTTGATTTTATAGGAACGCCAATTACAGGAAGTGGCGACATTGAAGCGACCATTCCAGGCAAATGTGCAGCGCCGCCAGCACCAGCAATAACAACCGATATGCCACGGGTGTGTGCATTTTGGCTGAAATCAAATAATTTTTCAGGTGTTCTGTGTGCCGAAACGATATCGACTTCTATTTCTATATCGAATGCTTTTAGGATATCTATGGCTTCTTGCATGATAGGCATATCGGATATGCTTCCCATTATTACGGCTACTTTCATTGTTTTTTTCGTTTAAAGTTTAAAGTTGCAAACTGCGACTGACCACGGATTACTATTTACTGACCACTGATTACTCGAATCGTATTCTTCACCTCTTCAGCAATTCTTCGTGCTTCGTTGATGTCTTCATTTACGATGGTGACGTGTCCCATTTTTCTAAAAGGACGCGTTTGTTTCTTCCCGTAAATGTGTGGTGTTACACCATTCCATCCTAATATTTTTTCGATATTTTCATAAATCACATCTCCAGAAAATCCTGCGGAACCGACTAAGTTTACCATAATTCCAGCGACTTTACTATCCGTATTTCCCAAAGGCAAATCAAGAATAGCACGTAGATGGTTTTCAAATTGGGACGTATAACTGGCTTCAATAGAATAATGACCCGAATTATGAGGGCGTGGAGCCACTTCATTCACGAGGATTTCATCATCTTCGGTCTGAAACATTTCAACGGCTAATAATCCCACATGATTGAATTTCTCGGAAACGTTCAATGCTATTGCTCGAGCTTTTTCGGCTACTTTGTCGTTAATTCGAGCAGGACAAATCACATATTCCACTTGGTTGGCTTCCGGATGAAATTCCATTTCCACGACAGGATACGTTTTTATTTCACCGGAAGGATTGCGACAAACAATAACGGCCAATTCATTTTTGAACGGAACCATTTCTTCGGCAATGCATTCAACATTAGCTAAATTATCCAAATCTGAAATATGCCGAATCACTTTTACACCATTTCCATCATAACCAAATTCGGTACATTTCCATACAAACGGCAGTTTTGTTTTTGAATCCAATATAGAAACAACTAGACTTTTAAGATCGTCAAAACGTTTGTAATTGGCGGTTGGAATAGTATGTTTAATGTAAAAATCTTTCTGTATTCCTTTATTTTGAATCAGTTTCAACGTTTTTGGCGATGGATATACTTTCAATCCTTCTTTCTCTAGTTTTACCAAAGCATCCAGATTTACCAGCTCAATTTCGAAAGTCAAAACGTCCACTTTTTTACCAAAATTATAAACCGTTTCAAAGTCCATTAAGTCTCCTTTGAAAAATTGGTCACAGGCAATTTTGCAAGGTGCTTGGTCACTTGGATCCAGGACGTAGGTTTGTATGTCGAATTTCCGGGTATCAAACAACAGCATTTTGCCCAGCTGTCCGCCACCGAGAATTCCTAATTTGAAATCAGAAGAAAAATAATTCATTGTGTAGTTGTATGTTTAAGCAAAGATACTTTATAATGATTGAATTGGAAAATGCTATTTTATTTTCTTCGGAATTTCCCTTGTGACTTTTGTGATTGTTAATACTTTTTAGGGTACTTTTTTATGAAATTTACTTAAAAATACAAATTAATGCCCAAGTATCAATTCACAAATCCGAATTCTATATCTTTGCACATTATTTTAAATACAAAAATAATGATACAACTTCTCGATAAACAATTTGTTCCGTTTATTTCTGCTAAAGAAATAGAATTTGCCTTGACAAAAATGGTTGCCCTGATAGAAGACGATTTTGCTGATGAAATACCAGTATTTGTAGGTGTTTTGAATGGTGCTTTTATGGTTGTTTCTGATTTTATGAAACTATATAAAAAACCATGTGAAGTGTCTTTTATAAAAATGGCTTCTTATGAAGGAACCTCTTCAACAAACCAAGTGAAACAATTGATAGGACTCAACCAGGATTTGACTGGACGTTCAGTTGTTATTATAGAAGATATTGTAGACACCGGTAACACGTTGGTGGAATTGAAAGAATTATTCAAGCAACAAAATGTAAAACATTTTAAGATAGCGACGCTTTTTTTCAAACCGGAAGCCTACACTAAAAACATTAAAATAGATTACGTTGGAATCCGAATTCCAAATAAATTTATTGTTGGTTTTGGCTTAGATTATAATGGATTAGGAAGAAATTTACCCGAAGTATATAAACTAAAAGAATAACTACACATCACATGACTAACATTGTTTTATTTGGAAAACCAGGAGCTGGTAAAGGAACTCAAGCAGAGTTTTTGAAAGAAAAATATAGATTAAAGCATATTTCCACTGGTGATGTGTTCCGTTTTAATTTGAAAAACGATACAGAATTAGGCAAACAGGCAAGAGTGTATATGGATGCCGGCGATTTGGTGCCGGATGAATTGACTACAAAAATGTTGATTGATGAGGTAAATAAACATCCGGATACTAACGGGATTTTATTTGACGGATATCCAAGAACAATCTCACAAGCCGAAGCATTAGACGCGTTTCTTATTTCAATTGGTTCTAATGTTGCTGCAACAATTGCGCTCGAAGCTGATGATGAAATCTTGATCCAGAGATTATTGGAAAGAGGAAAAACAAGTGGTAGAATAGACGATCAAGATGAAGAAAAAATTAGAAATCGCTATCAGGAATACAATGAAAAAACGGCTCCTTTAATGGAATATTATCAGGAGCAAGGCAAATTTCATGCAGTAAACGGAATTGGTTCAATTGCGGAAATTACCGAAAGGGTAAGTAAAGTGATTGATAATATATAGGAGCAATTCCAGCTGTACATTACAAGTCCTCGATAAAAAAAATATTTTTCTAAGTCATAAAAGGAGCTTCCTTTGGTCGCTCTTTTTTGCCAAGAAAAAGTAATTTTTTTATCTCTGGGCTTTTCACTGCCATCAGGGCTAAATGATAAGGTGGCAAACAACTGTTTTCTAAAAGATAAATTTAGGAATCACATTTCAAGATATAAACGAATTAATTAAAAAATTGGAAATAGTAATAATATTTTTTCTAATACTGCTAAATGGGGTTTTCTCGATGTCAGAAATCGCATTGATCTCAGCACGAAAAAATAGACTGGAAACTGCAGCGAAAAAAGGAAATAAAAGTGCCAGAATCGCTCTGGATTTAGCGAATTCACCAAACAAATTTTTGTCAACCGTACAAATAGGAATTACTTTGATAGGAATTCTTACCGGTATTTATAGTGGAGACAAAATAACGGTCGATGTAGAAACATTTGTAAGTGGCTTTGAGTTTTTAAAACCATACGCACATTCTGTAGCAGTGGGTTTAGTTGTTGTGATATTAACTTTTTTCTCGCTGGTTTTGGGTGAATTGTTGCCAAAAAGAATTGGACTCAACCATCCGGAAGCTATTGCAAAAGCAGTGGCGTTGCCTATGAAAATTGTGTCAATAATCACTGCGCCTTTTATCTGGTTGTTAACTTATTCAACTGATTTTTTATTAAAAATTTTGCAAATAAAACCAACAGCAGACGGAAAAGTTACTGAGGAAGAAATAAAAGCGATTATCAAAGAAGGAACTGAAGGCGGTGAAGTTCAGGAGATAGAACAAGATATTGTGGAGCGTGTTTTTCATATTGGCGACAGAAAAATAAACTCTTTGATGACTCACAGAAAATCAGTGATGTTTTTGCCATTACATTCAAATAAAGACCAGGTTAAGGAATTTATGCTTAAAGAACTGCATTCAATTTATCCGGTTTATGGCGAAAACTATGATGATATTGTTGGGGTTGTTAATCTAAAAAATATTTTTGCACATTTTGAAAATGAAAATTTCAATTTAGCAGATATCATGACCGAAGCTCCTTTCATGATGGAGCAAACGACAGCTTATGTAGCTTTAGAGGATTTCAAAAAAACAGGAATACATTACGCATTTGTCTCTGATGAATATGGCGTTTTTCAAGGTGTAATAACGTTGAATGATATTCTGGAAGCTTTGGTAGGTGATGCTTCTGATTTTTATAAAGATGATTTTCAGTTAATAGAAAGAGAAGATGGAACGTGGTTAGTTGACGGACATTATTCGTTGCACGATTTCTTGACATACTTTGAATTAGATGAATTAATCAATGATTATGAGGTAACAACCGTGAGTGGATTAATAATGACAGAGCTCTCTCATATTCCAAAACAAGGGGAGAAATTAATTTGGCAGAAATTTGAATTAGAAGTTATCGATATGGATGGCGTGAAGATTGATAAAGTGATGGTGAAGGCGATTAAATTATAAAAATAGATGTAAGTTGGAAGTTTGAATTTATTCAAGCTGAAACCTGAAATCTGAAATTAAAAAAAATGACAGAAGGGAATTTTGTAGATTATGTTAAAATATATGTTTCATCCGGTAAAGGAGGAAAAGGATCTACGCACTTGCACAGAGAGAAATTTATTGAAAAAGGTGGACCTGACGGTGGTGATGGTGGTCGTGGAGGCCATGTATATTTAGTGGGAAATAAAGGTCTTTGGACATTGTTTCACTTAAAATTTGCCCGACACATCAAAGCTGGAAATGGTGGAGATGGAAGTGGAGATCGAAGTACAGGTGCTGATGGAGATGACAAATACATTGAAGTACCATTGGGGACTGTTGTAAAAGACAAAGAAACCGGAGAAATATTATTTGAAATCACCGATGATGGTGAAAAACAAATTTTATCTCGAGGTGGAAAAGGAGGTCTTGGGAACTGGCATTTTAGAAGTTCAACAAACCAAACTCCCAGATACTCGCAACCTGGTTTACCTGGAGTAGAAATGGATGTAATTTTAGAATTAAAGGTGCTTGCTGATGTAGGTTTGGTAGGTTTTCCTAATGCTGGAAAATCAACGTTGTTGTCAGTATTGACATCAGCTAAACCAAAAATTGCGGACTATCCTTTTACAACCTTAAAGCCTAATCTTGGAATTGTGGCATACAGAGATTTTCAATCTTTTGTAATTGCGGATATTCCGGGGATTATAGAAGGAGCTGCCGAAGGAAAAGGATTAGGACATTATTTCTTGCGGCATATTGAGCGTAATTCGACTTTACTTTTTCTAGTTCCTGTTGATACGGCAGACATAAAAGCTGAATATGATATTTTAGTAAACGAGTTAACGAAGTATAATCCTGAAATGCTTGATAAAGAGCGTTTGTTGGTGATTTCTAAATGCGACATGCTGGATGATGAGTTGAAAGCAGAATTAAAAACAGACTTAGATATAGCTTTTAAAGATATTCCATATATGTTTATTTCCTCTGTCGCGCAACAAGGTTTGACAGAATTGAAAGATAAATTATGGAAAATGTTGAATGACTAAAAGTATTTAAAAAGTACCATTTGTATAAAAAAAGGGCTTCAAATTTTTGAAGCCCTTTTTATTGATATTAATTACAGATTTGGAATTCTCAAAACCTGTCCTAGATATATTTTATCTGGATCAGAAAGCATTGGTTTATTAACTTCAATAATAACATCAAATTTAGTTGCGTCACCATAATAGGTTTTTGCAATTTTGGATAACTAATCTCCCTCAACTACAGTAAGGTATTTTGATTCTGATTGCTTTACAACTACTTCTATTTGGTTGTCCACTGGCGAAACTCCCTCGACATTAACAACTGCCAAAGCGATTTTTTCAGCATCAGACTGATTGTCAACTTCTCCTTTCAAAGTAACTTTTTCATTTTGTAAAACCACAGTTAAAGTTTTGAAAGGTAAATTTAAAGACTGTACATGAACCGAAAGCGCACTTGCTTTCACAGCTTCTTTCTCTACAACTGGAGCTTCCTCTTCTTCTTTTCCGAATAATTTGGCTCCTGCCGTCTTGATGAATGATAATAGTCCTACAGCTAAAACATTTTAATTAATAAATACTAAGACAATGAAGATCTTTTCTTTTTTCTATTTTTATGACGGTAATTTTGTACAATGTTTTATCAATTGAAAGCTTAAATTAATTGAGGAATTATAGAGAGTAGAATTGCTCTCCCGGGAAAAACATGACGAACTTTTTTTAATTAAATATCGTTACTGTTTTACCATAAACCGAATTCCTTCGGTATGACTGGTAAATTCAGGAGCATACATACTTTGAATAGTTGTAATTCCGTTTGAGAAATCACCACTATTATTTACACGAAGATCATATTCTAAAACATAAGTACCTTTGTTTATTTGGTCAAAAAAGAAATGAGTTGCGGCATCTTTTGTACTTTTATAGAAACCCAATCCGCCTTTATATTGGTATGCTGAAAGTACATCTACAGGTTCAAAACAAGAAGCACGCATGTCTTTTAAATGCACAAATTCCATATCTTCCTTGGCAGAAATCACTAATCGAACGGTAACTAAATCACCAAGTTGAAGCGAATTATTCGAAGTTATTCGTTGCAGTATTTCGCCTTTGTCGGTATTTTTCTTAACATACAATTCTTTAGTAACCGATAGTGCAGCGGTAGAATTGGTTTTTATTTTATCCAAATCTTCAAAGAATTGCCAATAAACACCACCGAAACCAGGAACTTTCGATTTGTTATCGATGGAAATAGTTGCCATATCTTTTTTGATTTCATCTGCCTTCCAGTTAAGTTTTACATAACCTGTTTCGGCTTCTTTTTCGTTTTCGGATAGTTTTCTGGTTAGGATTTTCTCGTTTCCAATTTTGATAATCGTATTGTCTTTCACACTCAACCAATCTGTTCCTTGCATCAATAAAGCATAAATTGCTTCGGTGGTCGATTTTGTCGTGGGCCAGTTTTTAGTTTGTTTGTTTTTGAGTAACCAAACTTTCATGGCATTTACGGATTCATTATCATTTGTAATTTCGGCGAAAGCCTCAATCAGCAAAGCCTGAGTTTCGATAGGCGCTTGATACCAATACCAGCCAGATTTGTTGGCAATCCAATACATTCCCCAATCTTTATTGTTTGAAGCGGTTTCTTTTAGGTTTACCAGAATTTTTTTGGCAGTTTCTTTTTCGCCAAAACGATTTAAGGTCAAGGCCGCCAATCCTTTTTCGTATAAAGAATAAGTCAACCACTCTTTTTTGGCAGTTTCAAGGTACAGTTTAGTTACTTTTTTTAACGTGTCCGAAAGCGGATAAGTTTTCAAATAGAAACTTCGGGTGTATAAATAATGCAAGTCAGTATACGGATTTGACCAAATGAATTTCTCGGTTGCGTTTAATTTTTCCGTTGTGGTTTTGTGATTTTCTAAAAACTTTTGATCCAAAAACGGAATTCCTGTTGCAGTAATTTGTTTAATTTTAACTGCATTATTTTCGGTAGTGCTTAATTTTGAGAGATGTCCCAAACCAGCCAAAATGTGTCGGGTTATGTATTCGTTTTCGGTGCTTCCTTCAAACCAAGCAAATCCTCCCGAATCATTTTGCTTTTGTTTTAACTTCTTGAAAGTAGCTTCTTGTGAAATTTTCATTTTTTCTAAATCAAAAAGCAACGCTACGTTTTTTTTCTTTTCGTCTTCACTTTTCGCATCATTCAGCCAAGGCGTTTCGGCAAGGATTATTGATTTTAATTCCTCGTTTTCTTCCAGTTCCGAATTCAATTTTCCGTTTTTTCTCCAAGTTTCGAATAGATTTGCAATTTTCGGATTACTCGAAATGATTTCCGAAGCCAAAGCATTCGCATAAAATCGGGCAAAGGTTTGTTCCGCACATTCGTGTTCGAATTCCATCAAATAGGGTAGCGATTGAATGGCAATCCAAGAGGGATTTGAAGTGTATTCTAATGTAATCTGATGGTTTCGTAAAGTAGAAGAAGTGTTATTTTTTAGATTCTCGAAAGTGTATTCTTTCTTCGAATTTTCTCGTACCCAAATCGGGATACTTTCGGTAACCAACATATTATTAGTTAAAACCGGAAGTATGTTCTCTTCGCCATCCGAAAAGTTTCCTGCTTTGGCCAAAACTTTATACTGAACGCCTTGCAATCCCTCTGGGATATAAATTTTCCAACTCACGGTTGTATTTCCAAAAGGAGCGATTTTGAAATTTCTTACTGTATTCGCATTTCTCATTTTAGCATCGATTGATTGCATTGTGGTCGCATCAAAAAGTTGCAAGACAGCGATTCCTGTTTTGGCTGTACTTGTAATGTTTGCCACTTTTGCCGTGATGACTATCGAATCTTTTTCTCGGAAAAAACGAGGAAAATTTGGCGTCACCATTAACTCTTTTTGAGTAATGACACTTTTTTCTAAATAACCAGAACCAGCTTCTTTGTTGTGTGCCAATAATCGGAGTTTCCAAGCGGTCAAAGCTTCAGGCGAAGTAAAATTGAAACTTACTTTCCCCTTGGCATCTGTTTTTAGATTCGGATAAAAGAAAGCAGTTTCCGAGAGATTTTTTCTGGCTTTAACTTGAGTCAAGGCTTCTAATGCTTTTTTGGTTGTGATGATAATGACGCCGTTAGCTCCTTTGCTTCCGTATAATGCGGTGGCTTTTTCGGCTTTTAAAATATCAACAGAAATGATATCTGATGGAGAAATTAATTTGAATTGTTCTTCAGTTATTGGTTCGCCATCAACGATATACAAGGCGTTTTTGTAATTACCTGAAATACTTGAGTTTCCTCTAATTGTTATTCCACTGGCTTTTCCTTCTAATTTCATATCTATTCCTGCAGTGTTGTAAATTTGATTGTCCGCTTCTTCTACAACTTCCGGTGTAGCTGCAGTTAAAGATTTCTTTTTTACACTGCTATAACCCACCACCACTACTTCTTCTAGATTATTGTCAGATTCCTCTAACTGAACATCAATTCTGTTGGAAACAATTGCGATCTTTTTAGTTTCAAACCCAATGTAGGAGAACGTTAATTCTTCTCCTACAGCGGCTTCTATTTGATAATACCCATCAAAATCAGTTTGAGTACCACGTTCAATTCCTTCTATAGTAACTCGCGCGCCGGGTAAAGGGTATTTCCCGTCAGTGACAATCCCTGAAATCATTTTTGCATTTAGCGGTTTTTTACTTTTAGTATTTAGCTGTTTTTGATATTCTTTTAGTTGCTGTTTTGTGAAAGAATCGTTGAAGTTGAATCCAAACCACATTAGTTTGGTAGTTTCATCAATAAGTTCGATTCGATTAAAAATTGGATTTAGATTCCGAATGTAACTCGATGTCTTATCAAATCCTAAACCCGTTTTAAAGTTAGCAGAGTTGTAGTTATAGTCATTGAATTTCAATCCATTCCAATCTCTTTTGGCAAACTGATCTAAAGAGCTGTCATACATTGAGGCCAAAACTTCAGCTTCTTTTGAAGTATTAAATGTTTTTAATTGAAACGACCAATTTTCACTGCTTCCGGGTTGTATTTTGTTTCTGAAACTTTCAACTGTGAATTTTAATTTGGATTCTTCTTCCTTGAGGATTACTTCTATTTGGTCGTAGAAAGTTTGATTTTCAAATATACTTTCAAAACCGATCTTCATACTTTTTTCAAATTCTTTTTTTAGTGGGATTTTGACAATAGTTTCGTTATTTTGCAAGTGGAAAGTATTTTCAAAATAAAGGGAACTTTGGTAATTTCCGGTGGTGTTAATATACAGTTCCGGAATAACCGACTTTAATTTTACTAAAACAAAACCATCTTTTTTAGCATCAGTATTAATTTGTTCAGCGACAAATAATTTACTTGAATCGATTTTGTCTTTGCTTTGTATCAATTGGAAATTAGAAATGGTTTCTATTGGATTTTCAAAAGCGTCTTTGGCCGAAAAAACCACTTTATAATTCCCGGATTTGTACTTGGAAATAAAATCTAATGCTATTTTTTTATCTTTTTCAGTATCAATTTTTTTAGAAAAGACCAGAATTTCAGTGAGTTTTAGGTCATTTGGCTTTTTATTGTCTTCGTATGGAAAGGAGCGCTGAAAATCTTCTTTTGAAATAGTTTCAATTTCTGGTTTCGGAAAAACTCTAGATTTAAATTTATTCGAAAAGGGACTCACATAATAGAGTTTAATTTCGACTTTAACAGCTAAAAATTCTCCATTGAGATTGGTGCTGTTTAGTTCAATTTCATTTTTATTTTTGGTTTCAATTCGTTTTGGGATAGTTGCAGTGAGTGTCAAAGAATGGTAGCCAATCCTAACATTTGTTTGGGCTTGGTGCGTTTCGCCATTACTATCAGTAACGGATGCTGTGATATAGTATTCAAAAATGGGTAACTGTTCTTTGGAAGCATTTTCAAAAGGTTTGGCAATGAAATTTATTTCAAATTTTCCCGTAGCATCTGTTTTAGTTTCTCCAACTAAAATAATTTCTGATTTACCGTTTTGGTGGTAATAATAACCATTATTTAAGGTGTAAGGAATGAGTGTGACCTTATAGGCTACTTTTGCATCCGAAATGTTGCTTCCGGAAAAAGCTTTGGCCAATCCATTTACGCTTACTTTTTGATTGACTTGATAGGCATTTTTAAAAGGCTCGAAAGTCACTTCAAATTTTGGGCGTTTATATTCTTCAACTCTGAAAGATATTTCAGAATCATTAAATTCTATATCGTCCCAAAACTGATGTTGGTCATTTGTTTTAACAAAAATAAAATTTTTATTATTGTCGGGTTCATCAGCTGTCATTCTGAAATTTCCTGTCAGTCCACTTTTAGGTAATAAAAATTCTCCGAAAAAGGAGCCGTATTCATTGGTGACCACATCAAATTCTTTGAAAACAGTACCATTTGGGTCTTGAATTGTAATTTTGAAAGATGTTTTTGCAACAACACTCGTTTTGTCTTGTCCTTTCCTAAAAGCAATTCCTTTGTAGTAAACCGTTTGTCCCGGACGGTAAATGGCGCGGTCCAAATAAAATTCGACTTTTCCTTTTGCTTTCTGGTTTTCTATCGTCGCGTAATCATTATAGTAATTCGAGTAACGATTGTTCAACAACAGAGAATCGTTTTCAGTTGTAAATTCAATTAGGTTATAGTTACGGTTGTTATTTTCTTTGAGATACGTTGCTTTGCCATTTTTGTCGGTTAAAATAGTTTGATTTAATAGTGTTATAGAAACATTTTCTATAGGTTTTCCAGTTTTTCTGTCTAACACCTGATAATTTTCTTTTTTATCGTTTTCCGAAGTTAGAACTGTAATATTTGAAACAGTGATAGTTTCATAAGCAAATGCTTTTGAGTTCTTGATAACTGCGTCACTTTCAAAATACACCAAATAACTGCCTGTTTTTAATGGCGGTAAAAGTACTTCAGTGCTGTATTCGAAATAATTATTTTTTTCTTCAACTTCATAGTATTTAGTTGCAATTGCTATTTTGTTTTTAATTATTGCAGATACTAAACTGTCTTTGTTATAAGGGGAGTTTCGGAAGTCTTTTATGTTGTTTTGATCGATTTTAAAGAAAGAAATCGAAATGCGGTTTGTGTTTTTGTACTGAACAAAAGCTCTTGTGATTTCATCACTATAAATGAATTTTTGAAGTTGAATATTCAGTGATTTAGAACTAATATTTTGTTTCTTTTGTAGGGCCAGTTTGTGTGCATTAATACGATTGTTGATGTTGATAATACTGTCGAGAGTTGCAACGGCTTGGATGTTATAATCTGGATGAATTTCTTTTGAGGCATATCTGTTCAGAATAATTGCTTTTTCTAACTGAATATTTTGAGTCAAAATTAGGTCCTTAGATTCTTTTTGAATCGCATTCAAGGACTTCATAAATGTATCAACAGATTCTAATATATAGCTGTTGCAAAATTGAATTCTGTCAAATTGGTTTTCTAAAACGGGAGCGTCTTTTTCTTGTTTCTGATACAATTCAAGCACTTTTTTTAGTTTTTCATTTTTTACAAAAGCAAAATTTAGTTTTAAAAAGGATGCTGAATTTCCTAAAAGTTCTTTTTCATAGGGTAAAAATTCCTTTTTTTGAATTTCCCATTGCTGAATTTGCGGAGTAAGTAACGCAATGTTTTCTTTTAATAAATAGTTAAACAGATTGTCTTTTTTTGTTTTTTCTTCATCACTATAATCAAAAATAAGAAGGTAATTACTCAAGGAAGTTTGTTTTAATATCGCTTCGTCCAGTAGTGTTTTTTCTAAAGCACGATTAATCTGTTCCAAAAAGTCTTTTGAAGTCCATGTTAAAAATTGATTATCAAAACTTATTGTATTTGTTCTGTTGTACAGCAAATAGGAGTTATGCTTTTGATAATCAATCAAGCATTTCGCATAAACTAAATTCAAAATCGCTTTCGTTGGAACTGAAGCTTTATTGATTTCAGTTTTTAAATTGTTTATAATTTTGGTTTGCGCGTTTTCATCCAAGACTTGCAAATATTTTGATTCATAAAAAAAGCATTTGATGATTTGCACCTCGTTTTTATCTCGAGAAGCTTTTTGCTGTATTTTTGAAACTATTTCATTGGCAGATTTAATTTTTACATCATTTTCATATTCAATTACCTTAAGCCAGTTTTTGTCATAATCTTGTCCAAAAATTGAAGTAGAGATGAAAAGGAATAGTAAAAAAATATTTTTCATAATTAGCGTTTAAAATAGTGAAGAAATATTCTCTAATGTGCTTAATTTAATATCAGAAAATATTTCCTACTAAATTACTAATTTTTACTTAAAATCAAATCTAACGTATCATATTTCCCTATTTTTGAAGAATGAAACATATTATTTATTTATTTGTATTCCTACCGGTTATGATGTGGTCTCAATCTGATTTCGATAAAGCAGAAAAGCTATTCAAAGCACAAAAATTTGATCAGGCGCAGTTAGTTTTTGAATCTATTTTAAAGACCAATCCATCAGATTTGAAGACTATTGAATATCTGGGAGATATTGCCGGACATCGTAAATCTTGGGATAAAGCTATTGGGTATTACAAAAAACTCAAGCAGCTGAAACCTTCCGAGGCCGATTATCATTTTAAATATGGAGGAGTTTTAGGCATGAAAGCCAAAGATTCAAACAAGTTTAAGGCGCTTGGAATGATTGATGAAGTGAAAGCTTCCTTTGAAAAAGCCATCAATCTGAATCCAAAACACATTGAATCGCGTTGGGCACTGATAGAGTTATATATTCAATTACCGGGAATAGTTGGCGGAAGCGAATCTAAAGCTATAAAATATTCCAACGAATTATTGCAATTATCACCCGTTGACGGATATTTGTCAAGAGGCCATATTGAGGAATATTTTAAAAGATACAATGTTGCAGAGCAACAATATAAAAAAGCAATTCTTGTAGGAGATTCAAAAACAAGTTATGAAAAGTTAGCTAACTTGTACAAGAACAAAATGCGAGATTCTGAAAAAGCAAAAGCAATATTAGAAACCTACAATAAAAAAAATTAGGACTGATCTTAATTCATCTTGAACTCAACAACCATAAACCAATATTAAAATGCATACACATTTTATAGCTATCGGAGGAAGCGCTATGCACAATCTGGCTTTAGCATTACACAACAAAGGATATCAAGTTACCGGAAGTGACGATGCGATTTTTGAACCATCAAAATCAAGATTAGACAAAAAGGGTATTTTACCACCAGTATTAGGTTGGTTTCCTGAAAAAATAACTAAAGATATCGAAGCTGTAATTCTTGGAATGCATGCCAAAGAAGATAATCCTGAATTATTAAAAGCGCAAGAATTAGGACTGAAAATATATTCGTACCCGGAATTCCTTTACGAACAATCCAAAAATAAAACACGAGTTGTTATAGGTGGTTCTCATGGAAAAACAACTATAACTTCGATGATTTTGCATGTTATGCATTACCATAACATTGCAGTGGATTATATGGTTGGCGCGCAACTGGAAGGTTTCGATACGATGGTGCATCTTACGGAGGAAAATGATTTTATCGTTTTAGAAGGAGATGAATATTTGTCTTCGCCAATTGATCGCAGACCTAAATTTCATTTGTATCAGCCTAACATTGCTTTAATTTCTGGGATTGCGTGGGATCATATTAATGTTTTTCCAACGTATGAAAATTATGTAGAACAGTTTGAAATTTTCATTGGTAAAATTACTAATGGCGGGATTCTCGTTTATAATGAAGATGATACAGAAGTAAAACGAGTTTCCGAAGCTGCAACAAACCCAATTCGAAAATTAGCGTATCATACTCCAAAATATAGCGTTAGCGATGGTGTGACACTTCTAGAAACTCCAGAAGGCGATATGCCTATTGAGGTTTTTGGAGCGCATAATCTTAATAATTTGGCTGGAGCCAAATGGATTTGCCAAAATATGGGCGTTGATGAAGCTGATTTTTATGAAGCGATTGCCAGTTTTAAAGGCGCTTCAAAACGGTTGGAAAAAATAGCCGAAAGCAAAACGAAAGTAGCCTATAAAGATTTTGCACATTCACCAAGCAAAGTGGCTGCAACTACAAAAGCGGTAAAAGAGCAATATCCAAACCGGACTTTAGTGGCTTGTTTAGAATTGCATACGTACAGCAGTTTAAATGCGGAATTCCTGAAAGAATACGAAGGTGCATTGGAATATGCTGATAAAGCAGTAGTTTTTTATTCGCCGGATGCGGTAAAAATTAAACAGCTTGAAGAAGTTACATACGACCAAATTGCAAATGCTTTCAATAGAAAAGATTTAATTATTTATACCAATCCGAAAGATTTCAAAGACTATTTATTCAACTTGAATCTTGAAAATACTGCTTTGCTGTTGATGAGTTCCGGTAATTATGGGGGATTAAACTTTGATGAAGTAAAGGAAGTGATAAAGTAAGTAGTGATATGAGTGATGCTATTATAATTTGTAAAACTACAAGTGAAAATCCGGATTTCATAAATCTCATATCAGCATTAGATAAAAGTTTGTGGGAACGTTATCCGGAATTGAAAGCAGATTATTGGGGAAATAATATTTTGTAATTAAATCCAAATGTCGTTATTATTTATTTGGATAACAAAGCGGTGGCTTGTGGTTGTTTTAAAAAATACAATAAAAATACAATAGAAATAAAACGAATGTTTGTTTCGCCTGAAGCCAGAAGAATGGGTCTAGCGCAAAATATTTTACGTGAATTAGAGCTTTGGGCACATGACTTAGGATATTTATTTTCTGTTTTGGAAACTTTATTAAAACAAAAGGAAGCTATTGCTTTGTATCAAAAAACGGGATATACAATAGTTGATAATTACGAGCCTTACGTGGGTTTAGACAATAGTATTTGCATGGAGAAACAAATTTAAACAACAAGATGAATGGCTGAAAATTCCTTTTTTCCTATTACCAATTGGTCCGAAGATGATAAGCCGCGAGAAAAACTGATGCTCAAAGGCAAAAGTGTTTTGAGTGATGCAGAATTGATTGCCATTTTGATTGGTTCAGGAAGCAGAAACGAGTCTGCGGTTGATTTAAGCAAACGGATTTTGGCAAGTGTAGATAATAATTTGAATGCCTTAGGCAAATTATCTTTGTCGCAGCTCATGCAATTCAGAGGAATAGGGGAGGCGAAAGCAATTTCTATCATTGCAGCTTTAGAATTAGGAAGACGCCGAAGAGGGGAGGATGCAGTGGAATTGAAGAAAATCACTTCGAGTAAAATCATATTTGAAATTATGCAGCCTATTATTGGCGAATTGCCGCATGAAGAATTTTGGATTATCTACATGAATAATTCAAATAAGATCATTTCGAAATCTCAGTTGAGTAAGGGCGGAATCACAGGGACATTGGTTGATGTTCGCATTGTTTTTAAAACGGCGCTCGAAATAGGAGCTACAGCTTTAATCTTGTGTCACAATCACCCTTCGGGAACATTGATTCCCAGTGATGCTGACAAACAGATTACAAGAAAATTAAAATTGGCAGGCGATAATTTAGAAATAAAAGTATTGGATCATCTCATTGTAACTGAAACTAGTTATTACAGTTTTGCAGACGAAGGAATATTTTAAAAATATAAAATGAAACAAACACATATTAAAGACGTTTTTTTTGATCTAGATCATACGCTTTGGGACTTTGATAAAAATTCAGAGTTGACATTCCAAACTATTTTCAATAGAAATCATCCTACAATAGAAACAAAAGAATTTATTGAAAAGTATGTACCGATAAACCAAGAATGTTGGAAGTTGTATCAATATGATAAAATTACCCATCAAGAATTGCGTTACAATCGACTCAAACATTCTTTTGATGCTATAAATTATTCGATTTCCGATGAAGAAATTGATGCAATAGCAAATGATTATATTCGGTTTTTACCGGAGAATAATCATCTTTTTGACGGAACAATGGAACTTTTGGACTATCTGAAACCAAAATATAATTTGCATATTATAACCAATGGTTTTGCCGATGTTCAATTTAAAAAATTAAATAATTCAAAAATTGGTTCTTATTTTCAGACCATTACTAATTCTGAAATGGCAGGAGTAAAAAAACCAAATCCTATAATTTTCGATTACGCTATAGATTTGGCTAAAGCCCAAAAAAAACATAGTATTATGATCGGCGACAGCTTAGATGCAGATGTTCAAGGAGCGTTAGATGCTGGTTTAGACGCTATTTATTTCAATGAAGGGTATATGACTGTTGAAGATCATATCAAACAAATTAATCATTTATTAGAACTTAAAAAATATTTATAATTATGAAAAAGCAATTTTTATTAATAGTATTGTTCGTTGTTAGTTATACTTATTCTCAATCTGTAAACGATTATAAAGCTTTTATTGTTCCAGTTAAATATGATTTTCTAAAAGGAGAAAATCAATATCGTTTAAATACATTAACTAAATTTAATTTGAATAAAGCCGGTTTTAATTCGTTTTATAGTAATGAAAGTATTCCGGTCGAATTTAATGACAGATGTGGTTTGCTATATGTTGATGTTGTAAAAGAGAATAGTTTTTTGACAACTAAACTTACTATAACTATGAGGGATTGTAACAACAAAATTATTTTTCAGTCCGCCGCTGGGAAAAGTAAAGAAAAAGAATATCAAGTTGCCTATACCGAAGCGTTGAATGAAGCATTTCAGTCCGTTTACAATTTGCAGTACAAGTATAGTGGTCAATCGATTACAAAAACTGAATCTGGTAGTGAACTAGAAGTAAGTAAGCCTGTTTCTAATCCTGTAGCTAAAATTGAAAAACCAGTTTTGAATACACCAAAGATTATAAGCAAAACAGACGCTACTTTGCTTTACGCACAGCCCACCGCTAATGGATATCAGTTAATTGATAGTACGCCAAAAGTGATTATGAAAGTTTTTAGCACATCAAATAAGGGCTGTTATATTGCTGTAAAAGGGGATATTCAGGGAGTTTTAATACTAAAAAATAATGAATGGGTTTTCGAATATTATCAAAACGACCAGCTCTGGTCTGAAACAGTAGCGGTTAAGTTTTAGAGTAAAACTTTGTACTTACTAATATAAACAAAAGAATGTATTTAGCAATAAATGCTTTTTTTTTATGGTTTGATTTTAATAACCGTATTTGTTTTTCCATCGGTTTTTTAAGAACTCTCGTGTAATGTTTTCTCTTGAGTTATTTCCAGGAATATAAATGGGATTATTGGATAAGCCTTCTGGCAGGAATTCTTGTTCTGCGAAATTATTGGTGTAATCATGTGCGTATTTATATTCTTCACCATAACCCAATTCTTTCATCAATTTTGTAGGTGCGTTTCGCAGGTGAATAGGTACCGGTAAATCTCCAGTTTGTTTTACAAGTTGTTGCGCAGTTCCAATTGCCAGGTACGAAGCGTTACTTTTAGGAGAAGTTGCAAGGTAAACGGCACATTGACTCAAAATAATTCTACTTTCCGGATATCCGATTGTAGCCACAGCCTGAAAAGTATTATTAGCCATAATAAAAGCAGTTGGATTAGCATTTCCTATGTCCTCACTACTTAGAATTAGCATTCTTCGCGCTATAAACTTGACATCTTCACCACCTTCAATCATTCTCGCGAGCCAGTAAACTGCTCCATTAGGATCACTTCCTCGAATGGATTTTATAAAAGCAGAAACAATGTCATAATGTTGTTCGCCGGTTTTGTCATATAAAACCGTATTTTGTTGTACCAAAGAGAAAACCAGATCATTTGTGATATTAATTTCGTCTTCATTTGACGCATTTACAACAAGTTCAAAAATATTTAATAGTTTACGTCCATCACCGCCGGAAAGTCTCAATAAGGCTTCGGTTTCACTTAAAATAATATTTTTTGTAGATAAATAAGTATCTGTTTTCATCGCACGTTCTAGTAGAGACTCTAAATCCAGTTTGGTGAATGCATTCAAAACATATACTTGACAGCGGGATAGTAATGCAGGAATTACTTCAAAACTCGGGTTTTCTGTAGTGGCGCCGATAAGGGTAATCCACCCTTTTTCTACCGCAGCTAACAGGGAATCTTGTTGCGATTTACTGAAACGATGAATTTCATCAATGAATAAAATAGGATTTCTAGAAGTAAATAAACCACCGCTTTGCTTCGCTTTTTCAATCACTTCGCGAATGTCTTTAACACCCGAATTGATAGCACTCAAAATATAAAATGGTCGTTTTGATTCCTGTGCAATAATTTGTGCTAAAGTAGTTTTTCCAGTTCCCGGTGGTCCCCAAAAAATTAAGGAAGGGATAATTCCTTTTGCAATTTGTTGTGTCAATGAGCCACTTGGTCCAACCAAATGGGATTGACTGATGTAGTCTTCTAATTTTTGTGGTCGTATTCGTTCCGCAAGTGGTGCTTCCATAATGTAAAATTACTGTTTTTTTAATTTGAAACAGTTTGCGTTTGTGAAAGTTTATTTTTTTAGGAGCTATTTCCAGCTCTACACTATATCTTTTATTTCTTGTTGAAATAACAAAATATAAAAGGATGCCGTTTCTATCTGGGCTAGGCTGTTGTTTAAAAATACCTTTTCAGTTTAAATATGACAAAATAGCATTAAATTATTTTTGGACAAGTATTTGAAATAGAGGTAAAGTATAAAATTGCTCGTTACTCATGGACAAACATTTTAAATTGACGAATTTAGTGATTGGACTGCCTCTTTTTTTTGTGGTAGTATTGTGGTTTGTCTTTTGGCTCGAAATCCGATTTGATTTTGACTTTGTTCAAAACGGTATTTACCCTCGAACATTTTCAGGTTTACAAGGGATTATTTTTAGTCCGTTCATTCATGCGGACATGAAACATTTGAACAACAACACTTTTCCGTTATTGATTCTTTTAGCAGCCTTACAATTTTTTTATGCAAAACAGTCGCTGCAAGTTATTGTTTACGGAATTATTCTGTCAGGCTTTATTACTTGGATTATCGGTAGAGATAATTATCATATTGGTGCAAGCGGATTAATATATGTGCTTTTTAGTTTTGTTTTTTTTAAGGGAATCCAAACTAAGTATAATCGTCTTACCGCATTGTCACTTGCCGTTATTGTTGTGTATGGCGGATTGGTTTGGTATATTTTTCCAACACCAACTGTGCGAGGTGAAAATTCTATTTCTTGGGAAGGACATTTGGGAGGGTTATTGACAGGATTCCTTCTTTCGTTGATTTATAAAACTCCTGAGTATAAAAAAATCATTAAATATGATTGGGAACATGCAGAATTCGATTCTTCAGAAGATAAATTTATGCAACGTTTTGATGCCAGTGGAAACTTTGTTAATTTACCAAAAGTTGAGGAGGTTGAAGAACAACAACAGGAATTGTCAACGTATTATACTTCCATTTTTCAGGTAAATTATGAAGTTGTTAGAAATGAAAAAAATGAATTAAAACCGAAGTCATAATTCATTTTAGAAGAAATTGTTATAATAAAATTTTTAAGATCGTTGTCTTACTGCTTCGTACAAGAAAGCTCCACAAGCTACCGAAACGTTTAATGATCCAATGGTTCCAAACATTGGAAGTTTAGCCTTTTCGTCAACAATTTTTAGAACCGATGGGTTCACACCACGATCCTCTGAGCCCATGATGATAGCAACAGGTTCATTCAAAGAAATGTCATAAATATTCTGATCCGTTTTCTCAGTGGCCGCAACGGTTTTTATACCACTAGCCTGCAATAAGAAGATAGCGTCTTTGATGTGTTCTACTTTACAAATTGGAATATTAAAAACTGCTCCCGCAGATGTTTTTACCGTATCACCATTCACAGGGGCTGAACCCGCTTTTTGAACGATGATTCCATTTACTCCTGTACACTCAGCCGTTCTTATGATAGCACCAAAATTACGGGCATCTGATATTTGATCCAAAATCAAAAACAAAGGTTTTTTTCCGTTTTCATGTACTGATTCGATCAAAGATTCCAAATCAAAAAAAGAAATAGGAGAGATAGTAGCTACTGCACCTTGATGGTTGTTAGGCGTAAGTCTGTTTAATTTTTCTACAGGAACATAGGAAAAGTTGATGTTTCCGCGCTTCATCACTTTCATTAAGTCTTTCATTAGTTCGCTGCTTGCTTCCTTTTGAATATAAACTTTGTCTACCGTTGCGCCTGCTTGTATTGCTTCAATTATTGCTCTAATCCCAAATATTTGATGTTCTTTTTCCATGATGCAAAGCTAAGTAAAATGTGTGTAAAAAAAAAACCATCAGCTTAGGCTGATGGTTTTAATGTAAATTAAGAGATAATTAAAATTTATCCCAGAAAATTTTAGATGTCAATTTATCTCCACCTGTAACAGTTGCAGCAGCAGCAGCTACATTTGTAGCATTAACGGTAGCTTCACTTGCAGGATAATTAAATCTTGTCGGAACAGATGTTATATCGTTAAAAGTTGTTGCAGGAGCTAACAACACAGGAAAATCTAATCTTCTCCAAGAATCCCATGCTTCAAAACCTCTATTATACAATGCAATCCAAGCTTGTTCTCCAATGCTTTTTTTCCACGCTGCAGTTGAAGTTCCTATATAAGGATTTGCAAGTAAATATGCTGTTGCATCAGCTGTGGCAACACCCCAGCTATTCATAGAAGCAGTTATACCATTGTTGTAATGTGCAACAGCTACTCCAGCGGCAGCTACGCCTCTTGCTGCAGCTTCAGCTAACAAAAATTCTTGTTCACTGTATGAAAGTATAGTTCCGGGGAAGGTTGGAGCTAAAAGCGTGTTGTTCACAGTAGAAAAATTAGTGTAACTATTAGAAGAACCATATATTCCACCTATATATTTAGTTGTATTAGGAGCGAACGTAAAATATTTAGCTCTTCTAGGGTCAGATAATGCGTTTAATTTGTCAACAAATGTGTTAGCAATAACAAAATCTTTTCTTCCACTTGCTACTAAATCTACAAACAATGGGTTTGCATTAGGCTGTGCACCTAAATAATTCAAATTAGCATCATCACTATTACTTGTCATAACTCCTGCGTTAATAGCAGCTGTAGCTTGAGAAGAAGCGTAACTAGCATCTACGTCAGACATGTTTATAGCAAGTCTTAATCTAAGAGTATTTGCGAATTTTTTCCATTTTGCAGCATTACCACCATAAATTAAGTCAGCAGATCCAAAGCTACTTTCTGAAGTGTTTATTGCGGCTTGAGCTGTAGCTAATCTTGCAATAAGGTCTTTATATATTGTTTGAGCATCATCGTATTTTGGCAATGGGTGACCTTCAATATCTAAAGCTTCAGAATAAGGAACATTTCCAAAAGTATCTACTAAAACACTAAAAGTATAAGCGTTCATAATTTCAATGATTGCTTTTTTGTTAGCGAGAACTGCAGCCTCACTTGCTCCAGCAGTGATAACTTTGTTTAATAATACGTTTGACTCTTTAAAATCTCTAAGAACATCTCTGTAAAGGATGTTAAAGTGAGTATCAGGAATAGGTCTTGTAGTCAAATTGTATTGACTTTCATCTGGATACGTAGTTTCCGTCCATTGTTGTACTAACATTCTGAAAACATTTCTGTTTACAGAAGAGTTTACCATCTGGTCTACTAAAGCTTTTTGAGCATTTGTAAATAAAAACTCGGGTTTAGCAGAGGTTGGATTTTTCGTATCTGTATTTAGTCCGGTAATATCATCAGTACATGATACGCTCAGCGCTAAAAATGAGATTAATAAAACTATTTTTTTCATAATTTAAAATTTAAATGTTACGTTAACACCAACATTTCTTGTTGTTGGTAAAGAACCTACTGAATATCCTGCAGATGAAGCACTTGCGCTTAATCCACTTTCTGGATCAGCATATGGAAGGTTTTTGTCTATTATCCATAAATTTGAACCTACTATACTAAATTTCATTTCTTGAAGATTCATTTTTGAAACTAGAGTAGTTGGTAAAGAATAAGTGATATTTACTTCTCTTAATTTAATGAATGAAGCATCATATACGAAAGCTTTATTTGGTGCTCTTCTATATCCTGATACGTTTCCATATTGATTAGGAGCAGGAGTTCTTGTAGTATTTACTGAACCATCCGCTTTTACACCTGGTAATATAACACCACCACCATTAGCGATAGTGTTTCTAATTGGGTTGCCTAACTCATTAAGACCAGCAGTAACATCATATAAACCTGTAGCTAAACCGTAAGATTGGTCAAGAGAGAAAATATCGCCACCTTTCTTCATGTCAATTAAGAATCCAAAAGATAAGTTTTTGTAAGTAAATTTGTTGCGAATACCACCTAGCCAATCTGGATTAACATCACCGATAACATTATTTGCAGATGCATTAACAACATATCTTCCGTTTGCTCCAACTACTTTTGGTCCGTTTTTATTAACCTCACCTGGGAAACTAGGTACAAAACTAGGATCGTAATAAGTATAGTCAGTTCCTTTTAGTACACCATAAGGTTGTCCTATTGAAGCATTTAGAGTTACACCACCTTGGAAAGAGTTTAATCTTAAGTTTTCAATTCCCGCAGCTAGCTTAGTAACTTCATTTTTGTTTTTAGACCAGTTTACAAAAACATCCCAAGCGAAATCTTTTGTTTTGATAGGTGTAACGTTAAATTGGACCTCGATACCTCTGTTTTCTACAGTTGCTGCATTAATATATCTAGCACTGTTACCAGTAGCAGTAGAAAAAGGAACTTGGAAAGCTTCACCGTTATTTACGTTTTTGTAAGCACTTACTTCAAATCCAAGTCTTTTGTTTAAAAATTGCATTTCTAAACCAATTTCTTGAGTATTAGTTTTTACTGCTTCTAAGTTTGGATTGTTTTTAGTGCCAGCAACTGAATATAGTTGATTAGAACCAAAGGGATCATTTTTAACATAAGTGTCTACTAAAGATAATCCTGGAGTACCTAATGGGCTTTCAGAATAACCAGCTCTAATTTTACCAAAACTTAACCATGGTTGGTTAATATGGTTGGTAAACACATAACTTCCAGAAGCAGAGTAACTCCAGATTGCATTTTTTGCAGCTGGTAAGCTACTAAAAGCATCTCTTCTTGCAGTCGCATCCACGAAAAAGTAGTCTTTGAATCCAAAAGATGCTGATCCATAATAGCTGTTAATTCCTTGGTTAACTTCTGATTCTAAAGGGAAAGGAACTTGTTGAACAGAATTTGATAAACTAAACAAGTTTGGAACGATAAGACCACCTTGAGTTGAGTTTAAAGTAGAAATGATTCTAGTTCTAACAGCTGTACCTCCAGCAACACCACTAAAGCTTATGTTTTCAGAGATATCTTTTTTGAATGTTAAGATGAAATCATAATTTTGTTCAGAAAACGATCTTTGGTATTTTTGGTATCCAGAAGTTTCGTCTAATCTGTTTATTCCAAAAAGACCTGCGATTGATCCAAATGCTCTTCTTTCTTCACGCAATTCACTATAGGAATCAGTAGATATTTTTGCTGTTGCAGTTAACCATTCTGCAATTTTATAATCTAATTTTGAATAACCAATAAAACGGTTTCTTTCATCAGATTGGAAATTTTTATTTCTGATGAAATAAGGGTTGTCCCAATAAATCTGTGTTAAGTCTGAAGGATCAGAATAGTTCCAGTTAATGTTTTGTCCACCAGATCTTTCGTAAACTTGTTTCAATTCTTGAACGTCCACGTTTGTTTGCCACCATTGACGGAACATAGACATGATGTTTTCATTGTATCCTGTTGAGTTTCTTCCTACAGTGCTTTGAGCGTTGTAGTTGGCAAAAACACTAGCAGATAACTTATCAGAAAACTGGTGATTGATTTTAGCACTTACGCTATTTTTTTTCATATCACTGTTTGGAAGTATACCAGTTTGTTTAGAATTAGTGTAATTCAATACAAAATTTGTTGTATCATTCCCGTCTTCTAACGAAACAGAATTATTAAATGAAGTACCTGTTTGGAAGAAGGTAGTTGGATCATTTTTAGCAGCTACCCATGGAGTAGCTTTTCCGAAGCTGTCAGACCAAGGAGTAAATGCATTCCAGTTGTAAACCATTAAATTAGGGTCGAAAGCCGCTCCGTAAGAAGCATCTTCAGAAGTAGGTACCACTAAATCTTCAATACCATCGCCGTTAATGTCTCTCGATAAGAAATATCCAGAAGCATCTTCATAAAATGGACCGTAACCTGCTCCATATTTATCTTGGTATTTAACAAAAGTAGATTTGTCTATAGTACTACCAACAAATTCAGAAGAAACCGTTACTCCTAATCCTTTTTTTGCTCTACCTCTTTTAGTTGTAATCATTACAACACCATTTCCACCTAAGTAACCGTATAATGCGGAGGCTGCTGCTCCTTTTAAGATATTTACACTTTCGATGTCTTCAGGATTGATATCCATTGCAGCATTTCCATAATCATAAGTACCACCTGCTCCTCCAGCTTGGTTTCCTGTACTACCTGTGACTAATGAGTTGTTGATAGGCATACCGTCTATTACGATAAGCATTTCATTACTACCAGTCAAACTTTTAACACCTCTTGATACGATACTAGATGAACCACCAAAGTTGTTGTTTCTTTTGATATTAACACCTGCTACTTTTCCGGAAAGTTCATTGATGAAGTTTCCACTTCCTGCACCAGAATTTAAGTCTTCTGCTTTAACTTCCTGTGTAGCATAACCTAATGATTTTTTCTCTCTCTTGATACCTAAGGCTGTGACTACTACTCCTTCAAGTTCAACTGAATCATCTTTCAATTTTACATTTAAATTAGATGAACTAGCTAATATTTCTTGGGTTTTCATCCCAATGTAGCTAAATACCAAGACTTGGCTTGGAGTTGCTCTGATAGAAAATTTTCCGTCAAAATCAGTTTGTGTTCCAGTTTGTGTTCCTTTCACTAATACACTCACACCTGGCAAAGGCATTCCCGCATTATCAGAAACAACACCTGAAACAGCTCTTTCTTGCGCAAACGTAATTTGCGCCACAAGTACTAATAATAGCACTAAGAATCCATTAAACTTTAGTTTCATTTTTTAATATTTTGAATTAGTCTCGCAAACTTCTTAATAATTTGTTAACTTTCCTAATATATAAAACTCTAATTTATACTTATTTTAAAATTTAACATTATAACTAATGTGAATAATTGTGTTATTTATATTTAATGATTGGTTTTTGGTGCTACCATTTGCCACAGCTAGTTTTAATAAACCATTTTTGGTCTGTAGACCAAATCCAAATCCGATTCCTAATAGCTTTTCAATGTTGTCTCTTTGTTCTATGCCCGATTTGTTTCTGTAAATACAATAATCAAGGATTGAATGAATGTAGAGATTTGAAGCCATTATGTACCTGTATTCTGTAAGAATTGACGTTGTTAAATAAGCTTGTAAACTATTTTCTGTGAATCCTCTTATGCTTTTAAATCCGCCGAAACGAAAAAGTTCATTTACCATATAGGTATTGCTTTGTAAAAAGTAATTCTGACTATTAATATTTATAATATTCTTTTTATTTAAGTTAAAATTATGTGAAGCTTGAATGTTTAAAAAAAATTGATTGCTTTTTGTGGAATTTTTTAATTGATTGTTGATTTCTCGGTTTCCGGATCCGGCAGTTATCGTAACAAAAGTTTTTATCGGAAAAGTAAAATTAGCTAAGTCAAGTTTTGTGTAATTAAAACTAGATGTTAAAAAAGAACTGTTGTAATCGCTTATTGAAGTGTCTATCGAGTTTTGAATGTCGCTCGATTCTGTGGTTTGGTATCCCAAATATAAGCGGCTGTTGTAATTTGGAAAGTAGCTTAAATCAATTGCGCTTTTTGTGTTTTGAAAAGTGCTGTCTCGTCTGAATAGTTGAATTTGGGCTTTTAATCCTATTGGGCTTTTAAGTAAATAAGGAAGTTCAATGCTTGCGTTAAATGTTTTTTGATCATTTCCGTCGCTTTTCCAGTAAACGGTTAATTGTTCTCCAAAACCTAAAATATTTTCAAGCTTGACATCCAAGTATCCATTTAGAATTATTTTTTTGTTTTCATTGTTTGAAAATCCAATAAAGCCATCGAAAGTATTTGAATTCTTTTTCTCGATATATACGTAAACTTTTGTTGTGTCTTTTGTAAATAAAATTTCTGGATATTTCAGTTGGTTAATAAATCCAAATTTCTCAAAATCATTATAAATTTCGTCTACTATTTTTTGATTAAAAACGCTGTTTTTATATTTTCGGTTAATTTGCGCTAAATGTCCATTGGGGAATTTATTGGATCGGCTGTTTTCTGCGTAATTTATTATTATGGAGTTTAGTGTTCTTTTCTTGTCTGATTCCACTTTTATATCGGCATAAATTTTAGTGTCGACTCTTCTAATGTTTGTTAGTTTCAGTTTTACTAATGCGAATCCATTTTGCTCTAATTTCTGTACAGTTTGCTTTAGAAAAGAATTAATTTCGGTGTAGGGTAATTTTACAGTGTCGTTTACTTTACTTGGTTCAGTTGAGTTTTCGAGAATTAAATTTGTACCTATATATATATGTATTGTTTTTATCTTTTTTCCTAGTGTAAAATTGGCTACATAAACTGAATCCTTCGTTTTATTAAATTCAACGGCAGTGTTATCTATATAGCCTATTTCAGATAATTTTTCTGAAAGTTTGATTATCTCTTCACTCATTGTTTTAGTGTTCTTGTGAGCTGTGTTATATTTTAGGGAGTCTATAGTTTTTGTTTCTAATAAGTTACTTCCAGATATTAATAATCGGAAATTTTGTGCCGAACAATTGAGGCAAAAATTTAGAAAGAAGAATAAAATAACTGAGAATTTCAAATGAGTACGTGTTTTTAATAAAAGTAATGCAAATATCTAATGTTTGTGATAAAAATCAAATGATAAAATAATCTTATTGAAAATTAATAGATTAACGTTTGTAGAGTAAAAAATATTTTCTACATTTGCAACCCCGTAAAAAGCGGGAATTTAATATAATAAGAAATTTTTAGTATTAATTATGCCAACAATTCAACAATTAGTAAGAACAGGAAGAACTCAGATAACTAAGAAGAGTAAATCGGTTGCTTTAGATTCTTGTCCTCAAAGAAGAGGGGTTTGTACGCGTGTTTACACTACAACACCAAAAAAACCAAACTCTGCAATGCGTAAAGTAGCGCGTGTACGTTTGACAAATGGTAATGAAGTGAATGCTTACATCCCTGGTGAAGGACACAATTTACAAGAGCACTCGATAGTATTAGTTAGGGGTGGAAGGGTAAAAGATTTACCAGGAGTTAGATATCACATCGTTCGTGGTGCGCTTGATACGTCAGGAGTAGCAGGAAGAACGCAAAGGAGATCTAAGTACGGAGCAAAACGCCCAAAAGAAGCAAAAAAGTAATTTAAAAAGTTATTACATAAGGATGTGATTAGTCGCATTCTTACAAGTATGACCTTTTATTAAAAAAAAGACATGAGAAAAAGAGCGGCAAAGAAAAGACCACTTTTACCAGATCCAAGGTTTAATGACCAACTGGTAACACGTTTTGTGAACAACTTAATGTGGGATGGAAAAAAATCGACAGCGTTTAAAGTATTTTATGATGCAATTGACATCATTGAGTCTAAAAAACAAGATGCAGAGAAACCATCATTAGAAATTTGGAAAGATGCGTTAACCAATGTTATGCCTCACGTAGAAGTACGTAGTCGTAGAGTAGGTGGAGCTACATTTCAGATTCCAATGCAAATTCGTCCAGATAGAAAAATTTCTATGGCTATGAAATGGTTAATTCTTTATTCTAGAAGAAGAAACGAAAAATCTATGGCTCAAAGGTTAGCTTCAGAATGTTTAGCTGCGGCTAAAGAAGAAGGAGCAGCTGTTAAGAAAAGGATGGATACTCACAAAATGGCAGAAGCTAACAAAGCATTCTCTCACTTTAGATTTTAATTCTTAAGAAATGGCTAGAGATCTTAAATATACAAGAAACATAGGAATTGCTGCTCACATTGATGCTGGTAAAACAACGACAACGGAGCGTATATTATTCTATACAGGAAAATCACACAAAATTGGTGAAGTACACGATGGTGCTGCAACAATGGACTGGATGGCACAAGAGCAAGAAAGAGGTATTACAATTACATCTGCAGCTACAACTTGTGAGTGGAATTTTCCAACTACACAAGGTAAAGTTTTGCCTGAAACATTGCCTTATCACTTTAATATTATTGATACACCGGGACACGTTGACTTTACAGTTGAAGTAAACCGTTCGTTGCGTGTACTTGATGGCTTGGTTTTCTTATTTAGTGCTGTTGATGGTGTAGAGCCACAATCAGAAACTAACTGGAGACTAGCAGATCAATACAGAGTACCACGTATTGGATTCGTTAATAAAATGGACAGACAAGGATCTAACTTTTTGATGGTATGTCAACAAGTAAGAGATATGTTGAAATCAAATGCGGTTGCAATCACTTTGCCAATTGGCGAAGAGAATGATTTCAAAGGTGTTGTTGATTTAGTAAGAAACCAAGCTATTGTTTGGGATGAAGAAGGTATGGGAGCAACTTACGAGATTGTGCCTATTCCAGAAGACATGCTTGAAGAAGTGAAAGAATACAGATCGATTCTTATTGAAGCAGTAGCTGATTATGATGAGACTTTGCTTGAAAAATTCATGGAAGATGAAAACTCTATAACAGAGGAAGAAATCAATATTGCATTGAGAGCGGCTGTAATGGATATGGCTATCATTCCTATGATTGCTGGTTCTTCTTTTAAGAACAAAGGAGTTCAATTCATGTTAGATGCCGTATGTAAATACTTGCCATCTCCAATGGATAAAGATGGTATCGAAGGAATTCATCCTGATGATGCTGATTTATTAGAAGAGGATCAAACTAAAATTTTGCGTAAGCCTGATGTTAAAGAGCCATTCGCTGCTTTAGCTTTTAAAATTGCCACTGACCCATTCGTAGGTCGTTTAGCTTTCTTCCGTGCTTATTCAGGACGTTTAGATGCCGGCTCTTATGTTTTGAACACACGTTCAGGAAACAAAGAAAGAATTTCTCGTATTTACCAAATGCATGCTAACAAGCAAAATCCAATTGATTATATTGAAGCGGGTGATATTGGAGCGGCAGTTGGATTTAAAGATATTAAAACTGGAGATACATTGTGTGATGAAAAGAACCCAATTATCTTAGAAAGTATGAAATTCCCTGCACCGGTAATTGGTATTGCAATTGAGCCTAAAACTAAAGCGGACGTAGATAAAATGGGTATGGCTTTGGCTAAATTAGCCGAAGAGGATCCTACATTTACTGTTAGAACAGATGAAGCTTCAGGGCAAACTATTATCTCGGGTATGGGTGAGCTTCACTTGGATATCTTAGTTGATAGAATGAGACGTGAATTCAAAGTTGAAGTAAACCAAGGTGAGCCTCAAGTTGAATATAAAGAAGCATTTACAAAGTCTGCTCAACACAGAGAAACTTACAAGAAACAATCTGGTGGTCGTGGTAAATTCGGTGATATCGTATTTAGACTAGAGCCAGCTGATGAAGTTGATGGTAAAGCTCCTGTGGGATTGCAGTTCGTTAATGCTGTCAAAGGTGGTAACGTTCCCAAAGAATATATCCCATCTGTAGAAAAAGGTTTTAGAGAAGCTATGAAAACTGGTCCTTTAGCAGGATATCAAGTAGATAGTTTGAAAGTAACTTTATTGGATGGATCTTTCCACCCAGTAGATTCTGATGCACTTTCTTTTGAGCTTGCAGCAAGAATGGGGTATAGAGAGGTAGCTAAAGCAGCTGGTGCTGTAATACTAGAGCCAATCATGAAAATGGAAGTGATTACACCTGAAGAAAACATGGGGGATATCGTAGGTGATATCAACCGTCGTAGAGGTCAGGTAAATGATATGGGTGATAGAGCTGGGGCCAAAACCATTAAGGCAGATGTGCCATTATCTGAAATGTTTGGATACGTTACTACGTTAAGAACACTTTCATCAGGTAGAGCAACATCTACTATGGAATTTTCACACTACTCTGAAACGCCTTCTAATATTTCGGAAGCAGTTATCAAAAAAGCAAAAGGAAACGCATAATCTTTAAGAAAATGAGTCAAAAAATCAGAATAAAATTAAAATCTTACGATCACATGTTGGTAGACAAGTCTGCTGAGAAGATTGTAAAAACGGTAAAAAGTACCGGTGCAGTTGTTACAGGACCAATTCCATTGCCAACGCACAAAAAACTTTTTACAGTGCTACGTTCTCCACACGTTAACAAAAAAGCGAGAGAGCAATTTGAAGTAATGTCATACAAGAGATTAATTGACATTTATTCATCTTCATCAAAAACTATTGATGCCTTGATGAAACTTGAATTGCCTAGCGGTGTTGAAGTAGAGATCAAAGTTTAAATAGCTTACTAGTAAGAAAAGAGCGCTGTTTTTAAGCGAAGAATATTTTTTTGGTTTGTGTGTAAATAAGTTATACATTTGCACCCACTAAAAAAATAGGATTCGGTTAAAAGCTGCGTTCTATATTTATATTTAATAATTAATAATTAATATTTATGTCTGGGTTAATTGGTAGAAAAATCGGCATGACTAGCATTTTCGACGAAAACGGGAAGAACATTCCTTGTACAGTAATCGAAGCTGGACCATGTGTTGTTACCCAAGTCAGAACCAAAGGTGTTGACGGGTACGAAGCGTTGCAACTTGGTTTCGATGACAAAAACGAGAAACATTCCACAAAAGCGGCTTTAGGTCACTTTAAAAAAGCGGGAACTGTAGCTAAGAAAAAAGTCGTTGAATTCCAAGATTTCGCAACTGAGCAAAAATTAGGAGATCTTATTGATGTTTCTATTTTTTCTGAAGGAGAATTTGTAGATGTACAAGGTGTATCTAAAGGTAAGGGTTTTCAAGGGGTTGTAAAACGTCACGGTTTTGGTGGTGTTGGTCAAGCAACTCACGGTCAACACAACCGTTTAAGAGCGCCAGGTTCTGTAGGAGCTTCTTCTTATCCATCTAGAGTGTTCAAAGGAATGCGTATGGCGGGAAGAATGGGAGGAGACAATGTAAAAGTTCAAAACCTTAGAGTTTTAAAAGTAGTAGCTGAAAAGAACCTGCTTGTTATAAAAGGATGTATTCCTGGTCATAACAACTCTTATGTAATCATTCAGAAGTAATGGAAGCAAAAGTATTAGATTTCAACGGAAAAGATACTGGAAGAAAAGTTCAACTTTCTGATTCAGTATTTGGTATAGAACCAAACAATCACGCAGTATACCTTGATGTTAAGCAATATCTTGCTAATCAAAGACAAGGAACGCACAAAGCAAAAGAAAGAGCTGAAGTAGCGGGAAGTACACGTAAGATTAAAAAACAAAAAGGAACTGGTACTGCTCGTGCGGGTAGTGCAAAGAATCCATTGTTTAAAGGTGGTGGAACAGTTTTCGGACCAAGGCCAAGAAGTTATTCATTTAAATTGAATAAAAGCTTGAAACGTTTGGCTAGAAAATCTGCTTTCTCAATTAAAGCAAAAGAGTCGAACATTATCGTTCTTGAAGACTTTAATTTTGAAACACCAAACACTAAAAATTTCATTAATGTTTTGAAAGCTTTAGAGTTAGAAAATAAAAAATCCCTGTTTGTCTTGGGTGATGTTAATAAAAATGTATATTTGTCGTCACGCAATTTAAAAGGCTCTAGCGTAGTAAGTAGCTTAGAATTAAGTACTTACGCTATATTAAACGCTAATAATTTAGTGCTTTTAGAGAGTTCTTTGGAGATAATTGAAGAAAATTTAAGTAAATAATAGGATATGAGCATCATAATTAAGCCTATAGTAACGGAGAAAGTAACCAAAGAAAGTGAAGTTTTAAACCGCTTCGGATTCGTTGTTGACAAAAAAGCAAATAAAGTGCAAATTAAGAAAGCTATTGAAGCTGCTTATGGAGTAACTATTTTGAGTGTTAACACGATGAACGTAAGACCGGACAGAACTACGAAATACACTAAAAGTGGTTTAATCAGTGGAAAGACTAATGCAATTAAAAAGGCAATTGTTCAAGTACAAGAAGGACAAACAATTGATTTTTACAACAATATCTAAGATAAAATGTCAGTAAGAAAATTAAAACCTATTACCCCAGGTCAGCGATTTAGAGTTGTGAATGGTTATGACGCCATTACAACTGATAAGCCGGAACGCTCTTTGATAGCGCCGATAAAAAACTCTGGTGGTAGAAATAGTCAAGGAAAGATGACCATGCGTTATACGGGTGGTGGTCACAAGCAGAGATATCGTATTATTGATTTCAAACGTACAAAAGAAGGAATTCCTGCTACAGTGAAATCAATCGAATATGATCCAAATCGTACTGCATTTATCGCTTTGTTAGCGTATGCTGATGGAGAGAAAACGTATGTTATTGCTCAAAACGGATTGAAAGTAGGTCAGAAACTTGTTTCTGGTCCAGAATCTCAGCCTGAAATTGGTAATACTTTACCTTTAAGTAGAATTCCGTTAGGAACTGTTATTTCTTGTATCGAATTGAGACCAGGACAAGGGGCTGTAATCGCTCGTTCTGCTGGAACATTTGCTCAGTTAATGGCAAGAGATGGAAAATATGCTACAATTAAAATGCCTTCTGGGGAAACAAGATTAATCTTGTTGACTTGTTCGGCTACAATTGGAGCGGTTTCTAATTCAGACCATCAATTAGTTGTATCTGGGAAAGCAGGTAGAACAAGATGGTTAGGAAGAAGACCTAGAACAAGACCTGTTGCAATGAACCCTGTCGATCACCCAATGGGTGGTGGTGAAGGACGTTCTTCTGGTGGACATCCACGTTCACGAAATGGAATACCAGCAAAAGGTTATAGAACTCGTTCTAAGAAAAACCCGAGTAACAAGTATATCGTAGAACGTAGAAAGAAATAATAAGATATGGCACGTTCATTAAAAAAAGGACCTTTCGTTCATTATAAGTTAGACAAGAAAGTTCAAGAAAACATCGCTGGTGGAAATAAAGGAGTTGTAAAGACATGGTCTAGAGCTTCTATGATTACTCCAGACTTCGTTGGGCAAACTATCGCAGTTCATAACGGTCGTCAATTTGTACCAGTTTACGTAACAGAAAACATGGTAGGTCACAAATTAGGAGAATTTTCACCAACTAGATCTTTTAGAGGTCATGCTGGAGCAAAAAATAAAGGTAAAAAATAAGAAGCAATGGGAGTTCGTAAAAGAGAAACAGCAGATGCAAGAAAAGAGGCTAACAAGTCATTGGCTTTTGCAAAGTTAAATAACTGCCCTACTTCACCTAGAAAAATGCGCTTAGTAGCAGATCTAGTAAGAGGTCAGAAGGTAGAAAGAGCACTTAACATCTTAAGATTTAGTTCTAAAGAGGCTTCAAGAAAATTAGAGAAATTGGTTTTATCTGTAATTGCCAACTGGCAAGCAAAGAACCCTGATGCTAATATGGAAGAAGCTGGTTTATTTGTTAAAACGATTACAGTAGATGGTGGAATGATGTTGAAAAGACTTCGTCCAGCTCCACAGGGTCGTGCTCACAGAATTAGAAAACGTTCTAATCACGTAACAATCGTGCTTGGATCTATTAATAACACACAAGCAATTTAATACAAGATGGGACAAAAGACAAATCCAATTGGAAATAGACTTGGTATCATCAGAGGATGGGACTCAAACTGGTATGGTGGAAATGATTACGGTGATAAGCTTGCCGAAGATTATAAAATCAGAAAGTATATCCATGCTCGTTTATCAAAAGCTAGTGTATCAAAAGTAATCATTGAGAGAACTTTGAAACTTGTAACCGTTACTATCACTACTGCCAGACCTGGTATCATTATCGGTAAAGGTGGACAAGAGGTAGACAAGTTGAAAGAAGAACTTAAGAAAATTACTGACAAAGAGGTTCAAATCAACATCTTTGAAATCAAAAGACCTGAACTTGACGCGTATCTAGTTGCTACAAGCATCTGTCGTCAAATTGAAAGCAGAATTTCTTACAGACGTGCAATCAAAATGGCTATTGCTGCCTCTATGCGTATGAACGCAGAAGGTATCAAAGTCCTGATTTCTGGTCGTTTGAATGGTGCAGAGATGGCTCGTTCAGAGGGTTTCAAAGAAGGTAGAGTTCCTCTATCAACTTTCAGAGCTGACATTGATTATGCTTTGGCTGAAGCTCACACTACTTATGGTAGAATGGGAATCAAAGTATGGATCATGAAAGGTGAAGTTTATGGAAAGAGAGATCTTTCTCCACTTGCTGGAATGGACAAAAAACAATCTGGTGCTGGTGGTAAAGGTAATGATTCTCCAAGAGGAGATAGAAAACCTTTTAACAAAGGTGGAAAACCAGACGCTCGTAAACGAAAGTAAATTTTTAAACTAAAGAAAAATGTTACAGCCTAAAAGAACAAAATACCGTAAGGTACAAAAAGGTAAAATGAAAGGGAATTCTCAAAGAGGACATGAACTTTCTAATGGAATGTTTGGTATTAAATCTGTACATGAAGATGGAATGTTCTTAACCTCTCGTCAAATCGAAGCTGCGCGTATTGCCGCAACTCGTTTTATGAAAAGAGAAGGACAATTATGGATCAAAATATTTCCAGACAAACCAATTACTAAGAAGCCTCTTGAGGTACGTATGGGTAAAGGTAAAGGGGCAGTTGAGTATTGGGCTGCCGTTGTTAAACCCGGAAGAATTATGTTTGAAGTTGGAGGAGTACCTTTGTCAGTTGCAAAAGAGGCGTTACGTCTTGCGGCTCAGAAGCTTCCGGTAAAAACTAAATTCGTCGTTGCTAGAGATTTCGAAGCATAATCTATATTATATTATGAAACAATCAGAAATAAAAGATCTTTCTGCAGCAGAGTTGCAAGAAAAGCTTAGCCAGACTAAGAAAACATATGCTGATCTAAAAATGGCTCACGCTATTTCACCAATTGAGAATCCACTTCAAATAAGAAGTGTAAGAAGAACAGTTGCAAGATTAGCTACCGAACTTACTAAAAGACAATAACTGTAGTCTGCTGAAAGATGGAAGAAAAAAGAAATTTAAGAAAAGAAAGAGTTGGTGTTGTTACTTCGGACAAAATGGATAAATCTATTGTTGTTGCTGAAGTGCGTAAAGTAAAACACCCATTATACGGTAAGTTCGTGTTGAAAACTAAAAAGTATCACGCACACGACGAAAAGAACGACTGTAACGTTGGAGATACGGTAAGGATTAGCGAAACGCGTCCTTTAAGTAAGACAAAATGTTGGAGGTTAGTTGAAATCTTAGAAAGAGCTAAATAATTATGGTACAACAAGAATCAAGACTAAAAGTAGCAGATAACACTGGAGCAAAGGAAGTTTTAACTATCCGTGTTTTAGGAGGTACTAAAAGAAGGTATGCCTCTGTTGGTGACAAGATTGTAGTTTCTATCAAAGATACTGCTCCTAACGGAAGCGTTAAAAAAGGAGCTGTTTCAACTGCAGTTGTTGTACGTACCAAAAAAGAAGTAAGAAGAGCCGATGGTTCATACATTAGATTTGATGACAACGCATGTGTGTTATTGAATGCTGCTGGTGAAATGAGAGGAACTCGTGTTTTTGGTCCGGTAGCAAGAGAACTTCGTGAAAAACAATTCATGAAAATTGTATCATTAGCACCAGAAGTGCTTTAATTCGTTTTTAAGATGATAAAGCTAAAAATAAAATCAGGTGACATTGTAAGAGTAATTGCTGGAGACCATAAAGGTGCTGAAGGTAAAGTTGTTCGTGTTTACCGTGAGAAGAACAAAGCGATTGTTGAAGGTGTAAACATGGTTTCAAAACATACGAAACCTAGTGCAAAAAGCCCTCAGGGTGGTATCGTAAAGAAAGAAGCTTCGATACAAATATCTAATATTTCTTTAATTGATCCTAAAACTAAGGAAACAACCAGAGTAGGTATTAGAGTAGAAGGAGATAAGAAAGTAAGATTTTCAAAAAAATCTAATCAAGTACTATAGTAATGGCATATATACCTAGACTAAAAGAAGAATATAAGAGCAGAGTAATTGCTGCTCTTAAAGAGGAATTCGGATACGTAAACGTAATGCAAGTTCCAAAATTGGAAAAAATCGTTTTGAGTAAAGGAGTTGGTGCAGCTGTATCCGATAAAAAACTTATTGACTATGCAGTTGATGAGTTAACAAAGATCACTGGACAGAAAGCAGTATCTACTATTTCAAAGAAAGACGTTGCGTCATTTAAATTGAGAAAAGGGATGCCGATTGGAGCAAAAGTTACGTTGCGTGGAGAAAGAATGTATGAGTTTTTAGACAGACTTATTACTTCAGCTTTACCACGTGTAAGAGATTTCGGTGGCATTAAAGCTACTGGTTTTGACGGAAGAGGAAATTATAATCTTGGAGTTTTGGAACAAATCATTTTCCCAGAAATTGATATTGATAAAGTAAACAAAATTTCAGGAATGGATATTTCTTTTGTAACTAGTGCAAAAACAGATAAAGAAGCAAAGTCTCTATTAACAGAATTAGGATTACCTTTTAAAAAGAATTAAGACATGGCTAAAGAATCAATGAAAGCCCGCGAGGTTAAGAGAGAAAAAACAGTAGCTAAGTATGCTGAGAAAAGAAAAGCTTTGTTAGAAGCTGGAGATTTCGTAGGTTTGCAAAAGTTACCAAAAAATGCTTCGCCAGTTCGTTTGCACAATCGTTGTAAATTAACAGGTAGACCAAGAGGGTATATGCGTCAATTCGGTCTTTCACGTGTTACATTTCGTGAAATGGCAAATAACGGATTAATACCTGGCGTTAAAAAGGCATCTTGGTAAGACGTAATTTATTGCGTCCTGATACAGACTTAACGTATGTTTTGTCTGTATCATAAACATTTATAAATTGGTTTTAGGTTCGGCAAATCGTTTGTTGAAAACCAAAACCGCAAATTAATACATATGTATACAGATCCTATTGCAGATTATTTGACAAGAGTTCGTAACGCTGTGGCTGCAAACCACAAAGTTGTCGAAATTCCTGCATCTAATCTAAAAAAAGAAATAACTAAGATCTTATTTGATCAAGGTTATATCTTGAGTTACAAATTTGAAGACAACGCTGTTCAGGGTTCAATCAAAATCGCTTTGAAGTATGATAAAGATACTAAAGAGTCAGTAATTAAAGATATCCAAAGAATTAGTAAACCAGGTTTACGTAAATATTCAAGTTCTTCAAGTATTCCTAGAATCCTTAACGGATTAGGAATTGCTATTGTTTCTACTTCTAAAGGTTTAATGACTGGAAAGAAAGCTAAACAATTGAATGTTGGTGGCGAAGTAATTTGTTACGTATACTAATTTTAAAGACTATATAAGATGTCAAGAATAGGTAAAAGCCCAGTAACAATACCAGCAGGAGTAACTGTTTCAGTTGCTAATGGTATTATTACGGTAAAAGGAAAAAATGGTCAACTAACTCAGGAGTTTTCGGACGTAACTGTAACAGTTGAAGGGGATCTAGTTCAAGTAGATAGGTCTTCTGATCACAAAGACCAAAGAGCAAAACACGGTTTGTACAGATCTTTAATCAATAACATGATTATCGGTGTAACAGATGGTTTTACTAAGTCATTAGAATTGGTAGGAGTTGGTTATAGAGCTTCAAATCAAGGACAAAAGTTAGATTTAGCACTTGGTTACTCTCACAATATAGTCTTAGAAATTGCTCCAGAAGTAACTTTAGAAACTATATCTGAAAAAGGTAAAAACCCGATCGTTAAGTTAACATCATTTGACAAACAACTTTTAGGTCAGGTAGCTGCGAAAATCAGAGGTTTCCGTAAGCCTGAGCCGTACAAAGGAAAAGGTGTTAAATTTGTAGGTGAAGTATTAAGAAGAAAAGCAGGTAAATCAGCTTAAAAAATAAGATTATGTCATTAACAAAACCTGAAAGAAGACAACGAATTAGATTCAGAATTAGAAAAACAATTAGTGGTACTGCTACTAATCCAAGACTATCTGTGTTTAGAAGTAACAAAGAAATTTATGCTCAACTTATTGATGACGTAAACGGAGTTACATTGTTGGCGGCTTCTTCAAGAGAAAAAGAAATAGGTAACGGTACGAACATTGAAGTTGCTACAGCAGTTGGAAAACTAGTTGCTGAAAAAGCTTTAAAAGCTGGGATAGACGTAGTAACTTTCGATAGAGGAGGTTATTTATATCACGGACGTATTAAATCATTAGCGGAAGGCGCAAGAGCGGCTGGACTTAAATTCTAATATAGTATGTCTAATAGTAAATACAAGAATGTAGAGTTAGTAAAACCGAGTGGTCTTGAATTAAAAGATCGTTTGGTAAGTGTTAATCGTGTTACTAAGGTTACAAAGGGTGGTAGAGCTTTCGGTTTTTCTGCTATTGTAGTTGTAGGTGATGAAAACGGAGTGGTTGGACACGGATTAGGAAAATCTAAAGATGTTTCTGAAGCAATTGCGAAAGCAGTGGAAGATGCTAAGAAAAATTTAGTAAAAATTCCTTTGAATGGTCAATCAGTTCCTCACGAACAAAAAGGTAAATTTGGTGGTGCACGTGTATTCTTAATTCCTGCCTCTCATGGTACAGGAGTTATTGCTGGTGGAGCTGTTCGTTCAGTTCTTGAATCAGTTGGAATTCATGATGTATTATCTAAATCTCAAGGATCTTCAAATCCTCACAACGTAGTGAAAGCAACTTTTGATGCTTTATTACAAATGAGAAGTGCTTATACTGTTGCAAAACAAAGGGGTGTTTCTTTAGAAAAAGTTTTTAAAGGTTAATTCAAGGAAATTATGGCTAAATTATTAGTAAAACAAGTTAGAAGCAAAATCAACTGTCCTCTTACTCAAAAGAGAGGATTAGAAGCTTTAGGTCTACGTAAAATGGGACAAATTGTAGAGCATGATTCAAACCCTACAATCCTTGGGATGATAAATAAAGTTAAACACTTAGTTTCTGTTGAAGAAGCTAAATAACAAATACTGTTATGAATTTAAGTAACTTACAACCTGCTGAAGGTTCTACGCACAATCAAAATAAAAGATTAGGTAGAGGAGAAGGTTCTGGAAAAGGTGGTACTTCTGCAAGAGGTCACAAAGGAGCAAAATCTCGTTCTGGTTATTCTAAAAAGATTGGTTTTGAAGGTGGGCAGATGCCTCTTCAAAGACGTGTGCCTAAGTTTGGTTTTACAAACATCAATCGTAAAGATTACGAAGGTGTAAATCTTGATACACTTCAACTTTTAGTTGATAATGGTGTTATTAAAGATACTGTTGATATGACAGTTTATGTTGCTAATCGTTTAGCTACTAAAAATGAGATCGTTAAGATTTTAGGTAGAGGTGAATTGACAGCAAAATTAAAAGTAACCGCTCACAAATTTACTGCTACTGCAAAAGCTGCTATTGAAGCTGCTGGTGGAGAAGCAGTAACAATGTAATTTTTCAATTAAGATGAAGAAATTTATTGAATCAATAAGTAATGTTTGGAAAATCGAAGAACTGAAAAATAGAATCTTAATAACATTAGGTTTACTTTTGGTTTATCGTTTTGGGGCACAAGTGACCCTGCCAGGTATTGATGCTACTCAATTAGGTAATTTAGCTGGGCAAACTAAAGAAGGGATTGGTTCAATTCTTGACATGTTTACTGGAGGCGCTTTTTCGCAAGCTTCCGTTTTTGCCTTAGGTATTATGCCTTATATTTCTGCTTCTATTGTAGTTCAGTTGATGGGAATTGCGATTCCTTATTTGCAAAAACTTCAAAGTGATGGAGAGAGTGGTAGAAAAAAGATTAATCAAATTACTCGTTGGTTGACAATAGGGATTACTTTAGTTCAAGGTCCAACTTACATCTACAATTTATATAGAACATTACCTAGTAATGCATTCTTATTAGGATTCAATTCTTTTGAATTCTTATTTTCCTCGGTAGTTATCTTAGTTACAGGTACAATTTTTGCCATGTGGTTAGGTGAAAAAATTACAGATAAAGGAATAGGAAATGGTATATCATTGTTAATTATGGTTGGTATATTGGCTAGATTTCCTCAAGCCTTTATTCAAGAGTTTACAACAAGGGTTACCAATAATAATGGTGGTCCAATGTTGTTGGTTATCGAAATCATCATCTGGTTATTGGTTATTATTTGTTGCGTACTTTTAGTAATGGCGGTCAGAAGAATTCCTGTACAATATGCTCGTCGTACTACTTCAGGTGATTTCGAACAAGACATGTTGAATGGCAATAGACAATGGATTCCTTTAAAGCTTAACGCTTCAGGGGTTATGCCAATAATATTTGCACAAGCAATTATGTTTATACCAGCTGCTTTAGCTGGGTTGTCTAAATCTGATGCATCACAGTCTGTCGTTGGCGCTTTTAGCAATATGTTTGGTTTTTGGTATAATTTTGTATTTGCAACTTTAATAATTGTGTTTACTTTCTTTTACACTGCCATTACTGTTCCTACTAACAAGATGTCTGATGATTTAAAGAGAAGCGGTGGGTTTATTCCAGGTATCAGACCAGGAGTTGAAACATCTGATTATCTTGACAAAGTGATGTCTTTAATAACTTTTCCAGGGTCTTTATTTCTTGCTCTAATCGCTGTGTTCCCGGCAATAATTGTAAGTGTTATGGATGTTCAACAATCTTGGGCAATGTTTTTTGGAGGTACTTCATTAATAATTATGGTTGGAGTTGCCATAGACACAATGCAGCAAATCAATTCATATTTGTTGAACAGACATTATGACGGTTTAATGAAAAGTGGTAAAAATAGAAAAGCAGTAGCTTAACTTTATGGCAAAACAATCAGCAATAGAACAAGACGGATCAATCATTGAGGCATTATCAAATGCGATGTTCCGTGTAGAATTAGAAAATGGACATATTGTAATCGCCCACATATCTGGAAAAATGCGTATGCATTACATCAAATTATTACCTGGTGATAAAGTGAAACTAGAAATGAGCCCTTACGATTTGTCAAAAGCAAGAATTACTTATAGATATTAAAGGATATTCAAAATGAAAGTTAGAGCTTCAGTAAAAAAGAGAAGTCCCGAGTGCAAGATTGTGCGAAGAAAAGGGAGATTGTACGTAATAAACAAAAAGAATCCTAGATTTAAACAAAGACAAGGATAATTATGGCAAGAATAGCAGGGGTAGATATCCCAAAAAATAAGAGAGGTGTTATAGCACTTACCTACATCTTTGGATTAGGAAAAAGTAGAGCTGTTGAGATTTTAGAAAAAGCTCAAGTTAGCCAAGATAAAAAAGTTCAAGATTGGAATGATGACGAGATCGGAGCAATTCGTGAAGCGGTATCGACTTTTAAAATTGAAGGAGAATTACGTTCTGAAGTTTCTTTAAACATCAAACGTTTAATGGATATTGGATGTTATAGAGGTATCCGTCATAGAACTGGTCTTCCTTTAAGAGGACAAAGAACTAAAAACAACTCTAGAACAAGAAAAGGTAAAAGAAAAACTGTTGCCAACAAGAAAAAAGCAACTAAATAATAAGTAATATGGCTAAAGCAACTGCAAAAAAACGTAAAGTTATCGTTGAATCAACGGGAGAGGCTCATATTTCTGCTACCTTCAATAACATCATCATTTCTTTGACAAACAAAAAAGGTGAAGTTATTTCTTGGTCGTCAGCTGGTAAGATGGGTTTTAGAGGTTCTAAAAAGAACACTCCATACGCAGCCCAAATGGCAGCAGAAGATTGTAGCAAAGTAGCTCTTGAGGCTGGACTTAAAAAAGTAAAAGTTTATGTAAAAGGACCAGGAAACGGACGTGAGTCTGCTATTCGTTCTTTGCATAATGGTGGAATTGAAGTTACAGAGATTATCGATGTTACTCCAATGCCTCACAATGGATGTCGTCCTCCTAAAAGACGTAGAGTTTAATAATATATTTTTAGTATAACCTGGGTAGAATAACGATTATCGAAGGATAAGACCTGAATTCATAATCTCTACCTCAAACAATTTAAAATGGCAAGATATACTGGTCCAAGTACAAGAATCGCACGTAAATTCGGCGAAGCAATCTTCGGAGACGATAAAGCTTTCGAAAAAAGAAATTATCCACCCGGACAACACGGGATGGCTAAAAAAAGAGGAAAAAAATCTGAATTTGCTATCCAGTTAATGGAAAAACAAAAAGCTAAATATTCTTACGGAATTTTAGAAAAACAATTCAGAGGTTTATTCAAAAAAGCGTCAGCTACTAAAGGTGTTACTGGTGAAGTTCTTTTACAATTATGTGAAGCAAGATTAGATAACGTTGTTTTTAGAATGGGTATTGCTCCTTCTAGAAGAGGCGCTAGACAGCTTGTTTCTCACAGACACATCACTGTCAACGGTGATGTTGTAAATATTGCTTCTTACCACCTTAAACCTGGTGATAAAGTTGCAGTTCGTGAAAAATCTAAGTCTTTAGAAGCTATCGAACGTTCTTTATATAATTCAAGTCATGTTTATGAATGGATTACTTGGAATAATGATGTCAAAGAAGGTACTTTTGTTTCTGTACCTGCGAGACTTCAAATCCCAGAAAACATTAAAGAACAATTAATCGTAGAGTTGTACAACAAATAATAATTGACTTAGTCGAAATTTATGGCAATATTTAATTTTCAGAAGCCCGATAAAGTTATCATGATCGATTCAACCGATTTTGAAGGTAAGTTTGAATTCAGACCTTTAGAACCTGGTTACGGATTGACCGTTGGTAATGCACTTAGAAGAGTTTTGCTTTCAGCATTAGAAGGTTATGCAATTACATCTGTTCGCATTGAAGGTGTAGATCATGAATTTTCTACTATTCCAGGAGTTGTTGAAGACGTTACCGAAATTATCCTTAATCTTAAACAAGTACGTTTCAAACGTCAAATTGAAGATATCGATAATGAATCAGTTACTATATCTGTTTCAGGTAAAGATCAATTAACAGCTGGTGATTTTCAAAAATTTATTTCAGGTTTCCAAGTTTTGAATCCAGAACTTGTTATCTGTAATTTAGACAGTAAAATCAAACTTAATTTCGATTTAACTATCGAAAAAGGTAGAGGATATGTTCCTGCTGAAGAGAACAAAAAACAGAATGCTGCAATTGGAACTATTTTTACTGACTCCATTTTTACTCCGGTAAAAAATGTAAAGTATGCAATTGAAAACTTTCGTGTAGAGCAAAAAACAGATTATGAAAAATTAGTTTTTGAAATCAAAACTGATGGTTCAATCAATCCAAAAGATGCTCTTACTGAAGCTGCCAAAGTTTTAATACACCATTTTATGTTGTTCTCTGACGAAAGAATTACACTTGAGGCTGACGAAATTGCACAAACAGAATCATATGATGAAGAATCATTACACATGAGACAATTGCTTAAAACGAAGCTTGTTGATATGGATCTTTCTGTTAGAGCATTAAATTGTTTGAAAGCGGCTGAAGTTGATACACTTGGTGATTTAGTATCGTTCAATAAAAATGACCTAATGAAATTCCGTAATTTTGGTAAAAAATCTTTAACTGAACTTGATGAACTTGTTGCAGTTAAAAATTTAAACTTCGGTATGGATTTAGCAAAATATAAACTAGATAAAGAATAATCTAAGCCGCAAGGTTTAAATTTACATAGCAATGAGACACGGAAAAAAATTCAATCACTTAAGCAGACAGACTGCGCATAGAAAATCTATGTTAGCTAATATGGCTTGTTCTCTTATCGAGCACAAACGTATTAACACCACTGTCGCTAAAGCAAAAGCGCTTAAACAATTTGTTGAGCCGCTTATAACAAAATCTAAAGCGGATACGACTCACAATCGTCGTATCGTTTTTGCTTACTTACGTAGCAAATATGCTGTAACTGACTTGTTCAGAGACGTAGCTGCCAAAGTAGGAGACCGTCCAGGTGGATACACTCGTATCATTAAAGTTGGAAATCGTTTAGGAGATAATGCTGATATGGCAATGATCGAATTGGTAGATTTCAATGAGCTTTACAATGGTGGTAAAAAAGAAGTTAAAAAAGCAAAAAGCCGTCGTGGTGGTAAAGCTAAGAAAGATGATGCTACTGAAGCAACAGCTGCCGAAACTGAAACAACTACAGAGACTGCTGAGTAATTATGAAAATAATCATTCAATAAAATCAAGGATAAGCTATTTGTAGTTTATCCTTTTTTTTTGATGTGTTTCGAAGCACGATATTTAGAGTTTTTTAAAACTAGTCCTCCCGCTTTCCGTTGCAATCTTTTTCTTTTTTAAAGAAAAAAGAAAAAGGATTTCCACTTTAATCGGGGCTATTTTAAAACTTTTTCGGTACCTAAGAAAACTTAAAAAACATAAATTTTTATAAAACATTGCATTCGCTGTTTTAAAGAATTAAATTTGCAAAATATTTAACTACTCATGAAACAAGTTTGCTCGAGTTGCATGAGACTATTAAAAAATTAATAGAAATCAAAGAATGAAATATACAACACGACAAAAAGCAATCCTTTTATTAAGTGACGGAACCATATTCCACGGAAAATCTATTGGAATTAGCGGAACTACTTTTGGAGAAGTTTGTTTTAATACAGGAATGACAGGTTACCAAGAAATATTTACAGATCCATCTTACTTTGGTCAACTAATGGTTGCTACGAATGCGCATATTGGAAATTATGGCGTAAATGATGCTGAAGTTGAGTCGCAAAGCATAAAAATTGCTGGTTTAGTTTGTAAAAACTTTAGCTTCAATTATTCTCGTGTAGATGCTTCAGGAAGTTTAGAGGATTATTTTATTAAACAAAATCTTATCTGTATATCTGATGTAGATACACGTGCTTTGGTGAGCTATATCCGTGACAATGGTGCTATGAATGCCGTAATCTGTACAGATGAAACTTCACTAGAAGAACTTAAAATGGCTTTGGCAAAAGTTCCTGATATGAAAGGTTTAGAATTAGCTTCTAAAGTTTCTACAACAGAACCTTACTTTTTTGGAGATGAAAATGCAACCTATAAAATCTCCGCTCTTGACTTAGGAATTAAAACAAATATTCTTCGCAACCTTGCTAAAAGAGATTGCTACATCAAAGTATTTCCTTATAATTCATCATATCAAGATTTAGCTGAATTTAATCCGGATGGTTATTTCTTGTCAAATGGCCCTGGTGATCCTGAACCTCTTTCTGGAGCTATTCAAGTGGCTAAAGAGATTTTGAAAAATAATAAACCTTTATTCGGAATTTGTCTTGGACACCAAGTAATTGGTTTGGCAAATGGAATTTCAACTTATAAAATGTTCAATGGTCATAGAGGGATAAATCACCCCGTGAAAAATTTGATTACTGGAAAAGGAGAAATCACTTCGCAAAATCATGGTTTTGCTGTAAATAAAGAAGAGCTTGATAATCATCCTGATTTAGAGATTACACATCTTCATTTAAACGATGGAACTGTAGCGGGAATGCGAGTGAAAAACAAAAATTGTTTCTCTGTGCAATACCATCCTGAAGCAAGTCCTGGGCCACATGATTCCTCTTATTTATTCGATCAGTTTATTGAAAATATAAAAGGATAATAATCGAATATTTTCGATACAGATGTATTAAAAAAGAGTTTGACTTAATTAACTGTCAAACTCTTTTTTTTGTTTTTTAATTTACATACCGGAAGGATTGGTTTCAGATATTTGATTTCCATTAAACCAATATTTATGGAATGTAGTTCATTTGTTTCATATATAAAAATGAATGCATCATTTCTCTCTGGAAGTATGGAGGGAACATAATTTACATATCTTCCGTGTTCTGGATTGTAAACCACGCCCATTGCACGTTGGTTTATTGTTGAAAAAAGAAATTTTTTTCCATTACTTTATTCATCAATAATAATCTGTTTTGGCCGTTATTAGCTACGTTAAAGGCATGTTCCCAGCTTCCATCGATAGCTCTGGAGCTTTTATTTGCCCATCTAATTGCCCCATTCTCCTCTGGCAACTATACTTCCCTGATATAATCCAAATCCTCCTGCAACAACTCCGATGGCTGATTGTTGTTCTCTTATAGTTGTCCCACATTGACCCGTCCCTCAGATGCCATAATCTGTAGTTCGTGCATCACCAGTCTGCGTGTTGTGTTCACAAACTATAATTTTTTAAATCTTTTTCGTAAAATTTCATTAGAGGATCAATGATTGAATCTACATGTTCGTCACGAAAATTCCAAGAATCCTATCCTCTTTTGATCACTGCTCGATAATATTTTTTTGCATTTCTGGTAATGTATGCGTTTTATTCTGTGCTTAAAGTATTTTCTACATCGTGGTTGTAGTTGGGGATGTTTTTTACGATTACTTTCAGCATGTTTAGGATTTCTTTTTCACATAATTCCGGAACAAAAGAGGATGCCTTAGCATACGATTGTCCTTCATGTTTTCCAAAAGGCTTAAAGCATTCCATTTCTTTTTTGCTACAGCAAGTGCTTTTGGATCATTTTTCTCTAAATACTGCATTATAATTTTTATATACTCTCTGCAACTATAAACATCTAAACCGTAAAACCCAATTCTTTTATTGGTGGATAAATTTTCATTGTAGCTCTTCGGCCAATCGATAAAAGATGCTACTTCCCAATTAGTCCACATTTAAGCTGGCTAGCTTTTCAATTCATTCATAACGTTACGAATGTCTTTTCCGGAATCTAAATATCCTTTTACAAACTGGTACAAGCGATAGCAATCTGGCCATTCACCTTCAACTCCTACAAAAGAGTATCCTCTTTCTTAAACGAGCCGTTGTGTAATTTTTGCACTCTAAGTATAATATTCAAGTGTTCCATGTGAGCCTTCTCGCAAAAGAACATATTTTGCCACTCCGATGTAGTTATGTGATGGTTTTAAATCTTCTGAATTTTCCAATGGTAAGGAAGTTCTATTCAGCGTTGAAATAATTTCATTATAATTTATTGCATTTTTTAAGTTTTTTACAGTTTCCTCTACATTTTATTTTATGGATTGAATATGCATAATACTATCTAATTGATATTCCAATAAAGTGGATTTATAGCTAAACAAAAAATACAATATTTTAAATAAACTGCTAATAAACAAGTAGATATACTTTTTACTTATTTAATTGTTCGTTTGTTCATGAATTTTTGGTAAATTTTTCAATTAAATTGCATGGATTGTCGCTTTTGCGATTTTATTTCAATGAAAAAGAAAAGATAACAGATTATGTAAAAATAAATTCTAAAAAAAGCAGAAATGTTTTGTTTATAAAAAAATTATAACGTTTTCGTTAATAACATTCATTATTTTCATAAAATGATTCCAAAAGATAGAATATATTTGTATTTTAAAATTTAAAAATTTTAGTATTATGAGTATAATTATCAAAATTCACGCAAGACAAATTTTTGATTCAAGAGGAAATCCTACAATTGAGGTAGATGTAATTACAGACAATGGAGTTTTAGGAAGAGCCGCAGTACCATCTGGTGCATCAACCGGTGAACATGAAGCAGTAGAATTACGTGATGGAGGAAAAGCATTTCTTGGAAAAGGAGTTTTGAATGCAGTGAAAAATGTGAATACCATTATTTCTGAAGAACTTGTTGGAGTTTCTGTTTTCGAACAAAATCTGATTGACCAAACGATGATCGATTTAGATGGTACTCCAAATAAATCAAACTTAGGAGCAAATGCAATTTTAGGAGTTTCATTGGCTGTGGCCAAAGCGGCTGCTAATGAATTGGGATTGCCTTTATACAGATATGTAGGTGGTGTTTCGGCGAATACATTACCAGTACCAATGATGAATATTATAAACGGAGGTTCCCATTCTGATGCGCCTATTGCGTTTCAAGAATTTATGATTTTTCCTGTGAAAGCAACTTCGTTTTCACATGCAATGCAAATGGGAACTGAAATTTTTCATAGCTTGAAAAAAGTATTACACGACAGAGGTCTTTCTACTGCTGTGGGTGACGAAGGAGGTTTTGCGCCAAATCTTGCTGGAGGAACGGAAGATGCTTTGGATACTATCAAAAAAGCGGTTGAAACTGCTGGATATACTTTTGGAGACGAAATCATGATTGCTTTAGATTGTGCTGCTGCAGAATTTTATGTTAATGGAAAATACGATTACACTAAATTTGAAGGAGAAACAGGTAAAATTAGATCTTCTGAAGAGCAAGTGGAGTATTTAACGCAATTAGCAACTAAATATCCTATCATTTCTATTGAAGATGGAATGGATGAGAATGACTGGGATGGATGGAAATTGCTAACGGAAAGAATTGGGGATAAAGTGCAATTAGTTGGGGATGACTTATTTGTTACTAATGTGGAGCGTTTGTCTACTGGTATCGAAAAAGGAATTGCGAATTCAATTCTTATTAAAGTAAACCAAATTGGAACTTTGACTGAAACTATTGCAGCAGTTAATATGGCTAAAAATGCAGGTTATACTTCAGTAATGTCACACCGTTCTGGAGAGACAGAAGACAACACAATTGCAGATTTAGCAGTAGCTTTGAACTGTGGTCAAATTAAAACAGGTTCCGCTTCTCGTTCTGATCGTATGGCTAAATACAATCAATTATTGAGAATTGAAGAGGAATTAGGGGATTCAGCGTATTTCCCTGGTAAGGCTGCTTTTAAAATAAAATAAATTCTTACGATATTTTTATATAAAGCCATTCGCCTTGTGTGAGTGGCTTTTTTTTGTAATATTTAACAATTTCATTGTGTTATTCTCTTTTTAATTAGTGTTTAATTCCTTAGATTTGAGAAATTATTATTTTAAAAGTTTATTTTCAATTATATTATGTCAAAAACAGCAACATTAGAAATTGATGGAAAGAAAATTGAACTGCCTATAATTGTAGGAAGTGAAAATGAAGTTGCCATCGATATTAACAAATTACGTGATCTATCCGGTATAATAACATTGGATCCTGGGTATAAAAATTCAGGCTCTTGTAAAAGTGACATCACTTTTTTAGATGGAGAATTAGGAATTCTTCGTTACAGAGGATATTCGATTGAAGATTTAGCAGACAAAGCAGATTTTCTGGAAGTATCTTACCTTTTAATATTTGGAGAATTGCCAACTGTTAAGCAGTTAGCGCAATTTGAAACGGATATCAGAAAATATACATTGGTCAATGAAGAAATGAAAAGCATCATTGATGGTTTTCCTAAGACAGCGCATCCAATGGGCGTTTTAGCAGCTTTGACAAGTGCCCTAACAGCATTCAACCCTAAATCGGTAAATGTTGATAATGAGAAAGAAATGTACGAGGCAGTGTGTAAAACTATGGGTAAATTCCTTGTTATTGCAACTTGGACGTATAGAAAAAGCATGGGTTATCCTTTGAATTATTACGATAATACAAAAGGATATGTAGAAAACTTCATGCGTTTAATGTTTGAATTACCTACACAACCTTATACTGCAAATCCTGTCGTTATAGATGCATTGGATAAATTGTTTATTCTTCACGGAGATCATGAGCAAAACTGTTCAACTTCTACAGTTAGAATGGTAGGTTCTTCGCACGCAGGATTATTTGCTTCAATATCTGCTGGAGTTTCTGCACTTTGGGGACCACTACATGGAGGAGCAAATCAAGCAGTTCTTGAAATGTTAGAAGAAATCCACAGAAATGGTGGGGATGCTGATAAATACATGGCTAAAGCCAAAGATAAAAATGATCCTTTTAGATTGATGGGATTTGGTCACAGAGTCTACAAGAATTTTGATCCAAGAGCAAAAATCATCAAAAAAGCAGCTAATGAAGTTTTGGCAACTTTAGGAGTTGATGATCCAATTCTTGCAATTGCTAAAAAATTAGAAGAAGCAGCTTTAGAAGATGAATATTTTAAGTCAAGAAACTTATATCCTAACGTAGATTTCTATTCTGGAATTATTTATAGAGCTTTAGGAATTCCTACCGATATGTTTACAGTAATGTTCGCCATTGGTCGTTTACCGGGTTGGATAGCACAATGGAAAGAAATGCGTGAAAATAAGGAGCCTATCGGAAGGCCAAGACAAATCTATACAGGTCACCCTTTGAGGGATTTTGTCCCAACAGATAAAAGATAAAATCAGTTTAAAAAGCTTCACTAATTTGTGAAGCTTTTTTTATATTTGCCAAAAGCTAAAATTACATGTTAGAGTTAAATATAAATAATGAAACCTCGAAACTCCGAGCTGTAATTTTGGGTTCAGCAGTCAATAATGGACTTACGCCGTCGGTTGAAGAAGCGTATGATCCTAAATCATTAGAACATATTTTAGCAGGAACCTATCCTCAGGAGCATGACATGGTGAATGAAATGGAAGCATTTAATACCGTATTAAAAAAGTATAATGTGACCGTTTATCGTCCCGAAATGATTAAAAATTATAATCAGATATTTACAAGAGATATTGGTTTTGTGATTGATGACACTTTTGTTAAATCGAATATTTTGCCGGATAGAGAAAGAGAATTAGATGCTATCCAATATATAATTGACCAAATTAATCCCAAAAAAGTGGCGCGCCCTCCAGAGGAAGTTCATATAGAAGGTGGTGATGTGATGTTGTGGAACGATTATATTTTTATTGGAACCTACAAAGGAAGTGACTACAAAGATTATATTACGGCTCGAACAAACATGGCAGGTGTTCAATACATTAAAGATTTATTCCCAAATAAAATTGTAAAAGAATTTGATTTGGTAAAATCTAAAATTGAAGCTCGTGACAATGCGTTGCATTTGGATTGTTGTTTTCAGCCGGTGGGGAATGACAAAGGGATTATCTACAAAAACGGATTTCGAGAAGAAGCGGATTATTTGTTTTTAGTGAATCTTTTTGCAAAAGAAAACCTATTTCATATTACCAGAGACGAAATGTATAACATGAATTCTAATGTTTTTTCTATTGATACGTATGTTGTCGTTTCAGAAAGAAATTTTACACGACTTAACAATTGGTTGCGTGCAAACGGTTTTGTCGTGGAAGAAATTCCATATTCAGAAATCGCAAAACAAGAAGGATTATTACGATGTTCTACCTTACCTTTAATAAGAGATTAATTTAGTAGATACGCACTGCAATGCGTCTCTACAATAAAATAAAAATTAAAAAATTATGAAACAAACCACAAATTCCATATTGATGATTCGCCCGGTTGCGTTTAGAATGAACGAACAAACGGTGGTGAATAATTATTATCAAAAAGTATTAGACGGACTTTTGCCGGCAACGGTAAATGCCAAAGCGCAACAAGAATTTGATGCTTTTGTCGAAAAACTGACAGCAGTTGGTGTTGATGTTACTGTTGTTGATGATACGTTGGAACCAGATACTCCTGATAGTATTTTCCCAAACAACTGGATTTCTTTTCACGAGAATGGCGATGTAGCTTTATATCCGATGTTTGCTGAAAATCGTCGTCACGAACGTCGCGAAGAAATTTTAGATTTATTGGAAGAAAAAGGTTTCGTAATTCATAATATTATAGATTACACTTCCGCTGAAGAAGATGGATTTTTCTTGGAAGGAACAGGAAGTTTACTTTTGGACAGAGTCAATGCTAAAGCGTATTGCGCATTATCTCCCAGAGCGGATGAGGAATTATTTATAGAATTCTGCGAGGATTTTGATTATGCACCAGTGATTTTTGAAGCTTTTCAAACGGTTGATTCAGAACGAAAACTGATTTATCATACCAATGTGATGATGTGCTTGGGAGAAACTTTTGCAGTAATTTGTTCGGATTGTATTGATGATAAAAAAGAGCGAAAAATGGTTCTGGACAATCTGAAAGAAAACGGAAAAGAAATCATTTTGATTACCGAAGTCCAAATGAATAATTTTGCGGGTAATATGCTTGAAGTTCATGGAGCAAATGATAAACGATATTTGGTTATGAGTGCAGCTGCACATCAAAGTTTAACTCCACAACAAATAGAACAATTAGAAAAACATACTGAAATTTTGAGCTCAAGTTTAGATACTATCGAAGCTTGTGGCGGAGGAAGCGCCAGATGTATGATGGCAGAGATTTTCTTACCAAGAAATTAAAAAAGAAAACCGGATGTGATTCTAAATCTTATGCGGTTTTTTTATTGCTTTAATTTAGGAGAGATTTCCTTTTATAATATTGATAATGGCGCTTACGATATATTGTATTCCTATCGCAATTACAATGAAACCTACAATTCTTGATATAGCAACAATTCCGGATGCTCCAAGTATTTTTGCTAAATAATGAGCGCTTTTAAGAATGATAAATATTGTAACAGCAATGGCAAGAATAGCAATGGAAGAGATGATTATCTCCATAGTCGTATTGTGTTCCTGATAAAAAGCAATAAGCAAAGAAATAGAGCCCGGGCCGGCAAGCATTGGGATTGCAAGTGGCGTCAAAGCAATGTCGTTTCTTTGTTGCGCGTCAGTTTCTGCTTTTTTGTTAATACCTCGTTTCTTAGTAAATTTTCCCGAAAGTAAAGAAAAACCAGAACTTACAATAATAATTCCACCCGCTATTCGGAGCGCATCAATACTGATTCCAAAAAAAAGCAATACATATTGCCCGATAAAAAACGAGACGATAAGAATGATAAATACATTTATTGCTGTCCACAAAGAAATTCGGGAACGCTCTTTTTTAGTGTCATGTTGTGTAAGTCCCACAAAAATAGGAACGGTACCAATAGGGTTTAAAACAGAAAAGAGGGCAACAAACAGGTAAATAAAAAGATCCATATTTTATTTTTAAGGGTGTAAAAATACTCTTTTTTTGTTTTTTAATGTTAGGGGAATGTTTTTTATTGCTGCTACAACTAAACCTTAAAATTACTAAACGGATAAACCTTTTTGATTACTTTTACCAAATACAATTAGAGAAGATCATGAAGAATAAAAAAACATTGGTTCTTGGAGCGACGACTAAACCAGAACGCTACGCCTTCAAAGCCGTGAATATGTTAATAGAAAAAGGGCATTCCGTTCTTGCATTAGGCCAAAATGCAGGCGAAGTTGCTGGTGTGAAAATCCAGACTAAAGCCATTCCATTAAAAAATATCGATACAGTTACCCTATATTTAAACCCTACACGTCAGCGCGATTATTACAATTATATCGTTGAGGCTAAACCTAAACGTGTTATTTTCAATCCGGGAACTGAGAATCCGGAATTTTACCAATTGTTGAAACTAAATGATATTAAAGTAGAAGTAGCTTGTACGTTAGTTTTGTTAGCTACCAATCAGTATTAAATTTTTTAGGAGCTATTTCCAGCTGTTCGCTATATCTTTTCTTGTCCCGTTTAAAAAAAAACGTGACAAGAAAAGGATGCCGCTGCCATCTGGGCTAAAAACTAGAATCGTGTTTCAGAAGTGGCATCCTTGCTAATCAACAACAATCCAATAAAAGTGATTAGTCCGTTTACGATAATCAATTCGTTATCGAAAACATATCCTCCAAATATAGTCTTCGAATTTTCGCTGATAAAGTAAGTTACAGCAGGAGACAATAAGCAAATAAAAGGAACAAATTTGTCTTTGACGGTTTTTGATTTTACAAACAATCCAAAACAATACAATCCCAAAAGCGGACCATACGTATAGGACGCAACCCTAAAAATCATTCCTACTACAGAGCTGTCATTAATAGCATTAAAGAAAATAATCACCAGAAACATTAAAAACGAAAAGGCAATATGTACAAGATGCCTGTTTCGAACTACGTTAGGCTTGTTTAGATTTTCTGTTTTATCCATTCCTAAAAAATCAACACAAAACGAAGTTGTTAATGCTGTTAATGCAGAATCCGTTGTTGCAAATGTGGCTGCTGTTAATCCCAACAAGAAAATTACGGACGGAATCAGTGTCAAATGGTTAAAGGCAATTTCGGGGAAAAGTAAATCGGTTCTGGGTTTTCCGGTAACTAAATCAGTTGGAACTTCTATTCCGTTTTTAGCTGCATAAATATAAAGTAAAGCACCTACGCTGAGGAAAAAGAGATTGATACCTACAAATATTACGGTGAACGTAAACATGTTTTTTTGGGCTTCGCCAATGTTTTTGCAACTCAGGTTTTTCTGCATTAAATCCTGATCCAAGCCCACCATGGCAATGGTTACAAAGATTCCTCCCAGAATTTGTTTTACAAAATGAAATTTACTGGATACAAAATCTTCAAAGAAGAAAACCTTAGAATAATTGCTGTTTTTTACTGCTTCAAAAGCTTCGAAAACATTCAAATTCAAACTTCTGCAAATAAAGAAAATCGTCAAAAAAACAGATGAAACTAAGAAAAAGGTTTGTAAAGTATCGGTAATTATAATCGTTTTCAATCCGCCTCGATACGTGTAAGCAAATATCAAAGCCAGCGAAATTAATACCGTAACTGCAAATGGGATTCCGTAAAAGTCAAAAACAAAGCGTTGCAAAACAATAACAACAAGATACAATCTAAAGGCAGATCCAATGGTTCTGCTAATCAGGAAAATGGTTGCGGCTGTTTTATAAGAATACACTCCTAATCGGTGCTCGATGTAACCGTAAATGGAAGTTAAATTCATCCGATAATACAACGGCAGCAATACTTTTGCAATAATGACGAAACCAATCGCATTGCCCAGAACAAATTGAAAATATTTGAATTGCTCCCCATTTGGAGAACCTACTTCTCCTGGAACCGAAATAAAAGTCACTCCCGAAAGCGCCGTTCCAATCATTCCAAAAGCAACTAAATACCATTTTGAATTTTTATTGGCTTTAAAAAAAGCATCATTTCCGCTGTCTTTTCTGCTTACAAAATGCGAAATCAAAAAAAGAATTCCGAAGTAGATTACAATTAGCGACAGAATAGCGAATGGAGTCATATTATATGAATATTGTATTTGACCAAATTACATAAATAATCCTCAAATTTTCAAAATATCTATCCCTAACGATTGGGACAAATTAACTACTTTTGTTTTTATGGAATTTTCTTCAAAATTAATAGAAAAAGCAGTTAACGAAATGTCTCAGCTGCCAGGAATTGGCAAAAGAACTGCGCTGCGATTGGTGCTGCATTTATTAAAACAACCCAAAGAGCAAACAGGATTTCTGTCGCAAGCCTTGATTGCTATGCGTGAAAATATTAAGTATTGTAGCAGTTGTCATAATATTTCGGATAGCATGATGTGCGAAATTTGCGCTAACAAAACCAGAAATCATCAAATTATTTGCATTGTGGAGGATATTCGCGATGTTATGGCAATCGAAAATACAGGTCAGTTTAGGGGTATTTACCATGTTTTGGGAGGTAAAATTTCGCCCATTGACGGCGTTGGTCCCAGTCAGTTGAATATTACAACTTTGGTCGAAAAAGTAAAATCAGGAAGTGTAAACGAGATTATTTTTGCTTTAAGTTCCACGATGGAAGGTGATACGACTAATTTTTATATTTACAAACAAATTGCCGATTGTGAAATAATAATATCAACAATCGCCAGAGGAATTTCGGTAGGCGATGAACTGGAATATGCGGATGAAGTTACTTTGGGAAGGAGTATTTTACAAAGAGTTGCATTTGAAAAGTCTTTCAAAAATAATTAATCCATTTAAAGAATAGCGATGCTTTTTAAATCGTAAATGAAAAGCTATATTTGTCGCTTAAAAAATATTGAAAATGAGCAAATTCGTACTCTATTTGTTGTTAGTTATTAGTGTGTTGCTTTCATCTTGTATACCTACCAAAGATTTAATTTATCTTCAGAAAAAAGATAGCTCACAAGCGGAAGCTACAATTGCAGCTATAGAAACAAAGCCGTATAGATTGCAAATTAATGACGTTTTGAGTATTACTATAAAAGCGATAGATCCAAAATTAGTCGCTATATTTAGTCCTTCCAATGAAGGTGCTGCAGCAGGAAAATCTGAGTCGGGATTGTATTTTGATGGGTTTACTGTGGACGATCACGGGAATATAAGAGTTCCTGTTTTGGGAGATTTGAATGTAATTGGATACACGCTGGATGAAGTCAGAATACGATTAGAAAAGCAATTATTAGCGGAGTATTTTAATAAGGAAGCGAATATTTTTGTGACTGTTAAATTGGCGGGTTTTCGATATACAATCAATGGGGAAATAGGCGGTCCAGGGACAAAAACATTATTTCAGGAACACGTAAATATTATGGAAGCTATTGCTAATGCTGGAGATATCACCATAACCGGAGACAGAAAAGCAGTGACAATCATGCGAAAAACACCAACTGGAGTTGAAATGCATGATTTAGATCTTACCGATATAAATGTGATGAAATCGCCTTATTTTTACTTGCAGCCTAATGATTATGTTTATATAAAGCCTCTCAAACAGAAAACTTGGGGGACCGGAAAAACGGGTATAGAATCGCTGGGAACTATTATTACTTTGCTTTCTTTAGCCACAACGACTTTCTTACTATTAAAAAATTAAAAACCGCGATTAAAATATGTTAGATATAAAAGATTTTTCGATTTTTGAAAATCAAGTCAGCTTTGACTTTAAAGGGTTTTTAATAAAAATCGGAAGTTACTGGAAGTGGTTTTTACTCAGTTTGCTAATCACTTTTACTGTTGCATATCAGGTGAATATTCGTAAAGAAAAAATCTACGGTATGGAAACGCTTATTGCTGTAAAGGAAGAAAGCAACCCTCTTTTTACGTCAAATACGAGTTTGGTTTTTAATTGGGGCGGTACTTCGGATCAGGTTCAGACTATTTCTACAACATTACAATCCCGTTCTCATAATGAATTGGTAGTAGATAAGCTACAATATTATATTAGCTATTTGGCTCAAGGCAAATATAATTTGGTCGATGCTTATGGTGTTGTTCCTTTCACTGTAAATATTGATAAATCTAAAGGACAACTTGCGGGAACACTTATTGGAATTAAGTTTTTAAGTGAAAGTGAATATGAAATCAGAATTCCATTTGAGAATCCAAACGTTTCAATAGTTACGTATTCCAATAATTCCTATAGTAACACCGCCGTTGAAACCGGTGAATTTGTTAAAAAATATAAAGTAGGGCAGCAAGTCTCGTTACCTTTTTTGAATTGGAAATTACAAATAAATGATACCCCTGGTTTTTATAAAGGGAACGAGTATTTTGTGCAGTTTAATGATTTTAACGGAACGGTATCCGGATACAAAGGCATAAGTGTGCAATCAGATGATAAAGGTGGTTCCATAATCACTTTAGGAATGCAAGGAACCAATAAAGCAAGAATGGTTGAGTATTTGAATTCGACTGTTAAAATGCTTATCAAAAGACAATTAGATAGTAAGAATCAATTTGCAACCAATACAATTGCTTTTATTGACAGCACATTGGTTACTATGGAATCCCAATTGAAGGAAACCGGGAATGAGTTGAAAACTTTTAGAAAAGGTAAAAATATCTATGATATTGAGGAAGGTGGCGCTAAATTTTCAGAAAAGATTTTAGAATTTGATGTCAAAAAAGATGAGGTTAATCGTAAAATGGCGTATTACAACTCTTTAAAGGCGTACCTGAAAAACAGCGTGAATTATGCTAAACTTCCGGCACCATCTGTAGCTGGAATTGAAGATCCAAATATTGTTGTTAATGTTTCTAAATTAATTGCGTTATCTACCCAAAGATCTGAAATGGCTTATGCTGTAAAAAGTGATAAGATTTTCAAAGATTTTGACAATCAAATGGAAGCCGTCAAAAATGTACTTTTAGAAAATATAGCTACCGCCAAATCAGCTTTGCAGTATGATTTAGCAATGGTCAGCAGTAAAATAAATGAAACTGAAAGTACCATAAAACAACTTCCAGAGGATCAACAAGAGCTTATTAAGATTAAGAGGAAGTATGATTTAAGCGATAATATTTACAGTACCTTTCTTCAAAAAAGAAGCGAAGCGGATATTGTGAAAGCAGCGAACTTGTCAGACGTTCATTTTATTGATCCTGCAAAAGATGTTGGAGGAGGATTAATTGGTCCAAAAACTTCGGTTAATTATGTTTTGGCATTATTTCTGGGAATTTTGTTTCCGTTGATTTTTGTTTTTGCCGTTTTCTTTATTAATAACTCGATTCAAAATACAGAAGATATCAGCAAAATAACAAAAATCCCATTGATTGGAGTAGTTGGAGTCAATAGAGAGAATACGAATTTAGCAGTTTATGACAAACCTAAATCTGCTTTGTCGGAATCCTTTAGAGCGATTCGTTCCTCGCTTCAGTTTTTATACAAGCAGCAAAATGTGGATGGTGCTAAGACTTTGATGATTACCTCTTCGGTGAGTGGTGAAGGGAAAACGTTTTGTTCGATAAACATTGCGACAGTTTTTGCTTTAAGTGAAAAGAAAACAGTAGTTATCGGGTTGGATTTAAGAAAACCTAGGTTAGCTTCGGAGTTTAACTTATCCAATGAAATAGGGGTGGTTAATTATTTAATTAAACAAAAAACAGTTGATGAGATTATCAATCATACCCATATTCCTTATTTGGATGTTATTCTATCAGGACCTATTCCACCGAATCCGGCTGAGATGATCATGAGTGAGGGCATGAAAGAATTAATTGAAGAATTAAAGAAAAAGTACGATTATATTATTTTGGATACGCCGCCTGTTGGTTTGGTTTCTGATGCGTTAGAATTGGCACAATATTCCGATGTAACGCTGTATATTGTCAGACAGAATTTTACTAAAAAGGACATGATTACATTGTTAAACAATCGAGTGAAACGTGGGGAGTTAAACAACACCAGCATTATCTTAAACGGTTTGGAAAATAAAGCAAAATACGGAACGGGTTATGGGTATGGATACGGTTATGGATACGGGTACGGAACGTATGCGAATGGCTATTATGAAGAGGAAAAACCGAAGAGTATCTATCAAAAGGTAGCGCAAAAAATATTAAAAAAACCAACGAAGTAACAGGTAGTTTTTAAAGCAAAACGAAATGAAAGAGCAAATACAAAAAGCGATTTTAATTACTGGGGGTGCGGGATTTATAGGTTCTAATCTTTGTGATTATTTTTTGTTAAAAGGGTATAAAGTAGTTTGTTTAGATAATTTTGCCACAGGTCACAGGCATAATTTAAAAGATTTTATAAATCATCCCAATTTTTCTTTGATAGAAGGAGATATTAGGAATGCGGTAGATTGTGCCACTGCAGTAAAAGGAGTAGATTATGTTTTGCATCAAGCGGCTTTAGGTTCTGTGCCACGGTCTATAAATGATCCGGCTACCACTAATGATGTGAATGTTTCCGGATTTTTGAATATGTTGGTGGCGGCAAAAGACGAGAAAGTAAAACGTTTCATATATGCTGCAAGTTCCTCGACTTACGGGGATTCAGAAGCTTTGCCCAAGGTTGAAAATGTGATTGGGAAACCGCTATCTCCGTATGCTATTACAAAGTATGTGAATGAGTTGTATGCAGAAATTTTCAGCAAGACGTATGGTTTAGAAACAATTGGTCTGCGTTATTTTAATGTTTTTGGAAAAAAGCAGGATCCTAATGGCGCTTATGCTGCCGTTATACCGAAATTTGTGATGCAGTTTATGCAACACGAAAGTCCAAAAATAAATGGGGATGGAAATTATTCCCGTGATTTTACTTATATTGATAATGTCGTTCAAATGAATGAGTTGGCAATGTTGACCCAAAATCCGGAGGCAATCAATACAGTTTATAATACGGCTTATGGTGATAGAAATACGTTGAATAATTTGGTGGATTATCTGAAAGAATTTTTAGCCGAACATGATCCAAAAATAGAGAATGTTGCTGTTGAATATGGTCCAAACCGAGCAGGAGATATTCCGCATTCGTTAGCCAGTATTGACAAAGCAAAAACGTTGCTTGGATACGATCCAAAATATTCTCTGCAAGAAGGATTGCGAGCAGCGGTGCAATGGTACTGGGAGAATTTGCGGGAGAAAAGCAAATAGTTAGGAACGTACAGGGTCAAGAAATAGTGTTCAGGGGATTGTGAATAGTTAGGAATGTTCATAGTTTGGGTATCGTATGAGGTAAGCAGTGGATGATGAGATAATACTTGTTGAATAGATGAGGTTCAGAAATATATAAAGGTACAATTGAGCAAAAAAAATAAGAATATGAAAATTACAAAAATTTGTTGCATTGGGGCTGGATATGTTGGTGGTCCAACGATGGCTGTCATTGCTCAAAAATGTCCACACATACAAGTTACAGTGGTCGATTTGAATGAAGAGCGCATCGCCGCCTGGAATGATAAAGACACTGCCAATATTCCTATTTATGAACCGGGATTGGATACCATTGTTGCGGAAGCGAGAGGAAGGAATTTATTTTTTTCCACTGCTGTTGACAAAGCCATAGATGAAGCTCAGATTATTTTTATATCGGTGAATACGCCTACTAAAACCTATGGAAAAGGAAAAGGCATGGCGGCTGATTTGAAATATATTGAATTGTGTGCCCGACAAATTGCCCGCGTAGCCAAAGACAATAAAATAGTGGTAGAAAAATCTACTCTACCGGTTCGAACCGCAGAAGCAATTAAAAGTATTCTTGACAATACCGGTAATGGTGTGCAGTTTCAAATTTTGTCCAATCCAGAATTTTTAGCGGAAGGAACAGCGGTTTCTGATTTATTAAATCCCGATAGAATCCTTATTGGTGGTGATGCTTCAGAGGAAGGTAAAAAAGCGATTCAGGCCTTGGTTGATGTATATTCGAATTGGGTTGCTTCAGATAAAATATTGACTACTAATGTTTGGTCTTCTGAACTGTCTAAGCTTACCGCCAATGCTTTTTTGGCACAACGTATTTCTTCGATCAATGCCATATCAGAACTTTGTGAAAAAACAGGAGCTGATGTCACGGAAGTAGCGAAAGCTATCGGAATGGACAGCAGGATTGGGTCGAAATTTCTAAAAGCTTCCGTTGGTTTTGGAGGTTCTTGTTTTCAAAAAGACATTTTAAATTTGGTTTACATCGCAAAATCGTATGGTTTAAATCAAGTGGCCGATTATTGGGAACAAGTCATCATTATGAATGATCATCAAAAAAGACGTTTCTCCAATACCATTGTACAAACGCTTTACAATACAGTTTCGGATAAAAAAATTACTTTTTTGGGTTGGGCGTTCAAGAAAGACACGAATGACACCAGAGAATCTGCGGCTATTTATGTTGCCGATGATTTGATTAACGAGCAGGCAAAAATTGCTGTTTACGATCCAAAAGTTTCGAATAAACAAATCATGAATGATTTAAATTATTTAGAAACAAGAAATGCGGAACGCAATGCCAACAGCGTCAGTTCTTTTACGGATCCTTATGAAGCCTGCCAAAACGCACATGCTATCGCTGTACTCACGGAGTGGGACGAATTCACTCAGTATGACTGGCAAAAAATTTATGATTCGATGCAAAAGCCCGCTTTTATCTTTGATGGCAGGAATTTGTTGAATGGTCCTGATTTGAAAGCTATTGGTTTTGTGTACCAAGCTATCGGTTCCTAAATATACTGGTTGTAAAGAAATGATGGGCCACAATAATAATAAGGTCAAGAGCAAGGAATAAAAAATATTGAGAAAGAGTTTAAGAAAGGCGCAGCAACAAGCAGTGTAGATACAGATAAAGAATTTCAGAGCGGTAAGCGATAGCGTCATGGAGTCAGAGATATTAATGAGGCACGGTGTGTTATAATGTACAAGTGTTTACTTTCAAATTTGACGCGGAATACTAATTGTATTGTAATAAAAAAAGAAGATGAATTGGTATGTAGTGTATACAAAGCCCAAATGGGAGAAGAAAGTTGCAGAACAATTACAAAAGAGAGGAATTGAATGTTATTGTCCATTGGTTACACAAATGCGACAATGGTCTGACCGAAAGAAAAAAGTGGAAGTTCCTCTTTTTAATTCCTATGTTTTTGTTCAGTTAGCTGAAGGGGACCGCAATGCTGTTTTTGAATGTGTTGGTGTGGTGCGGTATTTGTTTTGGTTGGGAAAACCGGCAATTGTCCGTAATGACGAAATTGAAGTTATAAAAAAATGGCTCAATACGTCCGATACAACTGATGTTGCCGTTTCGTCCTATCAAGTTGGGGATTCCATACAATTGGAATCAGGACCATTCTCCGCACAAACAGCTACAATTCAAGAAATGACCAATACACATTATGTGTTGGTTTTGGAATCTTTAGGATGTGTCTTGAAAATGAAAATAAAGTAAAGGGTGTTTGTTTCTTGTGCTACATGACCTTTTTGTATGTTTTACAGGAACGTGAGCTTTGTGCAAATATAATAAGACTTTTATTACTTGCGTAAAATCTGTACTGTTGGCGAAAAATTGGTAAAAACTGTTTTTTAGATTGAAAAATAAAAATAAAATTGAATTAAATATTCGTACTTAAGTATTGGTTTTCAGTCGTTAGTGCTTTAATTTAAAGTGCCTGCAAATATTTAATGTTTAATTGTTTTGGAGTATTCTTTTTGATAGCCGATTGTAGCTATATTTGCCTCTTTATTTAACTAGATTCCTGCTCCGTTTTGTGTGAGTAAGGAATGCGTAGCGGTACATTATAATAAACAATGATTAGTAATTAGCGTTGAAAGTGTTATGATAATAATTTAAAAATGAATTCCATTAAAAAAATAGCGGTAATTGGTTTGGGTTACGTGGGTTTGCCATTGGCCCGATTGTTTGCGACGCAACATGCTGTTACCGGGTTTGATATTAATCAGTCCCGAGTTACTTCGTTGCAGTCCGGCACTGATACCACTTTTGAAGTATCGGACGCAGTTTTACAACAAGTATTGTTACAAGAACCCAGTGATTCTATTGGTTTGTATTGCACCACTGACATAGTTGCTATAGCCAACTGTACCTATTATATTGTAACGGTTCCCACTCCAGTCGATAAAAACAATCGTCCGGATTTGACTCCTCTATACACATCAAGTGAAACGGTAGGTAAAGTTTTGAAAAAAGGAGATATCGTTATTTATGAATCTACCGTGTATCCTGGAGCAACAGAAGAAGAATGTGTCCCCGTTTTGGAAGAAGTTTCCGGTCTGCAATTTAATGTTGATTTTTTTGTCGGATATTCCCCGGAACGCATTAATCCAGGTGATAAAGAGCATACGGTAGAAAAAATTTTAAAAATAACTTCAGGTTCAACACCGCAAATTGGCCAAGAAGTCGATGCCTTATATAAATCAGTGATCACCGCAGGTACCCATTTGGCACCCTCCATCAAAGTAGCCGAAGCCGCTAAAGTGATTGAAAACTCCCAACGGGATATTAATATTGCTTTTGTCAATGAATTGGCTAAAATATTTAATCTGATGCAAATTGATACCCATGCCGTTTTAGAAGCAGCTGGTACGAAATGGAATTTTCTTCCTTTCAAACCGGGTCTAGTCGGCGGGCACTGCATTGGTGTAGACCCCTATTATTTGGCGCAACGCGCACAAGAATTCGGCTATCATCCAGAAATTATCTTAGCAGGACGTCGATTGAATGACAGTATGGGCGATTATGTGGCTTCGCAGATTGTAAAATTGATGATCAAAAAAGGAATTTCGGTAAATGGTGCTACCTTGCTTATGCTTGGTATAACTTTTAAAGAAAACTGTCCTGATGTTCGCAATACAAAAATTGTGGATGTCATAACGGCTTTGACCGACTATGGAATTGCTATTACTATTTATGACACTTTGGCTAATCCATCAGAAGTACAGCATGAATACGCTTTAGTGACAACTGCTACTTTACCAAATGAAAAATTCGATGCGGTTGTTCTAGGTGTCGCACATCGTGAATTCCTGGCTATTGATTTCTCCAAATTGCAAAATGAGAACAGTTTGTTATACGATGTTAAAGGGATTTTGGGGGATTTGGCGGATGGAAAGTTGTAAGCGTCGCGTATCGTCCTTCGCTTTTCGTCCAACGTCCATCGTCCAACGATTTTCGAGTACCGTCAATTGAATCTCGATTATCGTTTTTCGACCACCGTCTATCGAATCTCGATTAGCGAATTTCGATCAACGACCAACGAACTTCGACCAACGAATAAAATATGGAATCAAATTTAGAAGTTTGGAAATTAGCTCATCAGCTCACTTTACAGGTCTATAAAATTACGCAGGACTTCCCAAAATCTGAACAATTTGGTCTTATGAGTCCAGTGAGAAGAAGTGTAAGTAGCGTTCCCACAAATATAATTGAAGGTCAGGCAAGACAATATAAAAAAGAGTTCATACAGTTCTTATACATAGCAAAAGGATCATTAGAAGAAACAAATTGTCATTTGTATTTGTATAAAGATTTAGGTTACATTACTGATTCTGATTATATGTTTTTATTTGAATTGTGCATAAGAATAAAAATAATGTTGTATAAATTAATTAAATCGTTATCCGTTTAACGTTTATCGATTTTCGTTTAACGTCCAAGGATTTTCGACCACCGTCCATCGAATCTCAAACAACGAATCTCGATTACCGTTTTTCTTTTAACGTCCATCGAATCTCGAATGACGAATCTCGAACAACGAATCTCGAACATCGAATAACAAATCTCGAACAACGAATATAATATGGAAAATAAACATTCAATCACTCATGTCATTCTTACTGGTGGAGTGGGAAGCCGATTGTGGCCATTATCCAGAAAAAGCCAACCTAAACAATATTTAGATTTATTTGAAGGTAAGTCTTTATTTGAAATGACTGTAGAACGCAATCGTACTTTAGTGGATCAGGTTATGGTTGTTGGCAACATTGACAACTGCCATTTGAGCAGACAAGTTTTAGAGAAATCGAATACTTCTTATATTGACATTATAGAATCTACTCCAAGAAATACGGCTGCAGCCATCGCTTTTGCTGCGTTGGCTTCTGATCCGGAGGACATTTTAATTGTGACGCCATCAGATCATATTATCGATGATATGGAACAGTATCTTAAAGCTGTTCAAGAGGCCATTGAAAAGGCTTCCAACGGTTTTATTGTCACTTTTGGGATTGTCCCAACTAAACCGGAGACGGGTTATGGATATATTGAAAGAAAAGGAGACGATGTTGTATCTTTTCGTGAAAAGCCCAATAAAGTTACGGCGACTGATTTTATTGCCAAGGGGAATTTTCTTTGGAACAGTGGCATGTTTTGTTTTAAAGCAGGTGTTTTTTTGGAAGAATTGAAATTGTTTGCTCCTGAAGTATATGAAAAATCAAAAATAGCTTGGGACGCCAATATGGATGGAAATTTAGATTTGGCCTTATCGCTGGATATTCCGTCAATCAGTATTGATTATGCTGTTATGGAGCGTAGTAAAAAGATAAAAGTTGTTCCTTCGACCTTTGTTTGGTCTGATTTGGGTTCTTTTGAATCGGTTTATGATTATTTGGCCGCTACAGGACATGCGGTCGATACAAATGGGAATATGGTAATTGGTACTACTAATTATACTGCTTTTGTCGGTGTAAAAAATACTATTTTTGTTTACACGGAGACCGCTAATTTAATTCTTCAAAAAGAGAGTTCTCAGGATGTTAAAAATGTTTACAGTGCTTTGGAAAAACAAAATTCAGTTTTGTTAAACTAAATATTAGTTATGAATAAGGATTCTAAAATTTATATAGCAGGTCATAACGGAATGGTAGGAAGTGCTATTTGGAGAACTTTGACAGTTAAAGGTTACACTAATTTATTGGGAGTTTCAAGTGCTGCCTTGGATTTGAGAAATCAACAAGCAGTTGCTGATTTTATTGCTGCCGAAAAACCCGAAGTGATCATTGATGCCGCAGCACGTGTGGGCGGTATTTTGGCCAACAATGACTATCCCTACCAATTTATTATGGAGAACATGCAGATCCAGAATAATCTAATCGATTCTGCTTTAAAATTCGGAGTGGAGAAGTTTATTTTTTTAGGGAGTTCTTGTATTTATCCAAAATTGGCGCCACAACCTTTAAAAGAGGAATATTTGCTTACTGGTACTTTGGAACCTACGAATGAATGGTATGCTATTGCAAAAATCACTGGTGTCAAAGCTTGTGAAGCCATTCGCAAGCAATTTGGAAAGGATTACCTGAGTTTAATGCCAACCAATTTGTACGGGACCCATGACAATTTTGATTTAAATACGTCTCATGTTTTACCGGCAATGATGCGCAAATTCCATGAAGCCAAAGAAAACAATCATGCTCCGGTAACTCTTTGGGGTAGCGGAACACCCATGCGAGAGTTTCTTTTTGTGGATGATATGGCTGCTGCAGTTATTTTTGCTTTGGAAAATAAACTTCCGGACTATTTATACAACGTGGGGACAGGAAAAGATTTGACCATCAAACAGTTGGCCGAAACTATCCAAAAAATAACGGGACATTATGGAGAAATCATTTGGGATGCCAGCAAACCCGATGGAACACCACGAAAATTAATGGATATTACCAAGATGCATGAATTAGGATGGAAACATCAGGTGCAGTTCGAAGAGGGAATACAGAAGACGTATACTTGGTTTTTAGAGAACATAGATCGATTTAAGGAAGTGAAAATGTAAAGGGGGATAATCGTTTAGCTGGTTAGGAAAAGGTTAACTGGTTAGGAAAAAGTTTAATCGTTTAAAAGAGATTAACTGGTTTAGAAAAAGTTTAATCGTTTAGCTGTTTAAAAAAAATTAACTGGTTAGGGAAAAGATTAACGGAATTAAGCAATACTAAAACAATTATGCGATTAACCAATTAAACAACTATGAGCTATCATATTTATTCGTTCGAAAAATTAGAAGTTTATCAGCTAACGAGAAAGTTCAAAATAGATATAAAATTGATGAGTCAGCTATTTCCAAAAGAAGAACGATTTTATTTAGTCAGTCAAATTAATAGAGCATCTGCCAGTATCTCCGCTAATTTGGCAGAGGGTCCGGGAAGATCTTCTAATTTTGATCAGGCACATTTCACTAATATGTCCTATTTAACTGCTTTAGAAACAATAGATCATTTGAATACCGCCTTAAATATGAAGAATATTAAAGAAGAAAAATATACAGAACTTAGAATAAAATTAGATGCTATTCTAAATAAACTCAATTCACTTTATAAGTATCAAATCAATAATAAAGAGACGTTGAAAAAAAGAGTTTAATTGTTTATTAAAGGGGTTAACTGGGTAGGAAAGATTAACTGCTTAAGTTAAGGTTAATCGTTTAGGAAAAGTATAATCGATGAATCGGAATAAAAACAATTAATCAGATAACCGATTCACCAATTGATCAAACAATTAGGCGGGTCTTTCTTATAAAAAAATAAAACTAATTTGTTAATCGAGAGGCAAAACAACTAAGCAAATAATCGATTAACCGTTTAAGCTAAAAAAATGGGTACATTACAAAAAACAGCATTTATTACTGGAGTAACGGGACAAGACGGAGCTTATTTAAGCGAATTTTTGCTTAAAAAAGGATATATCGTTCATGGATTAAAAAGACGTTCGTCTTTATTTAATACGGATCGAATTGATCATTTGTATCAAGATCCGCATGTAGATCACCGTAATTTTTTTTTGCATCATGGCGATATGACAGACGGTACCAACCTTATTCGTTTGATTCAGGAAATTCAGCCGGATGAAATTTACAATTTGGCCGCCATGAGTCATGTAGCAGTTTCGTTTGAAACACCGGAATACACCGGAAACGCAGATGGATTAGGGACTTTAAGGATATTGGATGCGGTACGTTTGTTAGGATTAGAAAAAAAGACTCGTATTTATCAGGCCTCGACCTCTGAATTGTATGGTAAAGTGCAGGAAGTGCCACAGTCCGAAACGACTCCTTTTTATCCTCGTTCTCCGTATGCAGTAGCCAAGATGTATGCTTTTTGGATTACCGTAAATTACAGAGAAGCTTATGGAATGTATGCCTGTAACGGTATTTTGTTTAATCATGAATCGCCTATTCGTGGGGAAACTTTTGTAACGCGTAAAATTACCAGAGCGACTTCGAGAATTGCTTTGGGTTTACAAGATAAATTTTATTTAGGAAACTTGGATGCTGAGCGCGATTGGGGTCATGCCAAGGATTACGTTCGTATGATGTGGATGATTTTGCAAGCTGAAGAAGCTGAGGATTGGGTTATTGCTACCGGAAAAACAACACCTGTACGCGAGTTTGTGCGTATGAGTTTTGCCGAAGTAGGTGTCGAATTAGAATTTAAAGGAAAAGGTGTGGAAGAAAAAGGGTATGTTGCTTCTTGCTCTAATCCAGAATACAAAATAGAAATTGGGAAAGAAGTATTAGCGGTAGACCCTAAATATTTTAGGCCTACTGAGGTGGATTTGTTGATTGGAGATCCTACCAAAGCACGAACTAAACTGGGATGGGAATGTAAATATGACTTACCTGCTTTGGTAAAAGACATGATGCAATCCGACTTGAAATTGATGCAGAAAGATCAATATTTGAAAGATGGAGGGTATACTACTTTAAATTATTTTGAGTAATGAAAAGTTTATTGGTTAGGAGGAGTTTAACTGGTTGGGAAAATTTAATTGTTTAATCTGTTTAAAAAATGTACTTAATCGAAATAAAATAATTTAAATTTTACTGGAAGAAAAAATGTACAAAAAATAGAAAATAAAACAATTTTGGTAATAGGTGGAGTCGGATTTATTGTTCCCAAATTGTATGAACATTTACTATAATACGATGGTAAAGGAGTATGGCTGGATAATTTTGCCGCCGACAAAAATACTAGAGCATAAAACATTTATAAAGCAATCCTAACTTTAAATTAATTGTAAAATATTTCAGATCGTCATAAAGCCATTCAATGGATTGATTATATCCTGTACGAGATTGCTTTAGGTTCTGTTACAAAATCCACTAATAATTTCATTGCCAATAATGATGCTGACGTTTCCGGTTTTTTGAATATGATGGTTACGAAAAGTCGTGGGTCTATATTTTCATCCCAATTCAGTGATAGGAATTGCAAAGAAAGTGGTGCCCTTTTATCGGGGTGAATTAGAAATAATCAAGGTCAGTCAATGCTATTTGGCCAACAATTCACTCGGGGTTCAGATTATGAGCCGAGGCTTTGCATAGCTAAATACAGGAACCAATGAGTCTTTAACAGAAGCTACTGAATTTGTAAAAGCAGTAGAGAAAAGGACAGCATTGAAAATCGTCTGTCTGGAAAAGATAGCCATAAATTTCAATTGGATAGACAAGATTGCTTTATATGAAGAAATCGAGAACTTAAAAGGAGATTATTTCAAATATTTAAAAAAAGTAAGTAAACAATAGCTGTTTTAAAAATAAAAATCATCTCGTTTTTGGAAAATTATCTCCTTTAATCCTAATAATATACTATAAATGATACCAGTAACTAAACCCTTTCTCCCTCCACAGGAGGAATACAACAAACATCTTCAGGGTATATGGAAACGCCAATGGCTTACAAACATGGGGCCATTAGCAAGTGACCTCGAAATGCGATTAAAAAACTATTTGTCAGTAGACCACTTGCTTTTTGTCACTAATGGAACTGTAGCCTTACAAATGGCTATAAGAGCGTTAGACTTAAAAGGAGAAATAATTACAACACCGTTTTCTTTTGTAGCGACCACAAGCAGTATCGTTTGGGAAGGGTGCAAACCAGTATTTGTTGATATTGATAAAGATTCTTTGAATATAGATCCCAATAAAATTGAGAGTGCCATAACCGAAAATACTTCGGCTATATTGGCTACCCATGTGTATGGAAATCCATGCGATGTGGCTGCTATTGAAAAGATAGCCAAAAAACACCATCTTAAAGTCATTTATGACGGAGCACATGCTTTTGGAGTACAAGTAAATGATAAGTCTATTTTTGATTATGGTGATATTTCCATTTGTAGCCTACATGCAACAAAGCTGTACCATTCAATCGAAGGAGGATTGGTCATTACAAAAGATACAGCATTACTCAAAAAGCTCGCTTTTATGCGAAATTTTGGTTTTGATGGCCCAGAGGCTTTTGCCGAGTTAGGATTGAACGGAAAAAATTCAGAATTTCATGCAGCCATGGGGTTAGTGAATCTGAACTTTATTCAAGAAATTCATAATAATAGAAAAAAAATTGTTGATCGCTACGATGAAAAACTAAAAGATTACAAAGCAATTAAGCAAATATGGCATAAGGAGGGATCACAAAATTATGCCTATTATCCAATAGTAGTTGAAAGTGAGGAGCTACTTCATAAATGTATTGATACGCTGAAATTAAATGAAATATTCGTAAGGCGTTACTTTTATCCTTCGTTGTCAAATATATTACCTTATTTAGAATCCGTTGAAATGCCTATTACGGAAGATATCTCCAAAAGAATAATGTGTCTTCCTTTATTTCATGATTTGACATTGGAAGAGGTAGATTTGATTTGTCGTTTAATGTTAAGAGTTCAAAATAACTAATTATGAAAGTAGCAGTAATGCAGCCGTATTTTTTTCCGTATTCTGGATATTTTTCTTTAATCCATAGTGTCGAGCATTTTATGTTTTTTGATGATGTCCAATATCTTAAAAAATCCTGGATGTCACGAAACAGGCTGTTAAATATTGAGAAGGCAGAACCTTATTTTATTAGACCCAGTCTAATCAAACCAGATTACAAAGCGCTATTTACAACGGTAAAGTTAGATAACCATGACTACTGGAAATTGAAATTATTAGAGCAATTGAACGGTTATAAAAATAAAGCGCCATTTTTCTATGAAATTAGGGCCTTAATTGAAAAAATTCTTGAAAAAGATTATGAGTATCTGACATCTTTTAATATAGAGTCAACTATCGAGATTAGTAAGGCTTTGGGTTTTACTACAAAATTTGATAAATATACAGACTATAATTTCTGGTTTGAACAAAAGCCGGAAGAAGGAGACTGGGGAAGGGTTATTGCAAAAGAACTCAACGCAACCCATTATATCAACGCGCAAGGTGGAGAATCATTTATTTTTCCTGAACCATTTTCCAACATCAACATGAAATTGGGTTTTATTCAACCAGTTTTGAAGCAATACAATCAAGGCAATGATGCTTTTGTAGCTGGATTATCAATCATTGACATGCTTTTGTTTAATGGCTTTGAACAAACTGCTGAGCTGATATCGCAGTACGACGTCAAATGGAAAAACTAAGAACAGCGATTGGCGGGTATCTGGAATTGGAGGCCAGCGAGATAAGAAATTGCTATCATCCGCAGGCTATAGCATTGAATACGGCTAGGAATGCGTTGGAATATTTATTGAGAGTTCGCACTTTCAAGCAAATATACATACCATATTTTACCTGCGAGGTACTGTTGGAACCTATGGCAAAATTAAACATACCAGTTAGGCTTTATGCTATTGATGAACAATTGGAGCCCCTGTTTGATTTTACTTCGTTGAACGATGACGATGCATTTCTATATACCAATTATTTTGGATTAAAAAGTGATTATGTGGCACAACTTGCCCGGCAATGTAAACAGTTGATTGTAGACAATGCACAAGCTTTTTTTGACAAACCATTTCAGGGTGAACCCACTATTTATTCCGCTAGAAAATTTTTTGGAGTAGCGGATGGAGCCTATTTGTATACCGATACAAAATCTACAGATAAATTTGAACAAGATAGTTCTTACGACAGGATGGCACATTTACTGATCCGCAAAGATGATTCGGCGGAAGCCGGATATCGTCATTTTGTAGCTAATGACAAGGCGTTGGAACAAAATCCTATCAAAATAATGTCACGACTAACTACAGCTATACTGGGGTCAATCGATTATGAAACAGTAGCTCAAAAAAGAATTGAAAATTACAGGTGTTTGGAGAAGGCCTTACACCAAACCAACAAACTTACATTGCGTTTATCAAGTGATTCGGTACCAATGGTTTATCCATATTGGACTGAAGATAAAGCATTAAGACAACGATTGCTTCAGGAAAAAATCTATACAGCTGCATATTGGCCCAATGTAAAAGAATCGTGCAGACCGGCCAGCTTGGAATACCGCTTAACGGCTGAGGTGGTATATTTGCCTATTGACCAGCGTTATGGTTCAAATGATATGTTAAATATTTTAAAGTATGTATAAAATTTTAATCCGTCCATTAGTTATTGAAGATGCGTTAATTTCATGGAAATGGAGAAATGATCCTGAAGTGTGGTCTCAAACAGGTAATAGGCCGGATAGATTGATCACACCAGTGATAGAAATGGAATGGATTCAAAGAGTTGTCAATGAAGAATCCAGCCGCAGATTTGCTATAACTGTTGATGATCAATACGTGGGAAATGTTCAATTAACAGACATAGCAGATACAAAAGCTCAATTTCATATTTTTATTGGTGAAAAATCATTTTGGGGAAAAGGTGTTGCAAATCAGGCAACCTCTCAAATATTGATTTATGCGAAGAAAATGCTCGCTTTAAAAGAAGTGTTTTTGTATGTAAAGAAGAGCAATATTTCAGCTATTAAAGTTTATCAAAAAAATCACTTCATTGTAGATGAATCGGAGGGTGAAGAATTAATGATGACCTGTATCTTAATTTATCTTGATGGATCCAAAGTAAGCGGGTCTCATTAAAAATATTTTTAAAATTTTATTCTCTATTTGGGATTATAGACAGCAATTGAATCTTAATAGTCTACACTGCAATTGCTTAATACATATAAAACCTACGACTTTAGCCAAAGTCCCTGCTGTTTGTGATGATTTTGCATTACAATTATTTCCATGTTTCCATGCCTTCAATAGTGATATCCTTAGGTCGAAATTTGGAATTTTTTATTAATAATTTATATGAGCGAAAATTCAACAATCGTTAAAAATAGTTTAGTACTTTATATCAGGCTCATTTTTGTTTCAGTTATCGGGCTTGTTTCATCAAGATTTATACTTCAGGCTTTGGGAGTATCAGATTTTGGTTTATATAATGTAGTAGGAGGTGTTGTTACCATGATGTCATTTTTAAATATCGTTATGATTTCAACAACTTACAGATTTATTGCATTTGAAATAGTAAGAGGAAAATTAGAGGATGTAAATAAAGTGTTTAATATTAGTTTGATCATTCATCTTGTACTTGCACTCCTCGTGGTTATTTTCGCATTAACATTTGGGGTTTATTATATCAAGTTTTTTTTAAAAGTTGACAACGGTAAACTTGATGATGCTTTTTTTGTCTTTTTCTTTTCGGTACTAGGGGTGGTTTTATCTATTATTACCATTCCCTATCAAGGATTACTCACTGCAAAGGAAAAATTCACAATAACAGCGCCCATTGAAATAATTAAAAGTTTGATTAGTCTGGTGGCCATAATTTTAATTATGAACTATTCTGGAAATAGGCTGCGGTTGTATGCTGTTTTAGTTTCAGTAGTAACATCAATTCCTCCAGTGCTCTATTATTTATATTGCAGGTATAATTTTTCAAGTATTACCAATTGGAAAGTGCAAAAAGATAAAAGCAAATACAAAGAAATGATGGGCTTTTCAGGCTGGATCATGATTGGCGCTGGGGCAAGCGTAGGCGAAACGCAAGGATCGGCGTTAATCATTAATTCTTTTTTTGGTACAATTCTAAATTCTGGTTTTGGTATTGCAAGTCAGGTCAATAGCTTTGTTAAAATGTTTTCTCAAAGTTTGAGTCAAGCCGTAATTCCCCAAATAACAAAAAGCTATAGTAGTGGCAGGACAGATAGAACTGCACAATTGGTAATTTATGCATCGAAATATTCTTTTTTCCTGATGCTTATTCCAAGTTTACCGCTTCTTTTGGAAACGAACTTTATTTTAAATCTGTGGCTTACTGTAGTCCCAATATTTACAAAGATATTCATACAAATTATGCTAGTGAATGCGCTGATTACTACGATGAGTGCAGGTGTGCCAGCAGCAATACAAGCTACTGGAAAGATAAAGTATTTCCAAATAGTGTTAAGTTCAATAATGTTACTAGGGTTGCCTGCTGCTTATATAGCTTTTACATTTGGCTTGCCTCCTTATTCAATATTAATTGTATATACTTGTACATCCATTATAATTTTTATTGTGCAACTGGTAATGTTAAAGATAATTTTAAATTTTAATATCGAATTTTTTATTAAAAAAGCGTTTTTCAAGATGATGCTCGTTTCGATTTTTGTTTCACCGTTGTTTATTATCCGTGATTTTTTCGATGCAGGACTTTTACGGTTTTTATGTATGGGTACTTTATCAATAGTTTGGTTACTAGCAGCTGTTTATATTATAGGAATTGAGCGTAATGAGACCGCTTTAATTTCAAGCTTTTTTCAAAAAATTAAAGAAACTTATTTTAAAAAGAAATTAAAATGAATATGCACGCACCTATATTAATTACTGTACTAAACCGACATGACCATTTCAGACGATGTGTGGCGTCACTTTTAGCTTGTATTGATGCAGATAAAACGGATTTGCATATTGCTTTTGATTATCCTTCAAAAGACGCGCATTGGGAAGGTTATAATAAAATTGAACAATACATACCTACTATAAAAGGCTTTAAATCTATAAATGTTATCAGACGTGATGTTAACTATGGAGCAGAAAGAAATGTTTTTGGAGCGTTCGATGACCTATTTAAAACACATGATCGACTAATTGTCACTGAAGATGATAATGAATTTTCTAATAACTTTCTACTATATATAAATAAAGGACTCAATTTATACAATGATAGAAAGGATGTTTTCGCTGTATGTGGTTATAATTATCCTATCAATATGCCACATTCTTACAAAGCAAACGCGTATTTATGGAAAGGATATTCTGCCTGGGGCTGTGGCATCTGGAAAGATAAGTGGAACGAAATAAGTTTAAACCCCGATGAAATTAATTCTTTTTTGATTAATCCAAAAAATGCAGTCCAGTTAGAGCGCTATTCAAGCCATTATATGCCTGCTTTATTGCAGATTATAAACAATAATCATATGACGGCTGACACTTTTATTTCAATGTATTTAATTGAGAACAACATGCGTTGTTTGTTTCCTTCTGTTTCCAAGGTTCGCAATCATGGACATGACGGAAGTGGGCTGCATGGCGGAATAATTGAATCAAACATATATCGCGATCAATTAATGGATACCGATAGTTCATTCGATTTTTCTGTAGAAAGCAAAGATCTACAAGAGAATAAAGATGTTATTAGCGTTCTGAAGAAACATTTTAAAGTACATAAATTAAGGTGGTTATATACCTATTATAATTATATGAAGTATTTAACAATTCATTACGCAAAATTAAAAATTGGTTTCGTTGGAAGTAAAAATAATCGGTAATGGCAAATGTAAAAAAAAAAATATTATTTATTCACCATGGAACGGGTATTGGGGGGGCGTCTATTTGTTTAAAGGAACTCGTGCTGTCTATGGCAGATGAAATTGAACCTACAATTTTGTGTTTAAAAAATAGTTCCGCAGTATCTTTTTTTCAGGAAAGCGGTATTGAGACGATTTTTTTAAATACTTTCTTCTTTAAACAGATCTATTCTTTTTGGCCGCATATTGAAGGAACTACCTATAGTCTTACATCGCTGATACTCTTGCCACGGTTCTTTATAAGTTACATACTTAACGCTTTATATTTTTCCAAAAACGTGTTGAAAAAATATGAATTTGATATTTTATATTTAAATTCAACATTTTTAACAGATTGGACCATTTTAAATAAAAAGAAAACTATAGTACATGTAAGAGAGCCTCTGGGTAAAGGTTTTTTAGGGATAAGGCGTTCATTATTTAAATTAGTTATTTCCAAAAAGGTGGATCATATTATTGCCATTAGTAATGACAATGCTAGTCGTGTTAATTTACTTTCTAAAACAACAGTAATCTATGATCCAATGAGAGCCATTACATATAAACAAGCAATTAAGACCGATCTGGACAAAAAATATTATTTGTACCTGGGAGGACTGCAGATGATCAAAGGTTTTTATGTCCTTGTTTCTGCATTGCCCTATTTAAATGCTAATGTGAAAATATTTTTTGCAGGAAACATCGACTACCAATCCAGATCGGGTTTTTTTGGAAATTTAAAAAAGATGGTTGAATCGTATTGGGTTGCAAAATTAAGGAAAAGCGATAAGGTAATAGAAATAGGGCTTATCAACAATGTGTATGATTATTTAAGATCGTGTGACTATTTGTTATTCCCGTCAACCATCCCGCATTTTGCTGGACCAGTATTAGAAGCTTATAGGGTTGGCAAACCTGTTGTGGTCAGTGATGTGAACGGAATGGATGAAATTGTGTCGCCCAAAACCGGTTTTTTCTTTACAAGAGGTAATGCAAAAGAGCTGGCAGCAACGATTAATTGTTCAGCAACTTTATCTACAGAAAAATATGCTTTGTTTGAACAGGAATGCTTGAATAAATATGAGATGATTAACTCAGAAAATAAAACTGTAATTTCAGTAATATATAAGATTTTAGGAAAAAAATAATTTAGAATCAAAAGTTAAGAATCTTATGCTGTACTGGATTAATTTTATAATTATTGCGCTTTTTTTCTGTTTCATCTCTACAGATAAAAAATTAAATCCCAATATTCGTAAATTTGCGCAAATCTGCCTTATTACAGTAGTAGTGTATTTTGCTGCTTTTAGAGACGGACTGGGGCAAGATTATGACGGATACCATGACCTTTTAATTAATGGGTATTTTAACGAATATACACTTAAAGAGCCCGGATTTTCAGTTTTTTCTAATATCGTATACTTTACAGAATTAAGTCCTGTGTTCTTCTTTTTGATGATGGCGCTAATGACCAATTATCTGTTTATAAACTCTTTTTATAGATACAATAATACGTTTCTGATTATATTCATTTATTTAACAGGGAGCATTTTCTATTTTAATACTTTTAATTTGGTAAGGCAGATGGGAGCCGCATCGCTTTTCATGTACAGCATCCGCTTCGTTGAAAATCGTAAATTTCTGCATTATGTATTTTGTGTCTTATTAGCAGCAACTTTTCATATTTCTGCCATTTTTTTATTGCCTTTTTATTTTATTATTAATCGTCTCTATTCAAATAAATTATTAATAAATGTACTAGTGGTTTCCTATATCGTGGGGCAAATATTAAAAATTGACCTAACCTCTTTTTTGGCTCAATATTTTACGCTCTATTATTGGTATTTTGAAGAGGAAGTTACTTTAGTAAATGAATCTGGGTATCTTACGCTTTTTTTTAATTTGGTGCTGATCTTATTAATTTTCTATAAAAAACGAAATGAAGATGTACAGTACAAAATAGTATTCAACCTTTTTTTTATTGGTGTTCTTTTATATAATTTGATGCCTTCCTTTTATTTTATCTTTAGATTTGCTACCTATTTTATAGTTTTTGCTCCAATTGTACTACCCTCTTTAGAAAAAATATTTCCAAAAAGAGTCTGGGCGTTTATTTTAATATTGGGTTTTGGGGCAATGTTTATTTTTACACTTTATTCTAGTTTAGATAATTCAAAAATAATTCCAGATACGATACTTAATTTAGAAAGTGTTTTTGACCATTAAAAGATGTCTAAAGTGAAATATCTTTATTGGCTACTGTCCTCTTGATTATCTAAAATAAAATGTTACCAATTATGAGAGTATTATACATAGGGAGTTTTTTTCCAATTGAAAGAACTGAAGAAATAACTAGTAACAGCAAAGGTTACATTGATAATGCAGCCAATAATTTTCAATGGGCGTTAATTAATGGGCTCGACTGCTATTATCCTGACATTGAATTAATAACTTTGCCGGCAGTAGGTTCTTATCCATTTCATTATAAAAAAGCCTACTTTTCCAAGTCTTTTTTTTTTCATAAGGAAAAAAGTAACGATAAAAGTGTGGGGTTCTTAAATTTGCCCCTTATAAAGCACGTAAGCAAATATTATAATTTATATCAAACATTAAAAAAAATTGATTCCAATGAACCGACAACAATAATCATCTATGCAATGCATTCTCCATTTCTAAAAGCTGTATTCAAACTGAAAGCTAATGGTTATAATTTGAAAACCTGTCTCGTGATTCCCGACTTGCCTCAGTTTATGTCTGCTAGCAAGAACATATTTTATGTGTTTTTCAAATGGATTGATTCACATAATATAAAGAAGTATTTAGGAGCAATCGATTCTTTTGTTTTTTTTAGTGATCAAATGGTTGATTTCATAGTGGTAGAAAATAAACCATGGACTAGAATTGAAGGTATTTTTTTGCCTACTAAAAATGTGCATGCGGTTAGTAAGGAAGGTCGAAAAGTTATTTTGTATACTGGTTCACTGGCAGAAATTTATGGGATTAAAAATTTGATGAATGCTTTTATGTTAATTCAAGATGTGAGTTACGAGTTATGGATTTGTGGCGATGGAGATTACAAAGGTGAAATTATTAAGAAATCACTAATAGATAAAAGAATTAAATATTTTGGACAACTCCCTTTTATTGAAATTCAAAAAATGCAAAAAAGAGCTACAGTACTTGTTAATCCACGTACGTCGCAAGGTGATTACACTAAATATTCCTTCCCATCAAAAACAATGGAATATTTAGCATCTGGAACACCTTGTATAATGCACCGTTTGCCAGCCATTCCACCTGAATATTTTCCTTTTCTTTTTATTGCAGAAAAAGAAGATGCTGAAGGTTTAAAGGATAAAATAATTGAGGTTTGCAATAAAGAAGAAAAATATTTGATAGACTTTGGAGCAAAAGCGTCCGAATTTATTCTGACAAATAAAAATCCAGAATCACAAGTAAAAAAGATTTTTGATATGATAAATAATTTGTAAAATAAAGTAAATGAAAATACAAAATAAAACACTTCTCATAACAGGAGGCACAGGTTCATTCGGAAATGCGGTTTTGAACCGATTTCTTCATACCGACCACTTTAAAGAAATACGTATTTTCTCCCGTGACGAGAAGAAGCAGGACGATATGCGCAACCAGCTGAAAAATGACAAACTCAAATTTTATATTGGAGATGTTCGTGATTATACCAGTATAGAAAGAGCGATGCGCGGGGTTGATTATGTGTTCCATGCTGCGGCCTTAAAACAAGTGCCTTCCTGTGAGTTTTTCCCGTTGGAAGCGACTAAAACCAACGTGTTTGGGACGCAAAATGTAATTGATGCAGCAGCAACCAATAAAGTAAAAAAAGTAATTTGCCTGAGTACGGACAAAGCGGCCTATCCGATTAATGCGATGGGAATTTCTAAAGCATTGATGGAAAAAGTTGCGATTGCGGCTTCCAGAAATACTACAGACACCACGGTTTGTCTGACCCGTTACGGAAATGTAATGGCGTCCAGAGGCTCTGTGATTCCATTGTTTTTAAAACAAATTCAGGAAGGTAAAACTATTACAATTACGGATCCTAAAATGACCCGTTTCCTGATGTCGTTAGAGGAAGCTGTAGAATTAGTCTTATTTGCTTTTGAACATGGGAATTCAGGCGATTTGTTTGTCAATAAAGCACCTGCAGGGACAATAGGTGATTTAGCACAAGCATTAAAAGAACTTTGTCATGCCGATAATGAAATAAAAATAATCGGAACCCGTCATGGAGAAAAACTCTATGAAACCTTGTGTACCCGCGAAGAGATGGTAAAGGCTGAAGATATGGGCGATTTTTACAGAATTCCGGCTGATAACCGGGATCTGAATTATGCGCAGTATTTTTCGGAAGGGGAACAAGATGTATCTCTAATTGAAGATTATCACTCCCATAATACAGAACAGTTGGGCGTTGAAGGAATGAAAAAGTTGTTAGTAAATCTGCCACTGCTCAAAAAAGAGGTTTTTGGAGAAGATGTGGCTCAAACGCCGGGATAGAAAAAAGCTTTCAGCGATCAGTAATCAGCGATGAGTAGTTAGTAATCGGTAAATTAGGAAAATGATTCCAACAATAAAAAAAGGAGACCGTCATACGGATTTAAGAGGGACTTTGTTTTACAATAATGATTTTGATCTTTCGGCAATCAAAAGAATGTATGTGATAGAAAATCACAGTACTGATTTTGTTCGGGCTTGGCAAGGACATCAAATCGAACAACGATGGTTTTCGGTGATAAAGGGTTCGTTTCGCATTCAGTTGATAGCCATTGATCATTGGAAAAAACCTTCCATAGATTTGGAACAGTTAACTTATATTGTCGATTCAGAAAAATTGGATGTATTGCATGTGCCATCAGGATATGTGAGCAGCATTCAGTCTTTAGAGCAAGGTTCTAAATTGCTCGTCCTATCCGATTATTTGTTAGGAGCCATTCAAGATGAATATCGTTATGAGGTGGATTACTTCGTTTAAAGTTTCACGAGGATTGATGCATATCCAAAAACGCCGATTAGCGCAAATTGTATAAAAAAATCAGCGTTAAATAAAATCAGCATAGATTTGCGAAAAACAAAATATAATTTGCGAGAAACAAATAGATAATGATAAAAATAGGAATCACTGGTCAGGCCGGTTTTGTCGGAACCCATTTATACAATACTTTAAGATTGTTTCCTGATGAATTTAAATGCATTGCTTTTCAAAGAAAATTTTTTGATACTGAAACTGATTTAAATCATTTCGTTTCACAATGCGATGTTATTGTACATTTGGCGGCGATGAATCGTCACAATGAGCCACAGGTTATTTACGATAACAATGTTGGATTGGTTCAAAAACTAATCCATTCGCTCACTATAACCAATAGCAAAGCCCATATTTTATTTTCCTCCTCCACACAAGAAGAGCGAGATAATTTGTATGGAAAATCTAAAAAAGAAGGCCGTGAAATGATGATTCGCTGGGCTGAAAAATCAGGGGGAAAATTCACAGGAATGATTATTCCCAATGTTTTCGGGCCTTTTGGTCATCCAAATTATAATTCAGTGGTTGCTACTTTTTGCCATAAATTGGCACACGGAGAAACTCCTCTAATAGAAGTTGATGGCGACATGAAATTAATTTATGTTGGGGAATTGGTCGCGGAAATTTTGAAAGAAATTCGAAGTGGCGTAAGCAGCGATGAGGTTTGGATTCCTTCTACTTCAGAGTCAAAAGTTTCAGGAATCTTGGCTTTATTGGAAAAATACAAATCAGAATATCAGGATAAAGGCGAAATACCCGCCATTAAAAATATCTTTGAGTTGAATTTGTTCAATACTTTCCGTTGTTATATGGATATAAAAAATCATTTTCCAGTAAAATTCATCCAGCATATAGATCCTCGGGGTTCGTTTGTCGAAGTGATTCGACTGGGGATTGGCGGTCAAGTGTCTTTCTCTACAACGGTACCCGGAATAACAAGAGGGAATCATTATCATACACGAAAAATTGAACGCTTTGCCGTAATTAAAGGAAAGGCACTAATTCAATTGCGACGCATTGGAACTAATGAGGTTCTGGATTTTTATTTAGATGGTGCTGAACCAGCGTATGTAGACATGCCCATCTGGTATACCCACAATATCAAAAATATTGGGGATGAGGTTTTGTATACTAATTTTTGGATTAATGAATTTTATGATGAGAATGATCCCGATACGTATTTTGAAAATGTGTAAAATTTTACACGCAGATTTAAAGGATTCATTTTTTTTTTTTTTCTATAATATAAAGTTTTGATTTTTAAATTGCTTGAATATGTATTAAGAGTCTTTTATCACTTCACGCAGATTTAAAAGATTTTCTATAATTTTAAATTTTGATTTTAAAGATTATAATTTTCAATAAAAGATTGAAATGGAAGAAGAGGTATTAACATATCAAATTAGAGGATGTATTTTTAACGTCTATAATAAATTAGGTCCAGGTTTGTTTGAATCTGTTTATCAATCTGCATTATTTTATGAATTGGATAAGGCTGGATTAGCATTCAAAAGATAGTTGGAATTACCAGTTCATTACGAAGATATAATTTTAGATGTCGCCTTTAGAATTGATATTTTGGTAAAAAATAAAGTTATTTAGAACTTAAATCTGTTGAAGAATTATCTAAAGTACATTACAAACAAATTATAACATATCTCAAACTGACTTCTATCCCAGTAGGAATTTTAGTAAATTTCAAAACAGATTCCATTAGGGAAAGCATCAAAAGCATTGTAAATAATTATATAGATTAATTTTTAATTGTATCAATAGAAAAGACACAATTAGTAGTAAAAAAAGTCCTTGAATCTTTTAAATGGTTGTAATTCTCAATATAGATTTCAAAATAGAAAATATAAGAAGAATTAAAAGTATCATCTTAAATTTCGATTATATCAACAATCATGAGATTTTTATAAATAAAAAAAAATCCTTTGAATCTTTTAAATCTGCGTGAAAACAAAAACACTAAAATTTTTAAAAAGTGAAAAAGCAAAATGATAAAAGATTCAAATAAGAAATAAAATATATATGAAGACGAAATTAAAAGTAATGACAGTGGTTGGGACCAGACCAGAAATAATTCGATTATCCCGAGTAATGGCAGCTTTAGACCATTCAGAAGCTATAGACCATGTGATTGTGCACACAGGGCAAAATTATGATTATGAGCTAAATCAAATTTTCTTTGACGATTTAGGGATACGTAAGCCTGATTTTTTCCTAGATGCGGCCGGAATAACAGCTACTGAGACTATAGGACAAATATTAATCAAAATCGACCCGCTATTGGAGCGTGAAAAGCCAGATGCGTTTTTAGTTTTAGGCGATACAAATAGCTGTCTTTGTGCTATTCCAGCTAAGAAAAGGCATATTCCAATTTTTCACATGGAGGCGGGTAACCGTTGTTTTGATCAGCGCGTTCCTGAAGAAACTAACCGAAAAATTGTAGACCACGTTTCGGACATTAACTTGACATACAGTGATATTGCTAGGGAATATTTGTTAAGAGAAGGTTTGCCGGCAGATAGAATCATTAAAACAGGTTCACCGATGTTTGAGGTTTTGAATCATTATTTGCCAGAAATTGAAGCTTCAGAGATTTTAAATACTTTACAATTAGAAGCGCACAAATATTTTGTAGTTTCGGCTCATAGAGAAGAAAATATCAATAGCGAAAAAAACTTCAAAGGCTTGATGGATAGTTTGAATCTGATTGCAGAAAAGTATGGCTACCCAATCATTGTTAGTACCCATCCTCGTACACAAAAGATGATTGACAGCAAAAATATTGCTATGCGGCCGGAAGTTCAATTCTTGAAACCAATGGGATTCAATGATTATAACGCTCTGCAAATGAAATCGTATGCTGTTCTTTCTGATTCTGGAACCATTTCTGAGGAATCATCCACATTGAATTTCCCAGCATTAAATATTCGTGATGCGCACGAACGTCCCGAAGCGATGGAAGAAGCTTCCGTTATGATGGTGGGATTGAATCCGGAACGAATCATGCAGGGATTGGTACAATTGCAATATCAGAAAAGAGGCTCTGAAAGAAATTTTAGGCCTGTTGCTGATTATTCCATGCCCAATGTGTCCGAGAAAATGGTACGTATTATTCTGAGTTATACGGATTATGTGAAAAGAACTGTTTGGAGAGAATTAAATTAAAATATATGAATGTACTTTTTTTAACAATGGCCAGAATTGGTTCTCTCGATGACAGAGGAGTTTATACAGATCTTTTGAGAAAATTTTTTGAAGAAGGTCACAATGTCTATGTTGTTACTCCAATGGAACGAAGAGAAAACAAAAAAACCAATATTATTAAAGAAAAAGGAGGCGTGATTTTAAATATTCAGACCTTAAACATTCAAAAAACAAATATTATAGAAAAAGGAATAGGGACACTTGCAATAGAATATCAATTTTTAAGAGGGATAAAAAAATATTTATCTGATGTAGAGTTTGACCTCATTACATATTCAACTCCACCAATTACATTCTCTAAGGTTATAAGCTACATTAAAAATAGAGATAATGCTTACTCTTACCTTATGCTTAAGGATATCTTTCCGCAAAATGCAATTGATATGAAAATGCTGAAGGAAGGAAGTCTGCTTCATAAATTTTTCTTGAAAAAAGAAAGAAAATTATATGAAGTTTCTGACGCAATAGGATGCATGTCAGAAGCTAATAAGATATTTCTTTTAACCCATAATCCAAATATTGCTCTAAAGAAAGTTGAGGTCAACCCAAATTCAATTTCTCCATTAGAATTATTTCAAGCAAAAGAAGAAAATAACATTATCAAGAAGAAGTATGGACTTCCTTTAAACAAAAAAATTTTTGTGTATGGAGGAAATTTAGGAAAACCTCAAGGTGTTGACTTTCTCTTGGAAACCATTACAGCTACTAAAAGAAAAGATGTGTTTTTTTTAGTGATTGGTAGTGGTACTGAATACAATCGAATAAAAAAATGGTTTGAAACACAGCAACCCAAAAATGCTATGATGATGAAGGGTTTGCCAAAAGACGATTATGAATTTCTTTTAAGAGCCTGTGATGTAGGGATGCTTTTTTTACACAGAGATTTCACAATACCAAATTTCCCTTCAAGACTGCTATCTTATTTAGAGATTAAATTACCAGTTCTTGCGGCAACTGACCCTAATACTGATGTTGGTTCAGTAATTGAAAAGGCAAAATGTGGCTACTGGATATTATCTGGAGATCAAAAAGAAATGCAAAACGCAATTAATAAATTTTGCGATGATGAAGAAAATTATTTGCAAATGAAGGAGAATGCATGGAAACTATTAGTAACAGAATTTCATGTTGACCGTTCCTATCAACTTATAAAAAAAAGACTTGAAAATGTATAAAAATTTCTTCAAGCGTTTGATTGACTTTTTAGTTGCTTTTTTTGGTATTCTCATTTTAAGTCCAATATTTATATTAATTACCACTGGATTATTTTTTGCAAATCAAGGCAAACCATTCTTCTTTCAAATGCGCCCTGGAAAAGGTGAGCATAATTTTAAAATCATTAAGTTTAAGACCATGAATGATAAAAAAGATGAACAAGGAAATTTGCTTGCTGACACAAAACGATTGACAAAAATAGGTAGCTTTGTCCGTAAGACGTCTTTAGATGAAATCCCTCAACTAATAAATGTGATTGTTGGGGATATGAGTTTGATAGGACCTCGACCTTTATTAGTTTCTTATCTTCCTTTTTATACAGAACAAGAAAGATTTCGTCATACCGTCAGACCTGGAATTACAGGTCTTGCACAGGTTAATGGAAGAAACACAGTGAAATGGGATGAGCGGCTTGCCTTTGACGTAGAATATGTAAAAAACATTTCTTTTAGAAATGATATTGCTATAATTTTTAATTCTATAAATGTTGTTTTATTTTCACAAGGAGTGAGTGTGGATCCAAGTATTTTAATGAAAGATCTAAATGATGAAAGAAGTAATACAAATAACTAGATACGAAAAGGTTGATGATGATTTTAATACAATCATCAACTTACATAAATTAATTTCAAAAGGAACAACTGTCGACGGGCATCTTATTTATTTTGATGCTAATTTTCCATTTTTTTTTAAAAATGTAATCCGGAATAAAACAACTAATTTTGTTTCTGTTCTTAAGATCAATAACGTGTTGAGCGGTTTTATTCATTTTAAACTGTTTGAAAACACCATTTTTTTGAATAATATTTGTTTGAATGAATCATGCCAAGGAAAAGGAATAGGAAAGCATTTTTTGAAAGAAAGTTTGAATTTATCGTACGACGGCAGTCAAAAAATTTTTGAACTAGATGTGTTTTTGTCTAATCACAAAGCATTAAAATGGTATTTAAGTCTTGGTTTAGAAATTCAGAAAAAATCAACATGGAAGAGTATTGCAAGGGATTCAAACAAATTGAATATTGAAAATATATCTGATATTTATTTTTTAAAAGACAACAATGGCTTTGACAGCATTTATTATGAGAATAATAAAGTAGCTACAATTGTAAATAACAGAACAATTCTGGTTCATGATTTATTAATTCTTGAAAGAATTTCAAGTCAAACGTATACTATTATTACAAACCAAGATGTAAAAGACTTAAGCGTAAGCCACTATCAATTTATTGTTTTAGAAATTTCCGCAAGAATGAATGGTAAGATAAAAGATGTTTTTAATAATTTAAATGAAACAAATGCTTACTATTTATAAATTATATACCAAAGAAGGAATTGATAATTATAAATTACTTCTTTCTTCTTTAGGTATAAACAATCCTTACTATTTACCAGATTACATTAATGTTTTTAGCGGTGGATTAGAAAATCTGATTTGCTTTTCATTTATTTCAGATGAAAATAATTTCATTGTCATAATGCCTGGCTATTTAAGACCCATTGCAATAGGTGGTGAAAAAACCGATTATTTTGATTTCATTACCCCTTACGGGTATACTGGTCCCTTTTTCTCGGCCAATATAAGAGATTTAGATATTTGCGAATTTTGGAAAAATGTTGACCAATGGTATTTAGATAATAATGTTGTGACCGAATTTATTCGGTTTAATCTTTCAGGAAATTATAATGAATATTCAGGAGATGTAGTTCCTACAATGTTGAATGTCAAAGGGAAAATTATTGATGAGGAATCACAATGGGTGTCTTTCGATCATAAGGTTAGGAAAAATATAAATAAAGCTAAAAGAGAAAATTTGACAAGCGAAGTACATTATAAAAATATTGAAGAAGATAAGATTTTAGAATTTTATGATATTTACATGCTCACAATGAAAAGAACAAATGCTACGGTAAATTTTTTGTATAGTTTTGATGATTTTAAAAATTTTATTAATTATAATGAAAAACATGTAGCAATTTGTACGGTTTATTTTGAAGCAATTCCAATTTCGTCTGAGTTGTTATTAGTTTCGGAAGAAATGATATATTCGTTTCTTGGCGGAACCGATGAAAACTATTTTGAAAAAAGACCAAATGATTTTTTAAAAGTTGAAGCTCTGAATTGGGCAAGATTTAAAAATAAGAAATATTATGTACTTGGAGGAGGTTATGGTTTTGAGGATGGAATATTTAAATATAAAAAATCATTTTTTCCAAATGATGTGGTCTCATATTATACTGGCAGAAAAATTATAAATCAGAAAATATATGATCAGTTCATTGAAAAAGCATCAGAATTAAGAGTTCTATCAGGAAATGAGAAGTTGAATCGCACTGATACTTCATTTTTTCCGCTGTATAATAAGCTAAATTAATTTTGCTAAGGCAATGAAATTTGATTCAGAACATTAATGTAATGATAAAAAGATTTTTTGATCTGTTATTTGCTATTGTTGGACTTTGCTTTATGGGTTGGGTAATTATTTTAGTATGGTTTGTTGTAGTTATAGATACTAAATCAAATGGGTTTTTTTTTCAGAAAAGGATAGGACAATTTGGAAAACCTTTTTATATCATTAAATTAAAATCAGTACGAGAGTATGATAATGATGTTAAAAAAATTTCGCTTTTTGGAAATTTTATTCGTAAAATAAAAATAGATGAATGGCCCCAATTGATAAATATTTTAATTGGAAATATGAGTATGGTTGGACCAAGACCGGATATTCCTGGTTATTATGACCAGTTGCAAGGGGAATCAAGAAAAATATTAGAGTTGAAACCGGGACTTACCAGTGCAGCCTCGTTGAAATACTTTAACGAAGAACAATTACTAGCTCAGCAACAGGATCCATTAACTTATAACGATACCGTTATTTTTCCCGACAAGGTGAAAATGAATTTAGAATATTTTTATTGCAACAATTTATTTATCGATATAAAAATAATTATTAAAACAATACTCAGATAATGAATAAATCAAAAATATGGCTTTCTTCCCCACACATGGGTGGAAGTGAGCGGAAATATGTGCAGGAGGCTTTTGATACGAATTGGGTAGCTCCACTTGGTCCAAATGTTACTGGGCTGGAACAAGATTTAGAGAAATATTTATCTAAAGGGGAAGTTGCTGTAGGTGTTTTAAGTTCCGGAACAGCAGCCATTCACTTGGGTTTAGTTTTATTGGGTGTGACCTCAGGTGACGAAGTAATCTGCCAAAGTATGACTTTTTCTGCTTCGGTTAATCCTATTTTTTATCAGGGGGCAACTCCAGTTTTTGTTGACAGTGAATTGGATACTTGGAATTTATGTCCAATAGCTTTGGAAGCAGCCATTAAAGACCGGATCGCAAAAGGAAAGAAACCTAAAGCTATTATAGCAGTTCATTTGTATGGTGTGCCATTTCAAATTGAAGCGATTAGGGCCGTTGCAGATGCGTATGCAATTCCCATTTTAGAGGATGCTGCCGAGGCCTTGGGCAGCAGCTATAAAGGGAAGAAATGTGGAACTTTTGGAGATATTGGGGTTTTGTCTTTTAATGGTAATAAAATCATCACCACTTCAGGAGGGGGAGCCATTGTAATGCCTACTGTAGCTTTAAAAGAAAGAGCTATTTTCTTTGCTACCCAATCCAGAGACGATGCACCACACTACCAGCATAGCGAAATAGGTTATAATTACCGCATGAGTAATGTTTGTGCCGGTATTGGTAGAGGCCAAATGGAAGTCTTGGACGATCATGTTGGGCAACGCAGGGCAATGCATGATTTTTATGGTGCTTTTTTTAATGATATATCAGCTATTACTGTATTTACCGTCCCCAACGATGATTATTTTGCTAATTATTGGTTGAGTGCTATATTGGTTGATCCTGAAAAGGCGAATGGAATGACCAGAGAAACGATTCGATTGGCATTGGAAGCAGAAAATATTGAGTCCCGACCCCTTTGGAAACCGATGCATTTGCAACCTATTTTTAAAAAGTATCCGTACTATGGAGAAAAAGTGGCTGAAACCCTGTTTGAAAATGGACTTTGTCTGCCTTCTGGTTCTAATTTAACGGAAGAAGATCGGAATAGAATTCATCGTGTTTTGTCGCAGTTGTTTGGTAAGAAAGGATAATCGATTTTTTATCATTATTATTAGTAGTTTTTGTAACTCACTATGTTTTATTTTTTAAACACATAAAATCGTAGTTTTTAAGTATTTCTATTAAGACTTTTCACTTTATTTAGTAAATCATAGCCATATGGACTCAGAATCGGGTTATTCGATTCTTTTTACTAAGTTGTAATCCTGCGCTTACTTAAGTTGAAGTTGGTGTTTTTATATCTTTTTTGAAATTCTTAATTTTATATAATTATACACATCAGCTATTACTAATTGTTTCGATTATCAGTTAATAGCCTGACTTATTAAAGATCTGCAAGCACAATATCATAAAATATAGCCCTTTTTTGCATTTGTTCAACGATTCTACATACGGTCAGCGTATTTTATTCGTTAATATGTAAAAAAGGTGTTTGTTTAAGACTTTATTTTATTTCCTATATTTGATTCCGATTTATTATTCGCCATGTTTCATTTAAAAAAAGATAAATTACTTTGAGTATTCCTGTAAATAAAAGGGCAGCACAGTTTGTCTCTGACGTTTTTTCAAAAACGAACCTTAGATTGAATATGCATAATTTGGGTTATTTGCCCCGCTGGATCATCGTATGCATTGATTTGATGGTTCTGCTGTTGTCGTTCTTTTTTACTTTTCTACTCTTTAGAGGTACGGGTTTGGATTATATAACGACGCCTCATACTATCATTTTCATTAGTTCTTTTTTTGGAATCAATTTGTTTTTTTTCTGGCTATTTCGCACGTATTCCGGAATTATCCGGCATTCTTCTAATATTGATGCGGTTAAATTATTGTTTTCACAATCGGCCGTTTTAATTGTGTTTCTTGCTTTTAATTTTTTACACGAGATTATCCTTGGTTCAAAAGCCTTTTTAAATACCGCTATTTTTATCAATATTGTTCTGTCTTTTTGCGGCTTGTTTTTATATCGAGTCGTGGTGAAGCAAACATTTGAACTATATTTTTCTGAAAAGAGCAATTCAGAATTAATACGAACTGTCATTTACGGAACCGATGCCAATGCAATATCGGTTGCTAACGCTTTAAAATTTGAAACACCTTCCCGTTTTAAAATTGTGGGATTTGTCGATAAAAAAAATAAGAATGCTTCCAAACGCATGTTGGATCTTCCTATTTTAGTGCAAAAGAAAAAGTTGCCTGCTTTGATGCGTTCGGTAGCAGCGGAAGGCGTTATCATTGCTGATAAGGGATTGTCAAAAGATGAACAACTTATCATTGTAGACCAGTGTTTGGAATACAACTACAAGGTATATACCGTACCCTTAATATCTGATTGGGAAAATCAAAAAGAGATTTCCCAAAAAGTAAAGACCATTCAAATTGAAGATCTTCTAGAAAGAAAACCAATTTTATTGGACAACAAGTCCATTTCAAATCAGTTGAAAGGCAAAGTGATATTGATTTCGGGAGCTGCCGGTTCTATAGGGAGTGAAATCGTGAGACAGGTTTTGTTATTTGATCCAAAAAAAATTATTATTTTAGATCAGGCTGAAACGCCTTTGCACCATCTCAAATTAGAAACGGACAGTATTATTACCCGCGCCAAAATCCGAACCGTTATTGGGGATATTAGGAACTTAGAGGCAATGGATAGGCTTTTTTCATCTTATAAACCCGAAGTTGTTTTTCATGCTGCTGCTTATAAACATGTTCCGCTGATGGAAGAAAATCCTTGTCAGGCAATTTTCACCAATATAAAGGGGACTAAAAATTTGGCTGATTTAGCTTGTTTGTACGGCGTCGAAAAATTTGTAATGGTATCAACTGATAAAGCGGTAAACCCCAGTAATGTAATGGGTGCCAGTAAGCGAATAGCTGAAAAATATGTGCAATCATTACAATTGAAAGACCAAAAAGAGAAGGATTCTCATGCTACTAAATTCATTACCACTCGTTTTGGAAATGTTTTGGGTTCCAATGGTTCTGTTGTTCCTTTGTTTACCAAACAAATCGCTGAAGGCGGCCCACTTACCATTACGCATATAGACATTATTCGCTATTTTATGACTATTCCTGAGGCTTGTCAGTTAGTTTTGGAAGCGGGAGCTATGGGGAATGGCGGTGAAATTTATATTTTTGATATGGGTAAACCGGTTAAGATAATTGATTTGGCACGAAAGATGATTAAGTTAGCAGGATTCATTCCTGATAAAGACATCAAAATTGATATTGTTGGTTTGAGACCCGGAGAGAAACTGTATGAAGAGTTGCTTAATGATACTTCAAAGTCGATTCCAACGCATCATGCTAAAATTATGATTGCACAAGAAATACAAGAAGAGTTCGAGGGGTTGCATACTGATATAAATGAATTGATTCGTCTGGCAGATTTGTTTGCCAATGATGCGATAGTGACTCAAATGAAGAAGATAGTACCTGAATTCAAAAGCATGAATTCGGCGTATGAAATGTTGGATCAAAAGGATTAACTCTCACTGGATAGGATTTATCGTTTTATAAAAGCAGGATTAACCAGCTTGTAACACATCTGGCCCGCTCTGCGGACTGTTGTGGGATTTTTAAGGGTATTTTTTGTAGTGGTTGCTAATTTTGTCCACAGATTATACGGATTTAGCGTATTTTCAGCGATTGAAGGAATAAGTTTGGCTCGCTCTGCGGGCTGTTGTGGGATTTTTAAGGGTATTTTTTGTAGTGGTTGCTAATTTTGCCCGCAGATTATACGGATTTAGCGGATTTTCACTGATTAAAGGAATAAGTTTGGCCCGCTCTGCGAACTATTGTTGATTTTTGAAGGATATTATGTCGTGGTAGTTGTTGCTGATTTTGGCCAGAGATTTTACGGATTTTTATTGATTGAAGGAATAAGTTTGGCCCGCTCTGCGGACTGTTGTGGGATTTTTAAGGGTATTTTTTGTAGTGGTTGCTAATTTTGCCCGCAGATTATACGGATTTAGCGGATTTTCACTGATTAAAGGAATAAGTTTGGCCCGCTCTGCGAACTATTGTTGATTTTTGAAGGATATTATGTCGTGGTAGTTGTTGCTGATTTTGGCCAGAGATTTTACGGATTTTTATTGATTGAAGGAATAAGTTTGGCCCGCTCTGCGGACTGTTGTGGGATTTTTAAGGGTATTTTTTGTAGTGGTTGCTAATTTTG
>NZ_FONQ01000003.1:0-96578 GCF_900112975.1 Flavobacterium xueshanense | reverse complement strand
TACGGATTTTTATTGATTGAAGGAATAAGTTTGGCCCGCTCTGCGGACTGTTGTGGGATTTTTAAGGGTATTTTTTGTAGTGGTTGCTAATTTTGTCCACAGATTATACGGATTTAGCGGATTTTCACTAATTTAAGGAATAAGCTTGGCCCGCTTTGCTGACTGTTGTGGGATTTTGAGGTGTGTTTGGTGGTGATAAAGGTTGCGGTTTTTAGGCAAGAGTTTTATGGATTAATGAATATAAGACCCGATTATTACAAATGAATCTGCAAAAATCTTTTGAATCGGTGGCAAAAAAGTTTTCTCTGCTCTGATAGTCTTAAAAATATTAAATAAAAGTAATTACATCCAACGGGTTAATGTATATATTTGGCCCTTTAAAAAAAAATAAAATTACATGAAATACTTTTTTTTACTAAAAAAAACAATTCCATTTTTGTTTTTAGTGTTTTTGTTCTCTTGTACTTCGAAAAAAGACATTATTTATTATCAAGACATTGATACTTTGGGCGCACAAGAAAAATCAACATCCTATGAAATTAAGGTACAACCGGATGATCTACTGATGATTATCGTTTCTGCGGAAGACCCTGAAATAGCCATTCCTTTTAATTTAACTACTTCAGCTATACCAACGGCTGACAGACCAGATGCTATCGGACAACAGTCAACACAATTGTATTTGGTGGACGTTAATGGGATTATCGATTTTCCAATTTTAGGTAAATTAAAAATAAGCGGATTGACTCGATCGGAGGTTCTTAAAATCCTACAAGACAAAATTGCTATGTTTATCAAAAATCCAATAATTAACCTTCGTATCATGAATTTTAAATATTCGGTTCAAGGGGAAGTTAATGCTCCTGGAACCTATAATGTTGCTTCCGAAAGAATTACGTTGATTGAAGCCTTGAGTAAAGCAGGAGATTTGACAATTTATGGTAAAAGGAATAGTGTTTTAATTATTCGGGAAATTGATGGTGTCAAATCCTATAATAGAGTGGATATTACCAAGGCGGGATTTATCAATTCTCCGTTTTACTATTTGGCACAAAATGATGTCGTGTATGTAGAACCCAATAAGAGTAGAATCAATGCAGCAGCAGTAGGACCAAACACCGGGGTAATTATTTCTGTTTCCTCGCTGCTGATTACCTTAATTACCTTAATTATTACCTCTTCAAAATAAATAGTTTCAATGGAAAATAACATGTCAAACGAAAATCAAGAACAGGATTTTCAATTTAAAGCTATTGTTGATCAGTATGCTTCCCACTGGAAATGGTTTGTCTTAGGTATTTTTGTTAGTTTACTAATCGCATACATTTATCTTAGATATACCACGCCTCAATACCAGGCTGCTACTACTATTTTGGTAAAAGATGAAAAGAAGGGGGGGATGCTTTCTGAACTTTCAGCTTTCGCTGATATGGGTATAGGGGGCGGTATCAAAAACAACTTAGACAATGAGGTAGAAATTTTAAGATCAAGAACATTAATTGAAAGTGTTGTAAAAAAATTGAATTTGAATACGGCTTTTATTGTTGAAGGGAATGTAATTAAAGCTGAAGTATACCAGAATTCCCCTATTATGGTCAATTTTATTGATCAGAAACCTGGTTTTTTTGAAAATAAAATGGAGTTTAAATATGTCGCAGTGACATCCAATACCTTTGAGCTGGATGATTTATCACCGGAAAAGAGTATTTTAATTGATAGTAACAACGTATTTAAGTATGGTCAGCCTATTAAAACAAAATATGGTACGTTGGTTATCAATAAATCGGCTGCACAATTAAATACAACTGATAAAAATGATAGTGAAATTATAATTGTACTCTCTCCTCTTGAGAACACAGTGGAAAGTTTCAGAACCAGATTAAAGGTTAATCCATTAAGCAAAACAAGCAGTGTTGTTGAAATCTCTTTAATTGATCCCGTGTTGACCAAAGCGGAGGATTTCTTGGATATTCTGGTGCAGAACTACAACGAAGATGCTGTTTCGGATAAAAATTTAATTTCTGAAAACACTTCAAAATTTATTGCAAATAGATTGAAATTAATTACTGAAGAGTTGGAAGGTGTTGAGCAGGATGTTCAGAGTTTTAAAAACACGAATCAGTTAACGGATATTGAAACTGAAGCGAAGCTTTTTATTGAAGGTTCAAGCGAGTATGATAAAAAAGGGGTAGAAGCAGATATCCAATTGAATGTTATCTCTTCGATGCTGGACTTTATGAAGAAAAGTAAAAAATCGGACCTTTTGCCTGCAAATATTGTCAGTGGTGAAGCAACAGAGATGATTGGTTCGTACAATCAATTGGTTTTAGATCGGAACCGAATTATGAAATCGGCAACCGAAGCTAATCCAACTGTTATTAAAATAGACCAACAACTGTCATCTTTAAAATCAAGTGTGGCTTCGAGTCTGAGTCGCATGCAATCAAATTTAAGCATCCAAAAGAGAAATTTGAACAGTCAGGAAGGACTTTTGAATTCTAAATTGGGAAAAATACCAGTGCAGGAACGTCAATTTAGAGTTATTGCCAGACAACAAAAAGTAAAAGAGGAACTCTATTTGTATCTGTTGCAAAAAAGAGAAGAGACTGCTATTTCATTATCAGCAACAGAACCTAATGCCAGAGTGATTGATGCTGCCAAAGGATCAAAAATTCCTGTGGCTCCTAAAAAAAATATAATTTATTTGGCCGCATTATTATTAGGGCTTCTTGTTCCATTTGGAATTATTTACCTGATGGATTTATTGGACACGAAAATAAAAAGTCGTTTGGACTTAGAAGGCAAAACATCAATTCCATTTATAGGCGATGTGCCTAAATCCGATAGTCCTTCGGAAATCATAAAATCAGAAAGCCGCAGCAGTTCGGCAGAGGCGTTGCGAATCATCCGAACGAATTTAGAATTTATGCTCAGTAAGGTTCCCGAAAGCCAAGCTAAAACCATTTTTTTAACGTCTACTTTTCCTCAAGAGGGGAAGACTTTTGTTTCGGCTAATCTGGCTGCGACCTTCGCCTTGTCCGGTAAAAAAGTATTGTTGATAGGAATGGATATCAGAAACCCAAGGTTGGATGAATATTTGACATTGCCGGATCGAGGAGTCACGAATTACTTGTCTTCTAAAGATTTGGTATTAGAAGATTTGATTGTTAAATATGAAGGATTTGATGATTTTCATGTGTTACCTGCCGGTGTAATACCTCCTAATCCTGCAGAGATGTTAATGAACAAGAAAGTGGATACACTTTTTGAAATTGTAAAAAAGCAATACGACTATATAATAGTGGATACGGCTCCGGTCAGTTTAGTAACCGATACGTTATTGATTGCAAAGCATGCAGATTGTTTTATTTATGTGGCTCGTGCTAATGTATTAGAAAAACGAATGCTGAATATTGCCAACACCTTATACAGAGAACAAAAATTACCAAATATGTGCTTACTGCTTAATGATACCGATTCTACTAAAGGCTATGGCTATGGGTACGGTTATGGTGTAAAAGTTGAAAAAGAGCCTTGGTATAAAAAAATATTTTAATTCAGGAAATTTATTGTTTTAGTTTGATTTTACTTAAAAGTTTACAAAATATTTTTTTGTAAACTTTTTTTTATTTAACCGGAAGATTAGTTGTAGAATTCACAGTTTTTGGGCATTATAATACAATTAATTTTATTTTTGCCAGAATTAAATGTGTGAGTTTGTTATTGTTACTAAAATGTAAATTAAAAATCATTTTTTGATGTACATTTCCTACTGAAACGATAGATTTTCCTATATTTTTACTTTAGCTTTGTAAAAATTTTGAAAAGATGGTAATCTGCTATGTGGATTGCAGCGGCGAAGCCGTATCCTATTGCGAATAAAAACTATTTTTAAAAATATCAATATCATCTCTTTACGCACGACTATTAGTTTTAAAACTTTAAAATAATTATGAAAAAAATACTTATTGCAATAGTAGTGGTTTTATCGCTGCTTCATACTTCTGTTGTTTCGGCTCAGGATTTGTTCTCTGGCAGTGATTTAAGCACCGTCCAAGTGGATAATTTATCTAATGCCGATATTATTAAGCTGAAAAATCAGTTGCAAGCGAATTCTATTTCGTTAACACAGGCGGAAAAGTTAGCGTTGTCCAAGGGTATGTCGGCGACAGAATTTGGTAAACTAAGAATTCGTCTGGAAACTGTTTCAGATACTCCTAGTTCAGACAACAGTAGTTCTTTGAATGGTACCGTTGATTCCAAAGAACTCACCCGAAAGCAAGAGAAAATTAGTAATATAAAAGTTAAGGATACTGTAAATGCCTTAATTTTTGGATCGGAACTTTTTGATACGCCTACATTAAATTTTGAACCCAATTTAAAACTGGCCACCCCTGTAAACTATGTTTTGGGACCTGGCGATGAATTGCAAGTAAGTGTATATGGTGTGCAGGAATTTAATGCGGCGGTGCCAGTTACAATGGAAGGTAAAGTTAACATTCAGTATGTAGGCCAAATTGCTGTTTCAGGAATGACCATTGAAGCGGCTACTCAAAAAATAAAAGCGGCCATTGCTCGTGTTTACAGTACAGTAGCCTCGGGGCAATCGCAAGTAGGTATTAGTCTGAATCGAATTCGAACTATACGAGTAACGATCATAGGCAGCAAGCAGCCGGGAAATTATTCAATTTCTTCTTTGGCCACGGTTTATAATGCGTTATTTTTGGGTGGTGGCCCGGGGAAGAATGGCAGTTACCGAAATATTGAGTTGTTGCGAAATAATGTTGTCTATCGCAATGTCGATTTATATCGTTTTCTCGTGAATGGTGACCAATCCGATAATGTCGGGCTAAAAGACAATGACGTCATCCGAATTCCAGCCTATAATCAAAGAGTTACTGTAGAAGGACAAGTGAAACGTCCCGGAATTTTTGAAATGAAGAAAGGAGAAACTTTTTCTGACTTACTTACTTTTGCTTCCGGTTTTAATGAATTTGCCTATACCGCATCTGTAAATGTGTTGCAAAAAACAAACAAGGAATTTAAAGTAACGGATATCAAGGGGTCTGAATTTGACAGTTATAAACCCCTTTCCGGAGATGTGTTCCGAGTTTCTAAAATTTTAAACCGCTTTGAAAACCGAATTAAAATAGAAGGCGCCGTTTTTAGACCCGACACCTATTCTTTTTATGAAGGAATGCGTGTTTCTGATTTAATCAGTAAAGCAGATGGTTTAAAAGAAGATGCGTATACCAATAGGGCGAGAATTATTCGATTGCAATCGGATCTGACTACAGAAATTGTCAATGTCAATTTGGATCAGGCTTTAAGCGGTGATCTTGACGCTGATGTTCCTTTAAAACGGGAGGACGTTGTCACTGTATATTCTATTTTGGATTTTGAAGAAGAATTCAAGATAACCATTGATGGTGAGATAAAAAAACCAGGAGTATACCAATATTATGATAATTTGACTTTGAATGATTTATTAGTTCAGGCTGGTGGTTTAACCGGTTCGGCTTCTAAAAGAGTTGAGGTAGCGCGAATGATCATTTCAGAGGAAATTGATGATACCAATCCCAATAAAGCAGAATTGTTTAATATAGAAATTATTGCCGGTAATAACGAACAGGCAAAAAACTTTGCCTTGCTTCCTTTTGATGTGGTGAATATCCGCAAAATGGCGGTGTACGATAAACCGGAGATGGTTACGGTAACCGGAGCTGTACATTATGCAGGAAAATATGTGTTGGCAAACAAAAAAGATCGCGTATATGACGTTATTCAAAGAGCAGGCGGATTGACTTCCGTTGCCAATATAGAGGGAGTGAGAATAAAAAGACCTATTCAGGCCAAACAAATAGAAGATTTGGAAAATGTGAATCTGAACTTAGGTAAACAAGATAGTATTCAAGCCAAATTAGAAAAAAAATTAAAGGAGGACTTGAAATATGCTACCATTCCAGTAGATTGGAAAGCAATTGTGAAAAATCCAAAAAGCAGTACCAATGTCACTCTATTTTCTGGCGATGAAATAGAAGTGGTAGCATTTAATGAAGGCGTAAAAGTTACTGGAAATGTCTTGTTGACTTCAGAGATTCCCTATGATGGTGGCAAAGGATTTAATTACTATGTAAACGCCGCAGGAGGTGTTGATGCAAAAGGTTGGAAAAAAAAGGCGTACATCATTTATCCAAATGGGAAAGCGGCAGTGGCACATTCATTTTTGTTTATACGATCCTATCCTAAAGTCACTCCCGGTTCACAAATTATAGTGCCTGAAAAACCTGAGACCAAAAAAATGAGTACTGGGGAGTTTGTTAGTATTGCCGGTGTGTTAGCAAGTTTGGCGGGGGTTATAATTGCGATATTGAGGTAATAGTCAGTGTTCAGTGTTCGGTAATCAGGTTGCAGTGTTCAGTCTCAGATAGCAAATTTAAATTGTTTTACTGCGTCCCTAAAGAGCTATAAATGAAAACATTAAACAGGTTTTTGTAGACACTGTTATAAAAGCACATTTTAATAATAAATAAAATACAAGCGTAAAATATTGATAATATGAGCGAACAAAATTCCAATGACGAAGTCACCTTAAAACAATTAGTAGAGAAAGGTAGAGAATGGTTTTACTACATACTTTCACAATGGAAAGTCATTTTACTTGTTGGCGTTATAGGAGGAGCTTTAGGCTTCGTGTATTCAATCAGTAAAAAACCAATTTATACTGCTACGTTATCTTTTGCTTTGGAAGATGAAAAAGGCAGTTCTAGTTTGGGTGGTGCATTAGGTTTAGCCAGTCAATTTGGGTTAGATCTTGGCGGCGGCGGAGGTAGTGTTTTCACAGGTTCGAATTTAACTGAATTATTCAAATCCCGAAGTATGGTGGAGCAAACATTATTAACTCCCGTTGTTTTTGATAAAAAAAGCAGTTCCTTGGCAGAAATGTATATTCAAAATTCGAAATGGCGAGAGCAATGGAAGGGTAAGTCTAAATTTGAAAATATTCAGTTTTTGCCCAATGCTGAACGAAAATACTTTACGCGAATACATGACAGTATATTGGGAGTAATGTATGATGAGTTGTCAAAAGGAGGGTTATCTGTAGGTCAAAAAGATAAAAAAGTGTCCATTATCAGTGTTGAAGTAGCTTCGATAAATGAATTATTTGCAAAATATTTCTCTGAAGCCTTAGTTAAACAGGTATCTGATTTTTATGTGATCAGTAAAAGTAAAAAGGCTAGGCTTAATATGGATATCCTTGAAAGGCAGACGGATTCAATTCGCAGGGAACTTAATGGTGCAATTACAGGAGTTGCGGTTGCCAATGATAATACCTTCAATTTAAATCCTGCCCTAAATGTAAGAAGAGCTCCGTCGGCTCGCAGACAGGTTGATGTGCAAGCAAATACCGCTATTTTAACAGAACTTGTTAAACAAACAGAATTGGCGAAAGTAACTTTACGGAAAGAAACTCCACTAATTCAAATAATTGACAAACCAATTTTGCCATTGAAAAAAGAAAAATTTGGTAGACTTAAGGGAATTATAATAGGAGGTTTTTTAGCGGGGTTTATGTCTGTAATTTATTTAATATTTAGAAGGTTATTTAAACTTTTGTCTCAAGGATAGTTTTTTAGCTATTCGTGTTAATAGAAGTATTAAAATTTATAGAAATGTTTTTAATTTTGTTTAGATTTTTATAATACTAATTAGATCTATTTATGTTCAGCAGCAAAGTAATTAGCTTACTCCATAAAATTAAATTGAGAGCTTTAAAAGGCTAGGAATATCAATTGTATTAAATCATAAAAATGATAAATAGTAAAATTAACGTAACAAAAACTTTTTTTCCTCCATTGGCCGAGTATAACGAACAATTACAAAGGATATGGAATAATGAATGGTTAACTAACCGGGGAGAGTTGTTACTAGAATTGGAAGAAAAATTGATGAAACATCTTCGAGTTTCTAATATTATAATTATGAATAATGGAACTATTCCATTACAAATTGCTCTTAAAATTTTAGGGAATAATGGTGAAATAATAACAACTCCATTTAGTTACGTAGCTACCTCCGCGGCAATTGTATGGGAAAATTGTAAGCCAGTTTTTGTCGATATTCACCGAGAATATTTAACTATTGATGAAACCAAAATTGAAGCGGCAATAACTCCCAAAACAACTGCAATTTTAGCGACTCATGTTTTTGGAAATCCGTGTAACATAGACGCAATTGAAGTTATTGCTAAGAAATATAATCTAAAAGTAATTTATGACGCTGCACATTGCTTTGGAGTAACTTATCAAGGACGATCTATTTTCGAATATGGTGATGTTAGCACTTGTAGTTTTCATGCTACTAAATTATTTCATACTGGAGAGGGTGGTGCATTGTTCTGTAATGATGAAGAACTTAGAGAAAAAATGTTTTACAGTCATAATTTTGGTCATAATGGTCCGATAAATTTTCATGGATTAGGAATAAATGGGAAAATATCCGAATTGCAAGCCGCTATGGGATTGGCTGTTTTGCCTTTTATGGATGGTATTGTGTACGGCAGAAAAAAAGCAGTAGATTTTTATAACAAAAATTTGGATTTTAAAAAATTGACAGGATTAAAACTTAGAGAAAATACACTATGGAATTATAGCTACTATTGTGTCATTTTTGAAACAGAAGCAATTTTATTAAAAGTGCAAAAAGCTTTGAATGAGGAACAAATTTTCCCTAGACGTTATTTTTACCCGTCGTTGAATACTATCAATTATACTAACGGTTCTAAAATGAATATTTCCGAGAGTATTGCTTCTAGGGTTTTATGTTTGCCTCTCTATAAAGAAATAGAAATTAGTCAAGTCAAAAGAATTATTATGATAATAAATCTTAACATTTAATGAAAGCAGCAATTATGCAACCCTATTTTTTTCCATATATAGGGTATTTTAGTTTAATTAAACATACCGATATTTTCATATTATTTGACCCTGTGCAGTTTATTCGTCATGGCTGGATTGAAAGAAATAGGATATTAAAACAAAATAGTGGGTGGTTATATATTCAAGTTCCTATAATCAATAAAGGGCGGGACGTAATTATTCAGGATTTGATAATTGATAATAGTCAAGAATGGAAAAATAAAATAGTAGCCCAATTACAGCCTTATAAAAAAATAGCACCTCATTATTATAAAGTGATGAAATTAATTGATGAAATTTTTGATAAAGATTATCAGTATTTAATTGATTTAAATTATGAAACAATAAAAAGAATCTGTAGCTATTTAAATATTGATAGAGAAATTTTTATTTTTTCCAAAATGAACTTGAAAATAGAAGTTGCAAATGCTCCTGACGAATGGGCATTAAATATTTGTAAAGTTTTGGACAACGTCACTGAGTATTGGAATCCACCTGGAGGCGAAAGTTTTTTTGATAAATCAAAATACGATGCAGCTAATATAAAACTTAACTTTCAATCTGTAGCTATCAATCCTTATGATCAAAAGCTTAAAAGTTTTGAAGCTGGGCTGTCTATTATTGATGTGATAATGTTTAATTCTCCGGAAGAAGTTAATGAGATGTTAGATAATTATCAATTAAAATGAAATCGATAGGAGGTTATTTTGAATTAGAATCAAGGTCATTTGGTGCCTATTATTCAGATGGTATAGCTTTAAATACAGCTAGAAATGCCTTTGAATATCTATTAAAAGTTCGAAAATACAGTAAAGTATATTTGCCTTATTTTACATGTGAGGTTATGTTAGAACCTTTAAAAAAATTAGAAATTGATTTTCAATTTTATGAAATAGATAAAAATTTGGAACCTGTTTTTGACTATACTACAATAATGGTGCAGGAAGGGTTTTTATATACAAATTACTTCGGGTTGAAAGATCGATTTATAAATAAATTAGCAACCAATATCTCTAATTTAATTATCGATAATGCACAGTCATTTTTCTCAGCCCCACTTGATAAAATAGACACTATATATTCAGCGCGAAAGTTTTTTGGAGTTAGTGACGGTGCCTACTTATTTTGCGATAAACTGTTAAATGAAGAATTGGAACTAGACCTTTCTTTCAACCGAATGTCACACTTACTTAGACGTGCAGATACAAATGCTGAGGACGGTTACGTGGATTTTTGCAGGAATGATGCTAGTTTATCAAATCAGTCGCTCAAACACATGTCTCATTTGACGCATAAAATTTTGAATTCAATTGACTACGATCAAGTTAAAAAAAGAAGGGTCGAAAACTTCCAGTATTTACATCATTTTCTAAAGGATAAAAATTTATTCCAAATTGAAGAGTCACATGATCAAATTCCTATGGTATATCCTTATTGGACGAAAGATATTACGTTAAGAAATAAATTGACAGTTAATAGAATTTACTGTGCAACTTATTGGCCGAATGTTTTGGAATGGTGTGATAAAGACAGCGTGGAAGTTCAGCTAACAAATGAATTAGTTCATTTGCCCATTGATCAAAGATATGATTTAGCTGACATGAAAAATATTTTGAAGTATGTATAAAATTCTAATTCGGCCATTAATAGTTGAAGATGCAGCTATCTCGTGGAGATGGAGAAATGATGCAGAAGTTTGGAAGGAAACAGGTCAAAAACCGGATAAACCAATCACTTTTGAGATAGAAAATGAATGGATTAGTAGAGTCGTAAAAGAGCAAACTACTAAACGATTCGCAATTACTGTAGATAATCAATATGTTGGTAATGTGCAACTTACTGATGTAATTGATTCAACTGCCCAATTGCACATTTTTATTGGTGAGAAATCTTTTTGGGGTAAAGGAATAGCAAATCAGGCTGTATATCAAATGTTAAATTATGCAAAGGAAATACTTAAATTGACCGATGTTTATCTACATGTCAAGAAAAGTAATAAAGCAGGAATTAAAGTATACCTTAAAAACTCTTTTGTTGAAGTTGCATTTGATAACGATCAGGTAAAAATGTCCTGTAAATTGGAAGATCTTATAGCACCAACCATAAGTATATTTTGTATGGTTTATAATCATGAAAAATATATAGCAAATGCGATTGAAGGTTTTTTAATGCAAAAAACAAACTTCAATAGTGTTATAGTAATTGGAGAAGACTGTTCGCGGGATGGTTCTCGAAAAGTTATAGATTCCTATGTAGAAAGATATCCGGGAAAATTTAAACTAATGTACCATGATGTAAATGTAGGGGCACATAAAAATCAGGAAATTATTTTAAAAAATTGTAACGGAAAATATGTTGCCATTTGCGAAGGTGATGACTATTGGACAGATCCATTCAAATTACAAACACAGGTTGATTTTTTGGAATGGAATGATACGTATGGAATATGTTTTACGGATTATAAGATTTACAATCAAAATACCAATACCTATGATCATCCCAATTTAATTGAAAAATATAAAAGCAAAAATTCCTTTTCAAGAAATGAAATTGTCTTAGATAATTTCATACCCACATTAACTTCGGTTTTTAGAAATAGGCATGAAATTATTCAGTATTTAGAAAAGGAATTTTTTCCTGGAGATTGGTTTATCCACATTTTAAATGCCAAGTTTGGAAAAATTAAATTTTTACCAATAAATTCTGCTGTTTATAGAAAACATGGAGGGGGAGTTTGTTCCTCATCAGATCCAATTTTAAATAATTCGAAATATTTGAAGTCAATAGAAATATTTCGAAAACAGTTTAGGACAGATTATATCTTGCAATTACTCTTTTTTATTACAAAAACCAAAATTCGATTTCAATCTTTAAAATTTAGATTAAAACATATATTAAAACGGGAATGAAGAAAAAAGTTATAATTAGGCTCCAGGGTGGTCTCGGTAATCAGCTTCATCAATATGCATATGGATTATTGTTGGCAAAAAAAATTAATGCAAATTTGTATTTTGATAAAGAATTTTTGACGCATCATTCAAAAAAATTAGATATCACCTTACGGGATCTTGAAATTATTAAATTTAAGATTAATGCTAGATTTTATAAATCCATTTTGTCCAATCAGTTATTATTAAGTCTTTTGAAACGATTGAAATTAAATAGTATTTTCAATTTCTTCAAAATGAATATTATTTCTAATTACACTCCGCTGGAAAGTTTAGGAAACGATAGTATCAATTTTTATTATTTGGATGGAATAATGGGGAATATTGTTGATTACCAAAATGACAAAGCGTATTTGCTTGAAAATTTAAAAATTAATGATGATTACATTCCTTTAAAAAATTTAGCGAAAAGCAACATTAAAGAAAGCGAATCCGTTGCTATTCACATTAGACGAACTGATTATTTAAAAGCGGGGAGCATTCATCACGTGCTGGATATGGATTATTACAAGCGAGCAATGGACTATATCGAGTCAAAATTTAAAAATCCTACTTATTATGTTTTTAGTGATGACAAACAATTTGTAAAAGAAAATTTCAGCGGTAGTACTATTCAAATATTGAATGATGTGGACAAAGACGTTGCGTTCTTTGATTTTTTAGCAATTAAAAGTTGTAAGCACTACATTATAGCAAACAGCACATTTAGCTGGTGGGCCGCATACCTTGGAAATACCGCAGAAAGTACGACTATAGCGCCCTCAGTATGTCTGACTTCCCAAGAATTAGATTTGAAAATAACGTATCCGAAAAATTGGATTGTTTTTTGAAAAAAGAAGTAAATGAAATTAAGAAATTTAGAAATTAGCTTTTCAAAAAACAGTGAATTTTTATGGTTAATGGGAGGACAACTTGTGTCTATTCTTTTTAGCATCGTAATTGTTAAGATTATAACAAAAATTGGAACGTCTGATTTTGGAATTTATTCGCTGATTCTTACCATTTCGGCATTAGTTTCGGCTTTGTTAGTAGGCCCTTCTGAGCAAGGTTTTGTAAGGTATTTTTTCAGCTTTGAAGGTTTAGAAAATAAAAGAAGGTTTATAAATGTAATATATCTTTTTTTTATTTTAACAGTTATTTTAATCGCTCTTATAGCTATTTTAATGAGCCTATTTAAAATAATAGTAGAGCCTAATGTACTGCTTACTGCCGTTTTTATTGTATTCTTTACTTTTTCCAGTTTTTTTGCATCCTTATTCAATTTGATTAGAAAAAGAAAGTTAAATACCATAATTATAGTCCTTGAGAAGTTAGTATCTACTGCGCTACTTTACACACTAATGTTTAATAAAATTTTGAACATTACAAATGTTTTACTGGTATTGTCTTTTTCAATTATAGTAGGATTAGTAATGAGGATAAGTTATTTTAATTCGGTATTTAATTATAGAATTTGGAGAGACCTTAAATCGATAAGCTGGAGGGAATATTTAATATACAAAAAAGTATTTGTTTTTTCCATTCCACTGGTAATTTGGGGATTGGCAGGATGGCTGGAAAGTAGTAGCGACCGATGGGTTATAGCACATTTTTCAAATTTAGATACTGTTGGTATATACTCCTTGATGATTACTTTATCTTCGTATTTGATAGCAACGCCGTTGGGCGTTGTTGGACAATATTTTCAACCGATAATATTTGAGCAAATTAACCGACTTGATTTAAACAGTAAATCAAACAAAGTATTGAATAATTTTTTCCGCAGTTGTATTTTTTTAGTTGCTTTTGGTGTATTGTTTTCCTTGTTATTTGGTAAATTACTGCTCTCTTTTATAGCAATTAATTTTGCAACATTTTGGTATTTTTTACCATTTTTTAGTCTTTCCATTGGTCTGTTCCAATTAGCACAGGCCTATACAATTTTTGGTATGATTTATGAAAAACCAAGAGTATATTTAATACCAAAAATTATACTTGGGGTTGTTTCTCTATTATTAAATATCGCAGGCGTTTACTATCTTCAGATCATTGGGCTAACTATCAGTATGATATTGGCAAGTTCTATTTACTTAATTATGGTTTTAATGATAAATAGAAAATTTAAATATCATTTATAAAATGAAAATTTTACATACAGTTGAGTCGTATTTACCAGCAATGCACGGTATGCAAAAAGTAGTTCAACAAATATCTGAGAAACTAGTGTTGTTGGGGCATGAGGTTACAATTGCTACAAAATTTTCGTCTGAAAGGTTAGATTTAATTATTAATGGCGTTGGTATACAATCATTTAAACTATCAGGAAATTCTGTAGAAGGTATAAATGGTACTCAGGATGAAAAAGATAGATATATAAATTTTATTATAAACGGTAATTTCGATATTGTGTCTAATTTTGCTGCTCAGCAGTGGGCAACCGATATTTTATTGCCGCATTTGGACCGTATTAAGAGTAAAAAAATTTTCATACCTACTGGATTTTCGAAATTGAATGATAGTCGTTATCAATCTTATTACAACAATATGGGCGATTGGCTTAAAAACTATGATTGTAACATTTTTCTGTCAGATGATTATCAAGATATTAATTTCGCAAGGGAGCATGGAGTAGAAAAATTAACTGTCATTGCCAACGCAGCTTCATATGATGAATTTTTTGGTTTAAAAGATGATGATATTAGACAAAGTTTAAAAATTGGAAATGATGAGTTTCTACTTTTGATAGTAGGTTCTCATACTGGTTTAAAAGGACATTCAGAGGCAATGAGTATTTACAGACGTGCCAATATCATTAATTCTACCTTGTTAATAGTTGGAAACCACACTTTATATAAGTCGTTCTTTAAAACAATCTTGATAAATTTGCTCAAGGAGATATTGAATTTTTTTTCCTTTATTACCAAAAAGAAATACGTATCTTCTTGTTATCACAGTTGTTCCATTAAAGCACGATGGTATAATTTTTTATTTTATTTAAAATCTAATAAAAAGAAAATTATTGTCAAGGATTTTAACCGTATTGACACACTAAGAGCATACTCCGCCGCAGATTTATTCCTTTTCCCATCAAATATAGAATGTTCACCATTAGTTTTATTTGAAGCAATGGCATCAAAAACGCCTTTTCTTGCTTCCTCTGCTGGTAATTCAGTGGAAATTGCTGCCTTAACAAAAGGAGGACTTATTTTACCTACTATAAAAAAGGAGGACGGTTACAGCAATGTCAAAATCAATGAGTCTGTTAAATTGCTGGAAAATTTATATGAAAATAATCACCTAAGGGCTGATTTACAGAGAAATGGCTATGATTCTTGGCTGAATTTTTATACATGGGAGATTATTACTAAACAATATGAAAGTTTATATTTAACCTTATTGTCTTAATAGCATATGATTTATTATATTCTTTTTATGTTTTTCATATTCGGTTATGTTTTCTTTAGCAGATATTGCTGGAATAAAAATAGTATGGGGTCACTTTGTGTCCCATTAATCGTTAGTGTATTATTTGCAGGACTTAGGGGTAACGTTGGTACGGATACTTTTGCCTATAAAACATATTTTAATTCAATAGGCGATACCAGTGAAATAATTAGTAAAGGTTTAGTATTTGCATTTGAACCGGGATTTATTCTCTATGCGACAATAATTAGGTTTATTATAAATAGTGATCAGTTTTTTATTTTTTCTTTATCCTGTTTATACGGTATTCTATTGTACAAAATTTTGCAAAAAATTGAAGAAAAAGATTTGTTTTTTCTGTTTTATATTTCCGCTTTTTATATTATGTTCAATCTTAATTTATTGAGATTTGGCATTTCATTACTATTTATTGGAAATGCTTATTTAATGATGTTAAAAGAAGATAAAAAATACATTTATCTCTTGGTTTTGGGAATATCATTCCATTATGCCGGTGTATTAGCTATAATGTTTTTTATAAAAAGAAAAGATTTTATAAAATATTTTGTGGTCTTGTTTGTATTTATTGGAATTGCCTACGCTTTTATAATAACTAAAATTAATTCTTATTTTATTGACCTATTATCTTTAACCGGAAGCTTTAAATTTGATTTTGGGTTAATTTTAGAATTTTTAATAGTGGTTGCTTTATGTCTCTTTAATAGAAGACTACAATCCAAAAAAAATATTTTATTTTTTTTTATTTACTACCTTTTCAGATGGTTTAGCTATCTTTTTGATATGTTAAATAGATTTTCTTATGTTTTAGGCTTCGTTTTGTTTTTGTTTCTTTTTACGAAAATATTTAAAGAAAAATCAAAAGCTTTGATAATTATTTTAATACTATTTAATTTATATAGAACGCTATCCTTCATTAATAATAGTGATGCCGCGATGACCAGCTTAATTGATGACGAAAGTGGATTTGCTGGACTGTTTTCTCAAACGGCATGGCTACCGTATAAGTTTTTTTGGCAATAATCAATGATTAAATTTTTTACGGATGAAAGTAACAGTAGGGTTACCGTTTTATAATAATGAAAAGACCTTAGAGATTGCGATTAAATCAATTTTAAATCAAACTTTACTGGATTGGGAATTGATTTTAATAGATGATGGTTCAGCGGACAATTCTTTGATAATTGCTAAAAAAATGGCTGATACGGATGAAAGAATACAATTAATTTCAGATGGTCAGAATAAGGGGCTTATATATAGATTAAATCAAATTATTGGCATTGCCCAAGGGAATTATATAGCCAGAATGGATGCGGATGATATAATGTTGCCAGAAAGACTTGAAAAGCAACATGCAATTTTTATTGGTAATGCCAAAATTGATATTGTTGCCACAGCGGCATTTACAATTGATGAAAATGATAATCCAATTGGAATTAGAGATACAGATGAAATAATTTTAAAAAGTAAAAAAGATATTTTTAAAAAATCATTATTGATACATCCGTCTATATTAGTTAAAAGGGGATGGTATAAATCTAATCAATACGATAAAGAATACATAAGGGCAGAGGATTTCGAATTATGGTGTAGGACATTTTCACATACTACATTTTATCGTATAACTGAACCATTACTTTTGTATAGAGAAGGTAACGTTAGTATTAAAAATTATACGTCAAGTATGAAAACACTTAGAATGATTTATAAAAAACATTCTAAAGGAATACTATCTGACGTCGAACTTGAGCGAGCTGTATTTAAAACCCATTTAAAAAGTTTAATATATCAATTTCTGGGGTTATTTTCACTACAATATTTGCTTACATCAAACAGAAATAATTCTTTGAATTCCGAACAGATTAATTACATAAAAAGTACGATACTAAAATTAAAAAATTGATTTAAAATATATGAAAGGTGAAAAAATTCTTCACATAGTAACAGTGTCTTTTGCTATTAATCATTTTTTTGGACAGCAATTTGTATTCTTAAAAAAGACCAATAATAATGAATACCATTTGGGATGTTCACCGTCTTTAGAGTTTCGTGCGCTAGCAAATAAATTGAAATACATTCCCTTAGAGGTAGAAATAACAAGATCGATTAGTCCGATAAAGGATTTAAGGGCAATATTTACAGTTTACCGATATATAAAAAAGAATCGCATCACAAAAGTAGTTGGTCATACTCCAAAAGGCGGAATGGTGGCTATGATAGCTTCTTTTTTTGCTGGAGTTTCAGAACCAATATATTTTCGACATGGTATAATATACGAGACCAGCACAGGATTCAAAAGAGTGCTTTTAAAAAATATTGAAAGATTGTCGGGTTATTTAGCGACAAAAGTAGTGTGTGTCAGTCAGTCAGTGTTAGATATCAGTATAAAGGACAAATTAAATAAAAGCAGTAAAAACCTAATTTTGGGGTTAGGAACCTGTAATGGAATTGATACTGAAGAAAAGTTTAATCCTAAGAAGATTTCTTTAGATGCAATTGAAATTTTAAGGTCTGAACTTTCCATAAATAAAAAAGATAAAATTGTTGGCTATGTTGGCCGTTTGGTCAAAGATAAAGGAATTGATGATTTGATTAGCGCATGGGAGATTATAGAGATGAGATATCCTGATTCTAAATTATTATTAGTTGGACCTATTGAAGCAAGAGATTCAATATCAGATTATTCAAAAAATAAAATTTCAAAAAATTCATCAATTATATTTACTGATTTTGTTGTTGATACTTCAACTTATTTTTCTTTAATGCATGTTTTTGTATTGCCAACTTACAGAGAAGGGTTTCCAACAGTTGCATTGGAAGCATCATCAATGAATTTACCTGTTATTATTACAAAAGCTACAGGATGTACTGAGGCTATTTTGGAAAATGAAACAGGACTTTTTATTTCAAACAATCCAAAAGACATTGCTAATAAAATTATATTTTATCTTGAAAATAAGGAAATAGCGATTAAACATGGGTTTCAAGGAAGGTTGTTTGTTCAAGAAAATTTTGAACAAACAAAAATATGGAAATTAATTTCAAAGATTTTAGAGCTTTAAGAATTTAAAACACCTTTATAAGTTTCCTTTTATATTTTTTAAATAACTTATTATAAGATATATTTTACTTAAGTGGAGATTTATGTGTTATTTTAAAAAATACACTAATTAATTTATTAAATGGTTTTCTACATAAAAGAACTTTGGAGCTCGCACGCTACTAAATGTTAGTAGTAAGAAAGATTTAGAGGGAATTTAGATTTAGTTAAAAATGTTTATGAAAATTAAAAAGACACCGATTTATTTATTAAAATTATTCATTCATTTGGTGATTTTTTAGATTTTAATTAAAAGTAATTTCTTAGTACATTTTCACTTATTAAAAATATAATAATTACAGTATGACTTTTGAAAAAACCGCTATACAGGATTTAATCCTAATCACCCCAACTGTTTTTGAAGATCCACGAGGGTATTTCTTCGAAGCCTACAACCGAGCCAGATTTTTAGAAAATGGGATAGGTTATGAATTTATACAAGACAATCAGTCCTTCTCTACCAGAGGAGTGATTCGAGGTTTGCATTTGCAGATTAATCCTTTTGCACAGGCTAAATTAGTACGTGTGTTGCAAGGAGAAATTGTTGATGTAGCAGTGGATTTGCGTAAAAGCTCCACAACTTATGGACAGCACTATAGCGTAGTTTTGAGTGCTGAAAATAAAAAACAAATAGTGGTGCCTCATGGGTTTGCTCATGGTTTTTCGGTTTTGAGTGACACTGCTTCCGTGTTGTATAAAGTTGATGGTGCGTATGATAAAAACAGCGAAAGAGGCATCCGTTATGATGATCGTACTTTGGCAATTGATTGGCAATTGCGTCCGGATGAGGTACTTGTTTCCGATAAGGATTTGGTATTGCCTGGCTTTGATGCCATTGACTGGGAGTTTTAAACGTTTAACCGCAAAGTTTACAAAGGGCACAAAATTTTTGTGTTGGTAAGTTCTTTTTAGGAGTTTAAAGTTTAAAGTTTAGAAAAGTTTCAAGTTTCAAGTTGTCTGTGCGTTTGAGAATTGAATTGCAAAGTTCAGAAAGAAGGAGTGGAGTATTCCAAATTATATGACTGGGAGTATTCAGTGTTTAGTTGCAAGGATTGCAATTCAGACGGTTGAATATCACAGTAATCTGAATCCATATTTAAAAAAATACAAATCGTTTGTACATTAGACTATAGCTACAGTATAAAATACACTTGATATCTTAGTGCTTTAGCGTTTAAGAAAAAATAAAATAAAATGAGAAAAATTTTAGTAACCGGATCGAAAGGGCAGTTGGGATCTCAATTAAATTTGTTGTCAAAAATATATTCACAATTTGAATGGATTTTTACAGACCGTGAAGAGTTGGATTTGTGTAATTTAGAACAGTTAGCAAAACAATTGAATGTTCTTAATCCTCAGATTATTATCAATTGTGCCGCACATACCGCAGTGGACAAAGCCGAAATCGAAGTTGAATTGGCTGATATGCTCAATCATCAATCAGTAGCTGTCCTTGCAAAATGGAGCCATAGTAACATGTGTAAACTGATACACATATCTACTGATTATGTTTTTGAAGGAACGGCAGCCACGGCATTAAACGAAAATGAACCAACGAAACCCATTAATGTATATGGTGTCACCAAATTAGCGGGTGAAAAGGCATGTTTACAAGAAAACCCGGATGCAATAATAATCCGCACCTCTTGGGTTTATTCTAGTTTTGGCGCTAATTTTGTCAAAACAATGTCGAAATTGATGCAAGAGCGAGATCATTTGAATGTTGTAGCTGATCAGATTGGAAGTCCTACTTACGCTGGAGATTTGGCACAAGCCATAATGACTATTGTCACACATGATATTTGGCAGCCCGGTATTTATAATTTTTCTAATGAGGGTGAAATCAGTTGGTACCAATTTGCTTTAGCGATTCAGGAAATTGGTAGTTTTGATTGCGAAATTAACGGAATTCCCACCGCTAATTATCCAACACCGGCAAAACGCCCCGCGTTTTCTTTATTGAATAAAAGCAAAATAAAAAAGACGTTTGGGGTTTCCGTGCCTGAATTTAAAGTAAGTTTAGAGAAATGTATGAAGTTGTTGAGTAGTTAGAAGTAATCAGTTTTGAGTATTCAGTTGTTTAGGAGTAATAAATAATGAGAGGAAATCGTGCATGCAATTTTCGTTTCAGCTCAGCGCTAAACATATTTGAAAATAGAAAGTTCCTTTTTAATGCGATTTAAGAGTTAACAAAAAAAGTTAGTGCGTTTTTAGAACTAATTAAAATATATAAATAAAATGAAAAAAATAGTAATCACCGGTGGTGCCGGTTTTATAGGGTCGCATGTGGTACGACTTTTTGTAAACAAGTATCCACAGTATCAAATTTTTAATTTGGATGCGCTTACTTATGCAGGAAATCTAGAGAATATAGTTGACATAGAAGCAGCTCCCAATTATACTTTTATCAAAGGGGATATTGTTGATGCCGCTTTTATTGATCAATTGTTTGAGGAACATCAATTTGACGGTGTTTTGCATTTAGCCGCTGAATCACATGTAGATCGTTCCATAACGGATCCGCTTTCTTTTGTAAAAACAAACGTGATTGGAACGATGAATTTGTTGAATGCCGCCAAAGCAACTTGGCAAGGCAATTATGAAGGAAAGCGTTTTTACCATATCAGTACCGATGAGGTTTATGGTAGTTTGGGTGCCGAAGGACTCTTTACAGAAACCACTGCCTATGATCCTAATTCGCCTTACTCTGCATCTAAAGCAAGTTCAGACCACTTTGTAAGAGCGTATGGTGAAACGTACGGTTTGCCTTATGTGTTGACCAATTGTTCCAATAATTATGGCCCTTTTCATTTTCCGGAAAAATTAGTTCCTTTATTTATTAATAACATTATTCAGAATAAACCTTTACCGGTTTATGGTGATGGAAAATATACTCGCGACTGGCTTTTTGTTGAGGATCATGCTGTAGCGATTGATTTGGTATTCCACGAGGGCAAAAACCACGATACTTATAATATTGGCGGTTTTAATGAATGGCAGAATATCGATTTGGTTAAATTGCTTTGCAAAATAATGGATGACAAATTAGGAAGAGCCCATGGAACTTCAGAAAAACTAATTACGTATGTTAAGGACCGCCCTGGACATGATTTGCGCTACGCTATTGACGCCAGTAAAATCAATACAGAATTGGGATGGAAGCCGTCGGTTACTTTTGAGCAAGGTTTGGAAAAAACGGTTAACTGGTATTTGGAAAATCAAACTTGGTTGAATAATATCACTTCTGGTGAGTATGCGACTTATTACGAGAAACAGTATAATTAGTTTTCAGTGATCAGATTTTAGAAGTTAGTATTGAGTGATTAATGTTTGGTAGTAAGTTATCAATAATTTATTGAGAATTCAGATTATAGGTAATGCGAATTAACCTATTCAAAGTTGAGAGAAGACACTGAAAGTATATAAATATGAAATCGCCATTAAAAATGAGTTTGTGTAAGCAAACACCACACATAGATAGTGATAGCAAAAATGATCAATAAATAATAAATTTAACATTTATGAAAGGAATTATTTTAGCCGGAGGTTCCGGGACCCGTTTGCATCCATTGACTTTAGCAATGAGTAAACAAATGATGCCCGTGTATGACAAACCGATGATTTATTATCCGTTATCCACTTTGATGATGGCAGGAATTAACGAAATATTAATTATTTCTACGCCTCACGATTTGCCTAATTTTAAAAAGTTATTGGGCGATGGCTCTTCTATTGGATGTAGTTTTAGCTATGCGGAACAGGCTTTGCCTAATGGTCTGGCGCAGGCATTTGTTATTGGGGAAGAATTTATAGGTTCTGACAGTGTAGCATTGGTTCTTGGGGACAATATTTTCTTTGGTTCTAATATGGATGAATTGTTGCAATCCAACACCAATCCAGATGGTGGAGTGGTGTTTGCCTATCACGTTTCGGATCCGGAACGTTACGGTGTGGTTGAATTTGATGCTGATTTTAAGGCACTTTCAATCGAAGAAAAACCATTGGAGCCTAAATCCAATTATGCCGTACCCGGACTTTATTTTTATGATAATTCAGTTGTTGAAATTGCCAAGAATATTGAACCAAGTGCTCGTGGGGAATATGAAATCACCGATGTCAACAAAGTCTATTTAGAAAAAGGGACTTTGAAAGTTGGGATTTTAAGCAGAGGCACTGCTTGGTTAGATACCGGAACTTTTAATAGTTTGATGCAAGCAGGACAATTTGTTCAGGTAATCGAAGAACGTCAGGGACTAAAAGTAGGCTGTATCGAAGAAATTGCATGGAGACAAGGTTTCATTACAGAGCAACAGTTGAAAGATTTGGCAGAACCATTAAAGAAATCCGGTTACGGAGAGTATCTTTTGGGATTATTGAAAAACAAATAATAAAAGGCGTAGACTAGAAATTGTTGTGTTTTAAATGCCTTAATTTTAAGGTGTTTAATTCTTAATATCTTCTACTTTACCTACCTTCACCATACTACTTCTTATTGAAAATGGAATACATTCTACTGATTCTTTTATTTGTAAGCATAGAACTTCTTTATTTTAAAATAGCAGAGGCATGCCACATTATTGATAAACCCAATACCAGATCGTCACATACGGCTGTCACTTTGAGAGGTGGCGGTATCATTTTTCCTATTGCGACATTTATTGCATTTTTTATGGGATATGTTTCATGGCCCTTGACTGCTGCAGTTGTATTAGTCGGCTTGGTCAGTTTTATCGATGACATGATACCGCTACCACAGCTGCCTCGATTCTTAGCACACCTTATTGCTGTCGGATTGGTTTTTTTTGAACTCAATTTGTTTTACCAGCCTTTATGGATCTTGCCCATTTTACTCGTATTGATGATTGGCTGGGTTAACGCTTTTAATTTCATGGATGGTATCAATGGAATAACAGTTTTATATGCAATGGCAGCACTACTCAGTTTTTCTTTTTTGCCCATCCACAGTGCCCATTTGCCCTTATTGTTAACGATGGGATTAGCTTGTATTGCTTTCGGAATTTTTAATGTTCGGAATAAAGCGAAAACCTTTGCAGGTGATGTGGGAAGTATCAGTATGGCGTTATTTTTAGGGTATTTTATGATTAAAACTATATTTGTCACCGGACAAGTGGGTTATATTCTTTTCTTTTCCGTTTATGGTATTGATGCTGTTGTCACGATTGTCAGCCGGTTGATGAAGAAAGAAAACATATTTCAACCCCATCGTTCTCATTTGTACCAATATCTTGCCAATGAAATGGGACATTATCAAATTGTAGTGGCTTTTATTTATGCGGTATTGCAGCTGATTATCAATGGACTGGTTGTTTATATGGATGCCAGAGGGGAATTATCTTTGTCATTTGTTCTTATGATTTTAGTAGTTTTGACCCTGCTTTATATCCTGATACGTTCGTTCGTTCATCGGAAAATGATTCTTAGAAAGTCGTAAACTATTGTCTTTTATAATATTTTTTTCAAGTAGTCTGATATTCTTTTTGACTTCTATTTTGATATTTTTATAAATTCGTTGGATTACCAGCGAATCTCTTAGTTTGCGACTAGTTAGTTTTAATTTTATTTCCTTTTTGTAAGCCAGTTGAAAAACTATTTATATATTACCGGCACAACCTTTTAAAATACTATTTTGAGTACTATTAAAAACACAAACTCATCCGCTGTAAAACCAAATTTTTTATCCAGAGAAAATTTGAAATTTAGCCTGTCTAATTTAAGTTATTTGCCCAGATGGATCGTTGTAATGATCGATGTCATAGTCTTAGTATTGTCTTGTTTTCTTACCATTATGCTTTTCAGGGGAACAGGATTGAATTTTGTTATTACACCAAATCCCATTAAATTCTTGTTTCTTTTTTTTGGAGTGAATATTTTCTTTTTTTGGATTTTTAGAACGTATTCCGGAATTATTCGTCATTCTTCTTATATTGACGCGGTAAAGATTTTCTTCTCTCAACTTGGAGTGCTCTTCGTGTTTTTGCTTTTTAACTTCATGTATGAATTTTTCTTTGGTGTCAAAGCGTTTTTAAACACCGCCTTGTTCATCAATATTGTGTTTTCTTTTTGCGGATTATTTTTATATCGTATTTTAATCAAACAGTTATTTGAGTTTTTTTTCTCTGAACAAGGAACCAATAAATTAATAAGAGCAATCATTTACGGTACGGATGCCAATGCTATTTCTGTTGCGAATGCTTTAAAATTTGAAACTCCGACCCGATTTAAAATTGTTGGATTTGTAGATAAAAATAATCAAAATACGGCTAAGCGTATTATGGACTTGCCGATTTTGTTCAAAAAGAAAAAATTACCCCCGTTAATGCGCTCCATTAATGCGCAGGCGGTAATTATTGCTGATAAAAGTTTATCAAAAGAAGAACAATTGCTCATTGTAGACCAATGTTTGGAGTTTAATTATAGCGTTTATACTGTGCCTTTGATTTCCGATTGGGAAAATCAAAAAGAGATTTCTCAAAAAATAAAAACGATTCAAATTGAAGATTTACTGGAAAGAAAACCGATACTATTGGACAGTAAATTAATTTCAAAACAACTCAAAGATAAAACCATTTTAATCAGTGGTGCGGCAGGATCTATTGGAAGCGAAATCGTAAGGCAGGTATTCAGCTTTAATCCCAAAACAATACTTATTTTGGATCATGCCGAAACGCCCCTGCATCATTTATCTTTAGAAATACAAAGTCATGTTTCTTCTACCACCATAGTCACCATTATTGCTGATGTAAGAAATAAAGAAGTATTAAACAGTATTTTTAAAACCCACTTGCCTCAGGTTGTCTATCATGCAGCGGCGTATAAACATGTGCCTTTGATGGAAGAAAATCCTTCACAAGCGATTCTTACAAATATTGAGGGAACCAAAAATCTCGCCGATTTATCGTGCTTGTATAAAGTCAAAAAATTTGTAATGATTTCCACTGATAAAGCTGTGAACCCCAGTAGCGTTATGGGTGCCAGCAAACGAATCGCCGAAAAGTATGTACAATCCCTGCAATTCAAAAATGCAAATGACGGAGAAAAAAAGACTACTAAATTTATTACGACACGTTTTGGAAATGTATTGGGGTCGAATGGTTCCGTAGTTCCTTTGTTTACAAAGCAGATTGCCAGCGGCGGCCCAATTACGATTACGCATCCTGATATTATCCGCTATTTTATGACTATTCCTGAAGCATGTCAATTGGTTTTGGAAGCCGGAGCCATGGGCAATGGTGGAGAGATTTATATTTTTGATATGGGTAAACCCGTCAAAATCATTGACTTGGCGAGAAAGATGATTAGACTGGCCGGTTTTACCCCTGAAAAAGACATCAAAATAGCCATCGTCGGATTGAGACCGGGCGAAAAATTATATGAAGAATTGTTAAATAATACTTCAAAAACCCTACCCACGTATCACGAAAAAATTATGATAGCGGAGGAGATTTTAGATGATTTTAATCCACTTAATTTTGCTATAACGGAACTTATTGAGTCAGCCAATCAGTTTGACAATGACCGAATGGTCGCCCAAATGAAGCAAATTGTACCTGAGTTTAAGAGTATGAATTCTACTTTTGAGTTATTGGATAAGTAGAATTTCATTTATTAATGTTGCATCAAAAAGGTTGTAAAGTATATGTGCTTTACAACCTTTTTTTATGCTATTAATACTACTTCAGACAGGAGTTTTGGCAGGTTTTGTTTTACAAATTTTTTGCAACGAATTTCACTAATTTAAAAGGTTGTATTTGCTGTTTTTAAAAAGGTCTTTAAAAAAGTAGTTTTTGATGAAGTAATATATGCGTTACTGCTCTGTTTTATAAAAAAAATTACTTTTCGTTTTGATCTAAGTTTTAAACCGATTTAAAACGATAGCCGATATCGGTTTGGAAAGGGTCAAACTTCCTTTTAAAATCAATAGGTCTATTTGGTTTATCCAAATTTAAAAAACTGATTGTTGGCTATTGCTTCTTTCAACGGAGTTATGTCTTTGATAGCTACTTTTTGATCAAAGGCAGCGATGTGGTTGTCATGATGTACATCCGATCCTACGTAAGTGTACATCTCTTTTTGCAACAATTCTTCGGCTATTTTAGTAATAGTACCGCCATAATACCCCACGGTGGACAACAGGTTGAGTTGGAACAGACAACCTGCTCTTTTTAATTTTATGTATTCATTGAAGTTATTGTGGTAGAAAAGGTAGCGTTCAGGATGTGCCAATACCGGTATGTATCCTGCGACCTGCAAATCGAAAAGTATCGAGTACAATTGGATTGGTGCATTGATGTACGACATTTCCACCAGTACATATTTGTCTTTAAGTGTCAATAAATCACCCGATTGAAAAAGACGCACAAATTGATCATCCATCAAATACTCGGCCGCTGCTTTGAAGGGAACAGCAATTGCATTTTTTTCCAATTCGGCCAATGTGCTTGCTTTCTTGGCGAGAATTTGTTCATGAGTATTATCCCAAACATGTTGTATGATGTGTGGTGTGGTGATGAATTCGGAAATACCGAATCCCTGCAGTGCTTTTGTCAGTCGGAGCGTATCTTCAAATGTTCTGGCGCCATCATCAATTCCGGGTAACAGGTGGGAATGAATGTCAATATGATCTTCCGGAATTAAGTCTTTCAGTACGGATTTTGATTTGAATAGTGAAAACATGGTACAAAAGTAGCAAAAAGTTTTTAGTATTCAGATTTTGTTTAGTGTCAGCTTTTTGACTACCGTGATTAAAAAGGTTTTGGTATTTCAGAGAAGTCCAGCAGCTTTTTTAATTGGCTTGTGATTCAGTAACTTATGATTTGTTTACTGAAGCGTTTTTGAATTCAAAAATTATGTAACTTGAGAAAGCGAAATCTTTTTCAAGATGCAAATTGGGTATCACTTTCTTTAATTTTTCCAATATCAGCATCAGTTCAAGTATTTTATAAACTAAAAACTGTATCAAAATGCTACAAAACATAGTAATGGAACGAAAAATTTATGCCTCCGAAGAGCATAAAATGATGCAAGAGATGATTCAAGAATTTATTTCGCATGATATTATAGATCATTTAGATGAATGGGAGAAAAATGGGATGGTATCCCGTGAAATATGGAAACGAGCGGGAGAATTAGGATTGTTGTGTGTGGATATGCCGGAAGAATATGGGGGAGGAGGATTGGATTTTACATTTAATGCATTGTTAATTGAAGCGTTTGCCAAAAAATGAATAGCCGGTCCCGGGTTTTCATTGAACTCCGACATTATAGCGCCTTATTTATTGTATTATGGGAACGAGGCACAAAAACAAAAATATTTGCCGTTGATGGCCAAAGGAGAAATTATTACTGCAATAGGAATGACGGAACCTAGTTGCGTGAGTGATTTGAAAGCCCTTCGAACAACGGCAGAAGATAAAGGAGATAACTACTTGGTACATGGTCAAAAAACTTTTATCACCAATGGATTCATTTGTGATATGGCTGTAGTGGCTGTCAAAACCAATTATAATACGGATGAGTAGGATGTTACGTTACTTATTTTAGAATCGACGATGGAAGGTTTTCATAAAGGAATTCCCTTCAAAAAGATTGGAATGAAATCACAAGATACGTCCGCATTATTTTTTGATAATGTTAAAGTTCGAAAGGAGAACAGGCTGGGAGATGAAAAAACAGGATTCAAAATTATGATGCGGGAACTGGCTCGAGAGCCACTTACCGTTGGGATTATGGCGGTTGCCACTGCTGAAGGCGCTATCGAAAATACTATCAGCTATACCAAGCAACGAACCGCTTTTAAGAGCCCTATTTTAGGATTTCAAAACACCCAATTTAAACTTGCGGAATGCGCTACCCAACTGCAAATACATCAGGCTTTTTTAGATCGGTGTATCGAATTATTAGTAGACCATAAATTGACAACAGAAAGTGCTTCGATGATTAAATATTCGGCAACCGACATGTGCGGAAAGGTCCTCGCTGAATGTTTGCAATTGTATGGTGGTTATGGTTACATGTGGGACTATCCAATTGCTCGTATGTATGCTGATAATCGTGTGGCACGTATTTATGCCGGAACAAATGAAATTATAAAAATAGTCATTGCTCGCGGATTGCTAAAAGATCTTTAACAAATAAATTGATGATGGATTAAAAACAAGCCTCTTGTTTGGCGAGAAAATCTCAAACAAGGAAGGAGCAATGATTTAAAAAAAAAGAAGTTGATAATCGCCGTTGAAACCAATGATACTGGCGGAATCAAAAGAGTATATTTTGACCAGCTTGAAAATTATTCGTGTAAAAAACTACACAAAATATTTGATAAACACATTTCCAAATCTACATCAATAAAAACAGACAAATGGACTGCATATAATCCGTTAAAAAAAGAGTTTGATTTGAAACAGATAAAAAGTGACAAAGGCAAATCTTCAAAAGAATTACACAATATGATTCATCATGTAAAATCTTGGTTGAGGGGTACTTTTTCTTGGGTTCGTAAAGAGCATATTCAGAAGTATTTAGACGAGTTTAGTTACCGAATTAATAGGTCAATTTACAAGGAAAACATATTTGACCTATTTTTAAACAGAATGATGAATACTCAAAAAATTTATATCAAGACATTATAATAAGTGTACACCTCAATAAAAAATAATGCTAGTTCTGCTAATAATACAATCTAAAATCGAGAAGTTTGCAAAGAGCATAGTTTTTTTGATGTAATTCTTCTACAATTTCTATGATGTCATCTTGTTCTTCAAATAAGCTAAAGAAAAGTTTATCAAGGGAACTGCTGGTTATGTTTTGGTGGGAAGCCCCATAACCCGAAACTGCGCGTGCTCCTGTAACATCTAAAAAATATTGCGCCTCATCTGGGCTTAAGTCCAATACTTTTGCGTTTGCAAAATGCAGAATTTTTCCTTTCATTTTTCCTTCAAAGAGTTCGGCTATTTCTTCTAAGCTATAATAATATTCATTCAGGCAAATAGTATTTCCTTCGCCTTGCACGACGAAGTAAATGATTTCATAATTGGTAAAATTATGGTCTTCATAAAGCAGAGAATTTAAACTTTCTTCTAATCCTTCAATAGTATCACATGTTTTATAAATGCTTGTAATTCCTTGTTCAAAAGCTAGTTGCTCTAAGTTTTTGACCACTTCGGTTGTCCTATTTGTGTCTACATCAGGAACTGCTTCGAGGCAGAAAATAAAGGTATCAGAATCCATGAAATTTAGTTTATTGAGATGATTTAATACGAACAACTATTTTTTTGAAATACAAAACCCTAATTAGTAACATATTTTAAAGGATAAAAACAAATAACGTTTATTCTAAAACTTAGTATGATTTCTGCAGATTACTTATTTGCCGACTTTATAATTTCAATTTGTAAAATTACTGCAGAATAAAATTCGTTGTTAACATTTAATAATAAATAGTTGTTAACGGATTGCTTTTTTATTTGTTTTAAAAAAAAAAATAATTCTGTAAGCGAAGATGATTTTAGTGTAATAATGCCGCCACCAAATTTATTGTCCATAATTAAATTTCGGAATAGTACTTATAAAGTACTACTTTCGGAAAAAGTTACTAGTATGTAGCGTCCCCCGTTTTTTGTTTTTTTATTACTTTTTATTCTTTATTCTTGTAAAGAAACTTCAAAGACTAAAGCCTCATTATTTACTGAAGATACCACAATAGAAAATAGCATTCAGGCGAGAAAGTTTTTAGACTTAGGAATGGCAAATTATGCAAATCAAAAGTTGGATAGTGCTTTTTATTTTTTTAACCGTTCCGAAATTTTATCTGAGTTAGAAATCGATAGTCTAATGATTACCTATAATTTAGTTCAAACGGTTGTTATTCAAGAGGTTTTTGGGGATTATTTAGGGAGCGAAAAAAATCTAATCGAAGCCTTGCCTTACTCGCAAGGGGATTTACGCTATCAAGCATCGGCGTATAATCAGTTGGGCATTTCATTTAAACAACTTTCTAATAATGAGGACTCCTTATATTATTATGACAAAGCGTGGATATTCCGCTAAAGAATAGGCATCGTGCTGGAGGTGATGCAGGTGCAACCGCTATATTATTCTCTAGATTATTAGCATGCGATCAAGAGGGTCACATTCATCAAATGATCAAAAAAAACAGCACAAGATCAGCGTTTGCCTGCTAATCTACCACCGGATGATTTTATTCAATTACCCGAAAAATCGGGTGTGTATTATTTTTATAATGCAATGAAAACAGTTATTTATGTTCGAAAAGCGGTTAATATTAAAAAACGAGTGGCTTCTCATTTCACGTGCAATAATATAAGTTTACAAAGACAAAATTTTTCACGAGAAATTGATAGTATATCATTTCAAATTTGTGCTACGGAATTAATGGCACTAGTATTAGAATGTACAGAAATCAAAAAACTATGGCCAGCATATAATCGTGCGCTCAAACGCTTTATGCCTAAATATGGTCTTTACCAATAAGAAGCCAGAAATGGATAAAATATTTAGCAATTGGAAAACTAACGAAGTTTAGGTCTTCTATTGAACATTTTAGTCAAAAAAAATTTTTAGGGTTTAAATGTATTACAGAGTTTTGCGCAGCAGTTTGACTTGGATTCTAGATTTTGTCATTAATGCACGGCAGAAAATAAAATAAATATACGGGCATGTGATTTTATTAATTTGCCAGATGTAGATATTCATAATGAAAAAGTCGAAAATGCTATCCAATCTTTACGGAGAAGTAGGACCAGTTTTGCCATGATTGATAAAGGTAGAACTACAGATGAACGCAGTTGCATTTGCGTGGAAAATACTCACTTTTACGGTGTGGGGTACATTACTTCTGATATTGCAATTGCGGATCCTGCAGAAATAAAGGATTATGTTACACTTTACAAAAGAAATCAATATATTATGGGGTTAATTTACAAATATGTAGAGAATAATCCACGCAAGATTTTCACAATTCAAAAACAATATGACGAGTAGATTAATAAAAAAGCAATAAGATTTTTAAATTTGGTAGCTTGGGAATAAAAACATTAGGCTACAGTTCAAATGATTTAAAAGAAAAACTAGATTTCATCGATACCTTTACTGCTTCATGTTCAGTGATTTTTTTATCTCAATTCATAAAATCCCTCACTTTCTTTCCTCACTTCACAGTTTTAAAGTCTGTATTTTCTAAACATAATGTTTAGTCCTAAAAAAACCCTAACATATTGATGTTAGGGTTTTTGTTTTGGTAGCGAGACCGAGATTTGAACTCGGGACCTCAGGGTTATGAATTAATTTTCCTACTAAATTAAATCCCTTTTTTGCCTTTAAAAGGTATGTTTTCTAAAAAAAGTGTACGGTTTGGTGTACTGTTTAGTGTACTGTTTTTGAAATTATTTTCAATACTAAATTACTTCTTTTTTCAAAAAAAAGCTATAGATTTTTATTTATTTTTGAAGTTAAATTCCGTTAAAAATTAGGGTTATTGTGCTAAATAAATAAGATTGTTATTTAGCTATTCAAAATCAAGTAAAGGCCTTAATTTTCTTTTAAAGATCAAGCCACGGGCATATTAATAACTGAAAAGAGGAGAGTGATGGAATAAGTTTTAAACTATTTTTTTGTGCAAAATACATTTTTTAGCAGATAATCTATTGCATCTTGTCTAGTATAGGAGAACTCTTTTTTCTTTTTTTTGGGTATGATAGCATATTTATTGTCTTCTTTCCTTTTATACTCATTTACTAATTCAATATGACGTTGCCTTTCCATTTCTGGAAGAGCAAGAAAAATATCATATACCGTATTAGCAGTCATTAATTAGTTTTTAGGTAAACAACAAACAATGAGTTTGTTTTAATTACAAATGTTTGATTTTAAATTATATGCCTGTTCGCATTTGTTTGGATTCGCTCACATTTGTCCGGATTTGTTCACATTTGTCTGGATTTGATCACATTTGTTTGGATTAGTGTTGGTTCGTTTACATTTGTCCGGATTTTTTTTGTTCACAATGAACGTTGTTTCTCAATAGCTAGAAAATAAGAAGGAGTATGTAGTTGAGGTCTGTAATCCACATAGCAAATATTTGGTTTTAATTTGTATGCTTAGAAGGATTTGGTAGGTTAGGGAAACATTCAGTAGAATTTGTTACAATAAAGTAACTTAGGGTAACTTTTGGTAGGATTTTGAAGCTTACAGATTTTAAGAGTAATAAATCTTTCTGAATCTTTCTGAATTCTTCCTAATCCTTCCTTGACTGGGAGTAGTTGATAGTATTTGTTAATAGATTTAATTACGAACTTTAATTTTAGGCACAAAAAAAACCGCAATTGCGGTTTTATTAATTTCCAATAATTTAGTATTTCTGGGTCCCGGTTATAATTTCTCCAAAAAACTTCAAAGTGAGAAAACTTCGGAGAGATAGATTTTATAAAGGACTAAATTAAATTCTAATTTTACTTTACAGTTGCATTAAACACATTCCAGCCAATTGTTTCGACGTTACTATAATTTTTTACTTTCAATTTGAATTCCTTTTTTGTATTAGGAGCAAAAAAATCATAAATAGTATATTGTTCTCTTGCAATCTCCGAATTTGTTTTGCTATAAAATATTACTTCAATGACTACATCTTTATAATTTGTTACAGTCGCTTTGTTTTCAATTATACCATTGATTTTTAATTGGTCTCCTAAAAAGGTTGGTTTATATGTACCCGTTGCATTTAGATATGAAGATGGGTCTGCTACTTCCATTTCTCCTATTGTCATGATACTTTCTTCATATGATGAACTGCTATTTTTTGCATTCATATAATCTACAAATGCAATAATCGCAACAAAAACAATAATTAGGATTCCTAACACTCTAGTCATCCTCCAAAACCAATGTGTTTTTTTATTACTGTCAATAGGTTCCGGTTTGATCTCAGGCCTTTTTGCAATAGGAGGAGGGACAACTGACAAAATGCTTTTTAATTCTTCTACTTCTCCTGCATTTTTCCAATCTTCCATGCCATCACACCATACTTGTGTATTTTTTGTTATTGCTTTGGCTTTTAATTCATCTAAATCATATGGACCTATGTTTTCGGTGCCGTTGTGTAGGTAGTATTTTTTCATAAATGATATTGGTTTATTTTATCGGCATAAGGTATATATTGCTAATTCGGACCGTTAAGTTAATTTTTCATTTTAACTGATCCACTACATGCGTCTCCTTCAGGAATTCCAGTTAACCATATTTTTAACTCTTTAATTCTTTTTTTGGTTAATTCGGTCATATACATTCTCCAACATGTTGGTTGAATACTTCCATAATATCCAGGTTCTCTTTGGGGATATTTCATATTTACTTCTGCATCACGAAATTTGATCCAAATATTTTGAGCTATTTTAAGGTTTTTGATAAATACCAAGTCAATGCTGTATTCTTTTAAAATCTTTTTATAGGTCGAATTGAGCTCCTTATCTGCTTTTTGATAATCAGTATTGGCAGTGGCATTCATTTCTAATTGGGTTTGACCTATGGCAAAGTTTGAAATCAGGAGAAAGGATGCGAGAATTAAAAGTTTTTTCATAAATTTTAAAGTTTCTTTTTTGTAGTTTGGGATTTAAAAGGTATTAAATTATTTTTTCATCTCTTTGATAATCTTATTTGTTCTTCTATCTGCATACATTCTGTTAAGGGATGTAAAAGCCCAAATGCAAGCGGGAACCCAACCGATTATAGTAATTTGTAATATCAGGCAAATTATCCCAGAACCTATTTTCCCTTGTAATATCAAGGATAGCCATGGAAGAAAAAAAGCTAAAACGTATCTCATATTTTATTTATTATCGGGATTGGAACTCCTATTTTTTTAAAGCCAACAAAAGGATCTACTTCTTCGAAACATTCAAAGTCAATTTTAAAATCTAAAATGGAGCTTTGGTCTATTAACGGATAAATAATAAGACAATCAATAATTTCTTTTTCGTTTATATCTAATTTGCTAAATACCTTCTTATCTCTGGCATAGGCACTCAATTGTCTAATGTTATCAATATCGTATTGACCTTTTTCATTGTATAAGGTTTTGTATTTTGCATCGGCAATACATTTTATACCGTCTTTTGTAATGAGATAATCTGGCAAACCATAGCTAAGCTTGGCTTCTTTTCCGCCATAAAGTGCATGACTACCATAGGCATCTTTTAATAAACCCAAAACATACAATTCAAACAATTTACTCATATCAATCCAAAATGGAGGAGTTTTAATTGTTTTTTGTTGGGTATTTGTAATGTTGTAACCAAATCGTTTCAGAATAAGTTTGGCCAGTTTTATGGCCTCGTCATATTCCTTATAAAAAGCATTTGTTTTGGTATGTTTCACATCATGTAGATTTACTTCATCAGAGACAAATTCAAAAGCGGGATTGATATAATTGAATATTTCTGTGGTGTATTTTTCGTTTTGTAGATTTTTAATAGTAGGCAAATACCGCTGAACAAAAACCAAGGCTTTTTTTAATAATCTGTTTTCTAAACTGTTTAACCCAAATTCATCATAGCTGCAATAGGTGTGGAGTGGTTTGTTTTTGACTAGGTTTTGCTTAATGGTTTGACTTACTAATACTTTGCCTTTTACTTTTGCGTATAAATTGTTTTCTACTTTGTAGTAGGATTTTTTCAACCCTTTACGAACGATTTCTTTAACTAAACGCAAATATTGAACAACTAATAAAGGACTCAATAAATCTTGTTCTTGAGTGATGGCTATGGGTGTTTTCTCCCATTTTATTTCGAATAAATCATAGGTATGTTTAGCAACTTCTGGGTGTTTTAATGCCGAAAACAACATTTTAAGGTAATCCGTTTGTTCTTTAGAATTCTTATTGAGTTTTGGCTCTACGTAAATGGCTTTTTCTTTTTCAATAATCCAATCGACGCCAATATAATAATTCGTTTGTATTCTTCTAGTATGAACATTAATTTCAAAGCACACTGCCTTTTCATTTTGTAAAAACAAAATGGGTTGTGGTAATTTTGGAACATCAATTTCATTGGCAATATCTTCAAAGTAGCAATGATGATGTTCTACAAAATGTTTACTGTTAGAAGTTTGTAGAAATAAGCTCATTCATTACATTTTTTACTTGATCAGTTTCGTTCAAAATACCATCTTTAATATATTCTTTAAGCAAAGGAATAATCTCGTATTTTAATTTCATATTTAAGATTGGTTTTGCAATAGTGTCATCTTCATTATCATTACTGTTTTCTTTTTTACAAATGAAGTAACTATGTCCAATCCAGATATCTTCAGGTCTGAAATCAGAAGCTAATGATTCTGATTTTTCAATTATATGCGGAATACCTGCACCATCAAAACCTTTAACGAATAAGCTAGATATTTTTATAAAAGTTTCTGTAATTAATGGATGCACAGGTTCTATTTCTGGTAACACATCTACAAATGCAAACCGTCTTTTGATAGCATAATCAATATGACCCACGCTTCTGTCTGCCGTATTCATGGTTCCAATAATATATAAATTATCAGGTAACAATAAAACCCGATCTGGTTCTTCACCATCTTTGGCCTTATCATACAGGCTTTCTACTGCTGCATCTTTGTTGTTTTCTTTTTTATGATTGTATCTGTACTCTAAAGCATAGATTAACTCTCCTAAAACCGATGGTAAGTTGGCTCTATTAATTTCATCAATAATTAAAATGTATTTGCCATTTGGGTTTTTATATGCTTCTTCCGCCATTTGAATTAATATTCTATCTTCTACTGTATAATAGATCCCTTTATTAGTTGTTTTTGCCGAAATACCTCTAACAAAATCTTCATAAGAATAGGAAGGATGAAATTGTACGATTTTATATTTACCTTCAACTATCAATTCTGATTTTTCGAATTTTATTACCCCATTCAAGTCATAGGTAAATAAAAGATACATGAATTCATTGTTAGTTATGTCGGTATTATATTTTGCCTTTTTCTCTAAAAACAGTTCTTGTAATTTTATGTTTTTTTGAATGTAGTTCAAACCAGCTGTATCTTCACCCAATAACTTTAAAGCATTCGTTAAGCATTTTTCATTATTAATTGGAAAATATTTATCAGGAAAATAAGTGTTCAATATTTTTAAAACAAAGCCTTTCCCAATTGGATAATCAACCCCTTGAATATGTCTTTCGTTTACAATGTTGTCTAATAATTCAGCCATTTTTTTCATGGCCTCGTTATCATCCTCAATAGACTTCAGAAAACCACTCTTTACATATTTTTGTTCATCGCTCTTCCAATATATTTTTCCTTTGTCTGCTTGACCATTATATTTACCTGTAGCAGTTAATATATATTCTTGCCAATAGCAAAAACCATCTTTGTCATCGGTTCCCAAAGCATAGTTTTCTAATGGTAAATTTTTAAGGTCTTCTTTTTTAAATTTTTCTTGGAAACTACTTACTAAACCATTGATTTTTTCTCGAAGTGCAATTCTTGATTCGTCTGGTTTATAGGTTTTAAAATGATTGTTAATTACATCAATTGGACTTGCTAGTTTATTTGCTTTTGTCATTTCTTCCGCTATTAACTTAGCTAATCTTGTTTTACCCGTTCCAGGAGGACCTTGAAGAATGATTTGTTTTTTATATTCGAGTAATTCTATTTTGTCTTTCATGTTTTTAAACTCTTTTTCTTTCCAATATTCATCCTTTATTTTGTTCCAAACCATATCACAAATATCACGAGCACCTTCTCCCGAATATTCTATAATTGTATTCCGATTTGTATTTGATTTTGCTGTAATATGTGGATTAAAGTATTTTACTAATGCTGCTTTTCTTCTGTGATAAAACCAATCAGACTCCGAATCTCCTTCTTTATTAACATCATCAAAATGATTTGAAGTTATTTCAACAACACCAAAAATTCTATTAAAACCCTCAATAACAACCACCAAGTCTCCAATTTTAATTCGCTTCCATAAATTTGAAAACTCTTCAATTTTATCTCCTTCTTCCTTTGTGTAACCAATTAATTTTTTTCCGTCTTGATTAACAAATAAGTTTTCAAAATACTTTTTAGTATTTCCAGAACCACCAGGAGTTATCTTCATAATCCACATCTTGGGATTTTTATGACTCATAATTTATCATTTTTTTATATAAATTAAGGGAATAATCCAATTTCATCACAAGCCAAAAGGAATGGGACTTTTAAAAAATTATCGCCTCTGAAAGGGTTTTTCTTTAATCGATTGGGAAGTTCTGTTAGTTCCATATTTCTCATAGCTGCAGACATCTCATCCATATAATTAACTAGCCAATATTTACCTTTACTTTCATTCGTTAAATAATCTTTATACCTTGATTCAATATTATAAGTTTCTTTCCAAGTTTTAATTTTATCCTTTTCAGAATCAGTTATAAATTCAATACCTATATTAGCATGTTCATAAAACTTGTAATCGACAATATTAACTTGAAGCCTAAGCTTTAAATTAATCTGATTTTCTGAATAAGGATAAAAAGCCTTTCTCTTGTTTTTTTTATTTTTAGATACTATGGGAATATCCCTTGTTTTATAAGTTGAATTACAGTCATGACAAGTAGGTACTAAATTTTTAAAATTTATAGCATATAATGGATAATTTTCTTTAGGCAAAAAATGGTCATAAGCTTCATGTCCATTCATTTCATAACTCCTTATAGTGTCAATACCACAAAATGGACAAATACCATTTGTATTTATTTTTACAAATTCTTTATAATGTTTTTCAAGATTTCCATTCTGATTTTTTATCACTGCTAAATCAAGCCCTTTCTCGTAAAGATTTACATAAAATTTATAAATTTTTTTTGCTAAATCAGGAGAGTATTTTCTTAATATATTTTTTGAAATTGGGTTGTATAATTTTTGATTATTACAAATTTTTTCAAGATCATTACTTCTTTTATACCATCTTTTTAATTGATTTTTTTGTTGAGTAGATAGTTTTTGAAATTCTTCATAAATTTCTCTTATTGGTCCTGTTATATAATCTACTTGTCTGACTGATGGATCTGTTTTGTATTCTTCTTTTCTAACAATTTCTTGTAATTCTTTACATTTATCAAATAGTTCAATATTATACTCAACATTTTTATCTGCTTTACACCAAATATTTACAAATAAGAAATCAATCCAAGTTTGGAGGTGATTAATATTATGGTCTATGAATTTATAAGGGAAGAGCATTTTTTATGAGTCTATTTTATATTTTAACAATGTTTTTTCAACAGAATCCCCAAGTTGTTCATCCAATTCGTTTAAAAGTACTTCTGGATTTTCCCCTTCTTTAAATCTCTCATTAATTTTTTCAAGTTTAGATAAAGCATAGTCTCCAATAGTAATATTTGCTCCAAATATCTCTATTGTAATTTTATTTATTGATGAGCCTAATGTTTGAAAACTAGGTGGATTACTAGTTATCTTATTACTATCTTTAATATTCTTTTTAAACATACGAACATGTTTTTTATCAGAATCTGAAATTAGATATGGTGAATGTGTTGTAATTAACATTTCACATTTTGGAGTATTGTCTTTAAAACAATTTCTGATACTGGTAATGAATTTAGCTTTCCAATCAGGATTAAAATGGGTTTCTGGTTCATCAAAAAGGAACAAGCATCTTTGCTCTTTGTATAGAAGACACAAGCCTAATGTATGTAGCAACTGATGTTCACCGTCAGAAAGTTCTTTTGTGAATATGCCTTTATCAATTCCTTCCTTTTTTATTTTAAAATCTTTAAAACGCAAGATTCTTTCTTGTTCTTCAGGAATAAAGTTTATGTCTTGATTTAAAAATATATTTTGAGTTGTATATATGTTGTTTTTTCTTTCAGATGATACTTTGTATGCATCTTGTAACATTAACAACTGAAATAATTCAAACAGTTTTAAAGGATCTTTTTCAAAATGAAATTGAAATGCTTCTTTGGTAGCTTTGTTTACTTTAAAATCTAAATACAAATAATTAGCTTCATTGTTTAGTAATATATCATCAAATTCTGAAAGATAATCAGTATACCAAGTAGTGGCACAGCTTTTTAATTTTTCAATGTAAGATGTTAAATTAGGTCTTTGTTCTGGTATTTTCAGATCTAAATTCTGAATTAATCGAATGTCTTTCTCGTCTTCAGTCGAGTTTGAGTTTTTTGGTGGAAAAATTCTAATATCAGAGCGAATTATTAGCCTAAATGTATCCACATCTTCTACTCCTACATTATCTTTAAAAGGTGCTAATAAATCATTTTCGTCATTGTCATTAATACCATCAAGCATTAACAGATTGGTAAGTAAAATAGCTTGACTGTATACTTCATCTAAATAAACCAAAGAAGTTTCGGCTGCTGGGCTTACAAACTCTTTTGATGCTAATGTGCTTAAATATTCATCAAACTGCAAAAAACGACTTTTAATAAATGGAAAACTTAATGTTTCATTATTTCCAGAAGCATAACCCACCACATATTTTGGTAATAGACTTTTAGCTTGCTGTTGTGATAATTGAGAAATATCTCTAAACTCATTTTCGTTAATCCATTTAATTTCTGGTCTACTATGTTTTGTTTTTATTATTGAAATATGTGCTTTCTTGGTTTTATCTTCATTAAGAAATATGTCTTTATCTAAAAATGTATAATATTCTAATTCATATTCATTTATTCTAGAAATTGAAGGATTGAAACCATCAGGGTTTTCATCACTTTGGTCAAAGTTTTCAGGTTTATAACGAACGTAAATGCAATCTAAATGATAAAATATTTCAGCCAATGCTTCTAAAACATTAGACTTACCGCTTCCGTTTTGACCTGCCAAAACATAAGGGTAAAAATCATTAGGTTGAGAATCGTTAAAACCATTCTGAAATTTAATTTCGAAATCTTTGTTTAAAGACCTGAAACCTTTTTCGTCATTTATTTTAAGCCTTAAAAGCTTCATCTGTTAGTTTTAGTTTAATAATTTTATCGTCTTGGTCAAATATTTGCTCTATTAATGGTGGATTTGCTTCTAAAAATTTAAATATGATTTGTTTCCATCTTTCGTTATCAAAATCCATATCACAAGTATGATAGAAAAAATTATGAAATTGCATTTCAATATCGCCAAGAGTAAATGAAATATCTTTAAATTTATCTTTTAACAAAAACTGATATAATAAATCATCATGTAAGAAATATGTAATCCACTTTTCATTTTTAAAAGTAACCTCTCCCGGAATTTCATAGTATTCATCAAAAGACATATTTGTTATATCTACTTTTTCTTTTTCTAAATCAATACTTTTAGAATATTGTTCTAAATCATCTTGTTCCATTACTTCTTCATTTTTTTTTTTAACTTCATCATTTTCTTGATTGAGAATAAATTCAGTATTAAATGCTTTTTGACTTAAAACACCAAAGATATTTTCTAACTCAATTAAACTTAAGTTATAATCAATTTTTATATTTTCTACTTTTTCAACTAGAGTAGCAAATTGATTTTGTAAATCTTTGGGAGCATCTATTATTTTTTCATTATGTAAAAGATTTCTATTAAGAGTTGGTACTCCAGCACCATTTGAAAATCTTTCTAATCTAAAATATTCTAAAAAATGTTTAATATAGATTATATTACCATTGAAATTTTCAGAATATAATGTTGTGTTTAACGGCCAAAACTCTGATTTGCTGTAATTTACAGTTCCAATTGTGCCAGATCTACCTGTAACAACTCCTGGTCCTTTTACTTTAAAATCATTATGATAATCAATTATTGAATTTGAAGCATAAACGGGATAATTACCAAATGTTCTTAATTGTTTGGGCAAATCATATCCTCTTTTAAGTCTTACTAATTCCTCAAAATTAATTAAAGGTAAATTCTTTGAATTAGTTAATACATCTCCAAACATTTCAAAAAAAGCACTTTTTATTAATTCATCTAAAAGTGCAATACTTTTTTTTCGTTGGGCAATTAAAGTTTCTACATGATTTAATAATCTTGCAATTTTGATTTGGTCGTCCATATTTTCAGGAACTGGTATTTTAATTTCTTTCAGAAACTTAAAATGACGACTATAGCCAGCATCGGTTAATTTTACGGACTTTAAAAAATAATAAATATATCTTGGGTCAGCTTTTTCTTTATTGACATGCAAAACCTTAACGCCATCAGCTCCAATTGCTATTGGGAAATCAATAAACTTTAAAATTTTAGTGTGGTCTCCAAAAATGATTAGTTCTTTTTCAATATCTGTAATTAAACCACCATTATCAGTATAACCTCCAATAAATTTTTGTCCTTGGTCAATAATAGGAAATTGGCCTTCGGGCAGATAATCTTCTTTTTTTATTTTATTGTATTTTGAAGTACAATCACTTAAAATAGCACTGAACGATTCTAACTTCATTAGATTAATTCTTTAAGTTCAACTAGTCCAATTTGAATTAGAGTTTCTATTCCTTGTAATTTAGCAAAAATTTCTTCGGGTTTTTCAAAAACCTCATCCTCATAAACTTCTACTTTATATTTATTTAAACTTAAATCGTAGTCATTATCAACTATTTCTTGTTTTGGAATTGTAAAGGATTGTGCTTCTCTATTATTGACATTGTTTTGATTTCGAGAATGAAATTGTAGAATGATGTCTTGTAAATCACTACCAGTAATTTTTTTTCTTTTATCGTCTAGTGCATAACCATCATTTTTCATTTCATAAAACCAAACCTCGTTAGTTTCACTTCCTTTGGTGAAAAGCAATATTGCCGTAGCCACCCCGGCATAGGGTTTAAAAACACCACTTGGCATAGTAATTACGGCTTTTAGTTCGCTCTTTTCTACCATTATCTTTCGGGCTTCTACAAAAGCTTTTCCGCTACCAAACAAAACGCCTTGTGGCACAACTACTGCTGCAGTTCCTCCCATTTTTAGCATGCTATAAATGCGCTCAATAAAAAGCAATTCGGTTTTGGTCGTGCCTAGTTTTAAACTTTCATTTATGTCGCCTTTGTCAATATTTCCCGTAAAGGGTGGGTTGGCAAGGATAATGTCAAATTGTGCGTCTTCATTATACGATTTGCTCAAGGTATCTTTGTAGTCAATATTGGGCTGGTCAATCCCGTGCATCATCAGGTTCATTAATCCCAATCGCACCATGGTGGTGTCAATATCATAACCAAACAAAGATTCTTCTACAATATGTTTTAAATTTTCATTTAAGGTTGCCGAAACTGTGGCACGTAAAAACCCGTCTTCATCTGGAGCTATAGCATCACTGTTTTCGTTTTTAACCAAATCGGTTAAGATGTATTGGTAAGCACCCAATAAGAAACCTGCTGTTCCACAAGCCGGATCCGCAATACGCTGTCCTAATTGTGGTTTTACTAAATCATTCATCAATTTAATGATGTGGCGTGGTGTTCTAAACTGTCCGTTTTTACCTGCGCTGGCAATTTCACCCAATAGCATTTCATAAACATCCCCTTGAATGTCCTGAAATGCATGTCCTCCTTCAACCGCATCTCTTTCAATTTCTACGAAAATTAATTCTATGATATTGATTGCCTCTACCAATAATGAAGATTTAGGCATGATGAAAACCGCATTCGCCATGGCTTGCGTAAACTTGGAACCTCCATCAAATGATTTTAAGAAAGGAAAGACTCTAGTTTGTACATGATAAAGCATGTCGTCCGCAGGCATCCTTCTAAAAGTTCTCCAACGCAAATCTTGTTTGTCGACTTCTGCATTACTTCCTGGAAGCATGTACATTCCTACAAATTTAGAAGTATAGGCTTCTCCGGTAAATTCGGCATCGCGTTCGCGTTTGGCTTCTAAATCGTCCATTTGTTTCATAAAAAGCAAATAGGTAATTTGTTCGATGGCGGTAAGCGGATTACTGATACCACCACTCCAGAAGTTGTTCCAAAGACGGTCAATGAGGGATTTTAAAGCGGAATTGTTTTGTAACATGGTATTATTTAAGTTTTTTGATATTTTTATTTCCCACCAATGAATTCATTTGGGTAATGGCCATTTTGTTCAATTGCAGCAAACGTTCCTTTTGGTCCAAGCCCTGATGGATTAAAACGGAATTGATACTTTCCATATTAGAAAGCACTACCAGTTGTTCAATCGAGGCCTGATCCCTAATATTTCCTTCGGCATTTGGGTTGGTGTCACGCCATTCTTTTGCGGTGATCCCAAACAAGGCTGCATTGAGCAAATCGGCTTCATTGGCGTAGACAAAGGTAATTTGGTTTTTATGAAGTTCCTTCGGAATTAAATTTTCTTTAATGGCATCGGTGTGTATTTTGTAATTTATTTTGGATAAGGTGCGTTGTAAATTCCATTCGAGTTGCAAGCGGTCGTTTTCAACCGCTTTGAGTCGTTGAAATTCTTTGATTAAATAAATTTTAAATTCGGGACTAATCCACATTCCAAATTCAAAAGCTATGTCAGAATGTGCATAAGTACCTCCGTATCTTCCTGTGGTGGCTTTAAGTCCAATGGCATTTGTTTTTGCTACCCAATCTTTTACACTCAACTTATAGCTATTCAAACCGGCTTGACTTTTAATTATGGCGAATTCGCCATAATTAAAATCTGGATTATAAACACTTTCCCAAATTCCTAAATATTCAATAGTATTTCTGTTTCTTAACCAATCTGAAATAAAAAAGTCACCATCTTTGGCTTTAAGCATATCGGTAAGCGATATAAATTCACTAGTTTCATTTTGTAAAATAGTTATTGAAGCTCCTTTTACATTGATTGTTTTACTTTTTGCCATTTTCAGTTTTATAAATAAAGATCCCTTTTTTATGCTGCAACTAATTTTTCGGTCAACTTCAATATTTCTTCTATTTCATGGGGTTTAAATATCCCACGAATGCCCTCAGGATGCAGCATCGTAAAGGGAGATTCAATCAAATTGCGTTTGTTGAGTTCGCCTTTGTCTGTGATGAATTTTTTAAGCAAATCTAAAAATTGTAATTGTCTCGCCGTGAGATAGGTGTGTGCTTTTACAAATTCAGCAAACGCATTGGAAACCGTTTCCGGAAACGATTCCAAGATTTGAATACCTAAAATGTGCTTGATGAATTGGACTAATTGTGCCTTTCTATGCGAATACACTCTACGCAGTAAATCAACCGTAATGTGCGGATGTTCGTCATGTAAAACTTCGGCAAGAGTTGCTGCTTCATCGGCAGTAATTTCCTGTCCTTGTTTTAGTTTTTGCAATATAGGGTTTTCAGAAACCAATTGGTTTACGGTTTGTTCTACCAGCTCCCGGTATTTTGCAATACTTAAAGCTTCGTGTTGCGGTCCAAATTCCACATATTCTTTGGCAAATACTTCATCTTTGAAGTTGTATTTGGAAATTCCAAGAGGAACTACCGCTTCTCTGAATTTCATTAAAGGAGAAAGTTTGACAATTAATTCCTCAAATTTTTCTTCAGAAGCAGTTGCCCAAAAGTTATTGGTTTGACTTTTTCGAATTAATTCTGTTTCTTTTGCAACATTATTTACAGTCAAAGGCAATTCACCAATTTCGGTAATAATACTTTCTTTTAAAGCATCAAATTTTTCAGTTTCTTCACTTAAATGCGCCAAAGAGACTTCTAAAATGTCTTTTTCAAAACGCATGGCTTTAAAATCAGTGTCAGAAACTGTCCTAAATAATGGCTTGACGACCATTCTAAGGAATTCCAGTTTGTCGTCTGTTAATTTATTCCAGAAATTTTCATCTTCCAAACGTTGTAATTCGTGTTTGGCGTCTAAAATTACAATGGAATTATGCGGTAATGTATCAATTTGCTTGCGCAATTTTATAATTTCATTAGTGACAATAGTTGGTCTGTCTACTTCTTGCGCTTTTTCTATTTTATCCAAACGAATTCCAAATAAACGAACGGGTAGTGGGATAGAAGTACTTATTTCTTTACCCCGAGGATTAATTTTGAAATACTCGAAATTATCCCAGCAGTCCAGAATCAGGAAATTATCTTTTTGGGTACACCATGGTTTCATTTTTGCAGGTTCCAATAAACGTGTTCCTCTCCCAATCATTTGCCAAAAACGAGTATAGGAATACACCGGTTTTGCAAAAACCAAGTTCACTAATTCGCGAACATCGACTCCTGTGTCTAACATTCCCACACTAATGGCAATACGAGGCATATCACTATGCGTAAATTGATTGAGCAATCCACTTTTTCCATAGACGCGAGGATCGTCACTGACTAGTACTTTGGCTAATTCACCATGGTATTCCGGATAAAAAGCATCGAACAGTTCTTCCATTCTTCGGGCATGTTTGATTGTCGTGCAAAAGAAAATGGTTTTACCTGGTAAAACACCATTAGGGTCTTTGATGCATTCCTCCATAAACTCCCGAATAATCAATGCGTTTGTTCCTTTATTGGTAACCGATTTTTCTAAATCGGTTCCTTCATAATTGATCTCAGCAACTTCCTTTCCATCTAAAATCAAGTTTTTTTGATCTTCTAAAGAAATAGTTCTCTTACTGATTCCCTCTTCTTGAAATTTGGTTTTAATTTTCATTACTTGAAAATTGCTCAAGTAAGGCGGTATATTGTTTACTGCTTCTTCGTAGGAATAGGCAAAAGTGGGAACGCCTTCTTCGCACTCAAAGAGTTTGAATGTATTGTGGTCTATGACATCAGTTGGTGTGGCTGTAAGTCCGAGAGTTATTGTATTGAAATAGTCTAATATTTCTCCATAAGTGTTGTAAATGCTGCGATGACTTTCATCAACGACAATCAAATCAAAGAAATGTGGACTAAGCGAATTATCTTCATCTCGAATTACGTTTAGCATTGTAGGATAGGTAGAAACGTAAATACGTCTGTCTTTTGCAATCGACTTTTCTCCAATTTTTGGCCATCTTGGCTCGTTGGGTAAATGTTCTTTGAATGCGTCTAATGTTTGATCCCGTAAAGCAATTCGATCCACCAAAAACAAAACTCGTTCTGCCCAACCGGCACGCATTAAAGCATCGACTAAGGCTATGCATGTTCTGGTTTTTCCTGTCCCAGTAGCCATTACCAATAAAAATTTGCTTTTGCGTTTTTCAATGGCTTCCATCACAGCACGTATCGCTGCTATTTGATAGTCACGACCTGCAATAGCGGTGTTAATTAATTCGCTTGCCAGGGCTTTCTTTCCTTTTCGGATGTATTGGTATCGCTCCAAATCATCGCGGGTTGGGAAACCATAGACTTTTTTAGGAGGATAGTTTCCTAAATCCCAATAGTAAATGTCGTGACCATTCGTATAGAAACAAAAAGGAAGTTCATCTCCATGTTGGTTTAGAATGTTATGGCAATATTGTTTCGCTTGTTCTTTTCCGATATTAGCATCAACGGATGATTTTTTTGCTTCAACTACAGCTAAAGGTTTCCCGTTTTTCCCCAGTAAAACATAATCACTAAACTGATGTCCCTCATATTTACTGCGAGGCTCATTTACTCCATCAGGTAATGGTACTATAATATCGAACTCCTCAATTACTTGAGTTGTATCGAAGACGTTCCAACCTGCAGCTTGCAGTCGTTTATCAATGATTTCTTTGCGGGTATGTTTTTCGTTTTTCAAAAAGCTAATTAGATTATTTCAAACTGACCGATATGGTGTGCTAAAGTATCGAATTTTTAATTAGAATGAATGAGAAAAGTCATAAAGTGACTATCTATTTTGTATAAAATTCCTACCATTTAACTCGTTTTGATTATGGTTTTGTAAATAAAGGATGTTTTATGAGATTTTACTATACCCACTTTTAGTGATATTGCTTTGTACCAAGATATTGTTTTTATAAACTTGAAATTTTGTAGTTTCAAAAAAGTAACCTCATTTAAAGGACTTAAATGAGGTTGCGTTATTTTAAATTGAAGTGCCTTTATCAGTCTTATTATAACCTGCACAGATGTTCATAAGTTGCGCAATTTTCAAATTTACATCAGCTGTTGGTGTGATTTTTTTTGAAGCTATTTCATTCCAGAATTGTTTAAAAATGGATTGGCTTGTTACAAAATTATTGATTTCGGAATATTTAGATGTAAAGACTTGATTATTTATATTTAATACTTTTCCAACTTCAATGATTCGTTGTGTTTCTGAATAGACAATTTCAGCGTCAGAAAACAACTTGTTTATTATATTAATTACACGTTGTTTTTCTCGTTGAATTTGTTTTCGCTGTTTTTGTATTTCTCCATTATAGTTTATAGCTTGAGAAAAACCTTCAAATATCGTTTCTATAGCAACCACACCAGCTTCTAATAAAAATTCATCTTTTGAAATGTCTTTTATATTTTTTCCTTTGTGTCTTTTAAATGACTTTTCGACAGAACCGGAAAGAGTATTAGTAATTGCTTCTAGGTTTCTATTGAAACTAACTTCATAATTGAATTTTTCCTGTTGATAATTCTTTATTTCAATAGCCGTTAAATTATCATTGGTTTTCAAATTTTGATTATTAGCTACATTCTTAAACTTTTTTAATAAACTTTTTGCTATTGCAAAATTTCTATGGGCTTCAAGTCTTTCGTCTTCAAGATTTGTGTAAGCTTCTAAACGGTTTTTGTATAGGTCTGAAAAAGAAGAACTAATGTGAGCATATTTCTTTTTTAATGTTTCAAATTCTTTTTTCTCATCTTCTAATTTACCATAACCACCACCAGTTAATACGTTTTTTCCGAAATTGATTATACCTTCTAACATATAATTATTTTTTCCATTGATTATATTCTTGTAACATCAAATTATTATTTTTTTCTAATGTTTTTTTTATTTCTAAAAAGGACAGTTTTCTTTCCTTAGAAATTTCAGGCGAAATAGAAGCTCTAAATGATTTATTTATTTTAAAAACTTGAATTGAAAGGGTTAAAAAATCAATTGTTAATATGATTAGAATTAAGCACAAAATAACCTTGCTGGTTAAACTTTCATTTATGGTATAAATTAAAAGACTTGAGTTATTGTAAAAGTTTGAAAAAATAAATGTGTTTATGTATAAGAATATTAATAACAAAATTGAATACAACCAATATTTCCAATATTTGCCCAGATATAAAAAATGACCACCAAGTAATGATGAAAAAACAAAATATAAGTATGCTGTTTTGGTTTTTCGATTGTCATATATATTATCGGAAATTTTTGAATTTAGGATATACCCAGCGATAAAGTATACTCCTAAAAATAAGAACCAGTATTGATATTTGTTAAAAAAGCCCTTCGAATCCCAATTGGCTAATGCTTCTTTTTTTAATGCTGTATTTACCTCATTGGGTTCAACTATTTTAAAATTAAGAGTTGTGATATTTTCTACATTTATTGAATCTGTAATTTGCTGAAATTTGCTTGAATTTGTTGTACAAGAAATGGACAGAATATATATGAATAAGCAAAATATTTTTTTCATCTTTTAAAAATCTAATTCAAGTGTATCATTACTTTCTAAAGCTCTTAAGGTGTTTTGAATGTCTTGTAAAGGATCTGAGATGACTAAATTATTGACTGCTGACAATCCCATAAAAACCAAATTATCATTCCCTGTTTCAAGTCCTTTATCAATCACCTCAAAATATTTTGAAAAAACCAGTCCTCTTTCTGCAAATCTTTTTTCGATTATTGTCATGTTTCTTTGATGCTTACAAAGAATTTGAGCGGTTTGATTTTGAAGATTGATCCTTTCGTTATCTAATCTTTTATTTTCATTAATCAATTCACCCACAGTTACAAGTTTTCCAGCAAAATCAATAACCTTGTCTAATTTTTCATTATTGTACTGAATGATTTGAAGTTGTTGTTCTTGTATAATTTCTATTTTATCCGAATATTCTATTAATTTATCGGCATCATTTTTTACGTCGTTACTCATTTTTATTTTTTGTATTAATTGGGAGTTATAAAGAAGGTAAATGTTTGCCTTTTCCAGTGCCGTTTGGATGTCTATGGCAAGAATTGGCAGTTAATCCAGAAATAGTTGAAGCAGCAGTCCCACAAAATTTACAGCTGTATTTAGGCTTTTCACTTCCTTCATATAACTTATGTTTTCCTTTTCCGCTGCCTAGTACATGACGATGGCATGAGTTTGCTGTGAGTCCCGAAATACTGGAACTTTTTGTTCCGCAGTATTCGCAATAAAAATTTGACATATATGTTTTTGTAGATAATTTGTATTCAATTCTTGTATTACAGTTTGTCTGAAAGAAAATAATGCTTGTAAAATTGTGTCGCGTTATTTTTTATCATTAAAAGCTTTTATTTGTTGCTTTTTTTTAAATAAGGATATTATTACTCCTATTCCAACAATAAAATCCACTAGATTCCAAATGGTTCTTCCTAATGCTATTTTGATAAATGGTTGAAATAAAAGTGCTAAGGCGATATAGATAAACATGTCGTTTTTTCTGTTTTGTTCATTTGCTGAATAAGCTAGATAAGAAAAACCAATCATTGCTACAAACCGCACAAACTGGTAATAACCATAAGGCATATTGAGAAGGCAGAGTAGGAGGGCTATGGATAGGATTATTTTTATTAGTTTGTCCATAATGATGTAATCAAAAAGGCCTCTAAATAATGTCTAATTTTTTAGCAAATTCTATAGAGGCCTTGGTAAATTTGATAATTTATGCTTCTGCTGGTTCAGGGAAGATAATTGAAGCTAGCACAGATATTAATAAAACGCTTCCAATAACAAGTAATGAGTAAACCGATTCAATATGATAAAAAGGTGATATAATCATTTTGATACCAATAAAAGATAGTATAAGCGCTAATCCATATTGTAATTTACTAAATAAATGTATGAAATTATCCAATAAGAAAAATAAGGCTCTCAAACCAAGAATAGCAAAAATGTTTGAGGTGTAAAGTATAAAAGGATCATTTGAAATTGCAAAAATTGCTGGTATAGAATCCACAGCAAAAAGTAAATCAGTGAACTCAATCACCGCTACCACGACTAATAAAGGAGTTGCTAATTTTTTACCATTTTCAAAAGTGAAAAATTTATCCCCATCATAATGATCACTTACGTTAAAAATTTTCCTGATTAATCGTGCTCCTCTTGTATTATTATAATCTTCATCATCATCTTCATTTCCAGCTGACCATGATTTTATACCTGCGTAGACTAAAAATAATCCAAATAGAGTCATAATTAAATTAATATCATACTTAAATCCTTGTATTCCGATAAGGCTTAAAATTTTATTTAAATAGGTTAGTTCTATTAAAAAAGCTCCAGAAAAAATGAAAATGGCTCTTAATACCAATGCTCCAATAATTCCCCAAAATAAAACTTTATGTTTATTTTGATTTTGTACGTCGAAGAATTTGAAGACTAAAATAAAAACAAAAAGGTTGTCTACTGATAGTGCTTTTTCTATCCAATACGCCGATTGAAATTCATAGAATTTTGTGGGACCTGCCACATTGTATACCAAACCGCTAAAAATCATAGATAAACTTATCCATACTAATGACCAAGAAATAGCTTCTTTATTACTAACAACATGACTTTTCTTGTTGAAAATACCTAAATCTAATAATAGCATTACAAGTACAGCTATTGCAAAAACGATTACTAATCCGGGATGTTCTGAGAAAATAGGGTGTTGATTCATTTGTTTAAATTTATTAGTTAATTTTTGTTTTATTTATTAGCCATTGTAATTACGACTACTCGTCCGCCATCTTCTTTAGATAGCAAAAGTTTTTTTCCATCGGTTAATTCTACCATGGTTCCAATTGGAACTTCCTTATCTTCAGTGACATCTTTCAATGATGTTAATTTTTGATTTACTAACACCCACTTATTGTTGTGAAAAGTAAAATACCCAACCGGAACTTTTTGTTCAACTGTCAATTTTTCGTTTCTAGTAATATTTCGATTTACATGCCATTGAAAAAGGTACTGGTCTTTATAAACCATTAGTCTATGATTTTCAGGTTTCCAAATCGTTGGTTTGAATTGATAATATAAGTCCAAAACTGGTAACGTACCTTTGTGAGCAGTACCACAAAATGGGCATTTTGGAGTGTTTGTATTGTCAAAGACATACCATTTTTGTTCACAAGAAGTATTATGACATTTCTGCATTAAATCTGTTGTCTTTAGTAAAGCAATTTCCCATTCCTCAGCAGTTGGTCTTTGCATTGGATTGTGTAATCCATCTATAAAAACTTTGTCAAATAATGTTTTCAAATATGGTCCAGTAACCGAATAGGGAAGTTTAACTATATCTGCCCAGGGTAAATCCCATTTTGAACCTTGAGCAAGTTTAGGTCTGTTTGTTTTATCCGTTGGGTGTTCTATAAACATCGCTTTTTCACCCATAGATAGCAGATCATCTTTTTCAGTATCCAAATCATGAACTTTCCCTCCTTTTAATGGATGTCTGTGTAATAAAAACATGTAAATAAGCACGGGTAATGCATGTAAATCAGTTAATCGATTAGGTAATTTCCTATTAGGATCTGTTTTGCTTAAATGTTTGCTGGAAAGTACTTCCGGAGCTATAAATTCAGCAGTACCAATTACTTCAGCTTGAAATAATCCCGGTACAACTAATCCGTCCAAATCAATCATACAAGCTGATTTTTCAATTGGATCAATAAGTACATTATTATAGGACAAATCAGAATGTGCTAAACCCATAGCATGCATTTTTTTAACGCCACGAGTTAAATTAACACATACCTGAAAATAGCTTAACCAATCCCCCAATTCTGATGTAGCAACTTTCAGTGGAAATTGAGGATTCCTAAATTTTGCACCCGCAAACCATTTTCCATTTTTTTCTTTACCTTGAATTAAATCACTAGTTTCATAACCTTTTTTAAAGAAAAATTTAGAATTATAGATAGGGACAATTATCCCTGTCAATCCATTATGCTCTATTACATCAGTGGGCCAGCGAAATACTTCATTTAAATAGTAATCTCCGCCTTCTCTATTTTGTATTTGAGGTAAATAATGATTTGTTATTGTTTGCAACCTTTCTTTTTGATTAAAATCAAGTCTCTCTCTAAAAATTGCAACAACATATTTTTTATCAGGACTAAAAAAAACATCTTTTACTCCCCCGCGCATCGGCTCTCCATTATCAACAAACTGATATGTTTTTGAAGAATCATTAATCGATTTTACATTAATTGTCTTCATAGTCTAATAGATTATTGCTAGGGTTCGATCATCGTGATTGCCAGGATTCCAAAAGTCCATCCAGTTAGATAATTGATTGGCTATTTCAGTATTTTCTTTATTGAAATCGACTTTAAGACCATCCTCGTTTTTGCCTTGTAAGTCTCCTAGAAATTCATTCCATTTTTCTATTTTTTCTAAATTTGCTTCTACCACAAATTTCGGATCATAGATTCCATCGGTCATTAACATTAAATAGGAGAAATCATCCACTAATTTGAATCCAAATCGTGTTTGAAATTTATCACTTTGAAATATTTCGGGCATTGTAATAAATCGCGTTCCACCTCCAAATTCTCCTACGTCTAACCAGTTCATCAATTTAATTTCAGTCAAATCTTTACTTATCAAACCTATTGGACAGTCGCCAACTCCAAAGGTTAAAATAGCATAACCAAAATCATACTTTTTTACTAATGTAAAAATCAACGTTGCATGAAAATCTCTTAATGGTTTTTCTAATTTTGTTGCGAATTTTTCTAATTCTTTGTGGACGAACCATGCCGCTTTCGAAAGGTTATCGTAGACAAAATGACTTATTTTTTTTGAAGAATCTTCATTTGTTTTATTATGATGTTCCAATAATGTCTCGTCAAATTCCTTTAAAAAATCAGAGGTGAAGTTTTCTTCAAAATAACTAACTATTAAATCACATGACATTTTTGAACCTTCTCTTGATAAACTGGCAGAGCCAGCTCCATCGGAAACTGATAAAACACTCCATCCTGTGTCGTTAATATTTTTGAAAGTAAAATGATCGTCTCTAAAAGAGCCAACATTTGCGTGGCTTCTGCCTCGTTTGGAAGCTATTACTATCTTTTTGTCCAAGAAATCACTTGAAACTTCAACATTGTCCTCTTTCCAAAAAGGAGCATTTTTGTCGCTTTCTATATTTTTCCACAATGATTTGGGATCAGGATTTATAATAATAGTTATTGTTTTTTCATTCAGGATGGAATCTTCTGTTTCACCATTTACTCTAAATAAAAATTTAATTTTTAAATCGCCACTTATCAAAGGGTTCCCAAAAAGTAAATCTTCATCATTATTAAACTCAAGTCCAGTATCCTCTAAGCCTTTAATTTCTGAAAAAATAATATCTTTCCAACCTAAGTGAATAAAGTCAAATTTAGTTTCATATTTTTTATTTACGGTCCCATTTGGTAATGTTACTGATTGTAGAATAATATCTTCAATTCGTGTTTTTAATGTCCAATTTGCCATAATCATTTTTTGATTTTCTTGAATTATTTTTACTGAATTTATATTCGTTTCATTACTAATAAAATCATCAAAAAGAGTAAGCTTACTTGAAGGAATTTCTATTTTGTTTTGGAATAAAAGTGCCTGAATATATTTTTTTGATTCTTCCATAAATTATCCTTGTGTTCTGTTAACATCAAACCCACCGCCACCACTACCATAAGTTGCTTGGGTTTCACACCAAGGACAGGTACTTAATTCTTCTTCTCCTATGCAATGAATTTTTCCACAACTGCAAACCGCAAAGGCAATTTGATTACCACAACACGGACAGGTTGGTCCACCAATTAATTCATCAGTATTAACTTTATTACTAAAATTGGTATTGTCTGCTAATTCAAAATACGAGTTATCCACTTGATAAGCTCCAACTAATCTATAGCTTTTAGATGCTAACTCAATTCCTGCAAAACTAGATGGTACAAGTGACTTGCGGTATTTCATTAGATAGGGTCTTTTGGTATTTTGACATTTCCCGTTAAGGACCACATAATTATCATCTACAAATTGTTGTTTGTTTTCTGATTTTGTTAAATCTATTTTGGATAATGTTTCGCCATCTAATTTTGCGAGCTCAAATCCTGTTGCATTATTTTCAACGCTGATGCTACTAGTTTTTATAGAGTCTGTAACCCATTTGAAAAATTCTTTATAGGACTGAACATTAGTGTTTTTGAATTGTAAAACATTATCGGTTAGTTGTCCTAATAATTTTATGTCTGTTTCGTTACCAAAGGAAACGGCTATCATATTGGCTGTTTTCTGCCAATTTTGTTTCCATTCATTAATGGCTACTTTGCTGTCGTCTGTTGGAACACCATCTGTAAAAAGAAATACAATTGGTTTCCAATCGCCTTTAATTTCATAAGTTGTCTTAACTATATTCGATCTTAATTCGTGCATTAAATGGCCTAGACCTTTACTTAAAGAGGTGCCACTTCCAATAGGGAATTTGGGAGGATAGAAACTAACTATTTCTTGCAAAGGGACTAGCGTTTTTGCTTGTCCAGCAAATACGAGAATAGAAACGAAAACAGTTTCCAGAGCGTGTGGGTCTGTTTTTAAAGCTTGAATAATAGTAGCCAATCCTTCCTCAACTTGCTGAATAGGTTCTCCAACCATTGATTCAGAAATGTCAATTAAGAAATATATGGGTAGTCTTCTCATCTATTTAGTTTTATTAAATTCATATACAATTCTAAATTTTCTATATCATAACAACAAAAAATAACTTTTTCAGGAAATTCATTTTCCAATAAAAAGGATGTTACTGTTTCAAAAGAAACAGTTGAAGCTAAATCTTTTGGAAATCCATAAGCTCCAGTTGAAATGTTTGAAAACACTAATGTTTTAATTTCATTCTTTTTAGCAATTTCTAATGAATTCAGATAACAATTTTTTAAATCTTGAATTTCGGATTCATTTTTAAATAAATATCTTGGTCCAACTGTGTGAATTACATTATTGCAAGGCAAATGAAATGCAGGGGAAATTTTTGCTTCTCCAACGGAGCACCCTCCAAGATTTTTGCAAAATTCTGAAAGTTCAACTCCTGCTTTTTTATGAATTGCACCATCTACACCGCCTCCGCCTAACAGTGAAGGTCTAGCAGCGTTTACTATGCAATCAGCATTATACTCTGTAATATCTCCAAAGTGTAATTCAATCCTCATATTAAAAGAAATTTAAAAAGATTAAAAAAATAATTAAAAGAACAATTTGTGTCATATCAACAGACAGCCCTACACCAACCTGAAAAGGCTTTATTCTCTTTTTTGAAAAATTAAAAAGAGGTGAGAAAAGACCATTGAAAAATTCAAATATCTTTTTATATTGAGGATTTAATTTGTCTTTATGGGGTAATAATTTTGAATACAAAAACAACCCAACAATTAAAATATTTATAAAAATCGGAATGATTCTCATCATATTACTACAGTTATTTCGCTTGGAGGAGGAGGTAGTGTTACACTTTCTCCTGTGCCTTGACTTTTATTGCCTTGTTCAATGGTTTCTGAAACCCATTTAAAAAACTGTTTTAAGGTTGAGCTATCTGCAGAATCTAAATGAACTACATTATCTGTTAGTTCTTTTAGTATTTCATCATTGGCCATATGGCCAGCAGCACAACCTACTATAGCACCAAAATTTAAATTTTTAATTTCGGGTGTTTTTTCTCTGTATAGTTGTATGTCGGATGGTTTTCCATCAGTAAAAACAAATAGCAAGGGTTTCCAATCTCCTTTTTGAGTTGGAGAACCTTTTACAACATCTTTCTTTACTTTTTGAATTACAAAATCTAAACCGGCTCCAGTATTTGTTGGTCCTGATTGAGGACAAGTTATTTCTGGAAGCTGAAAGCTAACTAGCTCTGTTAATGGAACGATTTCTTTTACTTCCCTGTCAAAGGTTATAATACTTATCCAAAGAGAGTCCAACGCTTGGGCATCTGAACGTAATGTGTTTATCATACCGCTTAAAGCATTATTTAATGCTTGTATTGGTTCTCCATGCATGGACCCCGAAGTGTCTAATAAAAAATATACTGGTAGTCTTCTCATTTTACTTTTTTCCAAATAATGATTTAATTATCATATTTCCCAATTTTCGCTCTATTCCTCCTCTTGAAGTAGGAACTCCTGTGCGCCTAGCAAAACTTTGCTTGGCGCCAGAAATACCTAAAAGTCTGCTCCATGAAAATGAAAATCCAAATTTGCTCATGGTATTAAAATTTAAACAACAATATTTAATTCAGATGGAGGAGGAGGAAGCTCACTTAAACCTGTAACCTCTTTTCCAGAATCTTCTACTTTTGTTGAACTAACACCAATAGAGGCAGTTACCCATTGAAAGAATTTACCAATACTAGCGCTATCTGCAGTATCTAAACTCACTACATTTTCTGTGATTTGCTTTAAAATATCTGTGTCTGCTCCACTACCAGCTGCACATGCTACAGTAAAAGCAACTTTAGATTTTTTGAATTCATTCAAACCACTTTGCCAATCATCAGTAGGGATACCATCGGTCATGATAAATACTAACGGTTTCCAGTCACCTTTTTGCTCGGTAGTTGTTTTTTGGACTTCATTTTCAATTTTATTTGCAACCAATTTTAAAGCTTCTCCAAGAGCCGTTACCCCTGTAGCTTTTATGTCCACCATTTGAAAAGAGGCTAAATCAGTTAAAGGAATGATTTGTTGTGCTGTGCTATCAAAAGTAATTACACTTAAAAAAGCAGTTTCGATCGCTTGTGGATTTTGGCGTAATGAACTAATCATTATTTGAACCCCGTTTTTAACGGCTTCAATTGGTTCACCTGACATCGATCCAGAAGTGTCTAATAATAAATATACGGGTAGTCTTCTCATTTTATAAATATTGATCTGTTACTGTTCTTACTGTTTGTTCTAATTTTTTATCTTTTGTAGGTTCCCCAATAGCATTGAATTTCCATTCGCCATTTTTCTTGTAGAAAACACCCATAACCATAGAAACATGTCCTGCAAAACCAGAACCATTTGCAATATCAAATTTTGCAAAAACTTCGTTCACTCTTTTTGGGGTTCCTTCATAAATACGGATTGAAGCAAATGGAATTGTTCCAAAATCATGTCCTTGAAAACTATTTAAAACAAATGCAACAGAACTAACTGATGGATTTAGTCTTGAAAAATCAAGGGTGATAATTTCATTATCCAATCCATCGTCACCACCCAAATCTCCGGTTAAATCATCACCGCTATGCGCTATTGCACCATCTTTTGATCTAAGATTCCCGAAGTAAATGATTTCCAATAAATTTTTATTGTCATCGTACAAAGCGCAAGATGCGTCTAAATCGACTGCTTCTTTGGATATTCCTCCTAGCCATCCTTTTTTCTCAATTGCTCCCCAGTTAATACCAACACAGATATTTTGGAGTTTAGAACCATTAGTTTTTTCAAGGTTTATGCGCTGTCCTTTTTGAAGATTTATTGCCATTTTTTATTTAGTTATATTTATTTAAAAAATCTTCAAGCCCTCCTTTTTGTCCCATTCCGATTGCTTCGAATTTCCACTGACCATCTTTATTGTAAATTCTGCCAAATTCAACCGCTGTTTCTATTGAGAAATCTTCTTCTAATTCATACTTTACTAACTCAGTATTGTTGCTATCATCTACAATTCTAATAAATGAATTTCGAACCTGACCGAAGTTTTGTTTTCTGCTTTCTGCATCATGGATAGTAACCACTATGCAAATCTCTTTAGCCGTTGAGTCAATTTTTGTCAGATCAATTTGTATTTGTTCATCATCACCATCACCATCGCCATCTAAATTATCACCTTTATGAGTAACTGATTCACCTGGAGATTTTAGGTTATTGTAATAAACAAAATGAGCATCCGAAAGAACTTTTTTATTCTCTCCTAAAATGAAAACAGAAGCATCTAAATCAAAACTAGATCCGGTTGAACTGCTGTTTGTGTCCCATCCCAAACCAATTGTGAATTTTGGAGCGTTAATGTTTTCACGCTGTCCTTTCTGTAAATTAATTGCCATAATATTATAGTTTTGTTATTAGTTAAATATTCTATTTTTTATGAAAAAATCATTGAGCTTTTTTTAGTTTTATTGTATGCAAATAATAAATCCTTAATATTTTTAACATCTGATTTTGGTAGATAATATGCAGAAACCCACCCCCCTGTAGCTCTTATGCTAATATTTGCACCAAAAAGATGTTCGTTAGTTCTAATGTTTCTAATAAACCTAAAGGCAATTTCATTTTTATCACTTCCAATAAAATACCAGTTTCTTTTTTCTACAGTTATTATCTCATTTTCAAAATCAATTATTATTATCCATGGGTTAATAATATGAGGTAAATATCCGTTTACGAATAATGCTACAATAGAAGATTTGGATTTAACTAATGTCATAATTAAAATGTTGATATCCAGGTAATAATTCCGCTCGTTAATCCTATTACTAAGCTTATGATTAAGGAATATGTCCCATATGTAAGATACTCTCGAAAGGAAATTTTACCTTCTCTATAACCTGATTTATACCTCGAATCGGCTATTCTCTTTTTGTAAGTATTGTACACGAAAAAAATTATGCATAGAATGATAAATGAATTAAAAAATACTTTTTTAAAGCCTGATTTAAATCCTTTTTCAATATTTTGATCTTCTTTTCCTATAATTTTCGTTACATATTTTGCATTTATAAATCCATCTTTATTATTTAGTTTAATTTTCAACCAGCTTCCTTCCTTAGAAAAAACGGTAACTGTATCATTTACATAATAGCTCCCGATGACATTTGAATTCTTATCGGGATTTTCCCTTACATTTAACTTTTCAACCGTTATTGCGTATTGCTGGGAATAAATGATACCGTTAAATGCAAGAATAAAAAGAAAAATAAATATTATGTTTTTTTTCAATATTAAATGATTCTCTATTTTAGATTTAAACATATCCTTTAGACTGTTTTGATTGTATTAATATTGTTTTGGTATTCCGTTATTTGGTGATAATTATTACTAATTGCTAAATGAAATAAATCACTGCTTTTTTTAGTACTAATATTGTTTATTAGATAAGAAAACTCATCTTCATTAAGGCTTAAAATGAATTTTACTATTCGTGTATTATATTGAAAATGTGCTCTGTTTATTATATTGACAATATCTTTTACACTCTTGACTGCATAATAGTTGTAGTGGTTTTCAATTTTAGGATGAATTTTTTTATTTGTTAATTCAGCGAAATAAACAAAAACAAAGTCTCCATTAATGTTGTATTGATTCAAAATTTTATTCACTGTATGTTCATGACTTCCTGTAATCTTGATGTCATCAACAAAAATGCATAATTTACCTTCGATAAAATTTCTATCAATGTAGTAGGTATCATTAGAGATTAATTTCACTCTTTCTTCAAAATCTAGATTACCATAATCTGTTACATAAGTTTGATTTCTATAAATTTTAGATTCAATACTTGCTTTTTTACTGTTCTTAAATAAAAAACTATTAAGTTCTTTTTTGAAGTAGTAACATAAAAAATTCGATGCCGTTGGTATCGATAGATATGGACTTGGCAAAATAATAATTTCAATATTCGATAAAAGCAGATCATGGTGTTTTTCAACAAATCCATTAAATAATTCTTTAGCAAATTTTTCTGCAAAATATTTGTCGCCAAATTTAAACCAGCTGTATTCTTCAGCCGGAAATGGATAGTTTTCTTCTTCAATTATTTTATGTAGGCTATAGCTTTTATTCACTTTTTATATTTTTAGTAGGTGTGCTGCAAATCCAAATTTTATTGCGCCATCGTAGTCTGCAATACTATTATCTCCGATATGCAAAACTTCTTTTTTGGTTATTTCATTAGAACTATTTATTTGATCATAGACTAATTGAAAAATCTTATGATTAGGTTTCGAAAATCCTACTTCATCAGAATATATTTGAAAACTGAAATACTGCTCCAATCCATAATCCGCAATTATTTTTCTTAAGGTGTAGCCCTTTATAAATCCAGTATTACTTAAAATATTCATTGTCTTACCCTGCGCTTTTATCTCTTCAAAAAGAGAGTCGATTTTAGGAAAAACCAACTGCGGTTTGTATTCCATAAATAGCAGCTCTGTTTCTTTATAAAACAGATTGAGTTGTTTTGTGTCAATATCATTTACTTTGACATTTAATGCATTAAGAATAAAGTAATAAATTTCATAAGTGTCAATGTTAAGTCCGTTATTCTCGTTGATATTATTGCATAAAACATCATAATATCTTACTACCTCAGTAACTTTTTCAATGCTACATTCAACATCAAAAAAATCTTTAAATAATAGATTTCTTTTACTCTTAAATTGAGGATTTGACTTTATCAGTGTTAACCATAAATCATAGGAAAAATGACTGAAATTTTTATGATCTATTTTCAAGTATATGATTTTAAAATATCGACAAAATTGTCTGTATGTTTAGGTTCTCCAATTGCTCTAAATTTCCATTCTTTCTCTTTTCTATATGCCTCTGCAAATACCATTGAACACATTCCATTCATTGATGCATCTCCTGATAGATTAAATTTTGCAATTTCTTTTCCTCTAGCATCAACAGCTCTAATAAATGCATTCTCAACCAAACCAAAATGTTGATTATTTTGTTTCCCTTGGTAAATGGTTACTAGAAACAAGATTTTTTGGTAACGTTGATCTAAAGAATCCAATTTCACAATTATTTGTTCATCATCACCATCGCCTTCACCAGTTCTGTTATCACCAGTTAACCAAATATGGCCTGACGGATGTTTTAAAGAATTGAAATAAATAATATCACCTTCATAAAGGCCTATCTGACGGTTATTTACATTAGCTGTTCTTCCTATATTTGCAACTTTTCCATTACTGTCTAGTAAGAAAGCAATTGCATCCAGATCATATTCTTCTTCTTTGGCTCCGCCAAAAAGTTTAGTTAAAAAACCACTATCTTTTTGTTTAACATCCCAGCCCAGACCTATAGTAACAGTTGCTAAATCAAAAGTTTCCCCTTTATCATTTTTACGCAGGTCAATTGTTTGACCTTTTTGAAGATTTATTGCCATTTTTTATTTTATAATTTGTCCCGAGTAATATTTTTCTAAAAAGAAACTTAAATTCGCCTTATATCCAATTCCAGAAGCTTCAAATTTCCATTGTCCATTTCTTTTATATAATCTTCCAAATTCAACTCCAGTTTCAATTGAAAAATCTTCATCCAACTCATATTTGGCAATTTCTTCACCACTTGCATCATCTACAATTCGAATGTATGATCCTCTAACTTGTCCGAAATTTTGTTTTCTAGTCGCAAAATCTTCAATGGTTACGACAAATAGAATTTCACTAACTTCTATGTCAATTTTTGATAAATCAACTTTTATAGCTTCATCATCATCTCCATCAGTACTGCCTCCGGTAGGGTCATCGCCTGTATGTTCTAACGAACCATCTGGAGATTTTAGATTATTATAAAAAATAAAATGATTTTCTGAAATTAGTTTTCTATTTCCGTTAATCATGATAGCGGAAGCGTCTAAGTCAAAGTCGTGACCAGTACCTTCATTTGGATCCCAACCTAATCCAACAGTTATTTTTGATAATCCAATATCAATTTTTTGTCCTTTCTGTAAATTTATTGCCATGTATTAAAATTTTAAGATTTATAGATTTTACCTTTCTCCGATTCTTTAAGAATATTTTCAGGGATTATCCTTCAAAATTCAATTCACACACTCTTTTATAAAAATAATTTCCTTTTTGATTATCATAAGTTATTGGAGCATTCATTTCGTTTTTCATGTATGAAATATAGTTGTAAACGCTTCTTTCAGAGAGTCCTAACTTTAAAGCAAGTTCCTTTGGTGTTCCTGTTCGTTCAGTTATTACAAAGTCATGCAGTCTTTTTATAATTCTGATATCCATATTTCAACAATTTTAGAGGAATCTACTGCAATCAAGTTGCAGTGCGTAAGATTTTATTAACAAAATTTAATAATGTACGTTTTTAGTAAAATTCTTAACTCAAGTCATTATCATCACTAGATTTAAATTAATGTGTCAAACTTACTTTCAATAAAAATTGTTTCTTTACGGTTTTCCTCATTTGATGAAAAAAAATTATTTATTACTTATTAATTATCTAGTTTACAATAAATCTTACTAATTATATGAGATTTACTACACCCAATTTTAGTGGTATTGCTTAAAATAAATATGTAAAAAGTTAAGTTTGGAGAAAACCCGTTAACGGTTCCGTCAACGGGGGATTTTCAGTCCGTTAACGTACTTTTTTTCTACCGTTGACGGAGATTGACGGTTTTGCCGTGTAATTTTCTTATAGAAGAGTAGTTATTTCTCAGTAACCAAGAAACCCGCTAACGGAGATTTGTTTACCGTTAACGGGAATAAGGATTCATTCTTTAAAAATATAGGTATCCGGATTTATACTAACATATGAGAATAGTCTTCAGGTAATTCGGCATCAATATCTCTTAAATATTGTTCTAGTGCCGTCATAGTAGAATGGCCTGTTATAAGCATCAGTCTGCTCTTGGTTTCGAAAGGGGAGTAGTTCTTGCGTAGTTCTCGGTACAACTTAGTGATGAAAGTATGTCTAAAGCTATACATACCATAATCGGCACCTAATTTGAAATGATCTTTAACGACTGTTTTAAATTTTTTTGAAAAATTGTCTCTTCGATTGTTTTCAGTAGCGATCCATTCCGCTCCAATTTCATGAGGCGTGAATAAAAAATGATCTTTATTTAATTTAGACAAATCAGGTAAGTCATTAATAAGGATTTCAGGTATGATTTTGATTTTTACGGCTTTGTTTTTTGCTCTAACGTAAAGTTTTTTGTCTTTTACATCTAGGTCACCAACTTTCAATCGGCAAACCTCTACTGGTCGGAGGAAATTATAACAAATGAATTTAACGAATAATAACAAAATGGGGTCATTTGTTTCCAGATAGGAATAAATATTCATTTGCATTTCTGGAGTATACGTCTTGTTTCTTTCGGGTTTAGCCTTCAGAATATTTATTTTCTTAATGAAATTTTCGGGGATTATTTCATCGTTAGTTAAAACTTCAAATAAGGAACTTAAATCAATTCTTGAATTATTTCGATTTCTTGGACTCGAATTTTCTAAAATGCCGTTTAGGTATTGGTTCGTAATTTTTCTAGTAATCGATGTTACTGGTTCATTTTCATCCAAAGATTTTTTAAATCGATTGATTCTTCCCTCATAATTTATATAAGAGACATCATTGAGTGATTTTTTCTTGATTTTTAATGCATATTCAAAAGCCTCCTTTATTGACAAAACAGGTTCTTCTGGTGCATTGACTTCAGGTTCAATAATCGTCACCACTTCGGCGACAGGTTCTGGGACAACTATTACAGGTGTTGCATTGTTAGCGGGTTTGTCGTCTTCAAGCAAGGTTAAATCGGGATCTGTATAAGGATTTAAGCCTTTTTCTAAAAGATATTTCAAAGAGTCTCTTAATTGATTGAATATAATGAGTCTTTCTTTTTTGGTTTTAAAACGATTAGCACCGCCTTTTATGTTTGGCATACGTTTTAGTTTGCCAGTTGTCCCATCAATAAATTTATAATAGATGTACCAATCCTTCGAAAGCGCAGTGTTTTGCTCTTCTTTTGATAGTTGATTCCACAAAGTGATGTCAACTCCTCCGGTATAAATTCTAGGCTCTGAATATTTTTTTGGGGTCAAAGTGTGTACTGTTTGGTGTACGTTTTGGTGTACTCTTTGTAAAAGTAATAAAATACTAGACATAAAAAAAGCGGTTTAGTGTACACTAAACCGCTTGTTTAAAGAAAATTACCTTGGTAGCGAGACCGAGATTTGAACTCGGGACCTCAGGGTTATGAATCCTGCGCTCTAACCAACTGAGCTATCTCGCCATTATTAGGGTGGTAAGCCAGCCCTGAATGCGGGTGCAAATATAAAAATAATATTAGAGCTTGCAAGCATATTTTTAATAAAAAAAAATATTTTTCAAAACACTTTTTTTATGTAGTTATATTCTATATATTTCCGAAAAATTAAATGTAGCTCATGGATCAAAAAGTACGTTATGAAATCGAGTTCCCTATAAATTCCTCGCCTCAGTTGTTGTATCAATATATATCGACTCCATCCGGTTTGTCTGAGTGGTTTGCCGATAATGTGAATTCTCGTGGTGAATTTTTTACTTTTATTTGGAATGACTCCGAAGAAAAAGCAAGACTAGCCTCAAAAAAAACAGGTGAAAAAGTGAAATTTAAGTGGGTAGATGAAAATAGTAAAGATACCGAGTACTTTTTTGAATTGCATATCTTAGTAGATGAGCTGACCAAAGACGTATCTTTAATGGTAGTCGATTTTGCTCTTAAAGATGAAGTCGATGAAGCAACACTGTTGTGGGAAAATCAAATTTCTGATTTGAAACATCTAATAGGTTCTGTGTAAAAATCATATTTATAACTTATATTTGCCCTGAATAAAATTTAGGGCTTTTTTATGATTAATTTTAATGGAAATATCGTGTCTCAGGATGCCAATATTTTGACACACAACCGTGCTTTTCTATATGGCGACGGAGTTTTTGAAACAGTTAAAATAATAAACAATAAAATTCTTTTTCTAGAGGATCATTATTTTAGGCTAATGTCTTCTATGCGAGTTGTTCGAATGGAAATTCCCATGAATTTTACAATGGAGTTTCTGGAAGAACAAATCCTTACTTTAGTTAATAAAAATGGACTGACGTCTTCTTCTCGTGCCAGAATTACAGTGTATAGAAACGATGGAGGATATTATTTACCACAAAATAATACGATTTCTTTTTTAATTCACGCTGTAGCACTTGAAAACACGCTATATTCATTCGAAAAAAAGGAATATGAAGTAGATTTATACAAAGATTTTTACATCACAAAACAATTGCTGTCGTCTATCAAAACGACTAATAAAATCATCAATATAACGGGAAGTATTTTTGCAAATGAAAATGGGTTAGATAATTGTTTATTGCTTAATGACAGTAAGAATATAATTGAAGCACTTCAAGGAAATATCTTTATGTTGATGGGTAATAAATTGATTACGCCACCGGTTTCTGAAGGCTGCTTAAATGGGATTATGAGAAAGCAGATCCTAAGTTTAGCAAAGAAGATAGAAAATTTAGACGTTGTAGAAGAGGTAATCTCTCCATTTGATCTTCAAAAAGCAGATGAATTATTTGTAACTAATGTTATAAAAGGAATACAACCAATAACACAATATCGTAAAAAAACTTTCGCCAAGAAAATATCTCTTCAACTGTTGGAGAAACTCAACGAAATGATAAGTAGTACTTAGTTTAAATATGGATTTTCCGGGGCGTTCGACCAGATGAGGTATTCTCCACCTAATTCCATTATTTGTTCTTTCCAGAAATGAGTAGCTGATTTTCCAATTATTTTATTTTCGTAGCTATTTGCAGTGATAATCCAGGAATTGTTTTCCATCTCGGATTCTAATTGTTTTTCATCCCAACCAGTATATCCTAAAAAGAATCGGATATTGTCTTTGCTTATTTCTCCTTTATTGATGAGTTCTTTCGTCGATTCAAAATCGCCACCCCAATAAATTCCATTCGATATTTCAATACTGTTAGGAATTAGTTCTGGAATATTATGTATAAAATATAGGTTGTCTTGTTCCACCGGGCCACCGTTATAAATCTTAAATCGTGCGTCCACATCAGGAATCAAATCGTGGATGGTGTACTTCAATGGTTTATTAATAATAAAACCAACGGATCCTTCTTCGTTATAGTCAGCTAATAAAATTACTGATCTATTGAATGATAAATCCCCAATTATCGTAGGCTCTGCGATAAGCAAATATCCTTTTTTTAATTTGTCTGTAATCATTGGATTGGATTTTTTATTAAATTTAAGTTTTTTATTATAAGAGTGCCAAATAAAATCGTTGAAACGTATAAAAAAACCTTCCAGATGGAAGGTTTTGATTATATAAGGGAGACAAAAATTAGTTTACCGCACCTTCTAATTCTGCACCTGCCTTAAATTTCACTACATTTTTCGCAGCGATTTGGATAGTTTTTCCTGTTTGAGGATTTCTACCGTCTCTAGCAGCTCTAGCAGAAACAGACCATGATCCGAAACCTACTAAAGATACTCTTCCACCTTTTTTCAAAGTACCCCCTACGTTTCCTAAAAATGACTCTAAAGCTAATTTTGCAGCAGCTTTTGTAATTCCTGCATCTGCAGCGATAGCATCGATTAATTCTGATTTGTTCATAATGAATAGTTATTAATTGTTGGTTAAAAAAAATTGTTAATACACAAATTTAGTAGGAAATACGTTCCTTGCAAGCGTTTTATGTTAATTTAGTTTATTTTGTTGATAACTTATTTTTTTTGTTGATAAATCAATGATAATTTCTGATTAAAGTATAGAAACACCCGTTTTTATTGGTGTTAATAGACTTTTGCATCGGCTGAAAAAGCAACTCCATTCAATAATTCCGGTGTATTCATTTTCTTTTTACCCGGAAACTGTAAACTGAGTATTTGAATAAATCCGTTTTTTACTGCAATTTTCATTTCTTTTTTGCTACAAATCAAACTGCCAACCGCATAATTATGCTCCTCAGAAATTATAGTAGCGTTGTATATTTTTACATTCCATTCCTCGTTCTTGTCCCCAAAGAAGCACCAAGCCGCAGGATACGGACTCAAGCCTCGAATCAGATTGTTTATCTCCTGAGCTGATTTTGTCCAATCTATTTTGCAATTCTCTTTGTTAAGTTTGTAGGCTGTTTTTATATCGGCCGTATCTTTTTGAATAACTGTAGACACATTTCCTTTTTCAATCATTTCCAAAGTGTCAATAACAGTCTTGCTTCCTAATTCCATTAATCGATCGTGCAAGTTTCCCGCATTTTCATTTTCATTTATTGGGATTTCCGAACTTAAGATCATCGCCCCAGTATCAATTTTATCATCGATAAAAAAAGTGGTGACACCCGTTTTAGTTTCTCCATTTATGATTGCCCAATTTATGGGTGCGGCGCCGCGATAATTCGGCAGGAGTGAAGCATGAAGATTAAAAGTTCCTAAGGATGGCATTTCCCAAACAACTTTTGGCAACATTCTAAAGGCAACTACAATTTGTAAATTAGCATTCAATGTTTTCAATTCAGCTAAAAAAGCCTCGTCTTTTAGGTTTAAAGGCTGCAATAAAGGTAGATTATGAATCAGCGCGTATTCTTTTACTGCTGAATATTTTAATTTTTGTCCACGACCTGCTGGTTTGTCTGTAGCAGTGATAACGCCTACAACCTCGTAGTTATTCTTGATTATGGTATCTAAAATCCCCACTGCAAATTCGGGAGTTCCCATAAAAACAATTCGTAATTTTTCCATTATGATCTTAAAGTATATTTGTTATTTGGTTTAACCAAAATCGTGTTGTTTTCTAATAAATCCTTAAGTACACCGATAACGTCGTCCGGACTATTTTTAGTTTTGTTTTGAATGTCTCTCGAGTTTAAATCTTCGGCTTGCAATAAAGCAATTATTTCTCTTGAAAGCAGCGAGACATCTTTTTTCTTTATATTCTTTGTAATGCAAAACGAGCAAATCCCACAATCAACAGTTGTTTTTTCGCCAAAATAATTTAGAATCAACCTGTTCTTGCATACTTTTTTCTCACTGACGTACTGAATAACAGATTGAAGTTGCTCTTTTTTTAACTGATTTTGATTCTCTAAATGTTTCGAAACCCGATTGATGGTTCTGTCATCTTCCCGAACTTCATTGAAAATTAATGTGGCGTCATTATTTTTCGAATGGTATTCTATAATTTTTTTTTCTTTTAATTTATGTAAAACAGCCTGAATTTCAGTTTCCTTGTGATTTGATTTTTTGGCAATCAGTTGCAGGTTGAATGCGGTTTGCATTTTATAAATTCCGGGATAAGTTCGCAATATTGCTAAAATAATTTCCTCGTCGTTTGGATTTAAACTCATGTACCGAATCACTTCTTTGGAAGGAATCAGAAACTGCAACGTGATTTTTTCTGAAAATTCTTGAGACAGGCTAATAATTCCTTGTCGGTCCAGAAATTGCATTGCATTGTACGTTTTCAGTGTTGGGAATTCATATTTTAAACAAAAATGATGCAAATTGAAAGTAAACTGTTCGTTGATCCCCTCTCCGTAAGCAATTTGAAAATAGTTGCAGAGCTTGACATACATTAAATTCAAGAACTTTTTATCGGGAAGAATATTTATAAATTGGCTTTGAGCCTGAATACTATCGGAAGGACTGGTCAATAAAACAGCAAAGGCTCTTTCTCCATTTCGTCCCGCACGTCCCGCTTCCTGATAATAATTTTCCATGTTTTCCGGAAGCTGAATGTGGATTACCGTTTTTACATTGGCTTTGTCAATTCCCATTCCAAAGGCATTGGTAGCCACAATTACCTGCACTTCTTCGTTCATCCAGGATTGCATGTTTTTGTCTTTTTCTTTGGACGAAAGTCCGCCGTGATAATACGTAGCTTTAAATCCTAATGAATTCAATTGCGAGGAAATATCTAGGCACGATTTTCTGTTTCGTACATATATTATAGACGGTTGTGGATTTTTTTTCAGAATTTGCTCTATTCGGAACAGTTTATCCTCGACCTCAAAAATCATGTAAGCAATATTTTCCCTGGCAAATGATTTCTCGAAAATCTGTGGTTTATGTAATCCCAACTCAATGATAATATCTTCTTTGACCCTTGTCGTAGCAGTGGCAGTCAATGCTAAAAAGGGCACTTTTGGAAAATGCTTTTTTAGTTCCGAAATTTTTAAATAAGCAGGTCGGAAATCATGTCCCCATTGTGAGACGCAATGCGCTTCATCTATGGTAATTAAATTAATGGGAAGATTTTTTATTCGTTCCAAAATCCAGTCGGATTGTAGACGTTCCGGTGATAAATAAAGGAATTTGTAATTTCCGAATTGGCAATTGTCCAGTAAATCAATCATTTCCTCGGATCGTATTCCGCCTGTCAATGCTATGGCTTTGATGTTTCGCTTTTGCAAATTGGCTACTTGATCTTTCATCAGTGCTACCAAAGGCGAAATGACTAAGCAAATGCCTTCATTCATTATAGCTGGAATCTGAAAACAAACTGATTTTCCGCCGCCGGTTGGCATCAAAGCAAAAGTATCATGACCGCTTAAAACAGAATCGATGATTTCGTATTGTAGCGACCTGAATTTGTCGTGTTTCCAATATTTTTGAAGAATAGCTACTGCTTCTTGCATAGAGTATAGATTTCATTTTATTGAAAAACAGTCCAAAGCATAAATCCTAAACCTGCAAACTATTTAGAAATTTCGTCTAAGATAAAAAGAATTCTGTTATCCATTGTGTCTTTTGGAACTTCTATGAGTTTGTAACCGTAATTCTGGTAAGTTTCAGTAAGGTGATTGTAGATGAGTTTCGCTTGTTCGAAGTTTTCGTAACGTTCGTCATCACTGATGTAAATTTCCTCCCAAGGCGGAAGAATGAAGATTTTTGAATAGGTATGTTCGCGGCAAGCGGCATCAAAAGTAGCAGGATAACTATCGCCAATATAATGCATATAGGCTAAAACATCCGGAATTCCTCTGTCGATAAAGACAACTTCATGAGACTCTTTTGTAGCATTTTGAAACTGTTTTTTTCTTCCTTCAAGAAGTAATTCGCTGAATAACAATGGTTTTTCAAGGAACAATTGCTCGATTCCTTGCTTTTTTGCTTCCAAAGTCACCTCACGGGAAATTTCGGGATAACAACAATGTCCTTTAGCGACCAATCCGTCGATGATAGTAGTTTTACCTGTTCCTGGACCGCCAATGATAACTATAATTTCTTTTTGCACTTTTAAAAAATAAGGGGCAAATTTACTTAAACTTATTGGGATTTGAAAAAATCATTGCGGTTAAAATGCGATTAGACAAAAAATCATAATTCAAAATTCATAATTTACGTTTGAAACCGTATATTTGCCTTTATTTTCAAATAAAAAAATGGATAAGAAGACTGAAGAATTTTATGATAGATTAAAAGTGGAGTTGGATATGAGCAATACATGGCCAGCAGAATACTTATTTAAATTTATTGTACCAACAGAAAATGATAACGTAGTACGAGTGGAGTTGGCTTTTGATTGTATGGGCGCGGTTATTAAAACTACAAAATCCAAAACAGGAAAATTCACTAGCATATCTGTTGATGTTACTATGAAAAATTCGCAAGAAATAGTAGATAAATACCTGGAAGTTTCTACAATAGAAGGTATTATTTCCCTTTAATTACAACATAAAATTTTTGATTTGCTGCGTTCGAATGGATCTAATTTTCGAAATAAAGCATGGGAATCAAAATAGATACATTCGAATATGAATTCAAAATATATTAAAGAAAACTCAAACGATGTCGTGCATCATTTGGAATACAATGCCGAGAGATCGCATTTGATTATTCCGGAGTACGGCCGTCATTTGCAGAAATTGATTGATCAGGCAACTAAAATTGAAGATGATGTAGAACGCAACAAAGCGGCAAAATACATTATTCAGGTAATGGGAAGTTTGAATCCACATTTGCGTGATGTTCCTGATTTTCAGCACAAATTGTGGGATCAGATCTTTATAATGTCTGATTTTAAATTAGTGGCTGATTCACCGTATCCAATTCCATCGCGTGAAGTTTTACAGTTGAAACCGGATGTTTTAAAATACCCACAGAATTTCCCAAAATACAGATTTTACGGCAACAACATCAAATATATGATTGATGTGGCCAATAAATGGGAAGATGGCGAGATGAAAAGTGCTTTAGTGAAAGTGATTGCCAATCACATGAAAAAATCGTATTTGAGTTGGAATAAAGACACGGTGAAAGATGATGTGATTTTCGAACATTTATATGAACTGTCCGATGGCAAATTGAATTTGATTCAAAGTACAGAGGAATTATTAAATACCACCGATTTATTACGAACCAACAAACGGGTTTCGAATAAAATTTTACCGGTTGGCCAGCCAAAAATTCTGAGTAACAAGAATACGAAAACTGGAAAACCAAATCCAGTGCACAAAAATCAAAACAGAAAGCCTTTGTAAATCAGTTATAAATTAAGAGTATTTAGGTTATTAATTTTTTCAGAAATAACCTTTACCTCGTAATCTTTTAACTTACATCTAAATAATTTATAACTCATAATTGTAAAAAATGGGAATTTTCAAAATAGAAGGAGGCATTAGTCTAAAAGGAGATATCACGCCACAAGGAGCTAAAAATGAAGCGCTACAAATTTTATGTGCCGTTCTTTTAACACCGGAAAAAGTGATTATCAATAATATTCCCGATATTATAGATATCAACAAACTAATTACGCTTTTAGGAAATTTAGGTGTTAAAATCCAAAAAACAGGATCAGGATCGTATACTTTTCAAGCTGATGAAGTTAACATAAACTACCTAGAAACCGAAGCATTTAAGAAAGAAGGCGGGTCTCTAAGAGGTTCTATTATGATTGTTGGGCCTCTTTTGGCACGATTTGGAAAAGGATATATCCCGAAACCAGGTGGTGATAAAATAGGTCGCAGAAGATTGGATACTCACTTTGAAGGATTCATCAATCTTGGTGCTAAATTCCGTTATAACAGAGAAGATCATTTTTATGGCGTAGAAGCACCAAAAGGATTGAAAGGTGCCGATATGTTATTAGACGAAGCATCCGTAACCGGAACCGCTAATATTGTTATGGCTGCAGTTTTGGCCAAAGGTAAAACAACCGTTTATAATGCTGCTTGCGAGCCTTACTTGCAACAATTGTGCAAGATGCTAAATTGCATGGGAGCTAAAATTACTGGTGTTGGATCTAACTTATTGGCGATTGAAGGGGTTGAAAATTTAGGCGGTTGCGAGCACAGAATTCTTCCGGATATGATTGAAATTGGAAGTTGGATTGGTTTGGCTGCAATGACAAAATCGGAGATTACGATAAAAGATGTAAGTTGGGATAATCTTGGAGTAATCCCTAATACGTTTCGAAAACTTGGAATTACATTGGAACGTCGTGGAGATGATATTTACATTCCTGCTCACGTAGATGGGTATGAAGTGAAAACAGATATTGACGGTTCTATTTTGACAATTGCTGATGCGCCTTGGCCCGGATTTACTCCGGATTTATTAAGCATCGTTTTAGTAGTTGCCACCCAAGCAAGAGGTGATATTTTGATTCACCAAAAAATGTTTGAAAGCAGACTTTTTTTTGTTGATAAACTGATTGATATGGGAGCAAAAATTATGTTGTGTGATCCGCACCGTGCTGTTGTTATGGGGCACGATTTTAAATCTCAACTCAAAGCAACCACAATGTCATCACCAGATATTCGTGCCGGAATCTCATTATTGATTGCAGCGCTTTCCGCAAAAGGAACCAGTACTATTCAAAATATTGAACAAATCGATAGAGGGTACGAGCGTATTGATGAACGATTGAGAGCCATTGGTGCTAATATTGTTAGAGCATAAATAACATAAATCATAAAAAAAATATCGTTTAAGTAAGCTAGAAAGGATTTAAATTTAAAATTCAATTCAGTTTACTTAAACGATTTTAGTTTACATTCATTTATAAATAAAATACATGTCAAGCGAACGAACAGCGATAAAAGCCACTTATTTTAGTATAATTGGAAATACATCTTTGGCCATTATAAAAGGTCTGGCAGGTTTTTTTGGAAATTCGTATGCATTAATTGCAGATGCAATTGAATCAACTACTGATATTTTTTCTTCATTCTTAGTCCTGTTCGGAATTAAATATTCCAATAGACCAGCGGATAAAAACCATCCTTACGGACACGGTAGGGCAGAACCATTGATTACTTTTTTGGTTGTAGGTTTTTTGATTACTTCGGCAACGATTATTGCTTATGAAAGTATCATCAATATTGGAACGCCACATCAATTGCCAAAACCGTGGACATTATTAGTTCTTGGGGCAATCATTGTTTGGAAAGAGTATTCTTTTAGAATAGTAATGAAACGCAGTATTGAAACAAATAGTTCGTCACTAAAAGCTGATGCTTGGCACCATCGCAGTGATGCAATAACCTCTGTGGCGGCATTTCTTGGGATTTCGATTGCTTTGATTTTAGGAAATGGTTATGAATCTGCTGATGATTGGGCGGCACTTTTTGCTTCGGGATTCATCCTTTATAACAGTTACCTTATTTTTAGACCCGCTTTGGGCGAAATAATGGATGAACATTTATACGATGATTTGATAGAACAAATTCGAATGGTTTCAATTCAAGTGGACGGAATTATTGATACCGAGAAATGTTTTATTCGAAAAGCCGGTATGCAATATCACGTGGATTTACATGCTACAGTTGATTCAAATATTACTGTGAAAGAAGGACACGATCTGGCTCATAAACTAAAAGACACTTTGCAGGAAGAAATTCCGGAACTGGGACATGTGTTGATTCATGTGGAACCAAATGATTAATTATTAATCAAATAAAATAAAAAAAGGTACCAAAACTATTTTCTATTGCCTTTTTTAATTTGTTGCGATTTTGTTACATCGAACGCACTCAAGATACAATAATGGTTCTCGACTGCGCTCGAACTGACAATTGGACTCAATTATTAAAATTATTTTTTTACTCCAATATATTCAAAAACTTAAGCCCAAAAACAACTCCGTCACCTTGAAAACCATTTTGGTACGAACGGACATAATCTACACGAAGCATTTTAAATTTACCAAAACCTAAATTATCTAAGCCGACTGTCATTTCAGTATAAGTTTTGTTATTGGGTGTAGATAGTGCATGAGCACCCAGTATAAAAGTTGATTTTAGTTTGTTCAACAATGGTATTTTATTCATGATGTAGCCTTTGTCATTGTATTCAATATGCGCTTCAAAATAGCTGTCATTCGTACTGTTAGAATAATATGGGAGCAAGTTAAATACATTCAAATAACGCGCTGATTGTCCAATATGGGTTTGGTTTCCATTGAAATGCTTGAAATCTATAAAAGCAATATTGTCTGCATTCAAAAACTTTCCCGCTTTTAGATTTAGCCCTACAACCCCTTTATTTCCTAATGTCAAATCATACGTCAGTCGGGTGTTGAAATGGTCAAACTCATATTTCTTCTCATTGGCCGCAATTACTTTTTCATAGCCTAAATATAGAGTTGGAAATTTTTCATTTCGGATGTTAAATTTCCCATCTGGACGGGAAGAATACTTGTTTCCAAAATTTATTTTTGCAAGCAAATTTACTTTCGTCAAATGGTGTTTTTCAAAAGCTGGAGTGTTGAAATCATTTGGTGCCAAAGGATTATTCGACGTGTATAAATCGTCCTTATTGAACAAAGAAAAATCGGTATTATTGAATAATGGTTTGCGTTGCTGGTACTCTATTTTTCCATTTAGGTTCACTCCATTTGCAATATCTTGGCTGTATCCAATTGCCGCTGATTCCAAATTATACAACTTCATGAAATTGTTCTTAAAAATTAATGAACTAATCGTGTTTATAGTTTTACTGATAGGGTCATTCGGATTAAATTGCTTTACGGAACTTCCTCCCATCATATATAAGGTGGCAAAATTCTGATTGTTGAACCGGTGGATAAATTGTCCGGTGACACGCAAACGATCTTCGGCAAAACCGTAATTGAGTTTTGTACTTATGGAAGTGTATATTCCTTTGTTTTCCTGATTTTTCCAGTTGGTGTATCGAAACCCAGAATCAAAATTATATCCTTGTACGGTATTGAAACTTAGTGAACCAAGATTCAATAATCCTTCGTAACTAAAACTGTGTTTTTCAGTACTATTCTTATACGTGTAACCGGTCAGTACTTTTAATAATTTGAATTTATTTCCTTTTGCATCTATCGAATCCAGGTATTTTTGGGAATTCCGGACCTTGTAAATGCTATCTTTTCTAACATAATCGGTGCTTTCTTCAATTGTTAACGGAATGGGTCTGTTGGTATTCCAGAACAAGCTGTCTTTTTTATTGGCATTTATTTCGATGCGCGTAATTTCATTTGTAAATGTTTTGGAAGGAAAAGCATCTATAAATTCATAATTGCTATACACGTAATTGTATTTTCCGGTAAATTTTATCCCAAAAGCGCCTGCTGTGATTTCGAGACTTTGAGTGTTTTTTGCCCAAATTTTATTGCTGTTGTTGTAACTAAAATTTTGTTTTAAGGTCATCACATCGACAAATTCCTCTTTCATTCGGTAGCCTTTTATATCCAGATCAACTGCGTAAACCGCCCAGGAATCTTCCACTAAATAAATGTATCCTTCAAAAACGGGTTCGCTGTCACGCTTTGCCATCACTTTTATTTTGTTAATCATATTTTTATTCTCATCAAAAAACGTGCTTTCTAACTTGTAATTATAGTAATTGAAAGCGTTGTTTGCTATTGGAGAAATCATTTGGACACCAAAATCGATGGTATTGTCATAAAAGTCGTAGAACGAAGATCTGGCAGTATTGTAGCTGTAACCATTGTCTCTGCCACTTACTTTTGAGGCAGTAACGACTTCTTTTAAGTTGTTGGGTTTTTCAAATGCTATTTTCGAAAAGGTTTCTGATAAGGAAATAATCCCGGTTCCGGTAGAATCTAAAGCGCCATTGAAGTCACCAATTTTTTGGCCTAATATTTTTTTAGGGGCATTTTTTAATTTAAAAATACCTCTGGAATAAAAGTCAGCGTTGAATCGATTTGTTTTTACAGTGTTTACTTTTCTGCTGGCAATAGCATTTTTTATAATCGCCAAAGCCGGATTGTTTTTCTTGTTGATAATCACTTCATTCAATGAAAAACTTTCTTTCTCCATTTTTATATTTAATGAATAAGGCAATTTATCAGTTTGTATTATTATTTTTTGGGTTTTAAAACCTAAAAACTGAAAGACAACCGTTTGTTTTTCTTTTTTCTTTAAATTAAATTCATAGTTTCCTTGTTCATTTGAAGTGGTCCCATTGTAAGTGTCTTCCTGAAAAATAGTGACAAAAGGCAAGGGGTTTCCTTTTTCGTCCGTGACAGTTCCTTTTATTTGTGCATTGCTGACAAATGAAACTAAGAAAAGAAGTAGTAAGTAGTGTTTTTTCATGAAAGTTTTTTCTTTCACAAAAATAGCAGAAGTTTAAAAATAGGGTATTAATTATTTGTTAAAGATTTATTTGGGAGGTAATTATAATTTGAAACTATAAAAAAGACTGTATTGCTAACTCGTAACTTTTTAAACCAAAACCCAGAATAACACCATTGGCATATCCTGAAATGTAGGATTGATGTCTAAAACTTTCACGGGAAAACGTATTCGAAATATGGACTTCAATAACTGGGGTAGTAATGGCCTTGACAGCGTCGCCAATTCCGATAGAAGTATGCGTGTATGCTCCGGCATTCAAGATAATGCCGTCGAATGAAAAACCAAACTCCTGAATTTTATCAATTAATTCGCCTTCAATATTACTCTGAAAATAAGTAAATTCTATGGAAGGAAATTTTATTTGTAAGGTGGTGAAATATTCTTCAAAAGTTTGAGTTCCGTAAACTTCTGGTTCACGTTTGCCAAGAAGATTGAGGTTTGGTCCGTTGATGATACTGATTTTCATACGTAGTTAATATTTGTTTTTTATTTGAATATGGAATTCGCATATGACTTATCTGGTTTTCATTACATCTCCGATATGCTCATTTCATAATTCCTGTTTTGGTAAAAATAAAAAAACCGTTCCAATTTATAGAACGGTTTTAATAAATTTAATTTTATTATTTCTAGAATTTAAATCCAGCAGAAATTTGCACTACTGAGTTCTTAACTTCTGCATCTTGTGAAGCTTCAGTCAAGCCTAATACATAACGACCTTGTAAAAAGAAATTTTTAGTAACATTTAAACTTAAACCTCCGGCTACGCCAAATTCAAAAGTTTCAGCGTCTTTAAAATTTACATTATTTCTTTCACTCAATAAAAATGAAGCTTGTGGTCCAAGATCTAAACTCACGGTCTTGTTAAAATTTATTTTTGCTAAAACAGGAATGGATAAATAACCCAACTCATTTTTGAATTCTTCAAAAGCATTTTTATAGGTTGCTCCCTGAGTCGAATACAATAATTCGGGTTGTACAGAAAAACCATCGGTCACTTTAATTTCTGCAATTAAACCAGCGTGGTAACTAGTTATAGCCTCTTTGTCATAATTATCACTGTTAATTGTAATACCACTTCCTGACTGATTTGCGTAATTTAAACCACCTTTTAAACCAAATTTAACCAATTGTGCTTGCATGTCTACTGACGCTGCGAGTAGAACTACTGCTACTAAAATTATTCTTTTCATAATTTGTTTTTTAATATTAATTAGTTTTTACTGAAATAGGACTCTTAATCAAAACTATTTTGCTGGATATTTATTGTCTTAATTATCTGTTAAGTCTAAAAGCAAATATTAGTCCAAAAATATTGATAAATTATTAGTTGGAGTTCTTATTTATGAAAATTTAAATATAAATTAGACTTTTTTTGTTTTAAATTAATGCAGTACAGTAGTTTATCTCTAGATCTATTTTTTGATTATTTAAATATTTTTTTCTATTATTTTACTGATAGCTGTAATTAAATAAAAATAATTGTGTCAAAAGTACCTCCACGTTGACGATAAATTTGCAATAAAAATGTTAATAACTTGTAATGGTAGGAAGTGTATTACTTTAAAATTGCTATACTTTTATATCCGTATTCATAACTAATCAAAAAAAAATGAAAAAAATTATTTTATTGGTATTTATCGCTTTATTAAGTTTAAGTGGCTATGCACAAAAAGAAGGTGGTTTTAGAGTTGGTCTGGATTTAGGAATTGTACCTACCAATGGCGGCGGCGGTATACTGTTATCTTTGGAACCAAAATACAACATCAAAGATAATATGAATGTTGGTTTAAGAATAGGAGTAGCTGCGATTGTTCGTGATGTAAATGATTCTGGTGCCACTACTAGTGCAAAAGCCTCAGCTAATGGCTCTTATGTTGCCACTTATGATTATTATTTTAATGCGTCTGGGAAGTCTTTTGTTCCTTACATAGGTGCTGGTGCGGGATACTATAGTATCGCAAATGTAGCGTTTGATGATACAAATAATTCTAATGGTGTAAATGTAGATGCAGCCGGTAAAATGGGAGGATTAGTACGAGGTGGTTTTGAATGGGGGAAATTCAGAATGGGATTAGAATATAATTTAGTACCTGAATCTACTTTACAAGATATTAATGGTAATAATAAAGGAACTGTAGCTAATTCCTATGTGGGAATCCATTTAGGATTTTATGTGGGTGGTGGCAAATGGGAGAAGTAATATTTGTATCGGAAGAATTATTTATTAAGATCTTTTGAATATTGTTAATAACTTGTTTTTATAAGAAGTATATTACTTTAAATTTATTATAATTTTATATCATATAAACAAATTAAAATTTAAAAATGAAAAGGATTATTTTAACAGCTGCGGCAGTATTTGCTTTTGGGTTAGCTAATGCGCAAGAAGCAAAATTCGGTTTTAAAGGCGGATTAAATATCGCAAATTTTGAAGGTGACATTGAAGGCTTAGATTTGAAATCGAAAACAGGATTTCATTTGGGTGGTTTTGTTGCTATAAAATTATCAGATAAAGTTACCCTTCAGCCGGAAGTACTGTTTTCAACTCAAGGAGCAAAAGTAGATAATATTCAACAAGATGTAAACGGAACGGTTTATACTGCCGATGTAGATTTTAATTTATCCTATTTAAACGTACCATTAATGCTAAAGTACTATGCCGCTGAGAAATTTAATATTGAATTTGGTCCACAAGTAGGGTTTTTAACTGCTGCTAAAGTAAAAGCAACCGTAGATGGTATTTCTGCTGAAGAGGATGCAAAAGATCAATTTGAGTCGGTAGATTTTGGTGTTAATGTAGGTGCAGGATACGATTTCACAGAAAAATTATCTGCTGGTTTAAGATACAACCTTGGTTTATCTAATATCGCTAAAACTGAGCCTGGAGATGATTCTAAAATTAAGAATTCTGTTTTCTCTGTATCTTTAGGATATAAATTTTAATATTTCTTGAAGTAAATTTCTAAACCTCCCAATCTGGGAGGTTTTTTTATCCTCAAAAAAGAGTTACTTTGTAACCATGAATTGGGACAGCTATATAAAAAATTATCAATCGTATTTGAAAATTGAACGCGGTTTATCGAAGAATACAATAGAAAACTATTCTTTTGATATTGAACGTTTGCGCCTTTTTTTAGAGACAAATGAAATCGATGTTTCCCCAATTAAAATTAGTGATGAAACGGTCCAGCAGTTTATTTATAGCGTTTCAAAAGAAGTCAATCCACGTTCGCAAGCCAGAATTATTTCCGGTCTGAAAAGTTTTTTCAGCTATTTGATTTTTGAAGATTATAGAATAGACAATCCGTTAGAACTAATCGAAACACCTAAAACAGGACGGAAACTTCCGGATACATTATCTGTAGAAGAGATTGATAGACTTATCGCGGCTGTTGATTTGACCACCAATGAAGGAGAGCGCAATCGCGCCATACTTGAAACCCTCTATGGTTGCGGACTTCGGGTTTCGGAACTAATTGCATTAAAAATATCGGATTTATTTTTTGATGAAGGTTTTATCAAAATAACTGGGAAAGGGAATAAACAACGTTTCGTTCCAATCAGTGATTTTACGCAAAAATACATTCAGATGTATAGGAATACTATTCGAAAACATCTTACGATTCAAAAGGGTTTTGAAGACACATTGTTTTTAAATAGAAGAGGAAAACAATTGACACGAGCTATGATTTTTACGATTATCAAGAACTTGGCTGTAAAAATTGATCTTTATAAAACAATCAGTCCACATACTTTACGTCATTCTTTTGCGACTCATCTTCTTGAAAATGGTGCTGATTTGCGTTCGATACAGTTGATGCTTGGTCATGAATCCATAACTACCACAGAGATATATGTGCACCTTGACAGAAGGTTTCTAGCAAATGTTCTGAATTCATTTCATCCAAGGAAATTGTTGGACGACAAATAACATTGCTGCATTATAAAATAAAAAAAGACGCATCGATTTTATATCAATACGTCTTTCTATTTTAAAGATTGACTTTGTTTTATTTAGCAATATTCACTGCTCTTGTTTCACGAATAACAGTTACTTTGACCTGCCCAGGATAAGTCATTTCCGTTTGTATTTTTTGGGAGATATCAAAAGATAAGCTTGCAGCATTTTCATCCGAAACTTTTTCACTTTCCACAATTACACGAAGCTCTCTACCCGCTTGAATAGCATAAGCATTTTTCACACCGCTGAATCCGTAAGCCACTTCTTCAAGGTCTTTCAAACGTTGAATATAAGAATCCAATACTTGTCTTCTTGCTCCCGGTCTAGCTCCAGAAATAGCATCACAAACCTGAATGATTGGTGATAATAATGATTTCATTTCAATTTCATCGTGGTGAGCCCCAATAGCGTTGCAAACCTCTTCTTTTTCACCGTATTTCTCTGCCCACTGCATTCCTAATAAAGCGTGTGGTAAATCGCTTTCGGCATCTGGAACTTTACCAATATCGTGCAATAAACCGGCTCTTTTAGCCAGCTTTACGTTAAGTCCAAGCTCAGCAGCCATGATTCCACAAAGCTTAGAAACTTCACGGGAGTGTTGTAATAAATTTTGTCCGTAAGAAGAACGGTACTTCATGCGTCCTACCACTTTAATCAATTCAGGATGCAATCCGTGAATTCCTAAATCGATAACGGTACGTTTACCAACTTCTATAATTTCATCGTCAATTTGTTTAGCAGTTTTTGCTACTACTTCTTCAATTCTAGCTGGGTGAATTCTACCGTCAGTAACTAATTTATGTAATGCCAATCGTGCAATTTCTCTACGTACAGGATCAAAACAAGAAAGGATAATCGCTTCCGGTGTGTCATCTACAATAATCTCTACTCCGGTTGCAGCTTCCAGTGCGCGAATATTTCTTCCTTCACGACCAATAATTCTACCTTTTACATCATCTGATTCAATGTTGAATACCGAAACACAGTTTTCTACTGCTTCTTCAGTTCCTACTCGTTGAATGGTATTGATGATGATTTTTTTAGCTTCTTGTTGTGCTGTCAATTTTGCCTCTTCAATAGTATCTTGAATGTGAGACATTGCTTTGCTTTTAGCTTCTGCTTTCAGTCCTTCTACCAATTGATCTTTAGCTTCTTCAGCAGATAAACCAGATATAACTTCTAACTGTTGCAATTGACTTTTGTGTAATTTGTCAACTTCAGATTGTTTCTTATCTAGATTTTCAATTTTAGTCGCGTATTCTAAAGTTTTGGTTTCGAAATCATCGTTTACTTTTTTAGCTTTTGATAACTCGTTAGATATTTGAGATTCTTTATCACGAACTCTTTTTTCTATCTCAGCAACTTTTTTATCACGGGATAAAATAACTTGTTCATGTTCTGATTTTAATTCAATAAATTTCTCTTTTGCTTGTAGAATTTTATCTTTTTTAATGTTTTCAGCTTCCAGATTAGCATCTTTCAAAATGGATGCAGCCTCTTTTTTTGAATTTTTAATTAAGTTTGAAATATTGCTTTTTTCTATCAATTTGGCGATAGCAAAACCTCCCGCAATACCTATAATTCCTGAAATAATAATCGTTAATATGTTGTCCATGTTTGTTAAAATTTATGTATAAAAAAGCCTACATTAGAGTGATTGAATAAACTCGAAAAGACAAGTTTTGAGCTAACTCACTGTTCAAGTTTCCTCGCCGGAGCGTGGCATGCTTTAGTAGTGATGATTTGCTCATTCTAAATTGTTAGTGTTGAGTTTACCAAATATGAACTAATGTAGGCAGTATCTTAGTTTTTGTAAAGAACGTTTATTTGTCGAGATATTGATCTAAAACCGCATTGATTTTTTTTATTCTTTCAATGGTAGCTTCTCCGTCAATGGCATTATCAATTTGTTTTTGTTCTGTTTGTGAGGCAAATTGTAAGGCACACATTGCCAAAACATCTTGTTTGTCACGAACAGCGTAATTTTCTTCAAATTGCTTAATCATTTTATCAATCTTTTTCGAAGCGCTTCTAAGACCTTCTTCCTGCGAGAAATCAACCGTTAACGGGTAAACTCTATCTGCGATTGATATTTTAATTTTAAGCTTTTCGTCCATATCTTTTATTAATCTGATAGCTGCGCTATACAGTAATCAATTTCGCGAATTAATGAATTTATTTTAAGCTTCGTATCTCTTTTATTGTCGTCACTGCCTAGTAATGTATTTGCTACTTTTAGAGTTTCATACTGCGTTTTCAGCGCTTCAATCTCTTGTGACTGACTTTGTATTATGGATGCAGTTTTTATTAATTCGTTTTTCAAATCTTGATTATTTTTCTCTAAAACTTTCATTTTATTGAAAAGTTTTTCGACTTTATTTTCAAGAGTATCAATAATTTCTGCAATCGCACTCATTATATATCTTATTCATTACATAATCATACAAAGTTAGTATTCCTTTTTAATTTTGCAATATTTTATTATTTTTTTTGCATTAAATTAATTAAATATCAGTTGTACAAATGGTTACGAACTGTTTTTTTTAGTGATGATTTGAATACTTTTTTTATCTTAGCAAAAATGTAAACCATGAGATTTTCTGTATATTTTTTATTTTTCTGTACTGCTGTTTTTGCACAAGTTGACTATCCAAAAGATTATTTCAGATCACCTTTAGATATTCCGATGCAATTATCCGGGAATTTTGGCGAGTTAAGACCCAATCATTTTCATGCAGGTTTTGATTTAAGAACACAACAAAAAGAAGGATTAAAAGTGTACGCAGTGGCTGATGGCTATGTGTCAAGAATAAAGATATCTACTTTTGGAAACGGAAAAACAATTTACATCAACCATCTTAATGGATATACTTCGGTTTATGGACATTTAAAAATGGCCAATGGTGAAATAGAAAACTACATCAATAAAACGCATTACAAAGAACAATCATTTGAAATCGAAATGTTTTTTAAGCCAGATGAAATGGTGGTAAAAAAAGGAGAAATTATTGCTTTTTCTGGAAATACAGGAGCTTCAGAAGGACCGCATTTGCATTTTGAATTTCGTGATTCTAAGACAGAATTCATAATCAATCCGATGCTTTTTGGGTTCAATAAATTTTTAAAGGATACAAAGAAACCAGTTGTTTCCGGAGTTTATGTATATCCTTTAGATTCGAAAACGACTGTTAATCAATCGAAACGACCTTTATTACTGAATGTTTCGTTGCAAAAAGACGGCACATATATTTCAGATAAAGTAATTGCAAATGGTTCAATAGGTTTTGGCATTTCGGGTTATGACACAGACGACGTTTCGTTTAATTATAACGGAGTGTATAAAGTACAGTCTTTTTATAATGGAAAAGCAAATTATGGATATGAATTTAATACCTATTCATTTGATGACATGCGTTACATCAACGCGCTAATTGATTATTCACGATACAAGAAAATGAAGCAACGGGTTCAGAAATTATTCATGAAAAACCCATATAATTTGAGTTTCATTCAAGCCGATGAAAATAAAGGGATTTTACAAGTAAGTCCTAATTTAGCATCTCAATATCGCATTGAAGTTTCGGATTTCTTTGGAAACAAAAAAATAATAGCAATTCCCATCAAATATGATGTTCTGCCTACCGTAATCCTTAAGGAGTCATTGCAATCAAATTATTTTGTAAGAGCAAACAAAGACAGCAATTTCACTTTAGCAAATATGTCGGTTTTCTTCCCTGCTGGAACTTTTTATGAAGATTTTGATTTGAATTTTGATGTAAAAAATGACACATTATTTTTACATGATGATACTGTTCCTGCGCATACGAATTTTACAGTTTCAATTGAAGACACAAAATCTACTGAAGCTCAAAGAGAAAAAATATTTATCGGCAGAATCGAAGGAAAAAAAATAAATTACAATCCCACCTATAGAAAGGACAACGTTTTCAATACGAAGGTTAAAATTTTAGGTAAATATGCATTGGTTTCGGATATGGTTGCACCAAAAATAAGCATGGCCGTTCCCGTACAAGGAAAATGGATTAGCGAGCAAAAAACAATTCAGCTTTCCATTTACGATGAATTGTCAGGTATAAAATCATACAATGGCTTTTTAAACGGAAAATGGGTATTATTCGAATACGATAATAAAACCAGAAAATTAACTCATTATTTCAGTGATGGAATTGTTGCTGACGGTGCCAATGATTTAAAAGTTGTGGTGATGGATAATGTAGGAAATTCGACAACCTACGAAACGCGTTTTTTTATAAGCCTAAAAAAATAAAAACCAAATAACTTGAGCACTAATAAATTAATTTTTGTTTTCTTTTTTTGCTTCGCAAGCCTACCTTTTTTGGCCCAAACGGCTAGAATAAAAGGAGTTATTTTAGACAAAAACAATCAACCGGTAGAAAACGTAAATGTTTCGTATTCCAGTATTGGCACTCAATCCAATAAAAATGGATTTTACGATATAAAAGTCCCTGCGAACCAAAAAGTAACGCTAGTTTTTACGCATGTCTCGTTAAAAAAAATAACGGTAATTTTTTCTTTGGATTCCAATGAACAAAAAGAGTTTAACCCAGTGATGAGTGATCGGGAAGAACAAATGGGGGAAGTGATTGTGACATCGAAGAACAGAAAGTTAATTCAGGGTGTCTTTACAATTGAGCCTGAAATGATCCGAAAAATTCCGGGCGCTAATGCTGGTATCGAAAACATTTTGAAAACCCTACCTGGAGTAAATTCTAATAACGAATTGAGTACGCAATATGCCGTGCGTGGTGGAAATTATGATGAGAATTTGGTTTATGTTAATGAAATTGAAGTCTATCGCCCGTTTCTAATTCGTTCGGGACAACAAGAAGGATTGAGTTTTATCAATACGGATTTAGTTCAAAATGTTGATTTCTCGGCTGGTGGTTTTCAGGCGAAGTTTGGAGATAAATTATCGTCTGTTTTAGACATTACTTACAGGAAGCCGATTAGATTTGGCGCAAGCGTTGAAGCGAGTTTTCTTGGCGGAAGCCTTTCGGTTGATGCGGTTTCCAAAAATAAAAAGTGGGCTGCGGTAACGGGAGTTCGATACCGAAACAACAGCCTTTTAGTAAATAGTCAAGAAACGCAAACGAATTTTACGCCATCCTTTGCGGATATTCAAACCAATATAAACTATCAGCCGTCGGCCAAATGGCAATGGAGTTTTCTGGGAAATATTTCTCAAAATAAATACCAATATCAGCCATTGACGAGACAGACTAATTTTGGAACGATAAACAATCCTATGACACTGACTGTTTTCTATGAAGGTCAGGAAAAAGATAAATACGATACTTATTTTGGAGCTTTAAAGACAACTTTTAATCTTTCGGATAACTTTACTTTGAAATTTATTGGTTCAGTTTTTCAGACTTTAGAACAAGAATATTTTGATATTTTCGCCCAATATCGTTTAGGCGAAGTGGATTCCAGTATTGGATCAGAAACGTTTGGAGAAGTTGCTTTTACAAGAGGAATTAATTCTCAGTTGAGTCATGCCAGAAATGATTTGGATGCCTTAATTGTAAATACAGAGATAAAAGGATTTCACGATTGGAAAGAAAACCAATTTGAATGGGGAATTAAATATACACGAGAATCCATTCGTGACAGAATAATAGAGTGGGAGGTAATTGATTCGGCTGGTTTTTCATTGAATCCACCAATTATTGATTTGGCTAAAAATGATCAACCGTATTCGCCTTACACTGGACCGCTTGTTCCGTATCAAAATATCCGGGCGACTAATTTGAACGACATCAATAGATTTTCGGGTTATGGTCAATGGAGTTTAAAATTGAATATTGGTTCGAGTGAAGTTTGGTATAATGCTGGCGTGCGTTTGCACAATTGGGAAGTTACATGCTCTACTACAGCAGGAAAATCCCAAATTACTTTTAGCCCCAGAGGTCAATTTGCCATAAAACCAGATTGGGAGAAAGATATGGTTTTTAGACTTTCGGGAGGATTATACCATCAGCCTCCATTTTACAGGGAATTGAGGGATGCTGAGGGAATCGTGCAACCCAATACGAAGGCGCAACAATCTGTTCATGTTGTTTTTGGGAACGATTATAGTTTCAAAATGTGGGAACGTCCTTTTAAATTGGTTTCGGAGTTGTATTATAAATCGCTAACGGATGTAAATACCTATACGATTGACAATGTTCGCATTCGTTACGCTGCCAACAATAATGCTACAGCGTACGCGCAAGGATTGGATATTCGATTGAACGGAGAGTTTGTACCCGGGACAGAATCGTGGTTTAGTTTTGGTTATTTGAAAACAGAAGAAAACAGTAATGATAGAGGATATATTGCCCGACCTACAGATCAAAGGTTGAAATTTGGGCTTTTGTTTCAAGATTACATGCCTAATATTCCAAGCTTAAAATTGTACCTGAATTTAATTTACAATACTGGATTGCCTGGTGGTTCGCCATCGTATGCAGATGCTTATCTGTACCAAAATAGGTTGAATGATTACCGCCGTGTGGATGTAGGCTTCTCTAAAGTTTTTATCGATAATACAACCGTAAAAAAGAATACGGGTTGGTTTAAGGACTTTAAAGAGTTGGCGATAGGTTTAGAGATTTTTAATCTTTTTGACAATCAAAATGCCATCACAAATACTTGGGTTCGCGATGTATATTCTAAAAATCAATATGCAATTCCTAATTATATGACCACCAGAGTTTTTAATGTGAAATTGACTGCGAAGTTATAACCCTAAAGAATTTGTAAAGTTAAACCGAGTTTTAATTCGTTAAATCAAGTATTGAATGCCGTTACCATTTTTAAAAATGATTACATTTGAATTTTAAAGTACAGGATTATGAAAAAACTACATATTACATTAATAGGAATCGCAATTTTGCTTTTAACGAGTTGTAAAGAGGAGGTTGAAAAACCAAAAGTTACTTACGATGGAACAAATAGAGCAAAAGAACTTGCCAAAGCTGATTCAACCCAGATACAAATTGCCGATTTACCACTTCAAATGGACGGAACGGATTATTTGATTCATCCTGTTGCTGATTTAAGCATTCGTGAAAAAGGGATAAAATCGAGATATGGTTCTTCGAGTGTGAATGATTTGAGTTTTACCATATCGAATTATGGCGAATTTGAAATTACTGGTTTCCTGCAGAATTTGAAATTCCAAAAAGTTGATTCGGATTCCATCAGAAAATTGACTGAAAAACCTGTTTTGATTCAAACAGCTACATATTTAAAGTCGGTTGCGGATAATACTAATAATCAAATTATGGTATACACGATGGTTGATATGGATACAAATAAAGATGGAAAATTAGATACAAGTGATATTAAAGCATTGTATTTAAGCGAAATAAGCGGCGAGAAATTTACTAAAATATCTTCTGATTTTCAGGAATTAATCGACTGGAAATTGATTGGGTCTAATAATCGTCTGTATTATAGAACGGTTGAAGACACTAATAAAAACGGACAATTTGACAAGACAGATGTTGTGAATTACTATTACATCGATTTGTCAAAAAAGGAATGGAAAACAATTGGGTATGAGCCGGTTTAGGACTGCTGATTTTAAATCAAAATATCACTTTCCAAGTCTGATTTTTCAATCGTGAAATCAAAACCAAGTTGCTTAACTAGTCGAATGACCAGGTTTTTATACCAGTTTTCGGATTTGGGATGAATGTAAATTTTTTCGATTAACTGATTGATGTCTACATTAATTTTTAATCCATCATTTATTTTTATATCGCTTTCGCCAATGTCAGTGATAATACGTACTTCGCCTTCATATTGAAAACTTTTTCGCTTGAACAAAAAAGGAAAAAACATGTCATCAAACGGAATGTGTTCTTTTTTGTAATCGATATAATTTACTTCCCCAATATATTGTTTCAAATTTATTTCAGGAATAAGCGATTCCTGCAAACGCCCAATTGTAGATTGAATTGCCAAGCCTTCACTGTTTTGTGTGAAAATTTGCCACATGGCGAACGATTCATATTCATTGATGTGCCAGCTGCTGATGGCTACTTTTTCCCGATGTGTTTTATAATAATCTAAAAAGTCAGGGTTGTCAATCGAAAGCTTTTTTATTTCCTCAAAAGTAGGCTCGCTGAAAGTACCTTCATATTGATCTTCAAACTTATCGGATCGGGACATAAATAGCTTTTCTGACATCAACAAGTCTAAGAATTTCGATAAATCTAGGTACTTCCAAACAACCGTGTTTGGATCTTCAGGAAGTTTTATGTTTGGATTGGTGATGTACATTTTTCAGACTTAAAGATTTAAAATAATATACTTTAAAGATTTTAATGGTCACGAAAAACGGTGTTCTTCATCGTTATTCAAAAGATTGCATAGACACTAATTTATTATACATGCCATTCAATGCAATTAGTTCGTCGTGTTTTCCTTGTTCCACTATTTTTCCTTTTTGCATCACCACAATCAAATCTGCTTTTTGAATTGTGGAAAGACGGTGCGCAATAACAATTGAAGTTCGGTTTTGCATCATGTTCTCCAAAGCTACTTGAACAAATTTTTCGCTTTCGGTATCCAATGCTGATGTGGCTTCATCAAGAATCATAATCGGAGGGTTTTTCAAAACGGCTCTGGCAATCGATAAGCGTTGTTTTTGACCACCCGAAAGTTTGTTTCCGCTGTCTCCTATGTTTGTGTGAATACCTGACGGTAAATCTTTGACAAATTCATAGGCATTGGCAATTTTTAATGCTTCAATAATTTCTTCATCTGTAGCGTCTATTTTTCCCAATGCGACATTAGCTTTGATTGTATCATTAAATAAAATACTGTCTTGTGTAACCAGTCCCATCAACCCTCGAAGTGATTTTAAACTAAAATCTTTTATGTTGGTCCCATCAATCGTGATTTCCCCTTCACTGGTGTCATAAAAACGGGTGAGCAAATTAGCAATGGTACTTTTTCCGCTGCCGGATTGCCCGACAAGAGCCACCGTTTGTCCCTTTTTAACTTCAAGCGTAAAGTCTTTTAAAACATTTTCTTTTTCGTATTTGAAGTTAATGTTTTTGAGGGTTATGTTCGAATCGAAAGTGTTTTTTTCAATAGCATTTTCTTTTGAAGTGATTTCATTTTCGACTTCTAAAACTTCAAAAACCCGTTCTGCGGCAGCTAAACCATTTTTCACGGCATAAGATGCTTTTGAAATGGCTTTGGCGGGAGTTAGAATATTGAAGGCCAACGTAAGAAAAACAATAAAAGCGGCGCCTTCAAGAGTTTTATCAATTAACACTAAGTTTCCTCCATACCATAACAAGGCAGCTATTGTTGTGATTCCTAAAAATTCACTTAATGGCGTTGCCAAATTATTTTTGTCTCCAATGCTATTTGATAAATGCAACAGTCGGGTTACTGAACCGTTGAATCTGTTTTTAAAATTAGGTTCTGCGTTGTAGCTTTTAATTACTTTCAAACCGCCCAAACTTTCATCTACTATTGAAATCAGAAATCCACTTTCTTTTTGTGCCTGTAAAGATTGTGCTCTCAAATTTTTAGCGATTTTTGAAATGATAAATCCCGAAATTGGAATAAAAACTAAAACAAAAAACGTAAGTTCTACACTTATAAAAAACATGGAGACTATTGCAAATACAATCGTTAATGGTTCCTTTACAATCAGTTCCAGTATCGAAAAAAAGGAATTTTGAACCTCGTTGACATCACCCAGCATTCGCGCCATAATATCTCCTTTTCTTTTCTCTGAATAGTAGGATATCGGTAATTCAATTATTTTGTCATACATTGATTTTCGCAAATCCCGTAAAACGCCATTTTTGAGATGCATGATGTGATGAGAAGCAAGATAATTGAACAAATTTTTGAATAAAAAAGTGATGATTACCAAAGAAACGACAAGTAAAAGGGCAAACTGAGGACTGTTATCTTTTGTTAATTCGGTTATTTTAAAATACAAAAGATCAGTTCCGTAATCTTTTATATTTCCAATTCCGGTATATATTGGCTCTTTTTCAATTGTTTTGATTTTTCCAAAAAGTACTTGAAGTACCGGAAGCAGCGTCAACATAGAAATAGTGCTGAACAACGCATAAAGAACGTTGTATATCACATTCCAGATAATATGGGTTTTATACGGTTTAGTAAAAGGAATTAATTTTATTAAATTTCTGTCCATTAGTTCAATTGCATTGCAATAATAATATTTTTAATCTTTTCGTTTAAAATGCTTTCTACATCGTTAAAATCTTCAACTGATTCCAATTCTGTGTTTACACTAATATAAAATTTTATTTTAGGTTCCGTTCCGCTTGGTCTGGCACATATTTTTGATCCGTCTTCCGTATAATAAATCAATACGTTCGATTTTGGAATATCCATTTTGGTTTCCTCATCCGTAAGCAAATTTTTCGCTATCAATGATTGGTAATCTTCCAGCATAATCACTCGTTGTCCGTTGATTTCTTTCAATGGATTTTCTCTCATGTCAATCATCATCTGATTGATTTCCTGCAAACCATCCATTCCTTTTTTAGTCAATGAAACTAAGTATTCTTTATAAAAACCGTTATCAACATATAGTTGTAGTAATTCTTTGTAAACCGTACTTCCTTTGGCTTTGGCTTGAGCCGCAAGTTCGCAAATCAATAAAGTAGACGCAACAGCATCTTTATCGCGTACGGCATCGCCTACCATGTAACCAAAACTTTCTTCACCGCCACCTATGAATTCCAACTCAGGAAAATCTTTAATCATCTTGGCAATCCATTTGAAACCAGTCAAACCCACTTTGCACTCTACATCGTAGTTTGTTGCTAATTCCATCATCATAGGAGTAGAAACGATTGTAGAACCTACAAATTGTTTTCCATTAATTTTCCCTGCTTTTTTCCATTGTTCCAATAAAAATGCAGTCATCAAAATCATGGTTTGATTTCCATTAAGTAACGTCATTTTGCCTTCGTTGTTTCTAACGGCAACTCCTAAACGGTCACAGTCAGGATCAGTCCCAATAACAATATCCGAATTCGTTTTGTCCGCCAAAGCCAATGCCATTGTCAGTGCTTCTGGCTCCTCTGGATTTGGAGATTTTACAGTTGGGAAATCACCATTCGGCACTCTTTGTTCTTCAACAATATTCACGTTAGGATAACCCGCTTGCGATAAGGTATCAGGCACTAAGGTTATGGAAGTCCCATGTAAAGAGGTGAAAACAATATTCAGATTTTCTTTGGCGTCAGCCGAAGTTCCAAAGCTGGCATTCTCGATAGTCGATTTGATAAAAGCTTCATCAACTTCGGTATCAATATAATGTATCAAATCTTCATTGGCAGTAAACTTGATTTGATTGTAATTTAAATTCTCGATAACAGAGATGATTCCCTCATCTTCTGGTGGCACAATTTGTCCACCATCTTGCCAGTACACTTTGTATCCGTTGTATTCTGGTGGGTTGTGAGAGGCAGTTAGAACTATTCCGCATTGACAACCTAAATGTTTCACTGCAAATGACAATTCTGGAGTAGGTCTCAATTCCGAAAACAAATACACTTTAATTCCGTTAGCCGAGAAAACATCTGCCACTACTTTGGCCAACGTATCGCTATTGTAGCGGCAATCGTAAGCAATAACTGCTTTCAAAGGCTGGTTAGGAAATGCAGTGTGCAAGTAATCCGAAAGTCCTTGCGTAGTTTTTCCTAGCGTATATTTATTGATGCGATTGTTTCCTACACCCATAACTCCTCGCATTCCACCAGTTCCAAATTCAAGATTTTTATAAAAACGCTCTTCCAGTTCTGTAGGCGAGGTAGTCATCAATTCTTTAATCTCTTCCTGTGTAGCGGTGTCAAATATTGGCGTAAGCCACTCATTTACTGCGTCCAATATATTTTGTTTGATCTCCATGCTATAGTTTTTTAGTTTCTAAATTTGTAATTAAAATTTAAATCCAGTTGTTTTGTTTTTAGGAGCAATATCCTGCTATCCGCTATATCTTTTTCTTTTTTTAAAGAAAAAAAAAGAAAAAGGATGCCGCTATTATCAGGGCTAGGCATTGTGCAAACGAGAACTATTATCTTTACATTTAGTCTTAGTTTAAACTACAGAAAATTAACCTCGCTCGACACTTTATAACGCTCTTCATTGTTTTTTGTTCGCAAAATTATTTCGCCAAGAAATCCAGCCAAAAATAATTGTGTTCCCAATACCATTGTGGTAAGCGCGATATAAAACCAAGGATTGTTCGTTACCAGACTGTAGCGCATGTCATTATACATGTGGTATAGTTTTGAAATACCAATATATCCGGCAAGCATAACCCCAATAATAAACATTAATGATCCCATGGCGCCGAATAAATGCATCGGTCTTTTTCCAAATCTTGAAAGAAACCAAATAGTAATTAAATCTAGGAAACCATTGATAAAACGTTCCATCCCAAATTTAGTTTCACCATATTTTCTGGCTTGGTGCTGCACCACTTTTTCGCCAATTTTTCCAAAACCAGCATTTTTTGCCAAAACCGGAATGTATCGGTGCATTTCGCCCGAAACTTCAATGTTTTTTACCACAATATTTTTGTAGGCTTTCAGTCCACAGTTAAAATCATTCAATTCCACTCCCGATGTTTTTCTCGCCGCCCAATTGAATAATTTAGAAGGCAAGTTTTTCGCCACTACGGAGTCGTAGCGTTTCTTTTTCCATCCGGAAACTAAATCATATTTCCCATTGGTAATCATATCATACAATCCCGGAATTTCCTCTGGGCTGTCTTGCAAGTCAGCATCCATTGTAATTATAACATCACCCTGCGCTTTTGCAAAACCAGCATGCAACGCTTGTGATTTTCCAAAATTTTTCATGAAACGAACGCCTTTTACATGAGGGTTTTCTTGGGCAAATCCTTCTATAATAGACCATGAACTATCGGTACTTCCATCATCCAGAAAAATGATTTCGTACGTATAATTATGAGAATGCATCACTTTGATGATCCAATCATAGAGTTCATTAAGTGATTCCTCTTCGTTAAGAAGCGGTATAAGTAGTGATAAATTCATTAATTTTTATTCTTGTGTAGTTTTGCTTTTAAAGAATGCTGCCAAAATTAATCCGAAAATTGAACTAAAAACAATACTAAAAACAGATCCTTTTAGTAATTCTAATGTAGAATAAGGATTATTTTCTTTTAATTTTGCAATAGCTTCATTAATGGCTGATGCCGGTGTGCCAAATTTTTGCATCATATTGACAGTGTATTTAATCATTAATTCACTTAAAGTCTCTTTGGCAGAAGGATCAATGAAATTGAATAAAAGAACATTAAAAAGAGTTGAAATTAAAATACCTATTAGTGTAGCTATGAAGTAAGTCGTAAAAGCATCCTTAAAAGAGAAAATATTGTTCAGCTCTTTTTTTGTTTTCGAAAGTAAAACAATTCCCAATGTAAGATAAACCAAAATACTTAGGACTCCAATCCACCAAGAAGTAAACAAATTTAAATCAATAGCGTAAATTGTTGAAGTAATTAATGCAGAAACAATTCCAATTGTTACTCCAAAGGTTATTCCATTCTTTTTAATAATTTCATTTATCATTATTGTGGTTTTAGAATTAATCCACAAATATAGCAATTCCCAATATATTCGGAGCTAAAAATCACTTTTTACGATTATATAAAAAAAGTGAGACAAAGATTTGTTTATTGGAAAATAATTGTAAATTTGCAAACTCAAAATAATATTGTAAAACAAAAAGTTATAAGGGGTTTATACCTTTTCTGTTAGAAGAAAAGCTTCAAGACAAATTATAATTAACAAATAAAAAAGATTAACAAGATGAAAAAAGGAATTCACCCAGAAAATTACAGATTAGTTGCATTTAAAGACATGTCAAATGACGAAGTTTTTATTACTAAATCTACTGCAGATACAAGAGAAACATTAACAGTTGATGGTGTTGAATACCCAGTTGTAAAAATGGAGATCTCTAGAACTTCTCACCCTTTTTACACAGGTAAATCTAAACTTATTGATACTGCAGGACGTATTGATAAATTCAAAACTAAATACGCTAAACACGTTAGATAATTTTAACTTGTTCATAATTATAGTAAAGCCTTTCTTTTCGGAAGGCTTTTTTTATTTTATTTATTTTAAAACTTTGTAACTTTGAAGACGATATAATAAAAAGGAAGTTGTTTGAACTAATTTCTAATCAACAAATAACGGAATCAACAAATAAACAATTTTATGAATTACATACTTTTCGACGGACCTGCTAGAAATGCCTTATTGCCTTTTACTTTCACACGTCCTGTTGCAGATATTCTTATTGGTATCATGACGATTCGTCAAAAATGGGAAATGCGTCTGGGTTCTACCACCACCACATTGACAGAGGAATATTTATCAGAGAAATTTCCAATGGTAGAGTTAGAGGTAAATGTAATGATAAATGCTTCGTTTCTACCTAATGATGTATTAGCGGAGATGGTTAGTAATCTGGAACCCAATCAGGCAATTTTTAAAGGCGATGAAGTGATTGCTTTTTACACTTCGGAAGAACAGGAAGAAGTAGATTTTGATTCCTATGAAATTTTAGAGTACAACGAGGAATGTTTGACGGTACATAATACTTGGGACATTTTTTCTAAAAATGATGCGGCAATACGAGAAGATTTTGAATACTTGACTGAAGACAGAAGATCGCATCCTATTCCCAAAAGTGTCAACGTCATCGCTCCCGAAAATATATTTATAGAAGAAGGTGCAAAATTAGAGTTCGTTACTTTAAATGCTTCTACAGGTCCAATATACATAGGTAAAGATTCAGAAATAATGGAAGGTTCGGTAATCAGAGGTCCTTTTGCCTTGTGCGAAAATGCAACTGTAAAAATGGCTGCGAAAGTCTACGGAGCAACAACTGTAGGTCCGTATTCAAGAATTGGAGGTGAAGTCAATAATTCCGTTTTATTTGGTTATTCTAATAAAGGACATGATGGATTTTTAGGGAATTCTGTTCTTGGTGAATGGTGTAATATTGGAGCCGACAGTAACAATTCGAATCTAAAAAACAATTACGAAGAAGTAAAATTGTGGAGTTATGAATCGGAAGGTTTTGCTAAAACAGGTCTTCAGTTTTGCGGTTTGATGATGGGTGACCACAGCAAATGCGGCATTAACACGATGTTCAATACAGGAACAGTAGTGGGAGTGAGCGCAAATATTTTTGGCAGTGGATTTCCACGTAATTTTGTGCCAAGTTTTTCTTGGGGCGGTGCTTCAGGATTCACGACTTATATCACAAAAAAAGCGTTCGAAACTGCTCGGTTGGTGATGAGCCGCCGAAACGTAGATTTTGATGAAAGAGAAGCGGCAATTCTAGAACATGTTTTTGAGGAAACTAAAAAATGGAGAAAAGAATAATTTCTACATCATATAAAAAACAACATAAGCCTCTTGATTGAGGCTTATGTTATTTTACTGTCCCGTCCTGAAATAGGTTGTCACTCAAACAACTTAATTTATGGAATCACAATCCCCGCAAAGACAAAAACGTAGTCAACGAGATTACAGCCTAGCTTTTAAATTACAAGTAGTTGCCGAAGTAGAAAAAGGCGAGTTAACCTATAAACAAGCTCAAAAAAAGTATGGAATTCAAGGTAGAAGCACTGTTTTGGTTTGGATGCGAAAACATAGTATCTTAGATTGGAAAGAATTACCATCTATGTCACAAAAGAATACTCCAGAACAACGAATAAAAGAGCTAGAATCACTACTTTCTAAGGAAAAAGAAAAAGT
>NZ_FONQ01000008.1 GCF_900112975.1 Flavobacterium xueshanense | reverse complement strand
GGTGATTATGTAAAAAAGCTTACTGAAAACAACATCAAAATTAGTATGACTGAAAATGGTGATCCTTACGAAAATGCAATAGCAGAGAGAATAAATGGTATTTTAAAATATGAATTTTTACTAATAGATGGATTTATAAATCATGTACAGGCATTAAAAGCAATAAGGGAATCTATTGATATTTATAACCAAAATAGGCCTCACTTAAGTTGTCAAATGTTAACGCCAAATCAGACGCATTTACAACAAGTAATCAAATCAAAAAAATGGAAGAAAAAAACCTCGAAAGTTTTTACTTCCGAGGTTAATAATTAGTGTAATTTTAAAATCTAATTCGTGTCAACTTTTTTCAGGACTAGACAGCCCTGATGGTAGTGGTATCCTTTCTTTGCCTTCTTTAGGCAAAGAAAGATATAACGGACAGCAGGAATAGCTTCTGAAAATTACACCACTCCGTGTTCGTTTTCTTTGTCTAAATATTCTTGTACAATATCAATTGCATTCGTAACTACGTCGCTTAAGGCAGTAATGAAGCTTCCTTCTTCGGCGCAATTTATCGCATGTTTGATCGCTTCGGTTTCTTTAGGAATAATTTCATAAGTAACGGTTTTACCGGAATTTTTGATACCTTCAAGAATTAAATTAATAATTTCGACTTCTGTTCTTCCTCTAAGGTATTTTTCTTGCCGGATGATAATGTGGTCGAACATTCGGGCGGCAATAGTGGCACATTCCCTGATATCTTCGTCACGACGGTCGCCAACTCCTGCTATAATTCCAATTTTCTTAGAAGCATCTACACTATGAAGGTATTCTTCAACACCCTTATAACCGGATGCATTGTGAGCAAAATCAATCAATACTTTGAATTTTTTAAACTCAAAAATATTCATACGACCTGGCGTTTGTGCGGCACTTGGAATAAAAGTTTGCAAAGACAAGCTGATATCTTCCGTTTTGAAACCCCACAAATAACTAGCTAAAGTGGCTGCAAGTACATTGGCAATCATGAATTTCGCTTTTCCGCCCAATGTTAAAGGTACGTGAGTGGCACGCTCGATGCGGATTTTCCATTCTCCTTTTTTGATGGTGATGAAGCCATTTTCATAAACAGCAACTGTTTTTCCTTCGGCACAAAGTTTTTTAATGAAATCGCTGTCTTCGCTCAAACTGAAATATGCGACATTACAATTCAGGTCTTGACCTATTTTTACACAATGTTCGTCATCACCATTCAAAACAGCCCAGCCGTTTTTCTTGATACTTTTGACCACTGTGGCTTTCACTCTGGCCAAATCACCTAAGGTATGAATGTCACTTAAACCCAAATGGTCTTCCTGAATATTAGTTATAACCCCTATATCACAGCGGCTAAAACCAAGTCCAGAACGAAGAATTCCGCCTCTGGCAGTTTCCAGAACAGCGAATTCTACAGTTGGATCTCTCAAAATATATTCGGCGCTTAAAGGTCCCGTAGTATCGCCTTTTTCCATCATGTGATTTTGAACATAAATCCCGTCTGATGTGGTGAATCCTACTTTGAATCCATTATTTTTTACAATGTGTGCCAAAAGTCGGGTAGTAGTGGTTTTTCCATTAGTTCCTGTCACGGCAATTATAGGAATACGACATGATTTTCCCGGGGGATATAACATGTCAATTACCGGTGCAGCAACGTTTCTTGGTAATCCTTCCGCAGGCGCAAGGTGCATTCTAAAACCGGGAGCCGCGTTGACCTCCAAAATTACACCGCCATTTTCTTTTAACGGTTGCGTCAAATTTTCGGCCATAATATCAACTCCGCAAACATCGAGTCCAATAACTCGTGAAATCCTTTCGGCAAGAAAGATGTTTTCCGGGTGCATCATATCAGTTACATCTACAGAAGTTCCGCCGGTACTCAAATTTGCTGTGGATTTTAAAAATACAATTTCTCCAATTCTTGGAATAGTTTCCAATGTGTAGTTTAGTTTTTTCAGTAAATCTTCGGTATCCCGGTCGACATCAATTTGAGTGAGCACATTTTCATGTCCGTAACCTCTACGTGGGTCCAGATTCGTGGTGTCAATTAACTGTTGAATGTTGTCCGTTCCATTTCCTATAACATGAGCAGGAACTCTTTTTGCAGCAGCAACTAATTTATTATCGATAACTAATATTCTAAAATCGAAACCAGTTATGAATTTTTCTACAATGACACGTTTTCCATAAGCTTGCGCAAATGTTAAACCGACAACCGCATCCTCCCAATTGGTAACATTAATAGAAGCGCCTTTTCCATGATTTCCGCCCAAAGGTTTTAGGACAATAGGATAACCAATTTTTTGTATGACTTCAGCTAAACTGTCTTCATCTATACAAATGCTTCCGCTGGCTACAGGAATGGAGGCCATCTCCAACATTTTTTTAGTTTGTTCTTTATTACAGGCAATATCAACAGCAATGCTGCTTGTCTTACAAGTAATGGTTGCCTGAAAACGCATTTGATTGATGCCGTATCCAAGTTGTACTAAAGAATTTGTTCCAAGTCGTATCCAAGGAATATCTCTGGAAACTGCTTCTTCCACAATACTTCCGGTGCTTGGCCCAAGTCTCACGCGCTCGCGTATTTCTCTCATTTTCTGTAAGTCGGCATTCACATCATATTCAGTTCCTGCAATTAATGCTTCGGCAATGGCAACAGAGGATTCCGCTGCAAAAAGACCTACATTTTCTTCGGTATAACTGAAAACTACATTATATGTTCCGGAAGTTTTAGTTTCTCTTGTTCTTCCAAAACCGGTTTCCATTCCAGCAAGCGACTGAATTTCGAGTGCAATATGTTCGATGACATGTCCCATCCAGGTTCCGCGTTCTACTCTGGAAAAAAATCCGCCTTGACAACCTTCAGAACAACGATGTTCAATCATTGAAGGGAACATCGCTTCAATTCGTTCTTTAAATCCGTCTATTTTATTGGTAGGGAATTGCTCCATTTCTTCTAAATCCAAACGCATTTGGATTAATTTTTTTCGTCGAATACTCCAGATATTCGGTCCACGAAGGGCTTGTATTTTAATTATTTTCATAAAAACGGAAAAATTATTTTTTGTGTAAAAATGTAGTTGAATACAAAGGCTTAATTTTCATTTTTAACCAGTAATAATTTGGATAAAAAAAGTAAAGTACAATCTAATAATTCAATCTAAATAACTTAGAATAGAACTAAAGTAAAGTTTTTACAATAGTAATCAAAATTTATTCTTTGAAAATTAATTAATAGTATCTCTGTTGGTAATTACTGAAAAAAAATCACAACTTCAAAGGCTCTTTTTTATCTTTTTGGTTATTTTTACAAAATGAATATACTTGGAAAACTAATAATAATAGGCGGTGCAGTGGATAAAGGGAGTTTTACAGAAACCGATTTAGATAAAAATGCCATCAATAATTTAAACTTTTTTGAAACTGGAATTTTAAAAAGGATACTAAATGAATCAAAACACAAAGAAAAATCACGAATAGAAGTCATTACAACGGCTTCAGTCATTCCACGAGAAATTGGTCCTGAGTATGTAAAGGCATTTGAATATTTAAATGCTAAAAATATTGATATTCTACATATTGAAAGAAGAGAACAAGCAGCTGATGAAGCAGTTTTGGCCCGATTAAAAGCGGCTGATATTGTTATGTTTACCGGAGGTGATCAACTTAGATTGACTTCTATTCTTGGTGGAACACAATTTCATGATATGTTATTGGATAAATACCATAATGAAGAATTTATATATGCCGGAACTTCTGCTGGAGCAGCAGCAGCCTCAAATAACATGATTTATCAGGGAAGTAGCTCAGAAGCTTTATTAAAAGGGGAAGTTAAAATTTCAAGTGGATTGGGTTTAATTGATGGCGTTATTATCGACACTCATTTTGTACAACGCGGCAGAATTGGCAGACTTTTTCAAGCGGTGGTTGGCAATCCTAGAGTATTGGGAATCGGACTTGGTGAGGATACCGGACTATTGATTACCAATAATAAAGATATGGAAGCGATAGGTTCTGGTTTAGTTATTTTAGTGGACGGTCGCGAGATAAAAGATACTAATTTGACAAAAGTAGAGTTAGGTCAGCCCATATCCATCTCCCATTTGGTAACTCATGTCATGAGTAAATTTGACACTTACAATCTTGAAACGCACAAAATGTACATTCAATCTTCGCATTATTTGTAACATTTAATGGTGCAAAGTAAAAACTTTATCAAATATGAAACTAATTATACATGGTGGTTTTTTCTCGGAATCATCAACCAATCACGAAACAAAAGTCGCTAAACAAAAGGCTTTAGAACGAATTGTGAAAGATTCTTACGATTTTTTGAAAACACATTCCGGATTAGAGACAGTTGTATATGCTGTTTCTCTCTTGGAAGATGACGAATTATTCAATGCTGGAACTGGATCGCAAATACAAAGTGACGGAAAAATAAGAATGAGTGCTGCGATTATGGATGGTGAAACCCAGAAAATGAGTGGCGTCATCAATATTGAAGCAGTTAGAAATCCGGTTCAGGTTGCCCAAGTACTGATGGATTATGACGATAGAATTTTGGGAGGAAGTGGAGCAACTAATTTTGCAAGACAACGTGGTTTTAAGTCTTTTTCAACTGAAATTCCACAGCGAAAAGCGGAATATGAAGCGAAACTAAAATCATTGGGTACAGGAACGGTAGGTTGTGTGGCTTTGGACCAAAACGGTAAAATTGCCGCTGCAACTTCTACGGGCGGTAAAGGATTTGAAATTCCGGGTCGTATATCAGATTCTGCTACTGTAGCCGGGAATTATGCCAATGCATTTTGCGGTGTGAGTTTGACCGGAGTAGGTGAGGACATAGTGAGTAATGCGACGGCGGCAAAAATCGTCACTCGAGTTACCGATGGGTTTTCATTGCAAGACGCCTTCACCAAAACGTTTAGCGAATTGAAACTTTATGATGGTTTTGCAGGCGCAATTGCTATTGATAGTCAGGGAAATGTGTTTCATCAGGATTCGCATCCCAGCATGGTTTTTGCCAGTTTTGACGGAGATAATTTTGAAGTTTTCGATTAAATAGTAATGAATTAAATTGTTTTTAATTTAAAGAAAATTCAAACCAAATGGGAATGTGATCCGATACTGTTCGGGCTTCTTTTAATGAATTGAAATTTTTATAAAAGAGAATTATACCTGATTTTATGGGATTCACTTTTAAAGAATTAAAATACATATTGTCAAATTCGGATGAGAGGCATTTTTCATTTTTACATTGTTGTTTAAGCGATGTTTTTTGATTAATCAAAATTGATTCGTACCCCATTTTTTTCAAAGGATTAAAAACGTTGTGCGATTGTGGACAATTAAAATCTCCCGTAAAAATTAAATTCAAATTAGGATATTCGTCCGGTAGAAATTTAAAATATTTGATTTCGGTTTCAGGTTGACTTTTTTTAGCAATCGCATGAAAATTTACCACTGTAAATTGTTTATTTTTATATTCAAACGTACAAAAATAGGGTTCTCTAACTATTTCCAAATGGTATTTTTGTTCGAGCCATGCTCTTCCAATTTTTTTTACCTTGCTTGTTTTCCAAATAAAAGCGTAACGCTCGGTTTTATAGGCACTGCTGCTGGTCGGGTCACTAATCACATAATCCCATTTAGCGCCTTTACGATTGAGTTCGTCGGCCAGTTTTGCTACTGCCTGCTCTCCTCCATAACCCGCAACAATTTCCTGAATTGCAATGATATCGTATTCTCTCAGCGTATTGGCGATGTAGTTTATTGTTTCCTCGGATTTAGATTTTCCAAAATTTTCTATATTCCAAGAAAGCAGCTTGGTTTGAGATAGAATGCTGAAGGGGAAAAGTAGAAATAGAAGAAAATAAAAGGGTTTCAATGCATGCAAGTGTTAAGGTTGTCATAAGTTGTAAAATTAGAATAATTTAAATTTAGTTAATCGATGTGGACAAAATTTAATTTTTAATCTCTTTTAGTGCAATTGATAAAGAAAGGATCAAATTAGTTCCTCATTTTTTTAAATTGGTTTCTATGAAACCGAAATTATAACTTCATTACTTTTTTTCATTTTAATATTATAAATTTCTTTTCGAACCTCATTTACCATATCTATTGTATCATGTTTCGATTTTAAAGGTGCTTTATTTTTAAAAATTTGACAATTTTGTAAGCGTAGTTTTAAACTATAGCTTTTGTAATCATTTTTTTTAAAAATGATAGCAATAACGACTAAGAAAGCTATGATTAGGATTAAGTCAATTTGGAAAAATAAATAATTAAATGCCGCTAAACCTGTTGCAAACAGCAATATTAGAACTTCATAAATCGTTTTCATTTTGTTTACAGTTATGTAAATTAGATCTAAATCAGAAAATAAAATTTGTTTCTTTTCTTTTGTTTTAAGAATTAAAAGTATTCCATTTGTAGTTAATGTTAATTCTCTAAAATTATTTGTAAGGTTCATGAGGTGTGTTTTTTATCTTAATTAATTTGTTGTAATTCTTAAAGTATACAGAAAAACTTTTTTTTAATTTTTTATTTTCTCCACAAATGATAAACTAAATAAATAAGGCCAATTGCGCCTATTAGCAGCACTACTATTTGTACAAAAAACAATAGGTTTGAATTTAAAAGGAGTATTGATTTCATTATTTTTATTGTTGGTGTAAATTTTATTTCCTGAAAAAATGTTAATCAAGTTTAGTTTCAGAAATTACATAGTGATCGTAAGAAAGCATGATTTTTCCTTTATTGTTTCTGGAGGAATGCTGGATAATATTTTTATTCTTGTACATATCAAACGGATTTTGAATAGAATTTTTCTTGTAAAATTCTTCAGAAATTCTAGCAGCTTTTTCTTCTTTAGAGTCAAATTTTCGGCCGTTTAATACTGTTATTAAAATTGCATTTTCTTTATTTGTTCTATTATTATTTTTGTATTTTAGTTTTGTTGGATACGAAAAAAGCAGGATTAATAGTATTACTCCAAGTAAAATATTTTTTTTCATTTTGTCTTTAATAAAGATTTAATCACAGCACTTATTCACGATTTTCAATTGAATTTTCAAAATTTTTTTTATTTGAGTTTTTGTCAATAGTCCGTTATCCATTGCTTTATTCAGTTTCTTATTTAAAGCTTCTGATTTGATTTTCATGTATGGATATTTTGATAAGGAAACGGTATTTTTCTGCAGTGATTTCTTATAATTCTTTAGATATTCTTTTACATAATTTTCATAATCTTGAATTTTTTTGTTCCATTTGTCACATACTTGATTTTCTTTTTCTTTCACAGTGACAGTGTTCTGAACTTCGTTTTCGTATTCTTTCATGACTGAATTGTTTATGAAAATAATTTAATTTTTTGCTTTCATCAAAGTTAAAAGCAATAAAGCACATTCCCTTACGGTAAACCGTAACGCATCCCAATAATAATTCGGATAGTCTAAATGTTATTCATCAATTCTGTTAAAATGAAGTATAACAGTTAAAAACATTTGGGTCTATTGTTAAATTCTAAATGCAAATTTTTTCTTTTGGAATCGAATTGATAATTAAAAAAATTATATTTTTATCCAGTTACTGGCAATCCAATCTTGTAAATGAGCTTTGTAAACTGCATTTTCTAATTCGGGGTGTTGTAAAAAACTTTCTACTTTTTGAAAACTGGCTTTGGTTTGGGGAACTTTATATTTTTCTAAAAACTGATTACAGAAATGGATTATTTCAAATTCTTCTGTTTTATCGATATACATTAGATCAATAGTTTTAGTACAATCAGGATTATTTATCAAATCAATTTTTTGGGAATATCCATTAAATGCTAAGTCTTCTCTTGTGAAATTGGCCATTTTGAATTATCTTAAAAGTTATGGGGCAAACGTAACATCTTTAAAAATTATATCTTTACGGGAATCCGTAAATGGATTATTTTTTTTGAAATTTAAAAAGAAATGGCATTTATTATTAAGAATATTTGTTCAAAATATAATGTTGAAAATAAATTTGATTTTAGTTTTATAAATCTTTTTTATAAAAAAGTTAAGTTGCTTAAACTAATCCTAGATCTTTAGTGATGGCTATCAAATGCACATTGTTACTTGCTTTGAAATATATTTTTAATTTATTGATTCGTTTTTCTAAGCTACTGCTGCCATTTGGAATAATTCCTGAATCTTTGAATTCGAAGGATATATCGTCCAGTGTAAGTCCTTTCGCTAAGGATTTTAAAAGATTAATATCATAGGCTTCAATTTCGAATAATGATTTGTCTCTCATTGCGTGCGCAACCTCTTCAGATAATTCGATTTCTTTGTTGTTATAAATGAGGTGAATTGCTTTTTTAAGTTCCTGAATACTATCTCTGCCTTTTGATACGTAAGCGTTAATCCCTACATTTTGAAAAAGTGATTTTATTCGGTAGGACTTATCCTCAATAGAAAAAACTATTGTTTTTATATCTGGTTGTATTTTTTTTATTTCTTGAATTAGTTCTTCACCTGACGCCAATCGATTTTGTCGATGATCCGGCTTGAATGATAAATCACTAATTAATAAGTCATAAGGGGCTTTATCATGAATTGCTTTTTTTATTTTCAAAAAAGCATCGTCACAGTATTTGGCGTGGTGAATTTCTACAACAAAAAGTTCTTCGAGTGCTTGAACAACTGTCATACTAATACTGTCTAAATCTTCGGCAATTAAAACTTTATTAAACATAAGGCTATGATTATATTGGGAAAATAATATTTACTTTGAATCCTTTGTTAGAATTAATATCAAAAGTAACAGTTCCTTTAATAGCCTGAATACGGTTTTCCACATTCAGTAGTCCATTTTTTGAATTTAATTGGTTATTGTCTATTCCAACCCCATTATCAGTGTAATCAATTTGTAATTTATTTTCATTTTTTTTAAAAGTTATAACAACTAAACTGCATTTACTATGCTTTTTCATATTGATAAGCAATTCTTGAAGTACACGATACACGATGATTTTTTTATTATTGTCTAAAAGGGACCAATTGATAGTATCCATTCCATTGGTTAATATATTCACTACATCAGTATTAAACCCGGACATCATTTCTTTTAAATTGGGTATAAAAAGAATTCCTGTTTCGATGGTACTATTTTCTCTTGAGATGTTTCGGGTACGGGAATAGATCGTATCCAGATTGGTGAGTAAAATTTCTTTATTCTGGCTGTTGGATAAATCTTGTGTTTCGGCAAAAGCCATGGTTTGATAGACGTCATTAGCCAATTCATCATGCAGTTTTTTTGCAATTCGGATTTCAGTATTGTAAGAAATTTTTATTTTTTCTCGTTTATTTTTAGCTACAAGAAAATTGAAGATTAAAACACTGATCAAAATAATGAAGCCTACAGCAAAATATAAAAGTTGATTTCTGTTTTTTTGCTGTTCTATTTGAAGGGCATTTTCTGCTTTTTGGTTTTTTAGTTTTAAATTCTCTTCCCTGTTTTGGTCGCTGTCGTATTTAATTTTTATAAATCGGTCTCTTGCATTATTACGAACTTTTGTAATACTGTCATTGAGAAGTATATAGTCTGAGGCATAATTAGGAGCATCTTTTCCGGTAGTTCTGTTTATTATAAAAGATAATGATTTTAATTTTTCATCAATACTGTTTAGTTTTGTAGCTGTTCTGTAGGCTTCTTGGGCATGTTTTAGTGCCAATTGAGAATTTATTCCTTGATAATATTCGGCTAAATGTAGATTGCTTTCAATACTGCCATATTGATCTTTGGCATTTTTTCTAATTAACAATGATTTTGTCATTAATTGTAAACCTTTTGATACTTGGTTTGTTTTAAAATAACAATACCCTAGATTATCCAAAACCCTCGCTTTTCGCGTGTTTATTGTATTTAGAAAGGATGATTTCAAAATCGACTCCAGTATTTTGATTGAAAAATCATATTTTTTCATTTTGATATACACTGTTGCGATATTATTCTCAGAAGCAATTCTCCCCAAAGAATCACTTGATTCTGTTTTAGCTTTACTGTAATAGTACAAAGCATCTTCATAATTGTAAAGTTCTTTAGATGAAATGCCAAGTAGATTGTATGCTGCGGATTCATAGGCGGAATGTGGTTGAATAAGGGATAACGCTTCAATTAAATTTTTTTCACTTCCAACATAATCTCCCGAAGTTTGTTGCGTATGAGCCATTTGGATTAAAGTGTAGGCTACTGAGGCACTATCATTTTCTAATTCATTTAGTATTTTGGAATGGTTATAAGCCTGAAAAGCACTATCAAATTTTTGACCAGCAAAGTACACATCACCTGCATCTAATAGTTTCCGTGCTTGTATAGCGTTTTTACTTTTCGTATTTTCTTGATTGGAAAGTATTTTTCTTTTAGAATCGTTCTGACACGAATATAGAAAAATGAAGAATAGGAGGATAAAAATCGGGGAACGTAACATAGTGATAACTTTCCCCGAAAGTAGTAATTTATAGTTTATAACCTATAATTTTTATTATAGAGATTATTTTTTAGGAGGTAATATAGGAACAGTTTCATCTCCAGGACCAGCGCTTGTCGATAAGGTGTCTGTTATTGTCAATTGTAAAGGAGTAACTTGTTTTAAGAAACTCTTTTCTACTTCTTCAGTTTCATTTGTGCAGGATACAAATAATGTGCTCCAAACTGCAATTGATGTAATAATAATGATTCTTTTCATTTTTTTGGATTTAAAAATTAGACATAGGTTGGGCTATCCGATTTTGAAGTCGAATCTTTGCCAGAATAGACGAGCCATTTAAAACATGTTTTTTTTTGCTGTTTGGGAAGTGAAGTGAACTGAAACAGTATAGTATAATTTATACTTCCCGGATAAACGCGCTATGCTGTTTAGCTCACTTTTTTAGAAGTAGTTTTGTATATTTGTTTTGTTTGCAATTCAAAACGGGAACTATTCCTGAAGCAAAGGAATGCGGAATTGGTTGAATATTTTTAATGGAATTCCGATGATTCTGCTAATTCTGAAGGTTTCCATAAGATTCCGATAATTCCAATAAATGGGTATGAACAAAATTACTTTTGAAGAGTATAAAAGTGGTATTAGAGTTAAATATGAGGTGTCGAAAATGGATGATGTCTCTGGTATTTTATTAAATCCTACGCCGGCTCAATTGCGAAATCTATGTTTGATGAAACTTGATAATAGCGTATCGAGGACCGATGAGAATTTATTTAGAATATTCTTTAATGTGAAAGAAGAGGTGGATTTGAGAAAGTCAATTGAAAATTTTGATATTGGAAAATTCAAACCTATAATATCATTTTTAAAAGGGGAGAAAGATTCGGAGCATACCACAAGAATAGAATTGGCAGCCATTCTGGTTAATTTTAATCCAAGACCTTACAGTAAGTACTTGCTTAATGACAAAAGTAGTGAAAGAAGAAATTTTGAAGTTCCTTCCCACATTGAAGAGAAGGAGTTGGTTGTGGATAATCGTCCTTTTGGATTTGTCGAAAAAGTTTTTGTAATAGAGGATGATACTAAGATTGGAACAAAGACAGCGATATTTTTTGCGGTAGTATTATCCTTATTTTTTATGGGGTATACTGTAAAAGGATTTTTTTTTCCAAAAAAGGAATGTATGCGGTGGGAGGGAAATCATTACCTAGCCGTAGATTGTATTAATGATAAGTTAGGAATTGGTCAATCAGCCTTGATTATTCCCATTGATGAAAACATCATGAAGTTAAATAAATTGGATTCAAATGAGAAGTTGAACTTCTTTAAGAATGGTAAGTCAGTAGTTTGGTATGGTAAGAACGATGGCGTAGTGGAGCTTTTTAATACTCCAGGATTTCATCCAGAAACAGGAAAACCTTTGAAGCCAATAACGAAGTACATTATAAAAAAGTACAATTTGGAAAAATGAAGTATATAAAAACAAAAAACCCCAATCTTCCGATTGAGGTTTCTATGTAAGTAAGTAATCTAAATTGAGTTGATAAAACGTTTATTTTACTTTATTAAGTACTGCTTTGAAAGCTTCTGGGTGATTCATTGCTAAATCAGCAAGAACTTTACGGTTCAATTCGATTCCGTTAGCTTTTACTTTACCCATGAATTGTGAATAAGACATTCCTTCCAATCTAGCTCCAGCGTTGATACGTTGAATCCATAATGCACGGAAATTTCTTTTGTTCACTTTTCTGTCACGGTAAGCGTAGCACATTGCTTTCTCTACCGCATTCTTAGCAACTGTCCAAACGTTTTTACGTCTACCAAAGAAACCTTTGGCTTGCTTCATTATTTTTTTTCTTCTTGCTCTTTTAGCAACTGAATTTACCGCTCTTGGCATAATTTTGATGTGTTTTTGTAGCTGGCGGCTTGAATTGAATCAAAAGCGCTTAATGGCCATACTCCAAGGTTATTTTAAATTGTTTTAACCTAAAGATTATTTAGTCAAAAGTTATTAAAGTCGAATGTCGAAAGTCTTTTAGACTTTTTACTTCACAACTTTAAGACTTACTTATATAATTCTTAATTGTTGTTTGATGCTTTTCATGTCTGTTTTGTGAACTAGTGCAGAGTGTGTCAAAGCTAATTTACGTTTTTTAGACTTTTTAGTCAAGATGTGACTTTTAAAAGCATGCTTTCTTTTAATCTTTCCAGAACCAGTAACTTTAAAACGTTTCTTGGCGCTAGATTTGGTTTTCATTTTAGGCATTTTTTCCTAGTATTTTAATTTATTCTTACTTACTTATTTTTTAGTCTTAAAATCTATCATTTAAACTTTAGGACATTACGACTTTTAACGTACTTATTTTTTCTTCTTTGGAGCAATAAACATAATCATTCTCTTTCCTTCCAGAACTGGCATCGCTTCCACTTTACCAAATTCTTCAAGATCTGTAGCTAATCTCAACAATAAGATTTGACCCTGATCTTTATAAATAATTGAACGTCCTTTAAAGAAAACAAAAGCTTTCAATTTTGCACCTTCTTTTAAGAATTTTTCCGCATTCTTTCTTTTAAATTCATAATCATGTTCATCTGTTTGAGGTCCAAAACGAATCTCTTTAACGACTACTTGTGTAGATTTGGCTTTCAGGACTTTGTCACGTTTTTTTTGTTCGTAAACAAATTTCTTGTAATCCATTATTTTACAAACCGGAGGTTCAGCATTAGGAGATATCTCTACTAAATCCAGTTCAAATTGATCCGCTAATCTTAAGGCTTCCGAAAGTTTAAAAACTCCTGGTTCAATATTCTCACCTACAAGCCTTACTTCTTGTACACCACGAATAAGATTATTTATTCTGTGTGCATCCTTTTTTTCTACGCGAGGTTGATAACCTCTGTTGCTTCTTATTGCTATGACTTTATAATTTAAGTTAAACTGTAAATACTTTTAATGTTTGGTTGATTTCTTCATTTACAATAGCAACAAATTCTTCTATTGTAACGGTGATATTTCCTTTTCCTTCCTGTCCATGACGACGGATAGAGATCGTACCATTTTTCTCTTCTTCCTCACCTACAATCAACATAAACGGTGTTTTTTGCATTTCGGCGTCTCTGATTTTCTTCCCTATTGTCTCGTTTCTATTATCAACCGAGGCGCGAATTTCGTGATTTTCTAGCAAATCTAAAACTTTTTTCGCATATATTTCATATTTCTCGCTCAAAGACAATATTATAGCTTGTTCAGGCATTAACCATAGCGGGAAATTTCCTGCAGTATGTTCTAATAAAATAGCGATAAATCGTTCCATCGATCCAAAAGGAGCACGGTGAATCATTACAGGTCTGTGTAATTCATTATCCGATCCTTTATATGTCAAATCAAAGCGTTCCGGTAAGTTATAATCCACCTGAATTGTTCCTAGTTGCCATTGTCGTCCCAAAGCATCTTTTACCATGAAATCCAATTTGGGACCATAGAAAGCAGCCTCGCCATATTCAACTACTGTGTTCAACCCTTTGTCTGCAGCAGCATTAATAATTGCATTTTCTGCTTTTTCCCAATTCTCGTCAGAACCAATATATTTATCTCTATTTTCTTTATCTCTTAGAGATATTTGAGCGGTAAAGTTTTCGAAACCTAATGAACCAAAAACATACAATACCAAATCAATTACTTTCTTAAACTCTTCATCAAGTTGTTCCGGAGTACAAAAAATATGTGCATCATCTTGAGTAAAGCCTCGCACGCGAGTTAAACCGTGTAATTCACCACTTTGTTCGTATCGGTAAACCGTGCCAAATTCAGCATAACGCTTTGGTAAATCTTTGTACGACCAAGGACGTACATTATAAATTTCACAGTGATGCGGGCAGTTCATCGGTTTCAACAAAAACTCTTCTCCTTCTGCTGGTGTAGTGATCGGTTGAAAACTATCTGCACCGTATTTCGCATAGTGTCCAGAAGTTACATAAAGTTCTTTTTGGCCAATATGTGGGGTAATTACTTGCTCATATCCTGCTTTTTTTTGTGCTTTTTTCAAAAACTGTTCCAATCGATCTCTCAAAGCTGCTCCTTTTGGCAACCATAAGGGTAAACCTGCGCCCACTTTTTGTGAAAAAGCAAATAATTCCAATTCTTTTCCTAATTTTCTGTGATCACGACGCTTTGCCTCTTCCAGTAATAGAAGGTATTCTGTCAGCTCTTTTTGTTTGGGAAATGAGGTTCCGTAAACACGTGTAAGTTGCTTGTTTTTTTCATCACCACGCCAGTATGCACCGGCTACACTCATGATTTTCATCGCTTTGATTATTCCAGTATTTGGAATATGTCCACCGCGACATAAATCTGTGAAAGTAGAATGATCACAAAAAGTGATTGTTCCATCTTCAAGATTGGTAATTAATTCTGTTTTGTAAATGTTGTCTTTGTATAATTCTAACGCATCAGCTTTAGAAACTGGGCGTAATTTAAATTCATGTTTTCCTCTTGAAATTTCAAGAACTCTGTCTTCAATTTTCTTGAAATCAGCATCAGTGATTTTATGATCTTCAAAATCTACATCATAATAAAATCCATTAGAAATTGCTGGTCCAAGAGTCAACTTAATTCCAGGATACATTTCCTCAAGAACTTGTGCCATGACGTGTGAAGTGGAGTGCCAGAACGCTTTTTTTCCAGCATCATCATTCCAGGTGTACAATGTAAGACTACCGTCCGTCGTCAAAGAAGTTGTAGTTTCAATAGTTGTACCATTAAAAGAAGCCGAAATTACATTTCTGGCAAATCCTTCACTAATGCTTTTTGCAACATCCATTGGAGTTACTTCAGGAGCAAACTCTCTAATTGACCCGTCGGGCAAAGTAATCTTAATCATTGTTTGATATTTTAAGAATGCAAATATATAGCATTACAAAAACACAAACAATATATATGTAAGGTTTGTTAGTCTAAAACTAATAATCTAAGGAGTTTGTAAGAATCAGTGTCGTATTAAAAAATATTTTCGGTTAAACTTGCGCAAAACATAATCTAAGAATAATTTTAAAAATCTTTTCTGTTTCAATTGCAGCGTGTCAAGCAGTTCTTTTTTTAGGAAAAAAAAGTGTGTTTTTTATAAATCGATTTTCTTTAATTCTGTGTAGTTTCTATTCAATTTTTTTAATAAAATACCATAAATCAATTGATAAAATAACCATACGAGACCTACTAAAACAATTACAAAAACTAACATCAAAATACAAATAAAAAATATTCTAGCGCCATCATCATTACCCGTCGCTGATTTAATTTGAATCTCATTGGAAAGTAATACTACAGAAACAAAAAACACAATAAATAAGTTATAGCCTATATAATAGCGGACCGTTTTTCTGGTATTTAAAATGCATTCCATTAATTTTTTAGTATTGGAAGTAACAGATATAGAGCGATAATTTTTATAGAATAAGTACATAAAAAATAGCGCTACACCGTAGCTTAAATAATCTAAAACAGTAATAAAAAATTCAATTGTTTCAGATTTACTTATCTTTTCATCAGGAAGCATGAAGCTTACCGAATTTAATATTATAAATTCAATGATACTAATGATAAAAATCCACTTCACAATCGAAGATGATTTTTTGTGAATCATTTTATAAATGTCATTTTCTGATACTTGCGCAAAAGAATTGTCATTTTTCTTCCAGTCTTTTTTTAATAAATCCAGCTCTTTCATATTCCTTAAGGATTTAATATTTTTTTTAATTTCCCTTTTATTCTATTCATTTTCACCCTCGCATTTACTTCGCTTATCCCCAATGTTTCTGATATTTCCTGGTAATCTTTATCTTCCAGATACAAAAATATCAACGCCTTTTCAATATCATTCAGTTGGTAAACCGCTTTGTACATTAATTTTAATTGTTCCTCCTCTTCATAGTCATATTCCACATCATTCAGGAAATGTTGTCTACTTTCAAATTCAACCGTATTTATGGATCGTTTGGTTTTTCGATACAAAGTAATCGCGGTATTCAATGCGACTCGATACGCCCAAGTAGAAAATTTGCTGTCACCCCTGAATTTTGGAAAAGCCTTCCATAACTGAATCGTAATTTCCTGAAACAAATCCTTGTGTGCATCATCGCCATTAGTGTACAACCTACAAATCTTGTGGATTATATTCTGATTTTCCTGCAATTGCTTTACAAAAGAATGTTCTAAATTATCACTCATATATACGTTAGTAAGTCATTGCTGGTTTTTGTTACAAAGTAGCGCTTTTTTTTGAGGAGCACAACACTATTTATTTCATAATTAAGAATCGTCCCGCTGTACATTACAGTCTTTATTTCCTGATAAAAATCAGTAAATAAAGGATTTCCATTTCCATCAGGGCTAATCTACCCGTTTCGTTTTCAGAATACCTTTCCCAAAAAACAAAAATTTCGATACTATTTGTTAAAATTCAACAGTAGAAAACATTGTATCTTTGATTCTTTGCAACTTTGAAACTTTTTTATAAAAATATGAACATCCCAAATTCAACTTTACCCAGAATAGTAATTATAGGAGGGGGCTTTGCTGGGATTGCATTAGCCAAAAAACTAAAAAACAAAAAAGTTCAGGTTGTCCTTTTAGACAAACACAATTATCACACTTTCCAACCTTTATTATATCAAGTAGCTACTGGCGGTCTCGAAGCCGGTTCCATAGCGTACCCAATCCGAAAAGTAATTCAGGAATACGATGACGTCTATTTCAGACTCACCAATGTCCAAGAAATCGACACTAAAAACCAAAAGATAATTGCCGAAATTGGAGAATTAAAGTATGATTATCTCGTGATTGCCACAGGTTCCAAAACCAATTATTTTGGCAACAAAGAAATCGAGCGCAACAGTATGGCTATGAAAACCATACCGCAATCGCTCAATATTCGAAGTCTGATTCTTGAAAATTTTGAACAAGCGGTTTTAACCACTGATGTAGCCGAACAAAATAGTTTAATCAATTTTGTGCTCGTAGGTGGAGGGCCAACAGGAGTAGAGCTTTCCGGAGCTTTGGCCGAAATGAAAAAAGCCATTCTGCAAAAAGATTATCCCGATCTTGATATTGCCAAAATGGAAATCAATCTGATTCAAAGTGGCGACAGGATTCTTAATACAATGAGCGAGAAATCATCTCAAGCTGCCGAAGAGTTTTTAACTAATTTAGGGGTTAAAATCTGGAAAAACGTCCGAGTAACTAATTATGACGGACGTACGATAACCACAAATTCCGATTTGTCTTTTGAAACTGCCACCGTAATATGGACAGCAGGAGTTCAAGGCGCTCTTGTCGCGGGACTGGATGGCAAATCTTTGGTTGAAAAAGTAGAACGCATTCGGGTCAATGAATTCAGCCAAGTGGTGGGCTACGACAATATTTTTGCAGTAGGCGATATAGCTTCCATGGAATCCGAAAGCTATCCGCAAGGACATCCCATGATGGCGCAACCTGCGATGCAACAAGGGGAATTGTTGGGTGAAAACTTAGTAAAATTAATTCAAAAGCAACCTATGGAAGCTTTCAAATACAATGATAAAGGTTCTATGGCAACCATAGGAAGAAATAAGGCGGTAGTCGATTTGCCTAAATACCATTTCAGTGGCGTTTTTGCTTGGTTTGTTTGGATGTTTGTCCACTTGTTTTCCCTTATTGGATTTAAAAATAAAGCCGTCGTATTCCTGAATTGGGTGTACAATTACATTCGTTTTGATCGTGAAGGAAGATTAATCATTAGACCCTACAAAAAGAAAAGTTTTATGACTTTTACGAGTGATGAAGTTTAGAAAATGATGAGTTATTAGTTATGAATGATAAGTTTTAAAGTCTTGTTCATAACTTCTTTCCTTTGTAATAATTCACCATCAAATTCACAAATTTGCTGTAGCCTTCCATGCCGTCTTTTTGCTGGTTCACTTTCAGGAATTGGTCGTAAAAAGCATGAAAACCCTTATCGATAATCGTGTCGTATTGCTTCCAGAAATGCTCACTTTCTTTGTAGTTTTTCAAAATTCCGGGATGAACAGTTTTTAATAATTGTTTGTAAATCGTTTCGTCTCGGGCTTGCCAATTACCTAAACAATAGCGTAAAGCCATGCTGTAACCCGAATATTGAATGTACAGATCATCATTTTTTACAGATGCTAAAAAGCCGATAAAGTTGCATTCACTTTCGCTGGCGTATCCCATTTGGTGTGCCATTTCATGATTTGTAGTCATCGGAAAACTGTACATTGGACCCAAATAATTAACCTGTGCTTCATTAGTAAACGGATTCAAATAGCCTCCAAAACCCATATAAGTCAATGGCAAACTGATCAGTGATTTCTTGGTGCTTAACTTGGAATAAGAAAAATAAGGATATTCCGCGGATAAGTTTTTGTATCCATTCATACTCATTTCAAAAACCTGTTCTTGGGAGTGGGGAAATACCACTTTCAAGCTGTTGTTTTTTGTGAGTTGGTTTTGAACGGCATTGGTTTTGGCAATTATTTTTTTGGTGAAAGCCAACAAATCCGCATCCGAATAGTCTTTTTGAATTTCCATTTTTTCAAAAAGTGGTTCACGGTAATAATTCAACGCCCAAAGAACATGAAATAAAAAGTAAAAAACTGAAACGAAACTCAAGATGCTAAATAGAGTGTGTTTCCATTCGGATTTCCATGTTTTGCGTTTGTTCCAAAGCCATTTGGAAATGAATAAAATTATAATGAAATAAAGACAGTCACCCACAGAAAAAGGAATTCCACCTAAAATAGTTCTTGAAAACAACGAAAGTATTGGATAAAAACCATTGCTGTACCATTCTTCGATTTGTTCGGGGTAAAAGGGAATAATTTGCAAAAGCAGTATTTGAATAAATAGAAAAGAGGAAAGGAAATATTTAGTTTTCAATGTTTACTTTTTGGCAATGTAAATATAATTACAATATTAATTACTATCATAAGGAATTTAAACTTTGTAACTTTGGTACTTGTAAATGTAAAACCTCAAACAAAAATAAATGAGTCAGGAAATAAGAAATCTGGAACCAAAAGCACTTTGGAATAAGTTTGCCGATTTGAATGCCGTGCCTCGTCCTTCTAAAAAAGAAGAACGCGTGATTGAGTTCATGAAAAACTTTGGAAATAGTCTAGGATTGGAAACTTTTGAAGATGAAATTCGCAACGTAATCATTCGAAAACCACCTACTGCTGGAATGGAAAACCGAAAAGCAATCGTACTTCAAGGACATTTGGACATGGTGCACCAAAAAAATTCGGATACCGTTTTTGATTTTGATACACAAGGAATCGATATGTATGTTGATGGGGATTGGGTTCGTGCTCGTGGAACAACTCTTGGTGCTGATAATGGTCTTGGAGTTGCGGCTATTATGGCAATTTTAGAAAGCACTGATATTCCGCATCCTGCTATAGAAGCTTTGTTTACCATTGACGAAGAAACTGGAATGACAGGAGCTTTGAATTTAAAAGGCGGCATTCTGCAAGGTCAAATTCTATTGAATTTAGATACGGAAGAAGATGATGAAATTGACATTGGTTGTGCTGGAGGAATTGATGTAACAGCCACTGCTGAATATGATGAAGAGGAAACTCCGGAAGGTTCTGTAGGATATACAATTACTGTAAAAGGTTTGAAAGGTGGGCACTCAGGAATGGATATTCACAAAGGTTTGGGTAATGCCAATAAAATTATGAACCGATTGTTATTTGATGGTTTTGATAATTTTGGTTTGCAAATTGCTGAAATAAAAGGAGGAAGTTTACGTAATGCAATTCCTCGTGAAAGTCAGGCAAAAGTAATCATCGCCGAAGTGTACGATGAAGCTTTTGTTTTTGACATGCAGCAAATTGTAAACGAAATCAAAACGGAGTTTAAAGCAACGGAACCAAATTTAGAAGTTGTTTTTGAGAAAATGGCTGCCGCTCCTGCTAAAGTTATGCCGACAATTGCTCAGTTTTACTTTGTGAGGTCCATGTATACTGCTCACAACGGAGTGTATAGAATGAGTGCTGATTTTGACGATTTAGTAGAAACATCAAATAACATCGCCAAAGTGATTGTTGGAGATGGTCAACTTTCAGTACAATGTTTAACGCGTTCTTCTGTTGAAACATCTAAATTTGATTTGGCTAATGCGTTGCGTTCCGCTTTTGAATTAATGGGTTGTGAAGTAGAATTTTCAGGTTCATATCCAGGTTGGACACCAAATTCAGAATCAGAAATTTTAGATGTTTTAGTTCCAATTTACGAAAAACAAAACGGTGAAAAACCAAAAGTGGTAGCTTGTCACGCAGGATTAGAGTGTGGGATTCTAGGAACTAATTATCCGGATATGGATATGATTTCTTTTGGACCAACGATTCATGGTGCGCATTCTCCTGATGAAAGAGCGAGTATTTCTTCTTCTCAGAAATTTTGGAAATTTCTATTGGAAATTTTAGCTAATATTCCGCTGAAATAGTATTCAGTTTTCAGTCGCAGTTTTCAGTCCTACTTATGATAGTAAGGGTAACTGAAAACTGGGACTGCGACTGAAAACTTTTAAAAAATTAATCTCTTTTAGGAGTGTTTTTCTTGTCTCTTTTTTCTTCTTTCTTTTCTTTAGCCGTTTTTAAAGGCTCTTTCTTCGCGGTTTTCTTTGCGTCTTGACTTTTTGCCATGATATGGATATTTAGGTTTTGTTTTTAATTGTTGATTCAGGTAAATGTATATAATATTTTTGATTTGTCTTAAATATTACTTTAAAAATCCCCATCGATGATTAATAATGCTACACCATTAGCAGACATAGAGCGATGCGAACTTGCATCATCAGAAACTACATAGGTCATTCCTTTAGAAAGCAGAACTTGTTCTCCCGATTCTAATTCACTAATAAAATCTCCTGCAAGACAATGAATAACATGTCCTTTTTGACACCAGTGATTTGCTAGATAATCTTTGGAATACCTTACTTTACGAATTCTAAGTCCGCCTAATTGTATGGTTTTACGATGAGCAGTTCCTACCTCTCCGATATGTTCGGTTTTTTATATTGATTCCCAATTAATTGTTTGGAAAGGTATATTGGAGATCGGTTTTATTTTAAAAGATTTTATTTTGATTTAAATTCAAATGCAATCACTTTAAAATAAAATTCCCCAATTTCTTTCAGAATTGAGGAATTTTTTAATTTATTATAAAAGTCTAAACTTTGATTCAATAGCAATGTTTATTTTTTCTTTAGAACTTTGTATTCCTCATAACAGCCACTAATGGCGTCCATAATTTGTAGGTCGTTCGCCGTTTTTATAAACGATTCGGAATAGTTGCAACGCTGCAAAATTTCAGGTATTTCATTTTTGTCAATGCCTAAAAGCACTGCTATGGTTTCTCTGTCAAATTTTGATTCGAGCAGATTGCGCACCGTATTATCTTTCTTCATTTCTTTAAGTTTCTTGAGCTCTTTTGGATTATTACCAAAGAAATTATACAGCATATCTGCTGGATTAAAGATGGAACCAAGAACCCTTCCAAAGGCATTTGGAGAATATTCGCCCGCTTCATATCCTTGTGTCAAACCTGAAATACTGTAGCGATAGTTTTCTTTTACAGGAATAATTTTGGTGTCTACTTCGAGGTAACCGGTCAGATTAAAAGGTCTTATGATTACTTCTTCGAGTGCGATTGCTTTTTCGGTAAGCTGTATTTTAGTGCTTTTGTTTTTGATCCAGTCATTGGTCACCCGAACACGAAGAGATTGAAAACCTAAACTTGTAATGTGCAAGGTGTCGTTTAATTGAACATCTATCTCAAAAAATCCTCCTGCGTCAGTAGTAGCGCCTCTTACTTTGTTGATATTAATAATATTTACGCTGGATAGGGGTTGTCTGGTAGAATTACTGATGATAATTCCATCAACTTTTTGGGAGGGTTCTATAACTTGCGCAAAAGCAGTTGCAGATAGTATTAAAAAAAAGAAAACTACAAAATATTTCATAAACTGATTTAAGACTTTAAAAGTAATAAAACAGGATTAAATATTTTGTAGTTCCAGTATAATTATAAGAAAATTAACAATACCTGTTAGTCTCTTCTTGGTCTTCTTGGTCTTGGTGAATCACCAAAGCTTTCAGAACGTCTCGGTGCTCTATCAGATGAACCTTCAGTTCTAGGTCTGTCAGATGAAAAACCACCCTCTCTTCTTGGAGCATCACTTCTTCCACCAAATCCACCTTCTCTTGGAGCTGAACTTCTATCACTTCTAAATCCGCCTGAACCTTCTCTTCTTGGGGCAAAACTTCCTTCTCTTCTTGGAGCTGAACTTCTTCCGCCACCAAAACTTCCACCTGAACTTCTTCCATTATGATCACGTCTTCCGCCACCGTCATTTTTAGAAATTTCAACATTGATTCTACGTCCTTCTAATTGCACGTTATTCAATATTTCCATTACTTTATCAGTATGTTCCGGATCTGTGTTAAAGAAAGAGAAACCTTCTTTTACATCTACTTTGAAAACGTCATCACGACCTAAGTCCAATGTTTCTTTCAAATAATCTTTCAATGACATCCAATCAAAGTTATCTCTAGAACCTATGTTCACAAAATATCTTGTTGCACCACTATTGTTATTTTCTCGTGGAGCACCGTCTCTATCATCATGATCACGTCTTTCAGAACCTGAAGCTTGGTTAGAAATGTCTCTAGTTTTCTTGTAATAATTGATAAAACGATTGAATTCAACCGAGACCATTTTCTTGATAAGTTCTTCTTTAGATAAACCTTCAAGTACACTATTGATTGCAGGAAGGTAAGTGTCAATTTCATGATCAACTTCAGTATCCTTAATCTTTGTTGCTAAGTGTAACAATTGGATTTCACAGATTTCAATTCCAGAAGGAATTGTTTTCTCTTCAAATTTTTGTTTGATGATTCTTTCAATTGAAGAAATCTTACGCAATTCACTTTTAGTTACAATTACGATAGAAGTTCCTAATTTACCAGCACGACCAGTACGACCAGAACGGTGATTGTAGGTTTCTATTTCGTCGGGTAATTGATAATTTACTACGTGAGTAATATTGTCAACGTCAATTCCACGTGCAGCAACATCAGTTGCTACAAGCATTTGAATTTGTCTTCCGCGGAAAGATTTCATTACACCATCACGTTGCGCTTGAGATAAATCTCCGTGCAAAGCAGCAGCGCTGTATCCGTCTTCAATCAATTTTTCAGCAACAGCTTGCGTATCTCTTTTGGTACGACAAAAAACTACTGAGAAAATGTCTGGATTAGAATCGGCTAAACGTTTCAAAGCTTCGTAACGGTCACGAGCATTAACAAGGTAAAATTCGTGTGAAACTGTAGCTGAACCCGAGTTTTTAGTTCCAACTGTAATTTCAATTGGATCTTTCATAAATTGTTTTCCAATACGTGCTACTTCAGCCGGCATTGTTGCAGAGAATAACCATGTATTTTTTTCGTCTGGCGTAGTCGAAAGGATGTTTACGATATCTTCATAAAAACCCATGTTCAACATTTCGTCAGCTTCGTCAAGAATACAATAGTTGATTTGAGAGATGTTTACCAAACCTCTATTAATCATGTCTTGCATTCTTCCTGGAGTTGCCACAATAATCTGCGCGCCTCTCTTTATGTCTCTCGCTTGTTCTGTTATGCTAGCTCCACCGTAAACTGCTACCACATTAATACCTTTTTCGTATTTAGAGTAGTTTTTAATTTCGTTGGTAATCTGCAAACACAATTCGCGGGTTGGAGATAAAATTAATGCTTGTGTGTTTCTGTTGTTGGCATCAATTTTCTGAATAACTGGAAAACCAAAAGCTGCCGTTTTCCCTGTCCCTGTCTGAGCCAACGCAACCATATCTGTGTCTTTTTCCAATAATAGGGGAATCGCTTTCTCCTGTACTTCGGTCGGATTTTCAAATCCTAGATCTAAAATCGCCTTCAGTAACGATTCACTCAATCCTAATTGTTCAAATTTATTCATATGTATTTTTAAAATAGGGTGCAAAATTACTGTTTATAATCCATATAAACTAATGCTATTTTAAGATTTGATGATTTATTATAATTTGATTATCAGAAAGTTATATTTTTATTTACAAATTTGAAGTTTCGATTTAGAAAATTGAGTGTAAAATTATGACATTGAATTTAATATTGTGTTGTAATAATGTTGTAATCATGACTTATTCGGTTTCTTTCAAAAAAATAATTAATTGCTGAGTCGCCTTTCCTCTGTGACTTATTTTATTTTTTACGTCCAAGGATAATTGGGCAAATGTTTGAAGAAATCCTTCCGGTTGAAAAATGGGATCGTAACCAAAACCTTGATTACCAATTTTTTCTAAAGTGATCTCGCCTTTTGCAATTCCTGTAAAAAGATATTGTTTGCCTTTTAAATTTAATGCGATAACAGTTTTAAATTGTGCTTTCCTTTCATTTTGAACCACTAAGGCTTCTAATAATTTATTCATGTTGTCATCTGCATTGCGTTGTTCGCCAGCATAGCGTGCAGAGAAAACACCCGGATCGCCATTTAAAGCGTCCACTTCCAGTCCAGTATCATCAGCAAAGCAATCATACCCGAATTTTTCCGTGACATAATTTGCTTTTTGAATTGCATTCCCTTCAATAGTGTCAGCGGTTTCAGGAATGTCTTCAAAACAACCAATGCTCTCTAAACTTAAAATGGTAATACTTTCAGGAAGCATGCTTTGTAATTCCAAGATTTTATTTTTGTTATTTGAGGCGAAAACGAATTGCATTTTTTTAGTTTTAATCTTCAAATATACATTTTCTACTTATTTAAGAATTGAAATGATTAATTTTTTATTAAAAATATGTATTGGCTGTATGTAAATCTCTGAGTATTTTTAATTTACCATCTTAATATTTAGTTAAATAATTGATTATTAATATTTTAAATAAAATTTTAACGTATTTTTGAGTGCAGTTTTGATTGGTCACTTGAATAACTCACCAGCGATGGCGATAATATTCAGATAGTCAATTGTACTGAACGGTAGAGTTGATAATGGTAAATCAAAATTAACAATTGGAGGTCTTTCACAAGGCCTCCTTTTTTTTGGAATATTTTCTTCGGCAATTTCACACTCTAAACTACAGCGATAATGTGTTTGTAATAGTATGTAAGTCAATAAGTTAAAAACATGTTAAAGTGTTAATTAAGTGTTTTTTATGTATAAAACTGTTGTATCTTTGAATATGATTTTGGTTTTTTGTTGAATATATCCATCTGCAAAGAGAAGAGTATTTAATTGTTAGTAGCATCGAAAGATACGATCTGATAACAACAAACCAAAGTTCATATTTGGAGGCCCTTTAAAAAGGCCTCCTTTTTTTGTGCTTACTTGTAAAATAGGAACATAATTTTTATAATTTTTCAATTGTTAGAAATGCATTCACTTATTTATTCATAATAATAATAATGTTAGGATTTAAATACAATTTTTACACACGTCGTTATTGTATTGACAAACAGTACGTTAAAAACATGTTAAAGTATTGATTGGTTTTTTTTTTAATTCTTAAACTGTTGTATATTTGAATATGGTTTTGGTTTTTTGTTGAATAAATCCATCTGCAAAGAGAAGAGTATTTAATAGTTAGTAGCATCGAAAGATACGATCTGATAACAACAAACCAAAGTTCATATTTGGAGGCCCTTTAAAAAGGCCTCCTTTTTTGTTCTTTCTTGTAAAGCAAGAACATAATTTTTACAATTTTTCAATTGTTAAAAATGCATTCACTTCTTTATTCATAATAATAATGTTAGGATTTAAGTACAATGTTTACATGCGTTGTTATTGTACTGACAAACAGTACGTTAAAAACATGTTAAAGTATTGTTTTAGGTTTTTTTAATTCTAAAACTGTTGTATATTTGGATATGATTTTGGTTTTTTGTTGAATATATCCATCTGCAAAGAGAAGAGTATTTAATAGTTAGTAGCATCGAAAGATTCAATCTGATAACAACAAACCAAAATTCATATTTGGGGGCCCTTTAAAAAGGCCTCCTTTTTTTGCTCTTTCCCCAATAAATAATTTTGCAGTTTATTGAGATCTCATATACAATTTTAAAAAAATATTTGATAAAATTTCCTTTCAAATATGAATTGTGTAAATGAAATAATTAATTTAATATTTTAAATTATAGTTAAAATGCTGATAATCATTTTATTGCATTAAAAATAATTGTATCTTTGATTGTGGTTTTGATTAATTACTTAAGTTGTTACTTTTATAATGAGATTAATAACTTATAATTGACCCTATCAGTAACGGTATGAGTTAGTATTGGTAAATCAGAATCAACAATTGGAGGACTTTATAGGTCCTCCTTTTTTTATTAACACCAATACATATTGATAATTGGTTAATAATGGTGAGTACTAAAACTACTTGTTAATTTGAGGTTAAAGTATTGATTAGTAGTGCTTTTGAATTCAATAAATCTTAAATTTGAATGTGGTTTTGATTCATTACTTGAGTATATCCATCTTACAATAAGATTTGATAATTCAATAATCATCTATACTTTTAACAGTATGAGTTGATAATGGTAAATCAGAATCAACAACTGGAGGGCTATAAAGGCCCTCCTTTAATTTCAATAATATTGTACTTTAATGTTTGATTACGTTTTTTAAATTATTTCGAAAAATATAAGTCGGATAAATGTGTAAATTCATCACCGTGAATGAAATATTGATGTCAACTCCAGCAAAGCTTTTTTTACTTGCTGCAGCAAGGATCACGTTAGCGGAGTGTAAAGTGTTTTTACTAAAATTAAAAACGCGTTCTGTTTTATCCGTAACCACTAATTCTTTCATCAGCATTTTGTCTTGAGTAGTAACTCCTGTTGGGCATTCGTTATTGTTGCATCGTAATGCTTGGATACATCCCAACTAAAATACATATCGGCGCGCACTGTTGCAAATGTAAGCGCCAAGTGCTGTTGCTCTACGTATGGAATATCCAAATATCAGTTTATCACTGCAAATAATTTGGAATTTGTCTTTAATCATAAAACGAACTAGCATTTTATTTACAAAAATATGTACAGGCTCAAATGGCATTCCCATACCATAGGCAAATCTAATGGTGCAGCAACTGTTCCTCCCTCGGCACCACCAACGGTGATGAAATCAGGAAAGCAGTTTTGAGTAATCATTTCTTAGCAAATCATTTTAAATTCTCGGGTATTTCCAATGCATAATTTAAACCCAATTAATTTTCCATTAGACAGCTGACGTAATTTTGCTATAAAAGGAATCAAACCTTTAATATCTTTAAAAGCAGAATGACTGGGAGGAGAAAGTATTGTTGTATTAGGTAAAACACCTCTTATTTTAACAATTTGCACAGTGTTTTTTCTTACAGGCAAAACACCTCCGTGACCTCGTTTTGCTCCTTGCGATAATTTAATTTCAATCATTTTTACTTCTGGCAAATTTACTTTTTCAGCAAATCTACCTCCATCGAAAACACCTCTGTCATCTCGGCAACCAAATCATCCAGTCACTATTTGCCAGCATACATCACCACCTTGTTGGCGGAATTGGGTTAAACCACCTTTGCCGGTATTGTGATGTAATTTTCTTTTTAGCGCTCCTTGATTCAGTTCTACGATCACATTTTCGCTTAACGAACCAAAACTCATTGCTGAAATGTTTAATAAGGAAGCTGAGTACGGTTGTGGTCAATCAGGCGCAGCAATTAAAACCCGAGGAAGCTCTTCATTGACTGCTGTTGGGAAAATAGAATGTTTTATTCCTTCATATCAAGGTTGGTTTAAATTTAATTGTGTCCCAAACGATGTATTAGAATCAATATTTTTAGTTCTTTGATACACAAGGGAACGTTCGTTTCTCGAAAATGGTTTTCCGTCTGTGGAACGTTCTGTAAAATATTGCTGAATCTCAGGAGCTATCGTTTCAAATAAATATCTGAAATAACCCAAAAAAGGAAAATTTCTCAAAATGAAATGTTTGTATTGTAGAGCATTTGCAAAACCCACTACTAATATACAATCAATACAGCCATAAATAGCAATCTAATATTAAAATAGTAATTAATGACAGCGGTAATGATAAGTGCGGAAATTCCTAAAACTAAAAATTTTTGTCTCAATGTAAAGTTTTTTCAGCTTCGAAAACAATAATAATATTAAATATTTTGGACTTTTAATTCTGTTATTTGACAGGAATTGCTTTATTTCACAAAAAAAATATAAAATTACGGCGTGGTTGGAAAACTAAAGTTTCTTACGTAACGTATGTATATAATATTGCTTAATCACAATTTAGTAAACATGAGTCAAAAAAACTATAAACAGATTTGTGCTATTTTGAAATTATTATTTTTCACCTTGTTTTTTTCAAGCACTTATTCACAATATGTCTTTCGCGGTGATACAATTCCTAAAGAAATTTCTTTGCATAATCACACTACAATTGCAGATGTAGGGCAAAGAAGTTTAAATATAAAATATGTTGTTGCCAATTATAACTCCCTGAATCCCATAAAACTTATCACTGAAAATGATGATTTAGGTTTTACTCAAAATAATTTTTGGTCAAAAACAAAAATAAATAATCTAACAAATTCAAAATTGAATTATTATCTGGAAACGGCACGTCCCATAACAGATTTAGTAGAATTATTTATTGTTGATGCAGCCTCAGGAAAAATAACTACCAAGATTAGTGGAGATAATATGGCATATTCCGAACGTAGTTTTGATAATCGAAAAACTATTTTTAAAATCGAAATAGCACCAAAATCCAGTTTACAATTGTTCATGCATTTAAAGAGTGATGGTGAGGTAATAAAAATCCCCATAATGCTTTATTCGTCGGAAAGGTTCATACAAATGATTTCAAATGAACAATTGTTTTTTGGAATTTTTTACGGAATTTTAGCAATAGTGTCTATCATTTATTTCTTCTTTTATTTTGCTTTACGCGAGAAAACATTTCTGTATTACAGTCTATATGTAATTTTTATCGGCTTGATGCAATTTTCTTTAGACGGCTATTTCTATGAGTTAGTAACGCCGCAAGGTGGTTGGTTTTCTCTTCGTGCAGTACTGTTTTTTGCTATGATTGCCGGTTTTTTACTGGGGAAGTACAGTGAAGTTTTTTTGAACATAAAAAGATATAATAGGACTATTTATACTCTCTTCAATGTCGTTTATGTGTTAGCTTTTGTTTTAATAATTTTTATTCTTTTCGTCCCGGCAGCTTTACCTATAAGTTATCCGCTGGCAAATGTATTAGGGTTATTGATTCTTATTCTAATTATTACCTCGGTTATATATTTGTATTATAAAAAAAAGAAGGTAGATCCCTTTTTTACCGTTGGTATCTTCTTTTTAATCATGGGTTTCGGAATATTTATTCTCAATAATTTTGGTCAAATCCCCAATTCATTTTTAACGGAAAACAGTTCAAAATTAGGAACTGGATTAGAGGTTGTTTTTCTTTCACTTTCGATGGCAAATTTGATTAGGAATTTAAAAAATGAAAAAAACGAACTCAATCGTCGGGCATTGGTTCGCTCGGAAGAAATGAATGATTTAAAATCCTATTTCTTATCGAATATCAGTCATGAATTGCGAACGCCGCTGAATGCAATTATAAATTTAACTGATTCTATTTCTAATGAAGTTCAGGATGATAAAATCAAAAAAAATTGCCAAATTATAAAATACTCTTCTCATAGTTTATTAAGCTCTGTGAATGATATTTTAGACTTTTCTAAAATTGAGAAAGGAGAATTAAAGCTCGAAAAGAACGAATTTGATCTCGTGCAAGTTTTGGAGAATTTAAAGAATAATGCCATCAATAGGGTCGAAGATAAAGGGTTAGTATTTCAGTTTTCTAAATCAGGTATTTTTCCTGATATAATAATTGGGGATGTTAATCGATTGGTTCAGGTTGTGAATAATGTACTGAATAATGCCATCAAATTTACAACTAGAGGGTTTGTTAAATTTCATGTTGATTGCCAGTTGATAGAGGGAAATAAAGCAAGTTTAATTTTGACTGTTTCGGATTCTGGTATTGGTATTCCAAAAGACAAAATGGAAAGTATTTTTGACTCTTTTTCTCAAAATATCATTGATAATAAACGAAAATTTGGAGGACTTGGTTTAGGACTTTATATCGTGAAAACTTTAGTCGATATGCAAAACGGAACCATCAAAATGGATAGTAAAATAAACGAAGGAACGACTTGCGTTATTACAATTGATTTTGCCATATCGGCACAGCAAAGAAAGCTAGAGTCTCCTGCTAAAGTTATTATTGATGATTTGGCAGGAAAATCCATTTTGGTGGTTGAAGACAATCCCATTAACCAAATGGTGATAAAAATGATTGCAAAAAAATGGTTGGATACTAAGGTGGTTTATGCTAATAATGGTCAGGAAGCACTGGATGCATTTAAGACAAATCAATTTGATATAGTATTAATGGATTTGCAAATGCCAATCATGGATGGGTATGAGGCAACAATTGCTATCAGAAATGGTGAAGCCGGAGCGCACAACAGTAATATTCCCATCATTGCAGTTACCGCCGATGTAATGGAAACCACAAAAGATCGTGTTAAGGAAATAGGAATGAATGATTATTTGTCTAAACCATTTAAGAAAGAAACTTTATATGAGGCGGTTAAAAAATTAGTTTAACTGAAACGCAGTCTTACATAAACGTGTTTGATTCCTTTTTTATCAGAGTCTCTTTCGTCGATTTCGAGTATATCAGTCAATGATTTTAGCATAGGAGTTAATTTAGAAAAGCCATAATTTCTTGGGTCAAATTCCGGTTTTTTCTTTACAATTAGATTTCCTACATCACCTAGAAACGCCCAACCGCTATCGTCGGCAATATCTTCTATAGTTGATTCTATTAATTCTATGGTATGCAAATCGACTTTATTTAAGCTTTTTGGCGTTGCTTTTTTAGTATCGGTTGCGGTTCTTTTTGGTAATTTCTTTTTAATGGCGCCATCCAAAACTTCGATATAAATGAAACGGTCACAGGCTACAATGAATGAGTTTGGCGTTTTTTGTTCGCCGATTCCAATGACTTTCATTCCGGATTCTCTCAATCTGATGGCTAAACGTGTAAAATCAGAATCACTGGATACGATACAAAAACCATCCACTTTATCGGAATACAATAAATCCATAGCATCAATAATCATCGCTGAATCCGAAGAGTTTTTCCCAACCGTATAACTGTATTGTTGAATAGGAGTAATGGCGTGTTCCAATAAGACACTTTTCCATCCTCCTGCATTCGGTTTAGTCCAATCGGCGTAAATACGTTTGGTGGTGGGTGTTCCAAATTTAGCAATTTCTTCCATCATTCCTTTTACATTGCTGTACGGAACATTGTCAGCATCAATGAGAACGGCTAATTTTAATTCTTTTGTATATTGTGACATAAATTTCTAATGTTGGAATATTTGTTCAAATATACAACGTTTATTACTGAATACGTCTTGTGTTTTGAGGTTTAGCCTTGATCTAAACCGTATCCTTTTGAGCCGGCTCGGCGAGGGATGAAATAATCTTTTTTGTTGCCTCAAAAGATAAAGTGTCGACGAGTGAATAGCTTTTGAAAAATAAATTTACTTTCAAGTCCTTTATAAAGTTTAAATAATTATTTTTGCAACTTCTTAAAATTAAAATTATTACTTGATATATTATGGTAAAAGATTTATTCGAAAGGATTCAAAACAATAAAGGACCGTTAGGAAAATGGGCTTCACAAGCAGAAGGTTATTTTGTTTTTCCTAAATTAGAAGGTGAGTTGGGTCCAAGAATGCAGTTTGGTGGAAAAGATATTTTGAATTGGAGTTTGAATGACTATTTAGGTCTTGCTAATCACCCGGAAGTGCGTCAGGCAGATACGGAAGCAGCAGCACAATACGGTGCAGCTTACCCAATGGGAGCGCGTATGATGAGTGGTCACACTAAATATCATGAGCAATTAGAGAATGAATTGGCAGCTTTTGTAATGAAAGAATCGGCATATTTGTTAAATTTTGGATATCAGGGAATTATGTCAACAATTGACGCTTTGGTTACAAAAAATGATGTAATTGTGTATGATGTTGATGCTCATGCTTGTATTATTGATGGCGTACGTTTACACATGGGGAAACGTTTTACATACCGTCACAATGATCTTGCAAGTATGGAAAAAAATTTGGAACGTGCTACAAAATTAGCGAAAGTAACAGGAGGCGGAATTCTTTTTATTACCGAAGGTGTTTTTGGAATGCGTGGACAACAAGGAAAATTGAAGGAAATTGTTGCCATGAAGGAAAGATATAATTTCCGTTTGCTGGTTGATGATGCACATGGTTTTGGAACACTTGGAAAAACAGGTGCCGGAGCAGGTGAAGAGCAAGGTTGTCAGGACGGAATTGATGTTTATTTCTCTACTTTTGCAAAATCGATGGCAAATATTGGTGCTTTTATAGCCGCTGACAAAGACATTATTGATTATTTAAAATACAATTTGCGTTCTCAAATGTTTGCGAAAGCATTGCCAATGATACAAACAATTGGTTCGTTAAAACGATTGGAATTGTTGCGTAATCACCCGGAATTGAAAGATAAATTGTGGGAAAATGTAAATGCGTTGCAAAACGGATTGAGAGAGCGTAATTTTAATATAGGTGACACCAATACCTGTGTAACACCAGTATATCTTGAAGGAAGTGTACCAGAAGCAATGATTATGGTAAACGATTTACGAGAAAACTACGGCATTTTCTTATCGATTGTGATTTATCCTGTGATTCCAAAAGGAATTATCTTGTTGAGAATGATTCCTACTACGACTCATACTTTATCAGATGTTGATGAAACACTAACTGCTTTTGAAGCGATTCGAGAGAAATTAGAAAATGGGACCTACAAAGAAATTGCAAGTAGAACTACAGTTGATTTAGATGCATAATTAAGTAATTAAGTTTTTACATATAAATCCATCATTCTTCGCAATGATGGATTTTTTTTTGCATTTTATTGCGTCAGGAATTAGTATATTTATAAGACTAAATTGAAAATTCATGAAAAAAGTAATATTATTGGGTGTCGTTTTTATGAGTGTTTTTGTTTCTTGTAAAAAAGTAATCGAGACGGAGGAACCCCCTGCTGTTTTAGAAAAAATTGTTGTAGAAGAACCTGAATCTAAAGAATGTTACCGTGCAATCCTTCAAAAAGACACTGTTTCATTGACTTTGAATATAAAAAACGGTCAGCTTTCCTCGGGGAATTTAAGTTATAATTTTTATGAAAAAGATAAAAATGTAGGAACACTTGTGGGAGAATTGAAAGGAGATACGCTTTATGCGGATTATACTTTCATGTCCGAAGGTATTTCGTCAGTTCGCGAAGTTGCTTTCTTAAAAAAAGACGATTCTTATGTCGAAGGTTTTGGTGATGTGATTGATGACAATAATGGGAAAGTAACTTTTAAAGATAAAAAACAATTACAATTTGATGGAAATGTAGTGTTGTCAAAAGTGGATTGTAAAATGTGATTTTATTAAAAACATGTATTATTCAAAACTAAAAAATCCATCAGCATGACGTTGATGGATTTTTAGTTTTATTATAAAATGGAATTCACTTACAACTCTTTTCTATAAGTACACCTGCGTTTGTGAATTTGAGGATCAAAATGTTTCCACAAATTGATGCTTGCGGCGTTATCAACTAATTCAGGAGTTCTGAAACAATTAACAATACCTTTTTCTTTGAAAATTTCGTAGTATTCTTTGAATATAATGGCTGTAACCGCTTTGTTTTGGTATTCAGGCAACACGCCAATAAGGTAGAAAATGACGTCCTTACTTCGTTTTTTTGCTCTGAGCAGATGAAGAAATCCAAACGGGAATAATTTTCCTTTTGCCTTTTGTATCGCCTCAGAAAAAGAAGGCATTACAATACTGAAAGCAACTATATTGTGGTTTTTGTCTTCCACGAATTTGATAAATTCAGGATTGATGAAACTTATGTATTTTTTCTTGAAATATTCTTTTTCTGTATCTGAAATAGCGACAAACGAAGATAACGAAGCATAAGATTTATTGAATAAATCAAACATTTTGTCCACGTGCGGCATTACTTCTTTGGTCGTTTTAAAATTTAGCGGACTTAATTGATACCTTCTTTTAACCAAATCATTTGCTTTTTCAAAAAATTCAGGCTTTACGTTTACAAATGGAAATTTACTTTCGATATATTCTTTCTCTTTAACGTAACCCAATTGTTCGAAATGAGCGGCATAATATGGATTGTTGTACCACGTAATCATGGTTCCCATTTCATCAAAACCTTCGGTAAGTACGCCCACTTTATCCAGATTTGAAAAACCCATAGGTCCTTCAACATATTCTAAATTGTTTTTTCGACCTAATTCATACACTTTTTCTAAAAGTGCTTTAGTCACTTCTACATCATCAATCACGTCGAACCATCCAAAACGAACTTTCATTTTTTTTTGATCTTTTACCTCACTCCAATTAATGATTGCAACAATCCGGCCTACTGTTTCGTTATTTCTTTTGGCAATATAAAAATATGCTTCAGCAGTTTCGAAAGCAGGATTTTTAGTTTTGTCAAATCCTTCTAGTTCCTCACCAATTAGTGGTGGAACCCAATTTTTATTGTTTTTGTATAAAGAAAAAGGGAATTTTACAAATTCAGTTAATTCACTTTTTGTTTTTGCTTCTTGTATTGTAATCATTCTGTTTTTGAAATTCTGTGATTATCCTTTTTTTGTCTTTTTTGCTCTTTTTTCCGCCTTTTTTCCTGAGTCACCTGAGTCAATGTTTATGCGCACTTCCTGATAATTGGCGTCATAACGCCAAGAAAAACCAATTCCGCCGTAAAGGGCAGATGGAGTGTCTTTCAGACTTGTAGCAATCGAAGCGTCAATTTGCATGTCTTTATTTAATAAATAAGCGGCGCCTCCGCGAACAATGGCGTCACTGTAAAAATCACTTTTGAATCCTTGATTTTCTAAAAATCCAGACCATTTATCATTAAATCCTCGGGTTAAAGTCAATACATAACCATAACTAGGAAAATCAGTTGTTACATAATCAGCTATTATATTGGTTACGAAAACCCATCTACCGTCACCCAAATGGTTTTGGGTTATCAGTATTATTTTTGGGGAAATGCTGGATTCTGAAGAAAAAGAATACGGATTGTCTGCCATAGTGAAATTTGCTCCGGCAAAAACAGAAACGGCAGGTACCAATTGACGCCAATTGAAAGCTTTATTGGCTTTCCAGCTATAAATATTTACCTTTTTCTCGTAATTTTTGAAAGGATCGTAAATCAAATATTTGGCTCCCAAAACAGTTTGTTTGAAGTCGGCTCTTTTCGAGCTGTTGAATAAGGTGGTATATTTCTCGTTTTGGTATTGTATATCAGCTATTAATTCAAGTTTTTCCATGAACAATCCCCATCGTAAGGTGGCATCAACACCAAAACCATTGGCATCATAATTTAACAAACTATGGTTTTGTTTAATTCCATAAACGCCTGTTTCTATTTGGATTACTGATTTCCCAACTGCAAAAGCCGACATGGTTTCGCCTGGCCTGTTAGAATTTATTTGATCCGTATGCTGGCAGTAATGAATACTTGGAAACATTGGAATAGCAACGATAAGTAAGATTTTGATTTTGGACATATTATTTTTTTTGTGTTAAAAAGTAATAACGCTTTTCAAATGTACTATATTTTATTATTTATTTAAGAATGATATTTTTATTTTGTCCCGAACTTTCGGGATGAATTTATTAATTTTGTAAAAAATTACACTTACATGCAAACAGCTTCATTTACGGGTTTTATATATGCGCTATTTTATATGATCGCTTTCTACTATATTTTCAGATTTTTAGTAAAATTATTTTTGCCTTTAATAGTTAAAAAAGTAGTCGAAAAAGCAGGCGAAAATATGCAGAAGCAGCAACAGCATGCACAGGATAATACTTGGAAAAAAACACAAAGTAAGGATGAAGTGATTTACAATACTGCAAATACTAAAAACCCACGCGAAACCAAAAAAGTGGGAGATTATGTTGATTACGAAGAAATAGATTAAATTTGTCGTTATTAGCATGTTTTTTTATTCTAATCCAAACTTTTTAAATTGAAAATAATAAACAGGTTTTATCCGCACGCCCTTTCCATACTTGGTTTTGTACTAGTTTCAGTACTCTATTTTTATCCTGTATTACAAGGAAAACAAATTTTCCAGTCGGATATTGTACAGTATACCGGAATGGCCAAAGAGCAAAATGACTTTAGAGGAACGGATCATGTAGAACCTTATTGGACTAATTCAGCGTTTGGCGGAATGCCAACGTATCAATTAGGAGCAAAATACCCACACGATTATATTGGCGCTATTGATGATGCGTTGCGTTTTTTACCGCGTCCAGCCGATTATTTATTTTTATATTTTCTCGGATTTTATGGTTTGATGCTGGTGTTAAAAGTAGATCCTTTGAAAGCCTTTTTTGGAGCATTAGCCTTTGGTTTATCTACTTATCTGATCATTATTTTGGGCGTTGGCCATAATGCCAAAGCGCATGCTATTGCTTACATGCCACTTGTTATTGCCGGATTTATCCTGGTTTTTCAGAAAAAATATATTCTGGGAGGTTTGATTACACTTTTTGCAACAGCATTAGAAATCAATGCGAATCACTTCCAAATGACTTATTACTTATTGATTTTCTTATTAATTCTTTCTGCTTATTTTATCTATCAGCAAGCAAAAGAAAAGGAATATAAATCAATGTTGTATTCTTTTGCAATATTAGCAGCGGCAGGAATTTTAGCTATTGGTGCCAATGCTACGAATCTATTGGCAACTTCTGAATATGCGGATTTTAGTATTCGTGGGAAAAGTGAACTGACATTTAATCCAAACGGTTCAAAAAATGAAACTACTTCTTCGATGTCTAAGGACTATATCACGGAGTACAGTTATGGAATTACTGAAAGTTTCAATTTGATTGCACCGCGACTTTTTGGTGGGTCAAATAATGAGGCCGTTGGGAAAGATAGTAATATGTATGAATTGATGATTGGTCAAGGCGTGCCGGAAGATCAGGCTACTGATTTTGTTTCTGGAATGCCAACGTATTGGGGCGATCAGCCTATTGTGGCAGCGCCTGCATATATTGGAATTGTAGTATTCTTTTTGGCGATTTTGGCATTATTTATCGATAAAAGAAAGATTAAATATGTATTTCTATCCGGTTCAATAGTTGCATTAGTTCTCTCATGGGGTAAAAATTTCCCTATTTTGACGGACTTTTTTATTGATTATGTTCCAATGTACGATAAATTTAGAGCGGTATCTTCTATTCAAGTTGTCTTGGAATTGTGTTTCCCAGTTTTGGCTATTATGGGATTACAATCTTTCTTCAAATTAGACAAAAAACTGCAATGGAAAGCATTGTATGAAACGACAATTTTAGGTTTAGGAATTATTTTGATTTTATTTTTAAGCAAAAACATGTTTAGCTTTTCTGGAGGAAATGATACTAATTTTCAAGAAAGTTACGGCCCTGAATTTGTAAACGCCCTTAAGCTGGATCGAATGAGCTTATATAGTGCTGATTTATTGCGTTCAGGCTTTTTTATCGTGTTGACAGTCAGCGTTTTATGGTTGTTTATTAAGGATCGATTTGCTCAAAATACAGCCATTATAATTGTAGGTTTATTGATGGTTTCCGATTTGTTTTTTGTAGATAAAAAATATGTTTCGGGAAAAGATTTTGTAAGTGGAAGTCAAGTTGAAGTGCCTTTTCAAGAGTCACCTTCGGATGCTGAGATTCTAAAAGACACAGCTAATTACCGAGTTATGGAAGTAGGAGATATCATGGGCGCAAGAGCTTCATATTTTCATAAATCGATTGGCGGATATAGCGCTGTAAGACCTAGGAGAATGCAGCAATTAATTGATTATCAAATTTCTAAAAATAATATTGAGGTTCTCAATATGCTTAATGTGAAATACATTATTCAAACGGATTCAACTGGAGCTGCTTTTCCGGTTCAGAACCCTAATGCCAATGGAAATGCATGGTTTGTGAGCCAAGTAAAATTAGTTAATTCAGCTGATGAAGAGATGAAAGCGTTAGATAGTTTAGATTCTAAAAATGTAGCAGTCGTAAATAGTAAAGATTTTGAATTAAAAAAGACGGCTTTCGTCAAAGACAGCTCAGCGACTGTAACTTTAGAAAACTACAAACCCAATTATTTGAAGTACAATTCTGAAAACGCAAATGAAGGGTTAGCGGTTTTCTCCGAAATGTATTATGGAAAAGGTTGGAATGCCTATATAGACGGTAAAAAATCAGATCATGTTAGAGTTGATTACGTTTTAAGGGGATTGCAAATTCCAGCAGGAAAACACAAGATAGAATTCAAGTTTGAACCACAAGTCGTTAAAACCGGAAGTACCATAACGTTGATTAGTTCCATAGTAATACTTTTGCTTTTGATTGGTGGGATTTATTTTGAAAGGAAGAAAAAGGCGTTAGCTGTCTGATATTTATTTGTAAATTTGATCTAATAAATTTCGAATACATTCTAAATTTTTAATGCAATGGGTAAAGTCAAATTAAATCACGCACCTCCGACAGTTATGGAGGCAAGATATATTGAAGAAACAAGACAATTGACTTATCAACAACGTTTTGAAAAACTGATGGCAATAATCGAACTTTCTTGCTTATTAAAATCGGCAAAAAAATATTCAAAATCAAAATAATTTGAAACGAATATGCATAAACAAATAATAGATGTTTGGAAGTACTTGTCAGAAAACAATGTAAACTATCTAACCATCGGTGGATTTGCTGTAAATATTTATGGCTACGGAAGAAATACAGGAGATATTGATATTTTCATTGAAGATACGATTGCTAATCGTGAAAATTTGAGAAATGCTATTAAACAAATGGGATTAGGTGATTTTGAAAGTATTAAAACGATGCAATTCATTCCGGGTTGGACAGATTTCACTTTAAATATTAATTTTAGATTGGATATTATGACTTCTGTTAAAGGTCTAGAAAATAAGCCTTTCGTAGTACTTTTAGAAAAAGCAAATATCATAGATATAGATGGAATTCCGGTTTTTTTTATTGATTACGATAATCTGATTATTGCCAAAAAAGCAGCCAACAGACTGAAAGACCAGCTCGATATTGAAGAGTTGGAGAAACTAAATAATAAAAATATTTATTAAAATTATGAAAGAATTATTCGGTTTAAAATCGTTTCAACAAATATTGTTTTGGCTTTTTCTTTTAGGAATTATTATTGGAGTTTTCTTAACGCTATACTTCATTAATCCGGATAAATTTAGATTTATATTGTTATTACCATCATTGCCAGTTTTATACTTTATTTCAAAAGGATTGTATAAAAACAGTAATTTGTTTTTTATGGATTTAAAATCAATTACTACAAAATCCTAGCTTTGGAACCCAAGAAAATTTTAATAATTACCTATTATTGGCCGCCTGCTGGAGGACCAGGAGTACAACGTTGGCTTAAGTTTGTCAAGTATTTGCCAGATTTTGGCATTCAGCCGATTGTTTATATTCCGCAGAATCCAACATATCCTATTGTTGATCAAAACTTGGTAAAAGAAGTCTCGGAGAAAGCGATTATTTTGAAACAGAAAATTTTTGAACCGTATCAGCTGGCGTCTTTTCTTTCAAAGAATAAAACAAATAAAATCAGTGCAGGAATTATTCCAAATCAGAAAAAGCAATCTTTTCTGGATAAAACCTTTCTTTGGATTCGTGGAAATCTTTTTATTCCCGATGCGCGTGTTTTTTGGGTAAAACCATCAGTTGCTTATTTAGAGAAATACATTTTAGACAATAATATTGATACAATTGTTACTTCGGGACCGCCACACAGTCTGCATCTTATTGGATTGGAATTAAAACAAAAATTAAATCTGAGATGGTTTGCTGATTTCCGAGATCCATGGACCACAATTGGCTATCATAAATCATTGCGATTGTCGAGTTTTGCTGCCAAAAAACACAAAGCTTTAGAACACCAAGTTTTGAATACAGCCGACACCATTATCGTAACGAGCAAAACCACCAAAACTGAATTTCAGGCGATTACCACTAAACCTATTGCGGTAATAACGAATGGCTATGATACGGAAGAAGTTGAAAAACAAACTCTGGATTCTAAATTTAGTTTGGCACACATCGGTTCTTTTCTTTCGGAGAGAAATCCTCTGATTTTATGGGAAAGTTTAGTTGAAATGATTCATGAGATTCCAGATTTCAAATCGCATTTAGAAATAAAACTAATCGGAGCGGTCAGTCAGGAAGTATTAGAAACGATAAATCAATTCGGGCTAAATAAGTATTTGAATAATTTGGGTTATGTTTCCCATTCGGAAGCGATTGCGCACCAACGAAAGTCGCAGGTTTTATTGCTTATCGAAATTAATTCGGAAGATACTAAAAGCATTATTCCTGGAAAATTATTTGAATATATGGTTTCAAACAGGCCTATTGTTGCTATTGGACCCAAAGGTTCTGATTTTGCCGAAATCATAACGAAAACTAATACAGGTGTATTTTTTGATTATTCAGAGAAAGTGAAACTTAAAAGTGTAATTTTGGACTTTTATAATCAGTTTTTGAAAGGCAAATTACAATCAAATGGAGTTGGTTTACAAAATTATTCCAGAAAAAACCTAACGAAAGAATTGGTTGAATTGCTTAACAAAATGTAAATTAGAAAGTGAGGTTTCTTAATACTTCGCAATGATAAATAATGGGAATAGTATTAAATCAGTCTTTAAAGAATACAATAATTACTTATTTGGGTTTTGGAATTGGTGCCATAAATACGCTGTATTTGTATCCTGTTTTTTTAGGAGATACCTATTATGCTGTAACAGGTTACATTCTTTCTTGTGCAAATGTAATCATGCCTTTATTTGCGATAGGGATGCAAAATACGTTAGTGAAATTTTATTCGCAATACGAGTCAGAAGAGGAAAAATCCAGATTTTTATCCTTCACCGTATTATTTCCTTTAGTTTTGTCTATTCCTTTAATATTGTTAGGATTACTTTTTTTTGATGATATTTTGTTATTTGTAACAAAGAAAAACCCAGTAGTCAAGGATTTTATTTGGCTTATTCCATTTGTAGGATTATGCATGGCTTATTTCGAAATTTTTTATGCTTGGGCCAAAGTTCACATGCATTCGGTTTTTGGGAATTTTGTAAAAGAGGTAGGATTGAGATTGTTTTCATTATTTGCGTTGATTGGCGTTTATTATAAATGGATAACAGTTGTGGAGTTCGTTTACGTGACTGCAGGAATTTACTTTTTGGCATTAATTATTACAATGGGTTATGCGTATTACATCAAAAAGCCTGATTTCCAATTTGCAATACCTTCTAATGTAAAAAATATAATGGAGTATACTTTTTATATTATTTTATCAGGGAGTGTAGCTAATTTGCTATTGGATGGGGATAAAATTATGCTTAACCAGTACATGATTATTGAGAATATAGCCTATTACTCCGTTGCTACTTATATTGCTTTGGTTATTTCTGTTCCAAGTCGCGCGATGCACCAAATTGTCTATCCAATTACTGCACGACTGATGCACGATAACAAATTTGAGGAATTAAATGTTTTGTATAAAAAGACATCCATTAATTTACAAGTCGTGGGTGGCTTTGTAATGTTGGGTATATTTGTTAATATCAATCAATTATATGAAATGGTTCCTAAAGAGTATAGCGGTGGTATTTTAGTTGTTTTTATGATTGGATTATCGAAATATTTTGATTTAATATTAGGGAATAATAATGCGATTATTTTTAATACAAAATACTACAGAGCTGTGTTGTTCCTCGGTGTTTTTTTAGTTGCTTTAGCCATTGGATTGAACGCGATTTTTATTCCTTTGTACGGGATTATGGGATCTGCGTTCGCGACATTATTATCAATAACTTTATATAGTATAGCTAAGTTGCTGTTTGTGGTTAAACGTTTGCATTTGTATCCATTTACAAAGCAAACATTGTATTCTCTAGGAATCACATTGCTATTGTTTCTTTTGTTTTATTTTTGGGAATTTCCTTTTGACCCAAAAATAGCAATAGTATTAAAATCAGTTTTGTTAACTATTTCATACGTTTACATTAATTACAAATTTGTCATTTCTGTCGAAATTAATCAAGCTATCGATGTTGTTTTGAAAAAGCTAAGATAATTTAGGAGCGTTTTTGATTGATAGTAATAGAAAATAACGGTTTCATTTTCTTTTACTTATCGAAAGTTATTTCAGCTTTTTTAACAAAAAGAAATCAAATATCACTAAAAGTGGGTATTGTGGAATTTTAAATTTACTATTATTTTTGTAAAGTCATTTTTAATAATGACAGCAAAAAAGTATTTTAATTTCAAGGATAAACATGAATAGTAACAAAAGTACGAACGATGATAATTTAATCAAATTTTCATCTATAATAGCAGATAAAACTAATAATGGGTTTGTAGTATTAGAGCGAAACGATAAGTTACCTTTTGCCGTTTTATTGAAAAAGAAAAAAAAGGTTGATCATGTTTTAAATTTTTGCATCTTTTGCGTTACGCTTGGACTTTGGTCTATAGCTTGGATTTACATTACACAAGTTTCATCAAAAGCTAAAAAGATTTTAATAGCAATTGATGAAGACGGAAATCCTTTTGAAGAAAAATGTTATATGGGATAATATTTATAATTTATCTTTCAAATATTTTCCCGTAACAGATTCTTTTATTTTAACAACTTGTTCCGGAGTTCCTACTGCAAGCAATTTCCCGCCATTTTCCCCGCCTTCGGGACCTAAATCTATAATCCAATCCGCACACTTTATTAAATCAAGGTTGTGTTCGATGACAATAATCGAATGCCCTTTATCAATCAATGCATCGAAGGAGGCCATTAGTTTCTTGATGTCATGAAAGTGCAACCCCGTTGTAGGTTCGTCAAAAACAAACAAAGCTTTATCTTTTGTAGCTCCTTTTACCAGGAATGAAGCGAGCTTTATTCGCTGCGCTTCTCCACCGGAAAGTGTAGAAGACGATTGTCCTAATTGCACATAACCCAATCCCACATCTTGCAAAGGCTGTAATTTTTGAGTGATTTTAGTTTGTTTATTTGCTATAAAAAAGGCAATAGCATCATCGATTGTCATCGTTAGTATTTCGTGAATGTTTTTACCTTCAAAAGCGACTTCCAGAACTTCTTTCTTAAATCGTTTCCCATTACAGGTTTCACAAGGTAATTGAACGTCGGCCATGAAAACCATTTCTACGTTTATAGAACCTTCTCCTTTGCAGGTTTCGCATCTTCCGCCATCAACATTAAAAGAAAAATGTTTGGCCTGATACCCTCTTATTTTTGATAGTTTTTCTTTGGCATACAATTCCCGAATATCATCATACGCCTTAATGTAAGTCACAGGATTAGAACGGGAACTTCTTCCTATTGGGTTTTGATCGACGTATTCAATGTGTTTAATTTGCGCAAATGAACCTGTCATTTCGGTAAACTGTCCTGCTTTTTCACCTGCGTTTTCCAACTTTTTTTGCATGGCTGGAAAAAGGATTTTCTTAACAAGCGTACTTTTTCCACTTCCAGAAACTCCTGTAATAACCGTTAATACATCCAGCGGAAAAGTAACATCAATATTTTGTAAATTATTTTCTCGTGCTCCTTTTATGTCGATGAAATTCTTAAATAATCTTCTTTTTTTAGGAACGGTAATTTCTAAATCACCGTTTAGATATTTCGCTGTAAGTGAAGTCGATTTTAATATTTCGTCGTAGGTTCCCTGAGCGACTAAATTCCCGCCTAAAGTTCCTGCCTCCGGACCAATATCTATAATCATGTCAGCAGCTTTCATGATATCTTCATCGTGTTCTACAACGATAACCGTGTTTCCTAAATCACGTAAGGAAAGTAATACTTTTATCAGGCGTTCTGTATCTTTTGGGTGTAAACCAATACTTGGCTCATCCAAAATATACATAGAACCAACTAAACTGCTTCCAAGCGAAGTTGCTAAATTAATACGTTGCGATTCTCCTCCGGAAAGCGTTGCTGAATTCCTGTTTAATGTCAAATAATCCAATCCTACTTCGGTTAGAAAAGACAAACGATTATTGATTTCCACCAGTAATCGTTTGGCAATTTGTTTTTCATAAACATCTAAATCAATGTTTTTGAAAAAAGTAACCAAATGTTTTATCGGTAAATCAACTAAATCAGAAACTGTTTTTTCATTAATTTTCACGTATGAAGCTTCAATTCTCAGGCGTTTTCCTTTGCAGGAATGACATTTAGTTTTTCCTCTGTAACGCGAAAGCATCACTCTGTTTTGGATTTTATAATTCTTTTCTTCCAGTTCTTTAAAGAAATCATTCAATCCTTGAAAATAGGTATTTCCATTCCAGATTAATTCTTTTTGGTCTTCAGATAATTGGTAATATGGTTTGTGTATTGGAAAGTCAAATTTGTACGCCTTATTCACCAATTCGTCACGAAACCAACTCATGCTTTCTCCTCGCCAAGGGAAAATAGCATTTTCAAAAACGGATAAAGTCGTATTTGGTACCACTAATTCGGCATCAATACCGATAATATTTCCATAACCTTCACAAACGGGACATGCTCCGTATGGATTATTAAAACTAAATAAATGAACGTTTGGTTCCAGAAATGTAATGCCGTCTAATTCAAAATTATTGGAGTAGGAATACTTTTTATCAGAGTTTAATTCTTGTAAATGGCAGATTCCTTTTCCTTCAAAGAAAGCAGTTTGCACCGCATCAGCAAGACGATTGTAAAACTCTTCTTCTCCGGAAGTGTCGTGATTAACCACAATTCGGTCAACGATTAAAAAGATTTCTTTTTTATCTAATGAATCTGGTAAATCGTCTAAACGAACCATTTCATTATGTACCAATATTCGGGCAAATCCTTGTTGCAAAAGGACTTTTAGTTTGTCTTCCAATTTTCGTCCTTCTTCCAAATGAATGGGCGCGAGCAGCAACCATTTGCTGTCCAATTCAAAAGTTTTCACATCGGAAACGACATCTGTGACGGTATTTTTTTTAACTTCACGACCGGAAATAGGGGAGTAAGTTCGTCCTATTCTGGCAAAAAGTAATTTTACGTAATCATATATTTCTGTTGAGGTTCCTACCGTCGAACGGGCGTTTGTCGTATTCACCTTTTGTTCGATAGCAATAGCAGGAGCAATTCCCTTAATATATTCTACTTTTGGTTTATCCAATCGTCCAAGAAATTGTCTAGCATACGAAGATAAACTTTCTACATAACGGCGCTGTCCTTCGGCATATAAAGTATCGAAGGCCAAACTTGATTTTCCTGAACCCGAAAGTCCTGTGATAACCACTAATTTATTTCGGGGAATAGCGACATCAACATTTTTTAGGTTATGTACCTGTGCACCTTTTATGATGATATTTTTCCTTGGATCTAATTTCGAAAGGTCAACTTGCATAAAAATGATTATTTTTACAAAAGTAATCAATTTTCAACAGAGAAAAGGGAATGAACAATTCACAAATAATCATAAAAAGCACGGTTGAAAACTGATTTTTCTCCTGATCTAGTTTTGATGTGTAAATAATTGACACTAAAATAAAGTATTGGGGCTATTTTAATGAATTAACAATCAGATCTTATTTTAGTTTTATTTTTTTTAAGAATTTTTTGATAAAATTAACTCTTTCTTGTGCAACGGCATGCTATTTGTATTATAAATGTCAAAAAAGAAGAAAAATTTTAACAATTTTTAATTTTGAAATGTTAATTTTTTTTAATTTTACTTGCATGTTAAAATAATAATTAGTTAAATTTGGCAACTTAATAAACCTAAACACACTCTAGCTTATAATAAAAAACTACTTTTTAGAGAAAAATCTCCAATTTTAATTAAAAACTAAAAAGTATTATTATGGTTAATATACAACTCCCAGACGCGTCATTAGTTAAGGAATATGTCGCAGGTAATGAGGATGCCTTAGCTAAACTAATAAAGAGGCATGAGTCAAAAATATATGGATTTATATATTCTAAAATCCCAGACAGAGATATTACCAACGATATTTTTCAGGATACTTTTATTAAAGTAATAAAAACATTGAAATCAAACTCTTATAATGAAGAAGGTAAATTTTTACCGTGGGTAATGCGTATTTCCCATAATCTGGTGGTTGATCATTACCGTAAAACTAAAAAAATGCCAATGTTCAGAGAAACAGAGGAATTCTCTATTTTCTCTATTATGTCTGATAATTCATTGACGATAGAAAATAAAATAATATCGGAACAAGTCCAAATGGATTTAAAAAAGCTAATTGAAGGACTTCCTGCTGATCAAAAAGAAGTTTTGGTCATGAGAATGTATCAAGATATGAGTTTCAAGGAAATTTCGGAAATAACTGGAGTGAGTATCAATACTGCATTAGGAAGAATGCGTTATGCTTTGATGAATTTGAGAAAGGTAATTGATAAGCACCAAATTGTTTTAACCAATTAATAATATTTTGAAACTTGCTGCGTTGTAATATAAAACAAATACATATTACTTTATGGCAAAAACTTACTCAAAAAAATCATTATTTTCTCAAGTAATGAAACCAAGTAAAGAAACAATTTCTTTTTTATTAGGCTATTCACAAGCGTTAACTATAATAAAAATAGAAAATAAAAGTTTCGAAATTATATCTAATTAGAATTTATATGATTCCAAAAGAAATTAATTTTTCTAGCCCAATTTGCTACTGACAAAAAAAACCACTGATTTTAAATAGAATTAGTGGTTTTTTGTTTGTCTTCAATTTATTTTTTATAATATGCATCGAGTACCGTTTTTCGGCCAATTGTTTTTGTAATACTATCCTTTTCTAAATCCCAGCCCCGAGCCGGAGAATATTGTCTTCCGTACCAAATAATCTGAAGATGCAAGTCATTCCAGATTTCTTCAGGAAAAATGCGTTTAGCATCTTTCTCTGTTTGAACTACGTTTTTTCCATTGGTTAAATTCCATCGATACATCAAACGATGAATGTGTGTGTCAACTGGAAACGCAGGAATTCCAAAAGCTTGCGACATCACGACACTAGCCGTTTTATGTCCCACGGCAGGTAATTCTTCCAGAAATTCAAAGCTTTGCGGGACTTTTCCATCGTGTTTATCAATTAATATATGAGATAAACCATGAATACCTTTTGATTTCATTGGAGATAAGCCACAAGGTCGAATGATTTCCTTAATTTCTTCCACAGACATTTTTATCATATCATACGGATTATCAGCTTTTGCGAAAAGTAAAGGCGTAATTTGATTCACTCGCACATCGGTACATTGTGCAGAAAGTAAAACCGCAATCAATAAAGTATAAGGATCTTTATGATCCAGTGGAATTGGAATTGTAGGATAAAGTTCTTTTAACGTATTTATAACAAAAGTTACACGTTCTTGTTTATTCATTATTCATTAAATTTGATTGGTAAAGAAAAACAATTTCAATTGCAAAAGCAAAGTTCAATTTCAATTCATATAAATAAAAAATATAAATAATGACAACATTAAAAAAAGGAGATAAAGCACCAAATTTTTCTGGTCTGGACCAAGAGGGGAAATCACATCAATTAGCAGATTACGCAGGAAAAAAACTGGTAGTTTTCTTTTATCCAAAAGCAAATACGCCAGGATGCACAGCAGAAGCTTGTGATTTGAGAGACAATTTCGAACGATTTCAAGCTAATAATTATGCATTGTTAGGCATAAGTGCCGACAGCCAAAAAGCACAAGCTAAGTTCAAAGATAAGTATGAATTTCCTTTTCCATTACTTGCTGATGAAGATAAATCCATAATTCAGGCTTTTGGTGTTTGGGGACCTAAAAAATTCATGGGTAAAGAATATGACGGAATCCACAGAACTACATTTGTAATAGGCGAAAACGGAATCATTGATGAGGTGATAGCTGATGTAAAAACTAAAGCACATGCTGCACAGATATTAAAATAAGTGTTCAATTACTACTTATTTGAAAATAAGTTTCCATAAACTAAACTTAGATTATTAAAGACAAAGGAAAGTCCAGACTTGAGGTTATAATTGACCGCAGTTCTGGACTTTATTTTATAACTTTTATCGAAATTCAATATGGATTCTGATATTATTTATATCTAAAAACTGATTAATGATTACTAGCAATTAATTGCTTTCATTCAAGACTTTATTTGGATCAAATCCAAAAAGTCTGTGTTCTTTAATTATTTCTGCAATACCAGAAGGAAGCATTTGTTCCCATCCCGGTTTTCCATGATTAATCATATTCAAGACTTCACGGGAGAAAACCTCCAGAATCGTAGGGTCATAATCATCGATATCAACTACTTTTCCGTTGAATTTAAAGAATTTATAGAGTTCTTTCATTCTAGGATGTACTTTTAAATTCTCGGATGTAATAATTTCTCCATTTTCTCCAATCATTGGATATAGGAATACTTTCATATCGCGATAAAATAATTTTCCAAAAGCTTCCAGAATTCCACCACTTAAATGACGGTAATATTTTTCGTCAAAGATATCTACTAAATTATTTACGCCCATGGCTAATCCCATTCGGGCTTTGGTATAATTAGCAAAATACTCGACCACTTTATAATATTCTTGAAAATTAGAAATCATAACTGTTTGTCCAAGAGAACACAATAATTCAGCCCGATCCATAAAATCCCTTTCGTCTATTTCTCCATCAGAACGCAAGTTGGATAATGTAATTTCAAAAACAACTAATGTATTTTCGGCATTTACCTTATTTTCATTCAGGAACATTTTCAATGATTTCTCATACATGTCCATATTTACTTTTGTAACGGGACGAAAACTCCCTCTAAAAGCAAGAATGTTTTTCTTATAAAGTATGGCTGCAGGAAGAATGTTTTTTCCATCAGGATTAAACATTACAGCATCAGTCATTCCATTTTTGACTAATTGTAAACTCATCAAACGATTGTCTACATCAGCAAAACGGGGTCCTGAGAAATTAATTGTATCTATTTCTAATTGGTCTTTGTCTAAATGATCGTATAAATAACGCAATAATCGTTTAGGGTCATTGTATTTGTAATAGGCACCGTAAATCAAATTTACGCCAAGTATTCCCAGTGTTTCTTGTTGTAAACGAACATCAGTTTCTTTAAAGCGAATGTGAAGAATAATCTCGTTGTAATCCTCATCCGGTTCAATTTGATAACTGATTCCAACCCAACCATGTCCTTTGAATTGTTTGGCAAAATCAATAGTAGCTACGGTATTTGCATAACTAAAAAACATTTTGTTGGGATGTTTTTCTCTGCTCAATCGTCGTTCTATAAGATTTACTTCATGAGAAAGCATTTTTTTTAATCGGCTTTCCGTTACGTATCGGCCGTCTTCTTCTATTCCATATACAGCATCACTGAAGTCTTTATCATAGGCTGACATTGCTTTTGCAATTGTACCTGAAGATCCACCAGATCTAAAAAAATGTCTTACAGTTTCCTGTCCTGCTCCAATTTCTGCGAAAGTTCCATAAATATTTTCGTTCAAATTGATACGGAGCGCTTTATCTTTAGTAGAAGGGATTTGTTCGATGATTTTATCACCTTTTAATTTTATTTCTGTATCCATTTTCTTTTAATATGGCTAATATTTCGCAAAGTTAATGAATTAGGTTTCTAATGAAAGAGAATTAATCCTATTTTTGTAAACAAAATCAAGAAAGTTGAAGGTATATTTTTTAGGAACTGGCACGTCACAAGGGATTCCTGTTATTGGGAGTAATCATCCTGTATGCAAAAGCACTGATTTTAAAGACAAAAGATTACGCGTTTCTGTGTGGATTTCTTGGGAAAATTATTCTTTTATTATCGATTGCGGACCTGATTTTAGACAGCAAATGCTTTCGTCTAATTGTCATAAGGTAAACGGCATTCTTTTTACCCACGAACATTCAGATCATACTGCTGGAATTGATGATATTCGACCTTTTAATTTTAAACAAGGAGAAATTCCAATTTATGCACACCAGCGAGTGATACATAATTTAAGAAAGCGTTTCGATTATGTTTTTGAAACGGTTAATAAATATCCCGGTTCCCCTTCCGTAAAAACCATCGAAGTTATTAACGACCAGCCATTTGCTATTGGAAACAAAACTGCTGTTCCAATAAATGTAATGCATGGAAATCTTCAGGTCTTTGGGTACCGAATTGATGATTTTGCTTATTTAACAGATGTGAAAACTATTGAAAAAACAGAAATAGCCAAGCTAAAAAATCTAAAAGTTTTGGTAGTGAATGCGTTACGAGAAGAACGGCATGACACACATTTCAATTTGAAAGAAGCGTTAGATTTTATAACTTTGGTGCAACCAGAAAAAGCGTATCTCACGCATATCAGTCATATTATGGGATATCATGAGGAGGTTCAAAAAAATCTTCCTGAGCATGTTTTTCTTGCCTACGATAATTTAGAAATTAAAATTTAATTTTATTAAAAATGCAACGATCATTATTCCTTTATCTCACTATTCTAGCTGTTCTTTCTTTAATTTTTACGTATATGTTTTTGAGCAAAGAAGTAGCTTTTGAACAAAATAGGTACAAAAAAACAACCACAAAGTTGAAGGACAGTTTAGCCTCGGTTACTAATAAATTAGCGGATGCCAACTATTTTTCTTTGGAAAAAAATGAAAATGCGCAAAACTACTTTGATTCTGCACGTTCTGAAAAAACAATTCAATACGAAAAATTAATTCCTTACGTTACTGAAAAATTATTAGATTTTAATTCCAACCCAAAAGGAAATCCTTACACTGGTCAAGATCAAATTGGTGCCAATAAATTTATTATCAACAAGGTAAGAATCCTAAATCACAGATGGATTATTGCTGACTTTAGTGACGGCGAAATTTGGGGTGAGGTTTTATTAAAATATTTTGTAAATGCAGATGACAGTATTTCATTTGAAGTAAATCAATCCTTATTATATCAAAAATAAATATTCAGTTGCAGCTTTCAGAAATTGTCAGTATTGAAAACTGCGACAGATTTCTGAATACTATTTTTCCTGAAGCCAATTTTTAAAGTCATAAAAATTTTGTGGAGCTACTCCATGACCCACAGGATATTCTTTGTACTTGATATTTATTCCTAAATTTTCTACTATTGCAGGTGTTTTCCTGGCCCATTCCACTGGGATTACTTGATCTACAGTTCCGTGTGAAGCAAATATTTTCAAGTTTGTAAAACTATTTTTAAGATAATCATCAGCCATAATCTCTAAATTCAAATAACCACTCATAGCTACTACTTTCTGAACTTTTTCTGGGTATGAAAGTGCCACAGCATAACTTAGGATGGCGCCTTGGCTGAAGCCAACTAAAGCAATTTGTTTCTCATTAATTGGATAATTAACAATTAGCTCATCAATAAATCCAGCGATTAAATCCCTTGAAACTTTGGCTTGTTCTTGGTCAGAAAATTTGTTTTCATCCGCATCAAAGTTGATTGCGTACCAAGCAAAAGCACCGTATTGCATATCATAAGGCGCACGTGCCGAAATAATATAATATTCTTCCGGGAGTTCAGTAGCAAATGAAAATAAATCATCTTCATTGCTGCCGTATCCGTGCAATAAAAGGATAAGCGGATTTTTGTCTAATTTTATTTTAGGTTCTCGTATTTTGTATTCTAAGGATAAGTTCATTGTAATTATGATATGTTTGATAACCATTTTTGATAATAAGTTCCTAGTAATGGAACTGGTTTTGTTTCGCCTTTTATAGCAGTAGTAATTCCATAAGACCACAAAACAAATACGAAAATCCACATTGGAGCCGAAATCATTAAGCTGTCAAAATTGCTAATGATTAATCCCAATGATATAAAAGTTAACGTGAGTCCAAGTCCCTGGCGAATGTGAAAAGAAGCAAACGCATTTTTGTCTTCGGAGTTCATGGACATCGCTATGAAAACACCAATTCCTAAAATATAACTGGTTATGGCAGCGGTCTTTCCTGACTCTGAATTGTTATTATTATCATTATTCATTTTTTTTCTGATAAAATTAATTTTCCTTGATTGATAATACCATAAACTTTTCCTTTCATTTCTGTTTGCAGAAATGCGGAGTTTTTTGATTTTGATAAAATGGATGATTTTGTAAAAATGCTTTTTGGTTCCGGATTAAACAAGGTAATATTTGCTTTAGACCCTTCACTAATCTTTTCTGTTTCGATACCAAAAGTTGTTTTTCCGGATGTCAATTTATCTATTACGATTTCTAAAGGTAAGACTGTCATCAAAGCACCAAAAGCACTTTCCAATCCAATTGTTCCATTTTTCGCACAATCAAATTCCATTTTCTTGTGTTCAATATCTATCGGATTATGGTCGGATGTAATCATATCGATCGTACCGTCTTTTATTCCTTTCAACAATGCTTTTCTATCAGTTTCAGTTCTAAGTGGCGGCGAAACTTTATAGCGGGTGTCAAAACCTTCCAGTTTTTCATCGGTTAAAACCAAATGATGCACTGCAACGCTGCACGTTACATTAAGTCCATTGGCTTTGGCGTCTTTGATTAATTGAACTGATTTTTTAGCCGAAATTGTTGGAATGTGTAGTTTTCCGCCGGTATATTCTAACAAAAATAAATTTCTGGCAATTTGTAATTCTTCAACAAGATTTGGAATTCCTTTCAGTCCCAATCGGGTAGAAACAATGCCTTCATTCGCCACTCCGTTTCCTTTAATATTTTCGTCTTGTGAAAAAGCGATGAGTAATCCATCAAAATCCTGAACGTATTGTAAGGCAATTTTTAGCAAATTAGCATTGTCTAAACTTTTATTATAATCTCCAAAGGCAACTGCTCCAGCTTTTTTCATATCATACAATTCAGCCATGTCTTTTCCTGCACTTTCTTTGCTCAAAGCGCCAATAGGATAGAGTTGTGTTGCAAATCCTTGTGCTTTATTTAAAACAAAATTCACTTGGGATTGATTGTCAATAACAGGGAAGGAGTTGGGCTGTAATGCGATTGCTGTAAAACCGCTTTTGGCAGCTACATTAAGTCCGTTCGAAATGGTTTCTCTATCTTCAAAACCAGGTTCTCCAAGCGAAACGCTACTGTCAAACCATCCTTGTGATACATGAAGATTGTCAAGTTGTATTTCGTCTGCTTTATCTGGATTTGGAATCGAAGTTCCAATTTTTTTTATAAAACCATCAACAATTAAAATATCTAGAGTCTTGTTATGAAAGGGACTTTTCGAATCGATAATTTTGGCGCCTCTGATAATTAATTTCATATATAGATAATATTTGTTTTTTTGATGGAAGATGAAATTCGCAGAGCTGTATTAACTCTTACGACCAATTGATGGTCATGCTCATTTCATATTAATTTTTTAATTATTGGACCTTCGTTAATTACTTTACGAATCGTATAATTGCCATTTCGGTTATTAGAAATAACAGCGCAAAGATAACAAACCATTTCCAAATTTGATTATCAGTTCTGTCAGTTTGTAAAGTGTCAAATAGCGATGAAATTGATTCGATTGTTTTATATTTCGAAAGAATATTTTCATTGGCTGAAGCCAAATCACTTTCAGTTCTGCTGTAATTGAAACTGATGTTTTCAATCCATTCTTTTTTATTGTAAATGCTATAATTTCCGGATTGTTCCGGATAATCATTGAAAGTCATTTTGACTTTATTATTCAGAATTTGTTGGATAGGAATAAATTGTTCGTCCAAACCTTTTACAGTTAAAATAGCGTCTTTGTTTAATGATGCCTCTGTCAAATGCGGGTTGTTATTACCTATTATCAAAGCATTTACACCGTTGTTTTGATTGTTCATCGCCATCTTGTAAAATGTAGGCACAATTAATGGAGATTGCTGGAAATTTGAATTTTCGATGTTGATAGGAGCTGCAAAAACAGCAACAGCTGAAACCGAATTTGCTATCGAAGTCAAAAAAATACTTTGGTCTTCATAAGACAAAGCCGCAGGACTGGAACTGGATAATAAAAACGAACTTTTTGTCTTTGGATATTGGAAATTACTCACTTTATTTTCAAAAACACCTGTGAATATAGGATGATTGAAGTTAATTTTAGTTATCAGCTTTTCTCTATTTTCTAAAGAATTAAATTTAAGATTCCCAAAATTCGATACAAAAGAATTCATAGTAGTGGTTGAACTTATTGTCGAAGGAATTACAATTAAATTAGCGCCTTTTTCTACAAAAGATTTCAAAGTGGTAGCCAAAGCTTGCGGAATTTCATCCAATTCATTTAAAACAATCGCATCTTGTTCTTCCAACTTATTGTAATCTAACGCGCTTAAAGTATAATTGTTAAAATTAAATTCTTCACTGGTGTAAATTCGGGAAAGGAAATTGCTTTTTGTCGGTTCTCCAATGCTGATTATGTTGGTTTTGTTAGTTTTAGAAATACTAAAAAACAACGTATTGTCATAAGATAATCCATTGTCAACTATGGAAAAATAGCCATGAAAAGCTTGTTTTGGAATCGTAAAATTCAGATTTTTTTTCTTGCTGTTCAATGGTACTATTGTCTTTGCAATAAGCTTGTTTTCATTGTATAAAGAAATTGGAATCGGGTTGAAATCATCTCCAAAACCGGAAATTTGGACACTGATTTCATAAAAATTGTCTAATGTTTTATTGATGAAAACACTATCAATAGAAACGTTGTTTTTTTGCTCTGCTTTTGGGATTATAAATAAAGGAGAATAAGTTGCATCACTATTTTTCAGTTGTTTTTCATTCAGACCTACAGCATCAGTAATGACAATGATATCCTTTTTAAAAGCTGATTTATGCGCTTTTAACTTTGCTAACATATTGTCTAATTGAAAAGGAGTAGCGCTATATTTTAGATTTTGCAAAGCACTACGAACCGACTTAATATCTGTGTTCCAATAATTTTCGGAATTGGTGAGCAATGAGAAATTCACATTTTCCGGAGTTTCTTCGAGTAGTTCCTGAACGGCTCTTTTTAGCAATTCGCCTTTTTTACCTTTGGCTTGCATGCTAAAAGAATTGTCCAAAATAATGTACAGTTCATTACTGGCGTTTTTGCTGTCTTTTGACTCAAAAAAAGGTTGTGCAAATGCTGTGATGATAAATGTTAGCAGTAATAATCGGCAGGCGAGAAGTAGCCATTTCTTGATTTTAGAACTTTTTCTGGTTTGAATGGAAAGTGCTTTTAAGAAACGAACATTAGTGAAATATTCTTTTTTGAAACGGCGTAATTGAAATAAATGAACCAAAATTGGAACAATCAACAAGAACAGAAAGTAGAAAATTTCGGGATGTTTAAAATGCATTCTGAGCTTGAGTTTACTTCACTGGATTTCGTTTTCAATGGAATTCATTGAATTTCGTGAGTCAAAAATACAAATTTGTTGACAGTTTTAGATGAAGTTGTTATAATTTTTAAAAGGAATAAACAATTGAAATTCTTTCTGAATATAATGTGTATTTTAGCTTTACAATAAAATTTAAAAACATGAAAAAACCATTTGCTGTTGTTCTATTAATTTTCATTTTTACAAGTGTTCAAGCACAAAAAAATAAATTCAATCTACTGATTGGAACCTATACCCAAAGCTGCGATAGTAAAGGAATTTATGTGTATGAATTTGATTCAAAGACAGGTGATTTCAGTTTTAAAAATGCGACTGAAAAGGTTATAAATCCAAGCTATATGGCGGTTTCAAAAGATAATAATTTTGTTTATTCCGTGAATGAATTTGGGGCTGAAAGTACCGTAAGTTCTTTTAATTACAATCCATCGAGTGGAAAATTAAACTTAATTAACAAACAAAGTTCAAAAGGTGCTAATCCTTGTTACATTATAAACGATGACAAAAATGTAATTGTTGCAAACTATTCTGGCGGGAATATCTCCGTTTTTAGTAAAAATAACGACGGAAGTCTTGCTGAAGCAAAGCAACTTGTACAACATTATGGAAAAGGGACTAATGCGCAAAGACAAAAAGGTCCTCATGCGCACATGGTTGGTTTTTCTCCAGATAAAAAGTTTGTTTTGTCCAGTGATTTAGGTAATGACAAAGTGTATTCGTATGCTTACAATCCTAATGCTACAAGTACTGTTTTAGAAATAAAAGATAGCATTTCAGTGAAATCTGGAAGTGGACCAAGACATTTGACGTTCAGTAAAGACGGGAAATTTGTTTATCTATTACAAGAACTTGACGGAGCTTTAACCGTATTTAGTTACTCAAACGGAACATTAAAAAAGATTGATGAAACCACGATTCTATCAAAAGACTTCAAAGGGAATTTTAGTGCTGCGGATATCCATATTTCGCCGGACGGAAAGTTTTTATATGCTTCTAATCGCGGGGAAGCCAATAATATTACAATTTTTAAAATTCTAAAAAACGGAAAATTACAATTGAATGGACAAACCAGCACTTTAGGAAAAGGACCTAGAAATTTTGCCATTGATCCAAGCGGAAATTTTCTTTTGGTAGCACATCAATTTACAAATGATGTTGTAATTTTTAAGAGAAATAAAAAGACGGGTTTGCTTATTGATACTGGTAAAAAGATTGCGTTGTGTTCTCCGGTTTGTTTGGTTTTTACAAAGAATTAAACTTAAATATTCAATAAAATTTACAGAAAAAGGGTTGAAAAATAATTTTTATTTTCCAACCCTTATTTACTTTTTGTTTTTTGTCTTCCAAGTTCAGAAAAAAATGAGGACAAAGAAACGGAATACTAAAAACGGAATACTGATCGTTATTTGTTCTTGTCTTTTCTCTTTTTGTCTCTGGTTTTTAGCATGTTTCTGTTTACAGAACCGTGTGTTTTTTTCTTGGTAACACCAGGTCCTCCCAAATTGACTTTCTTATTCTTTTTACTTTTCTCTTGAAAAGCACCATCTCCGTCAAGTTTCTGTTTTTTCATCATAAACTTAATCGGTTGTCTGTCTTTTTCAGGCTCGATTAATTTGGATGAAACTTCAACGCTTTCCGGGAAAGGCTCAATCGCCAATTCCATATTCATAAGTACTTCAACCTCCACTTTAAATTCTTCCTCACGTGGCGCGATAAAACTTATGGCGATTCCTGAAGCATCAGCACGACCAGTTCTACCAATTCTGTGCATATACAGTTCAGGCATTTCGGGCATTTCGAAATTGATAACGTGGGTAATATTCGAAATGTCTAAACCTCTGGCCATAATATCAGTAGTAATCAGACCACGTAAATTTCCTTCTTGAAAGGAAGCCATCGTGCTCAAACGATAATTTTGTGATTTATTAGAGTGAATTACTCCAAACTGACTATCAAAATCTTCCTCGATTCGTTCGAGAACCATATCCGAAATCTTTTTATTATTGACAAATACCAGAACACGACTCATGTCTTCGTTGCTTTGCAACAAGTGTTTTAGAAGGTTTATTTTGGTATTGAAATTAGGAACCTTGTAGGATAATTGTTTGATATTTTCCAATGGAGTTCCTGATGCCGAAAGTGTAACTTCTTCTGGATAATCAAAATAATCATTCAAAATTGCATCTACTTCATCGGTCATTGTAGCGGAAAAAAGGATGTTTTGACGTTTTTTAGGCATCATCGCTAAGATAGCTGTTAGTTGGGTACGAAATCCTAAATTAAGCATTTCATCAAACTCATCGATGACCAGCTTTTGCATTTCTTCAAAACGAATTACATTGTCCAGCGTTAAGTCCATGATTCTTCCCGGAGTTCCCACCAGTATGTCGCAACCTTGATAAACAGTCGTTTTTTGAGTATTAATATTGACACCACCAAAAATCCCAATAGTTCGAACCGACATGTATTTTGTCAGTTTTTCTACTTCCTCAACTACTTGAACTACAAGTTCGCGAGTAGGAACCAGAATAACTATTTTTGGAGTATGTCCGGGTGTGAATTTATATAATTTTAATAAAGGCAATAGGTAAGCAAATGTTTTACCGGTACCCGTTTGAGCGATTCCCATCATATCTCTTCCGGACATTATCACAGAAAAGGTTTTTTCTTGAATAGGAGTGGGTGTTGTAAATCCTAAATCGTCAATCGCTTTTTGTACGGATTTAGGAAGGTTGAATTGCTCAAAAGTAGTCATTTGCTTAAATTTTTTGCAAAGATAGTCTTTTTGAAAGTAAAACTATAAAATCTACTCTATTCAAGGAACGAGCAATTTGTTTTGCACTATTTTATTTAAATTTTAAATCCCACGAAACAGCTAAGGAATAAATCCAAAAGAAATTCCCTTGGTCAAATATTATTTCTTGGTGTGAAACCGCAAATTGTGCACCCCAGGCGTTCTGTTTATTTGCAGAGGTAAAATAATAGCCCAGATTGATTCTCTGAGATTCTAAATCAACAAATTTGGATGCATTTTCATTGATATTGAATTGATTAATTTCCGGTGAAAAACCCACACTGACAGCTACACCTAAATAATTATCAGCATCACTTCGGTATTTTCGATAGGTTAAAGTCCCGGATTTGCTAATTCCTGTTTCTCCTGGAGTAAAATAGGGACGAAACGATAAATAACTATTTCCGGTGTACCAGCCTATTGATCCCGTGTAGATATTGGTGGTAGTACTATACTTTAAGGTTCGGAATCCCAATGAAACTTCGAAGCTTTTAGGCAATGATTTGAATAATTCAGCACCATATTTTATGTCAGGAAACAGAAAAGTATTAGCAATACCAACATTTACATAGGCGTACAGTCCTTTTGCAATTTTTGGGTACAAATCCACTTCATATTGCAATCCATTTTCGTTGAATCTCCTATTGAAATTTACTCTTCCTATAATACTTCCATATTTTGTTTGTCGCCTGTACGTCAACGCATAGTACTGCATTGGATCAAAAACATCGGAATAAATATCTACCGAAGAGGTTATTCCAATCGCATTTCGGCTCAAGCCATTGTTTAAAGTCGCTTTATAATCTTTGGCTTTCTGGTCGTCAGGATTTTGATCCAACACTAATTGAATCGTGCTTAATGCTTCTAATGGATTATTTGTATTTTCTTCCGCACTTGCTTTCAATAACAATAACTCGGAGTCATTAGGGAATGTTTTTAACGCGTTATTTGTCATTTCTATTGCTGCATACGGCAAGTCACCCCACAATTCATTTTTTATGGCTGCCATCCAAATAGTTTTATTTTCTTTGTCTTTCTCCAGAACATAATTAAATTCTTTTCTGGCTTTTTTATATTCACCGTCCCAAGAGTATGTCGTTGCCAAAAATGATCTTACATCATGGTAATCAGGATATTTTGTCAGGATAAATAATAAGGTATCCTGCGCTTGTTTCCGTTTAAGGTTGAAGGCGAGATTACGGGCATTTTCGAAAGAAGCATCCGGATCACCATCAAATTTAATTTCTTGTCCGGACACTTGAAAGCTGCCAAATAATACGACCATAAAAGTTAGTTTTATAATTATTTTCGCCATCATTTTTTTAAGGATTTTTTAAAATTTGAGTATTCGCTGTTTTCAGGATGTGTCGTACTATGACGCAAACTCTTTTTAATAATTACTGATAATAAATTTTGACATCTCATCATTTGTCAGGAATCCATGTAAAAGCATTGGTTTTTCCTTTGAATTAATCAATTTTTTTAACGCCTCCAAATCCTTTTGATTAATAGTTTGAGTAAATGGATAATGCACGTAATTCGTTGCGTGATCTGAAAGAAGCTTTTCTTCTTTGGTAATCCATGGTTGGTTGTCTGGTACATTATTGTCAAGCAGCGAAATCACAGTTTTGAAATAGTCGTTTAGAACAAACATGGTGTATTCATCATCAGTCGGGTATGGCGTTAAATAAACTCCTTCTTCCAATTTAAAATAATTCCCCCTGGTCCAAGTAGGCAGGTCTTCTATTTTGCGAATTTTCGTTCTTTCTTTTGAACTGGTTTTAACACCGAATTTTTTTGCGGCTGATTTAAAAATATTTACCCTGTCGCGCCCCAGATAGCAATGTACATAATAAAGTCCTTTCTCCTTTTCAATAAACTTCTTCGCATCTTGCAGAATTTTCCCATTTTCCGAAATCCAAGGCATCATCGGCATATTAATTAACTTGATACCGTATTTTTTAGCAAGTTCATTTTCGTCTTTAAGCAAAGCAGGTTCTGCTGGAATTACCATTTCATGCAGCAATGTTATTATTCCGTCGTATCCTTTTTCCTTGAGGGATTTTATCATTTCTTCATTTGGATAGGAACCATAAACAAATTCCAGCTGTTTATATTGATCTTCTCGGGTTTTTAAATTTTTTGTTGCAGTTTCTCCAGAATAGCTTATGAGCCATTGAGGGTTAAAACTAAAAATGTAGACTGAAGTTATAAGAATCAACGTTAATATTCCCGGGATAAACAATTTAACAGCTTTGTTTTCTGATTTTTTTATTATTCTTTTAAAGAAAAGTGCCAGTAAAAAAGCAACAATTACATAAACGATGATAATCAGTTTTCCTAAAATATTTTCTTTGGAGACTTCCATATCTGTTGAACGCGCATATTCGGCCATCCATTTTGACGGTCCTGCTAATAATATCCACAAACCCAAAGGGAATCCAATGCATAACCAAAGATATAAGAATAAGAGTGTTGACTTAATTTTGTAATTATTTCCCATATTTATTTTAAAAGTAAGATTGTGTTTTTTGATATATTTTAAACTTGTTTGCCAAGATAGTTTCTTTAATTTTATTCCTATTTCCTTTTTTTATAAAAATGTTAATTACATTCTTTTTTGCAATGAAAAATATATTCTGTGGGAGTGTTTTTTATGGACTTTATGGAACACTAATTAAAGATTTGTTCAAATTTTTTAAAATTAAACTTTATTTATAAAACCTGACTAAAATACGCGTTATCCACTAATTTATCGTACGAATCCTGAATTATTCCCATTCCCATTCCCTTTTCTTTTGAAAAAAAGGAAAAAGTTATTGATCCAATCACAGAATCAATATTTTCATTGATGTGCTTTTTTATGTTTTCGGCGCCATCATTAATTATTACTAATCTGCTATCCGATATTTCACTTTCCACTTGTTTACAAAAATCTTTGTTAACTTCAAAAGCAAATACTTTTGAAGTGCAAGAGATATTATTTAGAATTTCTCTTGTAATATTTCCATGTCCCATGCCAAATTCAACAATAATTTTGTTTTCCCCTTAAGGGATATATTTACAAATTTCAATTTCTGTATTTCTGCTGGTTTTTGTAATTGCGACAACAACAAATAAATTTTTTGTAAATGCTATTGACGTTTTTTATTTTTTTATCATTTCTTGTTATTATTTTTTATTTAGTTGCAGATAATTACATAAAGTTAATTTCTGATATTTAACGTATTAATATATCGCATAATTTAAATTTATTTTAAAGATTTTTTAAAATTTAGGTAGTCATTGTTTTTGGGATATTTTTTAATGATACTATCAATAATCTTATTAGATTTGACAAGGTTGTTCGTTCTTTGGTATGCTTGAGCCAATTTATAACCCAATTCGGCATCATTTATTTGATTGTCTAATGCTTGTTTGCCAATAGCCACTGCTTTTTTATTTTGGTTTGACCACCAATACACATCAATCAGCGCTAAATAGGAATCACCAAAAAAAGGGGTTCTGTTGATTACTTCCAATAATTCTTTTTCCGCATTTTTATAATCGCCATCCCAAGCTAATATTCGCCCTTTCAGAGTTCTGACGTCGCCATAATTAGGAAGGTCATTCAGAATATAATTGCATAATAATAGTGCTTTTTCGCGCTCTTTTTTGAATGCTAAATCTCTTGCTAAAAAGAATATGTGGTCGTGATCCAATCCTTTTGTTAATTTCTTAATGGTCGAAAATTCTTCAGCAGTAAACGTATATGTAGGTTTCATAAAGCTTGAAGCAGCGTTGGTGATTTTGTTTTTTGTAGTCAAATAGGCATTTAATTTTTTAAAATCTGTGAAAGAACTACTTACCGTTTCCGTCATATCGTTGTCCGTTTCACTCAGATTGAAATTTTCATCAATTTTAAACAAATTCCCATCAGAATAGAAATAATCTTTATAAATATAATCATTGATGCTTCCTTTGTATCGCATCAACGGAATATTGTGAATATTTCTAAATTGTCTCACAGTGTCAAGTCCCTGACCAAGCCAGGTTGTTTTTTCTGATACATTGAATTTGTAATTATTGGTTAAGAAAGAAACTAAACTTGGCGTTACATCACTGTGTGAAGAAATAGATTTGAATTTTGCCGTTTTCTTCAGCATGGGGCTATAAATGTAAAAAGGAACATGAAAACGCGATAAATTATCTTTTAGCGGCACCGGAATTAGCCTATGATCACCTGTAATTATAAAAATGGTATTTACATAATCAGGTCTTTTAGCATAGGCTTCCATGAAATTTTGGATAGAATTATCCGTGTACAACAAACAGGCAAATATGTCTTTGTATTCATTTAGTTTGTTTCTTTCAAAATATGATTTGGTTTTTAAAATGTGTTCCACTTTTTCTAAGTACACTTTTTTCGAAGGGAAATCAAATGGTTCGTGATTGGTAAGGGTCATTATAATATCCAGCCTGGGTTGCTTGTTATCTTGTAACTCAGTTAATGCTTTACGATATATTTCAGCATCGGGATAACCCCATGAAAATCCACCGGCATTTTCTTTTGTTTTAACGTATCCAGGGCCAAATTTATTAATATCTATTATTTTATCGATACCATTGTATTCTAAGAAATTACTTTTTCTGTCAAAACTGGATTCATCACCACAAAAATAATTGGTAGTGTACCCGTTTGATTTCAGTATACTGATAAGTGAATTGTGTTTGGGTAACGGATTCAATTCCATAAAGCCATTTTCGCCAAAAGGCAACGAACCTAATAACGAGGGCAGTGCGCCAAATGTTCTACCAGCAGTACTTACGAAATTCTCCCAATAAAGGGATTTCGATGTCAACGAATCCAGGTAAGGCGTGAAACCTTTGTAGTCACCATCATCCGTAAAATCACTACCAAGTCCTTCGACAATTATAAAAACAACATTTGGTTTCTCTTTGCTGATGTTGAAAAATGGAGCCAGAACATCTTTAATGTTTTCTGAGGATTGTTCTAAAGGGTATTCTTTTTTAAAAGTGGTATTGCCCTGAGAAGCCAAAGATTTATCATTTTCAGCACGAATGATGTCACTCAACAAGAAATTCAATTTGTTTTGAGTAGCAGGTTTACTGCTTCCGGCAAGTATTAAATTTAAACTTCCAAAAACGAATACAGCTGCAAGTAAAATTTTAGAGTTGATTTTATGTCCAAAAAAATGCAACAACCAGTTCAGTGCCAAATAAATAACAGGCAAAGCTATCAAAGGTAAAAACAGAAGGAATGAAATGGACAAAGATGCAGTAACAGTAGTGTACATATCACTCAATGAATACCCTAAGAGATCTGCACCAAGATTAATATGAGTCGTCATGCTGTATCCTATTAGTCCAAGTTGAATGAGTGCAATAACAGAGAATAGTATTTTGATAACAATTATTGCCACAGAATTTTTAATGTATTTTAATACTAAATACAACGGAAAAAACAATAAACCAATTAATATTCCGGTGAAAAAATCATTTAATATTTTATACGCGAATGACAGTTTATCAAAATTTTTGAATACTTCAATAAAACTTAACAGACAAAAAATAAGGATTAACGAAACCGTTGCATATAGGTATTCTAAAATGTCTTTATAAGTAAATTTCACTTTCATTAATCTGTGGTTTATTGTTTTATCCTTTCGTCATTCCTTTTCGGGTCATTTCTCCCCATTTCTTCTTTTTGTTAAAATAGTAATCTATATTTCCTCGAATTGCAGCATATAAAATAAAGGGATGAGTAACGATTGGTTCTAAAAAAGCGATCCGTAATAAGCGAAAACCCGTTCCTTTCTTTTTATACTGATGATAGGTTAATTCTTCAGTAACTAAGGCTATCAGCGAAAAGAAAACAGTAAATAAATAAGCTAAAGTGATAAAGGCAAATGAATAATCCCATCGTACTAGATTAAACAAAATAAGGATTCCAAAATAAAACAGACCAACCACTTCGATTACGGGTGCCAATCTTTCGAAAAAAAACCAATACGGATAACTCAGCATTCCCAGCGCTTTATATTTTGGATTAAAGCCAATTTTCCGATGTCTTCTTAAGGTTTCAATAGTTCCGCGAGTCCATCTGTTTCTTTGCGAAATAAATATTTTATAATTATCAGGAGCTTCTGTCCAGCACAACGGATCAGGAATATACGCTACTTTATATTTTTTTTTCAGCTCTTCCATGTGGCCTCTCATTCTCACCACAAGCTCCATATCTTCTCCTACAGTTTTAGTGTCGTAACCGCCAACCCTAATTGCAATTTTTTTATCAAAAAGACCAAAAGCTCCAGAAATAACTAACAAACCATTGAGTCTGCTCCAGGCCATTCTTCCTAATAAAAAAGCACGAATGTATTCTAAAATTTGTCCTTGCTCCAATAGTTTTTTAGGAAAATTGACGTCATGTAATTTACCGTCTTTGACAACACAGGAATTCGAAATTCTGATTACTCCACCGGCAGCAATAACTCTTCTATCAGTAATCTCCAGAAATGGTTTTATCATTTTTTGAAGAGAATCTTCTAATAATAAACAATCTACATCGATACAAGCTACATATTTACTGTTGCTTATATTAAGTCCCATATTCAAAGCATCAGATTTCCCTCCGTTTTCTTTATCAACGATAATTAGTTTTTCAAATGCGGGATTTGTTGATTTGTAAATTCCTTTTCTGAGGGGTTTGGTCGGAATTTGTTCATTGATGAGATAATTTACCGGTACCAAATCATAAACGTCAATCAGTTTTTCTAAGCTGTCATCTTTACTTCCGTCATTTACTATAATTACGTCATAATTTACATAGTGGTTAGACAATAAGGAACGCACGTTTTCAACAATATTCAAACTTTCATTATACGCTGGTGCGATGATAGAAATAGAAGGTGAAATGTTTGAGGACATTATTTCTTTGTAATTTACAAAACTGTTTTTTCGTTTGTATTCAACCGTCTCCACAGCAGAAATGGCGGCAAGCAGGAGATAAGATCCGATTGCCGCAATGCTGTATATAAAAAATAAATAATGAATTACCTCAAGAATAATTTGATATGTAGTTGCTCCCATATTTAATTATTTTCGATGAAATTAACAATTCTTAAAAAATTAGACTCAGAAGATTCAAATTTAAGAAGGTTGAATCTTTCTCTATTTAGCACTTTTAAAATTTTTAAAGTAGAAACTTTAATTTCGAAAATTTCGTGATGGATGTATTTCATTACAAAAGACTCATCGGTTTGTTCATACAAATCCTCCATCAGTTTAAAAAAAGCAATTTGTTCCTCCAGGCTTCGTCCTTCGATATTATTTTTCAAAATGTCTTTGGCTTCTAAGACATTTAAATAACTTAATACATGTATAGCTTCTAATCTGATTTTTTTATTAATGTGGTATAACAAATTTATCAATTCGTCTTTTGCCTCAAACTGATTGTAAATTTTTGCAAGTTTTAAAGCAAAAATAATAACGGAATCATTAGAGGAATTCAACCAAGATTTGATATTAGAAATATTTTGGTTTTCCAATCGCTGCAATACTTCTAATAATTGAATTTGGTCCCACTCTGATAATTGCGTTTCTAAAACATCTAAAAAATCAAGTCCGTCAAAATAAAATAAATTGACCATGTACAATTGCATTTCTTTTCGGACTTCTCTTCTGGGATGATTGATGTGAACAATAACTTCATCATGCGCTTCCTTTACATGAAATTGCTTTAGTTCGCGAATTCCTTTAGCAATAACATACCATTTTTTATGTTTTAATCGTGATAAAGCAAAATTGACAAGACCCGTATGAAAGTACAGTTTCTGAATAGCTTCAGCAATTTCCCCTGAAACTTCATTTTTTAATTTCAACAAAACAGCAATTAAAATTTTTCGTCTGAACGGGTCTTTAATACATTCTTTTAATTGATTAATAATTACTTTCTGCTCTGAACTGATTTCCTCTTCTTCATTTCCGGAATACAAATAGTTAATAAGAGACGATTCAAAATCATTCTCAAATTCAGCTGTTACTCTTTCTTTTTTTCTCAAATGTCCTCTCAAAAACTTTAGATAAAGAATCAATGGAGTGATAATTACGAAAAACACACCACTAATGCTCCATGCTACTTGAATAATAGATGGCGATTCATTAAAATAATCAATCAAATAGTAATTTGTATTCATGTTATAATATCAGGTAATTTAAACTATTAGGGCAGTAATCTTTTTACTCTAATGACCAGTTCATTGGGGCTTAAAGGTTTACTCATAAAATCAGTAGCACCTAAGTCAAATGCTTTCAGGACTATTTCCTCTTGACCGGCTGATGAAAAAACAATGATAGGAGTTTGCATGTTCAGTTTGTTTCTTACATGACTAATAACCTCTAATCCGCTGATGAAAGGCATCATAATATCGGTCAAAATTAATTCTGGACTGTGTTCTTCAATTAATTCAATTGCTTCTTTGCCATCCACAGCGGTCAGGATTTTATAACCCTCTTTTTCTAATCTAAATTTGAGTAACAACAAAAAAATAGAATTATCCTCTGCTAAGACAATTTTTTTGGGATCACTCATGGAACATTAATTTTAATTCTGGTAAAAATATAAACGATAAGTGCTTTAAAATAAATTGGTAAAAATTTATAACTTCTGCAATTTTGTTTTGTAGTTTTTCTCTAAGTAATTTTTTTATCATGGATTGAATCTCTAATTTATTTTACTTGGGAATGCCAAATAGGAATGATTGGTCTAATACCTAACATCTATATCTACGAAAAGCCATCAACAATAGTTTCTGACTTTTAATTATTTAATGAAGTTATTTAAAACTTGTTGATTTCAGTAAATTATTAAAGTAATTAAACAAAGATTATATCCATCGCGATGAAGGCCTACTTATAATTTTTGTTTTAAACTAATATAAACTGTTATAAGAAAGACTTGTTTTGAAGTAATCATTAATTTTGTCTTTGTTTCCAAATCCATTATTTTTTAGATAAAGTAACAGCTGAAAGCTGGGAAAAGAAAAAAGCGAATGATGTTTGACAAAATGCCGAATCAAATCATTGGATAACTTGAGTATATAAAAAGAATTATTGGGAAAATTAAATTTAGTTATTAAATTTTTTAAGGTACTAAAAAATATTAATTCAGTTCGGAAAATAATGTTGATATCAATATTATTTCGCAGCAAAACATTCAGGTAGGTTTTCATGTTTTTGTTCAGTTTAAGTTCGATTTTTGTAAGGGCATTGGTTGTAAATAAAATAGTGGGGACTATTCTAAAACAGCTTTAGGCCTAAATATATAAATAAAAATTATACAAACAACAAATTAACTTTCGGGGAAGTTAAAATCCTTCGAAAATCCCTAATCTAATTAAGGCAAAATCGTATTTTACGGAGTCCTTTGCATCAAATTCACGAAGTTTTAAATCTAATTCTGATAATGCTTTGCCATCATTTTCTTTTCGGGTCAAAACACCTAATTTGCGTGCCACATTTCCGGAATGTACGTCCAAAGGACAAGATAATGAAGCTGTTGAAATACTTTTCCAGATTCCTAAATCGACTCCTTTATTGTCTTGGCGAATCATCCAACGGAGATAAATGTTGATGCAGTTAAATAAGGTAGCCTTAAATTGTTCCATGAATTAACTTATATTTGCCTATATACAAAGGATTCACAACGAAATGAGAGAATTAAGTAAAGAGGAGTTAAAAGATTTTTTAGATTCAAAAGTCCTTCAATATAACACGAGTGACTTTATTGAACCAGACCCTATAAGTGTTCCTCATCGTTATTCTTTAAAAGAAGATATTGAAATTGCTGGATTTTTAGCTTCAACAATAGCATGGGGAAATCGAAAGATGATAACTAAAAATGGTCATCGTATGATGGATATGTTAGGTGATTCTCCCTATGACTTTATTATGAGTCATAATGATTATCAACTGGAACAATTGGAAGGTTTTGTTCACCGTACATTTAATTCAGTTGATTTAATTCATTTTATAAAAGCTTTAAAACACATATATACTAACAAAGGTGGTTTACAACAAATTTTTACAGACAATCAAATAGACACTTCTTTACAACCAGCGATACATGCTCTTAATGAAGCTTTCTTTGAAATTCCACATTTAATTAGAACACGAAAACATGTAGCTGACCCATACAAAGGCTCAGTTGCAAAAAGAATCAATATGTGTTTAAGGTGGTTCGTTAGAAATGATAATACTGGTGTAGACTTAGGAATTTGGAACAATATTTCCCCTTCCAAGCTTTCATGCCCACTTGATGTTCATTCTGGCAATGTAGCTCGTAAATTAGGCTTGTTAACCAGAAAACAAAATGATTCTAAAGCTTTATTAGAATTGGATACTAGTTTAAGATTACTTGACGCACATGACCCCGTAAAATATGATTTTGCTCTTTTCGGATTAGGAATATTTGAAGGATTTTAGCAAATACTGTTGGTCTAGTAATTGCATTATTTTCAAGTTCTCTAAACTTTCCTGTTTTGCTATATAGTAAAGACCGCCGCGATGAATTTCTAATAATCGACATTGTTTGACAATGCTCAATTTATTTTGGGTATCGACCATTTTCACTCGTTCACTGATGGATACTAACCCAGACTTTTTTTTTAAAAAGTCATTCTCCAAAGTCAGCTCACCTATTCGAGCATAGAGTTTCTCTGTTGGAATTTTATCTTTGGCAACGACCGTTTTTTCTGCAGAAAAAACCGCAGAAAGATTCCGTATGGCTTCCGCCTTCCACATTGAAATTTGGTTGGGCAGCAACTCGTATTTTTTTTGCTAATACCTCGATGGTATCTTTCTCTTTCTAAGCAACAAACCAATGGCTCAATATTCTTTATAAAATCCAATCCATTTGCGACGGTTTGATCTTTCTAAACCCTTTTCAATAGAAACATTATTGCAAGAATAATGTTTTTCTAATGCTAATTTTACGCATTCAAGCTTAAACGCATGATCATACTTGACTTTTCTTTCCATAAAAAAATACCCAAATAGTGTCTAACTTTTTCGGGGCAATCTATTCCGCTCATCATGTGATATAAAATATGACAATGAAAAAACCAATTGCCACTTTCGATGGCTGCAAATTCGCGCGTATCAGTTTCCATTGGCAAGATGTCAATGATCTTTTTTCATTGGAGCGTAATCTTATTGTCTGTTGATTATAGCCAATGCTGTATTTACTTTTATTGGATCTGTTCCATTTGGTCTAACTGTTTTTCCATTTGTATCATTTATAGATCCGCTATAATGAGAAAGGTAGCCCATATAATAAGCTCCTGGTGCAGGTGGTGCACCGTCTAATACAGATGTGAATCCAAAATTTCCTGGAGCTTGATATTGAGCAAAGGCATTTGGCGCAAAACAAAGGACAAGAACTGCAATAAATAATAATTGTTTGATTTTTTTCATGTTTTAAATATGGTTTAGGTTAATTATTCCGTAAACCTAAAAGTGGAACCTTTGGTTTAACTTTGTCTATCAAAATTATTTTCCTAAAAGAATAAAAAATAAGAACATCTCTCCTAAATTTTGTGGTTATGACGCACAAGGAAACCCAATTTCCGAAAAAGAATATACTTAAGAAATTCACGAGGCTTTACATCAATTGTGCGAAGGGAAGTTAGAAACCTATTCGAGTGAAGAAGTATAAATAAAAATAGTAGGATAGTTTTCTACTTTTCTAATTGGCAAGTTATAATTATATTTGTCCGATGCAACTATCCGTCATCATCCTCAATTACAACGTTCGGTATTTTCTCGAACTATGTGTTTTAAGCGTTCAAAGCGCGTTAGAAACCATTGACGGCGAAATCATTATAATCGATAATTATTCTTCCGATGATAGTTGTGCGATGATGAAACAACGTTTTCCAAATGTAAAACTCATTCAAAACAAAGGAAATCTAGGTTTTCCGAAAGGAAATAACATTGGCGTAGCCCAAGCCAAAGGCGAATATATTTGCATTCTCAATCCGGATACTGTTGTCGCGGAAGATACCTTTATAAAAGTATTGGCTTTCGCCCAACAACAAGCGGATTTAGGAATCGTGGGTTGTAAACTCATTGACGGAGCCGGAAATTTTCTGCCCGAAAGCAAACGTGGCGTTCCGACTCCTTGGGTTGCTTTTACTAAAATCACGGGTTTGTATAAATTATTTACAAAGTCAGGAACATTTGGGAAATATTATGCGCAACATTTAAATGAAAACCAAACAGGAAAAACAGACATTCTAGTGGGTGCTTTTATGTTCCTGAAAAGAGATTTGTATCTTGACGTGGGCGGATTTGATGAAGACTGTTTCATGTACTCTGACGATATTGATTTGTCGTATCGAATTTTGCAAAAAGGAAAGTCGAATTATTATTTCCATGAAACTACTATAATCCACTATAAAGGAGAAAGTACGGTAAAAGACGAAACGTACATGAAGCGTTTCCAAGAAGCTATGAATTTCTTTTACAAAAAACATTTTAATCCTCGATCCCGAGGTTTTGGGACGGGATCTGTGTTATTCTCGCTTTTTATGAAACTGGGAATTGTCTTTTTCTCTTTGGTAAAAATGTTTCAAGGAAAACCTTTCCGAAATTTCGGATTAAAAACAACTCCAAAATCATATTTTTTGTATTCGGCGAACGAAAAATTAGTAGAAAAACTGCGTTTGATTTTACAAAATAAAGTCCAGTTTCACGATTTAAAAACAGAAAAAATGGTAATTTCGTCTTTTGTTAAAAGCAAAGCAAGTGCAGAAGTTATTTTGGATAACGAATTCATAACTTTCAAAGAGTGTATAGAAATTCTCAAATATTCAAGTAATAAAGGATTTACCTTTAAAATTATACCAAAAAACGCTAATTTTTTAATAGGAAGTAACAATAGTAATGAGAGAGGTGAGATTATAGAAATAGAGTAAAAAATTGCATTTAATGTAATTTATATTTGAAATATTTAGTAATTTCGCAAACTGAAAATCAATATCACCTTTGAGGTTAACAATATGGCAAGATTTGAATTAAAACTTCCAAAAATGGGAGAAAGCGTTGCAGAGGCAACTATTACAAACTGGTTAAAAGAAGTTGGAGACAGAATTGAAGCTGACGAAGCCGTACTTGAAATTGCTACTGATAAAGTAGACAGTGAAGTGCCAAGCGAAGTTTCTGGAATTTTGGTGGAACAATTGTTTGGAAAAGACGATTTGGTTCAAGTGGGTCAAACTATCGCAATTATTGAAACCGAAAGCGGAGAACTTGTGTCAATTGTTAAAGAAGAGGCTGCCCCAGAGGCTGTTGCCGAAGTGACAAAAACAGTGGATGCCGCTAAAGAAAGTGTCGCAGCTCCAGTAGATTTCTCTGATTCTGAAAAATTCTTATCGCCATTGGTGAAAAATATTGCTAAAGAAGAAGGGGTTTCTGTTGCAGAATTAACAGCAATTTCCGGAACAGGAAAAGAGGGAAGAGTAACTAAAAATGATATTTTAGACTACGTAAAAAATAGAGCAAGCCAACCGACAGCTGTTGCAGCTTCGGTGGCGGAAGTTCAAAAACCAGTTGCAGCTCCAGTCGCTCAAAAAGCAGCTCCGGTTTCTGTAAGTGGTGGTGATGAAATTATAGAAATGGACAGAATGCGCAAGCTGATTGCGGGCTACATGGTAGCTTCGGTGCAAACTTCAGCTCACGTTCAGTCGTTCATTGAAGTCGATGTGACGAACATTGTAAAATGGAGAGAGAAAAATAAAAATGCTTTCGAAAAGAGAGAAGGAGAGAAGTTGACTTATACGCCAATTTTTATGGAAGCAGTTGCGAAAGCGATAAAAGATTTTCCAGGAATGAATATTTCTGTGGATGGCGATTATATTATCAAAAAGAAAAATATTAACCTTGGAATGGCAGCTTCGTTACCAAACGGAAATTTAATTGTTCCTGTTATTAAAAATGCAGATCAGCTAAATTTAGTTGGAATGGCCAAAGCGGTAAATGATTTAGGAGGTCGTGCAAAAGCTGGAAAACTAAAACCGGACGATACTCAAGGCGGTACGTATACGGTTACCAATGTGGGGACTTTTGGTAGTGTTTTTGGTACGCCAATTTTGAATCAGCCGCAAGTGGGTATTTTAGCCCTTGGAGCAATCCGTAAAATGCCGGCGGTAATCGAAACTAGGGATGGAGACTTTATTGGTATTCGTCAAAAAATGTTCTTATCTCACAGCTACGACCACAGAGTAGTTGATGGTGCTTTAGGAGGTAGTTTTGTAAAAAGAGTCGCTGAATACTTAGAAGCTTTTGATGTAAACAGAGATGTTTAAAAGTTTATAATTACTATAAAAACCCGATTGATTTTAAAAAATCAATCGGGTTTTCTTTTTTTGAGGTTTTCTGGAACTTTAAACGTTGAACTTTAAATGAAATTAAACCCAAATTTCTATATTTGTAGCCACACAAAAATTTAAAATGGAACTTAAACTTAATAAACCAATTTGCTTTTTCGATCTTGAAACCACAGGAATTGACATTGGAAAAGATAGAATTGTAGAAATCTCAATATTCAAAGTTTTTCCCAACGGAAACAAAGAAAGCAAAACATGGCTGGTAAATCCAACAATTCCAATTCCGCCGCAAACAACGGCTGTTCATGGCATCACGGATGAAAAAGTGGCAAATGAACCTACTTTTAATGAACTAGCGTCGCAAGTTTACAATATGATGAAAGACAGTGATTTGGCTGGATTTAATTCAGATCGTTTTGATATTCCGTTATTGGCAGAAGAAATGTTACGTGCCGGAGTAGATTTTGATATGAAAGGGAGGGTTTCAGTAGATGTGCAAACAGTTTTTCATAAAATGGAAGAACGAACATTAAGTGCAGCACACAAATTTTATTGTGGAAAAACGCTTGAAAATGCGCATTCAGCAGAAGCAGATACCATGGCCACTTACGAAATTTTGAAAGCACAACTGGACCGTTATCCGGAACTGGAAAACGACATGAAATTATTATCAGAGTTTACAACAAGAAAGAAAATTGCTGATTTTGCCGGAATGATTGCTTTTGATAAAGACAATGAAGAAATTTTTACTTTTGGAAAACACAAAGGAGTAAAAGTGGATAAAATTTTAGAAACAGAACCCGGTTATTTCAGTTGGATTCAAAATGCTGATTTTCCGTTGTACACCAAAAAAGTTTTAACGGCAATAAAATTAAGAAAACTGAACACGAAATAAGTTTTCAATCGCAGCCTCAGTTTTCAATTTGTAAGCTGCGACTGATAATTGCGACTGATAACTGAATACTAAATTTATGAAGATAATCTGCATCGGTAGAAATTATACCAATCACATAGAGGAATTGCATAACGAAAGACCCACGGAACCAGTAGTTTTCATGAAGCCGGATTCGGCAATTTTATTGAAACAACACCCATTTGTAATTCCGGAATTTTCGGAAGATGTGCACCATGAAATTGAAATTATTGTCAAGATAAGTAAAGTGGGGAAATACATCGAACCTAAATTTGCGCATAAATATTATGAAGAAATCAGTGTGGGAATTGATTTTACTGCTCGCGATTTACAGGATAAATTAAAAGCAAAAGGGTTGCCTTGGGAAAAAGCAAAAGCATTTGACGGCTCGGCGGTTATAGGTGAATTTTTGCCAAAAAATCAATTTAGTTCATTAGAAAATATTACTTTTGAATTAACCAACAATAATAAGACAGTACAAATAAGCAATTCTAGTTTTATGCTGTGGAAAATTGACGAACTCATTTCGTATGTTTCTCAGTTTTTTACGTTAAAAATTGGCGATATTATTTTTACAGGAACCCCGGAAGGAGTCGCTGCCGTTAAGCCAGACGACGTTTTGGAAGGATTTTTAGAAGGACAACAACTATTTAGAATACAAGTAAAATAATGGCTATAAATTACAACCTATCAAAAGTGTACGCACTTTCAGACAACGATCCTGAATTTGTAAATGAAATTTTGACTTTATTTGTTACCGAAGTTCCAGATGATTTACAACAAATAAAAGAAGGAATTAAAAAGAAAGACCACAAGCATGCTTATGCTTATGCGCACAAGATAAAACCAACCTTAGATTTGATGGGTTTAAATGTGGCTTTTGAAGAGATTCTTCAAATAGAAGCCTGGACCAAAGCCGAAGGTAAAAAGAAAGATATCAAAGAAACTTTTAAGAGCGTAAAAAAACAAGTCAACGACGCTATCAAAGAAATTAAAAAAGACTTTAATTTGTAATATTGGGGCGTGACCACGCTTTCACTATCGTTACAGCCTGGTCGGGCTATCCGTTGCAAACGAAGTTCATATAACTTCTATGAAAATAATTGTTAGGTGAAGTAATCTTACGAATAAAAATCGGGAGGATTTTCACTTTTATCCCGCACGCAAAAAAAATCGGAATGTACTAGTTCACAAAATCCTTTTTTTAGATTGCAATCTCACAAAAAAAATATTCCAAAAAAATGAAAGCAACTATAGTTACTATTGGTGACGAAATTTTAATAGGCCAAATTGTCGATACAAACTCTGGCTTTATAGCCAAATCATTAGATAAAATCGGTGTGGAAATCAACGAAATGATTTCGATAAGTGATGATAAAAAACATATTTTGGATACGTTTGCTTCGCTTCAAAACAAAGTAGATTTAGTGATTATAACTGGTGGTTTAGGGCCAACAAAAGATGATGTGACCAAGAAAACTTTCTGTGATTATTTTGAAGATGAACTAGTCATTGATGAAGCGGTCGAGAAGCACGTAATTGAGCTTGTTGAGCGTGTGATGAACAGAACTGCATCGCAAATCAATAGAGACCAGGCATTGGTTCCGTCAAAATGTACAGTTCTTCACAATCAGGTGGGTACCGCGCCAGGAATGTGGATGAAAAAGGAAAATACCGTTTTTATTTCGCTTCCCGGAGTTCCTTATGAAATGAAATATCTGGTGGAGCATGAAATCATCCCAAAAGTAATTCGGGAATACAAACGTCCTTATATTATCCATAAAACAATTCTTACTTACGGACAGGGCGAAAGTCTGGTGGCGGAACGCATAGAAGACTGGGAAAATAATCTTCCTGAATTCATTAAATTAGCCTATTTACCAAGTCCGGGAAGAGTTCGTTTGCGTCTTTCTGCACGAGGAACTGATAAGGAAAAATTAGAAACGGCTCTTGATGAAAATGTAAAATTATTAGATGCAATAATTAATGATATTATTGTTGGTTTCAATGATGATGAAACTATTGAAGTGGTAGTAGGAAGGTTGCTGGGAAAACAAAACAAAACTATTTCGACTGCCGAAAGTTGTACAGGAGGTAAGATTGCTGAAGTTTTAACATCAGTTTCAGGTTCTTCAAAATATTTTAAAGGAAGTGTGATTTCCTATGCAACAGAGGTTAAAATTGATGTTTTGGGTATTGCTGAAAGCTTGATAAAAGAATATTCTGTCGTAAGCCGAGAAGTAGTTTCAGCGATGGCTTTGAATGTGAAAGCGATGATGAAAACAGATTATGCAATTGCGACAACAGGAAATGCCGGACCTTCAAAAGGGGACTCAAATGCAGAAATTGGAACAGTTTTTATTGCATTGGCCACTCCAAATGAAATAATTGTTGAAGAATTTAATTTTGGTCAACCCCGTGAAAAAGTGATAGATAGAGCGGTAATTAAAAGTTTGGAACTGTTACAGAAAGAAATTTTAAAAAATGTGCGATAATATTGTTGGTTAATAGGTTTATTTTTCTTTTCTTTGCACCCTGATTTTGAATAACGATAAAAGATAAGTATAATGTCAAGAGTTTGTGACCTTACAGGTAAAAGAGCGATGGTAGGAAATAACGTTTCTCACGCTATGAACAAAACTAAGAGAAAATTTTCTGTAAACTTAGTTAAAAAGCGTTTTTATCTTCCAGAAGAAGATAGATGGATTACTCTAAGAGTAGCTGCATCTACGATAAAAACAATTAATAAAAATGGAATTGCTGCGGTTTTGAAAAAAGCACAGTCAGAAGGATTTATTAAATAATCCATTCCAAAATAAAAAAATAGCAAGATGGCAAAGAAAGGTAATAGAATCCAGGTAATTTTAGAATGTACTGAGCACAAGACTTCAGGTGTTGCAGGAACTTCAAGATACATAACTACAAAGAACAAAAAGAATACTCCGGACAGATTAGAGATTAAAAAATTTAATCCAATCTTGAAACGTGTAACTGTTCACAAAGAAATTAAGTAATAATTAGAGATTTGAATAAAAGTGTCAAATGATCAACATTTGAAAATTTTATTTAAATTTAAATAACATTTGAATCATGGCAAAGAAAACCGTAGCATCGTTACAAACATCTTCTAAGAGATTATCAAAAGCCATCAAAATGGTGAAATCTCCAAAAACAGGTGCATATACATTCGTAGAATCTATTATGACTCCTGAATCAGTTGATGAATTCTTGAAAAAGAAATAATCAACATTCATATTATATAGAAAAGCTACTTTCATTCGAAAGTAGCTTTTTTATTTTCTATATTTACGGGCAGAAAGCGTATAAGTTCTTTGGACTTAAATACTTCATTCTTAATACTATTTACACAATGAGTTTTTTCAAAAGAATATTTTCATCAGAGAAAAAAGACCCGAGCCTAAGCGAACAGGCGAAGCAAACATTAGACAAAGGTCTTGAAAAATCAAAAACAAATTTCTTTTCGAAGTTAACCAAAGCGGTTGCAGGAAAGTCAAAAGTGGATGATGAAGTCTTAGATAATTTAGAGGAAATCTTAGTTGCCTCAGATGTTGGTGTGAATACAACCTTAAAGATTATTGCCAGAATTGAAAGTCGTGTTGCTTCCGATAAATATCTTGGTATAGAAGAACTTAATCAAATTCTTAGGGAAGAAATTGCGGCTTTGTTATCCGAGACCAATTCTGGCGAAGCAACCGAATTTGTAATTCCAATTCAGACTAAGCCTTATGTTTTAATGGTAGTTGGTGTTAATGGTGTTGGAAAAACGACTACCATTGGTAAATTAGCTTATCAATTTAAAAAAGCAGGTTATAATGTGGTTCTTGGTGCTGCCGATACTTTTCGGGCCGCTGCCATCGATCAATTGCAAATTTGGGCGGATCGAGTAGGCGTTCCTATTGTTCGTCAAGATATGGGAAGTGATCCGGCTTCGGTAGCTTTTGATACCTTACAATCAGCAGTGGCACAAAATGCTGATATCGTAATCATCGATACTGCAGGACGTTTGCACAATAAAATTAATTTAATGAACGAATTGACCAAAGTAAAACGAGTGATGCAAAAAATTGTTAATGATGCGCCACATGATGTATTATTAGTTTTGGATGGATCAACCGGTCAGAATGCTTTTGAACAAGCAAAACAATTTACAGCTGCTACAGAAGTTACTTGTTTAGCCGTTACTAAACTAGACGGAACTGCAAAAGGTGGCGTAGTAATTGGAATTTCGGATCAGTTTCAAATTCCTGTAAAGTATATTGGTGTAGGAGAAGGAATTGAGGATCTTCAGGTTTTTAATAAATACGAGTTTGTAGATAGTTTTTTTAAATAATAACAGGAATGAATTTTTCTTCTATCAAAAATAGTAACCCAATTTATTTTTATTTTATAAGTATTGTTTCTTTTATTGTGGCCAATCTTATTCGAGACAAAAGTCTTGGTTTCTATTATTTTTTATTAATAATTGGTTTGATTTTCTTTGTTTTAGGTTTTATGAAACGTTTGAAAACTAAGTAAGTTTATTGGTATAAAGCACTAATTTTTTGCCACAAAATTTCATCAAAATCGGATAAAGTAAAAGTTGGATTATTTGGATTTGCAGCATCTCCCGTTCTGATGACGACCATTTTTTTGCTTGGAATAATATAGATTTTTTGATCGTATTTCCCCAGTGCCATAAACATATCGGCTGGTGCTGTTGGTATTAAACTGCCATTAAATTGCAGTTGACTTTGTGGTAAATGATAGCTTGATTTTCCATTTAGCCACCATAAATAGCCGTATCCCAGATTTATAGTTTGTGAAGTGTTTGTAGCTTCATTTAAATTGTTCTCATTCACTCTCGTGTTGCTTTCCCATTTTCCTTTGTTGCAGATTTACAAGCCAAAGCGTGCCATGGAGCGAGTATTACTTCCATAAACAGAATTAGTACTTAATTGAAACCATGCGCCTTCCATTCCTATTTTATTTTTTAATTTGGTACTGAAATAGGTATTCCAAGTTTGACCGCTGGCTAAAGCAATCACATCCTGTAATTTTACATATACATTATGATACGCCCAACGTATTCCTGCATCCGCTTTATATTTTAGGTTTGCTGGATTAACGTCATCCGTGCTGTCATCTAATCCGGAAGTCATAGTTAGTAAATGTTTGTTTGTAATCAAATTTTCTTTGGCTAAAGGCAAACTCGTCCAACCAGTTCCTATGTATTGCGAAACTTTATTGTTGATTTTGATTAGGTTTTCTTGTTGTGCAATTCCTGTTACAGCTGATGTCAGCGTTTTTCCGGCGCTAGCCCAATACCAAAAAGCATTGGCGTCATTACCGTTGAAATACTGTTCCATTACGATTCTACCGTTGACAAGAATGATGAAAGATTTTGAATTTTTGAGTTCCAAATAATCCAATAGCGGTTGTACGGCAATTTGTTTCCAACCTAAACTCGCTATTGATTTTGTTTCCCAAGTTGTGTTTGTTAAAGGTGGTAAATAGAACGTTTCTGTATGCGTTGGAGTTGGATTTGGTTCAACAGTATCGGAACTGCAGCCACTACAAAATAGTAAGATGAGGAAACAGTAAATTATTTTTGACATCTTGCTACTGATTTATTTCTAATTTGTTTAAGACCAAAAATATAGAAAATAGTTTAATGTGTTTCTGCTATTTTTGTTTTCTTTGAATTTAATAAGAGTAACTTTGTAGTATAAAATAAAGTTGTTGTTTCCTCAAATTACCTAGCCCTGATTGAAGCGGAAATCCTTTTTAGCCGCTTTTTTTGCGGATACAAAGATTGAAGCGGAAAGCAGGAAACAGCTCCTAAAAAATAATAATTAGATGAAAAAAACTTACAGCATTCTTTTGATAGCATTTCTTTTTGTGGCTTGTCAGCAAAAGATAAAACCAGAAGATATTTCAAAAATAAACGGATATTGGGAGGTTGAAAAGGTTGTTTTTGATTCCATAAAGGATAAGGAATACAAGGTGAACGAAGTATATGATTATTTTGAAATAGAGAAAAGTAAAGGGATTCGGAAGAAAGTGATGCCGCAATTGGACGGGACTTTTTTAGTGAATGATGCTTATGAAAACGTAACGGTTCGATTTGATGGCGGAAAAGTATTCTTGGACTATTCGACACCGTACATGAAGTGGAGTGAAGAATTGATTGCCTTGTCAGCGGAAGAATTAGTGCTGTTGAATAAGGAAAAAATAGAATATCATTACAAAAAAGCAACTCCGATAAATTTACTGGGCGATGGCAAAACGACTAAATAATCAGAGTACGATAGGGGATGTTTTGAAACAAATTATCCAAGTGAATAAACTGCAACCCGGAATGGATCAAATTGACGTGAAAGACGCGTGGAAAAATCTAATGGGCAATGGTGTCAACAGTTATACGAACAATGTAGTTTTGAAAGGAAGTACGTTGTATGTAGAGTTAACTTCGTCCGTTTTACGGGAAGAATTAAGCCACGGAAAGTCCAAAATTGTTGCTATGATTAATGAGGAATTAAGACGTGATGTAGTGAAGGATGTGGTTTTGAGATAGTTCATAAGTGCTCCGTTTTCAATTTTCGATGCTCAGTGTCCAGTAGTAAATAAAAAAGATACTTGCTACTTTAATTTATTTCTTAGCATAGATAATCAGATAGGTTTGCAATATAAATAAATATTTAATTTGTGAAAATTATTTAAATTTTTGGTAAAATATCGGTGCTGTGGCGCGAAAGAGGTTCAGCGGATAAGAAAAGAGATCAACTGGGTTTTGGCATAAAGTTTTATACCGAAGACGACAATTGGGATTTAGTGGGCAATAATGCGCGTGTTTTCTTTGTCAAAAATCCTAAAAAAGTGGTGATTTTATTCATACCTAAAAACGATTTCCGCATATTAGTATCAAATTGCTAACGATAATGTGGGATTACTGGTCGTTAAATCTTGAGAGTAAGCAACGGGTGTTGATTTCAATGTAGGACAGAAGAACACCTTATGGCTAAATTCAAATGCGCGATTTTTAGGATCATATTTTTTCGATAATTAATGCTGTGAATGAACGCACTTATGTTAAATTTCATTTTAAAACCGCACAAGGAATTAGGAATTTTATGATTGAAGAAACAGCCGAAATGAAATTGCATGATATGGATTTTGCACAGCGCGATTTGTTTAAAAATATTGCTGTTGGAGATTTTCCACAATGGAATTTGCAGATTCAAATCATGACCGAAGAACAAGCGAATTCCTAAAACTATTATTTAAATCCATTTGATATAAAGAATTTGTGGCCTCAAGACGATTTTCAGTAGATTAACGTTGGTTTTTTAAATTTAAATCAAAATCCACATAATTATTCTTAAGATATTGAGCAAGTTGCATTTGCAATGGCGCATGCGGTTGACGAAATTGGACATTCACCTGATAAAATGTTGCAAGGAAGACTCTTGTTCTATCCTGATGCGCAACGCCATCGTTTGGGAACCAATTATGAGCAAATTTCGGTAAACCGTTGTCCATTTGCAACCCATAATTATCAGCGGAATGGACAAATGCGAGTGAATGGGAATGGCGGCAGTAATCCGAATTGTTTACCAAATAGTTTTGATGCTATCAAAATTGACCAAGCATATAAAGAACCACTAATGGAAATTTTTAGTGATTTTGCGGGTTAGTACGACAGAAATTGCGAAGGAGAAAATGATCATTGAACGCAACGGGGAAATTTATTTAAAATCATGACTCCAGAGTAACAACAAAATACGATACACAGTGGTATTGCTCACATGTCTGGCATTGACGGTTTTAAAAAAGACAAAATAGTAAACCGTTAATTGTGTCATTGGTATCGAGTTGACGGACGTTTAGGTGCTCGAATTGCTACCGGATCAGGCGTTGATATTGACTTACTAGAAAGATAAAGATGATGTAGAATTTAAATATAAAATGCTCAACAAAAGCGAGCATTTTTTTAGTAATCGTGATCGATTATTTCTTTCTCTCCGAAGAAGAGGGCAGAGGTGAGGATTTATAAAAACACCACCGTTTTATTGTCATAAACCATTGTTTTTCTTTCGGCATGCAGTTTTATGGCCCTCGCTAAAACCATGCGTTCCAGATCGCGCCCTTTCATAATAAAATTTTCTATAGAATGACTGTGTGAAACTCGGGCAATATCTTGCTCGATAATCGGACCTTCATCCAATCCTTCGGTTACATAATGACTGGTGGCACCAATGATTTTTACACCTCGTTTAAAAGCCGAATGATAGGGTTTTGCTCCGGGAAATGCTGGAAGAAAGGAATGATGAATATTGATAATTTGATTCTTGTATTGCGCAATCAAATTGGGTGTGATAATCTGCATGTAGCGTGCCAAAACAATAAAATCAACATTATATTGTTTCAGTAAATCCAACTGCTTTTGTTCGCCTTCGGCCTTAATATCTTTAGTAAAAGGAACATAATGAAACGGAATTGAAAAACGTTCCGCCACTGATCTTAATTCTTCATGGTTACTTATGATCAAAGGAATTTCAAGAGGCAATTCACCAGCGCTGTAGCGTCCTAAAATATCATACAGACAATGGTCATATTTAGAAACAAACAAAGCCATTTTTGGTTTTTCGTCTTGGGTATACATTTCCCAGGACATGCTAAACGGGGTTGCTAGATTGGCTTGAAAATCAGTTTTAATAGCGTGAATATCCCAGTTTTTAGCATTGAATTCACATTCCAAACGCATGAAAAATACATTTTCATCCGCATCTACATGTTGGTCAAGATAAATTATATTACCATCAATAGAGGCAATATAATTCGTAACGGAGGCAATAATTGCTTTTTGATCTTTGCAATGGATTAGGATTGTAATTTTTTGCATTTTATGTGTTTCTTTCAGCTTCGTTTTTTAGCGTGATCTGTATTTACAGATCTAAGCATATTTGTTTTTATAAAAAGTATAATTTGGCTGTTTTTTGTTAAAAAAAAACAGCCAAATTTCAATCTATCTGTTATCCTGCATTGCAAAAACTTTCTGCAATAAAACAGATGTTCTTGAACTTATATTGGTTCTAATGTTTTTCTCCTCAATGGCAACCATTTTAAAAACGCCATTCAGTGCTTGATTGGTAACATAATCCGTCAAGTCAGGATTCACTTTATTCACTAAAGGAATGCTGTTGTATTTTGTAATAATGTTGGTCCAAACTTTATCGGCACCTACTTTAGTGAATGAATTTTTAATCACAGGATTAAATTTTCCGTACAAAGCAGTCGAAGTGCTGTTTTGTAAATAATTCGTAGCGGAACTTTCATTTCCCATCAAAATCGTTTTGGCATGCATAAAAGTCATGTTTCTAACGGCGTCTACAAATATTGGAGTCGCTTCCTTCACCGCATCTTCAGCAGCACGATTCAATACTTTAAGACCTTCATCAGCCAAAGAGCTTAATCCAATTCTTCTCAAACCCGCGTCTACTTTTCTCAATTCTTCCGGCAATAAAATTTTCACGGCTTCATTTCTGTAAAAACCATCGGTGGTAGTCAATTTTGTCACTTGTTTGGAAATCCCATTATTCAACGCTTCTTTTAAACCACCAGCAATATCCACACCACCAATTCCTTGTGTTTGGGGGAATTGATTCAAAACTTGTTGCATTTCGGCACAACTCGAAAGGGAAATTGCTACCGCTAAAATTAAAATTTTCTTCATCGTAATTATTTTATTAGTTTACTTCGTGTGTTTGCCATTTGGCATTTGTAAAAATACTGTTTATTCAAAAACAAAGCCAACTATTCTTTAGGAGCACAAATTTTGGTTTTATTAATCGTAATTTGTCCCGCTTTCCGCTGTATCCTCGCCAAAAAAAGCGAGGGATGCCGCTTCAATCGGGGCTAGGTAACAAAATTCTTCCTTATTTATTAACAACCAGCAGCAACATCAAATTATTTTTAAAATAAAATTGTAAATTGCAGTCTTAAATTATCATATTCATAAAATGGAACAACAAAAACCATATATCCCTAACAATAAAGTAAGAATTGTAACCGCTGCAGCTCTTTTTGACGGTCACGATGCCGCAATCAACATCATGCGTAGAATTATTCAGTCTACAGGTGTTGAGGTGATCCATTTAGGTCACGACCGCAGTGTCGAAGAAGTTGTAAACACAGCTATCCAAGAAGATGCAAATGCAATCGCTATAACTTCCTATCAAGGAGGACATAACGAATATTTCAAATACATGTATGACTTGCTTCAAGAAAAAGGAGCAGGGCAAATCAAGATATTTGGTGGTGGTGGAGGCGTAATTCTGCCGTCTGAAATAGCCGAATTGCAAGCGTACGGAATTACGAGAATTTATGCTCCGGATGACGGACGTGCAATGGGATTGCAGGGAATGATAAACGATTTAGTACAACAATCCGATTATCCGGTTGGAGATAAACTAACGGATGAAATTAATCATTTAGAAGAGAAAAATCCAAAAGCAATTGCCCGCATTATATCATCAGCTGAGAATTTCCCCGATATTGCAGCCAAAACATTGGAAGCCATCCAAAAAAAGAATCTGGATTGTAAAACTCCAGTTCTAGGAATTACAGGAACGGGCGGAGCAGGAAAATCTTCGTTGGTAGATGAACTAGTACGTCGTTTTCTAATCGATTTCCCCGAAAAAACTATCGGATTAATATCGGTTGACCCATCCAAAAGAAAAACCGGTGGAGCACTTCTAGGTGACAGAATCCGAATGAATGCAATCAATAATCCCCGTGTTTACATGCGTTCATTGGCTACTCGTCAATCGAATTTGGCTTTGTCTAAATATGTTGCTGATGCGATTCAAGTAATCAAAGCGGCAAATTATGACATTATAATTCTGGAGACTTCTGGAATTGGGCAATCCGATACGGAGATTATGGACCATTCCGATGTCTCTTTATATGTAATGACACCTGAATTTGGTGCTGCAACGCAATTGGAAAAAATCGACATGCTTGATTTTGCTGATTTGGTAGCAATAAACAAATTTGACAAACGCGGTTCTTTGGATGCATTAAGAGACGTAAAAAAACAGTACCAACGCAACCACAATCTATGGGATGCTAATTTAGATACACTTCCTGTTTTTGGAACCATTGCTTCGCAGTTCAACGACCCGGGAATGAATACGCTGTACAAAGCGATTATGGACAAAGTTCATGAAAAAACGAATTCTGATTTGAAATCTACGTTCCAAATCACTCGTGAAATGAGCGAAAAGATTTTTGTTATTCCACCACACAGAACACGTTACTTGTCTGAAATTGCTGAAAGCAACCGGAAATATGATGATACGGCAGTTAGTCAGGAACAAGTGGCTCAAAAATTATATGGGATTTACAAAACGATTGAAACGGTTGCCAAGAAATTACCTGAAATAAACAAAGCAGGAATTAATGACGATTCGGTTTTGCCGACGGTTTTAGAATCTGAAAAAGTTGGTGCGGCTGAGGACAAAATCTTTTTGAACCTTTTACTAAATCAATTCGATAAAGTGAAAATGGATTTGGATCCGTACAATTGGGAAATCATTTTGACTTGGGACGAGAAAGTAAACAAGTACAAGAATCCAGTTTATATCTTTAAAGTTCGTGACAGGGAAATAAAAATGGCTACACATACAGAGTCACTTTCACATTCTCAAATTCCGAAAATCGCGTTACCAAAGTACAAAGCTTGGGGTGATATTTTACGTTGGTGTTTGCAGGAAAATGTTCCTGGAGAATTTCCTTTTACGGCAGGATTGTATCCTTTCAAACGCGAAGGAGAAGATCCTTCTCGTATGTTTGCCGGAGAAGGCGGACCGGAAAGAACCAACAAACGTTTTCATTATGTAAGTGCGGGTTTGCCTGCAAAACGATTGTCAACGGCTTTTGACAGTGTAACTTTATACGGAAACGACCCACATGTACGTCCTGATATTTATGGAAAAATAGGTAATGCCGGAGTTTCTATTTGCTGTTTGGATGATGCCAAAAAATTATATTCTGGTTTTGATTTGGTTCATGCCATGACTTCGGTGAGTATGACTATTAATGGACCGGCACCCATGTTATTAGGTTTTTTCATGAATGCTGCGATTGACCAGCAATGTGAGTTTTACATCAAAGAAAATGATCTTGAAAAAGAAGTTGAGGTAAAAATCAACAAAATATATGCAGCAAAAGGAGTCGAAAGGCCGCATTACCAAGGTGATTTACCTGCAGGGAATAACGGTTTAGGGTTGATGCTTTTGGGAGTTACCGGAGATCAGGTTTTACCTTTGGAGGTCTACAACGAAATTAAAGCAAGAACATTATCTCAAGTTCGTGGAACCGTTCAGGCTGATATTTTGAAAGAAGATCAGGCACAAAACACTTGTATTTTTTCTACTGAATTTGCGTTGCGATTGATGGGTGACGTTCAGGAATATTTCATTATTAAGAATGTTAGAAACTTTTATTCGGTTTCTATTTCAGGATATCATATTGCTGAAGCTGGAGCAAATCCGATCACGCAATTGGCTTTCACACTTTCAAATGGTTTCACGTACGTGGAATATTATTTGAGTCGTGGTATGAATATTAATGATTTTGGGCCCAACTTATCCTTCTTCTTTTCGAATGGTGTAGATCCGGAATATGCAGTTATTGGTCGTGTAGCGCGTAAAATTTGGGCGAAAGCCATGAAAAATAAATACGGAGCTAACGAACGTGCGCAAATGTTGAAATACCATATTCAGACTTCTGGACGTTCACTTCACGCACAAGAAATTGATTTCAATGATATTCGTACTACATTACAAGCTTTGTATGCGATTTATGATAACTGTAATTCCTTGCATACCAATGCGTATGACGAAGCAATCACAACGCCTACCGAAGAATCTGTACGACGTGCCATGGCGATTCAGTTGATTATTAATAAAGAATTAGGTCTTGCCAAAAACGAAAATCCAATTCAAGGTGCTTTCATTATCGAAGAGCTAACGGATTTAGTGGAAGGAGCAGTTTTACTCGAATTCGACCGTATTACAGAACGAGGTGGGGTTCTTGGCGCCATGGAAACGATGTACCAACGTTCTAAAATTCAGGAAGAAAGTTTGTATTATGAGACTTTGAAACATACAGGTGAATTTCCAATTATTGGGGTAAATACATTTTTGAGTTCTAAAGGTTCTCCAACGGTGATTCCAGCCGAAGTAATTCGTGCCACCGAAGAAGAAAAACAATACCAAATTGATATGTTGAATCATTTACACCAATCCAATCAGGATTTAGTAAACGAACATTTAAATACGCTTCAGGAAGCAGCCATCAAAAACGAAAACTTATTCGAACATTTAATGGAAGCAACGAAGGTTTGTTCTTTAGGGCAAATTACTTCGGCTTTATTTGAAGTGGGCGGACAATACAGACGTAATATGTAAGTAGAGAACCACTTTTTGGATAGCAAAAAGTGTGTGAATCGTTTATTCCGCTCATGTGCGGGCGTGATCTACATATAAATTTTTTAAAAGACCTTTCAGCAATGAGAGGTCTTTTTTAGTTCAGGTCATTACCGTAGCTTCATTTTATTTATTCTAAAGTAGTATATTTACATTTTACCTTAAAACCGAATAGTATGAAAAAATTTCAAATTGTATTCTTATTTTTTCTTCTTGGTCATGTTGTTGTTTCTTATGCAGCAAAAGCCGATACGTTGCAAATTCCTAGTATGGTAATGAATAAAACATATAAAGCTGCGATAGTTTTACCAAATTCTTATGCTAATAGCAAAGTGAATTACCCAGTTCTTTATCTATTGCATGGTGCTTATGGTCATTTTAATGATTGGCTGTCTAAAACTCCGGATAAGAATGTACTACACAATTTAGCCGATCAGTATAATATTATAATCGTAATGCCGGAAGGAGAAACATTCAGTTTTTATCTGGATAGTCCCGTGAATAAAGGCAGTCAGTTTGAAACATATATTACAAAAGAAGTAATTCAGAAAATAGATAATTCTTATCGAACAATAAATGACAGAAAAGGACGTGTAATTACGGGACTTTCGATGGGCGGTCACGGAGCATTATATCTTTCGACAAAGCACCCGGAACTTTTTTGTGCTGCAGGAAGTATGAGTGGAGCAGTAGATATGGGAAGCATGATTAATCCGGAATCTAAGGAAAGAGTAACTAAATTAATGGAGCCAGTTTTTGGAATTAGCGGTGCACCCCAGGAAGTATATGCCTCGAATGCCGTTTTGAATATGGTGGACAAAATAAAAAGCAACAAACTAGAATTGATTATCGATTGCGGTGTGGATGATTTTCTGATTGAATCCAATCGCGAGTTACACAGAAGACTTGTTTATAATAAAGTTTCTCATGATTATACAGAACGTCCAGGTGCGCATACTTGGGAATATTGGGAAAATGCTTTACTCGCTCATGTGCTGTTTTTTAATAAAATTTTAAAAAATAATGCTGCAGTGGTGAAATAAACTTCGTATTCTTGAAAAATTTAAAAGGCCTTTCAAATGATAGTATTGAAAGGCCTTACTGTTGTAATCAATTGAAAAAAGTTCAAATGGTGATTAATTTAATCTTTAATTTTTTTTAATTTTAAATAGCCTATATTTAGCGTATTTTGTTCTAATTGAATTTCAGACTTGGTGATTTTTAACGAATATAAAGCTTTGAATTGCGATGGCAGCATGTCTGCAACATTATAAATATCGTCTACATCAATTCCATATTGATCGTCAATATGTGAAGGTGCATCTTTGAAACCACAATGTTTGTAAAATGCAGTTTTTTTTGATTTTTTTGATGCCAATGCTAAACTAGTTGCAACTGTAATCATTTTATAATGGTACTCTTCAAATTCATTTTCTTTGTAACCTCCTAAATTGATGAAAAATAATTGTTCTGGAGTAACTTGCGCTTCAGTATTTTTTGGAACAATTTCAATAGAGAAGTCATCAACTACAGAAACTTCTCGCCAGGCATCAATATGAATTTTACCTTTGGCTTCTGGCCAAAAAAGATTTATATGCGGAATCAATTCTTTTAAGGATTTACTAATTCCAAAAAAAATATCATGCTGTTCTGTAAACCGTCCTTCTGGAATACAGCCTAGCATTATCATGTATAATTTAAATTCTTTTTCCATAATTCAAAAGTACATTATTTTGTAAAATAAAGTTTGGCACAATTCGTGGATAGAGTCTTTTAAGATAAATTATAAAAACGATAAAGAATGAAAAAAATTACCTTATTTTTAGTTTTCATCGGGATGATGGCACTACAAAGTTGTGAAGTGACCGAAGTATATGATGATGTGGATAATGGACCAAGAACTGAAGTGTTTGAAGTTACGACTTCATTTAATTATAATAATAATTACAATAGTTTGGTCGTATTTGATCCACCAATTTATTCCTCTGATTCTGTTTTAGTATATCATTTGTATGATACGGTAAATGGACAAGATATATGGAAGCTAATGCCTCAAACGTATTATTTTAATGATGGCGGTGAATTAGATTTCAATTTTGATTATTCTAGATTCAACGTAAATATCTTTCTTTCGGCTAATTTTAGTCTTAATACTGTACCGTCGAGTTGGACACAAAATCAAACTTTTAGAATCGTAATCATACCAGGTAGTTTTGCTAAAACGGTAAATAAGAACAATATTGATTCTGTAATGTCAGCGTTAAATGTTAACAACAGTGAGATAAAGAAAGTGAATTTGTAATAATTGATTGTTTGATATTAAAACAAAAAAGGGAAATCGCAATATGATTTCTCTTTTTTTTATGGTGTAGTTTCTGGAGTTTTAGACGAATTCTTTACTGCTTTTTCGCAAGGAAACAACAATTCCTAAAATAAGGGCAATTGCTATAAATGCTAATGATCCCCATTCCGGAATTTCAATAAAATCATGAAGTAACATCTTAAGGCCCACAAAACTTAGAATTGCAATTAAACTGTATTCTAAATAACTGAATTTAGCTAACATATTAGCGAGGAAGAAATACATGGATCGCAATCCTAAAATGGCAAATATATTAGAACTAAAAACTAAAAAAGGATCGTTTGTGATGGCTAAGATTGCGGGAACGCTGTCAATAGCAAATACTACATCCATAACTTCAATTACTACTAATGCAACAAACAGAGGCGTTGCAGCTGTGATATGTCTTCTTTTCACAAAAAAATGCTCCTCATCAATATGATTAGAAATTGGCATTATTTTTTTGAGTGTTTTATATACAAATGATTTTTTCGGTTGGAACTGCTCATCCTCGCCACTAAACAACATTTTCATCGCAGTGTAGATTAGGAAAGCACCAAAAACGTAGGTCGTCCAAGAAAACTTATTGATTAGCATAACCCCAAAGAATATCATTAATCCTCTGAAAATTATGGCTCCTAATATTCCCCAAAACAATACACGATGTTGGTATTTCTGTGGAATTTTAAAAGCAGCAAAGATAATTGCAATCACAAATATGTTGTCAATACTTAATGATAATTCAATCAAATAACCAGTGATGAATTTTATTGCGGCTGTTGTGGGTTTCAGATTATCTGGATTAGCGAGATAATCTGTAGTATAGAGCCAATAAACTACACCGGAGAACATAAATGATAATGCGACCCATATTGCGGTCCATTTTCCTGCTTCTTTAGAGCTTATAATATGTGGCGTTTTATTAAAAACGCCTAAATCAAGTGCTAAAAAAATTAAAACAGCGCTTAAAAAAGAAATCCAGACAATCATAAAATTGGTATTTATATTTGCGTAAAGATACTTTTTGATTTTTGAACTTTAATAGATATTTCAAGGAAAAATGGACAGCTCATATTCTTTTAGTTTTTTTTTAGAATTTGTGACTTAAAAAATATGAGCCATTAAAATTACCAAGTTCTGATTTTTGATACTTTTTTTTATGAATTTGATAAATTTTTTATAATAGCCCGTAAAAATTGGTGGTAAAATTTTATAAAAGTAATAATTAATTTATATTTGCATCAAAATAATAGGGGTCTAATTAATTAAAATCAATTTTTATGTCAACATTACGTTTTCAAGCTTTGAGAGAAGCATCGACTAGAAAGCCAGTTAAATTTGAAGAATCAGATAGGAAATCAACTATTTTTGGTGCAAACGTTTTTAATGACAAAGCAATGAAGCAATATTTAACTTCAGATGCTTTTAAAGGCGTGCGAGATGCAGTACAGCATGGAACTAAAATAGACAGAAAATTAGCAGATTATATCGCTATGGGTATGAAAGAGTGGGCCTTGGCTAAGGGAGTTACTCATTATACACATTGGTTTCAACCACTTACAGGAACCACTGCCGAAAAACATGATGCTTTCTTTGAAACATCTTATGATGGTAGTGATCCAGTAGAAAAATTTGGTGGTGCTCAATTGGTACAACAAGAGCCTGATGCTTCTAGTTTCCCGAATGGTGGAATTAGAAATACATTTGAAGCAAGAGGATATACCGCTTGGGATCCAACATCGCCAGCGTTTATTTTCGGAACAACATTATGTATCCCTACCGTTTTTATTTCTTACACAGGAGAAGCTCTAGATTATAAAACACCTTTGTTGAGAGCATTAACCGTTATGGACGAAGCTGCCACTGAAGTATGTAAATATTTTGACAAAAATGTAAAAAAGGTTACTGCAACTTTAGGTTGGGAACAAGAGTATTTCTTAGTAGACAGAGCGTTAGCAAATTCTCGTCCGGACCTTATTATGACAGGAAGAACTTTGCTAGGGCATACTTCTGCAAAAGGACAGCAATTGGATGACCATTATTTTGGATCAATTCCAACACGTGCTTTAACGTACATGAGAGATTTAGAGCAAGAATGTATGTTGTTAGGTATTCCTGTAAAAACACGTCATAATGAAGTAGCGCCAAACCAATTTGAGTTGGCACCTATTTTTGAAGAAACAAACCTGGCAGTAGATCACAACTGTTTGTTGATGGACGTGATGCAAAAAGTGGCTGAACGTCATGAATTGAAAGTTTTGTTCCATGAAAAACCTTTCAAAGGAGTGAATGGTTCAGGAAAACACAATAACTGGTCATTAGCTACTGATACTGGTGTAAACTTGTTGAGTCCAAGCAAAACGCCAATGAGTAATTTACAGTTTTTGACTTTCTTTATTAATACGATCAAAGCGGTAAATGATAATGAATCATTATTAAGAGCAGCGATAGCTTCTGCAAGCAATGATCATAGATTAGGTGCAAATGAAGCACCACCGGCAATTATATCAGTATTTATTGGTGGACAATTGACTAAAGTTTTAGCGGAACTAGAAGGCGTAACTACAGGAAAATTGTCTCCAGAAGAAAAAACTGATTTAAAATTAAACGTTGTAGGGAAAATTCCAGATGTTCTTTTGGATAATACAGATAGAAACAGAACTTCTCCATTTGCTTTTACAGGAAATAAATTTGAATTCAGAGCAGTAGGTTCTACGGCTAACTGTTCTAATGCAATGACTACTTTAAACGCAATTGTGGCAAAACAATTAAGAGATTTCAAAGTTGAAGTTGATGCTTTAATTGATTCTAAAGACATGAAGAAAGACGATGCAATCTTCAATGTTTTAAGAGAATATATCAAACAATCTAAAAAAATCCTTTTTGAAGGAGACGGATATAGCGAAGAATGGGAAATTGAGGCCAAGAAAAGAGGCTTGAGTAATTTCAAAACAACTCCTGAAGCATTAAAAGCAAGGGTTTCTAAACAATCTTTGGATTTGTTTTCTGAATTGAATATCATGAACCATATTGAGGTTGAAGCACGATACGAAATTGAATTAGAAGAGTATACAAAGAAAATTCAAATTGAAGGTAGAGTTTTAGGAGATATTTCAAAAAATCACGTAATACCTACAGCAATCCGTTACCAAAATACTTTGATTGCAAATGTAAAAGGACTGAAAGATATTTTTGGAGATGATTTTGAAACGATAGCGAAAGAGCAAATCGTTTTGATCAAAGAAATATCAGGTCATATAGAAGGAATCAATTCTAAAGTTGAGGAAATGACAAATGAGAGAAAGATTGCAAATAACTTGACTGATGCTCAGAAAATGGCAGAAGCATATTGTAATAAAGTAAAACCATATTTTGAAATAATCAGAAATCACTGTGACAAATTAGAGTTGTTGGTAGACAATGAAATCTGGACTTTGACTAAATACAGAGAGTTGTTATTTACTAAGTAGTAAAAAGCACCATTTCATTAAAAATGCCTATCCATTTTGGATAGGCATTTTTTTATGGTTATAACTGAATGTTGACAGTTTTATTTTTCTAGGAATTATTCAGCGCTAATTGTCATTCACTTGTTATTCTTTCATATTTATGAAACACTTCTTGTGAAAAATTATTTAATAAATAATTGCTATTGCATAAAAAATGGAGGTTGTACCAAAAATTTTAACGGCATTTACTATGTAGTTATTTAAAGTGAAGTTTTTCACAATTAGAATAGCAATTAGATAATTACTTTACAAAACTATATTTTTCAATTCACTGTCGTTTAGTTAGATATGTATTTCTGTTTTAGTATTGGTTTTTTACATTTAATATTTGGGAGTATTTTTCTTATTTATTTTTATGTTATTTTAGCTGTTCATCGATATAGATTTACCTTTCATCGAAAATAATTAACTATTTGAAAAACAAGTATATATGCCGTATTATTTTTTTTAAATCTTTTATATCTTTGAAATGTAATACTTCAATAAGAGATACTTTATTATTTTATATCTTGTTATTTATTAACTAAAAAGAGTAATCGCCCCAATTATTTTTTTAAAACCTACATGATAATTTGTATTAACAACCAATTAAATATATTTATTATGAAAAAAGTAGTTTTAAGCATCTCCGCGATGCTATTTGTAGGATCAGTAGCATTCGCTCAGACAGGTGCCGGTCCAGTTGCTGGGGTAAATGGAAGTGTTGTCGCTCAATCTGGATTATCGCAAGATGCATTAGTTGAACAAATGGGAACAAATCAAAAATCAAAAATCAAACAAACAGTTCAAAGTAACGAAGCTGATGTTTTTCAAGGGGCAAAACCGGGTACAATGGGATCTCCAAACAAATCTGCAAGTAATACAGCAGATATTGATCAAGCAGGGATTGACAACAATGCGTTTATTTCTCAAAATAATTGGGATAACAATGCTACACAAAAACAAGTAGGAAACGAGAACGATGCTACAATTTGGCAAGATGAAATTTCAGTTTCTTTATCTTCATTGGTGGGTGATGATACTGCTACTCAAACTCAAACAGGTAATAAAAACAAAGCCACTATTGATCAAGGTACTTCAGGTAATGCGCCAATTCCAACTATGTCAGTTTTTCCACTTATGACTTCACTTACTTCTGCAATACCCTTGGCACCTCATGGAAAAAACGATGCTACGCAAACCCAAAAAGGGAATTTTAATGAAGCATATGCTAGTCAAGGAGGAATGAGAAATAGATCCATTCAAAATCAAGATAGTAATGGTCGTTCGACAAGTGCTTCTGCAAGAAATGTGTCTAACCATTACCAATTTGGAGATGATAATTATGCTATGTCTACTCAAACAGGATACAGAAATCTAGATAATATTCTGCAAGAAGGAACGGGTCATAAGTCATTTACAACTCAATCTACTTCAGTTATTGGAACAGGAAATAATAGTTCTGTATCACAACAAGGTAACAATCATATATCAAATGTTACTCAAAGCAATTAATACAAATATGAAGGACAGGATAGCTCAAAAAAAGATATCCTGTTTTTTTAAATTTTAAAAAAAAAAAGATGAAATCCTCATTTTCAAATATTGTTATAATGTGCGTTTCTTTTGCATCTGTGTCTTTTGCACAAGGAACAGCGGTTGATAATGATTACAACCAAAATAGTTCATTTCTTTTATTTTCTAAGGAAAATTTGCATTTAGCTTCTAACACGATAAAAAATCAAGAAGATTTGTTGGGATCTAAAAATTTGCAAAGAGATGTGATGATTCAGCAAATAGGATCTTTCAATTACGTAAATGCAAATCTAAAGGCAAAAGACATTAATGTATCTTTAGTGCAAAATGGTATTGACAATGAGATTTTTATGGATAAAAATGCCAATTCAATTGTGCAAAAAATTGTGCAAGAAGGAAAAAGTAATTATATCAAAGATTTTTCATTATATGTTAATTACGATATAAATATGGAAATTATTCAAAAGGGAAATAATCAAAATATTCAAAATTATGGAACTAATTCCCTATCAAAAAATATGAAAATAATACAATCTGGAAATGGTGCTTCTGTAATTATATTAAATAAGTAAAGTTATGAATATTTCTTTTCAATATAAATTTTTGTTTTTGCTATTAATTCCACTATTGTCTTATTCTCAGATAACTAATACAATAGTTAAGGCAAAAATCGAAATTGAAGAAATTGAAGGAAATATAAAAATAACTGGTACTGCGGAAAATTTATCTGATATAGTTCAAAGTTTGTCTTATCAATTATCAGTAATAAAAAACAACAATGTGCTTGGTAACCAATCTAATAATACACAAGAGGGATTTTTTACTCTTAATACAAGTGAAAATAAAAATTTGTCCACTGCTCAAGTTAATGTAAGGAGTGGGGATGAGATTATAATTTTATTGCTCTTCTATAATGAAAATAAAGAATTAATAGGGAAAGATAGGGTAGTCCTGGGTGACGAAAAAAAAAAGATGAAATAATAGTTCTTCCATCTGATGGATTTGAATTAATTGGTATTATAACAGATGATACAAAAACTAAAGTTGGAAAAGATTTCTATGATTTGTATTATTACTTGTATGACGAATATAAAATCAATGCAAGAAAAATAGTCACATTAAACGAAGAATTTAGTTTCGCCAGAAACACGAAAATAATTATCAGTATTGATAATGAAGTAGTGTATGAATTTTTAGCTAAACCAGATGAAGAGTATCTTAATGAAATGGCTCAACAATCTATTTATGCAACTTATTTATATTTAAAGAATTTAGAAAAGCAAAGCAAATATTTCACTCAATATTAATCTTATTTTTTATATTATGAAATTTCTATTTTCAGTAACAATCTTCTTACTTGCACTAACAGTAAACGCTCAGGATTTAGTTTATAAACCTAAGAATCCTGCTTTTGGAGGTGATACATTTAATTACCAATGGCTGGCAAATTCTGCGGAATCTCAAAATAAATTTAGGGAAGATTTTTCTTCTCAAACACAGCAAACAGAGTTGGAACGGTTTACTGCGAATTTAAATTCACAATTATTAAGTCAATTATCTAGTTCTCTATTTAGACAACAATTCGGGACAAATGGTATTACTGTGGGAACTTACACATTTGGAAGTCTATCTGTAGAGGTATACCCATCATCTGGAGGGCTCACAGTTGATATTCTAGATACAAAAACAGGCGAACGAACTCAAGTAATCATCCCAAATCAATAATATGCGATTACAAACCTACTCAGCTATTCTACTTGTTTTTTTATTCCTAAGTTGTGGTGCTTATTATAATCAGCCAACAGGTGTTGAAAAAGCAGTTATTGGAGAAAGTACCCCAGCCACCTCTTTATTAAAAACACTCCCAAAACCGAAAGAACAAATTGTGGTTGGGCTCTATAAATTTAGAGATCAGACAGGGCAGTATAAGGCTTCTGAAAACGGAAGTACCTTTAGTACTGCTGTCACTCAAGGGGCGACTTCTATATTAATTAAAGCACTTGAAGATTCAAAGTGGTTTATCCCTATTGAGCGTGAAAATATTGGAAATTTACTTCAAGAAAGAAATCTGATACGCTCTACTAGGCAGGAATATTCAAAAAAAACAGATCCTAATGAAATTCAAATAACGCCTTTGCTGTACGCTGGCGTATTGCTTGAAGGTGGGATTATTTCTTATGACTCTAATATAATTACAGGAGGATTTGGTGCAAGATATTTTGGTACCGGAGGTTCCGTGAAATATAGACAAGACAGGGTAACCGTTTACCTAAGGATGATTTCTACTTCAAATGGAAAAATAATGAAATCAGTTTATATTTCTAAAACTATACTTTCTCAAGCAATTGATCAGAGTCTCTTTAAATATGTAAACTTTAAAAGACTTTTGGAAGTTGAAACAGGTTATACAACTAACGAACCTATCCAAATGGCAGTAACGGAGGCGATTGAAAAAGCGGTTTCTTCGCTTGTTTTAGAAGGTATCAAAGACAGTATTTGGGAGACGGATGCTCCTAAACCTGAAATCGATGCTGTAATGATGAAATATAAAGAGGAAAATCAGGAAGCAGATGTAGCCGCAATTTACGGAAGACACCTTCAAGAAAGAAGATCCAAGTTTGCCATAGAGATTTCGAGCGGAGTTACATTAATGGATGGCGATTATGGAAGTTCATTATTACGACCAATGGGACGAGGGGCATTAAAATATTTTATTACACCAAGTTTTAATTTAAGTGCATCAACTAATGTTATAAATCTGGCAAATAAAGATCGTTTAGATGTCGGTTATCTAACATTCGATCTTAATGGGGAACTTATCATATTACCAAAAGACAAACTGAGTCCCTTTATATTTGCTGGGGGAGGTTTTGGCGCAAATAGGATTTTTGACAATGAGCATTTTAAACTTCAATATGGATTAGGATTGGAGTATATGATTTCAGACAAAATTGGAATAAAATTATATGGTGAGCATAACTTAAATTTTAGTGATAATATTGACTATTTAAAAAGAGGAGTAAGGGATGATTACTATTATCGTTTTGGTTTAGGAATGACCTATTATTTTTTACAAAAAAGATAGAAAATATAAAAAATCAAGTCAATATTAATACGCTCTTAAATAATTGGTTATTTCAAAAAATCTTAATTCTGTAATAATGAAAAATATTTATCTAAAATTTAGTTTGGTACTTTTAGTTATGCTTTTTTCTTGTAGTGAGGAAAAGATTACTGGAGAAGACTTTGGAATTGTTGAAGGAAAAGTTGTAAGTGCAGTAACTTTTTTGCCCTTAGCGAATGTAAAGGTATTTTCAAATCCAAACTCAAGCATAGTTTTTACGGATGAAAAAGGAAAATTTTCTATTTCAGGAGTCAAAATCGGACAGTATTCCTTTGAAGCTCAAAAAGAAGGTTATATAACAAAATATGAACCTGCAACCGTTAATATAAATAGCGCAACAAATATTGTATTCGAACTTAAATTGTCGACGACCAATAATAAACCTCCAACCGCTCCAATATTAGTTACGCCAAAAGATAATGCCCAGAATCAAAATTTGGAATTAAATTTAATATGGACTTCTTCTGATCCTGAAAAAGATAGTCTCACTTATGATATTACATTACGAAAAGATAGTAATAGTGACATTGTAGTTTATTCAAAGATAACTAAACCAAATTTTAGTTTAAAAAACCTTACCTATAGTACTAAATATTATTGGCAGGTTTCTGTATCTGATGGGATAAATGTACCTGTTTTGAGTGAAGTACATTCTTTTACTACAACATCATTTCCAAACGCTCGTTTTACAATTGTAAAAAAAGTAAACGACAATAATGTTATTTACTCGGGCAATGATGGGGGAAATATAATACAATTAACAAGTTCAAATATGAATAGTTGGAGACCAAGAAAAAATAAGCAATCTAATAAAATTGCATTTATAAGGGCTAGTGGGGCCCAAAATCATATATACACCATGAATGAAGATGGTTCAGGAGTTTTTAAAGTGACAAATTCGATTCCTATTGCAGGATTTAATAGTGAATTTATTAATTTTTCATGGAATACTTCGGGTAGCCAGATAATTTATCCATATTTTGACAAATTATATAGGATAAATAGTGATGGTAGCGGATTAACTAAAATTTATCAAACTGCGGATGGTAAGTTTATTTCAGAATGTGATTGGAGTTTTGATAATACAAAAATAGCATTGAAGGTTAATAATGCTAATGGTTATAACTCAGAAATATTTGTTATTAATACATCGGGTGTCATTATAAGTCAGATAATATCTGGATTTACCGGCGCAATGGGGGGATTAAATTTTTCGGTAACAGGCCAAAAAATAATTTTTTCAAGAGATATTTCGGGATTTGAAGATGCTAATTATAGACAGCTAGATGCTAGGGTTTTTCAACATGTTTTTAGTACTGGTGTCACTACTGAGGTGGGTATTGATAAGCCAGTAGGGACTTTAGATCTAGATGCTCGATATTCTCCAAACGAAGCCGAAATAATTATTGTTAATACTTCTAATGATGGGCTGTCTGTAAAAAATATTGTTCGATTTACCCCTGCTATAAATAATTTAGGTGCATCTAGAGTAGTATTATTTTCTGAGGCATACATGCCTGACTGGGAGTAATTTATTACGCCATTGAAATTTAATAAAAATGTCTATCTGTATCCGATGGACATTTTTTTTGACAAATTTTTTTAAGACATTCTTCTCTTAGATGCTAAACTTTGGGTGTGAATAATTTTTGCAAGACGATTTTATCAAGAAACACTTATTAAGACTCGATAGGCAAAACCCAAAAAAATAATTACCTTTGCCACACAACTACCTGCTTAAAAGCAGGCTTCACAACTTTACTACATGAGTTCAGATACTTCAAAAAGATATGCACTTCGCGGTGTTTCGGCATCCAAAGAAGATGTTCATAATGCAATAAAAAACATTGATAAAGGATTATTTCCACAAGCTTTCTGCAAAATTGTCCCTGATTACTTGACGCAAGATGAAGAATATTGTTTAATCATGCATGCGGACGGAGCTGGAACTAAATCCTCGTTGGCCTACATGTACTGGAAAGAAACTGGCGATATTTCTGTTTGGAAAGGTATTGCTCAAGATGCTTTAATCATGAACATTGATGATTTATTGTGCGTGGGAGCAACTGATAATATTTTGCTTTCGTCTACCATTGGAAGAAATAAAAACCTAATCTCTGCCGAAGTAATTTCAGCAATTATCAACGGAACCGAAGAACTGATTAAAGAACTGGAGTCTTTTGGCATAACCATACATTCAACTGGAGGAGAAACGGCAGATGTAGGCGATATAGTTCGAACGATAATTGTAGATTCAACAGTTACAGCTCGAATGAAACGTTCTAAAGTTATTGATAATGCCAATATTGAAGCGGGTGACGTAATTGTAGGATTGGCCTCTTTCGGTCAGGCCACTTACGAGAAAAGCTATAATGGGGGAATGGGAAGTAACGGATTAACATCGGCGCGTCATGATGTTTTCGGGAAATATTTGGCAACCAAATATCCGGAGAGTTTCGATGCTTTAGTTCCTGAAGAATTGATCTATTCCGGACAAGTAAAATTGACGGACGCCGTTGAAAATTCACCAATCGATGCCGGACAATTGGTGCTTTCGCCAACCAGAACCTATGCGCCAATCATCAAGAAAATTTTAGACCAATATTCTTCCAATGAAATTCACGGAATGGTGCATTGCAGTGGAGGAGCGCAAACTAAAATTTTACATTTCGTAGAAAATTTACACATTATAAAAGATAATTTGTTTTCTGTTCCACCATTATTTCAGTTAATTCAAGAGCAATCTAAAACGGATTGGAAAGAAATGTACCAAGTGTTCAATTGTGGTCACCGTATGGAAATTTATGTTCCGGAAGCAGTTGCACAAGACATTATCGCGATTTCAAAATCATTTAATGTTGATGCACAAATAGTAGGTAGAGTAGAAGTTGCTACTTCAAAAAAACTGACTATTGCCAGTGAATACGGAACTTTTGAATATTAAAAAGCTTCAATTGAAGTTCAAATTTTAATCTTTCAATTCTTTAATCTTTTAATTTTTTAGCTATGTACGAATTGGTTTTTTGGAAATATCTTGAGGGAATTTATCTCAACCATCACTTGGTTTATGAAACTATTACAGAAGAGCAAGCTGAAATTGAAGGTCTTGAAGAACTTCCGGTACAAGTCATCTTGAATAGAATCGCTTCTGTATTTTCAAAATGGGATAAAGTAGACGATAATAGTTGGAAAAATAACAATGGTGCAGGTGCTTTTCACATCAGAACGACGCCCCAAAGTATAAAAATTGATTGCTATGGCACCGAAGGAAAAACAATGGATACTTTAGTGAATATAATGGAAGAATTCAAATGTCCGCTGTACGATCCGCAAGTTCCGGAGCGTCATGACGAAATGAATGAATAAAATTTTAGGAGCTAATCCAGCGCTCCGTTACAATAATCCTCCCTTAAATAAAATATTTTTCTAAATCCTGAAAGGAGCTTCCGTTGGTCGCTCTTTCAGGACAAGAAAAATTATTTTTTTTGCAGTAGGGATTTTCACTTTGATCTGGGCTAAGACAATCAGTTATGTGTAACCCAAATTAGCTTAAAATCAGCTTATTTTACCGCTGCTTTATTTAGAAGGATTGGTGCTCCAAAACCAATTTGTTCCAGCTTTATCAACTGCGTTTCAGCATCACCAACCACTAAATAGATCATTTTATCAGCATTCAAATACTTTTCTGAAAGCTTTTTTATGACGTCAACAGTGCTGTTTTTTACAATGTTTTCCTGTTGTTTCGCATAGTCATCCGCATAATTGTAGTTGCTGATGTTGTACAGCATTTCCAGTTTAGAAGACAGGGTTTCAAATGCTCTAGCATTACTTTTTATTAAATATCCTTTCGTCACCTCAAGATCATTCTCGTTAAAGTTTTTTCCATATTGCTCTATAATTTCTTTTATCAAACTAATGGATTCAAAGGTAACATTGGAACGTACACCGCTCGAAACTGTAAATGGACCTTTGTTGACAGAACCATTAAACGAAGAATTGATTCCATACGTAAATCCTTTTCCTTCACGTAATTGTTGTGTCAATTGTGAGGCAAAACTGCCACCACCTAAACGGTAATTCATGATTTGAACAGGATAAAAATCTGAATCAGTAGCCGCAAGTGCGGGGTATCCAATTCTAATTACAGATTGTTTTGCACCCGGAACATCATAAAAATAAATTTTTGACGCCGTTACCGTATTTGTAGCTGTTATTTTAGGAATCGTAACATTTTTAGCCTCCCAGTTTTTATTTAAATTCGCTAATGAATTGGTCACATCCGCTTTTGAAACACCACCAACAATTTGAAAATTAGTAACTGATGGAGCTGTGTTTTTAGTGTAATAATTTTTTAAATCATCAATTGTAATACTGTTTACAGAGTTTTCGGTACCGATGCGGTTGTTGGATAAAATTGATTCTTTGCAATAAATTAATTTTTTGAATTCATTTCTGGCAATACTATTTGGATCTGCTTTTTGTTGTAGAATTTGGCTTAAAGTACTTTGTTTAATCAATTCAAATTCTTTAGTATCCCAGCGCGGTTGTAAAATTATTTCCTGAACTAATGCCATAGTTGCATTGTAATTCTTAGCTAAGGTATTTCCTGAAATAAAAATGGATTCATCAGTTGCATACGCTCTAATCGTTGCGCCCAGACTTTCGATAGCATATTCCAGTTGTTCCGGAGTTTTGTTTTTGGTTCCTTTTGTCATTAGTTCCGCCAACATATTTGAAACGCCTATTTTAGCAGTGTTTTCAAGTAGCATTCCGCCTTTTATTTGCAATTGAAATTGAACAAGCGGTACTTCATGGTTTTCTACACCTAAAACATTTATTCCCGATGATAACTTATTTTTCCATACAGATGGTAATTTTACATCAGGACTTTGTCCATAAGCCGGTTCTTTGCTTCGGTCAAATTTAGAAGGTGTTTTTTCATAAGTTGCAGCAATACTGGCGTCAAAGGAATCTTCTTTGCCTTCAATGATTTTTTCCTCAACAACCGCGGCTAATGTTGAACCATCCAAAATCAAATTTACGTCTCCTTTTGGAACAAAACTGGTGGCCACAAAATCTTTTCCTTTGATGTATTTTTGATACACCCGCATCACATCTTGGGTAGTTACCGCAAGAATATTTTTAACATCCTGGTTGATATAATCTGGAGTTCCTGCAAAAATTTCATATTGCGCCAGTTGAAATCCTTTTCCTAATATACTAGATAAATTTGTGTAAAAAGCAGTTTCTTGTCCCGCTTTAATTCGATTTAAATCCTGTTGTGAAATTCCTTCAGTTTCAAAGTTTTTAAAAGCTTCGTTCACGCCATTCATTACTTCATTCAAATTTGTTTTTTCAAATGCCGTTACGCTCAACATATACTGACCCGCTATTTCTGAATTGTATTGGAAAACATCAGCGGCATCTGTTATTTTTTTGTCTTCAACTAAGGTTTTGTACAAAGGGGCTTTTTTACCTTTTGAAAGATAACTTGCCAAAACTTCCAATGCATAACTGTCAGGATGGTATTCATAAACGGAAGGCCATGTGAGTGTGAGTTGCGGTAACTTGGCAAAATTATCTTCATAATACAGTTTTTTAGTTTCGGTCAATGTTACAGACTGTTTTTCCATTTTAGGAATTGCTTCGCCACGTTTTATTTCTCCAAAATATTTTTCGACCCAAGCTTTCGTTTGTTTAACATCAAAATCTCCGGCAATAGTTAGCGTAACATTATTTGGCACATACCAGCGATTGTAAAAACTTTTTACATCTTCAAGTGTCGCATTTTGTAAATCTTCCAAAGAACCAATAACGTCCCAATTGTAAGGATGCGTCGCCGGGTATAAGTTTTTAGAGATTACTGAAAAATTATGTCCGTAAGGTCTGTTGTCATAACTTTGTCTTTTTTCATTTTTAACGACCTGTTTTTCTTTGGCTAAAACCGGTTCTGTTACCGTATTGATGAAATAACCTAGTTTATCGGCTTCGGCCCAAATCATTTTTTCTAAAGCATCTTTTGGAACAGTTTGAAAATAATTAGTGCGATCTCTGCTGGTCGAACCATTAGCACCGGCACCACCAATACGTGCGCTCATTTTATCCAAACCTCCTTTTCCTAAGTTTTCCGATTCCAAGAAAAGTAAATGCTCAAATAAATGCGCAAATCCTGTGCGACCCGCTTTTTCTCTGGCAGAACCTACATGGCTGGTCAAAGCAACTGCAACCACAGGATCTGAGCGGTCAATATGCAGGATGACTTGCAATCCGTTTTCTAAAGTGAATTTTTCAAATGCTACTTTGAACTCTTTTGATTTTTGATTTTGGGCATGAGATGAAAAAGTACTAAAAAGCACCAAAAAACACATTAATAACTGGATTGGTTTCATTTTTTTAATTTAGGTTCAACGTTATTTTTACAGCAAAGAACATTTTTGCTTTAGACACTAAAAGTAAGAAAAAATAAAATAATAAAACATTAACATCTGTTAAGTTGGATTTTGGCTTTTAGCCGATTATCTGCAAGGCAACATATTGGGGAGATTAAAAATGTATGGAATAGTCTACTTTGGAAGCTTTTTTTATTTTAAAATTAGTAAGCAGTAAGAAATTAAATGGATAGAAACGAGTTGATTATAAATAGAAAACGGTTTTTTGAAAGAATCAAAAAACCGTTTTTATAAGATGAGAATACAATAGATTATTGCTTTTTATAAATAGAATAAATCGTATTGATCGTTTTTTCGTCCAATAGAGCATTCACTTCGTTCTGAATGAAATGAAGTTTGAAAGCCATAATTGCCGCAGTCAGATTTTTAGTATCGTATCCTATGATTCGCAATCCTTGTTCTACATTGAAATCAATTGGTGCTGTTTCTAAAGATTCATCAGGCCAAACTCCGAAACCTTTTTCAGCTAATATTTTCCAAGGAAATAATGCACTTGGATCTTTTTTTCTTGTTGGTGCAATGTCTGCATGTCCTATGATATTTTGCGTCGGAATGTTGTACTCTTTTTTTAATTTAGTCAAAAGAGCCAATAAGCTATTAATCTGTAATTCAGAAAAAACTTCTGATCCGTTGTTATCCAATTCGATGCCTATTGAATTAGAATTTATATCGGTGTTTTTTCCCCATAAACCATTGCCGGCATGCCAGGCACGTAAATAATCGTTCAGCATTTGAACTACTTTTCCATCATCTGAAATGACATAGTGGGAACTCACCTGAGTTTCTATTTTTGTAAACGTTTTGATAGTTTGTTGCAATGAATCTTGTGCAGTGTGGTGAATAATAATGAAATTGGGTTTGCGTAAATTGAAATTTACTGTTCCTATCCATTCTGTATTAATCCCATTTTCCAGAGGTGTCGAGCCCATTTTGAAAATTGTATCCTTAAACGTATGCAGTTGTTTAGTGTATAAAGTGTCAATATTCATCGATACATAAGGAATCTCAGGTAAAGGTTGCGAATCCTTATTGGATATGGTTTTTTTTAATGTTTTTAATGTAGTATCGTATATTTTTTCGCTCTTTTTAAAAGGATTTGGCGCACAAGAAGTGATGGCAACAGCAAAAATTAAGTAGTAAAAAATTTTTCTCATGATGGGAATTAATTTTTGTGTTTGACAAAAAAATTATTGTTTTGCTTTCTTTTTAGATTTCGATTTTTTAGGATTTTTTGCTTCTTCATTCATAGCAATATATTTTTCCTTTTGGTCTTTGTTCAATAATTCCATTATTTTCCTATCAGTAGTTTCTGAAAGAGCTTGAATATTTTTTATTTTTTCCACTTGACTAACTTCTGCTTTAATGAGCATGCCTTGTGTTTTTATGCTCTCCACCAGAATATTAGAGATGGCAATTTCCTGAAGTGCATCAAGAATAAGTTCTGGTTTTATTCGCTCCATGATTTTTCCAACCGTTACTTCAGCAGGAATTTCTTTTGGTTTTTCCTGAGCTCTGGTTTGGTCCATTCCGTTATTCATTCTGCGATTACTACCGTAGCCATTCCCGTAACCGTTTCCATATCCTCCATTTCCGAATTGTGCCGAAATAGCATTGGAAAAGAACAGTACAAATGCAATAATAAAAATGGATTGAATAGGTTTCATATTAGCGTTTTTGAATGAATTTAAAAATTATCGACAGTTATGCTGGTTCTCCGTATAAATCAAATTCTGTTGCCTCGGTGATTTTTATCATCACAAATTCACCTGTTTTTACGTAATGTTTAGAGGCATCAATAAGGACTTCATTGTCTACATCAGGACTGTCAAATTCAGTACGACCAACAAAATGGGCACCTTCTTTTCTGTCAATAATACATCTGAATGTTTGTCCTACTTTTTCTTGGTTTAAATCCCAAGAAATTTGAGATTGTAATTCCATAATTTCATTAGCACGTTCTTGTTTTACAGTATCCGGAACGTCATCTTCCAGTAAATAAGCATGGGTATTTTCTTCATGAGAATAAGCAAAACAACCCATTCTGTCAAATTTCATTTGTTGGACAAAATCTTTCAATATGTTGAAATCTTCTTGCGTTTCTCCTGGATATCCTACAATCAAAGTGGTACGAATAGCCATTCCAGGAACAGCTGCCCTGAAATCTTTCAATAGTTTTGTTGTTTTCTCCTGAGTTGTTCCACGGCGCATAGATTTTAATACTGAATCAGCAATATGTTGCAACGGAATATCAATATAATTGCAAATCTTTGGTTCGCGTTTCATGATTTCTAATACTTCCATTGGGAAACCGGTAGGGAAAGCGTAATGCAAACGAATCCACTCGATTCCTTCTACTTTTACTAATTCTTCCAGTAATTCTCCAAGGGCTCTCTTTTTATAAAGATCTAAACCGTAATAGGTCAAATCTTGAGCGATCAAGATTAATTCTTTTACGCCATTTTTGGCTAAACCTTTAGCTTCTTTTAATAATTTTTCAATAGTTTGCGAAACGTTTTTTCCTCGCATTAATGGAATCGCACAAAAGCTGCACGGTCTGTCACAACCTTCAGAAATTTTTAAATACGCATAATTTTTTGGCGTTGTAGTCAATCGTTCTCCCAGTAATTCATGCTTATAATCAGCTCCCAAAGCTTTCAGTAATTGTGGTAATTCAGTAGTTCCAAAAAACTGGTCAACATTTGGTATTTCTTTTTCTAAATCTGGACGGTAACGTTCTGACAAACATCCGGTAACAAACACTTTATCAACCAGCCCTCGCTCTTTCTTATCCGCATATTCCAAAATCATATTCACCGATTCAGCTTTGGCATTATCAATGAATCCACAAGTATTTATTACAATAATATTTCCCTCTTCGGCTTCTGGCGCTTCATGTGTAACGTCTTTTCCGTTAGCGCGTAGCTGACCCATAAGCACTTCACTGTCATATACATTTTTTGAACACCCAAGAGTGATTACGTTTATTTTATTCTTTTTTAAAGACTTAGTTCTCATAACATTAGAATCCCGATAATTTGGGAATTTTGCAAAATTACAATTTTTTATTCAAACTGAACTTATTTCAGTTCCTTTTCAGATTTTTATGCAGCTATTCCCGCTGTACGCTACAAACAAAGTTCACTAAACTCCTATATAAATGACTACTAAGTGAAGTAATCTCCCGAAAAAAATCGGGAGGGTTTTCACTTCCATCAGGGCTAAAAAAAATCCGTTTCATAATCACGAAACGGATTCTAAATTTTATTTTTTGATATAATTACAATTCAAACAAAAGCGACAACGACAAATTGTTATTAATGGCGTCTATGCTTGCTCCGTCAGTAAATCCTTGGTTGAAAAATCCTTGTTGAAAATTTCTTTTTGCATACGAATAGGCTAAATCTACTTTGGTTGAACCAAAACTATATCCTAAACCTGCTGAATAACCAGTCAAATCACCTATAATTACGGCATTTTTGTAAGGACTTTGCTCGTAACGATATCCTGCTCTTAAGCTCAATGCCTCAATTTTATATTCGGCACCTATTCTTAATTCACCTGTAGTATCCAGCATTGAATTCATATCGCTGTTTAACATATTAAAATACGGATCATTTTCCGGTTTGAACTTAGTGTTACTATAATCTTTAAGAGCATAATCAACGCTTATTAAACCAGATTTCCCAAAAACATAAGCGAAACTTCCCGTCAACTTGCTTGGGGTTTGTAATTTGTAAGCTTCGTAAACATTGATGATTTGAGGGTCTACAACATCGGATGGTAATTCTCCTCCCGAATTGCTGCTGACAGCAACAAGACTTTGTGATAACTCATCAGTCAGGGTATACCAAGTTGAAGATTCATACGCCAATCCCAAACGAACCTCATTCGTCAATTTTGCAATGACTCCCGCGTGAAACGAGAAACCTGTTCCGTAAGTATTTAGGTCATTGTTAAATTGTATTCGTTTTACTTCGTAATTGGAATCCAACGGATTGTTGTTGTCTTCGTAAAAATTGGATGATCTTTGATAATCCGTAAAATGGGAATTTAAGTTTAATCCTATGTATAATTTATCTTTAAAAGAAGTGGCTGCATTGAAAGATAATTTTCCGTTATAGCCAGTGCTATAAACCGAATTTTCTTGATAATAATTCCCTCCAGAAGGAACATTTGATGAAAAAGGTGAGTTTTCGTTATTTTCATCAACTGCATTTATGACAAAGGCTTGGTAACCCAAAAATGCTTGTTGGGCATCAAAACCGCTTAACCTAGGAAATTGGCTGTTGGGCAAATTTCTTCCTAAAAAAGAATATAAGTCAGATATGGATTCTCCGGATTCTCTATTCACAAACTGTTGCGGAACGGGCGCTCCATTATTCCCATTATTGGCATAACTCAAAAAATAATTAGCTACTGAATTATTTGGATTGGTTCCTGCAGAATATAATCCATTATCAAAATTATTGGTATTTTCATAATTGACACCCAATGAAACTTTTTTCCAATTGCTGTTGGTACTTCTATTGTTAAACACAAAAACTGCTCCAGCTTGATTCAAATCAAAAGAATTTGTTTTTTCGGATGTTGTATTACCAAAGTAATTCGAGTTGTTTTTAGTGTCGTTATTACTCAGCGTAATCCCCATTTGGTTATTTGAAAAAATTGCTGAACCGGCAGGATTAACATTTATAGAAGATAAATCGCCTCCAAGTGCTCCAAAAGCACCACTCATAGCTCTAAACCGAGCAGTTCCGTTCAAATTGCCCTGCGAATAACGCATCGCATCAGAGATTTCTTGTGATTGTGCAAGGCTTGCGGTCAAGCCCAATGCTAATAAGAATATATATTTTTTCATGTATTTCAAAAATTTTAATTTTATACTATAAAAGGAAAGAAATTAAATTATCCTCTACCGCCTCTTCCACCAGATGATCTTCCGCCACCGCTGGAATTACTTGATCTGGAACTACTATTAGAGCTTGGACTATACGATCTCGAATTGTTATCATTTCTTGCAGCAGGCGTGTACGATCTGGAAGGAGCATTACTTTCGTTCCGAGCATTAGTAGTATTGCCTCTTCTGCCTGGATTGTAGTTAGAATTGTTTTGTGATTGTACTTGGTTTCTAGAAAAAGTCGGACTTGTTCTATTCAATCGACCGGAAGAACCTCTTCCGAAATCAGTACTGTTATTTCCTCTATAGTCTGAATTTACAGCTCTTCTATTGATTGTAGTGCTTTGTGTTCTGTTGTAATTTCCAGAATTTCGATTACTGTTGACTGAATTTGCGTACGAAGAACCTCTACGACCTGGATTGTGAGAGTAGACGCTGTTGTTGTTGTAATTTGAATATCCCCAGTTGTTTCCATACCAGTTATTCCAACCCCAGTTGTTTCCGTAGAAATTATTCCAACCCCAGTTATTCCAGCCAAAACCAACGTTCATACCCCAGCCAAAACCACCGTTCCAACCCCAATTGTTTCCATACCAATTGTTCATACCCCAACCGTATCCGCCGTTCCATCCCCAGTTATTTCCATTCCAATTATTCATTGCCCATCCGGTATCGTAAATATTGACATTTACAGTTTGAGAATTACTGCCCCAACCGGGATAATTGGGATCGTTGTTTTGTAACGTATCATTCTCTAAACTGTAATCATTATAATTATCAACATCTGTAAAGGTCTCAACAGGTTGATTGTTATTTTGTAGAGACCCAAAGTAGTCTTTATATTGATTATTCGGTACATTTTGAGTCTCAGGAACAACGGCTCTATTTGTTGTATTACCATAAATACCGTCAGAATCATAGTAAGAGCTGTTTTGGTAAGAGCTACAAGATGTCAATAGGACGCTCAAAAATCCAACAATATAGTAAATTGATGTATTTTGGAAAGGAAGAGTACTAGTTTTCATATATATGGAGTTTTTATTGTTGTACATTACAAAAATAGTTAGTTTTGCTGAACTATTTATTTAAAATTTATTAATGCAAAATTTGTGCCAAACTATTCAATATGAGTAAGAACTTAACTACAAGAGCGGAAGATTATTCAAAATGGTATAACGAGTTGGTTGTCAAAGCCGATTTAGCCGAAAATTCAGGAGTTAGAGGTTGTATGGTTATTAAACCGTACGGATATGCGATATGGGAAAAAATGCAAGCGGAGTTGGATCGAATGTTTAAAGAAACCGGGCATCAAAATGCTTATTTTCCTTTATTTGTTCCAAAAAGCATGTTTGAAGCTGAAGAAAAAAATGCGGAAGGGTTTGCAAAAGAATGTGCAATCGTTACTCATTATAGATTAAAAAATGATCCAGACAGACCCGGGAAATTAATGGTGGACCCAAATGCGAAATTAGAAGAGGAATTAATCGTTCGTCCTACAAGTGAGGCTATTATCTGGTCAACTTACAAAGGTTGGGTGCAATCGTATAGAGATTTGCCTTTGTTGATTAATCAATGGGCAAATGTGGTGCGCTGGGAAATGAGAACACGATTGTTCTTGCGAACAGCGGAGTTTTTGTGGCAAGAGGGACATACTGCGCATGCAACAAAAGAGGAGGCTGTTGAAGAATCAGAAAAAATGATGAATGTATATGCTGATTTTGCCGAGAATTTCATGGCAATTCCGGTTATAAAAGGAATAAAAACTGAAACAGAACGTTTTGCAGGAGCGGAGGAAACCTATTGTATCGAAGCTTTGATGCAAGATGGTAAAGCATTGCAAGCGGGAACTTCACATTTCTTAGGTCAGAATTTTGCGAAAGCGTTTGATGTGAAATTTGCCAATGCCGAAGGGAAGCAAGAGCATGTTTGGGGAACATCTTGGGGTGTTTCAACTCGTTTGATGGGAGCGCTGGTAATGACGCATTCTGATGATCAAGGCTTGGTTTTACCTCCTAATTTGGCGCCGATTCAAGTAGTAGTTGTTCCTATATATAAAACAGACGAGCAATTGGCGGCTATAACGGCTGAAGTAAATTTTTTGACAGCAACTTTGCGAAAATTAAATATCTCCGTGAAATTTGATAATAGAACCACTCAAAAGCCTGGTTTTAAATTTGCAGAATGGGAGTTAAAAGGAGTACCGGTACGAATTGCTGTAGGTCCTAAAGATTTAGAAAATGGAACTTTCGAGGTGGCAAGAAGGGATACGTTGACAAAAGAAGTGGTTTCTAAAGATGGAATTACGAATTATATCAGTGATTTGTTAGAGCAAGTTCAAAAAGAATTGTTCGAAAAGGCATTAAATTATAGAAATACGCACATCACTGAAGTAAATAGTTTTGAAGAGTTTAAAGAAGTTTTAGACACTAAAGGAGGTTTTGTATCAGCACATTGGGATGGAACTGCAGCTACTGAAGAGAAGATTAAAGACCTGACTAAAGCTACTATCAGATGCATTCCTTTGGATAGAGTAAAAGAGGTGGGAAGCTGTGTTTTTACAGGGGAAAGTTCAATTGGAAGAGTGTTATTTGCGAAGGCATATTAAAAAAAAATAATTTTTTTTGCATCTACTATTGTACGTTTCAAAAATAGTTGTATTTTTGCATCCGCATTAGAGAAGCAGGGCCCGTTCGTCTATCGGTTAGGACGCATGGTTTTCATCCATGTAAGAGCGGTTCGATTCCGCTACGGGCTACTATTTTTATTGCATGTTAAAGTATTCCTGAACTTAGAAGGAAGTTTGGCCCGTTCGTCTATCGGTTAGGACGCATGGTTTTCATCCATGTAAGAGCGGTTCGATTCCGCTACGGGCTACAAATTTCAATATTTTGATTGATAAAAACTTAGGGGATAATGGTCCGTTCGTCTAGGGGTTAGGACGCCAAGATTTCGTCTTGGTAACAGGGGTTCGATTCCCTTACGGACTACAAAAAAATAGTAAAAGATAAAAAAGCAATAAAATGGCAAATCATAAATCAGCTCTAAAGAGAATCAGAAGTAACGAAAAGAGAAGAGTATTAAACAGATACCAACACAAAACTACTCGTAATGCCATCAAAGCATTAAGAATAGCAACTGATAAAATTGATGCTACATCTAAATTATCAAGTGTAATTTCTATGATTGATAAATTAGCTAAGAAGAATATCATTCATGATAACAAAGCTTCTAATTTAAAATCTAAATTAACGAAACTTGTTGCTAAATTGTAAGTAATACAAATTGTTATATATAGAAAAAGCTCTCATTTACGAGAGCTTTTTTTATGTCTTGTATTTTTTATTTTAATTTATTCTTTAAATATTCGAGCATGGACTGACTTATGGGTTTTGATAAAAAGTCAACTACCATTGGATATTGTTTCGATTTTTCCAAGTCCTCAGGATCAATTGTAGAAGAAAGAACAATCACTTTTATAGTGCTGAATTCTGCAAATTCTTGGCTATTAAAATGATCCAGAAATTCCCAACCCCCCATTACAGGCATGTTTAAATCCAAAAAAATTAATTGTGGTTGTGGGATTGGCTTGTTTTTATTGTTGATGTGTTTAATCGTATTGAAGTAACTAAGCGCTTCTTCACCGTTTTGTGATGTGATAATTTCATTGGAAAATGAAGATTTAATAATTACTTTTTTGCAAAGCATAAGTGTTATGGGATCATCATCGACGCATAAAATTTGATCTAACATTATTGTATGTTTTTGAAGGTTAATGTAAATGTAGTCCCTTTGTTAACTTCACTTTCTATATCGATAGTTCCATCCATAGTTTCAACCTGCGATTTTACTAAATACAATCCCAGTCCTTTGCTGTCTGGGTAATTGTGAAAACGTTGGTAAAGCCCAAAAACTTTATCTTTATTTCGAACTAAGTCGATTCCTATCCCATTGTCTTTAAAAGTTAAAACAACAGTATCATCAATTTGGTCAGTAGTCATAGTTATTTTTAGTTTTCTATTTTCCGATTTGTATTTGATGGAATTCGTTAAAAGGTTTAATAGTATGCTTTCTAAGTAAGCTTTATTGATATTTATTATTGAAACTTTTTCAAAATCGAGTTTAATGATTGGTCTGTACAATTCAATTTGGAAATTAAGTTGACTAAAAACATTTTCAAATATTTCTTTTATCAACACCGCTTCTTTTTTGATGGAAGGATTATCTTTTATAATGATTACTTTAACAAGATCGTTGATGGTGTCGTTTAATAAATGAGTAGATTTATTAAAACCGCTTAAAATTTCCTTCAATTCTTGGTTTTCAATAGGAATATCTTCTATTAAGTTCAGTAGCCCTGTTAAATTTGATAATGGGGCTCTAAGATTGTGCGAAGTAATATAGGAGAACTGCTTTAAGTCTTTATTATTCTGTGTCAGTTCTCTTATGAGCTGTTCTTTTTCCTTTTCTTGCTTTTTTTCTTCAGTGATATCTCTTTGAATGGAAATCCAGTGGGAAAGTTCGTTGTCAGAATTGAAAATAGGAATCATAGAAAATCGTACCCAGTATTCATCTTTATTTTTGGTGTAACTGATCGTTTCTATCAAACATTCTTCTTTGTTTTTTATTGCTTTTAATAGCTTTTCAAGCTCATTAACATCAGAGTTTGGACTGTTAAAGAGATCTGGAGATCTTCCAATAATTTCATCGGATTCATATCCTGACATGATTGAAAAAGCGGGGTTAACATAAATAATGTTGGGGATTTTTGCATCAATAGAATCGGCCTCGGTAATGATTATGGAATCTTTAGATTGAATAATAACGGTTTCTAACAATTTAAGTCGTTGTTCTTCTTCTTTTTGTTTGGTGATATCTTGTATCGCTCCAATCATTCTGATTGCTTTCCCGTTTTCGTCTTTCAATAAAAAACCTCTGTCTAAAACATATTTATAAGAATTGTCAGAACATTTGAAACGGTATTGATCCTGCCATTTTTCGGTTTTTTGTTCAATAAAGGAGTACAGTTTGATAGACATTTTGATGCTGTCTTCGGGATGAATTTTATTAAACCACCATGTTGAATTATTGCCGACTTCTCCAGGTTTGTAGCCGAAAACATTTTCGATTCCTTTGTTCCAAGAAAAGTTGTCGTCCTGTATTTTCCAGTCCCAAATCGTATCACTGGTTGCTTTTGCTACAATATCGTATTTTTCATTTGACTCCTTTATTTCAGTATTCGAATTTTTAATTTTTTCAAATGTGGCTATGTTTCGGTTGTCGTTTTTCGAAAGGATAAGTTTAAAAATTATTCCGGTAAAGAATATAAATAATATGTCTTTAGTAAAGGTATAAAATGGAAGTTTTTCATTAGAAATATATTGTAGTAATATTTTATGACTAACAATAGCTACAAACAATGAAATAAGAATGTAAATGATGATTACTTGATTGGTTTTGCTTTTCATTACTCAAATATAAATAATTATTGCCGAATTATTAAACATCAATGAGAACTTATTTTTTAAGGTTTTTTTTAAGGTCTGTTTTTGTGTCTAATAGGTTAACAATATGTAAACTATTGGATAAATATTTTTTATATCAAAATAAAGTGTACCTTTGCACCCATTAAAAATCACAGATGGAATCTATTAGAAACATTGCAATTATTGCCCACGTCGATCACGGTAAAACAACTTTGGTTGATAAAATTATGTATCACTGTCAGTTATTTCGTGACAACGAAAACACAGGAGACTTAATCCTTGATAACAACGACTTAGAGCGTGAAAGAGGTATCACTATTACTTCAAAGAATGTTTCTGTAGTATACAAAGGAACAAAAATCAACATTATCGATACTCCTGGTCACGCCGATTTTGGTGGTGAGGTAGAGCGTGTTTTGAATATGGCTGATGGAGTTTGTCTACTAGTAGATGCTTTTGAAGGACCAATGCCACAAACACGATTTGTATTACAAAAAGCGTTAGACCTTGGTTTAAAACCATGCGTTGTTATTAATAAAGTTGATAAAGAGAACTGTACTCCTGAAGAAGTTCATGAAAAAGTTTTTGACTTAATGTTTGAGTTAGGAGCAGAAGAGTGGCAGTTGGATTTTCCAACGGTTTACGGTTCGGCTAAAAATAATTGGATGTCTGATCATTGGGAAAACGTAACTGATAATGTGGAAGCGTTATTAGACATGGTTATTGCTAATGTACCAGCTCCTAAAGTATCTGAAGGAACTCCACAAATGTTGATCACTTCATTAGACTTCTCAGCATTTACTGGTCGTATCGCTATTGGTCGTTTAGAAAGAGGTGTGTTGAAAGAAGGAATGCAGATTTCTTTGTGCAAAAGAGATGGTGTTATAATGAAATCACGTATCAAAGAATTACATACTTTTGAAGGATTAGGTCGTAAAAAAGTGCAAGAAGTAGTTGCAGGAGATATTTGCGCAATTATCGGAGTTGAAGGTTTTGAAATTGGTGATACAATTGCTGACTTTGAAAATCCGGAAGCCTTACAAACAATTACTATTGATGAGCCAACAATGAGTATGTTGTTTACCATCAATGACTCTCCTTTCTTTGGAAAAGAAGGTAAATTTGTAACCTCTCGTCATATTAGAGACAGGTTGAATAAAGAATTGGAAAAAAACTTAGCTATGAAATTGGGTGAAACTGATTCAGCAGATAAGTTTATGGTTTTTGGTCGTGGAGTACTTCACTTGTCAGTTCTTATTGAAACAATGAGAAGAGAAGGATATGAATTGCAAATTGGTCAGCCACAAGTTATTATTAAAGAAATTGATGGTAAAAAATGTGAGCCAATTGAGGAATTAACAATTGACTTACCAGAAAATCTTTCAGGAAGAGCGGTGGAGTTTGTTTCTTTCCGTAAAGGAGAAATGTTGAGTATGGAAACAAAAGGGGAGCGTATGATTATAAAATTCAATATTCCATCACGTGGAATTATCGGATTGCGTAACCTATTGCTTACTGCTACTGCTGGTGAAGCAATTATGGCACACCGTTTTATAGGATATGAGCCTTACAAAGGAGAAATTTCTGGACGTAACAAAGGTTCATTGATTTCTATGGAAAAAGGAAAAGCGATTCCTTATTCTATCGATAAGTTGCAAGATCGTGGTAGATTCTTCGTTAATCCTAATGATGAAATTTACGAAGGTCAGGTAATTGGAGAAAATTCTCGTAGCGATGATATGTGTGTGAACGTGACTAAGGAGAAAAAACAATCTAACGTTCGTTCTTCTGGAAATGATGATAAAGCTAGAATTATTCCTCCAGTTATTTTCTCTCTTGAGGAAGCGTTAGAGTACATTCAAAAAGATGAATATGTTGAAGTAACTCCGAAGTCTATTCGTTTGAGAAAAATATATTTGACAGAAACGGATAGAAAAAGATTTAAAATCTAATTTTATTTTTTATAAAACTTAAAAGCCATTCGTTGATTCGAATGGCTTTTTTTATGGTTTCTAATTGCGCACTTTGCTGTTTTTGACTCAAATAAGCGTTAGAAATATTTTATTAATGTTTGTGAATGCCAGCATTTATTCGAAACAACATGCTCAGAAAGTTAGTTTATGGGATTTTTTTTTATTCTGTTATCGCTTCAAGCTAAAATGACTTTTTGCTTCCCGACCGTCTTCAAGTTTTATTGTGAACCAATAATCGTCTGCGGGTAATGGTTGCTTGAGATAATTGCCATCCCAACCAAGACTTGAAGGAGATAACTGTTTTAATAATTTACCATATCTGTCAAATATATATATAATAGCATTTTCATAAATAGTGCTATTTATTCCTTTCAAATTCCAGTAATCATTATAGCTATCACCATTGGGTGTGAAGAATTTGGGAGCATTTAATACGGCAAAACTTTTTGTCGTTTGCCCACATCCATTACGATTTGCCACAATTAATTCGTGAAAGCCACCAGGCACATTTTCAAAAAGGATTGAATTTTGAAAAGAAGTTTCGGTTCCATTTTCGTAGTGAAGCTTATATTCATAGTCACTTGGATTATCAAGTTCAACTATGACTTGATTTGTTTGTTGTAAATCCTGTACAATTATATTATTTATTTTTGCTAAATATGACATGGTCACAATGTATTTTCGTGAAGTGGTACAGCCGGATTTATTTTTTACAGAGACGTTATATTCGCCTTGTTTGTTTATAGATATGGTTGGAGTTGTTTCGCCTGTTGACCACAAATAAGTGAAATCATAAATTGTTGCTGGTGCTAAAATTCCGGCATTTAAAAGGATTGAAGGATTTACAAGTCCTTCGCATAGAATTACGTTTTCTAAAATATTGATTTTTGGAGAAGGCTCAACTATAATTTCGAAATTTCCGGTTCCATAACATCCTTCAGCATTTTCAGCTCGAAGGAATACTGTTTTAGGAACTGAAACAAACGGTCCATTAAGTTCGTTTATTCCTATAAAAGCATCCTCTTCAGTTAAATAAAAAGACAAACGTACATCGGAAGGTAAAGTCAACTCTGTTTTTATTAAATCCTTTTTTCGTTCCAAATCAAATGATGCTTTTCCATCACCAAGATCACATTCATGTAGTGCTTCGGGTAATAATAATATGTTTTTATTAGCATGTAATATTACAGTTCCTATGCTGTAGCAGCTTGAATTTGATTGCGAAACTTTTGCGTATGTAAGCTCATCTGCAAAACTGTTTCGATAGTTTACTGGAAGGGATTGGGTATTCGTTAAATCATTTTCAGCATCAGCAATGCTATGGTAATAGTGGACTTCAAAATCCTTTTCGCCTAAACTAATTGGCTCATTAGCCAAAGACAAATTAAACAAAGCTAAACCATCTGTAGGAACGCTATCTTGTGTGTCGCATTGTGTTAATTTGTAAGATGCAGAAAGTATTTTGGGGACTTCATAAATAGTAATTGCTTTTTCAAGAGGCTCTCTTTCTTCACCATTTACAGTTTTTATTAATGTTACTTTATATTCACCTGCTTGTGCGTATGTGTGATAGGCATCAATAGCAGTGGAGGTGAATCCATCTCCAAAATTCCAAAGTACGCTGTCAATTTTTTCAACTGAATTACTGTAAAAATGAGTAGATTCACCTAAACAATTGAATTCATAATTAAAAGCATATAAAAATAATGAGGTGATAAATGGAGGTAAACCTAATTTTGCTTTTTTTCCGCCTAAGTCAATTTCGTTTTGTAAATAATTACAATTAGAGCCATCTAATTCGGGGTTGTTTATAACAGATAATTTATCGCTACTATCATTTCCGGAGGGATATCCAGAGCGATATATTTTTTCGTCAAGCGCCAATTGCAAAGCACCTGCGACATTTGTGGAAGAGTTGATTGTGGTTTTTGAACCTATAATATTAGCGCTTTTGAGATCAAATTGAATTAGTAAACTTCCTAAGGAAACATCATCATTTCTGAACAAATTTGTAGTCACATATAATTTTTTTGATTTTGCAGAAAATTCTACACCATACGGATTAATCCCGCTGACAATAGAAAATCCATTACTTATTTTTCCTGTAGCTGCATCAAAATCAAATAGCCACACATTACCGGTATTTCGTCTAATTTCACCTTTTGGACCTAATTCATCTGTCGCTTTAAAAGAAGTATTCGCCATAGCAATTTTTTTTCCGTTCGGAGATGTTTTTAAATATCCTATTGCATTAGAAATATAGCCGCCAGTTGAAACATTCAAAGAAGTAGTAGTTTGAATCGGTTTTTTGTCAACACCAGATGTGCTTATTTTAAAAGAGTAAAAAGTATTTTTGAAATGGGTTATCACCCAAAAAGAAGTGCCATCACCATGTTGAACAGCGGTAATTTTTTCGGAACATTTAAACTTTATTTCTTCACTATCTCCGGGATTATAAGTAATAAGGTGAATGTTCTTTTCTTTGACAGAGATATCCCCTAAGCCGTTATTTAACCTCAAATCAACCAACGTATAATTTAATCCATTGTTTGGTGGATCCTCATCATTTAAGAGATTATCGTCAACATTCTTTGGATTAGGTTGGTCTACTGTAAATATGTAATATAAATTTAAATTACTTGGATGCGGAACAATTATAGCCGATTGCGTACTCGAGTTATGGCCTAATAAACCGTAACCGTTCGGCATTACCTGATGTGATTTGTTATACACTATTGAACCATCGGTGTAAAAAAGTAGATTCCCATTTTTATCAGATATTGTGGTACAGCCTTCAGCTGTATTTAGCTTACCGTTGGTTAAAGCAATCGGGCTTCCAGAATTAAAATCAAGCCCGGCATAATTTCCAAAATACCATATAGCTGCTTCTTTTTGAGCAAATGCAGAGGTCGTAAAAATAAGTACGGTAAATACTAAAAGAAGACGGGTTTTCATATCAAATTAAAACTATCAAATATAGTGAATAGCAATGTATAAAAGAAATAATAACATTTGACGCTCAATATTTTGGGTGTTTATCTCTTTAAACTAAAATGACCTTTAGCTTCTCTTCCGTCATCTAATTTGATGGAGTACCAATAGTCATCAGAGGGTAAAGGCTGTCCTGTAAATGTACCGTCCCAACCTTGACTGGAGGCCGTAATTTGTTTTAGCAACTTGCCGTAACGGTCATAAATATAGATAACAGCATTTTTATTAAAGACATTATTTACTCCTTTTACATTCCAATAATCATTAATTCCATCACCATTTGGAGTAAAAAATTTAGGAACTCCTGTCACTGCAATGGTTTTACTTACGGTACCACATCCATTTTTGTCATTAATATAAACATCGTGAATACCTGCCGGAACATTGTCAAAGAAATTGGAATCTTGATAAGGTCCATAATCTTCGTCTAAACTGTATTCATAATCACCTGCTCCTGTAACATTTACTGTAACAGTATTGATGTCAGCCATATCAACAATTTGAATGGTATCAATATGTGCCACGTCAGAAGCAGTAACTTTTAGGACTCGAATTCTACTGCAACCTTTACCATTAAAGGCTTCGACAGTATATAATCCTTCCGCGTTTACATCTAATATATAACCAGTTTGACTTGGTAAAACTATTCCGTCTTTCGACCAAATATAAGTATAATTGCCAGTTGGCGAGCCATCTTGAATTCCCGCATCTAGTTGAACAAAGAATGATGGATCGTTTTGGCAAACTAATTTGTCTTCGCTTCCATCGGTATTTAAACTAATATTCGGTAGTGGATCTATTACAAAAGGAATTGTTAATTCGGCGAAACAAGAGGTGTTTATTGGATTCTCAACAATAACTTTTACATTTTGTGTTCCTGTTATAAATGGATTTGGCAACGGACTTGGTAATGCTTTTCCGTTTTGGTCGAAATATTTAACATTCATTCCAATTTGTCCATTCAAAATTGTTGTTTGAAATATTGCAGTATCAAAACCAAATTTTCCGTCTTGAACCAATGGATTTGTCTCGTCATCGCAGGTTGTTGTCAAAGCAATAGGAACAGCAAATGCTTCAGGCAAATCATCAACAATAAATTGTATCATAGTTTCATCGAAACATTTTTGGGTTGTATTATTGGTAACAACTGCTTTTATGATTTGAGATTTTGTTGAAAAACTATTTGGAAATGGGCTCGAAATCAAAACTCCGTTAACATCTTTTAGAGGATTATTTGTCGCATCAAAATAAGTCACTGTGACAGGAAACGATTGATTGGTTCCTAATAAAGTTGACTTTAAAGTTGCTGTATTAAAAACAAAAATTCCATCTTGATCATCATCGCATTGGCTTGGTATAATTACTGGATTTGCAAAAGGTAATTTTTCGACTGATAGTTTAATGAAGTCACCAAAGCCAGCACCGCAATCAGAAGTTAAATTATTATTTACTCTTACCCAAATATTTTGAGCAAAAGGGATGTCATTCCTGAAATTAGTATATTCGGATGGTTTTATAGCTAAAGAATTTCCGCTAGCGTCATTTTGAGCTAAAGCATCTGCTTTGTTTCTATAATATTTAAAGGTGTAATTTGATAATGGTGGAGGTAATTGAGATTCTACGTCATTAATTGCATTGGTTAAATCAAATACTGAAATTCCATCTCTTTTGTTTGTATTAGGGTCACCTGTAGATGTTCCATCTGTTGCTAAAATATCATCGCAAACAGGAGGTTGTATATAACTATACGTAGGTGGGATTTTTGAAGCTGCTACTTTTAATGTTAATTTGGCAATACTAAAACAACCAGTAATTTTATTTACTACTCTTGCCCAAACATTCATTATTCCTTGAGGAGCTGGAAGGGGAGGATTTATATTTTCAAAAGCAAGTGGTGTTGAAATTTGATCAATTGATAAGGGATTATTTGCTTCAGTTTGTGTAGTGTAATATGTGAAATTTTCATTTGTAAAATTGCTAGAAATCACATCGTTTTTTACCGTGAGATTAAAGGTGGAAATAGCATCTAAATCATCGTCACATTGTATAATTGTAACATCATTTACTAATGGTAAAGGGTTTACAACTAATTTAAATGAGTTAACTATATAACAACTTGATAGAATGTTTGTTAATCGGGCATATATTGTTGTATTTGAGGAGTATAAAGTAGTTATTGGATTTATTCCTGATTCAGCATCCCCCGGTAATTTATGATACGTTACATTTATTCCAGTTTGTGAGCCTAAAATTTCACTGTTTTTATTGGTTAAGTCAAAATCTACAAAACCATTTGAATCATTACCATCTGAATTATTGTCGCATATTTCAAAATCAGTAATAGTATAATTTAATGGTATTGCATTGTTGGTTACATTTATAGTGGCTGAAGCAGTAGCGCAAGAGCCAACAGCAGGAAATGAATAGGTGTATAAACCGCTCAAATCTACTGCAGGATCAAAAATGCCAGTTCCAGACGTTAATGCAGGTGACCAAGTTCCTCCAACATCTGCAGTTCCTAATAATGAGAACAAATCAAAAGAACTTGAATCGGTACAAATTGTAATCGAATTATTACTGCCAGCATTTTTTGATTGCTGTATTGTAACATTAACTTTTAGGCTTATTGTTGTTATAGCGGAATTACAATCTTTTGTAAAAGAATAGTTGTATTCGCCCGGACTATTAATAGTGGGATCAAATAGGTTTCCATTTAGAGGATTTCCACTTGGAGGCACAGTCCAAGAGCCACCTGTATCAGGATTTCCATTTATTACATCAAATAAATCTTGTGTTGCATTTGAACAAACTGTTACGTTAGTATCCTGCGGAGTGCTTCCGAACCCAGAATAATATCCTGCAAACCCAGACGCAGTTCCTTGAAATCCAAAAACTCCAACTGCTAAAGGACCTGTAGAAATAACATTGGCATCACCTGTAATATTTGAAATTCGGTAGGTAACCCAATCAGTATTTCCTAAAATAGGTTGAGCTTGTGTTTGTGGGATTATATTTCCATTAACCGTTAAGGTTGATGTGGTATAGGTTAGTATCATTAAATCAGAAGTATAAGTTGTGCTTCCAATTTTATTGACTTGTGGTATATTTACCGAATTTTGGAAAAAACAACTCAAAGGTGGAATAAAATTCAAACCCGAAGTCGCAGTATTAGCACCTCCTCCTATTAATTGATAGGCGAATACCGGCTTACTTGTTTTTACATATAGATTTCTATTAATACTGCCTTGATAATATGAATTTGGAACTTGATAATATTCCCCTGCATCAATTGTAATTATAGGCGTTGGGATGTCATTAATGTAAATAACAGTTCCATCATTATCTGCAACGATTAAAGGTGTTTCCATATTCGGCAACCCATTTCCTTCAATAAAAATATATTCATTTCCAATTTGTGATGCTGAAACAATTTGATCTAATGTAATATCGGCCCTTCCGTTTTCAATTCCACCAAGGACATTGCCTGTATTTACCGCTACAGGATTATTAGAAGTAATTAAAGCTCCTATTATTCCTGTTAGATTTGCCGGAGTATTGCTGTATCCACTAAATACAATGCTTTCGCCAGCTTTTAAATTTGAAAAAGTTTGGCTGGCTGAAGTAATATTACCGGAACCTGATGCAAAAACAACTCCCGTATCATAATCGGATAAAGTTATATCCGTATTATCTTCTGTTGCCATTACGCTTGCAACGAAATTTTTTCTGTTGTCTAATGATTCGTTAATTGTGCATCCTAATCTAAAACTTGTTCCTATTCCAGGTTTTCCCTTAGATATTAATGTTTCCGAATGATTTTGAGCCATCATTCTAAAACTAACATAAAAATCTTTTATTCCCTCAAGAATTATTCCTTTATCTGAAACTACTTTGTTGACGTCAATTAGTTCTAAAAACATTTTTGAGGGCTGTCGGTCTCCAATTTTTATTTCAACAGAATTGCTTGCTGACAATGAAAAAGGAGAACCCGCAAAAGGAATTCCACGTCCGTCTGTTACAGTAACAAGAAATGGAGTTGTCTCAGCCGTTGACAAATAAACATATTGATCAGTTATTTGTGCATTACTTGAATTTCTACTATGCAAAGGCGGAATCCAGTGTTTGTTACTCAATTGAGCAAAGCAACTTATTGATAAAAAAGTAAAGAAAATAAGTAAAGTTTTTTTCATGTGCTAAAAATAGCGAAATTTATATTATCTTTTTTATGAAAAACGACCTTTAAATTTTAGTTAAATTATCATTTGTTTAAAAGTATTTTTTGATAAAAGAAGTAAATTTGAGTTAACAGAAAACAGAAAAACATGAAAAGAAATGCAACCGCAGTCTGGAATGGTTCACTAAAAGAAGGAGCCGGGAAACTAACCACGCAAACTACCACATTAAAAGACACACAATATTCGTTCAAATCCCGTTTTGAAGAAGGAGTAGGAACAAATCCGGAAGAATTGATTGCAGCGGCGCACGCAGGCTGTTTTACGATGCAACTTTCGGCTTACATAAGCGAAGAAGGTTTTGAAATTGAAAGTATCGAAACTAAATGCGACATCGATTTAGTAGACGGAACAATTGTAACGTCACACCTAACGGTTCAAGCAAAAGTAAAAGAAATAACAGAGGATGCTTTTCAACAATTAGTGACAAAGGCTGAGAAAAACTGTCCCGTTTCTAAAGTGTTGAATGCAGCGATTTCAAGTACAGCTAGTTTAGCATAAACAACAATTTACATAACAAAAGGCGCGATTTAATTTAAATCGAGCCTTTTTGTTTTTGATAAAAATAGAATTCTATTTGTTTCTTTATTTGATTGCTAAAACTTCCGTGATTGCTTTTTCAGCAAGCGGAGCCATAATCTGATAACCTAGTTTGTTGGGATGTACACCGTCTTCGGAATAAGCAGTTTTCAATCCGTTATGTTCATCTGCCATAGCCGAAAAGTAATCAAGATACAGAATGCCATTAGCGTCAGCGTATTTTTTTATCATTTTATTTAGTGCCACCACTTTTTCAGCAGGATTTTGATTGGGTTTCCAGGAGAAATCGTAAGCTGGCAATACAGTACACAAAATCACTTTTATCTGGTTTGCTTTTGCCAATTCGGCCATCGAGAAAATATTATTTGCTATCATTTCTAATGTTGAAGGACCAGTATTGCCGGCAATATCATTTATTCCGGCCAAAATAACTATCGCAGCGGGTTTTAACGCAATAACATCGGCTCTAAAACGAATAAGTATTTGTGGAGTGGTTTGGCCGCTGATGCCGCGATTAACGTATGGTTTTCCGGCGAAATATTCAGGATTTAGTACACTCCAAAATTCGGTTATGGAATCGCCTATGAATACTATTCTTTTGTCTCCTTGTGCTACCGGTTTCAAATTCGCATTTTCAATTTGATATTTATTTAAATTCGGCCAATCCTGCGCTTGTACTTTTCCTCCCATAATGATTGATAAAAATAATATGCTGTAAATTAATTTGATGTTTTTCATTTGTAAACGAATTTAAAATGCACAAAAAGGAAATTTTGTAGTACCGAATTAAAACGAAACAACCTTCCATTTATATCCGAAAGATACAGAAAAGGAAGGTTGCGATGTAGTTTTTAGTACAATTTAATCAAACAAATTGGAAGATAAATACCGATCGCCTCGGTCACAAATGATAGCGACAATGACTCCAGATTCTAATTTCTCAGCTATTTTTAAGGCAACTGCTACGGAACCACCACTGCTCATTCCTGCAAAAACTCCTTCTTCAAGTGCCAAACGTTTAGTCATGGCACGTGCTTCCTGCTCCGAAACTTCTATGATTGTATCTACTTTCTTTGCATCAAATATTTTAGGTAAATATTCCTGAGGCCATTTTCTGATTCCCGGAATTTGGGACCCGTCGCTGGGTTGCGCACCTACAATTTGAATCATAGGATTCATCTCTTTTAAATACGTTGACGTTCCTATAATCGTTCCTGTTGTTCCCATTGCCGCAACGAAATGGGTAACGGTTCCTTCCGTATCATTCCATATTTCCGGACCTGTAGTTTTATAATGAGCTTTCCAGTTGTCGTCGTTTGCAAACTGATTAAGCATGATGTAACCGCCTTCGGCTACTTTTTTATCGGCATAATCTCTGGAGCCTATTATTCCAGCTGCTGCGGGTGTCAAAATTACGGTTGCGCCATAAGCACGCATGGTTTGCGTACGTTCTATGGTGGAATCTTCGGGCAAAATCAATTCGATTTCGATTTTAAATAATTGCGCAATCATCGCCAAAGCAATTCCAGTGTTACCGCTCGTTGCTTCAATGAGTTTGTCGCCTTTTTTAATTTCTCCTCTTTCCAGTGCCGATTTTATCATATTGTACGCCGCACGATCTTTTAAGCTACCTCCGGGATTATTTCCTTCCAGTTTCAGTAAAAGTTTTATGTTTTTATTTTGTATCAAATGGATAGATTCCACCAAAGGTGTATTTCCTATTAAATCTAATATTTTTTGTGGTTTCATGCTGTTTAATGTCTTGTGTTTGAATTGTAGTAATCTGATTATTTCTTGAATTACAATACGTATTTATTGGTAAAAACTATTTATAAAACGGTAATTTTAAAAACAGCAACAACAATAGCAGAAAAGAATGTTTTTGTATTTTGGTGACATTTTCATAGGTTTTAAAACGAACCACAAATATATTGAACTATTTCGGAATATTACTTTGATAGAATAAAAGCTATTAAATTTATTGAGACAATTTTGTTAAATAAATATTCCGTGAAGACAGTGTTTACGATTGTTTTTTAATTTTTGGAACTTAAGAATTTTTTCATACTTATTTATTTTCAATGTCCTTGGATCATTATTTAGTTTTGATACTACCGTTTTTTTAAATTAGTTAATAAATAAGAATCTTTCAAAAGTACTTCGACTTTTATAAGTGATATTTCTAAAAAAGGAATTTCCAGTTGCGGATAAAGTACCTTATAAAAATATACGCAACCCAATAGTAGCGCTTATTCAAAATAATTATCCTGATTTTAATGTCAATAAATCCTTGGCGATAAGCGAACTCAATAGGTATCGAGAGAAATACATTTCGAATTATTTATTAATTGAAATAGGGGAGTTGTCCAATCTGGAAGCTAAAGTTATTGGTTCCTTGAAGGAAGATAAATTAATAGGAAGTACCGTTGAGGTTGAAGCGGGTGTTCATACAGTTGGGCTAAAAGTGGCGGATAAAGTAGCTTCTTTTGGCAGAAGCTGGAAATTTATCATTTTCTTTAGTGTATTTATTTTGTTGCGGATCTTGGCCAAAATTTATATTCCGATGAACAAAGGTTTTGATAAGTATTCGTTTATTTTATTGAATCTAATTTTGTTGTGTTTTGCCGCACAGTAAACTCCGATAATTATGATGAGTCAAAATCGTCAGAAAGAAAAAGACCACGAGAGAGCCAAAAAAGATTATATGATAAATCTAAAATCAGAACTTGAAATCCGAAAGATTCATGAAAAACTACATCATTCGATTATGCATCAAAAAGAAGAATTAATAGAAATTTAGAAAGTGCAAATCGAAATGATGAATGATATTTTGACCAGAATTAAATTGCTATTTTTGTTTTAAAGTCAAAAAAAATAATGTGTTAGTAGTGCTTAAAATAATAACCCGCAATCATAAAAACAGCATTGAGGATCGCGGAGCCAATGATGATTTTTTTGTAACTCCTGTTTTTGTCGATAAGATTCAAACCTAGAATTCCTAAAAATAACAACGTGGTAAAAATGGCTGGATACATATTAAAAGCACCTCCGAAATCACCTTGCAAAAGCAGCAAAAATCCTCTCTGAAAACCACAGCCTAAACACTCCACTCCAAAGAGTGTTTTGCTTAAACAAGGCATCATATATTTTTCTAAATCCAATGGTTTTTCTTTTTACAATTCTACGAAAAAATAAGAAACTTTTTCAATATTAAATGAAGCAATTTTAAATTCATTACTTTTGGAATATTATATTTTAAAAGATGAAAAAGTTTATAATTCCCATAATGATTATCGCCATCATTGTTGCTTTGTATGAGCAGGTAAGTGCCGAGAAAAATGTTTATATAATGGTAATCGCCATTGTAATTTTCATGATGGGAATGATGCAATTGAGTGCCAAAACGCCAAGTAAGAATCAAGATAAAGAAGACGAAAATGTTTAACAAAGGAGATAAGGTTTCAGTGCTGGATGAAGCGATGAACGGAGTAGTGTTATCAGTAAAGGAGCAGCAGGTAACTATAGAGACAGAGGATGGATTTACGATGACATTTTTTGTCAATGAGTTGATTAACGTAAACGATTCCAGTAATTTAATGGATTCTATAAGAAGAATAAATGTAAGTGAAGTTTCGAAAGAAAAAGAGATTCCAAAACCACGAAGCTTTGTTAAGGAAAAGAAATCAAAGCATGAGATTTTAGCTCCGGAGTTTGATTTACACATTGAAAAACTAGTTCCAAATAAACGCGGAATGTCTAATTATGACATTTTGACTTTGCAGACTGAAACGGCAAAACGCCACATAGAATTCGCCATTCGGAATCGCATTCCAAAGATTGTTTTTATCCACGGAGTTGGTGAAGGAATCTTAAAAGCAGAGTTGGATTTCCTTTTAGGGCGTTATGATAACATTGCTTTTCAAGAAGGCAATTATCAAAAATATGGACAAGGAGCCACTGAAGTTTTTATTAAACAAAGTGCCATGTAGGTAGTATTGTTTACATTAAAAACAGAAAAAAAGAATCCCGATTTTAAGCGAATTTTCTAATTAAAATTCATTTAAAATCGGGATTTTTTTTGCCGTAAAAGCAGCTTTTTTTAGCGTTGAATTTTGATTGAATTCGGCATTAATTCGTAGTTAATAATTCACCGTAGATGTAATTATCGCCCAAAATAAAATCGCTGTTTCCTTTCTTCATTTTTACCTTTTTAAGGACAACGGTGTGTTTGAAACCGTTTCCAAAAGGAGTACTGGTTACTTCAACTATACCACTTGTATTAGCAACTCCAGCCACTCCAATCCATTCTTCAGTCACTACGGGAGTTGCCGGAAAAGTAGCATTACAAAAATAAGCGCCAGTTACTAAACCAGAGAATAATCGGTAGGTAAGTTTGTTTTTTGTGTCACTTATCAATCCAGTTCTTGGAGCATTTAGCAGTGTTGCTTCATTAACAATTAGAGCAGAATCAACATCAAGAATTAGTGCTTCGCTACTATTGTAATCATATAATTGCTTAGAAGCGCTGCATTGTTCAAGTGTCTTATTGAATGCGAAAGGCAAAGGCGTTGCCGCAGTCAAATAGTCTCCAAAAGCGAATGTCTCATAGACTTGAGTTCCATTTCCTTTGTTAAAGGTGATGTTTTTAAAGGTGATATTGTGATTATAACCCGTAATTTTTGTACTGTTATCCTTTTCATCAGTTGTTTTAACAGCGGTAGTATTTATCACTATATTTCCACCTGTAGCAGTCCATTGATCCGTAACAATGGGAGTTGCCGGCGGTATTGATTCGCAAATTGTTGATGCACTAACAGTACCACTATAAAAACGATAAAGAACGCGATTAGAACCACTGATACTAAATTCTTGTGAAGTGGTTTCAGTTGGGAAAGTAATTCCGGTTGCTTCAAAAATAAGTGCTTCACTGTCTTTCAGTTTATAAATAATGCTATTTGTGGTACATTTTTGTGCAATAACATCTTCAAAATTGATGTCTTCTTGAATTAAGTCGCCATCATCACAACCATTTAAGAACAGGACTAAAATTAACAAGCTAAGGATTCTTTTCATTTTTATAATATTTCTAACAAAAATATAATTTTTAATTTGTTCCAATTACATTACCGTTTAAAAATAGATTATTTAACAGGATTTTAGGTTTTATGTTCGAATAATTACACTGTGAATATCAAATATTGGTTGGTGCTATTGTTAGGATTGCTGTCATTTAAAGCCAATTGAATTCGTTATATTTGCACCAATTTAATACTGTTCATGAAACTTAACAAATATTATTCGGCTGCTTTCTTGGCTTTTTTTATGTGGGGTTTTTTTAGTTTTGCTTTAAAACCGTTGCATAATTATCCCTCTTTGGATATTTTGTTTTATCGGGTATTTTTTAGCGTGATTACGATGGTATTTATCAATGTTGTTTTCCGCAGAAAAGTAATGCGACAAAATTGGAATCATTTCATAAACATCTCTTTTAAACAGCAGAGAAATGTTGTTTTATTGACACTTGGCGGTGGCGTATTTCTCTCCTCAAACTGGTTTGTTTACATTTATGTGATGAATCATGTCAGTGTCAATGCGGCATCGCTAGCCTATTTGATTTGTCCAATTGTGACAACTGTTTTTGCCTTTTTTATGTTGAAAGAAACGCTCAGTAAATGGCAGTGGGTCGCTGTTTCAATCAGTTTTTTTAGTTGTATATTGTTATCTTTCAACCATTTTCAGGATATATTTTACAGCCTTATTACCGCGGCGACTTATGCGTTGTATTTAGTGAGCCAACGAAAAAACAACGATTTGGATAAATTTCTGGGGCTGACTATTCAATTGATTTTTACAGCAGTTGTTCTGCTTCCTTTTTATCCAAAATACAGCGGAGCAATTCCTATGGAGCCTTTATTTTATAGCTGTATGTTCATGATTGTGGTATTTTTCACCATTATTCCATTGTTTTTAAATCTTTATGCGCTAAAAGGAATCAACTCTTCTGCGGTAGGAATTATGATTTATATTAACCCTATTATTAATTTTTTACTGGCCATATTTTACTACAAGGAGCAAGTAAGTTTCCTTCAATTGTTTTCTTATTTTCTAATTTTGGTTTCGATAATTGTTTTTAATGAAAGAATACTCTTTTCCAGAAAATCGAAAGTGATTCAAACAGAAATCGAGGGTTAAAAATAATTTTATAATTTTAAAAAATGAAAAAAGTATATCTCGATAACGCCTCTACCACTGCGATTCGCCCTGAAGTAATTCAGGAAATGACCAAAGTTTTAATAGAGGATTACGGAAATCCCTCGTCAACACATAGTTTAGGACGTACCGCAAAAAATATTTTGGAGCTATCCAGAAAATCAATTGCCAAAAATTTGAATGCTACGGCTCAGGAAATTATTTTTACTTCTTGCGGTACTGAAGCCAACAATTGGATTCTTCGTTCTGCCGTTAAAGATTTGAAAGTAAAACGAATAATTACCAGTAAAATCGAGCATCATGCGGTTTTGTATACGGCTTTAGCATTAGAAAAAGAGTATGGTATTCAGGTGGATTATGTTGCAATAAAATCGAATGGGCAAATTGACATTACAGATTTGGTGGAATTACTTTCGCAGGAAAAGAAGACATTAGTCAGTTTGATGCATGTGAATAACGAAATAGGAACCGTTCTGGATTTGGAACGAATAAGCCGCATTTGCCAAGAGCACAGCGCATTATTTCATTCGGATACGGTGCAGTCTGTTGGAAAAACAACAATCGATTTACAAAAATTATCGGTTGATTTCATCGTTGCCAGTGCGCATAAATTTCACGGACCAAAAGGAGCTGGTTTTGCTTTTATTCGAAAAAATTCCGGGTTACAACCCTTATTTTTTGGAGGTGAACAAGAAAAAGGACTTCGGGCCGGAACTGAGGCTTTGCATCAAATTGCCGGAATGGCAAAAGCATTGGAATTGTCATACAGCAATTTAGAAACGGAACGAAATCATATTTTTGAATTAAGAAATTATTTAATTACCCAACTTGAACTTGAATTTCCAGCTTTTGAAATTAATGGAAGTGTTGATGGATTTTATACGGTTTTGAATGTTTTATTGCCTTTTTCAGCGGATAAAACAGCGATGATTTTATTTCATTTGGACATGAAAGGAATTGAAGTTTCCCGCGGAAGCGCTTGCCAATCCGGAAGTATCAAACCTTCACATGTTTTAGCCGAAATGCTTTCAATTGAAGATTTAAAGAAACCTAGTTTACGAATTTCTTTTAGTCATTTCAATACAAAAGAAGATATTGATGTGCTTATTGCTGCACTAAAAACCATATAAAAATTCTGCTTTACAGCAGATTTTTAGTGGCATTTAAGTTCTCATTTGCTTCGTTTTGGGTATTAATTAGTTCTTGGAAAACTGTTTAGGCATATTTCTCCATAATTAAGCGCGCTTTAAAAAAGCATAAGGTCGATTCTGCTCCTTGATTGATATTGATGTGTTTGTCTTCTAATCCATCGTAGGAAGCACCGTTTGCCGGATTGTACATGATTTGTTTCAAATGATTATTTCCTAAAAACCAGATAAAAGCGAGTTTTAATTGGTCTTTATATTTATTATTTTGCGTAATTTCATAAAATAAATCCAATGCAATTATGGTCGTTGCCACTTCAATAGGCTGTTCCCCATAGAATATTCTTTCGTTTTGTTTTTTAAACCAGCCTCTGTTCGAAATTACTTTCAGTTGTCCTTTCATGAAATAATGGGAAAGCAAAAAGTCGAATGTGATGAGTGCAATTTTTTTATATTTTGGATTTTTGGTGGTTAAATAACTGTACATCATGGCTTCGGGCAGCACATTATTAGCATAGGTCATATAATCTTCATACCAGCACCAATTCTCGGCTGAATTAATTTTATAATGATGTAAAAGTTTATCGGCAAGTTTCGCGATGTGATTTTTTATTTCGCTGTCTTTGTACGTTTCATGATAAAGGTAAAGTCCCTTCAAAGCATAGGCTATTGCTCTGGGAGATTTAAAATTATCAATCTTTTTTATCGCTTTGTCCCAGCATTTTACCGCTTGACAAATCATGTCCAGCGGTAAGTTTTGTCTGTGAGAAATCACCATTCCTAGACTCCATAACGCTCTTCCATTGGCATCTTCTAGATTTACTTCTCCGTTTTGCTTTGTTAGATGATTGTCAAAGTCTTTGTAATTATTAAACCAGCCGTCATGTTGTTGTATACCTTCGATAAAGTTCAAATAAATATTCGCTAATTTTAAATTCTCATTACCGGGGAACGCTTTGTTATACATGACCATATTGATTAATGCTCTGGCATTATCGTCTAATGTATAGCCTGATTCAGGATCAGGCTGGCTAAATTTTGAAAACTGAAGAATTCCTAAATCGGTAGTCATTTTTTTAATGTGGTCTAAATTTATAGTTGGAAAATTGAATCTCAAATCATCTTCTCTATTTGTTAATTGGTCAAACAAAAGGCGGTATTGTATTGCAATATTCTCCCAATTTGTTGCACGAGCCATAGCAAAAGCATTTTTTCCCAATGCGATTCGTTGCTCTTTATTTTCAATAAGATAGCGTATTGCTTTTTGAAATTCTTTTGGATTATCGAAATTTTTTAATAGGATCCCATTACCATTTCCTAGCGATTCGACAGCATGTGGTATAGGAGTGGAAATCACAGCACAACCACTGCTCATGGCATACGCAAAGGTTCCGCTTACAGCTTGATTTGGATCTTTTGAGCAAAATAAATAAATTTCGGATAAAGTTAAAAATTCCAATAACTGTTCCAATTGAAGATATTCATTAATGAAAATCACATTGTTTTCCAGATCGAGCTCCTTTACAATAGAAGTAAGTAAATTTCGGTATTTTTCTCCTTCTGTTTTTAAAACTTCAGGATGAGTTTTACCTATAATTAGATAAATAACTTCAGGATGTCGAGTCACAATTTCCGGTAATGCATGTAATACAGTTTCAATTCCTTTATTTTCGCTAATTAATCCAAAGGTTGATAATACCACTTTATCTTTAAAACCATATTTTTTTTTCAGCACCTTTTTTTGTTCCCAAAGCACGGTATGATTGCCGTGAGGAATAACTACGGTTTTAGAATGCGGACAGTTGTAATAGTCGCTCAAAATTTCCTTCGATTTTTTGGTAAGCACAACGACTTTATCGGATAAATCAGTTAAGGCATAAACCACTTTTTTTCTTTTTTCATCCGGATTAGGCAGCACAGTATGAAAAACGGTTACAATAGGTTTGTTAAGCGCTAATATAAAAGAAAGAATATGATCACCATATTCCCCTCTAAAAAGACCAAATTCATGCTGAATGCATACCAATCCAATATCGGTACGTTCATTTATTTTTTCAGCAACAAGCCTGTAATGTACTAAAGAATCTACAGGCAAGATATAGGTAACTTCTTCTGTGTAACGTAATTCCTGATCCCTATTTTGCAAAGCGCAAACTTCCACGGGAAGCGTATCTCCAAAAACAACATACAATGCATCGACAATATCATTGGTAAAAGTTGCTATTCCACATTCTCTTGGAGGATAGGAGCTTACAATTAGCATTTTTATTCCTTTCTCGATTTTCATAATGTTATTTTTTACGGTTGTTTTCTCAGTTCGAGAAGTAATTCGTTTAGGTCTACTTTTGCAACTGCAATATGTTTATCGGCCACGCCGTAATAGATGTATAAGTCGTTTCCAAATAAAGCATGTCCCGTTGGAAAAACAACATCGCTTACTTCCCCTTCTATTTCCCATTGTTTTGTAGGTGAAAACAACGGAAATGGTAATCTCGCAATTTCAATTTTCGGATTGTCCAATTGTAATAAAGCGGCTTTAGCATGATATATCTTTCCTTTAACAGTTTCTTGTACACCATGATAAATAAGCAACCAACCATATTCTGTTTCAATGGGCGGGCCGCCTGCGCCAATGTAATTCACTTCAAATGCATCCTTTGGATCCAGTACAATGTGATCCACCAGATTTATGAGATATTCTTTCCAAAAAGACTCGGTTAAATCGTTGAAATCCTCAAATTCTGCAATCTGAATTCCGGGCCAAATTCGATGCAACAACATAAATTTCCCATTTATTTTCCGTGGAAATAACACCACGTCTTTATCCCTGAGCAACCTGAATTCATCTGCAACCAATCCTATTTGAGCAAAAAGATTGTAATACTTATGGTATTTTGGATTGAGATTATTACGGTCACAACAGTTTACAAAATTTTCATATTCTTGGTAGTTGACATGTGGCGTTATGATACCGTGTTTTTCAAAATGAATTAAATCTTTAGAAGTGGCAAGTGCTCCCATAGCATTGACACCATCATAGGCGGTATAGGTAACGTAATAGGTATCTTCAATTTTGACAACACGGGCATCTTCCACACCGTGTTTTTCATATTCAAAATCACGCATAATTAGGGGTTTTTCGTGGCGTTCAATTACCTTTACAGGACCATCCATCTTGGCATAACCTATGGTTGAATAATTCCCATGCTCCACTGCCCGGTATAAAATATGAATTGTATTTCCTTCCTGATAAATTCCGGGATTAAGCACGCCGTTATTTTCAAATTGGTGGTCGGTGGGACTTAGAATTATTCCTAGTTTTTCTATTGTAACCATGTTGTAATTGTATTTTATGTAAATCTCAATTCAAATTAATATCCAAAGTTATTTTTGTTGCTCTTCCTTTTTTCGTTCTTTCATTTTGGCTTTTTCCTGCTTTCTAAAATAGCCGCGAAATAAAAAATTATGTTTCAAGGCTTCTAAATTTTCATTTAAACGGAAACTCGCATCGTTAATATTAGTCATAGTCGAATCTATTTTATGAACTAATTTTGGGTCATTCGAAAGGTAATTTATTGCTCCTTTTCCATCTTTAATATTCACAATTGTAGTATCTACTCTACTTATTATTTTATCTATTTCAGTGCTTGTTTGCTTCAAATTGCGTACTATTGCTTTAAGATTATTGGCAACAGCTGTATCTTTCAAAACACCAATCACATTGTCTTTATTTTCTAAGGAAGAAATAAGGCGGTTTAGTTTTATCATCGATTCCGAACTTCCTTTTCCTGTAATTTTTAAATAGAGCATTGTTAATTTCAGATCTTTAGCTAACATTGAATCTTTAATCAATAAACCCACAGTGCCTGTTCCCTGATTGATTTCTTTTGTGATTTTAAGTAAATCTGCCGTCAGAAGTGCTGCATTTTTATTGGTTTTACCAAGTGTATTCAGCATATCATCACTGCGAATGCGGTTTAATGTGCGAATCTCATCTCCTGGTAATATCGAGGCGGCTATTTCCTTACCGGGAATAATATTGATAATCATATTGCCTACCAAACCATCAGAACCAATTGTGGCAATTGCATTTTTCCTGATGTGTGGAAAAATGGTTTTGTCAATCAGCATATCGACTCTGATCGCCGTATCGTTAATCATTGCTATACCGCGAACCGTTCCGACATTTATTCCGGAATAGCGTACGTTGTTTCCTAATTGTAAGCCACTGACATTATTGAAAACCGCAGATAATTTATTGGTTTTACCAAACATTTGTTGCTTATCGCCAATGAAATACACGGCGAGTATAAACAGCAATAACCCGATTATTACAAAAAGTCCAAGTCGCAATTTTTGTGATGTCGTTTTTTCCATTTTATTCTTATTTAAAGAAAGCTTGAACTTTTTGATCTGTTGAGAGGGATAATTCATCAAAAGTGCCTTCGGTATAATTGATGCCATCGACCAATAAAATCATTCGGTTTGAAATCACTCTGGCGCAATCCACATCATGGGTAATGATAATTGCCGAAGTGTTGTATTTTTGTTGGATAGACATCATCAACAGCAAAATTTCTTTTGCAGTAATGGGATCTAATCCCGTCGTAGGTTCGTCATACAAAATTATTTTGGGTTGCAGAATCAATGTTCTGGCCAAAGCAATTCGACGTTTCATTCCACCCGATAACTCTTCGGGCATTAAATTAATCGTGTGCGCTAATCCCACGTTTTCCAGAGCTTCCATCACTAATTGTGTGGTGTCTTTGATAACTCCAAACTTTTTTTTGTGACGTCGCAACGGGAATTCCAAATTTTCCCTGACCGTCATCGAATCATAGAGCGCGCTTCCCTGAAAAAGAAATCCAACCTCAGTCCGTAAATCGTCCAGTTCCTCGCGATCGATTTGCGTTATGTCTTTTCCCATCACAATGATAGAGCCGCTATCTGGCTGTTCCAGTCCAATTAAGCATTTAATCATCACTGATTTTCCGGAACCTGATTTCCCCATAATCACCAGATTTTCGCCTTCATTCAGCACCATATTAAAACCATCCAAAACATGATTGTCACCATAGCTTTTTCGCAAGTCTTTGATTTCTATAATTCGGTTAAGATTTGGTGTCATGGTACTCATAATCATCATATATCATAAAATATATCGGTAACAAAAACAGCAATAAAGTCGATAATAAACAGCAACATCGACGTAAAAACTACTGCCGAATTAGCTGCTAAACCAACACCGGCCGTCCCTTTCTTGCAATAATATCCTTTGAAACAGCCAACTATTCCGATCGCAAAACCAAAAAAGAACGTTTTGATGGTTGCAGGAATTAAATCACCAAATTCCAGTGCATCAAAAACCTGGTTATAATAAAGTAAAAAGGAAACTCTTCCTTTGATATTTTCCACAAGAAAAGAACCGAAAATTGCGATAGCATCTCCAAAAAAAACTAAAACTGGTAACATAAAAGTCGTAGCCAATACACGAGTTACCACTAAATATTTGAACGGATTAGTACCGGAAACTTCCATGGCGTCAATTTGTTCCGTAACCCGCATCGAACCTAATTCAGCGCCAATACCCGATCCGATGCGTCCTGCACAAATCAGAGCCGTTATAATAGGTCCGATTTCTCGGATCAGTGAAATGCTAACCATAGATGGAATCCAGGAAACGGCGCCAAATTCCTGCAGCGTGGGACGCGATTGCAGCGTGAACACCAAACCAATAATAAATCCCGTAACGGCAACAAGAAGCAAGGAACGATTTCCCATATTAAAACACTGCCGTAAAAACTCTTTGAACTCCGTAGGACGTTTAAAAGTTTCTTGAAAAAAACGGGCTGAAAAATAGGAGAGTTCGCCAATTTCGATTAAAACAGCTTTGAATAATTCAGTTATTTTAGAAATAGTATTCATAAGCAAATGAATTAGTTTTTAACAGAAAATAGCCACTCAAATATATAGTTATTTATCTGATTATCAAATTTATTAAGCATGTTGTTTGCCTATAATATTGAAGGTTTTGTCGAGAAAATAACAATTTTAAAAAATAACGACATTTTTGCAATCGTTATTTTTATCCAGGCGAATAATTTCAATTTTAAAATTACAAATACAGATGTGATTTTTGATAAAAAGAAGGTCAATAAACCCCTGCTTTAATCGGATAATACTATTATTTATTGATGTCCGGTAAAACAATTTAGATTATTATGAACCGAAAATATTTAGCAGATATTGAGTCTTATTTATCAGCACTATAAAAATCCGTTTAATTTGTAATAATCTGTGGCTAAATTAAAAGTAACAAATCAATCGTATTTTTATTTTTTATCTTGCTGCTTGGGTTTATCTTTCGTGATTTAAATCCATTTTTCTATTTATTCTTCCCAAAACATAATGCTTGATACTGCCAAGGTCAGCAGTAATTCATTAATGACTTCCTTCATTAAAAGCATCCCAAGTGAATTTGTCTAAAAATGTGATTCCATCAATCATTTAACAATGTATCTTGGCTCCAAACTCTACCTTTGCTTGGCTTTTCCTCTTACTATTGGTCTTACATGAGGCTGATGGATGCTGACAATTCGGTGTGGAACTGATTTTGTTTTTTCTCGAAACATCTCCTCTCGTTGGCTATAAAGTGTCTGGATTACATACCAATATTTCAACTCCTTTTTTCTGAGTGGAATGCCGCTATATCGCTCTAATAGCTTGGAAATATGTTCAATATTTCGTTTCAAATAGCGAAGTTGCTGTCCAACACCTTTACGAACAATCCTACCTGTTTTGTTCTTTTTTTGATCCGTGTGAAGATATATTGTTCTTGCTTTTTCCCTATAAGTTCTAGGCTTCTTGCCGTGAAGTTCTTTCACATATAAGAGGTCAATCAACATCTCTGATTTTTCTCGGGCATCATTGAGTAGATTCAAATCAGTAGGATAAGAAATATCTTGAGGGCATGCTGTAGCGTCCATTAATACGGTTCCTCTATTAGAATTCCCCTATCGTTTGTTGAATCTGTGTCGTCTTTACGATCCCTTTTATTGTCTTCAAGTTTGGTTTTTATAGCAACAATTTTTTCGTTAATGGTATTCAAAACATCCAAACGTAAATGCTTTCGAAACGTTACAAACAAAGACGCATCAAATGGAGGTTCATCTGAAAAACTAGAATAACCCAAGAAATGTTGCATATAGATATTCTCGGAAATTTGAGCAACTGTTTCACGCTCGTCAATATCACACAAGTGCATTATGATAATTGACCCTAAAACTTTCCTCGGATTCAATCGTGGTCGACCAGTTGTACTTTTAGGAACCGCTTTAAGATAAATATTGCAAATCTCATCCCAAGGAATTAGCTTTGCTAAAACAACTTATTGGTTTTCAGAATTCAATTTCTTCTCAAAAGGAGATTCAAATCCCTCAAAAACCAACTGGTTTTGACTGACAAAATCAGGTGTTGGTGCACACTTTTTTGGACTGTTTAGCATAATACCTTGCACTTAGTTTCTCAAATATAACTATATCTAATTGAACTGCAATTTAATATGCGTTTCTCAGCAGACCCTAAATAGTTTTCTTTACTAGAGTAGAAGCTACTTTTAGCGACGACTTAACTGTCGTTTGGGTGGAAAACAGTATTATTTAATTGGAATAGTCAGCAACGGAATGGGAACATGATAAGCCATTTTTTTGGTTACACTTCTGTGAAAAATACGATTCCAAATTCCTTTTCTTTTCAAAGGATTCATCACAATCATATCGGTTTTATCAATCAGGGTTTCCTCTAAAATGGTTTTTGAAATGTCTTTTCCAACAGTATGATGATAAGTGAATTCAAAATCTTTAAAGTGATTTTGGGTTGTTTTTTTATACCTATCATAATCTTCATCTGCAGTAAATAACGTTATTCCCCAATCAACATGTAAAATGTTAATTTTAGCATCGAAAATCCGGTTAAATTCTAATAACAATTGGAGCACCTTCTTGTCTTTTTTGGAATAATTAGTTGCGTATGTAATTTTTTCGGGCACTTTAAATTTATACTTATTTGGGATGGCTAATACCGGACAAGGAGCGTTGATCGTCACTTCGGCGGTAAAACTTCCTATGAGTTTTTCTTTCAAACCACTGGCACCTTTGGTCCCCATTACAATCAAATCGGCTTTGCTTTTTTTGCAAAAATCAATAATCTTAATACCTTCTGGGCCCTGATCGACATGAATTGAAATAGAAAGATTGGGATTTTTCTTTACAATAGAATTATTTATGGCAGTGAGCCTGTTTGTTACTTTTTTATGGGCCTCCATATTGTCTTTTTCGTTCAGTGAAAGAAGGTAAAATCCGCTTTCATACGGAATGAAACTGTGATACAAAATCAGTGAAGCGTCCCAAAGTACCGCTAATTTTACAGCATAATGAATAGCGGAATCTGCCGGAATCGAGAAATCTGTGGGCACAAGTATTGTTTTCATGGCTGTAAAAATTATTTTTAGCGGTCGTTTATATTAGCAGCTTTTTATTTATTGGTTGTTGCTTGCTTAAATAGATGGACATGACGATTTAATAATTTTAGTTTAGATAAATGGCATTACAACTTTTCTATTTTTAAAAATAGCGAAATACAAATTTAGTCACGGTAGAGTCAATAGGGACATTTTTCAACTTTCGTACAAACGCAATCTGTTTTTGAGAGTGGTCAATTCATTCTGTAATGCATCAATCTTTTGTAGCAAATTAAAAACTACATCAATTCCTTCTATATTAACTTCCAGTTCCTGATGCATGCGAATCATTTTTTCGATTTCATAAACTGCATCGGAATCAATATACTGGCTGGTTTCTATAGTTTTTATTTCCAATAAACCCATGTCACTGAGGTTTGTAAAAAAAGACAGTTCCACTTCATAATAATCACATAATACTGGTATCGGGATTAGGTTTTCCATGTTTATGAGGTTCTTAGTGTAGCGAGTTCCGTAAATAATTCTTTTTCTTTTTCAGAAAGATTAATAGGAATTTGTATTTGATAGGTTAGGTACAAATCACCAAATTCTCCTTCTTTTTTATATATCGGAAACCCTTTTTCTTTTAATTTGACCTTAGTTCCGTTTTGGGTTCCGGGTTTCACGGTCAGTTTTACTTTTCCGTCGAAAGTATCTGAGGTAATCTCGCCGCCCAATAGTGCGGTATACAAATCTAAATTCACTGTTGCATAAAGATTATTTTTATCACGTTTAAACTTAGTATGATTCTCTACAGTGAACGTAATGTACAAATTGCCTTTGGGACCACCACCGGAAACTTCGCCACCCATACCGCTTATTTTTATTTGCTGCCCGTTTTCAACACCGGCAGGAATAGTAATGCGAATGTTTTTTCCATTAATGGTCAGCGTGCGTTTGTGCGTCGTGTACACCTCTTTGAGTTCCAGATGCAGTTCAGCATTAAAATCCTGTCCTTTGAACTGCGCACTTCCGCGACCACCGCCACCAGAGGTAGGACCACCAAACATAGATTCAAAAAAATCAGAGAAATCACCACCTCCGCCAAATCCGCCTTGTTGTCCATTTCCATGGTATTGTCGCTGCTGTTTTGATTTTTCAAACTCTTCCGCATGCTGCCAGTTTTCGCCGTAGTCATCGTATTTCTTCCGATTTTCAACATGGCTCAACACTTCATTCGCTTCATTGATTTCCTTGAATTTCTTTTCGGCTTCCTTATCGTTGGGATTTAAGTCGGGATGATATTTACGCGCAAGTTTGCGATAGGCCTTTTTAATCTCGGCTTCGGTTGCTTTTTTGTCCACTTCAAGAATCTTGTAATAGTCTATGAATGCCATTGCGATTATTTTTATGTTGTGGTTATTGGGTTAGGTTTGTAGCATTTGGAAACAAAAAAAATGTTTTTTTGATACTTATTGTTTTATAAATTCACTGTCGGCTTTAATTTTTACTTCATCACTAATCATTGGTGCAGGGAATTTTGGACCTATATTAAAATCAGAACGTTTTATGACAGTGCTGAATTTAAATCCAGCTGTTGGCGCTTTAGATTGGGGATTTTCAATAGTTCCTCTATACCACATAGTAATGACTACCGGTTTAGTTATTCCGTGTAATGTGAGTTGGCCCGTTAGTTTATATTTATCTTTCTCTGTTTTTTGTATTGATGTGCTTTTGAAAGTCATTTTTGGATATTTTTCCACATCAAAAAATTCATTACTTCGTAAATGCTTGTCACGCATTTCCACTTCGGTATTGATTGACGCGACAGTTGTTGAAAGTTCAAAAACAGCATCACTGAAATCAGTTTTGGTGGTAATTGCGCTAATATCAAATATTTTGAACAATCCGGAAATATCAGAGATACCATTGTGTACCGTGCTAAAAGTTAATTTTGAATGCATTGGATCAGCTTTCCAGGTTGTTTGCGCAAACAGAAAAGTGCATAAAAATAATGTGGTGATAATTGTTACTATTTTTTTCATGGCTTATTTTTTTAATTTAAATATTCTATAAAGCAGTTAAGGAGTTTCAAATCGAATTTATTCTGACATCTAAAATCATTATTTTCAAAAAATTTGTGTACCAAATTTAATCATTTATTAGATGATAAAATAACAATAAAGCGTTTTATTATAGTTCGTTATAAAAATTAAAAGCTCCGAAAATGGAGCTTTTAAAATGGGTTTTTTTATTTTTATATCGGAAACAATTCGTTTTCTATTGTCTTTAAATCTTGTTTGTGTTTCAAGTCAAAAAGTAGCGCTTTATACTTTATGAATTCTGCGTCTTTTGGATTTATTTGGAGCACAAAATTTATTTTTCCTAACAAATGTTCCAGATAATTCTTCTGATTAATTTCTTTGTATTCGCGGTGTTCCTCAAAACCAAACTTTTGAATGTAGTATAAGGCCTGGCGCAACTGATTGCGTTCATGGAAAATTACCTGCGGTTTTTGATTAACTACAACACCAGTAACTGTTTGTCGCATATCGGGCGTCATCAGTTTGGTTTTTTTGGCATTGATGCGAAGCCCCATTTTCTCAATAATTTCTGTCACTATTTGAAGTAATTTATTCTCATCAAAATCGCCAGAAAAACTCATGTCGTCCGCATAACGGGTATAGCGAATTTTATGTTCTTTGCAATACGCAGCAATTGCAGCATCGGCCACTTTAAAAACAAGATTTGAAAGATAGGGACTCGTGGGCGCTCCTTGAGGCAAACTGCCATCTCTGGTGCATAATCTGGACAGGAGTTTTGATATTATTCTGGAGTAGCCCAATTCCAGAAATTCATTTTCTACAGCTTCAACGCGTATTGACGGAAAGAAATTTTCTAAATCCAGCGTGAAAACTTTGGGTTGGTTTTTATGAAATCTCAGGTTCTCCAGTAATGATACTGTTGGTCTGTATGCTTTCGCAAAAGTGCTGATGGGCACTTTATACAGTATGTTTCTGAGAATCCACATTTGGATTTCTTTCAAACTGGGGAGTGGTTCAGATATAAGTCGTTTGCTTCCATTTTTTTTTGCAACTTCAAAATCTCGGTAAAAATAGTTAGGAAACAGCGATGCTTTTTTCAGGTATTCTTTTTTGTAACCTACAAGAGCCGATAGATGTGTGGGATTGTAAATCACCGGAACCTGATGCGAAAATAAAACTTCGGCATAATCCAGACAACGCTGAATGTTAGGGAGCGAAAAGCCTAATTTCCGGGATTCCTTGATAAATGTTTCTTCCTAATGTTTAAAATCCATAAGGTTGAGTCATTAATGGGGTAGGGACATTTATGTCCCTAAACCCAATTAAGAAAACCGGTTTAAAAGTTCGGAGCTCAGCGGAGAATCTTTTAAACCTGGTGCTTGAAAGAACATTCAATTACAGAACAGTGACTCACGGCTCCGTTGATAACCTTGGCTAACAAATTTGCTTCTTAAAAATGAATTAAAAAAACAGTTCATCCTGATTAGGGATAAATATTTTTTTACGGTCCAATTTAGGGATTTGTCTTTCAAAATCCTTTTGGATCCAATCCTCTTTTTTTTGGGTTTTAAATCGGTATAGTTCCATTTTTAAAAATTATAATCAACGTCTAATTTTTATAATGTATTAATATATAATACGTTACAACTATAAATTTACAAAAAAAAATGAATTGACCGCATTATTTGTTAAAAAAATTAGTTTTAATTTTAAATTGCCCTTTACACCCGTTTTTATAATTAGAAACGCAAGAATGGATTCTTCTTTTTTAATTGTAAAACCGTTTGTAAGGAGTATAAGTAACAACTAATTCTACGATTCTAGTGACGACATACGCCATCAAGTTGATGAACTTTGTCATTATAGTGGTTTTGGTTTTTAATGATTCCGGAGTGATGCTTTGGCATTGCGAAATAATTTCGTTGAGGTGCGTCTGAAACCGTACTGAAAAGGTTTCCGAAAGGATTTCAACATTCATTTCCAGACTTCCGTACGAACTCAAATTATTCAGGTTAAAGGAACCAATTGTTGACCAATTGCCATCCACAACGGCAACTTTTCCGTGTAAAACGGATTCATTCCATTCGAATAATTCAATGTTATAACTGAGGAGTTTGCCATACAAAAAGCAAGTTGCCCGTCTTGTCAGCGGTAGATCTGATTTTCCTGAGAGAATCAATTTGATGACTACTTTATTTTTAGACGCTTTTTTTAAGGCTCGAATAATTCGGATTCCAGGAAGAAAATAACTGCCTACAATGATGATCTCCTTTTTGGCATGCCGAATGGATTTTATATAACCATCACAAATTTCGTTTTTCCCTTTTAACCAGTCATTTTGGAGGATGCGAACGGTAGTATTTTGCTGGATATTAAACGCAGATTTTATTTTTTTGTTTCCCAGCTGTCTTTTTTTAAAATAAAGATCATGACAAAGCTGTTGAAGTGGTTTGGCAATTTCTCCGTTTAATTGGACGGCGTAGTCCAGCCAAGGTTTTTCTGTGGCGGAACCGCGGTATTTATCAGCGATATTTATGCCACCAACCAGCGCAACTTTTGCATCAGCAACAACCACTTTGCGATGCAATCTTCGTCCGAGATAAAAAGTATACGTTGAAAATAAAGGGGCAAAAAAACGAATGTTAACGCCGCTATATTTCAGATCCTTTTGCAGTTCTGACGGAAAAGATAAAGAGCCCAAACCATCCAAAAGTACGTAAATTTCAACTTTCCGGAGCGCGGCTTCTTTTAGTGCGTTGACAATTCTTTTTCCCGTTGCATCATTTTCAAAAAGATACATTTGCAGGTGTATTTGAAATTGTGCTTCCCGGATGATAGCTTCTAAACGGGAAAAATAATCTTCACCACTGTACACCAGCTCCAGATTATTAGAAATATTAAAGCTATCGTTAGTTTTTATCATGCACTTTATTTATTGTAATCTCATTTATCAAAATAAATTCCATTAGATTTCCGATGTCCAAAGTTCCGACCATTTCATTATTTTCGATAACGAGCATTAACCTTGATTTATTGAGTTGTATCAGTTCAAAAACATTTTCCAGAAGCGAATTTGCATCGATAAAAATTAAATTCCGATCCATCACATTATAAATAAATTCCTCTTCGCCTTTTTTGGAGAGTGCCATTATGATTTGATCGCTATTTAGTGTTCTTACTGGTGTCCCTTCTTCCATGATTAAAAAATTATTGTTTTGGCTGTCCAAAACTAATGCTACGGCAGATTTTACGGTTGCATTGGCATCAATTTTTGGATAGTCTTTCATTACTACATCGTGGACTTTAAATCCTTTTAGCATGAATTTTGATTCGGTATAATCCGCTTCCATCTGAGCCCCAATAATTGCAAAAATACCAATAAAAATTAAAATAGGTGAGATAAAAAAACCAAAAAGTATAAAATCTAAAGCTAGAAATTGACCAATCCTTGCCGATATTCGGGTAGCTATATGGCGCTCATCCGAAAGGATAAAAAAGCACGTAAAATGCGGCCGCCATCCTACGGAAACGCTGGAATTAAATTAAAAAGCACCAGCCAGAAATTGACTAAAAAGAAATTTAGAAAAAATTATAGGCATTGACACCATTAGATAATTCTGCCATCAGTTGTTCAGAAGTATTGGGAATGGTGATGAGTTTTTCCATGCAAATCAAAACCGACTAAATGATCCATTCGGTAATCTCCAATTTCCATTAATCGCTGCCCAAAAACGAGTTTCTCGTTGAGTGCCAATACCAAACCAACAGCATGTTTAGCAACCGAATAAGGTGAATGCATGGGGATATTTGCCACTTTTATCGCCAGAGCTTTTGCCCTTGGAACATCAATAAAATCTGAGTGCACAGCCCCCAGCGCAATATATTTAACACCGAGGTGTAGCGTTTTTGCAAAACCGTTTCTGAAGCCACATCCGAAGTGAAAAGCGAAACGGCATCAAATCCTTGGGCCAAGTGTGCCGTATTTTCATTCAAATGCTGCTCCGTAAAAACCAATTTATGATTTCCATGTGCTGCTTTTTCCATAAATGGTTTATCAAAGCCAAAGATGCTGTAGACTAATACTTTTACTTTATCATTTTTTATTTTTATTGTAAGCCGTCAGTTCATGTAATTTGGAGATTGTAGCATAATCTTCTTCCGGAATTTTGATTTATTTTTTTTAGCGTATTCCTCTGCTTATTTATCCATTTTTTCTTTTATCCGATATTCTCATTTTCTAACTCAAATTTTCGTTCATCAAGAAAATACTTTCATCATTTTCATTGCTTTGTAAAACTTTATTTAAATAAATCTTCCGATGCGTAAACATTATTTACCCGATACTATTGTCCGTGATGCAAAGTGATTAGGAATTAAATCAAAAATTGTATGTTTTTCCAGCGTTTCAAAACGGGTAAAATATTTGGTGCTTTTTGAATCATAAAATTAGGAAGATTTTTTTTCTCCATATGCATTTTTACGGTATTTTTCATTTGTTCCAAGTTCATATCTGGTTTTTTAAAGTGAATGTCCTTATAACAATATTTACAATAGTCATTTGTTTTCTGACCGTTATTTTCGGTTCCTTTGATGTCTTCTGTAGTCAGTGGCACTCCGCAACTTTGACAATAAAAAGGTGTGTTTTCCAGGTGGGTTGATTTAAATAGTTAGCTTTTTTTCTTTATGTAGTTTCTAATTTATTTTGGGTTTACATCAGGTTGTCGATGGGCTCATAAGTACTAAATTCTTGCTGTCGCAAAAGGGACTTAGTTTTGGTTTTTAATTTATTTTTTAGAAAAAGATAAGCAGTAACAACAAAGGCTTATACTTTTCATTTTGGAATGTTTTTGAATACCATATAAAATTACTGTGGTGTAAATCCGCTATCTACTGCCATCACATGTCTGGTTACAAAAGACGCTTCATCTGAGCACATCCAAACCACTGTATTGGCTATTTCTTCCGGAAGACCAAAACGCCCGATGGGTTTAAAACCATTAAATCGCTCAATACCTTCTTTTGCTTTTCCGGCCAGTCGATCAATCATTGGTGTTTAAATAAAGCTAGGACACATTAAATTTACTCGGATTCCTTGAGTAGCACATTCTAAAGTAGTGGTTTTTGTAAATCCCACAATGCCATTTTTAGAAGCCACGTAAACCGGTAGTTCTGCAAAACCAACCATTCCGGCTACAGAGGCATAGTTGATAATGGCTCCTTTGCCTTGTTAGCGTATTTCGGGAATTTGATATTTCATGCAGAGGCAAATTCCTTTTAGATTTATGCTAATAGTTTTATCTCAATTTTCCTCCGAACAATCTTGGGTAGAAGCAGACGCACCCTCGATTCCGGCATTGTTGAACGCATAATCCATTCCGCCAAATGCGGCAATCGTTTGCGCAATCATTGCGTTCACTTCATCGGTTTTTAAAACGTTGCATTTAATAAAAATGGCTTCACCGCCTAATTATTTGATAAGGTTTACCATTTCATCATTTTCTTTCCAGTCTGCTACGGCTACTTTGGCTCTTTTTTTGGTGAAAGTTAGTGCCGTGGATTTGCCAATTCCCTAACAACCACCGGTTACTAATGCCACTTTGTTCTTGAATATTGTTTCCATGATTTGGTTTTCTTAGACTATGATTTTTCTTTTTGTTTTTTGTTCTGCTTCCAAAATATTTTCGATTCCTTTTATCAAAGCATCTGGGTTAAAAGAGATACTGTCAATGCCTTCATTTACTAAAAACGTGGCGAATTCAGGGATATCGCTTGGTGCTTGTCCACATAGTCCCACTTTTATTTCATTACGTTTCGCCACCCTAATGGTTTCTTTTATTAACGCTTTGACAGCAGGATTTTCTTCGCTAAACAAGTAACTCACTAATGCCGAATCGCGATCCAGCCCCAAAGTGAGCTGGGTTAAATCATTGGAACCAATAGAAAAACCATCAAAGAGTTTTGCAAAATCATCCGCCATCAATACATTGCTTGGGATTTCAATCATAACATAAACTTGCAATCCGTTGATGCCTTGTACCAAACCATTTTTAGCCATTTCGGCCAATACACGTTCACCTTCTTCGATCGTGCGGCAAAATGGAATCATCAGTTTTACATTGTGAAGTCCCATTTCGTTGCGTACTTTTTTCATAGCTTCGCACTCCAAGGCAAAACCCTTTCGATAGAAATCACTGTAATAACGCGAAGCGCCCCGAAAGCCAATCATTGGATTTTCTTCATCAGGCTCAAAATATTTCCCTCCGATGAGGTTGGCGTATTCGTTGCTTTTAAAATCACTCATACGCACAATGACCTCTTTTGGATAGAAAGCAGCTGCCACAATAGCTACGGCTTCGGCGAGTTTGTCAACGAAATATTTTTTAGGATCTTCATATCCGATTGTCAATGCCGCTATTTCCAATTTTACATCCTCATCCCTTATTTTTTCAGGTTCGCACAACGCCAGAGGATGAATTTTGATAGTATTCGAAATCGCAAATTCCATCCGCATCAAACCCACACCCTGATTGGGGTAATGGCTTAATTCAAAGGCTCTTTCGGGATCAGCAAGAATTAGCATCGGATCTGTTTTAGGCATTTCAAGTTTACTGAAATCCTGTTCTGTTATTTCCCATTTCAATTTCCCGTCATAAATATTGCCTACTTTGCCCTCGGAACAGGACACTGTGATTTCCTGCCCGTTTTGTATTGTTGCGGTCGCATCTCCACAACCCACCACCGCAACAGTTCCCAATTCTCGGGCGACAATGGCGGCATGGCTGGTGCGTCCGCCTTTGTTGGTAATAATCGCCGAAGCTCTTTTCATAATGGGATCCCAGTCCGGATTAGTCAAATCAGTGACTATGATTTCTCCGTTTTGCAACAAAGCACCCTCTTGCGGATTGTTCAAGATTCGGGCTTTACCTGAAGCAATTTTATCGCCAAGAGCTATTCCTTTAGTCAAAAGCGTGCTTTTTTCTTTCAATGTGTATATCTCCCGAACCTGCTTATTTCCTTTTCCGTGAACGGTTTCCGGACGTGCCTGAACAATGAACAATTCGTTATTCAAACCGTCTTTTGCCCATTCAATATCCATTGGTTTCTGATAATGTTTTTCAATTTTAACGCACCATTGGGATAGTTGGATGACTTCTTTATCTGTTAAGGAAAATTGGTTTTGTTTTTCCAAAGTCGTTTCGGTATTTACAATGGTGTTTTCTGCTGAGCTACTTTCTGATGTATCGGAATAAATCATCGTGAACTCTTTTCTGCCGCATTGTTTTTTCAGCATTGGATTCAAATCCGAGTTTTCTAAAGTTGGCTTAAAAATCATCCATTCATCCGGTGTAACGGTTCCCTGAACAATATTTTCACCCAATCCCCAGCAGCCATTTATGATAATAGTATTTTCGAAACCGCTGTCCGGATCTATGGTAAAGGCAACGCCTGAAGATGCTTTATCACTCCGCACCATTTGTTGCACACCAACGGAAATTGCAATATCTAATTTGGCAAAATCCATATCATAACGGTATTTTATGGCGCGGTCTGTAAATAAGGATGCATAACACCGGCGAATGGCTTCGAGCAATTGTTGTGCTCCGTTAATGTTCAAAAATGATTCCATTCTTCCGGCAAAACTGGCGGTAGGTAAATCCTCCGAAGTAGCGCTGCTTCGAACCGCCACATCTAGAGTGCTTGTGCCGCATTGTTCGCCAAGCGATTGGTAAGCGAGCTCAATTTCAGCACGAGTCTCCTCCGGAATGGTGGCTGATAAAATAAGATTTCTGGCTTTTTCTCCAATGAAAGAAAGATTTGAATAGTCTTTAGTATCCAATGACATCAACAACTCTTGAAGCGGCTGTTCCAGATTATTTTCTTTGCGGAATAATCGGTATGCTTCGGCGGTAACTGCAAATCCGTTTGGAATGACGATGCCAATTGGATTGAGCTGATTGTACATTTCGCCAAGAGAGGCGTTTTTGCCTCCAACTTTGCTAAGGGATTCAATACCAATTTGATTGAAAAACAGGATGTGTTTGTACTTTTTCATTTCGTTTTTTTTTAAATAAAAATATGCTTTCTTTAAAGTCTGTTAAAATAATAGTATCAGAAATTAGGTAGGGGCTTTTAATTAATCCGATTATAAAATTTTGAAATTCAGAGGTAGGTTTAAAATTTACAGGACTTTTTTAGGTTTAAAGAAGCGAGAAGTAGGATTTCCTGTTTGCTAAAACCAATACTGTAAATTTAATAAAATATTTTTTCTAATCTTAAAAAATAGTATTTATTTTTGTGTTTAAGTTGTTGTTAATCATAATAATGTGTATTTTATCAAGTGCTTTAAAATATTTTTATTTTTGGCAAAAGGTTGTGATTTAAGGACGTTTTTTTTAATAAGAAGTTGGTATATTAAATGGATAATTTTTATTTTAAATGGTTTCTGTTGTGTCATTCAAGTACTTGCGATTCTTTATCATTTGGCTTTTTAAACTCTAGTTTAATCTTTGCGGCATGAAGTAATTTTATGTTATGAATTTTCCGTTTAATTCAAAATTAATTTTATTTTTGTAACGAAACATATTAGTATTTGAATAAAAGTACAGAAAGGTTGCTTATGAAAATTGAAACAAATAATCATTCAACCGCCAGAAATTATTAATTCTTTATCAGTACTAGTAAAAAAAAGTCCCATCTTGATGAAAATACATCCAAAACCGGAGAAAGAATTAGAAAGACTGAAAGCTCTGAAAGAATATGCGGTACTGGATTCATTACCAGAAAAAGAATATAATTCCATCACCCAGCTTGCTTCGTACATTTGTGGAACTCCCATTGCCCTTGTAAGTTTAATTGATAGTCAACGACAGTGGTTTAAATCTACCATTGGAATAGATGTTACCGAAACTTCAAGAGAAGATTCTTTTTGTCAATATACCATTATGGGTGATGGTGTTTTCGAGGTCAGTAATGCTTTGGAAAATGAAATATTTGCGGATAATCCTCTCGTAACGGGAGCTCCCAAGATCCGATTTTATGCTGGAGCACCGCTTCACGATGCAAATGGTTTTAATTTAGGATCACTTTGTGTTATTGATACAAAACCCAAAATACTTACTGAGGAACAAAAAAACGCATTGCAATTACTTGCCGGTCAAGTTGTTTTGTTGCTGGATGCGCGTAAGAAAAATTTAGACCTTAATAAATCGCAGAGAGAGTTTCAAAATTTTATAGATCTCTCTAAAGATTTGGTTTGCATTGCCAATGTGGATGGATTATTTTATAAAGTAAATCCTGCATTTACATCCGTTTTAGGTTATTCTAAGGAAGAATTGGAAGGAAGTCCTTTTGTCAACTTTATTCATCCCGATGATTTAGCTTCAACATACCATGAAGTTGAAAAACTCTCTAGAGGTGAACTGACCATTAGTTTTGAAAACAGGTACCTCTGTAAAAACGGGAAATATGTTGTATTGAGCTGGAATACCTCTCCAGATCCCCTTACTGGAAATCTATACTGTATTGCGCGAAATATGACAAAAGAGAAAGAAGCAGAACAAAGCTTAATTGATGGGAACAGATTACTGGATGAATCGCAAAGTATTGCAAAAATTGGCAGCTGGAAATTTGATTTGGTTACTAATGACCTAATTTGGTCAGAAGGTCATTACCGTATTTTTGAACTTGATAAAATGCCTACGGATCAATTGTATAAAGCATACAGAAGCAGAATTCATAAGGATGATTTAGCAAAGCTGAATAAAGTCAGTATCGATGTGAACAAAACTGGAAAAGATTTTAAAATTAAATACCGAATCGTATTTCCGGATCAACGCGTCAAACATATATTAGAGATTGGTCAGCCTTTTAAAAATGAAAATGGCGAGGTGACAGAATTAAAAGGTATTATTCAGGACATCACTGCGATAACGATGGCCGAACAAAAAATCATTCAAAAATCGAAAGAAATACAAGACATACGATCGGCTCTTGATGAATCCGCAATTGTATCTATTTCAAATCAAATGGGACTACTTACATACGTCAACGATAACTTCTGTACCATTTCTAAATATGCCAAGGATGAACTTATAGGTAAAGATCAGCGCAGTATTACGGGGCATTTTCCTGAAGAATCTGCTAAAATCACATTGCGAACCATTGTTAAGGATACTATTTGGAAAGGAGAAATGCGCAATTTAGCCAAAGACGGTTCATACTACTGGGAGAAAGCCACTATTGTTCCTTTTTTGGACGAAAAAAATAATCCCTATCAATATATTTCAATAAGTACGGATATAACGGATCAAAAAAACGCAGAGGAAAACCTAAATTATGCGTTGCTGAATCTTGAAAAGAAGAATAAAGAACTCGATCAGTTTGCTTACGTAGTTTCTCATGATTTGAAGGCTCCGCTCAGGGCAATAAATAATCTTTCGGAATGGATTGTTGAAGATATGCCGGATATGCCAAAAGAGGCAAGCGCAAACTTTGATTTATTGCGCGGGCGCGTGTTACGAATGGAAAACTTGATTAACGGAGTTTTAGAATATTCCCGTATTGGTCGAGTTGAAATTGAGAAAGAAACCATTGATTTGGAACTGATGTTACGTCAGATCATTGATTCTATAGTTCCGGATGAAGGTTTCGAAATTACAGTTGACGACAACTTTCCGATTATTGTAACTGAACGAATACTATTGCAACAGGTATTTAGTAACCTAATTAGTAATGCAGTAAAACACAACAATAAATCTTTAGGGAAAATTGAATGTCATTATCAATCAGTATCTGGTTTTCACCAATTTAGCATCAAAGATAATGGCCCCGGAATTGCGGAAGCGTACCATAAAAAAGTATTTGAAGTTTTTCAAACCATTGAAGCGCGCGATGTAAAAGAGAGCACCGGAATTGGATTATCTATTGTCAAGAAAATTATTGAAGAAAAAGGAGGGACAATTCATATTGAATCCGAACAAAATAAAGGGTGTAATTTCATTTTCACCGTACCAAAATAAATACAAATGGAGGAATCTGAAAAGAAGTGCCAAGAAGAATTGGTAGCCCTTAAAAAAGAATTTGAAGAGTTTATTTATATCGTCTCACATGATATAAAGTCGCCAATGAGAGCGATATCAAATATAACGACCTGGATTGAGGAAGATTTAGGAAGTGTTGTAAATCAAGATGTTTTGACTAACTTAGGATTGTTGAAAAACAGAGTATACCGTCTTGAAAATATGATGAATGCATTGTTGGAGCTTTCCCGTGTTGACAGAACAGAATTAGAATTTTACGAATTGAATATTACTAAAATGATTGCGAATTGTATTGATTTATTTGACCGTGAATCAAATGTTGACTTTCATTTTAAGGCTGATATAATTAATGAAAATTGTGTTACTTTAGGTGTGAAAATGCAAAAAGTAATAATGAGTGTCCTTGATAATGCCGTTCGCTTTCATCATGAAGAAAATAGGAAGGTATTCATTGACATCGTAGAAAATGATAACGATTACGAAATAAAAATAAGTGATAACGGACCCGGAATACCCGAACAGGCAATTCATAAAATTTTCTCTATTTTTTATACCGTTAATTCTAAAGATATTGTAGATACAACTGGAGCAGGATTAGCCATCAGTTGTAAAATCATGAAATTAGTGGGAGGAAAAATAGAATATTCTCCTGATGTACACAGCGGTTCGGTTTTTACAATACATTGGCCTAAAATAATAACATTAAAAAATTAAAATTATGAACCAAAAATTGGTCAATATTTTATTAATCGAAGACGATGAAGTAGATGTAATGAATGTAAAAAGAGCATTTTCTAAAAACAAGATTATGAATCCGCTTTTTATCGCCGGAAATGGAGTGGAAGCACTCGAAATGTTAAAGGACAAAATTATTCCTTTGCCTAAAATCATTATTTTGGATATTAATATGCCAAAAATGAATGGAATCGAGTTTCTTAAAATTGTGCGGGAAAACGAGAAGCTTAAAAACATTTCGGTTTTTGTAATGACCACTTCAAACGAAGATAGTGACAAGATTGATGCTTATAATTTGAACGTTGCCGGTTACATTCTTAAACCGCTTTCTTTTGAAAAATTTGTGACCTCAGTCGCAACTCTAAAAAATTTCTGGCAGTTATGTGAAATGTAATTTATTTAATCTGTTTTGATTTTGGGAAACACAAACATCTTGTTGGTTGTGAAAATATTAAAAAGTCCTTTTCAGAAATTAATAGTAAACATACTTTATTTTCAGCACAAAACGAAAATGAAGCATGGTTAATGTTAAACGGTTCCCATAAACTCACTCCTGTTCCTAAAATCGTACTGATTGATTTGAACAGAACAAAGAACAAAGAAATAAATGTATTGAATGCAATACGTAATCATCCGGATTTAAAATCGATTTTAATGTTTGTCATTACCCACTCGGATTACGGTAAAAATAAAACAACAGCTTTGAACTTGAATATTGCAGGATACATTCCGCTCTCATTCGAAATCCAACAATTAAATCATTTTTTCTCGGTATTGAATGACTATTGGAATATAATTGAATTTTCCAGTCAAAAATAACAACACACTATGGCCCTCGTTTTAAAAATATTAATAATCGATGATGATAAAGTCGATTCCATTACCATCAGCCGTTCCATATCTAAATCCGGAATTATTGCTGAGGTAGACAGTGTGTTTTCAGCAGATGAAGGAATAGAAAAAATTAAATCATTGAAGTATGACTTAATTTTTTTAGATTATATGATGCCGGATACGGATGGAATTTCTTTTTTGAAAAAAATAAGAGAGTCCGGAATTGAAACCCCGATCATTTTTGTAACCTCGCAAGGAGATGAAAAAATTGCCAGCCAGGCGATATTAAGCGGTGCTTCGGATTATATTCCGAAAACCTTATTGACTCCTGATGGAGTTTCTCAAAGTATTAGAAATGCCATTAATTTGCATGACAGTATAAAACTCCGAAAAGATACAGAATTTGCTTTGAAGGTAAATGCTAACCGACTTCTGGAAGCACAAAAACTGGCTAAAATAGGAAGCTGGGAAATCAATTTAAGCAATAATGAATCCTATTTTTCTGATGAATTTTTTACTATTTTTGAAGTAGAAAATCAGGCGATTGCTTCCGTTGATTTTTTTAAATCATTTTTTACTGATGCCGAAGATTTAGCGCTTTATGAAAGTAATCTCGATCATGTCAAAAATACAAATGCAGAAGTACAGTTCCAGCACAGCATCACCAGTAAAAAAGGGACGTTAAAATATATCAATGTATTCATCAAATGTTTGAATGACGAAAATGGTAAACCTTGTAAAATTCTGGGAACCATTCAAGATATCAGTGAACAAAAACGTACGGAAGCAGAATTAATAAAAGCAAAAGATTTAGCGGAAAAAGCGGTAGTTATAAAAGAACAATTCCTTACCAATATGAGCCATGAAATTCGGACTCCGATGAATGGAATCATAGGATTTGCCAGAATTCTCGAAAGTACAAATTTAGACAATGACCAGAAACAGAGTGTGGAAGCGATAAAAAAAGCCAGCCATAATTTGATGTTTATTATCAATGATATTCTTGACTTCTCGAAAATTGAAGCCGATAAAATGATTTTTGAAGCCGTAAATTTTTCTTTGTCAAAAACAGTCAATTATGTTATTGAGTTGCTGTGTCCAACTGCAAAAGAGAAAAAAATAAAATTGTTATACGATATCGATCCGAATATAAATGATAATTTAAATGGAGATCCTACAAAACTGGCTCAAATTTTAGTGAATCTGGTTGGGAATGCTCTAAAATTTACCGAAAAAGGATATGTGGAAATGGTAGTTACTGAATTGCTGGAAACCGAATCAGATTCGCTAATCAAATTTTCAGTAATCGACACCGGAATTGGTATTCCAAAAGATAGAATAGATTCCATATTTGAAAGTTTCAATCAGGCTTCAAACGAAACAACCAGAAAATATGGAGGAACCGGACTTGGTCTTACCATAACTCGAAAACTAGTTGAGTTGCAGGGCGGAAAGATTATTGTTGAAAGTGCTGTTTCCAAAGGAAGTGAATTCTCTTTTTCATTAAAATATAAAAAGGCTCAGAAAGTAACCGCCAACCACATTAAATTAAAAAATACGGCAATCGCTCCCGATTTTTTAAAAGACATAAAAATACTTTTAGTAGAGGACAATGAATTGAATCAGCTTCTTGCAATGAAAGTTTTTGGGAAATGGGACAAAGAAATTGATATTGCCGCTAATGGAAAAATAGCGATTGAAAAGATAACGAATAATGATTATGATATTATTTTGATGGACATCCAAATGCCGGAAATGGACGGAAATGAGCTTACACGTTTCATTCGAACCAAAATGGGGGAGAAATCTACAATTCCTATTATCGCCTTGACCGCGCACGCTACATTAGAAGAGGAGAAAAGATGTTTGCAAAATGGAATGAACGATTACTTATCGAAACCGTATGATTTTAATGTGTTATTGGAGAAATTATATCTGAACTTGACTAAAAATAAAGGGAATTTAAAACTATCTCCTGAATTAGCAACAAAAGAAATGACAATAGAAAAACTCGTTAATTTCAAATATTTAAAGGAATTCGCAGATGGAGATGACACTTTCATAAAAAATATGGTTGCCGTTTTTTTAGAAAAAACGCCTGAAACTATGGCATTAATCCTTGAATTGAACAAAAATGATGATATCAAAACTTTAAAAGAAGAGATTCATAAACTAAAATCTTCCATCAGTTTATTGGGTGTAATCAAGGCTTCTGAAAGTATAAATAGCATTGAAAAAGAACTTGAAATAAATCCTTTGGGACTAAAAAGAAAAGAGGAAGTTGTTTATTTAAATGAAATTTGTCAATTAGCCATCAAAGAACTGGAGTTGGTGGAGGAATATTAAATTTCTTTAGTGAACTTTATATTATTATTGTAAAAAGTGTATTTTTATTTGGGTAGTACAAAAAGCTTAATTAGAGATATTTTCTTATAATGGAGAATTAAATAATAACTAGAATAGTTCAAACTATAAACGTATAAAAATTTTTATGAAGAAAATATTAATTGCCGAGGATGATGAAATGATGTTAAAAACCATGGAATTCAGATTGGTAAAAGAAGGATATCATGTGATTTTATGTCCAAACGGACAAGTTGCTTTAGACAAAATAGTTTCAGAAAGTCCTGATTTAATCATTTCCGACATTATGATGCCTTTGATATCGGGATTGGATATCGTAAATAAAGTAAAAATAGAACTCAAACTAAATATCCCAATCATTATACTTTCGGCTGTGGGATTGGAGAAAACAGTTTTGCAGGCTTTTAAATTGGGAGCAGATGATTTCATAACAAAGCCTTTCAGTCCTAATGAATTGTTGGTGAGAATAAAACGACTTTTGCTAAAAAAATAGGAATTGGAGTAGTTTCCTTTTTTAATTCGCTAGATTCAAGTTATAAATGCAACTTTTTGATTAAACATATAATTTGGTGTTTCAAAATTAAATCTTTTTCTTGGACGGTTATTTAACTTCTCTTGAATTTCTATAATTCTTTCATTGGATATCTCTTCAAAGGATGTTGATTTAGGTATATACTGTCTGATAAGTCCATTTAGATTTTCGTTAGCTCCTCGTTCCCAAGGACTATATGGATTCGCAAAATAAAAATCAATTTCTAGTGCTGTTGCTATATCTTGATGCATTGCAAATTCTTTGCCATTATCGGATGTTATTGTAAACAAATAGGGCTTCCAGTTCTGTAGCAATGAAATAGTCGCTTGC
>NZ_FONQ01000017.1 GCF_900112975.1 Flavobacterium xueshanense | reverse complement strand
AAGATAAACTTTTTTAGGTTTATTTATTTGACGCTTATCGTATTTTCGCTGAGCTAATTCAGAACTGTATTTACCACTGCGTAAATCGCAATTGCGTTTTAATTCACGTGTTATAACAGATTTGTCCTTATTTATAAGAATTGCTATTTCACTTTTATTGTAGTTTTGATCTAATAATACACCGATTGTGTATCTTTGTTCGCTGGTTAAGTGGCTCATTATTTACAACTTTGGTCAGGAGCAAATAAAGAACATTTATTCCATTCGAGAGAGAGGGCTTTTTAAAAGTCCTTTCTTTTGAAAAAATGTCTTTATCTCCCCCCTAAAAGTTGCATTAATTAGTTGAATCTAGTTATATTAATTGAATCTAATATCCTAGAAGTTCAGACTTCCTAGATTTTTGATTCAATTTTTTCTTTTTATTGCAAATCATAAATTAAGCAAATCAAAGTTGGGGAACAGAAAGTTTTTAAATCGGTAAAGTCTATTTTACATAATATAAATTATAGTTCATTTTATTACATTTGAATTTTAAAAAAGTTATAAATACAGCTTTACGGAAATATTATAAATCTTTTAAATTTGATAAAATCAAATGTGTTGTTGGCTCTCCATAAATTAAAAGTCGGTCTATAAATTGTTGCAGATGCAGTTGATCAATTAAAACTACTTTCATAAAAATATTATGTGTACCAGTAATTCTATAGGCTTCATATATTTCCGGAAATTGATTTAAATCTTCACAAAAAATGTACAGTTTCGTACTAAATAATTTGAACATAATAAAAACTTCTAAGCCAAAGCCAAGTTTTTTATTGTTTAGCTGAACTTTATATCCCTCAATAATACCAGCATCTTCCAGTTTTTGAATGCGTTCTCTAACTGATGAAGGTGAAAGCCCTATATGTTTGCCAATATCTACAAATGAAGTTCTGGAATTAACTTTAAGACTTTCTATTATTTTTAAATCAAGTGCATCGACCATAATTAAAGCTTTTAAATTGGCTAAATTACATTTAAATTACTGTAAATGGACACTAAATCCGTTGAATAAATTTTAGTTTAACTACTCGTTAATCTAATTTTGCATTATGGATATGATGTTATTACTACTCACTATTGGTATTTTTCTTGGCTTTTTTGTTCAAACCATTACCGGATTCGCCGGTGCTTTAATTGCCTTACCTTTTTTACTCTTTGTGATGCCATTGTCCGATGCAATTGGTTATTTATCTATTTTTTATTTTATTTCAACTCCTATTTATGTTTACAAAGAGTGGAAATACATTGACAAACAACTTTTAATAAAATTGGCTCCGTCATCATTTTTTGGACTATTAATTGGAATAATTGTCTTGGTATATACTCAACCAATATTTTTAAAAAAAGCATTGGGTTTGTTTATAATTTTGTATGCATTAAATAACTTAAAAGAAAAAAAAGAAATTCAGTTAATCTCAAAAATGAAATACTTTTTTGGTTTTTTAGGAGGTTTCTTTTCAGGTCTTTTTTCTACCGGAGGGCCTTTGTATTTAATAATTATAAGAAGTGAAACCTCAAATGTAAAGACTTTACGTGCCACCATGTTTGGTGCTTTAGGTTTAATAACATTAATGCGAATTCCTATTCTTGCCTTTGAAGGTATTTTGTCAGTAAGTCAATTTTATAATGCAATGTTTGTTTTACCTTTTTTCATAGTAGCATTATTATTAGGTAATAAGGTATATTTAAAATTAAATGAATTTATCTTAAAGCGAATTATGTTAGGACTTTTGTTTTTGTCCGGAATTATGTTATTGGTTAAGAATTAATTGCTTTTATTTATGTTTTTAGTTTTTGCGATAGATCAAATTTATTAAGTCTAACATTTGATTGGCCTTTTAAATATTTACCTTTGCAAAATTAAAAAAAATTTCATCACTGATCGCATAATGACAAAAAATAGATATTTCCAATTAATTCTAATTTTAGGTTCACTAACTGCACTTGGACCATTTTCGATTGATATGTATTTGCCTGGTTTTGCAGGAATTGCAGCAGATTTAAACACATCCGTAGCTAATGTTTCAATGACTTTGTCCAGTTATTTTATTGGAATTTCTGCAGGACAATTGCTTTATGGACCTTTATTAGATCGTTTTGGTAGAAAAAAACCGCTTTTTATTGGACTAATCGTTTACATTTTAGCTTCTTTAGGTTGCGTTTTTGTTACTGATATAAATACTTTTATTGGTTTACGATTCATTCAGGCTGTTGGCAGCTGTGCTGCAACTGTAGCATCGGTTTCTATGGTTCGGGATTTATTTCCTGTAAAAGATATTCCAAAAGTATTTTCATTATTGATGTTGGTTGTTGGACTTTCGCCAATGCTAGCACCAACTATCGGTGGTTACGTTACTGAAGATTATGGCTGGCATACCGTATTTTTTATATTAATGTGTATGGGTATTTTGATTCTTTTGGCTGCGCAAATCGGTTTGCCAAATACTTTTAAACCAGACACTTCAATTTCATTAAAACCAAAACCAATTATTACTAATTTTATCATTATTCTAAAAGAGCCTCAGTTTTATACCTATGCATTTGCAGGAGCAATAGCTTTTTCTGGATTGTTTACTTATGTGGCGGCCTCCCCTATTTTATTTATGGACATTTTTAAAGTTAACGGAAAAACGTATGGTTGGATATTTGCTTTTATGTCGTTAAGTTTTATTGGTGCCAGCCAGTTAAATTCATTTTTGTTAAGAAAATTTACGAGCGAACAAATGATTTTTGGGGCATTAATTTCACAATCTTTCATTAGTATTTTATTCCTTGTTTTGGCAATGAATGATCTTTTAAATTTGCATCAAACTATTGCGATGCTATTTTTATTCTTAGCATGTTTAGGAATTTCAAATCCTAATACGGCAGGATTAACGCTTGCTCCTTTCTCAAGAAATGCTGGGAGTGCGTCGGCATTAATGGGAGCCATTCAGTTAGGATTTGGCGCTTTAGCATCTTTTGCAGTAGGTGTTTTTGTAAAAAATTCGATGTTGCCAATGGTTATAATCATGGTCGTTTCGACAATTGTAGCCTTAATAATTTTAATTTTTGGAAAACGAAATATAAAAAAAACTATTACAACTTCTCAAGATGAAGCAGTTGCAATAGTTCATTAATTATAGCTTTAGTGTTTTTTGATTATATCCTAACTTTTTTATCAGGTCTGATAATCATACGCAAAGACTGGTCTTTTGCAAAATAGGCAATCATCCAATTGAAAAATGTTTTCACTCTATTGCGATAAGTTATCAAAGAAATAAGGTGAATAAATAGCCATATTATCCAAGCGAAAAATCCTTTAAAATGCAATTTAGGACTTGGTAAATCAACTACAGCCTTGTTTTTTCCAATAATAGCCATTGATCCTTTATCATTATATCTGAAGGGCTTTAATGGTTTTTTTTGACCAATTAGTTTAAAATTCTTAGCCAAATTTATTCCTTGTTGAATCGCAACTTGCGCGACTTGTGGATGACCATTTGGGAAATCGGTATCTGTTAGTTGGATACAAGTATCGCCAATTGCATATATGTTTTCAGTACTATTTACTTTATTGTAAGCATCGGTAGCCATTCTTTTTCCGCGACCATAACTTTCTATTGGAATTCCTTCGAAAACTTTTGCAGAAACTCCCGCAGCCCATATTAAATTCTTGGTTTGAATCGTTTCGCCATTGGCAAAATATACTGTGTCATCTATATAATCTACCACTGTGGTATTCAATTTCACGACGACTCCTAATTTTGTCAGCGCTTCAAGCGTATCTTTTTGAGAAGCTTTACTCATTGGGGACAATAAGGCATTGGCGCCATCAACAAGATAAAGGTTACTTGCAGTAGTACTTAATTCCTGATATTCTTTCAGCAAAATATTTTTTCTCATCTCAGCGATCATACCGGAAACTTCAACGCCGGTTGGACCACCACCGGCAACTACAATGGTTAATAATTTTCTGCGTTCGCGAATGTCTTTACAAATGGCAGCTTTTTCTAAATTCTTTAAGAGTGTATTACGCATCACGATTGCATCATTCAGCGTTTTCATTGGAATAGCATTTTTTTTTACGTTTTCCATTCCAAAGTAACTCGTTTCGGCACCAGTGGCAAAAACCAAGTAATCGTATTTTAATTCTCCATTGTTGAGAATAATTTTATTTTCTGAAGGGTTTATTTTTAGTAAGTTTCCTAAACGAAATTGTAGATTTTTTTTGCCCGAGAAAAATTTCCTAAAAGGATAACTAATACTTGAAGGTTCTAAAAAAGCGGTAGCGACCTGATATATCAGTGGTGCAAAGAAATTGTAATTATTTTTGTCTACGAGTGTTACGTTGATTCCTTTTTCATTTAAAAGTTCTTTAGCAAGATTTAATCCTGCAAATCCACCGCCGATTATTATAATTTCCATATCGTGTTTTTATAGTCTATAAATTAAAAAAGCATCCCTAAATATACACTATTTATGAATGCTCTAATAAATTAAATAGTAAATAAACTTGAAATGTTTAATTCTTTTTAAGTTTTTTAACGGGTTTTTCTAAAGGCTCATTTTTGTTTTGCAACATATAATTAGCCAATAATTTTTCAATCAATTCATCTTTCGTCAAATGATGAAAAACAATTTTTATTTTTTCTTTTACTTCCGGAACGACATCATGGTTGGGTTTGGTCTTAAAAATTTGTTTGGCCCATAACAGCATGTTGTTTTCTTCGATACTGGCAACAGTTGGTTTTTTGAATTGTGTAAATTTTATTCCCAATTCTTTTTCGAAATCAGCAATTTCTCCTACTTCTTCTTGTTGCAAAACCGTTAGGGAAAGTCCCTTTGCTCCTGCTCTTGCCGTTCTTCCGCTACGATGTACGTATGCTTCATAAACGTCAGGTAAATGGTAATTGACCACATAAGAGATTTCTTTTACGTCAATTCCTCTTGCCGCTAAATCTGTCGCTACTAATATGTTGATATGTCCTTCACGGAATTGCTCCATAATTCTGTCTCTAATTCCCTGAGACAAACTTCCGTGCAATGCTCCTGATGAAAATCTATTTATTGCCAGATTTTTTGCTAATTTATTGACAGCGGCTTTTGTTTTGCAAAAGATAATTCCGCGCTCTCCTTCTTTAGAATTCAAGAAATGCATCAAAACATCCAGTTTTTCAATGGGATCAACTACAATATATTCATGATCAATTCCTTGATTTCCTATTGTTTCCATGTTGGCACTAACGTGTAACACATTTTTGTTTAAATAATTCTGAATTAACTGTTTGATAGCTCCGGGCATGGTCGCCGAGAATAAAAAAGTATTGTGAATTGCAGGTAACTCCGCCACAATCTCATCTAAGCTTTCTTTTAAAATAGTCACCATTTCATCGGCTTCATCAAGCACCAGAAATTTGGTTTCTTTTAAATTTATTGCTTTGCGCTGAATCAAATCAATCAATCTTCCAGGTGTTGCCACAACAATATGTGTAGGCAATGAAAGTCGTTCTATTTGGGGTTTTATTGGAATTCCTCCACAAGTTGCCGCAATGGAGACATTGGGTAAATATTTAGAAAAATCTTCTAGGTTTCTAAAAATCTGGTGTCCTAATTCCCGAGTTGGAACTAAAATCACAGCTTGTACAACTGGTAAATCAGTATCAATTAATTGTAAAAGAGGCAATCCAAAAGCTGCTGTTTTTCCTGTACCGGTTTTTGCAAGTCCAACCAAATCTGTAGTGTTTGATAAAAGTAACGGAATTGTTTTTTGTTGAATTTCTGTGGGTACAACAATTTTCAATTCGGTAATCGCTTTTAATATTGGTGCTGAAATTCCTAAATCAGAGAATTGTTTTGGCATTTTTTTGGATTTTATAATTTTATAAAAAAGTTGTTTTGCAAACGTAATTTTTAGCCCCGATAGCAGTGAAAATCCTTTCTGGTCATGAACTTGTTTCAGTATTCTGAAACAAGTTCATGACCAGAAAGATTGCAACGAATAGCGGGATTAGCTCCTTAAAAAAGAAATATTAATCTTCATCCGGTTCGTTCATGATTTTTTCCCGATATTTTTTCCCGGTTAACAATACCAGTTTTAATTTGTAATCGTCAACAAGCCACTCGCGGTAATTTTTACTGCACTGGCTCAAACATTTAGAATAACGCTTGATGCGACAATCGATATCATCATCTAGCAATTTCCCTAATGCTTTCGCCTCTTGCAAGGTTTCAGAATTATCAACACACATGGCAGCGTGCTGTTCCAATGATTTTTCCAGCACTTCTTTTGAACGTAAATTTTGTTTGATGATGAGTTTGTGTTCCTCATCGATATCAAAAGTTACCACTTCTGTTTTGCTGAATTTAGCTCGTATTTCAGGCGGCATGCTGTATTTAAAATACAATTCGATTTCAGTGTCATCACGTAAATTTTCCAGATAAAACTCCGGTGATTTAAAGATGTGTTGCCAATTTACCGGCTCACTCCACAATCCAAATCGTGCTGCATTATTCCCTAAATCGATAACGCTAAAAGTATCTTTATTAGGTAATTTTCTGGAACCGCGACCAATCATTTGATAGTATAATGTCAATGATTTTGTCGCTCTATTTAATATGATAGTTTCTACAGTAGGCTCATCAAAACCGGTGGTAAGAATTCCAACTGATGTCAGAATTGCATCCGGCGTATGCTTAAACCAATGTAAAATATCTTTTCTTTCTTCGTTGTTGCTGGTGTTATCCAAGTGGCGAATCGCATAACCGGCTTCTCTAAATGTTTCATATACATATAAGGATGTATTGATTCCATTATTAAAAATTAAGGTTTTCTTACCCAAAGATTTCTCCGTGTAAGCATGCAATAATTTTTCCTGCATGGCCATATTCGTATATAAATCATCTGATGATTTTACGGTATAATCCCCATTGATACCTACTTTTAATGAGGTCAAACCTACATCATAACTGTACGTGATTGCTTTTGCTAAAAATCCATTTTCAATCAAAGAACTTATAGTGTCTCCTACGATTAATTCATCGTAGCTTTCATGCATAGGCAACTTGATATTAGAACTTAAAGGCGTTGCTGTAACTCCTAATATGAATGCATTTTTGAAAGAGCTTAATAATTTTCGGAAGGAGTTGTAATGCGCCTCATCGATAATTACCAATCCTACATTATCTAAATGCAATTTTTCATCATTAATACGGTTTTTCAAAGTTTCGACCATTGCAACAAAACAAGAATAATCGTTTTGGTCCGGAAGTTCTTTTACTTTACTATTGATAATTTTGTTTTTTACATCAAAACCTTTCAACATTTTTGAAGTTTGCTTACACAACTCAATTCGATGTGTCAAAACAACCACTTTTTTATCGTGTTGTGATAAGTAACGTCGCACTATTTCTGAAAAAACTACTGTTTTCCCTCCGCCAGTAGGCAATTGGTATAACAAATGGTGTTGTGGAGGTGCATTATCTATGCGCTCAAATATGGCGTCAATGTCGCCTTTTTGGTACGCATAAAGTTCTTTTTTGTCTTCGATTTCTATTTCTAAAGTGTTTTGCGACATTGCTTATTGTTGGATTTTTGCAAAAATACACCTAAAAAACAGTTTAGTTATCAATTTTAATTAAAAAAAACAGGATTGATTAAATAAAATTGAATTATGCAACCATTCAATACTCAAATCGCTCAATAATAGCATTGAACTCTGGCTCGTTGTACCATTTTTGTGTAATGGTTTCGTTATGAATGACTGCTATTCTTATTTTAAAATCATTGAGTATTCCGTTTGCGATTAAGAAAATAACGGCTTGCTCAAAAGAATTGAACATACTTTTGAAAAACAAATCTTGTTTTATAAAATTTTCAGATGCAAAGGTTTGTGCAATTTCGATATTGTATAGCATTACATCAGCAATTACGAAGGGATCGACACCTAAAAGAATAAAATGCTTGATATATTTTTGAGCAACGGAACGTCGCATTTTAGGTTTGCTGCGTCTTCCCGCCTTTTTGAAAGGAAAATATTCATTTGAAATTTTGAGTTTGCATTCCTGCAAAAGCGTTTCTTCTTTTGGATTAAAAACAAAATTATAATAAACTTTTACGGAACTGAATTTCTCGTACAATTCGAGAATTTGCTCTTCGAGTTGCTCTTTATTCAATTCAGCTAAGTATTTTTTTAAATCGCGTTTGCTCATTACCAAAGTTTAAGATTACAAAAGTAATTTACTTTTGTAATCAATGCGCCGAAAATCACTGATAATACCTAATTTTGACACAAATAAAAGTAGAAGCACTTTTTATCCTAACGTAATTTTTTACTTTTATCCTCAAATTTATTTTTATGCTTAAAATTTTTAAAATTGTCGCGCTACTCGAAGGAGTTTCTTATTTGGCTTTATTTACCAATATGTTAGTTGTGAAACCTACAAATGTTGCTTTTTACAAGGCATTATTATTTCCAATAGGAATGGCTCACGGAATTTTGTTTGTAAGTTACATCATTTTAGCGATAATGCTGAAATTTGAACAGAATTGGGATTGGAAAAAATTCGGAATTATATGTTTGGGTTCCTTAGTTCCTTTTGGAACTTTTTATGTAGATAAAAAATATTTGCAAAATGTATAAATACATAGAAAAAATATTCAATTTTCTTTATCCTGTATTCCGACAATGGGGATTGGGAAGCAGTTTAGCTTCCTATTTAAGTCTAGTGCTCAATATCATTCTATTGTGTGTCTTGGCGTATGCAATTTATGTTGTTTTTAGACTTATTTTGGTCACCATTATGGCAGTTATTGCCCAAAAAACTAAAACGAGATTTGATGATTTACTCGTAACCAATGAAACTGCCAAGTACATTGCGCATTTAATTCCGCTGCTGTTTATCTATAAATCGGTACCAATTATTTTAGATAAATACGTGTATTGGGAAGGCGTTTTTGGAAAATTAGTCGGAATTTATATTGTAATGTTGGTTTTATGGATTATCCGAACCATTTTTAATGCTTTACGAGATTATTTAAAACTGAAACCGCGATACAGCGATAAACCAATTGACAGTTTCATTCAGGTGATAATGATTGTGCTATGGACTGTTGGGATTACGGTTATTATTTCCAAATTATTCGATATCAATCAAAAAGAGTTGTTAACCATTTTGGGAGCGGTTTCTGCGGTAATTATCTTGATTTTCAGAGACACTATTTTAGGTTTTGTTTCCAGCGTTCAAGTCTCAATCAATGATATGGTTCGAATTGGCGACTGGATTACGATGGATAAATTTGGTGCCGATGGAGATGTAATAGAAATTAATCTGGCAACAGTGAAAGTTCGAAATTTCGACAACACTACGACCACTATTCCAACATACAGTTTAAGTTCCGATTCGTTTCAAAACTGGCGCGGAATGTTGAATTCTGATGGCCGACGCATCAAAAGACACATTCTCATTAAAACAAGCAGTATTCGATTTCTGGAAGAAACAGAATTAAGTGATTTAAAGAAAATACATCTTATTTCAGATTATATTGACACCCGAAAATTAGAAATTGACGAATATAACTCCAACAATAAAATTGATAAATCCATTGCTATAAATGGACGGAATTTGACCAATTTAGGCTTGTTTCGAAAATACATAACCGAATATTTATTTAATTATCCCGGCTTAAATCAAGAGATGTTGATGCTTTGTCGCCAATTGCAGTCGACCTCACATGGAGTTCCGCTTGAAGTCTACGCCTTTTCGCATGACAAACGTTTTGAAAATTACGAGTATACTATGTCGGATATATTTGATCATATCATCGCATCCGTAAGTTATTTTGATTTAGAAATTTTTGAAACTGCCACCGAAAATGAATTAAAAGTTTAATCGTTGTTCAAATTTTTATTTTTTTTGATCTTCGCTTTCACCACTTTATGTTATCAAATGTATAAATCTTTTTAAAAAACTAAAATTTTATCTTTGTTATGCGTATTTTTTTTAATTTTAAGAAAAAAATATGAACGAGCGTGATACTTTTTTAAAAGAATTTAGAGGACAAACCATTGGTTCCGTAACCACCCAATCTACAACTGAAGAATCGTTTCAAAATGAAGTACTTCGACCAATTTTAAAGCTACAAAATGATTTATTTGTAGCTTCCTTTATCAATTATATAAATAGAAATAAAGCTGATTTTTACAATCATTCTCTTGACAAAAAACAATCAGTCATAGAAAATGTAATCCGTAAGGACATCAAGTTTAGAAATGTTTTAAAGGGAATGGTTATCGGATTATTCACTGCTGATGAATATGCCATTTACATACAAAACACCTCCAATACCAACAAAAGAATGATGAGTATGCTTGTGGAAAGATTGAAAAGCCAAGTTCAACTTTTTTAAATTTAAAAAAACAGTAAATTTTTTGCTTACCTTATTCAAAAATTCATTAATCCATTCCAACATTTTGATTTTACTGATTATTAAATGGTCATGTAAAGTAGAAGGACGTAAGATTTTGAAAACACATTATGTTAAAACAACTTGATTTGTTGTTTATAATTTAAAAATCACCTCCTTATTAATCTAATTATTACCATTTATTTCTAATTTAATAATTCTAATCTTTTTTATAATAAATATTAGTTAAGCCCATTTTTATCTGCCATCTGTATGATTTTTTTCATTATAATTGTTAAAAATAATTTTATGAAGGAAGAATATTTCAAATGGTATTCCCCCAATTTAAATAGAGATATTGAAATGTTGGTTTTTGGACATGCTGGATATCCTGTAATCTTATTTCCAACTTCTATGGGAAGTTACCATGAAAACAAAGATATGGGATTGATAGAATCTGCAAAATGGTACCTTGAGCAAGGGTTAATTCAAATATTTTGCCCGGATAGTGTTGACAAAGATAGTTTTTACAATAAAAATATACATCCTATTCACCGTATCGAAAATCACGTAAAATACGATAGAATGATTTGTCACGAAATTGTTGAAGAGGCAAAGAACAACACTCCCTCAGGCAAAGTAGCTATGGCTGGCTGCAGTTTTGGCGGCTATCATGCTGCAAATTTTGCTTTTCGTCATCCAGGTTATGTAAGTCATCTTTTTTCTATGAGTGGCGCTTTTAATATTAAGAGTTTTTTGGATGGTTTTCACAACGAAGATGTATTTTACAACAGTCCAGAAGATTATTTATACGGTCTAAATGATTATGAATTATGGAATATTGACATCGTTTTAGGAACTTCTAATTGGGACATTTGTTTCGATGCCAATCTAAAATTAAGCAAAGTTTTAGGCGACAGACACCTACATCATTGGTTAGATATTCGTCAGGAACAAAAACACGACTGGCCGATTTGGAAGGAAATGTTCCCGCATTATTTATCAAGAATTAAATTTTTTTAAAATTATAAACACATCAAAATGAAAAAAATTGGAATTTTATTTGGAATGGAAGACACCTTTCCTCAAGCATTTATTGATCGTGTCAATTCAAAAAACGAAAAAGGAATTATTGCTGAAGCAGTGGCCATTGATAAAGTAGTTCAAAATCAAGACGGAGAATACGCAGTAATTATTGACCGAATTTCGCAAGATGTCCCTTTTTATCGTGCCTATTTAAAAAATGCGGCTTTAACAGGTACAAATGTGATTAACAATCCGTTTTGGTGGAGCGCGGATGATAAATTTTTCAATAACGCTTTGGCAGATACGCTCGGCGTGCCTTTACCTAAAACCGTAATTCTTCCTTCGGCTGAACATCCTACGGACACCACCGGAAAATCATTTCGAAACCTAAAATATCCAATGGATTGGGAAGGAATCTTTGACTATATTGGATTTCCTGCATACATGAAACCGTATGCTGGAGGTGGCTGGAAAAATGTGTATCGATTGGAAAATATTGAGGAATTCTGGGAAAAGCATCAGGAAACTGGACAATTGGTGATGATGCTTCAAGAAGAAATTGTTTTTACGGAATATTTCAGAGTATATTGTTTGGGTTGCAAAGCAGTGCGAATAATGCAATATGAACCAAGAAATCCTCATCATTTACGCTATGTAATCGATGGACCGCCTGTGGATAAAAAATTATTAGCAACCATAAAAGATTATACTTTACGACTTTGCAAAGGATTGGGATATGATTTTAATACGGTAGAATTTGCCGTTCGTGACGGTATTCCTTACGCCATTGATTTTGGAAATCCCGCACCTGATGCCGAATTAACTTCGGTTGGTGCTGAAAACTTTGAATGGGTGGTTGAAGAGGCTTCGAAAATGGCTATTGCTGCCGCAAAAAAGCAAAAATCAGGAAAAATGAATCTCACTTGGGGAACTTTTATAAAAGATGCTGTTGCTGGAAAATAAAATTTTATAAATTACGAAATGCCCTAGCCTCGATTAAAGTGGAAATCCTTTGTAGGCCTGATTTTTATGGCCTGTAAAGATTGTAACGGAAAGCGGGACACGAGCGCAGCGAACTGACGAAGTAATTAGCTCCTAAAAAATAAAATAATGAAAAAATTACCAGTTTTTACACTAGGTGTTGAAGAAGAATATCAAATAATAGACCCTGATACAAGAGATTTACGGTCGCATTTGTCAAAAATTGTGGATGGTGCCAAAATAATTTTAAACGAGCAGGTTAAGTCCGAAATGCACCAATCTGTGGTGGAAGTAGGAACTAATATTTGTCATAGCGTTAATGATGCCAAAAATGAGATTCGGTTTTTACGCTCTAAAATCGTTGAATTAGCGGAGAAACAAAACCTTATTGTTGGTGGTGCTGGAACACATCCTTTTTCAAAATGGCAGGATCAACCGATAACTGATGATCCGCGATACCACGATATTGTTAATGAACTGCAAGATGCTGCGCGTTCTAATTTGATTTTTGGAATGCATTGTCACGTAGGAATTGAAAATCGTGAAATCGGTTTGCAATTGATGAATCAGGCTACCTATTTTCTGCCTCACATCTTTGCACTTTCGACAAATTCACCTTTTTGGGAAGGAAGAAAAACAGGTTATAAATCATTTAGAACCAAAGTTTTTGATAAGTTCCCCAGAACAGGTTTGCCGGAATATTTTGATTCAGTAAGTTCGTACGAGAACTATTTAGATACTTTGATAAAAACAAATTGCATTGATAATCCAAAGAAAATTTGGTGGGATTTACGATTGCATCCGTTTTATAATACAATAGAATTCAGGATTTGTGACATGTGCTTGACGGTCGATGAAACTATTTGCATCGTTGCCATTATTCAGGCAATTGTAGCCAAACTCTACAAATTAAACATGAACAATACTAGTTTTAATGTGTATCGACTGGCTTTGATAAAAGAAAATAAATTTCGGGCAGCACGTTACGGAATTGAGAATAATATGATTGATTTTGGTATGCAAAAAGAAGTTGAAACTAAAATGCTTATTCTGGAATTGCTTGATTTCATTGATGATGTTGTAGATGAATTAGGCAGTCGTGACGATATTAATTATGTTCATGAAATTTTGAAAAACGGAACTGGAGCGGACAAACAATTGGCTGTTTTTGAAGAAACTGGCGATCTTTCTAAAGTGGTGGACTTTATAACTGGTCAATTTACCAAGGGATTATAAAATATAAATTATCTTTGCGCATTATTTTTAAAAACAGTTATGTCGAATAAAATCATAAAAATAGCGCTTTTGGATATGTACAACGGAGAACCTAATCAGGGAATGCGATGTATTATTGATATTGTCAATCGGTTTAATCCCGTCGTCGGTTTTGAAATATTTGATGTTCGCGGAAAATGTCACTTGCCGGAAATAAAAAAATTCGACATTTATATTTCAACGGGAGGACCAGGAAATCCATTAATTGGAGATGGAGATTGGGATGTCAAATATTATGAATTTATTGATTCTTTGAACAAATGGAATACGGAGAACGCTGTTAAAAAACATGTTTTGTTCATTTGTCACTCATTTCAGATGGCTTGTTTGCATTTTGGATTGGCCACAATAACCAAAAGAAATGATACTTCTTTTGGTGTGATGACTATGCATAAAACTAAAGAAGGGCAAACAGATTCTTTATTTGAAGGTTTGGCGGATCCTTTTTATGCTATTGATTCTAGGGATTATCAGGTGGTACAACCAAAACTTAGTATTTTTGCTAAAAAAGGAGCCAAGATTATTTCATTAGAAAAAATTAGGGATCACGTGCAATACGAACGCGCGATTATGGCGGTACGATTTACAGACTACTTTGTAGGTACTCAATTTCATCCTGAAGCTGATCCGATAAGCTTTGTTGCTCACATGAGAAACAAAGAAGCAAAGGAAAAAATCAAAAAAATGAAAGGGAAAAAGAAATTTAGAAACATGCTGGAAGATTTATTAGATAATGATAAAATTTACAGAACTAATGAAACCTTGATACCAAATTTCCTCAGAATAGCAATTAATGACTTGATGAAAACAAAAAAAATGCTTTCTAATTAATTCAATCCTTTCAAATGATTTCAAAATATCGGGAGTTATTCAATGCTCAATTTACAGAAAAAAAATATCAGGAATTTAAAGATGATATTGCTTCCGATTTTAATTACCTTCCTACTTTCAGGTTGGCGGAAACCCCTTTTTTTATTTCAAAAGAGTTGCAGTCCCAATTGATTGAAGGTTGTAATGAAGTTATAGCTTTTATTCAAAAAGAAGACTTTAAGTTACTTACTGACAAATCATTAGAATTAAACATAAAAGTACCAAATGAGGACGAACATACTACTTTTCTAGCGATTGATTTTGGCATTTGTGAAGAAGATGGAAAAATTATTCCTAAACTTATTGAAGTGCAAGGATTTCCTTCTTTGTACAATTATCAGTTCAATGTGTATGAAAAGTTTAAGAATCATTATCCGATTCTTAAAGAACTGACTCCATTTATCAATGACATTACACAACAGCAATATTTGGATATTTTAGAAGAAGCAATTTGCAACAATCGTCCAAAAGAAAATGTTATTCTTCTTGAAATTGAACCCGAAAAACAAAACACCAAAATTGATTTCTATTACTGCAAAAGAGATATTGGAATCCCAATTGTTTGCGTGACGGAGTTAATAAAAAAAGGCAAACAACTGTTCTATAAAAATTCAACAGGCGATGAAATTCTTGTAAAAAGAATTTATAATCGGGTTATTTTTGATGAATTAAATCTGAGAACCGATTTACAACTTAATTTTAGTTTCTCAGATGATTTAGATGTGGAATGGGCGGGTCATCCCAATTGGTTTTTTAGAATCAGTAAATTTATTTTACCTTTATTGAAAGGAAAATATTTTATCGAAACAACTCTACTAAGTGACTTAAAAGAAATACCTAAAGATTTAGAAAACTATGTTCTAAAACCGCTTTTTTCATTTTCAGGAACAGGAGTTATTTTCCATGTAACCAAGGAGGATATTGAATCCGTTGTTGAAAAAGAACTTTATATTCTTCAAAAAAAGGTAAACTACCTTCCTATTGTGCAATCTCCAGACGGAAAAGTAAAAGCCGAAGTGCGTTTACTTTGCGTTTGGAAAAAAGACGATGTCGCTCCTACTCTACTGTGCAACTTAGTCCGTTTGAGTCGAGGTGAAATGATTGGCGTAAAATTCAACAAAGACAAAGATTGGGTTGGTGGTACCCTTGGATTATTTGAAAGATAAACTTAAGTTAAATCTAAATAATTCCATTTTTTAACACTGACTAAACTTTAAATTACTTTTAATTTTTTATTACAGAAGCCATCTTTTCTAATTATTCAGCAATAAAATTTCTAACTGTTTACATGCTTATTTTTACTGATAACGTCATTTTAACGCATTGAAAATTATTTCAACGAATGTTCAACGGTATCTTATAGTAAAATACTCGCTAAAAATATATTAATTTTATTTTTTGGAGCGGTTTTTCTTCCTTTTTTCTTTTGGAAATATAATTTTTTATTTAAAATCTTAGATTCCAGCGACACTTTTATGAATTTTTTAAAGTGTTTCCCTTAATAATTTGAAAAATATGGAATTATTCAATAATTTAACATAAATAAAATTAAGGTGTTTTTTTTTTCTTTATTATTGTAAGGTTATAATAATTTGAGAATAATCAACAACTTTAATAATTAGCAAATGAATAGAAGAGAAGCACTTAAAAACGTTGCGTTTTTGATGGGAGGAGCAATCTCAGCAACTACAATGGGCGTTTTGTTTGAAAGTTTTACTTTACCCGAAAAAGAAAAAAATTATGTGTCTTTTTCTGCTACGGATGAAGAAATTTTGGCTGAATTCGCCGATATCATTATCCCGACAACAGCATCTTCGCCAGGAGCAAAAGCTGCAGGACTCGGTGCTTTTATTCCAATGATTATTAGAGATTGTTATCCTGCAAATATGCAAGAAATTTTTGCCTCAGGATTAAAAGCAATGCAATATAAATGTTCTAAAGAATTCAATAAAGACTTCTTGTCGATGTCCATTCAAGAACGTCAAAAACTAATGACTTCGTTAAGGGATGAGGCAATTGCTACTAATAAAGCACCCTCTTTCTTTTTGATTGCAAGAGATTTAACAATTTTAGGGTATTATTCTTCAGAAATAGGCTGCACACAGGCTCGTGAATATCTTCCTGTTCCAGGAAGTTACGACGGAAGTGCAGACTACAAACCTGGACAAAAAGCTTGGGCAACCAACTAATTGTTATTGGAACCTTCTATTACATATATATATTAAATAAAAAATACTACACGTGAATATAAATACCAATTTAAAAGAGGAAAATACTTATGATGCTATTGTAATAGGATCAGGAATTAGTGGTGGTTGGGCTGCAAAAGAACTTACTGAGAAAGGTATGAAGGTTTTGATGTTAGAACGAGGCATGAACATTGAACACATCAAAGATTATGAATCGGCCATGAAAGCACCTTGGGAATTTGAACACGCAGGAAAACTGACACAAGAACAAATTGCTACACATCCGGTACAAACAAGAGATTATCCTTATAATGAAGCTACCGAAAAATGGTGGGTGAATGATATTGAATGTCCGTATACCGAAGACAAACGTTTTGACTGGTACAGAGGTTTTCATGTTGGTGGAAAATCTTTAATGTGGGGACGTCAAAGTTATCGTTTTAGTGACCACAATTTTGAAGATAATGCAAAAGATGGTCATGGTAATGACTGGCCTATACGTTATAAAGATCTTACGAAATGGTACAATTATGTAGAAAAGTTTGTCGGAATCAGTGGGCAGGCCGAAAACTGGCCTCTTTTGCCGGATGGTAAATTTTTACCTCCAATGGATTTAAATTGTGTAGAGAAATCAGTTAAAGAAAGATTAGAAAAACATTATAATAAATCACGTATTCTGACAATTGGTAGAACCGCCAACTTAACTGTGCCTCACAAAGGTCGCGGTAGTTGTCAATACAGAAATTTGTGCAGCCGAGGATGTCCGTTTGGAGCGTATTTCAGTACGCAATCTTCTACTCTACCTGCTGCGATGGCAACCAACAGATTAACAGTGAGGCCCTATTCAATTGTGAATCATATCATTTATGATAAAGACACTAAAAAAGCAAAAGGTGTGATGGTTATTGACGCAGAAACAAATGAAACTATGGAGTTTTATGCTAAAATTGTTTTTGTTAATGGTTCCACTTTAGGTTCAACATTTATTTTATTAAATTCTACTTCAGAAGCACATCCTAATGGAATGGGTAATGCCAGCGGACAATTGGGACATAACTTAATGGACCACCATTTCCGTTGCGGTGCTGAGGGAACTGCTGAAGGTTTTGAAGATAAATATACTTACGGAAGACGAGCCAACGGAATTTATATTCCAAGATACCAGAATGTAGGAAATGATAAAAGAGATTATTTAAGAGGTTTTGGATATCAAGGTGGTGCAAGCAGAGGATCATGGCATAAAGAAGTAGCCGAACTGGCTTTTGGTGAAAATTTTAAATCTACCATGTCACTACCTGCTGATTCATGGAGTATGGGATTGGGTGGTTTTGGAGAAATGCTGCCTTATTATGAAAATAAAGTGTACATCGATCACAGCAAAAAAGACAAATGGGGACAACCTGTTTTGGCCATTGATTGTGAATACAAAGAGAATGAAGCAAAAATGCGTGAGGATATGATGAATGATGCTGCCGAAATGCTAGAAGCATCTGGAATCAAAAATGTAAGAACCTATGATAATGACTGTTATCCAGGTATGGCTATACACGAAATGGGTACAGCGAGAATGGGTAACGACCCTAAAGATTCTGTATTAAATAAATGGAATCAAATGCACGAAGTGAGTAATGTATTTGTAACCGATGGTTCTTGTATGCCTTCTATCGCTTGTCAAAATCCATCATTAACATTTATGGCTTTAACGGCTCGTGCTTGTGATTATGCGGTAAAAGAATTAAAAAAAGGAAATATTTAGGTTCATCGTTATGAGAAAATTAAGAATGGGAATGGTCGGCGGTGGCCAAGATGCCTTCATTGGTGCAATTCACCGCTTAGCCGCCAATATGGATGGACTAATCGAATTAAGCTGCGGAGCATTAAGCATTAAGCCAGAAACAGCTATTGCATCTGGTAAAGCGTTGTTTCTTCCGGAATCAAGAACATATTTGACGTATGAGGAAATGATTAAAGCTGAAGCGGGTTTGCCTGCTGATGAAAGAATCGATTTTGTTACTATTGTCACACCAAATTTTGCTCATTTTGCACCTGCAATGATGGCTTTGGATCATGGTTTTAATGTGGTAATTGAAAAACCAATGACTTTTTCATTGGAAGAAGCAAAATTATTGCAGCAAAAAGTTGAAGAAACAGGATTGATTCTTTGTTTAACACATACCTACTCCGGCTATCCAATGGTCAAGCAAGCCAAAGCGATGGTTAATGAAGGAAAATTGGGAAAAATTAGAAAAGTTTGGGTAGAGTATCCGCAAGGGTGGTTAAGTAAATTATCCGAAAGAGAAGGTAATGCGCAAGCGGCTTGGAGAACTGATCCGACTAAATCAGGTAAAAGTTCCGTAATGGGCGACATTGGAACTCATGCAGCACATCTAGCCGAATATATTACCGGAGCCAAAATTACGGATGTTTGTGCTGAATTAAACACTCTAGTCGAAGGACGTGTAATGGATGATGATGGAGCTGTTTTGTTAAAGTTTGACAATGGTTCCAAAGGTGTTTTAATGGCTTCACAAGTAGCTGCCGGTGAAGAAAATGCATTAAGAATAAGGGTTTATGGTGAAAAAGGTGGAATCGAATGGTTTCAACATGATCCAAACACTTTAACGGTTAGGTGGTTAGATGAACCAACTCAGGTTTTAAGAGCTGGATCTAACTATGCACATTTATCTTCATTTGCAACACACAATTGTAGAACTCCAGGCGGACATCCCGAAGGTTATTTAGAAGCATTTGCTAATATTTATCGCAACTTTGCTTTAACCCTCAACTGCAAATTAGATGGTACAACTCCTACTCCTGAAATGTTAGACTTTCCTTCTGTTGAAGATGGAGTAAGAGGAATGGCGTTTATTGATAACGTAGTAGCATCATCACAATCTGATAAAAAATGGACTCCTTAGGTTTTGTAATTAATTAGGAATTCACAAAAGTTTAGACAAATATAATATGACAACAATACAAGGTCCAGCAGTATTTTTAGCCCAATTTATAAGTGATGAAGCGCCTTTTAATTCTTTAGATGGGATTTGTAAGTGGGCCGCTGATTTAGGTTTTAAAGGTATTCAAATGCCAACATTAGATACCCGTTTCATTGATTTACAAAAAGCCGCCGAAAGCAAAATCTATGCAGATGAACTTAAAGGTACCATTGCTTCCTATGGATTAGAAATTACAGAGTTGTCTACGCATCTTCAAGGTCAGTTAGTAGCCGTTCACCCCGCTTATGATGATTTTTTTGATGCTTTTGCTCCGGTAAATGTACATGGAAACTCTAAAGCGAGGCAAGAATGGGCTGTTCAACAATTAAAATATGCAGCTAAAGCATCCCAAAATTTAGGTTTAAATGCTCATGCCACCTTTAGCGGTTCTTTACTTTGGCAATATTTTCATCCTTGGCCTCAAAGGCCACCCGGCTTAATTGAAGATGGTTTTGCTGAATTAGCCAAACGCTGGTTACCAATTTTAAATGAATTCGATGAAAATGGAGTCGATCTTTGTTATGAAATACATCCTGGCGAAGATTTGTTTGATGGGGAAACCTATGAAATGTTTTTAAAGGCGGTAAATAATCATTCCAGAGCGTGTTTGTTGTATGATCCGTCCCACTTTGTATTACAACAGTTAGATTACATTCAATACATTGATTTTTATCATGAAAGGATTAAAGCTTTTCACGTAAAGGATGCCGAGTTTAACCCTACAGGAAAGCAAGGGACTTTTGGAGGATATCAAAATTGGGTAAACCGTGCAGGCCGTTATCGTTCCCCTGGAGATGGTCAAATTGATTTTAAATCTATTTTCAGCAAACTGGCACAATATGATTTTAAAGGCTGGGCTGTTATGGAATGGGAATGCTGCATTAAAAATCAAGAGGATGGCGCCCGAGAAGGCGCAGCATTTATAAAAAATCATATTATAAAAGTTACCGATAAAGCATTTGATGATTTTGCTGCTGTTGAAACAAATAAAGCTTTTAACAAAAAAAACTTAGGATTATAAAACTTAAATATAAATGAAAATGAAATTAAAATATTTACTTTTTGGGATGGCTTTAGTGAGCCTAACCTCATTTTCTAATGATAATTTAGACACAAAATATATTAAAGCTACTAAAAAAACAGCCGCCATTTTTCAAACATCGGATGGTGAAAAATTAATCGCTAAATCTGATTGTGTTGGATGTCATAAACTAGACAAGAAACTTATAGGCCCCTCCTATTTAGATATTGCAAAAAAATATCCTTCGAACGAAAAAAATATTGCTTATTTATCTGGTAAAATAATAAAAGGTGGTTCGGGAGTTTGGGGAACAATACCTATGTCTGCACATGCGTCGCTTAAAAAGAATGATGCAAATTCTATGGCAAAGTATATTTTATCCCTAAAAAAATAAATCAAAATGCGCTTTTAAATATTCTACATAACTTTAGAATGCCGAAAATAAAGCCATGATGTTGCACTATTTTAGTGCTATTAACTAAACTAGATTAAAAATCAATGAAACAAAAAGAAGAAGAAGATAAAATCACAAATAACCGCCGTGATTTTATAAAAACAACTGCTATAGCTGCTGCAGCTTTTATGATTGTTCCCCGCCATGTTTTAGGGAGAGGATTCGTTGCACCAAGCGATCGTTTATCAATAGCCAGTATTGGCGTTGGTGGAAAAGGTAAATCTGATATCGCTATTTTTGCCAGCAGTGGAAAAGCTGATATTTCTTTTTTATGTGATGTTGATACTAGAAGAGCCGCTGCAAGTGTAAATGCATTTCCTAAAGCTAAATTTTACACCGACTGGCGCGAAATGTTAGACAAAGAACATAAAAATTTCGATGCAGTTTCAGTTTCAACTCCGGACCATAATCATGCTATTCAAGCGCTTGCTGCTATGCAGTTAGGAAAACATGTATATGTTCAAAAACCTATGGCACATGATATTTACGAAGCCCGTATTCTGACTAAAGCTGCCAAAAAATATAAGGTGGTTACCCAAATGGGAAATCAAGGTGCCTCAAATGATGGTACCCGAATAATGAAAGAATGGTATGATGCGGGTCTAATTGGTGATGTTCACACGATACATGCATGGACAGACCGCCCGGTTTGGCCTCAAGGTATTCCGTGGTCTGCCAATAAATCCGATATTCCAAGTGAATTAAATTGGGATTTGTGGTTGGGAACCGCTCCTCACAAAGAGTATGTAAATAAATTAGTGCCCTTCAACTGGCGAGGATGGTGGGATTATGGTACTGGTGCTTTAGGAGATATGGGTTGTCACCTGCTAGAAGCTCCTTTTAGTGTATTAAACTTAAAATATGCCAAAGATGTACAATGTAGTGTTGGTTCTGTATATGTAGATGAATTTCAAAGAGGATATTTTCCTGAAAGTTGTCCACCTTCTAGTCACGTTACATTAACTTTTCCAAAAACTGATAAAACAAATGGTGACATCGCAGTGCACTGGATGGATGGAGGAATCCAACCTGAAAGACCTTCCGAATTAGGTTCGAATGAAATTTTTGGAGATGGCGGAAATGGAACATTGTTCACAGGTACAAAAGGAAAAATGATGTGTGATACCTATGGTTTAAATCCTCGGTTGCTTCCTTTAAGTAAAAATGAAAATCTACAAGTTGCTCAAAAATATGCAAGGGTGATCGATGGTGCCGAAGGACATTACAAACAATGGATTGAAGCAGCAATTGCAGGTTATGGAAAAAAAGAATTAAGTTCTCCTTTTGAAATTGCAGGTCCTTTAACAGAAGCATTATTGATGGCAAATCTTGCTATAAGAGGATATGATGTAATGAGAGAAGAGCTTGGAGAAGAAGTGTATCCGGGCCGTTCAGCAAAATTACTATGGGATAATGATGCCATGAGAATTACCAATTTTGACGAAGTTAATCAATTTGTGAAACGAGACTATCGCCAAGGTTGGAAAGCTTTAACTTTATAAACAAGATTACCTAATAATTCAAAAACTTAAAAATGATTAAAAATATTTGTACCTCCTTAATGGTTATACTAATGATTCAAACCGCAAATGCACAACAGGCACCAATACCCAAAGGATTTAAATCAATTTTTGATGGACAATCCACAGCAGGATGGCATTCTTACGGAAGAAAAACAGCTGGTTCAGGTTGGAAAGTTGAAGATGGCGTATTGCATTTTGATCCTTCTGCTGCCCAAAATGGTCAAGGAGGCGATCTTGTTACTGATCTTGAATACGAGAATTTTCATTTGAAATTAGAATGGAAAGTAGCAGCAAATGCAAACAGTGGTATTATTTTCTTCGTTAACGAGGATTTGACAAAATTCAAAAACACTTATGAAACAGGTCTTGAAATGCAAGTGTTAGACAATGATGGTCACCCTGACGGTAAAATTGAAAAACACCGTTCAGGAGATTTGTATGATTTAGTAAAAAGTACTTCAGAGCCTGTTAAACCTGTTGGAGAATGGAATTCTGTTGATGTTGTATGTAAATTTGGAAAACTGACAATGTTAGTTAATGGTGTAAAAGTTGTTGAAACAACACTTTGGGATGCTAATTTCAAAAATTTAGTTGCCGGCAGTAAATTTGCTACTTGGCCTGGTTTTGCAGCTTTCAAAAAAGGAAAAATTGCTTTGCAAGATCACGGTGACAATGTATGGTTCAGAAACATCATGATTAAAGAATGGAATACTATGAAAATTACAACCGGATGTGAGGCCGGAATGTAATTGAAGAAAAAGTATTAAAAAAAACTAAAACTAACCAAACCAAAATAAAAATTAACCAACCAATGAATAGCACCATCCGAATAAAATTATCCATAATGATGTTCCTAGAATTTTTTATCTGGGGCGCATGGTTTGTAACTCTTGGAACATTTCTGGGAAATAACTTAAAAGCATCAGGTTCAGAAACTGCCGCTATTTTTTCTACACAATCCTGGGGCGCTATTGTTGCACCTTTCATCATAGGTTTAATAGCTGACAGATATTTTAATGCAGAAAAAATTTTAGGAATTCTTCATCTCGTAGGTGCCTTTTTAATGTATCAGATGTATCAATCAGAAGAAGTGGGAATGTTCTATACTTATGTTTTAAGTTACATGATTTTATATATGCCAACATTAGCTTTAGTAAATTCTGTTTCTTTCAATCAAATGAAAGATCCTGAAAAAGAGTTTGCTAATATTAGAGTTTGGGGAACTATTGGTTGGATCATTGCGGGACTTTCAATCAGTTATTTATTTCATTGGGATTCTGCCGAAGGAATAAGTTCAGGTTTACTTAAAAACACTTTTTTACTAGCTGGTATTGCTGCCTTTATTTTAGGTTTATTTAGCTTTTCATTACCAAAAACGCCACCAAAAGTAAGTGATGAAAAAATAAAAATTGGAGATATTATAGGTCTTGATGCTTTAAAATTATTGAAAGATAAAAACTTTGCAATATTTTTTGTTTCATCTATTCTAATTTGTATTCCTCTTGCTTTTTATTATCAAAATGCTAATCTCTTTTTAACTGAAGCCGGTGTTGAAAATCCAACGGGGAAAATGGCAATTGGACAAATATCTGAAGCCTTATTCTTATTATTGATTCCGGTATTTTTTACACGTTTTGGTTTCAAAAAAACGATTTTAATCGGGATGTTAGCATGGGCAATTCGTTACGTTTTATTTGCTTATGGCAACGGTGGAGACTTAAGTTTCATGTTGATTATAGGTATTGCTTTGCACGGTATTTGTTACGATTTCTTTTTTGTTTCGGGTCAAATTTACACCAATTCAAAAGCGGGAGAAAAATATAAAAGTGCTGCTCAGGGTCTCATTACATTAGCTACCTACGGAGTTGGTATGTTAATAGGTTTTGCTGTTGCAGGTTGGATAACAGATAATTATAAGCTGGCAGACGGTGCTGTAAACTGGCAGATGGTGTGGATTATTCCTGCTGGTATAGCTATCGTTGTATTTATTCTTTTTGCACTTTTATTTAATGAAAAAAACAAAGGAGAAGAATCCACTTCTGCTGTATAAAAAATTAAAAATGAGTGCTAATTTAAATAGAAGATCTGCAATAAAAGGAATATTAGCCGGAACAGTTGCGATGGGAATTCCTTCTGGATTTTCTGCTTTGGCTATGGCAAAAAATGAAGCAGCAACACAATTGGGTAAATTGAAAGGAAATATAAATCACTGCGTTTCTCGGTGGTGTTTTAATGACATAGATTTAGATACTCTTTGCATCGAATCCAAAAAGATGGGAATTACCGGGATTGATCTAGTGGGTCCTAAAGATTGGCCAACCTTGAAGAAATATGATCTTGTTTCTACAATGTGCAACGGTGCAGAGATTAATTTAGTAGATGGTTTTAATGATGTTAAATTCCACGAAACGCTTTTAAAAAACTACACTGAAATGATTCCGCTAGTGGCAAAAGCCGGTTATAAAAATCTGATTTGCTTTAGCGGAAGCCGACGAGGAATAACTGATGAAGAAGGTTGGAATAATTGTGTTATTGGTTTGCAAAAACTAATTCGATTGGCTGAAAAACACAATGTGATTTTAGTAATGGAATTGCTAAACAGTAAAATTGATCATAAAGATTACCAATGTGACCGAACATCCTGGGGAGTAGAATTAGCAAAACGCTTGAATTCAGAAAACTTTAAATTGCTTTATGATATTTATCACATGCAAATTGATGAAGGTGACGTGATTAGAAACATAAGAGACAATCATCAACATATTGTACATTATCATACAGCCGGCGTTCCGGGACGAAATGAAATTGATGAGACTCAAGAATTAAATTATTCCGCAATTATGAAAGCAATTGCAAAAACTGGTTTTAAAGGTTTTGTGGGTCAAGAATTTATTCCTAAAAACCCGGACAAACTAGCTTCTTTGAAACAGGCTATTGCAATTTGTGATATTTAACTAATCTAAAAAATAACTCATGATAAAAAGAAGAGAATTTTTAATTAATACTGGTTTGGCTCTAGGCGCATTAGCCCTTGCTCCTACATTTGCTTTTGACTCAAAAAGGAGACCTATAGGAATTCAATTATGGACCTTGCGTGACACGTTACCAAAAGATGTTAAAGGTGTTTTAGCTCAAGTTGGTAAAGCAGGATTTTGCGAAGTGGAAACTTTTGGTTACTCAGTTGACAAAGGTTTTTTTGGAACTTCAGTACGCGATTTTAAATCTATATTGGATGATAACGGTTTAAAAGCAACAAGTAATCATTTCGATTTCAATTCGATGATTAAAGATGGTTCAACTGATCTTGTAAAATATTATGTAGAAACCGCAAATCAGTTAGGAAGTGAATATGTGACGGTACCATATATTGTTTCAGAATTGCGCGGAACTACTGGTGATGCTTATAAAAAATTAGCCTTGCAAATTAATAAAGTAGGAGAACTTTGTAAAGAAGGAGGTTTGAAATTAGCGTATCATAATCACGATTTTGAATTTACTAAATTTGGTTCAACGAATGGATATGAGATTTTATTGAAGGAAACTGATAAAAACTTAGTTGATTTTGAAATGGATTTATATTGGGTAGTTCGCTCTGGAAATGATCCACTGCAATTATTCAAAAAATATCCGGGACGTTTTTCAATGTGGCATGTAAAAGATATGGATAAAGTAAATCCAGATTGGAATGCAGAAATTGGAACTGGAACTATAGATTTTAAATCGATTTTTGCTCAAGCTAAACTTGCTGGAATGAAACGTTTCTTTTTGGAACACGAATCAAACTACAAACCAAATCCAGTAGAATCTGCTGCAACAAGTTTTAATTACATTCGGAAAAACTTGATCTAAATAGTTTTAAATAAAAATAGGGATACTTTTTGTGTCCCTATTTTTTTGAGTAATTAATTTAAAATATTTTTATTCAAAAACTGCTTATAGAATTATGATAATCAATGAATTAAGATTAAATTATTCCGTAATATCAAAACCAGCGACATAGAAATTTTTATTTATTTCCATTATAGCATTTTCAGTATTTGCTGTAACATTCTTCCATTTTATTTCCGGTTGCAACAATTCTTCTTTTCCGTTTAGAGTTACTTTCACGGGCATATTAAAACCAGCTACACAATTTGTCCAGCGATACCCCAGTTGATTATCTTTGAAAAAATATTCAAGTGTAGGAATTCTGGTGTCTCGTAAGTACTGATTAAAAACAGTTAATAAATCGAGTCCGACTTTTTGACTCATATAATTCTCAATTTGTTTTGTAGTTACCGTTTGGTGATAAAAAGTACTATTCAAACCTCTTAAAATTCCTCTCCATTTTTCATCATCATTTACTAATTGGCGTATAGTGTGAAGCATATTGGCGCCTTTAGGATACATATCGCCTGAACCTTCATTATTTACATCGTAATTCCCGATTATTGGTTTGTCATTTTTGATATTTTTTCTGATTCCTCTCACGTACTCAAATCCTGCTTCTTTCCCATAATAATATTCGACAAAAAGACTTTCAGAATAGTTCGTAAAACTTTCGTGAATCCACATATCAGCAATATCTTTATACGTGATATTATTGGCAAACCACTCGTGTCCAGATTCATGAATTATGATAAAATCAAATTTTAATCCCCAACCCGTTCCGCTCAAATCACGACCCAAATAACCATTTAGAAATTTGTTTCCATAAGTTACTGAACTTTGGTGTTCCATTCCTAAATATGGGGCTTCAACAAGTTTGTAGCTGTCTTCGTAAAAAGGATACGGTCCAAACCAATGTTCAAAAGCCTTTAGCATTTTTGGAACATCCTGAAATTGTTTTTTGGCTTTCGCCAAATTGTCCCTCAAAACATAATAACTGCAATCTAAATTACCTTTTTCTCCTTTATATTTTTCTGAAAATGAAACATAATCTCCTATATTTATGTTTACACCATAATTATTAATTGGATTTGACACATACCAATTATAAGTTTTTGTATCATCTTTTAGTTGTTTAACACTAATCAGACGACCATTCGATACATTTGTCAAATTTTTAGGAACATTTACACTAATCAGCATATTTTCCACTTCGTCATACATGTGATCTTTGTTTGGCCACCAAACACTCGCTCCTAATCCTTGACATGAAGAAGCAATAAAAGGCTTACCATTATTGTCTTTTTTCCATGTGATTCCTCCGTCCCATGGCGGATTTACGGCAACTTTTGGTTTTCCTCCATAATATATGGTCAGTTCTTTTATTGCACCTTTTGTTTGAAGAGCAATTAAATCAATAAAAAATGCATTTCCTTCCCTTCTGTATTTTAAAGTTTTTCCATCTTGAATGACCTTAAAAATTTCCATGGGATTCTGTAAATCAATTTGCATATTGTTGTATTCCTGTAGCACCTTATATTTTATGGTGTTCGAACCAGAAATAGTGCTGTCTGCGGGATTTACTTTAATATCAAGATGGTAGTTTTTTACATCCCACCAAGCTCTTTCTTTGGTAATACTTCCACGTATCGTGTCTTGTCTAGTAAATATTTCTTCTTTTTTTTCTAGAAGGCCTTGCGCATTTACACCATTAAAGATGAGAAATGAGATAAAAATAAGACTGCATTGTTTTTTCATAATGAATTCATTTTGGACAAAAATAACCTTTAAAATTATAGAAATAAAATTCCTTAAATTTATTTACCGGGATATATCTGAACATATTCTTGAAGTAATTTATTTTGTTTTCCTCTAATTTCCATAATTACTTTATTGTTTTTAAAGTCAAATTTTAATAAACCAAAATTGATATCCGTAATCACTTCTCCTTTTACATAAGGATTTTCTTCACCAGAAAAAGAAGTATAGGTATGTGTCAATCCACTCGAGGTAAAATCTACTATCGGATACGCTAATTTAGCAACATTTTTGGAAGAAAATGTAGCAATATGGCGATCTCCCGATATTATAAAAGTACCTTGAGCTTTGGTGGAAATTATTAATTGCTCTAATTTTTCTATTTCATGAGGAAAATTTCCCCAGGCTTCAAAACCATGTTTATCGGATAAAAACTGAATACTGCTTACTATTACGTTAAATTGAGCATCGGAATTTCTAAGTTCTTTCTTTAGCCAATTCCATTGTGCCTTTCCCAGTAATGTCCCTTCACCATATTTATTGGGTTGAAAACGCTTTTTTGAATCGGTGGCTTTTGTTAGTGCTGTTCTAAAAAAACGAGAATCCAATACAATTATTTTGACTTTATTTCCCTCAACAACAATGGTTTTTGCAGTATAAATTCCGTCTCTTTTTCGTTCTGAAGCCTTTTTTGAAGTTCCTAAAAAGTCTAATAATAGCTGTTGGCTTTCTCTTTTAAAAGGATATTCTGCCCCGCCGTCATTCACACCAAAATCGTGATCGTCCCATGTTCCCAATACGATTTTGTATTTAATAAATTTGAGATAATCAGAATCCTGTTTCTGAATTTCATAATTATTTTTAAGAAAATACATGTCTGATGTATCAGAATACACATTATCGCCTCCCCAAATCCAAACGGACGGATGATTTTCATCTATCGCTGGCCAAAGTTCATTTTTAATTTTTTGGTCGTCGCAGGAACCGAAAGCAACAGTAAAATATTCATTTTGAACCGGTTTATGAGTTTCAATTTGACTTATTTGATCAAACGATTTACAACTAATAAATCCTAAAAAACTAAAAAGAAAAATTATTTTTTTCATGTGATGAAGAAATGGAAGAGGTTATTTAATTTTAAAATTCCAACGAAGATATAAAAAACTGTGTCGTTGCACTTTAACTAAACTTTAAATAAAAAAGCGACTATTTCTATTGAAACAATCGCTATTTTTAATTCGGCAAAAGCATTTAATGTAAGTTTGTTACTTTAATTTGTTCTACGACAGCTGTGAAATCATTGGCTAAACGATTGCCATAATCTTCTAAAAGTTCTAAAACACGCTGCTGATTGTCTGATTTTACAATTAATCCTGCATGATATTCCAGTGGAACTTTAAAGCAAACTTCAGGATCTGAAAAGGATGATAAATTAGGGTGCTGGAATTTTGACAACGTCAGAACGATTCCGGCATATCCTTTTTTTACTTTTGGGAAAACATATTTATCCGCTTTTACTAATCCGTTTTCAATTGCTGCCCACTCCTTCCATAAATTAATATTGGAAGCTTCGGCAACCATTTCTGCTAAATGTGCTCCTCCCACGCGTGAAGATGTTTCCAGAAAATAAATCTTACCATCTTCATTACTTTTAATAAATTCAGTATGAGCGGCTCCATGTTTCAAACCAAAGCCTTTCATCACTTGTTCATTTAATTTTTTTATCGCAATATCATCTTCTGAATTATATTTAATATTAGCTGAACGGAAAACACCGCCATCTTGAGAAATTTCCATTGGTGTGGCTAAATATTTTGAAGTTAAACTAAAGATTACTTTACTGTCCGAAATCAAACTATCACAATGATACACATCGCCTGGTTTGAATTGTTCCAATAAATATTTGAATCTATTATTCCCCATTTCATTAATATTAATCCACAAACTCTCTTTGTCATGTATTTTTATAATTCCTGTTGCCGAAGCTTCGGAACGAGGTTTTAAAACCCATGGAGCTTCGATAGTTTCAGCAAAAGTATTGATGTCATGATCGTTAAATAAGGAACAAAAAGCAGGAATGGGTATCCCACAACTTTTGGCCCTCATACGCATGGCGAGTTTATCTCTAAAATAACGTCCAGTGGTTTGTCCCATTCCGTCGATACGGAGATTTTCCCTTAAATATGTAGCTTTTTCCACATCATAATCATCCAAAGCTACAATGGCATCAATTTTTGTGGACTTCATGAAATTCCCGACACCTAACAAAAGATGTTCTAAATTCCAATCGACGTCCTGACCTTCCATGTAGAAAATCTCGTCAATATGTTGATGGGGCCACGGTTTATCCTTCAGTTTTTCACTCGTCACTAAATAGACTTTGTTGCCTAACTTTTTTAAATTAATTAAAAAATCGGCACCTTTGAAATAATTTGAAATACAAAGAAAGGTTTTAGAGTTTTCCATTGGTTATAAATTTTCAATGAATTTAGTCAATAAATGAACACCGAAGGCTGTTGCGTGTTTACTTTTAGCAAATTCATCATCTCCAAATGCCACTCCTGCAACATCCAGATGCGCCCAAGCTTTGTGTTCCTTGGTAAAATATTCTAGAAATTTGGCAGCACTTATGGCTCCCGCAACTGGTTTTCCGCTATAATTTTTTACATCGGCAATATCACTTTCAATATCTGATTTATATACATCCCAAAGTGGTAAAGGCCACAAACGTTCTCCAATTGAATCTCCGTTTTCTTGCAATTTCTTCGCCATTTCTACATTATTGGTAAACAAAGCAGCACATTCATAACCAAGAGTAGCCACGCTGCTTCCGGTAAGTGTAGCAATATCAACAATATATTCTGGTTTGAAATTTTTAATTAAATACGATAATCCATCGGCTAAAACAAGTCGCCCTTCAGCATCCGTATCGATAATTTCTATAGAATGCCCGCTATAGCTGTGAATTACGTCGCTTGGTAAAAATGATTTGCCATCCACCGCATTTTCAGCACAAGGAACAATTGCAGTTACTTTTACAGGTAATTGTAAATCAGCAATCAGTTGCATCGCTCCAAAAACTGCTCCACCACCGGCCATATCACATTTCATGTGAACCATTCCGGCTGTTTTTATATTTATTCCACCGGTATCAAATGTGATTCCTTTTCCAACGAGTCCAACGTGTTTCATGTGTTTAACTTCAGTTACGGGAGTGTAATTCATGATAATAAACTGTGGTTCATTTTCACTTCCTTTTCCAACTGCTAAAAATGCGCCGAGACCAACTATTTTTGAAGCTTCATACCCGAGAACTTCTACATCAAATCCGTATTTTTCTCCCGTTTCTTTGGCCCAATTCGCTAAGTATTTCGGATTGATTGTATTTGGTGGCAAATCGACCAAATTAAAAGTACTCAATTGTGCTTTTGCAATTTTAATTCCTTTTTTGGCTGCAGCCAAATAATCATTCTCACTTACCAAATTCAATGTGAATTCAGGATTTAAAAAAGGATGTTCTTGTTTTTCAGATTTAAAATGACCCAAATTATACGTTCCTAGAAGCAAACCGGAAACCATCGCTTCAACCTGTTCTTCAATACATTGTTCCGGTATAACTAAAGCAACATTTGAACTGAAATTTTCTTTCTGTTTCGATGAAATACGTCTAAAAATAGTTTTTAAAGATTTGTAATTAATTGTTTTTCCCAAACCAATAAAGACATACGTATTGTCATTTTTTTCGGCTAAGTAGTGTGTATCTTTTTTTCCAAAAAAAACGTTAGAGGCAATCTCCAATCCATTAAATGCGATGGGAACAATACTTTTTGAATAGGTTTCAAAAACCGGAATCAAAATTGTACCTGAAAAACTATCTAAATTTGTTACTGTTCTTGTTGTCATTTTCTTTAATTTTAAAGCTTTTTGATTAAATTTAATGTTACTGTGTATGCTTTATTCTTAAGATTGAGTTGCAATAAATTGCGTCTCTACGAATCTTTTGTATTAAAAAATAACCACTCAATTGCTTTAGGAAATTCATCACTCCAATACGTTTCGCTGTGTTTTCCTTGCCTGTTAATACTTAAATTAATTTGGGAATTATCTTCTATAAATTGGTTGGAAATTAAATCATCCTGAAACTTTTTGACGTGCTCAATCATCGTTTTACTTTCATCACCGCCTGCATATAAATATATTTTAGTATCGGCCGTATTCACTTTCTTTGCATCAATTTTCAATTCCGGAACCACCCAAAGTGATGGCGAAAAAATCATCAGTTTACCAAATGTTTCGGGATTTCTGAGACCACTAAAAATACTGATTAATCCGCCCATCGAACTTCCTCCTATTCCTGTGAATTCACGTTCTTTTTTGGTTCTGAAATTACTGTCTACATAAGGTTTTAGCGTATCAGTCACAAAACGGATGTATTTCTTTCCTTGTCCTTTTCCTAAAACTGTTTTCCCTACATTATATTCTTTTATACGATCTTCCTCAGCGTGTTCAACAGCAATAATTATTATTTTTCCAATTTTATACTCGGACATAACTGCCAGTTTTTTGTCAATTTCCCAGTTTCCGAATTCGGCTGTTTCATTGAATAAATTTTGGGCATCCTGCAAATACATCACCGGATAACTCTCACTCGAATTATCGTAATCATGTGGTAAAAGCGCCCAAATTTTCCTGATTTTATTAAGTTGCGGGATTTTAAATTCATCTGATATCAACTGCACTTGTGGCAAATACGATTGTTTATAAGGCAACCAGTTTTTCCTCCATCTTGCAACATGTTCATTTTGTATGCCGGTATAAGCAAATGTTGAACGATTTTCGGTACGATTTCCATGACTATCAATTTCAACTTCACTCCAATCCCCTTTTGTAAATTTATACAAAAGCACAGTAGGATAATCAAAATCATGAGGGAATTTATAATGATACGAACCATTTCCAATCTTTTCCATCACAAATTCTTTGTCCTGTGTGCGCCAATTATTAAAATTTCCTGAAATATAAACTGGTCGAGAATCATCTTCGTCAGTTGTCAGAATTATGTGTAGTCCTGTATTAATTATGGAATCGTTTACATCTGGATTAAAGGTGGTATTATCTGTATTCAGTACGTGCATGCGCTTCTTTTATTATAAATTATAGTAAATATAGTGGATTGGCCTTGGAAATAAAAGAAAAAAGAAAACCCAATAGCAAATGAATTTCCTATTGGGTTTTCTAAATGAAAATTAAATAAACTAATTTTTCTTCTGGCGACTTTTCAAAACAGCAACAACATCATCTAATTTAAAACCTTTGGCTTGCAACAAAATAAGATAATGAAAAAGTAGATCAGCACTTTCGCCCAAGAATAAATCATCATTGTCATCTTTTGCTTCGATAACCACTTCAATCGCTTCCTCGCCTACTTTCTGTGCAATTTTGTTCATTCCCAATTTAAACAACGAAGCCACATAACTTTTTTCGGAATCTGCATTTTCTTTTCGAAGTTGAATAGTATCTTCTAACGTCGTCAGAAACCCATAATCGGATTTATTTTCGTCAGCCCAACACGTATCAGTTCCTTTGTGACACGTTGGTCCTTCTGGTTTTACTTGTATCAATAACGTATCATTATCGCAATCGTTTTTAATGTCAATCAAATTCAGAAAATTTCCACTTTCCTCCCCTTTTGTCCAAAGCCTTTGTTTTGTGCGACTATAAAATGTTACTTTTTGAGTGTCAACTGTTTTTTGGTACGCTTCAGCATTCATGAAACCCAACATCAAAACCGTTTTGGTTTCACTGTCCTGAATGATGGCAGGAATTAATCCGTCTGTATTTTTTGAGAAATCTATGTTCATATTTTTAATTTAAAGATTGAAAAATTAAAGATTGAAAGATTATCTAATCCGATTTTCTTTTCTCTTTATTCTATTATCTGTTTCTATATCCTAACTTCGATATTGTTGCTTTTAAGCGCTGTTTTTAATGTTTTGATTTTAATTTCTTTAAAATGAAATACGCTTGCCGCCAATGCCGCATCTGCTTTTCCTACCAGAAAAGAATCTACAAAATGTTGAATGTTTCCTGCGCCACCGGAAGCAATTATTGGAATATTAACTAATTTAGAAAGTTTGGCCAAAGCTTCATTTGCAAACCCATTTTTAGTTCCGTCATTGTCCATTGAGGTAAACAGAATTTCGCCTGCGCCTCTTTGCTCCACTTCTTTCGCCCAATCAAATAAATTCAATTCAGTTGGTATTTTCCCTCCCATTAAATGCACAATCCATTCTCCATCTATCTGTTTGGCATCAATAGCGACAACAACACACTGGCTTCCAAATTTCTGTGCCAAATCATTAATCAATTGCGGATTCTTAACCGCTGATGAATTGATGGAAACCTTATCAGCTCCGTTTTGAAGCAATATTTCAACATCCAAAACAGAAGAAATTCCACCACCAACGGTAAAAGGAATATTAATCGTTGAAGCAACCTTCCGAACCAATTCAACTAAGGTTTTTCTTCTTTCTTCTGTTGCAGAAATATCCAGAAAGACTAATTCATCCGCGCCTTCATCAGAATATATTTTGGCTAATTCTACCGGATCTCCTGCGTCACGTAAATCCACAAAATTAACACCTTTTACGGTTCTTCCGTTTTTTATATCAAGACAAGGTATAATTCTTTTTGTAAGCATATCTGTTTGTTGTTAAAAGTCTTATTATTCAAATACTGGGCGCAAAAAAGTTCGTTCATAACTTAAAATACATCTTGAATCTTCTGCAATTTTGAACGCTTCGATACACTCTTGATCTTCTAAAATTAGTCTTCTGTAATTTTCATATTCGGATAAACTAGCAAACGAAAACATTGCAAATGCCACGTTATTTGCACCTTCAGACGGCAAAAAATAACCATGATGCTGTCCACCAAAACGGTTAACTAATTTAATCCATCTTTTACCATACTCTTCAAAAATATCCAATTGAAAAGGGTCAATAATATATTTTACGTAACAAGTTATCATAATTTATGCTCTGAATTTGACTATTTACTAATTATAAACTGTTCCAATTGTTTTAACGAAATTCGTCCTTCGTAAATTGCTTTTCCGATTATTGTTCCTTCACAACCTAATTCGGCTAGCCTTGGCAACTCATTAAAAGTTGAGATTCCTCCTGAAGCAATCAATTTTATGCCGTTGGCTTCCGCCAACTTCTCGACTCCGCTCGAAGTGACAGAGCATTCATCAAGTATTTTTTTATATAAATCAAAACTTGGTCCTTCAAGCATGCCGTCTTTGGCAATATCCGTACAAATTACATATCTAATTCCTTTATTTTGATACTCTTGTATAAATGGAATCAAATCTTCATTCGAATCTTCTAACCAACCAGAAACTGCTACCTTTTCATTATTAGCATCTGCCCCCAAAATAATTTTATCCGAACCATATTCCGCAATCCATTTTTCGAATAGTTCTCTATTTTTAACGGCAATGCTTCCGCCAGTAATTTGATTTGCACCACTTTCAAAAGCGATTTTTAAATCAGAATCCGATTTTAATCCACCACCAAAATCAATTTTCAGTTTGGTTTGAGAAGCAATTTGTTCCAATATCTTATAATTGACAATTTGGCTTGACTTTGCTCCATCTAAATCAACCAAGTGCAAATATTCGATTCCGTGCGCTTCAAATGATTTCGCCACTTCAAGCGGATTTTCATTGTATATAATTTTGGTATTGTAATCGCCTTTTGACAAGCGAACACATTTTCCGTCTATGATATCTATTGCAGGTATTATTCTCATTTATTTTTATTTAAAGATTTAAAAATTGAATTATTTAAAGATTAATTATGTTGAACAAAGAATTTTAGATTCTCTCATTTTTTAATCTTTTAATTTTTCAATCCTTTAATTTTAAGAAATTACCCAAAATTTGTTCTCCTACGTCACCACTTTTCTCTGGGTGAAATTGTGTTCCGTAGAAATTATTTTTTTGAAGAGCTGATGCATACTCAACTTCATAATTAGTTGTTGCAATGGCTTCGAGACAATTTGGCACATAAAAACTATGTACTAAATACATGTATTCGTTTTCATTAATTCCTTTAAATAAAAGTGATTTCAAGTTGTAAATTTGATTCCAGCCCATTTGAGGCACTTTTACTTTTGGCGTAAATTTAATCGCATCAACATCAAAAATACCCAAACCCGTTGTGTTTCCTTCCTCCGATTTGTTGCACATCAATTGCATGCCCAGACAGATCCCTAAAACGGGTTGTTTTAAAGTTGGGATTAATACATCAAGACCACTGTCAATAAGCATTTCCATCGCAAAACTAGCTTCGCCAACACCTGGAAATATAACCCGGTCCGCAGCCTTAATTTCTTTCCAATCATTACTCAAAACAGCCTCAAAACCTAATCTTTCAATAGCAAATTTTATGCTTTGAATATTTCCTACTCCGTAATTTATGATTACAATTTTCATCTCTTTCAACCATTAATAAATTAAGTTTTATTTTAGACGTAACGCCTAATAATTCATAATTTATAATTCATAATTTTTTAAAGCATTCCTTTTGTCGAAGGCAAAATCATCTTTTCCGTATCACGTTTTACTGCTACTTTAATCGCTTTTGCAAAAGCTTTAAAGATCGCTTCAATCTTGTGATGCTCATTTGTACCTTCTGCTTTGATATTAATGTTGGCTTTGGCGCCATCCGAAAACGATTTGAAAAAATGAAAAAACATTTCCGTCGGCATTTTCCCAACCATCTCCCGTTTAAATTCGGTTTCCCAAACCAGCCAGTTTCTCCCTCCAAAATCAATTGCCACTTGTGCTAAACAGTCGTCCATTGGCAAACAAAAACCGTAACGTTCTATTCCTAATTTATTTCCTAATGTTTTTGCAAAAACTTCGCCCAAAGCAATTGCTGTATCTTCAATCGTATGATGTTCATCTACTTCTAAATCTCCTTTTACAAGAACTTCTAAGTCCATTTGTCCGTGGCGCGCGATTTGGTCGAGCATGTGGTCAAAGAAAGCAATCCCGGTTTCAATTTTACTTTTTCCGGTTCCGTCAAGGTTCAATTTGATATAAATATCCGTTTCGTTCGTTTTTCTTTCGATGGAAGCGGAACGCTCCTCTAATTTCAAAAACTCATAAATTACTTTCCAATCGGTAGTTTGTAAAGCAATAACGAAGTCTAATTCTCCTCTTTTTGAAGAAATTTCATCTCCTCCCAAAGCTTCATTTGTATCAATAAAAATCGCTTTTGAACCTAAGTTTTTTGCTAATTCTACATCTGTTATTCTGTCTCCAATGACGAATGAATTTGCTAAATCATATTCCGGATTGTCAATATATTGTGTCAACATTCCAGTTGCAGGTTTGCGAGTCGGTGCATTTTGGTACGGAAAAGTTTTGTCAATAAACACTTCTTTAAAAACAACTCCTTCATTTTCAAACGATTTCATAATAAAATTATGAACTGGCCAAAAGTTGATTTCGGGATGAGAATCCGTTCCCAAACCATCTTGATTGGTAACCATAACCAGTTCGAAATCCAATTCTTTTGCTATTTTAGCTAAATATTGAAAGGCGTTTGGATAAAATTCTAATTTTTCGAAACTGTCTAACTGATAATCATTTGGTTCCAAAACCATTGTTCCGTCACGGTCTATAAAAAGTATTTTCTTCATTTAATTAATATGCGCTATGCTATTTTAAATTAGCTATTTGTCTCTTATTTTGTTCTTGTATGAATAATCAAATCTTTTTGGGCGTGTCCCTGTGGGTCGGGCTATACGTTCCCGCTTTTTTACAGCCTCGTTCCTCTGCTCTAAAAAGAGCTCCACTGCTATCCCTCACGCTAAGCAACCACGCTCTATTTTAAATATTACAAACATTTGCTATCCACGGTCATCTTGACCATCTTGGATTTAGCTGTATTTTCAGTTACTTCTTCACAGTAGATGTTATTTATCAATATCCCAGTTTCAAATACAAGCTGAACGTAAGTTATTTTGTCTGGCTCAACTTGAATTACAAATTTTTCAGCTTTGTCTTTTGAGACTTTACCACCAAATTGCACAGAACATTCATGCTTTCCAGCAGGAACTTCGTGAATAGAATATTTTTTATTGTTCAATTTGCAAACAAATTCACCGTCTATAAAAGTTTTAAAGGCAACTGCTGATCCCTGAAAACCTGTAGAACGCAAAAAATAAATTTTGCCAGTTTCAACATTGGTACTGTCTTGCGCCGAGGCAAGTGAAGCAAAAAATAAAGTGACAATTAAGGTAAAAATAGATTTTTTCATTTTTGGTAGAGTTTAGATTAATTAATTTCTTTCAAAGCTACTATTAATTTCATATTTTCTTGTTCAGTTCCAACAGTAAAACGCAAACAATTGTCACATAGCGGTTGGGTTGTACGATTCCGAATTACGATACCTTTTGCAATCAATTTATCATACCTTTTGTTAGCATCATCCACTTTTACCAAAATAAAATTGGCTTCTGTAGGATAAATTTTTTCGACAAATTTCACATCAAGTAATTCCTTTAGTAATTTTTCTCTTTGTGTTATTATTGATTCAATCTCAGCTTTTATTTTTTCTGTATCACCTAATCGTTCGATTGCTCTTTTTTGAGTTAGTTCATTGACATTATACGGTGGTTTTATTTTGTTTAAAACCGAAATTATTTCCGCAGATCCATAACAAACTCCCAATCTAATTCCGGCCAGACCATACGCTTTTGATAATGTTTGGGTGATAATTAGGTTTGGATATTCATCTAATTCATTACTCCAGCTATCTTTCTTGGAAAAATCAATATAAGCTTCATCAATTACAACCAGACCTCTGAAGTTTTGCAAAAGATACGCGACACTTTCATCCGAAAAGGAATTCCCGGTTGGATTATTTGGAGAACACAAAAAGATGATTTTAGTTTGTTCATCGACAGCTTCGATGATTTTTTCAATTTGAGGTTGAAAATCATCCGAAAGCAAAACTTCTCTATTTTCAACTGCATTAATATTGGCTAAAACGCCATACATTCCGTAGGTTGGCGGCAAAGTAATTACATTATCTTTTTTTGGTTCACAAAAAGCCCGAAACAACAAATCCAGCACTTCATCACTCCCGTTCCCCAATAAAATTTGATTCGTTTTGACAAATTTTTGTTTTGCCAAAACCTCTTTTACACTCCCTTGTTGTGGATCTGGATAACGATTTACACCATTTTCAAATGGATTTTCATTGGCATCCAGAAAAATCATATCTGCAATGTCGAAATCTTTAAATTCATCGCGAGCCGTAGAATACGGTTTCATTTGTTTAACGTTTTCTCTGACTAAATTATTTATATCGAAATTATTTTCCATCTTGAATCGCTTTTAATCGTAATGTAACTGCATTTTTGTGTGCTTGCAATCCTTCCGCTTCTGCCATGATTTCAATAGCTTTACCGATGTTTTGTATTCCTTTTTCAGTTATTTTTTGAAAAGTCATCGTTTTAGTAAAACTATCCAAATTTACACCGCTATAATTCTTGGCGTAACCGTTGGTTGGCAAGGTGTGATTCGTTCCTGAAGCATAATCACCGGCACTTTCAGGAGTATAATTTCCTATGAATACAGAACCAGCATTTTGAACACCATTGCTGTAAAAATCATCAAATTCTGAACAAATAATAAAGTGTTCCGGTCCGTATTCGTTGATTAAATTCAAAGCAATTTTATCATTTTCGACAAAAATTAATTTAGAATTGGCAATCGCTTTTTCAGCAATGGCTTTTCTTGGCAACGCTTTTATTTGGATTTGGATTTCATCCTCGACAGCATCAATTAATTTTTTGGAAGTAGAAACTAAAATTACTTGACTGTCTGCTCCATGTTCAGCCTGTGACAATAAATCCGAAGCTACAAACGCCGGAATTGCAGTATCGTCAGCAATAATCAATAATTCTGATGGACCTGCCGGCATATCGATTGCTACTCCAAATTGTGTTGCTAATTGTTTAGCCACGGTCACAAATTGATTTCCTGGTCCAAAAATTTTATACACTTTCGGAATTGTTTCTGTACCAAAAGTCATTCCGGCAATAGCCTGAATTCCTCCTACTTTTAATATTTTAGTCACACCACATAAATTTGCCGCATACAAAATAGCTGGATTTATATTTCCGTTTTTATCCGGTGGCGAACACAAAACAATTTCATTACAGCCAGCAATTTCCGCAGGAACAGCCAACATCAAAACTGTGGAGAATAAAGGTGCAGTTCCTCCCGGAATATACAATCCTATCTTTTGAATTGGTCTTTTTTCCTGCCAGCACTTTACTCCTTCGATTGTTTCTACAGTTACTCTTTCCGTTTTTTGAGCAATATGGAATTTTTTAATATTTGATTTTGCAAGTGCAATCGCTTCTTTTAAGTCGGTAGAAATTGATGCGATAGCTTTCTCAATTTCAGCTTTAGTAACTTCAATGGAATCGATTTTGGCACCATCAAAAAGTGACGTATATTTTGTTACAGCTGTATCTCCTTTTTTTTGAACTTCATTAAAGATTTCTTTTACAGTGGCTTCAATGTCATCCACAGTTTTAGTAGGTCGCTCTAAAATTGAGGACCACGTTTCTGGTTTTGGATTGTATATTTTATTCATTTTTTTATAATTTCAGGTTCATAGCTTAAAGTTCGAATTTGAGACTTTATACTTCTATGTTTAATTAAAGCACCATTTTCTCGATTGGACAAATTAAAATCCCTTCAGCTCCAGCTTCTTTCAATTGATCAATCACATCCCAAAAACTGTCCTTGTCGATAACAGAGTGAACGCTACTCCATCCTTCTTGTGCCAAAGGCAAAACGGTTAAACTTCTTAATACCGGAAGAATTTTTCCAACGGCATCAATTTTGTCATTTGGAACATTCATCAGGATATACTTCGATTTTCGTGCTCTTAAAACGGATTCGATTCTAAATTTTAACGTATCAATTATTTTTTGGGATTCAGGACTTACTTTTGGAGAAACAGCCAAAACCGCTTCACTTTTAAAAATAACTTCAACTTCTTTTAAATTATTTTTAAACAAAGTACTCCCGCTCGAAACAATATCAACAATAGCATCGGCCAAACCTATATTTGGCGCAATTTCAACCGAACCTGATATCTGGTGAATATCGACATTTACACCTTTAGAATTGAAAAAATCAAGCACTGTTTTAGGATAGGAAGTTGCAATACGCATACCGTCTAAATCTTGAACTGATTTGTAATTAAATGCTTTTGGTACAGCAACGGAAACTTTACATTTTGAAAAACCTAATTTTTGAATTACTTCAATACTGTTTCCTTTTTCAACTAATAAATTATCGCCAACAATAGCAATATCTACAACTCCATCTATCAAATATTGAGGAATATCCGAATTTCTTAAATATAAAACCTCTAATGGAAAATTTGATGCTTCGGCTTTTAATTGGTCGATACCGTTATCTATTGAAATACCCGCATCTTTTAGAATTTGAATACTGTCTTCGTTTAAACGTCCTGATTTTTGAATTGCAATTTTTAATGTACTCATTTTGTTTTTTTGTTTTTTGTTTAAAATATTTTGATTGAGTACAAATAATGGGTAATAAAAAACCCGTTTGATGTACTCAAACGGGTTTTTAGAATATGATGATTTACATACATATCATTAACACATCGCTTGAGAGCAATAATGAAAATGATGATGATGCAATTGATTTGTAAACATTTTTGTATGATTAATTTTAATTCTTTTGCAAAGATAAGAGATAAATTATTTACAAAGCAATTTTTATTTTAACATTAATGCTGATTTTTGTTAAATGAATATTATTTGTCTTCTTTATCATATTCTTTTTCAGCAGATGGATTCTCATTCAGCGGCGCGGAAACAGCATTATCTTCTCTAATTTCTGTGTGACGAATTTCTCCTCCCGAAGTTCCAACATTTATCGCCATAATTCCACCTATCAATGCTGTAACAAGCGTAATAAAGGAAAATATTTTAGACAATCGGAACTTTTTTATAGCGGCTACTAATGAAACTAAAGCAAAAACCCCGGTTACGTAAAGTACTAAAGCAAATTTCTCCGCTAATTCTTCATGTTCTTTTATGATTGCTTTGCCAATATTTGGAAAATCTTTCACCATTTCCTCTGCTCCCTCGCCAGTTCCCATACTGAATGCACCAAAAATAGCTGCTACAATAAATAGAATGTAAGCTGTATTTTTTATCGAATTGTTCTTAAAAAATATTCCTGTAATCAAAATTCCAATTCCAAAAAAGGTTCCGATAATTGGAAAATGGTTTACGACCATGTGTAAATGAGCATCATTCATAATTTTTTTATTTAATGTTAATTACTATTTAATATTTTATAATATGTTAATTATTTTATCCCGCCAGTGAAACCCCGATCAGGGAACCTATTCCATAAGTTACGGCTGCAGCGACCAATCCGAAAGAAACTTGTCTAAATCCGGAAAACAAAACGCTTTTTCCTGTCAATAAGGTTATTGCGGCGCCAATACCAAAAAGCCCAACCACACTACTTCCTACACTTAATAAAATGGCATTTTTTCCATCTAAAAACATAAATGGATATAATGGAATAATCGCTCCAATAGCAAAAAGTACGAATGAAGCTATTGCCGCTTCCCAGGCTGAACCGCCTAATTCTTCTTTGTCTATTCCCAATTCTTCTGTGATAATAGCATCAATTGCCGTTTGAGGATTTTCAAAGGCTTTGTCAGCTAATTTCTGTGCTTCCACAGCATTCATTCCTTTGGCTTGATACAGCAATACCAATTCTTTTTTCTCTTCTTCGGGTGAAGCTTCTAATTCTTCGGTTTCCAACTCAATTTGACGCTGGTTTAATTCTCTCGAGCTTTGCACCGAAAGCCATTCGCCCAAAGCCATTGAAATTGCTCCTGCCAAAAGCCCTGCAATTCCGGTTAACAATATCGTATCATTAGAAACGGCTGCACCGGCAACGCCCATTACTAAACTCATATTCGAAACCAATCCGTCATTAGAACCTAAAACCGCCGCACGTAATGCGTTTCCACCCACTGATTTGTGGCGGCTTTCAAATTTTGACAAAAAACCGCCGGAAACATTTAAGGCGGCATTATTGTTTACGGCTTCAATAATATTTAGATGATTGTGCTCAAAACCTGTTGGTTTTTCCCCACTTTTGATTTTATTCTTGATTGAATTTACCGCAAACTGCTTTTCTATACTCGAGAGGTTACTAATAATAGAAGAATAACCAAAGATTTTGCCCAACTTCAATTGAAATTTTGCTCTTGTGGAAGGCGAAGGCATTGTGTAATTTGGCTCCAAAGTCAAAACTTTATCAAACATATGTTTCGCATGTCCTTTTTCGATTTCACTCAGACTACGCAATACTCGTGTCAGCGTATCGTCGGACTGAATGGCAGCAATACTATCATACAAAAAGGCAGTATCAACCTCTGTTTGCAATTGATCTTTTAATTTATTCAAGTCCATTTTATTTACTATTTATTAATTTGCCAAATCGAAAACACCCTTTGTTAAAATCCTTGAAGAAGCATTAATGATTGTACTCGGAAATATTTCGACGAAATTTTCAGATTTTTCGCCTACCGTAACGCTTACTTTCCTGAATGAATATCCATTTTTTTTATTATTCAATAAAAGTACGAAATTTTTGTTATTTTCGGTTATTATTGCTTCAGAAGGAATCGCCAAACCTTTCTTGGAATTGGTAATAATTTCAGCTTCAACAAACATTCCTGTTAATAACTTTTGCTGTATAGCATCGTCTAAATGTCCATGAACATTAATCGTTCTGTCATTTCCTTCAATTGATTTTCCAACCAAATGTACTTCTGCATTAAAAACATCTTTTGTTGCCTCAGGGACTTTAAAATGAATTTTCTGTCCTATTTTAACATTTAAAATATCTTTTTCAAAAACAGCTAATTCTAAATGCAAATGATCCGTATCAACAATTTCTAAAATAACATCCGAAGGCGCCACATACATTCCCACATTGGCATTCATAATCACAATATCTCCCACTATTGGAGAAAAAATAGTGATTGTTGAAGTCAGATTTCCTCTCTCCACATTTCTCGGATTAATGTTCAAAAGCACTAATTTGGCGCGTAAACTTTGATGCATTGCTTTCGCTCTTTTATATTCACTTTCTGCTTTTAGGTAGTTTTTTTGTGAAGTTATTTTTTCATCATACAACGTTTTTTGCCTGTCATATTCCGATTTTAAGAAATTAAGCTGCTCAGCCACTTCCATATAATCTTTCTGAATATCAAGAAATTCGGTGTTTTGTAACGTTAACAAAGCTTGTCCTTTTGTGACTTTATTTCCAACCAAAAGTGTTGTTGATTTTACATATCCACCCATAAAAGTGTTTACTTTAGCTCGGTTTTGTGGCGGAACATCAATCTTCCCCGAGGACTTAACCGTTACATCAAAATCTTGTTCTGTTGGACTCGCAATCTCCATTCCCGAAGATTTGAATTGCGCTGCGGTTACAGTAATCAAACCGTTGTCTTTTTGTTCGACTTCCTCTGTTTTCGATTTTTTACAAGAAAATAAAACAAGAGATAAAGCGATTATGTAAAGTGAGTTTTTCATTAGTTGTATTTTAAAAATTTAAGTATTGTAAATCTAATTGGGTTTGATTAAAGAGTAAAATAGTATCTAAATAGTCTACTTGTATAGTTGTCGCATTTTCCAAACTTTGAATGTATTGGAAAAAATCAATCTCTCCATGCTTGTAACTGTTATTGCCTACTTTAATAATCTCATCCGATAGTTTTTTGCCATACATATTGTAATAATTTATGGCTTCCTGATATTTGGCTAATTCGTTCTTTTTTTGATTAATGTACTTCTCTATTTTTACTTCTTCATTTTGTTTTTGTTGTTCCCAACTTTGTAATTCGAGCTGCGCTACTTTGGTTTTAGAAATAGTACCGGAGAATAATATGGGTACTGCTAAACCAACTTGAAAACCATACAAAGATTGTGACAATCCGTTATTTCTTCCTTGAAAATAATCCAAGTTTATATCCGGTAACCAATGTTGTTTTTGTAAATTAATTTGGTTTTTATAATTTTCAGTAATTCTCTCTAAATAAGCAGTATAAAATGACTTACTTGTTTCATTAGTAAAAGTATTTAATGCTGTAATTGAATTACTTTTAATTGCAATTATTTGATCGGTTTGAAGTAAGGATTGCAACACTTCGTATTGTGCTTTTTTATCATTTTCAATTTGGGAAAGCTTGGTTCTTATTTGTCTGAATTTAGCTTGAGCTGTAATTTTTTCCAGATAATTAGTTTCTCCCAATTCAAAACGCCTATCGCTTGCTTTAGAGAAATTTTGGTACAAACTATCTAAATAGTGGTACAGTTTTTCTTGATGTTGCAAATAAACAATGTGCTGATACGATTTAGAAACAGCCAAAGAAAGTTTGTTTTTTTGAATATCAAAATTGGCTTTTTCCCTTTCATATTCGGAGGAATAAACCTTTCTCTGCGCTCCGTAAACCGTTGGAAAAGAAAAACGTTGCTGCACGCCAAATACTCTTAAAGGCTCGTTATTGAGTGCCAAATTGTTTTGATCGTAACTGTAATAAATATTGGTTTTATCAAAAGTATTTGCCGTTTTAATGTTGGATTTTGTTTTATCGACTTGCAATTGAGCCGCTTTTATTCCTTTATTATTTTGAATTGCTTTTGACATTAAACTATCCAGTTCCGGATTAGAATTTTGTGAAAAAGCCAATGAAGAACTCAACAATAACAAAATGATATAGGTGGAACTTTGATGTTTCTTAAATTTAGCTTTTTTGAAAGCGACACTATCAAAAACTTTGTATAAAATAGGCAGCACAATCATCGTCAAAATAGTTGCCGTGAACAATCCGCCTATAACTACCGTTGCTAGTGGTCGTTGTACTTCTGCCCCAGCCGAGGATGAAATTGCCATTGGTAAAAATCCTAAGGCGGCAGCCGAAGCGGTTAATAAAACCGGACGCAATCTGTCCGTTGTTCCTTTTAAAATTAATGCATCGATATCTTTCATGCCTTGATGTTTGAGTTCTTTAAAATGTTCAATCAGTACAATTCCATTCAATACCGCAATTCCGAAAAGCGCTATGAATCCAACACCTGCCGAAATACTGAACGGCAAATCTCTCATCCATAAAAATAAAACACCACCGACTGCAGACAACGGAATTGCCGAATACACCATTAACGCTTCTTTTACGGAGCCAAATGCAAAATACAAAAGGATAAAAATCAAAAATAAAGCGATGGGAACTGCAATCATCAATCGGGCTTTGGCGCTTTGTAAATTTTCAAACTGTCCGCCATATTTCACGTAATATCCCGCTGGCAATTTAATTTGATTGTCCACAATTTTCTGAATATCAGTAACCACACTTTGTAAATCTCGGTTCCTAACGTTAATTCCCACCACAATTCTTCTATTGGTATTGTCTCTTGAAATTTTTGCGGGACCTTCGGTATATTCGATAGAAGCCAATTCGCTCAGCGGAATTTGTTCTCCGTTTGGCGTTGGCACGTATAAGTTACGTAAATCTTCAATATCGTGGCGATTCGCTTGATCCAAACGAATTACCATATCAAAACGTTTTTCACCTTCAAAAACATTTCCAACGGTTTTTCCGGCAAAGCCAAGAGCAATCATTTCGTTCAAATCAGCAATATTCAAACCGTAACGGGCAATTTTTGAACGATTATAAACCACGGACATTTGTGGCAAACCTTCTGTCTTTTCGATAATAATATCCGAAGCGCCTTCCACTTTTGCAATAGCATTTTTGATTTCATGTGCTTTTTTTGCCAAAATATTTAAGTCTTCGCCAAAAACTTTAACCGCTACATCAGATCGGGTTCCAGAAATTAATTCGTTGAAACGCATTTCAATAGGTTGCGTAAATTCGATTTCCATATTTGGAATTTGTTTTTCCAATGCTGCTTTTATTTTGTCCGCCAATTCATCTTTGGTCGAAGCCGAAGTCCATTCTGATTTGGGTTTTAATTTTACAATAATATCACTTTCTTCCATAGACATTGGATCTGTCGGTACTTCGGCCGCTCCAATTCTGCTGACGACTTGTGTGACTTCCGGGAAGTTTTTAAGTATTATTTTTTCTATTTTGGTCGTTATCGCAATTGTTTTTGTTAAAGAAGTTCCAGTTTTTAAAACGGGCTGAATCACAAAATCTCCTTCGTCAAGCGTTGGTATGAACTCTCCTCCCATGGTTGCAAATAATCCTACGGCCAGCAATAACAATCCTAATGCGCCATACAATACTTTTTTGGTATTGCTTATTGCCCAAGTAATTATTGGTAAATATGAAGAATTGAGTTTGTGGATTAATTTACTGGATACTGAATTTGGATTTTCTGTTTTTGGTTTCAAAAACAAAGAAGAAACGACCGGAACGTAAGTGAAACAGAAAATCATTGCGCCTAATAATGCAAAACTAAAGGTCATCGCCATCGGTTTAAACATTTTACCTTCGATTCCGGATAACGAGAGAATTGGAATAAAAACAATCAAAATAATCAACTGGCCAAAAATAGCCGAATTCATCATTTTGGAAGCACTTTTATAGGTGATTTGGTCAATTTCTAATTGGCGTTCTTCCTTACTCAGATTTACTAAATGCGCTGATTTACTGGCGATTTGAAAAGCAATAAACTCTACAATAATTACGGCACCATCAATTATAATTCCAAAATCAATGGCTCCTAAACTCATTAAATTAGCATCGATACCAAAAATATTCATAAACGAAATGGCGAATAATAAACACAACGGAATTACGGACGCCACAACCAATCCGGAACGCCAATTTCCTAATAGTACTATGACAACAAAAATCACAATCAAACATCCTAAAATCAAGTTTTCGGCCACCGTAAAAGTTGTTTTTCCAACTAATTCGCTTCGTTCCAGAAAACCGTTAATGTACACACCATCAGGTAATGTTTTTTGAATTTCGGCAACTCTGTTTTTGACATCATCAATTACTTGTTTAGAGTTCCCACCTTTAAGCATCATCACTTGTCCCAAGACTTTTTCGCCTTCACCATTACCAGTGATTGCTCCAAAACGGTTGGCATGACCAAAACGAACTTGCGCTACATTCTTGATATAAACCGGCAATCCATTGGTGTTTGTAACAACTATATTCCCAATATCTTCCAGCGAATTTACTTTTCCTTCACCTCGAATAAAATAACTTTGATTGACTTTTTCGATGTACGCTCCACCGGCAATGCTATTGTTTTTTTCAAGTGCAGTAAAAACATCCGCAGTGGTAATATTCATCGCTTTCAAGCTCGAAGGATTGATGGCAATTTCGTATTGCTTTAAAAAACCACCCCAGGTATTAATTTCCACAACACCTTTTATTCCTGAAAGTTGCCGTTTTACCACCCAATCTTGTATGGTTCGCAAATCAGTCACTGAGTAATTATTTTTGAACTCGGGTTTTACTTCTAAAGTATATTGATAGATTTCACCAAGTCCTGTAGTGATTGGTCCCATTTCCGGTGTTCCAAAACCTTGCGGGATTTTCTCCGAAGCCGTTTTAATTTTCTCCGCAATAAGTTGTCTTGGAAGATAGGTTCCCAGATTTTCATCAAAAACAATTGTAACAACTGATAATCCAAATTTTGAAATAGAGCGAATTTCTTTAACACCAGGTAAATTGGCCATTTCAATCTCAACCGGATAGGTTATAAATTGTTCGATGTCTTGTGTAGACAGGTTACGTGAAGTGGTAATTACCTGAACTTGGTTGTTCGTCACATCAGGAACTGCTCCAATGGATATTTGGAAAACAGAAAACAAACCAAATCCGAAAACCCCTAAAGTAAAGAGCAAGACAATCAGTTTATTTTTTAAGCTAAAAGCAATAATTTTTTCGAGCATTTTTATCTTATTTATACTTCAAAAGTAAAGTTTAAAGATAACTATTCCCTTAAGAACTACTTAAGGTCTGCTTCATATAATCTTAAAATTACGGTAGTTCCGCTATGTTCCTGACTGGTAATTGCAATATCAATGTTGAGCAAGGAACACAATCTTTTTACGATAGACAATCCTAATCCTGTTCCTTTAATTTCTGGATGATTACTAGATTTTGAACGATAAAACTGGTTGAATATTTTTTCTAAGTCCTCAGCTGGTATTCCAATTCCGGAATCAGTGATCTGACATTCAATTTTAGAACCGATAGATTTTATGGTGACAACCAAATTTCCATTTTGATTCGAATATTTTAACGCATTTGATATTAGATTATTAATTACTATCGAAAATAAATAATTATCGGTTTCCAAGTAATAATCTTTAAGGAATTCAGTCGAAACATTAATTTTTTTTGATTGTATCACCGTAGAATATCGAGCAATTGTATCTAAAAATAATGCATTCAGATATACTTTCTCCGTTTTTAAGGTTTGCTTTTGGTTTTCAAATCGAGCTAATAAAAGCAATTGATCCACTAAATGATTCAATCGATTAACTTCTGTTATACAAAAGTTTATTTTTTCTTCATATTCTTCGTGACCTCTGGGTTTCCGAATCAAAACTTCCAAAGTTCCTTTGATCACAGTTAATGGAGTTCTTAATTCATGAGAAGCATCCGAAGTGAACTGCTTTTCTCGTTCAACGGCAGTTTCTATTCGGTCTAATAAATTGTTGATGGTTTGAGATAAAACAAACAATTCGTCACGGTTTTGAGGTAACGGAATTCGGGAAGTCAGATTATCTTTGGTAATAATATTAGAAGTTGTGATAATGGAACTAATCGGTTTTATGCTCCTTCCAGCTATAAATCGAGCGATAAAAAACAGCAAAATAAGAATTACGGGATAGGCAACAATCAACACTTCAAATATATTATCAAGCACCATCGTAGCATCTTGCAGTGACATGGCAATTATTATGTAGCCAATAATTTTTGTTTTTTGATAAATGGGAACCTGAATTTGACGAATTGCGTTATTGACTAATTTGGTATCAAAGAGTTTATTATCTGCATTCTCTTTGTTAAAAGTTAAAGTAGATCGTTTTAGATTGGGCGATTTTTCAATTACATTGCTATTTTGATCTATAAACTGAATAAACACCGGATTTACGTCCAAGGTATTGTGCTCCCGTTCCTTCCATTCCTCCCTATGAATCAAATGAAAACTGTTGCCTACAATTTCAATTTCAGTGAAATGTTTCTCAACTTCACTTGTAATGTCGTTATTGACATGGCTGTAGACACTAAATTTAACAATAGAAAAGATGATAAAGAAAACCACAAAAATCAATAAAGCTGTGGTAACAATATAATTGAAAGCGATTCTATTTTTAAAGGAAAGTTGTTGCATCTTCATCTAGTCATTAGCGATATAACCTACACCACGAACTGTTTTTATGTAGTCTTGTTCAATTTTTAAATTTAATTTTTTACGAATTGCATTCATAAAAACATCAATTACGCCAGTGTCATATTCAAAATGAATATCCCAAACATCTTCTATAATCTGAGTTCTGGTGCAAACTTTACCTTTGTTTTTTACCAAATAAGTCAACAGTTCAAATTCACGTTGGGTCAATGCCACTTGAATTTCATTTACTAAAACACGATGTTGTTTTGTATCAATTTTGATGGTGCCAAGAGTCATCACTTCGTCGTCATTTTGGTTCCTGAAATGAATTTTGATGCGCTCCACTAATTCATCAAAACTAAAGGGTTTCTTGATATAATCATTGGCACCTGCTTTCAAACCTTCAATTGTTTCCTGAACGGTATCTTTTGCTGTTAAAAAAATGATTGGAGTCGTAGTGTTTTTTAATCGAATGGATTTACAAAGTTCTAATCCGGTGATTTTTGGCAACATCCAATCCAATAAAATCAGATCAAAATTATGCTTTTGAGTCAACTCAAATCCTTTCAAACCATCAGAAGCACTCGTGATTGTATACCCTTCTTCTTCTAATCCTTGTTGCAGAAATTGAATAATTCCTGCTTCATCTTCTACAATTAGTATATGCATTTTTATCGTTTTTGTAAATTTAGGTTTTATTGCATTACAAATTTGAACGCAATTGTAGCAATATTTGCATTCAGATTATCGCTTCGTTTGTAATGATTGAATCTAAAATCAATATTTTTCAAACCAAATTTCCAAATTTTACCCGCAGTAAAAATATCGGTATAATTTACACCAAAACCATATTGATTCGCATCAAATGTTGCTAAATCAGCATCAGAAGTGTAAAACTTTTCTGATGACAAATGCGTTTCATAAGGCGCAAAATATTTTGAAGCAATTTGTGAGTAATAGCGATACATAGGAAAAACAGTAAACTTATCCGATACTTTCACAGGAAGCTCAAAACTGGCGGTATGAGATTGAATATCCCAGTTATCAGAATAAAAACGATAATAGGTTCGTAATATAAATCGGTCACTGAAGTAATAATTCAAACGCGCTCCCACCGGAATTTTAAAACGAGAATCCGGCAATCTTTCGATATCGTCCGCTAATTTGTAGACTCCGGCGTTGCTTGTACTTTCGTAATTGCTAATATATTCCGGTTGTCCAATGTAAAAATTGGCTTTGTCAGCAAAATAAATTCGGTGATAAGGAGACGATAATAATCCTTGCTGTTGCAATACATCAAAGAAAAAGGAAACTTGTAATTTCTTGGTCAATACCTGAGAAAACCCTACCGAAGCCGAGAAAGAATTTCGGTTAACCGCATTTACTGTTTGAAACGCTGACGGCAAATAATTTGTTGTGGATATACCGTTTTGATCCAAAACCGATACCCCGCTAAAATAGCCTTGATTTAAAAAATTAGAACCATATTTTGAATATTCATGCAATTCAGTAGGATAAATAGGTCTCCACTGGTCCAAATACGCATTTACTTTCAAGCTCAGTTCCGTGTTTTTTTCATTGAAGAGACTTGCAATTCCTCCACCAAAACCAACAGAAGTGTAATCATATTCATTCGAAAAAGAAACATCTGCATTCCATATAAAATTTCTAGAGTCGCTGCTGTGACTGTAATTAGCCATAACAGAAACCAATTGATCACTTTTTGAAGCACCGGATGAAGCTTGCCAAGGCGTTCCATAAGGTCCGGAGGCCACTGCTTTATTTCCTGTTATTTTACCATCATTACCATTTTCTGCGCCGCCAGAAGCGCCAGTGGAATTAAATGGATTTATATTACTAGAAGAAGCTGATGAATAGGCCGATATTCCTAAATCAATAGTCAAAACATCATCATCATTCAAAGGCATTGCCACTACAATATTGGAGGCAACATCGGTAAGTTTCTCCGAACCAATTCCACCAGAAACGGCTGATTTTGATCCGTCTTGATTGTAATAACTGGCTAAAAAGTCAACTTCCGTACTTTCTAACACCCTTTTTTTGAAAACGGGTTCTTTACTATTTTCTTGAGAAAAAGCAGTTACCGTAATTAAGATAAAAAGAGATAAAATTTTTATTTTCATTTTTTACTGGATTGAAATTTACAATCTGGATTAATGTTTTTGACTAATTGCAACCGCAACCACCTCCCGATTTTCCACCATTGGCTCCTGCAGCAGCTTCACGATATATTTGAAAAGACGTTTCATAACGTTCCGCCGTTCGTGCTGAAAGCTTCATGTCAGGATCATTTATTTTCTCTTTTTCATATTCTTTTACGGAACTGCACGATTGTAAAACGAGTAACATAAAAAAAACAAAGGCTACTTTCTGTTTCATGACTATATTTTTTTATTAATTATATTTTTTTATGTCAATTCCATTTGAAGAATGGATTTTGCCTTTATCATCAACAATAATGCATTCAAGGCCTTTAATTTGATTGACAAGATCCAACCCTACTTCTACTCCAAGCACAAAAATTCCCGTTGCCATAGCATCGGCGATTTCCGTCTGTTTGGCAAAAACAGAAACACTGACAATGCCGCTAGCCGGATAACCTGTTCTGGGATCAATAATGTGAGAATAGCGTATTCCGTTGAAATTCACATATTTTTCATAACTGCCTGAAGTTTCCACGGCGCTATCTTCTATTGGAAAAGTGGCGAAAATTTTATTTTTATTCAAAGGGTTTACAATTCCTACTGTCCAAGGTTTTCCATCCGGTTGTTTTCCCCAAACATTAATATCGCCTGAAACATTTATAATCCCTGAAAGACACCCTTTCGAAAACAATAGATCTTTCACTTTATCAGCAATATAACCTTGTCCAATACCGCCCAAACCTAATTTCATTCCTTCTAATTTTAGAAAAACAGTTTGTTCTTTTGGGTTTAGAATTATGTTTTTATATCCAATTTTTGCCACTGATTTTTTTATGGCTTCTTCGGTTGGCATTTCTTTCATCGAACCATCAAACTTCCATATTTTGTCCATCGACGCATACGAAATATCAAATGCGCCATTGGTTATTTGAGAAATTTTTATGGATCTTTCGACCAATTCAAAAACTTCGGTATCGACTTTTACCGGTTTTATTCCTGCATTGCGGTTAATTTCTGAAATTTGTGTAGTTGGAATCCAATCGGAAATTAAATTTTCAATTCGCTTTACTTCGGCTACAGCCAAATCAATATATTCGTTGGCTTTAATAGTGTCATTTGCAACAGCAGTAACCTCAAAAGGACTTCCTAACATAAACAAATTTCTCTTGTGCGTAATTTGAGAAGTTGCTAATACTGTTGTGAATAAAAAACCTATTAAGAGTATTTTTTTCATTATTTCTCAAAGGAATGAATGATTTGTATGTATTCTTGCGGAGTTATGTTTTTGTAACCAGTAATTCCTAAAACGCTTCCTGTTTTATCCAGCAATAGCACTAAAGGAAAATTTCCGGATTTGTTATATTGGTCTGCTAATTTTTTATTGCTGACAGTTAGTTCTGCTGATAATAAATTTGCTTTCTTCTTTGGAAAATCAGCTTTGAATATTACCCATTTCTGTTCTGATTCTTTTTTAAAATCTTCTGATTTCCAAATCGTATTTTCTAATTTAATACAAGGTGCACACCAGTCTGATCCCGAAAACACGAGTAGAATGTTTTTGTTTTCTGAAATTGACTGTGCTTTTGCCTCTTCAAAATTCGTCTTCCAATTTTGAGAGTAGCTTAATGTTCCTATGAAAAGAAACAAAATCATTACATTTTTTTTCATTGTAAAACTATTTTAAATTTTGGAGTAAATTTATCTCTTTTATTCTAAACCAAACCTTACTAAATTTGATTTTAAGCTAATATTAATTTTGATAAAATATTAAGCAATTCTTAAAAAATAACAATAAAAATTATTTATACTTTTGTTTTTAAATTTATCATTATGAAATTGTCACAAAAAGTCAATCCATTTTATTATCTACTACTGTTTTATATTAGTGTAAGTTTTATTGTAAGAGTTATTCTTTTCTTTCATCCCATAACACAGACATCATTTATTTGGTTTGACACACTGTCCCTATTTGTTTTAGGGTTGATTTCTGATATTTTTATTTTTGTTTTAGTCAGTGGATTTTTGTGGTTGTATCTTATTTTCATATCCAATGCAAAATATTACAAACCATACGGATATCCAATTTTTGGATTATTAATAGCCTTGATACTTTACGTTTCATTTGGAAACACGGTACTCAACGAATATGGTAGTGCTCTACCAAAAATTGTAATTGTCTTTATTTCGATAAAAACAATATTGTTTGGACTGTTACTTTTCTTACCAAAATATAGAAACCAAATCAGACTTTGGTTATTTTCCTTCGTCATTTTCCTCTACGTAATTTTAATTCTCCAAAACGCAATCAGCGAGTATTTCTTTTGGAATGAATTTGGGGTGAGATATAATTTTATCGCAGTAAATTATTTGGTTTACACTAATGAAGTTATCGGAAATATCATGGAATCCTATCCTGTTATTCCGTTGTTTTCAGCGCTATTTATTATTGCAGGATTTGTAACTTATTTTATTGTAAAAAAATCAAAAAATTACATTGAAAGTATTCCTGTTTTTGTGCAAAAAATCAAAATTTCCGGAATTTACCTGCTGCTTTTCGGATTATCATTGTTGGCAATTCCCGCTTTATCTGTCAAAGAAAATTCTCAAAATATATTTGCCAATGAATTACAGGCCAACGGTCTGTATAAATTCTATGTGGCATTTATGAAAAGTGAATTGGATTATTTTAAATTCTATAAAACAGTCCCTAATAATCAAGCTTTCGCTCAATTAAAACAACAAATCCCTAACATTTCAGGAGAAACAACTTTGAGAGAAATAAAAAATGAAGCTGCCGAAAATCGCAAAAATGTGGTTTTGATTACTATTGAAAGTTACAGCGCAGAATTTATGAAAATGTATGGAAACGAGAAAAATATCACTACATTTCTTGACAGTTTAGCAACCAAAAGTTTAGTTTTCACCAACCTTTATGCCGTGGGAAACAGAACGGTTCGCGGTCTTGAAGCCGTTACTTTATGCTTTCCTCCCACAGCTGGTGAAAGTGTGGTAAAACGAGAAGACAATAAAAACAAATTCTCTACCGGAAGCATCTTTAAGCAAAAAGGCTATGCTGTAAAATTCATGTACGGCGGCGATTCCTTTTTTGATAATATGGGAAATTTCTTTTCAGGAAATGGATATGAAATTGTAGATAAAAAAACATTTGAACCCAATGAAATAACTTTCGCTAATATTTGGGGTGTATGTGATGAAGATATGTATAACAAAGCCATTAAAGAAATGAATAAAGAAGCAACAGCAAATAAGCCGTTCTTCAACCACATTATGACCGTGAGCAATCACAGACCATTTACGTATCCCAATGGAAAAATTGACATTCCCGGTGATGCAAAATCACGTGATGGTGGTGTAAAGTACACGGATTATGCAATGAAAAAATTCTTTGAAAAGGCCAAAAAACAGCCTTGGTTTACCAATACCGTTTTTGTAATTCTAGCCGATCATTGTGCCTCCAGTGCAGGAAAAACAGAACTTCCAGCTGATAAATATAGAATTCCGGCAATCATTTACAGTCCAGGTTTTGTTGAACCAAGAAAATACACCAATCTGATGTCGCAAATTGATGTAATGCCAACTCTATTCGGTTTGCTGAATTTTGATTACCAAAGTAAATTTTATGGACAGGATGTTCTAAAACAAGACTATAAACCACGAGCTTTGATTGCCACCTATCAGGATCTAGGATTGATTAAAGACAATGTTTTGACGATTATCTCACCAAAACAAACCGTAAAACAGTTTCAATTGACTTTAAAAGCCAACCAAAAAGTAGCTCCTGATTTTCAAATATTTTATGATCAAATACCGCTCAAAAAAGAAAGAACTGATTTAGTTAACGAAACCATTTCTTACTATCAAACGGCATCGGATATATTGAAGAAAAAGAACTATCAAAAAATTAATTAGCATAAAAAAACGGGTGAAACTAATGTCTTACCCGTTTTTTAATTGGAAATATAACGTTATTCTTTTTCGTTTGTCAAACCAAAAAGATTCCCTTTTTCAAAAGTTTTTAAATCCTTTTTTAAAGTTTTGCTATTGCGCTTTGTAAGTTCAGTAGCATCAAGATTACTTAAATCCGGTTTTCCTGCATTTACCCAAGCTGTATACCAAAAACTTGCAGTAGCAGTAATGGCTTTTTTCATTTGTTGTTCGACCATTCCATTCAAATCCGTGTGTAATTTAGCAGCATATCCATCAGAATATAACGTTCCGCCGTATTTGTTTTTCACAACATTTCCAGCTGCATCCGTTACATACATTTTGTTTTCAGCAGTTGCAGTTCTTAATTTTTTATCAGTATCTAACAAAGGTTTTACTAAACTGTGGGTGTCAAAAATCATATCCCAAGTTGCTTTCTCCACATTCTCTAGATATTTTCCTTGCGGTACATTGAGCTTATAATCTTTGGCAAACAATTCCGGCAAACGGCTTTCCCATAAAGAATGAATTCCTTTTTGATTAGTATTTTGTCCATCATGATTATCCGAAGTATGCAATGGCATGTGCGCATCAGCAATGTAATGTCCTAAATCAGCTGCGATGAATAATATTTCATTCTTTCTTTTGTCCTTGAAAGCTTTAGTCAATTTGACCATCATATCCTGAATGTACCAAGGTAAAATTCCGTTTTTAGTCAAAAATTTCTCGTCATATTTTAGGTTCGCTTCTTGCATTGTTTTAGGAAAAGTTTCCACTGCACCAAAATTCTCCATGTCAAAATAATGACGTGGCGGCTCCGCTTTATCATTCAAAACATTTCTTCTCAAATCCGGAACGGTAGATCCTTGCGTGATAAAATCAATGTGATTGTAAAAAAATGTCTGTAATGGTTTTGGAAGTGCCATTACTGCGGCTTTGTTGATTCGTTCATGACCAATAACGCCCCATGACAAAAGAAAAATAGCAACTCCAAGAACAGATAAAGTAATAAGCGTAGGTCTAATTTTAAAATTTTTCATTAAATTTATTTTTTTGAAGTACAAATGTATTTCTTTAAATCGTTATTAAAAAAAATAGGGTTTAAGATTCTGTTAATTAAAAAAGAAAACTACAAATATGTTTCGACATCAAGGAAAAAACAGAACTTTTATTCACAATCTTCGTTTGGCCACTTTATTATCTTTTGTTGCTGGAATTGTAAATGTTACGGGTGTTTTGTCTATTCAAACATTAACTACCAATGTTACGGGACATTTCGCCTATTTCGCGGAAGAAATCATGAAACGGGATTATGCAGCCGCAATTACCTTTTTTGTATTCACTATTTTCTTTTTGTTTGGTGCTTTTATTTCTAATTTTTTAGCGGAATTAATTTCCAAAAAACATCCCAATTTATCTCACGTCATTCCTATTGCATTGGAAATGCTTGTTTTGATTGGTGTTGGAATCTTTGGAACACAATCCGACTTATCCAGCATTGATGGAAAATGGATTGCTTTTTCGATGCTTTTTGCTATGGGAATACAAAACTCTTTGGTAACCAAAATCTCTCAATCAACAGTCCGAACAACCCATTTAACTGGGCTTTTCACCGATTTAGGTATTGAATTATCTCAATTGTTTTTTTATAAAAAACCCGAAGAGAAGAAAAAATTAAAAACCAGTATTTATCTGAGATTATCCATTATCTTGTTCTTTTTTATCGGCTGTTTTGCAGGTGGTTTTCTTTATAATTTATTGGATATGAAAACACTTTTTGTGGCCGCCACTTTTCTAATGTTTGCCCTTTTGTATGATTATCTCCGATTGCAATTTCATGTTATAAAGCGAAAAACCTTTCATCATAAAACTATTTTAGATAAATAATTGAGACCAAAGTTGCAATTGCTATGAATGTCCAAAGCAAAATTCCCTGCGCGAGCGGTTTAAATCCCACCGATTTTAAAACAGTTCTATTCAATCCGGCTCCAATTAGAAACAAAGTTAATGTCAAACCTATTTTAGCAACTGAAATCAAATGCGGGGCAAAATTACTTATTTGCGGCAAATACGTATTGGCAATCATAGCCAAAATCAAGAACCCAATAAAATAAGGGATTTTTATTTTCCCCGATTTATTTTTGAAAATAAAAGTAGTAATCAATGCTACAGGAATAATCCACAAAGCACGGGCTAATTTTACTGTAGTGGCTATCTGCAATGCTTCAGGACCAAATTTACTGGCTGCTCCTACCACAGAACTGGTATCATGAATGGCAATGGCGCACCATAATCCAAACTCTTTTTGTGATAAATCCAACCAATGACCTACGGCAGGAAATACAAACAGTGCAACCGAATTCAGAATGAATATTACTCCTAAGGCGATTGAGGTTTGTTTTTCATTGGATTTGATTATGGGAGCAATCGCTGCAATCGCACTTCCTCCGCAAATTGCAGTTCCACAAGAAATTAAATGAGACGTTATCTTTTCGGTTTTAAACCATTTCCCAAGAAAAGTTCCTAAAATCAAAGTACTAAAAATAGAAATCACAGTAAACAAGAAGCCTTCTTTTCCTGCAGCAACAGCACTGTGAACATTCATTCCAAATCCTAAACCAACGACTGAAAATTGCAACAGGTAATTTGTGGCTTTATGATTCAATTGTAAAAAAGGATGTCCAAAAAGATTGGCGACAATTAATCCCAACACTAAAGCAATTGGCGGGGAAACAAAAATTGTGGTACAAAACAATAACAAGATAACAAAAATGAGTTGCTGCAATGTGGCATTTACTTTAAAAAAAATAAATGATTCATTTTGAATTACTTTTTGATCCGTTTCCAATGTAAAGTTGTTGAATTATTACAGTACAAAGGTGGAGAGATAAATCTATTTGTGCCAATCGTAAATTATAATCTGCTATAACTTTAAATTATAATGATTGTAAATATTCTGAATAAACAAATCCGATAAAGAATCCGTTTTTCCTTGTAATGTAATGATGTAAAAGAAACGTTCTATAATCAGGTCTTTAATGTCTAGTATAACTAATTCATTGTTTGCAAGTTCTTTTTTTACCGCATGAATGGATATAAAAGCCACACAATCAGAGTTCATCAAATAGGATTTTATGCTTTCGGTACTGCCTAATTGCATTTCGATTTGTAGTTCTGATAGTTTAATTTTAAATGGTTTCAAGGCATGTTCAATTACTTCAAGTGTTCCTGAACCTTGTTCCCGCATTAAAAAACGCATTCTTTTTAGATCCTCCTGAGTCACTTCTACAAGACTGACTAATGGATTGGAACTCTTACAGACTAAAACCAATTCGTCTTTTAAAAACTCCGTATATTTAATGGACTTATTTTTTGATTGCCCTTCTACAATACCTATTTCAATCTCCTGTTTTAATAAAGCATTTTCTATTTGTTCCGTATTTCCATTTAATAAATTCACTTTTATATCTTGTAATTTTTGATGGAAACGGGCTAAAAGTGGTGGAATTATATACTGAGAAATCGTTGTACTGGCTCCTAATCGCAACAATCCTGAACGTTGATTAATAAGCGTGCTCATATCAAAATCAATCTCGCGATATACTTCGAAAATGTTTTTGGTATGTTTTAATAATACTTCACCAGCATTTGTCAGTGCGGTTTTAGAACCATTTCTATCAAATAATTTAATTTTATATTGTTCCTCTAATTCCTGAATGTGTTTTGAAATCGCAGGTTGCGTGATAAACAATTCCGTTGCAGCTTTAGTGAAACTCAAACGATTGGCAACGGTATAAAACACTTTCAGTCTATAATCCATATTATTTAATTGTATTACAGTAATCCGTTGTATTTTCGAACAAACCATTCGGTTGCCAGCAAAATTGAAATTAAAACCAATAACCAAATCCAATCAATTAAAGGCTTTTTAGTAACACTATTCTTTTGTACTGCTCTATATTCGTCGTTTTCCAAAAGCGTTTTAATCAATGCATCTACTTGATCCGGAAAAAAAGCTTTCCCTTGTGTTTGCGTCGCTAATTGTGTTAATTTTTCGACATCGGGATTGACAAATTGTTTTTCGATATCAAAATCAAGAATTTCAAACTTACCGGAATACGTCGTTGTAGAATTCAATTCTTTTACCGTAAGCGCGTACGAGCCGGCTTTCATACCGTCAAGATTAACTTTATAGGAATTATTTCCTTTCAATAAATCGTAATTTTTTGTTTGCTTGGTTTTGGAATTTGTTACCGCAATAGTCAAACGGGCTTTTTCATCAAACTCATAATTTTTATTGAAATATTGCGCAGTTATTTCAATGGCTTCACCTGAATTATAAAAACTTTCATATTCCACCACCAAAGATTTTTTAGAATTATTGGAAGCCAAAAATTGAATAATCTTATCCATGAAAATATCATATTTTTTAAAAGATTGATTATTGACATGTGTTTGCATTCGCCATTTCCAACTGTTTTCACCCAAAAGATAAGCGGCTCGTTTGCCTTGATTTTCTGTAAAAGCCAGCAAAGGCGCATTCATATCTATAGCTCTGATTTTGGACGAAAGCAAAACAGATACCACACCTTTTGTAGTTACAGTTCCAAAAGCATTTTGTAAAGGCGGCAAATTTTCAAACCCGATATTGTCCGCTGCAAACAAATTAAACTGCCCATTAAAAACCGACAAATAATCTTCTTTTTGTCCGCTCATTTTAAAGCTCAAATTATTCTGTTGCTGATTCAGAAAATTGAAATCGGTGTTGTTTCCAGTAATAATAAACGTATTGATTCCGGCACCTTTATTATTTTCAAAAATAGTTTTAAATTCGGTTGTTGGTTGGTATAATATCAAAACATTAAAATCCTGCAATTTTTTGACTTCATTTGGTTTAACGATTGTTACTTTTCGTTGCGCATTGGATTCAATGGCTCTTTTTAGCGCACCTAAATCAGGATGATTTATGGCAGAAACGATAACAATATTTGTTTTTTGGTCAATAACTTCAACCGCAAAATTTTTGGTATTATTGTATGTATTAATTTCCTTTTCTTTCGATGCAATGGTAGCTTTAAAAACCTGCAATCCTATTTTATCAGCCGGCAAAAGTACGCTTACTGTTGCCGTTTTCTTGGATGGCGAAAAGGTAATAGATTGTTTACTGAATACCGAATTTCCTTGCGAAATGATGAAATCAGCAGTTACGCTTTTAGTTCCTGAATACTGCAAAAAAGCTTCTACAGGAAGTTTATTTTTGTGAAAAGCGTATTTATTAACGTTCAGCTGATTGATTTTAAAATCTAAAAAAGTTGTTGTATCACCTACAATCACTGGATATGTTTTATTCGCAGCATCAAAACTATAGACATAATCATTCCCGGAAGTTTGATTTCCATCCGTAATCAAAACGGTTGGATAGATTGCGTTTTTATAAATGCTTTTTAGATTTTTAGCTACAACATCAATATTCGTTTGGGTTCCTTTAAAATTAAATGTTTCTGTTGGTTCAAAATCATCTGAAAAATGATACGATTGTACGTCAAATTTCTGTTGTAAATCCGAATTTGATTGTATTTTTTTATACAATTCTATTGTTTTCTCATTCGCATTCAAAAACGAAATAGAACTTGAATTATCAACAACAATTGGTAAAGGAGTTTTTACAGTTTCCAATGTATTTCTGGTTATTATTGGATTAATCAACAACAATAAAATTCCAAAAATTGATGAAAAACGCAAAAAAGCCAAAAACCAACCGATTTTCGATTTGTTTTTGGCTTTATAGATGTATTGAAAAAACGACAAACCGCCAGCTATTAATATAGAAAGAAGTAATAGTAGCAAGGTAGTTGTTGTCATATTTTGGCAGTTTTCAGTGTTCAGTCTCAGTTCTCATCTTACTGATTACTGAAAACTGTTAACTTTTTAGGTAAGCATTCCTCCACAAACATTCATAACCTGTCCAGTTACATACGCGCTCATGTCCGAAGCAAAGAAAAGACACGCATTAGCAACATCTTCAGTAGTTCCGCCACGTTTCAACGGAATTCCGTCTCTCCATCCTTTTACAACATCTTCGTTTAATTTTGCTGTCATTTCTGTTTCTATAAAACCTGGAGCAATTACATTGCAACGAATGTTACGAGATCCTAATTCCAATGCTACAGATTTAGAAAAACCAATAACTCCCGCTTTAGAAGCAGCATAATTAGTTTGTCCTGCATTTCCTTTTACACCTACAACTGAACTCATATTTATTATAGAGCCAGAACGTTGTTTCAGGAAAGTACGTTGAATAGCTTTTGTCATATTAAAAACTGATTTCAAGTTGACATCAATTACTTGATCAAAATCGCCTTCAGACATACGCATCAAAAGGTTGTCTTTAGTAATTCCAGCATTGTTTATTAGAATATCAACCGTTCCAAATTCAGCTAAAACTGCATCAACAAAAGTTTGTGCTTCATTAAAATCGGCAGCATTTGATTGATATCCTCTAGCTTTAATTCCAAGAGCGTTCAATTCATTTTCTAATGTCAAAGCTGATTCTACAGAGGAGCTGTAAGTAAATGCAACATTTGCACCATGTTTTGCAAAAACTTCAGCAATTCCTTTTCCAATTCCGCGACTCGCACCTGTAATTATGGCTACTTTTCCTTCTAGTAATTTCATTTTATGATGATAAGTTTATTTATTAATTTGCCATACAAATATAGATTATTTAGGCGTTTTATGAAATTTGTAGTACAAAAAAAGCCTTACTGAAGTAAAGCTTTTAAATAGAAAATTTATTTTTTTTGGAAATACACTAAAAAGCTACATTCCATTTTGGCAATCTTCCATTTTCGTCAAGGAAGTTTTGTAAAACTTGTCCTTCTACAAATGTTGGGATTACTTTAGTTTTATCATTGAATGTTTCATACCAAACCACTTCAATAGTATTGATATCTTCGATTTTCATTTGTGCTGGCCAAGAATATTTTCTTCCTGTTTTTGCAAATTGGTGTCCTTCTACAATTTTATCTTTCAAACCACCATTTTTAATTTTCAAAGTTCCATCATTTTGAACAGTTCCGGTAGAACCAACCATAATCAGTTCTTTTTCATCTCCAACAGAATAAACTAAAAACACTCCAGATCCTTCTGAAGCATTACAAACTTCTGCTAAACTATCTTCTGTAGTAAATGAAAACTGATTGGTAACTTTGAATTTTTTTAACTCTTTGTACATATTATTTTATTTTTATTTGAACTGGCTTCGGCAAAAAAATACCCCACAAAATCGTGAGGCTCATTAGAAACCATTCGTTTATGTTTGTTCTTATTAGGATTACATCTGAAAAAAAAGTTGCATTTAATAAAGTGCAAAGATATTTCTTTAATTCAATTTATAATAAAAAAGCCCCACAAATTGTGAGGCTTTTAAAAATATTTAATTTGAGTTTAGATTAACCTAAAACTTCTTTTACTTTTTTACCAATTTCAGCTGGAGAATCTACTACGTGAATTCCACATTCTCTCATGATTTGTTTTTTAGCTTCTGCAGTATCGTCAGATCCACCAACGATTGCACCTGCATGTCCCATTGTACGTCCTGCTGGAGCAGTAACTCCTGCAATGAATCCTACAACTGGTTTACGGTTACCATCAGCTTTAATCCAATGAGCAGCATCTGCTTCTAATTGTCCACCAATTTCACCTATCATTACGATACATTCTGTTTCTGGGTCGTTCATCAATAATTCAACCGCTTCTTTTGTAGTAGTTCCAATGATTGGGTCTCCACCAATACCAATTGCAGTAGTGATTCCTAATCCTTGTTTTACCACTTGATCAGCTGCTTCGTACGTTAATGTTCCCGATTTAGAAACAATACCAACAGTCCCTTTTTTGAAAACAAAACCTGGCATGATACCAACTTTAGCTTCACCCGGAGTGATTATTCCTGGGCAGTTAGGTCCTATTAATCGAGCGTTTCTCTCTTTAACATAACTATTTGCTTTTATCATGTCAGCAACCGGAATTCCTTCAGTAATTGCAATAATTACTTTTATTCCAGCGTCTGCAGCTTCCATAATTGCGTCAGCAGCAAAAGCCGGCGGTACAAAAATGATTGTTGTATCAGCACCTGCTTGTTCTACAGCATCTTTTACAGTATTGAAAACTGGTCTGTCTAAGTGAGTTGTTCCCCCTTTTCCTGGAGTTACACCACCAACAACGTTAGTACCGTACTCAATCATTTGAGAAGCATGGAAAGTTCCTTCGCTTCCTGTAAATCCTTGAACAATTATTTTGGAATCTTTGTTGACTAAAACACTCATGATATATTTTTTATGTAGTTTTTAAAATGGTTATGCAAAAGTATAAAATAGTAATCAGTAATCAGTATTCAGCGTTCAGTTTTTTGACACTAAATTATGATAATTGACTCATTTGGTACCCTCGAAATAATTTATTGTCTTTAATTTGCCAAATAACAATAAAATGTGCCAATAACATCTCTTCTCTTGGATTCTCAATCGTTTTCACAAAATGAGAATAGCGAACTGAAATTAAATCATTTTCAGATAAAATATGGCTAATACGAATCTTAGAACGAACGTACGCTTTGCTCAACTCAACAGATAAATTTACCAGCGAATCATAATTAAGTTCCACAAAGCCTTTACTGCTGTTCCATTCCACAATTACTTCCGGATGCAAAAAATCTTTAATAACCTCGCTGTCAATTAAGGCATCTGATTTATAAAATTTCTGAACGATTTCTTTTGCAGACATATTATTTTAGTTTATTTAGAATTTCTGGAATCTTCTTGATATTGGCCAGTTGTTTCAATTTTTCTCTTGATTCTTCAATTGGAGTACCGAAATACGATTTACCGCCTTCTACTGATTTTGTTACGCCCGTTTGACCAAGAATAACAGCCTTTGCTCCTATTGTTATCCCACTCGTGGTTCCTACTTGTCCCCAAATAGTAACTTCATCTTCAATAATAACACAACCCGCAATTCCGGTTTGTGACGCGATTAAACATTTTTTTCCAATAACGGTATCATGACCTACATGCACCTGGTTGTCAATTTTTGTGCCTTCGCCAATAGTGGTATCGCCAGTTACTCCCTTGTCAATAGTACAAAGAGCTCCAATTCCAACATTATCTTTAATAACCACTCTTCCGCCTGAAAGTAATTGGTCGTATCCTTCAGGTCGTTTCTTGTAATAAAAAGCATCAGCACCCAAAATAGTTCCTGCGTGAATCATCACATTATCGCCAATTACGGTATAATCATAAATGGAAACATTAGAGTGAATCAAACAATTCTTTCCTATAACTACATGGTTTCCAATAAATGTATTTGGCTGGATTACAGTTCCTTCTCCTATGGAAGCTGAAGCAGATATTGAAACATTTGAAAATTGAAGTGGCTTGAAATAGTTTGTCAATTTATTAAAATCCCTAAAAGGATCTTCAGAAATCAACAACGCTTTTCCATCAGGACAAGCTACATTTTTATTAATTAAAACAATCGTTGCTGCAGAGTTTAATGCTTTATCGTAATATTTAGGATGATCCACAAAAACAATATCTCCGGATTCAACAACATGAATCTCATTCATTCCTGAAACAGGAAATTTAGCATCACCAACATATTCACAGTCGATGATACTTGCAATTTCTTCTAAAGTGTAAACTTTTTGGAATTTCATTTTCTTTTAGTTTTTAGTTTTCAGTCTCAGTTTTCAATCTTTACCCACACGAAATGTCATTGAGGCTGAAAACCAATAAAAACTATTCCTTAACTCTTTCCATATAATTTCCGGAAGTCGTATCTATTTTGATTTTGTCCCCTTCATTAATAAACAAAGGAACATTTACAGTTGCACCAGTTTCAACAGTTGCTGATTTTGTTGCATTCGTAGCAGTATTTCCTTTAATTCCTGGTTCAGCATAAGTCACTTCAAGAATAACTGATGCCGGCATATCTACTGAAAGCGGTAAATCAGTTTCTGTGTTAATACTTACCATTACATTTTCTCCTTCTTTTAATAAATCAGGAGAATCCAGAATGTTTTTGTTTAAAGTAATCTGTTCGAAAGTTTCAGTATTCATAAAATGAAAATCATCACCCTCCGGATATAAAAACTGAAATTTATGGTTTTCTACTCTAACTTCTTCGATTTTATGACCTGCCGAAAAGGTGTTATCTAATACTTTTCCGTTTGTTAAACTTCTCAATTTTGTTCTGACAAAAGCAGGTCCTTTTCCTGGTTTTACGTGAAGAAATTCAATGATTTTGTAAATATCGCTGTTGTATTTGATACACAATCCGTTTTTAATATCTGATGTAGATGCCATTATATTGTTTATTTTTTATTACTATTTTTGTTTTTTGGTAACTGAAAACCACTCTAATTTTTAGTAGTTCCCAGAATATCCTTTCATTACGCCTCTTGACGAATTTCGAATAAAATCAATGATTTCATCTCTTTCGGGTGTTGCTTCCATTTCAGCTTCAATAATACCCAAGGCTTGAGTGGTATTGTAATTTTTTTGATACAGAATTCTGTAAATATCTTGAATTTCTCTAATTTTTTCAGTGGTAAAACCACGTCTTCTTAATCCAACAGAATTAATTCCAACATAAGATAAAGGTTCTTTTGCTGCTTTTGTGAAAGGCGGAACATCTTTTCTTACTAAAGAACCGCCCGAAATCATTGCGTGATCTCCAATGTGAATAAATTGATGAATCGCTGCCAATCCTCCAATAACCGCATATTTACCAACTGTAACATGACCTGCCAAAGCAACTCCATTTACAATAATAGCATTATCACCTATGTGACAATCGTGCGCAATATGCGCTGTTGCCATTACCAAACAATTGTTACCTAGAGTTGTTTGTCCAGAAGCAATTGTACCTCTGTTTATGGTTACGCATTCTCTGATCGTACAATTGTCACCAATTATGGCTAAAGAGTCTTCTCCTCCAAATTTCAAATCCTGCGGAACTGCTGAAATTACCGCACCAGGGAATATATTACAATTTTTCCCAATTCTTGCGCCCTCCATTATCGTAACATTCGAACCAATCCAAGTTCCATCTCCAATTATTACGTTATTGTGGATGGTTGTAAATGGCTCGATGACAACATTTTTGGCTATTTTGGCGCCTGGATGAACATAGGCTAGTGGTTGATTCATCAGCTATTATTTATTTTTATATTTATCAGAATAAAAACTCCAATCGATTCTTGTTGCGATTCAATTGTAACGTTTTCAATCCTAATCTATTGTTTTTTTGCAATTTGCGCCATTAATTCCGCTTCAGCAACTAGTTTTCCATTTGCGTAAGCATTTGCTTGCATGTGGCAAATTCCTCTTCTGATAGGCGTTATTAAATCACATTTAAAAATTAAAGTGTCTCCTGGCAACACTTTATGTTTGAATTTGACATTGTCAATTTTCATAAAATACGTCAAATAATTTTCAGGATCTGGAACAGTGCTTAAAACCAGAATTCCACCGGTCTGTGCCATGGCTTCTACAATCAAAACACCTGGCATCACTGGAGCTTCAGGAAAATGACCCACAAAGAAATTTTCATTCATCGTAACATTTTTCATTCCCACAACATGCGTTTCAGACATTTCAATGATTCTGTCAATCAATAAAAAGGGAGGTCTGTGAGGAAGTACCGCCATAATTTTATGAATGTCCATTAATGGCTCTTGGTGCAAATCATAAACAGGAACGTAATTTCTTTGTTCAATTTTTATAATTTTCGCCATTTTTTTGGCAAACTGTGTATTTACAAAATGCCCTGGTTTGTTAGCGATTACTTTTCCTTGAATTCTTGTTCCAATTAAAGCCAAATCACCTACAACATCAAGCAGTTTGTGTCTTGCAGCTTCATTAGGATAATGTAATGTTAGGTTGTCTAAAATTCCATTTGGTTTAACCGTAATTTCGTCTTTTCCAAAAGCAACTTTTAAATTCTCCATCGTTGCGGCTGAAATTTCTTTATCAACGTAAACAATCGCATTATTCAAATCGCCACCTTTTATCAAACCATTCTCCAAGAGAGATTCTAATTCGTGTAAAAAGCTAAATGTCCTGGACTTTGATATTTCAGTTTTGAAATCAGCAATACTTTTCATATTTGCATTCTGAGTTCCTAGAATTTTAGTACCAAAATCAACCATTGCGGTTACACAATAATGATCACTTGGCATAACTAAAATTTCACTTCCTGATGCTTCATCGGTAAAAGAAATCACTTCCTTAACAACGTATACATTTCTTTTCGCATTTTGCTCTTCAAAATCTGCTTTTTCAAGTGCTTCAACAAAATACTTTGATGAACCATCCATAATAGGAAGTTCCGAAGCATTCAATTCGATGATCACATTATCTAAATCACAACCCATCAGCGCTGCTAAAACATGCTCGGGAGTTTGAATTTTAACGCCAAGTTTCTCCAAATTGGTTCCTCTTTGCGTGTTTACAACATAATTTGCATCAGCCTCAATAATAGGTTGTCCTTCAAGATCTACTCTAACAAAGGTAAAACCATTATTCACTGGAGCAGGTTTAAAAGTCATTTTTACTTCTTTTCCTGTGTGTAATCCAACTCCAGTTAGCGAAATTTCTGTTTTGATGGTCTTCTGTTTAACCATTGTTTCCATTTTTTTGGTTTAATATTTGTTTTTTTAATTCTTCTATTTCTGCAACAATTTTCGGTAAATTCTTGAAATGAACATACGACTTACTAAAATCATTGTAACCAAATGTAGGGCTTCCTTGCAAGATTTCATCATCTTTTATATTTCTTCCCACACCGGACTGCGCTTGGATTCGAACATTATTACCAATGGTTAAATGTCCTGAAATTCCAACTTGTCCGCCAATCATGCCGTTTTTCCCAATTTTTGTAGAACCTGCAACTCCTGTTTGAGCAGCTATCACTGTATTTTCACCTATTTCAACATTATGAGCAATCTGAATTTGATTATCAAGCTTGACTCCTTTTCTGATAATGGTAGATCCCATTGTGGCTCTGTCAATCGTGGTACAAGAACCTACATCAACATTATCTTCAATAATTACATTTCCTATTTGCGGAATCTTAGTGTACGTTCCGTCCGGATTTGGTGCAAAACCAAAACCATCAGCGCCGATAATAGCACCGGAATGAATGGTACAATTATTACCAATCACCGTTTCCGAATATATTTTTGCGCCAGCGAATAATATTACATTATCCCCAATTAACACATTATCCCCAACAAAACAATTAGGATATATTTTTACATTTTCGCCCAAAACTACATTCTGACCAATATAACTGAAACTACCAAGATATAAATTATCTCCGTATTTCACATTTTGTGACAGAAAAGAAGGCTGCTCTATTCCGGTTTTATTCAATTTTACCTGATTATAAAACTCTAATAATTTTGAAAATGCCGCATACGCATCATGTACTTTTATTAATGTGGTAGTCAATGGTGATTCTGGCTCAAAAGTCTCATTAACAATTGTTACGGAAGCTTTTGTTGAATAGATATAATTGAGATATTTAGGATTTGATAAAAAAGTAAGTGATCCCTCAGAGCCATCTTCGATTTTTGACAATCTAAAAACTTCAGCCATGGGATTCCCTACAACTACTCCTTCTAAAATCCCTGCTATTTCTTCTGCTGTAAATTTCATCTTATCGGATTATATTTTTAAAAGATATAAGATGGAACTCGCTGTATAAAGTTCTTTTTAAATTAAAAAAAAATGGTTTGGCTCGTTTCATTGTGGCAAAAATATAAAAAAATAGATTTTAAATGACGTTTTTATAACAGTTGTTTTGGGAAACAGATATAATACTTCGTCACTAATTTAGATAACGATTTTAAATTCAGCTGGTCAGAAGATTCTATAACGTCCTCAATTGTGCTGTCTTTTTTCAAAATCCGTATCGGTTCCGCTTCTTTACTATACGCTTGATTTTTTATTTTACCTTTAAAAATAAAATAATTAGTTTCTAATAATGAAATATTATTTTCCATTGCAAATCGTTCTTTTAGCGGCTGTAATTCTTCAATCGCTACTTTTTCACTAGTTAATTTTATTTTCAATAAATCTCTGTTAACAATCATTTTACTTAAAGATGACAAAATAAAATCATCCTGTTTTTGCCAAGCTTTTAAAGCTCCAATAATATCAAAATCATCCAGTTGAGCAAATAAATCCAAGGTTTCAGCATCAAAGCTATCAATAATGACTTTGTTTTGCATGAAAAACAATAGCGACTCGCTGCACGGTAATTGCATTCCTTTTAAAGTTAATTCTTTGGCGCGTTTTAAGATTTTCATCAAAATTAACTCTGCCACTAAACTCGTTTTGTGCAAATATGCCTGCCAATACATCAAGCGTCTGGACATCAGAAACTTTTCTACAGAATAAATTCCTTTTTCTTCAATTACCAAATAATCGTCGACCACATTCATCATTTGAATCAGTCGTTCCGAGTTGACATTTCCTTCTGCCACCCCCGAATAAAAACTGTCACGTTTCAAATAATCCATTCGATCCATATCCAGTTGACTGGAAATCAATTGCAACATGAACTTTCTGTAGTATTCTCCTTTAAAAACCTGAATTGCCAAACTCAACTGACCGTTAAATTCCACATTTAATTGGTTCATGAATAACAACGATATTTCTTCATGATGAACATTTTCTACAATACTTTTTTCCATGGCATGCGAAAAAGGGCCATGCCCAACATCATGCAATAAAATAGCAATGAACAGTGCATTTTCTTCCTCTGAAGAGATAGAAACTCCTTTGAAACGCAACACATCGACAGCTTTTTGCATCAAATGCATACAGCCTAAAGCGTGATGAAAACGAGTATGATTTGCTCCGGGATAAACTAAATACGACAATCCCATTTGGGAAATTCGGCGCAAACGTTGAAAATAAGGATGCTGAACTAAATCGTAAATTAACGCATTTGGAATTGTAATAAACCCATAAATGGGATCATTGAATATTTTTAGCTTATTGATTTGACTCACTACACATTTATTTTTAAAGTCAACAAATATAAGTAAATTAGATTTCAAAACAGAAACGTCTTAATGCTGATTTGGAATCAAAAAAAACGAAGCGTTCATCGCTTCGTTAGTCTATTTTATTTTTAAAGTTTTCTGATCCAAATATTTCTAAATTGATTTTTTGAATCATGATCCTGAAGCGAAATTACATCATCGCCATGAGACGACGGATAATTGTGCAAACCGATGTAAAGTGTCAATCCGTTTATAGTAGTGTTATTTTGTACTAAAACACCATTCAAAAATACGGTGATTCTTGCCGGAGCATCAATTCTTCCATGTGCTGTAAAACGTGGTGCGGTGTAGATTACGTCGTAAGCATTCCATTCTAATGGCGTTTTCACGGCGTTTACCAATGGCGGATGATCTTTATAGATACTTCCCGCCTGACCATTGCTGTATGTTCTGTTGTTGTGGGAATCTAATATTTGTAACTCGTATCTGTTTTGAAAAAATACACCACTGTTTCCTCTAGCCTGTCCGCCATCTAAAACGACATCCGGCGCACTCCATTCCAGATGCAACTGACAATCTCCAAAAGCCATTTTGGTTTGAATGGCGCCAGTACCCGGAACAACTTCCATATAATCTTTATCAACAATTTTCCACCCTGCAGCTTTACTTACATCTTTTTGGTTCACCCATTGGTCCAGATTTTTACCATCAAATAAGATTATCGCATCTGAAGGTGCATTTCCAAGAATTTTAGCAGGCGTAATAACTTTCACTTGCGGTTCCCAAATCTCGGTCATTTCAGGTTTCATCAGCATTGGTGAAACCTCTGGCGGAGTATTCACATATTTGTGTTGCGCCATAGTTACGGTAGCAGCAAATAAGACAATCATTAAAAAAGAGTTCTTCAGGTTTTTAGATTTCATAGTTACATTCATTTTGTTTGATAAAATATAAACGGGGTTAATTGTTCTCTTTTCAATATTAAGCATTTTTTTTTCATGAAATGATTATTAATTTTAATATCACTAATTTGGTATAATTCAAGTTTTTTTAAACGCATAAAACCATAGTTTTTAAAAATTTATGCTAAGACATTTCACTATATTGTAGTATATCATAGCTTTGTGGACCCTAGAATTTGGCTATCCTAATCTTTTTTTTCTATGAATCTATGGGTTTATTTTAATGTTTTTTTTCGGAATTTGTAATTTCAAAAAATTTTACACAAGAGGTTAAATAAAACTAATTGACAGTTAAACTTTAGATTTCACACGAAATCCTCCCAAAAAAATTGATTTTAGAATTTTAAAAATAAATTTTGTTTTTCTATTGATATCAATCGGTTGCTAAAATAGCGTAGCCGTAATTATCGGACCAGCCAGATGATAACGGCAATAATTTTCGGGTGTGTGCTTCTCTAATCATTCCAGTTTTTTCCAAAACATGGATAGAACCAATATTCCCAACCGCGCAACCCGCCTCAATCCGATGCAGATGAAGTTCTTCAAAACCAAAACGGAGAATTTCTTTTAAAGATTCTGTAGCGTATCCTTTGTTCCAATGATTCTTGTGGAATTTAAACCAAACTTCCGCATTTTTATATTTTACCTTCCCCAAATTGATTCCTGTTAATCCTATAGTTTGGTTTCCGGTATTCAATTCGACTGCAAAAGTAAAATGGGTCGCAAATTCTTTGTTGTTTTCAAAAACCCACTTTTCTAAAAGTAATTTTGTTTCTTCGAGTTCTGATGGAATTCCTAAAGTATTGAATTCATCTGTTTCTTTCAAAGAATGCAATTCATGAATATAATCCAGATCCAACAGTGCGATTGGTCGTATAATTAATCGTCGCGTTTTGAGAATTGTAGTATTCATTATTGACTATTATAATTTTATTCGAGTAATAAGTAGTAAAACTCAAATTTGAATTTTGTGCCCACTAAAACCAGTAATTTTGTAATTATGTAATTTCCGACTAATCAACATGGGCACAAAAAAATTTATTCAGTACCAAAACAAAAAAAAGTTCGAGTCATTTAAATTAATAAGTCCTAAAACAACTTAAATATTCTGTTAATTGGAATCATCACACCTTGTTTCAAGATAACATTTTTGTCAGTGACACCCCAAACCGTGGTATCTACAACTTTCTTGGATTCAACGTCTTCAAAGAAAATTTTAATTTTTGAATGCTCTAAATTGCCCAGTGATAAAGCTCTGTTGATTTCACCAGTTCTTGTTTTTATTTCGTCAACGTCGCTTAAAACATCTGTTTTTGGAAACTTAAGAAGCGCAATATCTTCTTTATCAATGATTTTGTAATCTTCTGTCATAATAGTAAAAATTTAATTAATAATAAATTGCGGTACTGTGGAAAATCAAAAACTTGACCAATTTTATTCGCCATAATACTACATTACAAAAATAAAACCTCCCAAGTTTGTTACTGCCAATTTTATATTAATTTTTTGTCTTTCTTAACAATTACTTTTTTTATCTCCTCAAAAGAATCGCTCTCAATTCAGTGTTGTTCCAAAAAATTCAATATTGTGCAATCAAACAAATATTTTAAATCTTAGAAAGTAATTTTTTCTTTGAATACCAGTACTGACAGAAAAACATTTAAAAAAATTAAGCAGATTGTACAAACTATTTTATAAAAATGTAAAAACTGAATTTTGCTAATTTATAATTTTCCGACACTCAATAAATTCACTATTTTTCCTAAGTAATTCCTAAAGAATAAATGATAGCAATTAAAAAAAATGTAAAAATGAAATTCATTTCTTTTAATGTACTAGATTCAACTAATTAATGCAACTTTTAGGGGGGAGATAAAGACATTTTTTCAAAAGAAAGGACTTTTAAAAAGCCCTCTCTCTCGAATGGA
>NZ_FONQ01000014.1 GCF_900112975.1 Flavobacterium xueshanense | reverse complement strand
TATAGCAACATTTAAGACATGTACTTTTTCTTTTTCCTTAGAAAGTAGTGATTCTAGCTCTTTTATTCGTTGTTCTGGAGTATTCTTTTGTGACATAGATGGTAATTCTTTCCAATCTAAGATACTATGTTTTCGCATCCAAACCAAAACAGTGCTTCTACCTTGAATTCCATACTTTTTTTGAGCTTGTTTATAGGTTAACTCGCCTTTTTCTACTTCGGCAACTACTTGTAATTTAAAAGCTAGGCTGTAATCTCGTTGACTACGTTTTTGTCTTTGCGGGGATTGTGATTCCATAAATTAAGTTGTTTGAGTGACAACCTATTTCAGGACGGGACATAATATTAAAAAAAAGCTTCTCGATTGAGAAGCTTTTTTGTTTAAAATCTATAACCTAATGTTATTCCGCCACGTCCTACTATTTCATTATCAGTATCGTTACTATTAAATAAGTTTCTACCAACACCTGCATTTATTTCAAAAAGAAATCCTTTTTTATTAATCCATTTAGAACCCAGACCAAAACCAAGCGCAAAATCGGTTCTGTTTTCGATGTTTGAATTATATGAATTGTATGGATCGGATGAATTATTGTTATAAACATAGCTATCATAAGAATTCAGCATCCCAAAACCTTCCACAAAAAAACCAGCCGCCGGTTTTTTACTGAAATAAAAACGATAGAATGGAGTCAGGCTAAATTTGGTGTAAAATTGATCATCATAATTAAAAAATAATGATACTCCAACTCCGGATTCTTCGTTAAGTAATCGCTCGTAAGTGAATTCACCTGCGCCTATCACCAATAAAAGTGCATTTCCTTTTAATTCATTTCTTTTAAAATCGATTGTTTCTTTTTCTTGGCTAAAACCAAATAAAGAAGAAGTTAAGCAAATTAATACAAATAGTTTTTTCATAGTGTTGGTTTTTTTATAAAAGTAAGATAAATTTGTAAAAAAAGTATTTTTTACGTTTAATTTTTTGCTGGCTAATTTGCACAGAGTAATAATCAATCAATACCGTTAATTTTTATGTCAGCAATAAAATAAGTCGCAGCTTTTCTATTGGAAATTTTTTGTGATAATAACGTGATGTTTTTTAGGTATGGTTTACTAAATGAAATTTATTTTAAACTGGTTTGAAAATAAAAAATAACGCTCTTTATCGGATATATTTGCACTTCATCTTAATGTGTGAACATTTGTTTAAAACATATTAACAACTTGAAGGGAAAAATGGTTAAATGCTTATTTTTAGAATGTTGAATAAGAGTTTTTTGTTTAATATTTCATGCTTTCACATAATTAATTTCCCAAGACCACAATAGTAATTTAATGATCTGAAGTATGTTTTGCTTTGAATATCAGATTTAATGCCTAATAATTCCAGGAGAAGCCATTGATGAATTACTCGTACATTATTATTGACGACAATCAAGAAGGTGTTTTAAAAACAAAAGGCATTGCTGATAGTTTTTCAGAGCTTACTTTTGTGGCGTCTGCAAATAATTACACTGATGGACTAAATCTTATTTTAGAACATACTCCTCTAATAGTTTTTCTCGAAATTGATCCTGATAATACAGCCAGTAATTTGTCTTTGGCACTTATCAATGAATTGCACAGGTATTTAAAAGTTATCCCAAAAATTATTATTACAACCAGCAATAAAGATTTAGCCTTTCATGCTATAAAATATGAGGTTTTCGATTATTTTATAAAGCCACTGCTAAGAATCGATTTAGTAAAATTGATATTAAAATTAAATAAGTCAAAAGTTGAAAGTGAAGTCGATTTGAATGAACCTATAATTTTTGATGAAAAACCAACGTTCCTCCCACAACCCCAAACGATAAATCATGGCCAATCGTTGACATTGTGTATTAAGTCTTATGGAGATTATCGTTATATTGATGCAACAGACATTTGTTATCTGCGGGCGGATAATAATTCAACAGATATCTATCTAAACAATGGAGAAATGATAACTGCTTTTAAAACATTGAAACATTTTGAAGGAGCATTGTCGTATCCATTTATAAGAATTCATAATAGTTACATTGTGAACCGTAATTATATTTCCAGAATTCATAGCGGAAACGCTCTCTGTTATATTAAAAATAGTACGGAAAAACTTCCTTTTTCTAAATCATACAAGATCAATATCGATCTTATTATCTCCGAATTTGCTAGCGGAAATTATTTAGAAATATAAAATCAGCTATGTACTCAAATTTGATATTCATCCACTATCAAACGGATGCATTCTACCATAAACGTCTTTTTTTGTAGGAAAAAATCAAGTTGCCTGTGTAGTTTTACAGAAGAATCACATATCAATTGTGCTTCCAAATAAGATAAATCAAAACAACAACATAAAAAACCCAAATTATGAAAAAAGCAATTTTATCAATCGGATTATTCTCTTTAGTAATGGTATTAACTTCTTTTACAACGCCGGAAACTGATCCTGTAGTAACAATAGATAATAACGGTAATGTAGAATTAGTTGGGAATACATCAGCTGGAGGTAATAAAAAAGTAGACTTAGTTGGGAATACATCAGCTGGAGGTAATAAAAAAGTAGACTTAGTTGGAAATACATCAGCTGGAGGAAATAAAAAAGTTGATTAATTAAATTATACTTTCTCAAATTATATATTTTAGCTATCAAATCTTTGATAGCTTTTTTTTATTTCAAATTTTTTAGTATTTTTGAATAAAGTCCAAAATTGCTATTGAAAAATTTTTACAATATATTATTCTTCTTTTTATTATTTTTTAGTTGTAATAAAAAAAACGATGTAAATCTAGATGTAAATCCATCAATAGATAGTCTTTCCATTTATTTTTCGTTAGCAAACGACTTTAATTTATCACAAAGCCATAGAAAAAAATTTAATCAGAAAGCATACGCCATTATTATTAAACAACCTAATGATTCATTGAATCGTATAAATCTTTTTAAAATTGCCAACCGTTATTATAACATGGATAATTTGAAAGAATATAAAAAAACGGTGCAAGTAATATTAAAAAATTCAGAAAACACAAAGGATACTATCAATATTATAAAAGCATTTACATATTTAGGGGATTATTATGCATCACAGGGAATTTCTGACACAGCATTTATATATTACTTTAGGGCGGAAAAAATTTATTTAAAGGATTATGACGGTTATAATGTAGCCAAAACCCGCCTAAATAAAGCTCTATTAAAGTATAATGAAAGTGATTTTCTAGGGAGTGAAATAGAGGTTTTTAAGGCTCTTAGCGCAATTAAAGGAAAAGAAGCGAATGACGTTATCTATGAGTCCTATAATCTTTTAGGGGTGATAAATAGTCAGTTAGACGAGCATAATAAATCTCTAGTATTTCATACTAAGGCGTTAGCTAATATTGATGAAAAAGTCATTCCTTCAGTTTTCCAATCTAGAGCGACTTCTTTAAATAATATCGGATTTGTATATCAAAACTTGAATAAACATAAAGAGGCTAAGCTTTATTTTAAACAAGGCTTAGAGCAAAAAAACTTAATTGCAGATAAGCCTTCATTATATGCCATGTTATTGGATAATCTAGCTTATTCCGAATTTAAATTAAAAGAGTGGGATCAACTTCCTAAGCTTTTTTATCAATCCTTGAAATTGAGAGATAGTTTGCGATTGACAGCGGGAATTATCACTAATAAAATACATTTATCCGAATATTTTGCTTTTAAAAAGGATACTGTAAAAGCAATACAGTTCTCGAAAGAAGCGCTGCAAACTGCCCGAAGTTCTAAAAATTATCGTAATGCTTTAGCTCCTCTTAAGCAGTTGGCCATTATAGAGCCTCAAAAAGCAGCTGAATACACCAAACAATACATCCATATCAACGACAGTCTCCAAAAAGCAGAGCGAAAAATGGGCGAGAAATTTTCTCGAATCGAATATGAAACAGATAAAATAATAGATGAAAACTCTGATTTAGAAACCAAAAACCGCAATCTGTTATTTGGTTTTAGTGCCTTAACGATGTTAGGCCTGTCGTTATTTGTAATCAAATCCCAAAAAGCAAAAAACAGAGAATTGTTATTCAAGCAGCAACAGCAGATTGCCAATGAAGAGATTTATAATTTAATGATTTCACAACAAAACACAATCGAAATAAATAGGATTAAGGAGAAAAAGCGGGTGGCACGCGAATTGCACGATGGAGTATTGGGTAGAATGTTTGGAGTACGAATTAACTTAGATAGTTTAAATAAAGTTGTTGATGAGACTGCTATTGAAAAAAGAAACAACTATTTAACAGAATTAAAAAATATTGAGCAGGATATTCGTGAGATTTCCCATGATCTGAATAGAGAAAAATCAGAATTAATTAATAACTTCGTTGCGATTGTTGATAATTTATTTGAAGACCAAAAAAAGACTTATAAATCAAAACTCATTTCTAATATTGATTCTGCGATAAAATGGGAATTGGTGAGTAACTCGGTAAAAATTAATTTATATCGTATTTTGCAGGAAGCACTCCAAAATATTAATAAATATGCCAATGCAAATACCATTAAAATAGAACTGAAAAAAGAAGCGGACCACTTAATTTTAAAAATCACCGATGATGGCATTGGTTTTAATGTGAAAACAGCCAAAAAAGGAATTGGCCTCCAAAACATACTTTTTCGAGCCAAGGAATGCGATGGAATGTTTGACATCAAATCGACAAAAGGTGAGGGAACAATCATTACCGTTACAGCCCAATAGAATAGAAAATAAACCTACAACTTACACAAAAAATGGCGATTAATTCAGTTGATACATTAACAACGAAGAATAAAATTTTAATAGTTGACGACCATCCTTTCATTATTGAAGGTTACAAAAATGCAATTACCAGATATAATCCGGATGAATTTGAGTTTTTTATAACAAAAGCTAAAGATTGTCAATCTGCTTACCAGATTATTACAAATCCAGATATTCCCGCATTTGACATTGCTTTTTTGGATATTAGCATGCCTCCTTTTGAAGAAAAAAATATTTATTCTGGGGAGGATTTAGCGAAACTATTATCTGAATATATGCCAAACTGCAAAATCATTTTGCTAACCATGTACACAGAATTGTTGAAGATTAAAACAATTATCAATACGATAAACCCAAGTGGACTGGTTATAAAAAATGATTTAACATTTGACGAATTACTTTTTGCTTTTGATAAAGTTATTAAAGACGAAAAGTATTACAGTCAATCGGTTCTAAAAATGTTATCCCAATCGGAGGAAGATGCAATCGAAATCGATCAATTTGATAAACAAATTTTGTTTCATTTATCAAAAGGTACTAAGTTGAATACGATTCCTCAATATATTCCAATTTCTTTGGGTGCAATAGAACAAAGAAAATTAAAACTAAAAGAATTATTAAAAATAGAAGACGGCAGTGATATTGACTTAATTCGAGAAGCTAAAAACAAAGGTTTACTTTTTTAAATTTCTTAAACAGAAAAACGACACTTAAGAGGTGTCGTTTTTTGTTGGTTTAATGTGTGCTTTATTCACTCAAAGCATCCCAACCGCGAGCTTTTAACGCAATTTTGGTGTTGGCACGAGTAACTAAATGAATCCCTTCGCTTTCTTGTGTCATGTGACCAATAATAGTGAAATTTGGATTGCCTTTGATTTTTTCAAAATCCTCCATAGCAATAGTGAAAAGCAATTCATAATCTTCCCCGCCGTTTATCGCAACGGTTGTACTGTCGATATTGAATTCTTCACACACATTAATAAATTGTGGATCTATTGGTAATTTGTCCTCATATAAATTACAACCTACTTTGGACTGTTTGCACAAATGCATAATTTCCGATGATAGTCCATCCGAGATATCAATCATTGAAGTTGGTTTTATTTCTAAAGCGTGCAATAAAGTACGAACATCTTTTCTGGCTTCTGGCTTCAACTGACGTTCAATTAAGTACGTGTATGCATCTAGATCAGGCTGTGAATTTGGGTTCACCTTAAAAACTTGCTTTTCTCTTTCTAAAACTTGCAGTCCCATGTAAGCAGCTCCAATATCTCCGGTAACTACTAATAAATCAGTTTGTTTTGCGCCATTTCTATAAACGATTTCTTCTTCGTTAGCTTCGCCAATAGCAGTAATACTAATGATTAATCCTTTTTGAGATGAAGTCGTATCACCGCCTATAACATCTACATTATATTCATGAGCTGCATGCGTAATTCCTGCAAACAATTCGTCTAAAGCTTCTAAAGGAAAACGATTTGACACCGCAACTGAAACCGTGATTTGAGTTGGCTTGGCATTCATCGCGCATATGTCCGAAACATTGACCACGACTGCTTTATAGCCTAAATGTTTTAGCGGCATGTATGCCAAATCAAAATGGACGCCTTCAATGAGTAAATCGGTAGAGATAACCACCTTTTTATCTTTGAAATCCAAAACGGCTGCGTCATCCCCAATTCCCTTTAAAGTAGAAGACTGGTTGATTTCAAAGTTTTTTGTCAAATGGTCTATCAATCCAAATTCTCCTAATTGGGCAATACTGGTGCGTTGTGGGTTTTTATCTTCAATCATTTTTTTTCTTGTTTTCAGATTGCAAATATACAAAGAAATATTCGCCTTGATTTGTACCAATTTTATGAATTTTATCCGACCTTTAATTTAGTTAAATCGGACAAAATGAAATCATTTGATATCGTTACTATAACAGTCAACCCAGCTTTGGATAAAAGCACCCACTTTAAAGGCTTGGTTGCGGAACAGAAAATACGCTGTGATGAACCACGCTTGGATGCCGGTGGCGGTGGAATAAACGTGTCGAAGGCAATCTCGCGTTTAGGAGGAACTTCGCTAGCAGTATTTACTTCTGGTGGACCTACAGGTAAAATGCTTGAGGAATTGGTTAGTAAAGAATCGATAGCATATAAAGCAGTTGAGGTTCAGAGTTGGACTAGAGAAAGTTTTGTTGCTGTGGATGACAATACCAATTCCCAATATCGATTCGGATTTACTGGAGGAAAAATTTCGGAGGAAGAAAGCAACAGTATATTAGAAACCATAACTGCTTTAAGCCCAAAATTTTTGTTAGCCAGCGGGAGTTTAAATCAAGGCTTGTCAACGGATTTTTATCGAAAAATTGCAGAAATCGCCAAAAAATCAAATGCAAAGTTAATTATAGATACATCAGGCGAAGCATTAAAAAAAGCGCTAGAAGTTGGTGTTTATATGATTAAACCTAATGTTGGTGAACTCGCAAAATTAATAGGCGTGGAGCGATTGGAACTGGAAGAAGTAAACGAAGCCGCAAAACAAATCATTACTATTGGTGGCGCCGAAATTGTTGTCGTTTCTCTCGGGCCACAGGGCGCCGTTTTGGTTACAAAAGATTCTTGTCAGTTTGTTCCTGCTCCCAATGTAGCCAAAAAAAGTACCGTTGGTGCTGGAGACAGTATGGTGGGTGGGATAGTTTGGGCGCTTTCGCAAAATAAAAGTCTTAAAGAAGTTATCCGTTGGGGAGTGGCTTGCGGCTCGGCAGCAACAATGAATGAAGGAACTCAATTGTTTAAATATGAAGATGCTAAACGATTATTTGATTGGTTGAAGGATAAATAAAAACAAAAAAACCTGATAATTTTTACATCGTCAGGTTTCATTTATAATTTAAAATTGCTTCACCAGTTTGCTTTTCTCTGGTCAGAATTTACTATAATTTTTAGTCATTCAATTTCAAAACCGCCATAAACGCTTCTTGTGGAATCTCAACATTTCCAACTAGTCTCATTCGTTTTTTACCTTTTTTCTGTTTTTCCAATAATTTACGTTTACGGGAAATATCTCCACCATAACATTTCGCGGTAACGTCTTTACGCAATGCTTTTATTGTTTCGCGAGAAATCACTTTTACCCCAATCGCCGCTTGAACAGGAATATCGAATTGCTGACGTGGAATTAATTCTTTTAGTTTTTCACACATTTTTTTTCCAATAGAATACGCATTATCGGCATGCATCAAGGATGATAAAGCATCAACAATGGTAGCGTTCAACAGAATGTCCACTTTAACCAAATTAGAAGTTCGCAATCCAATTGGCGTATAATCAAACGAGGCATATCCTTTAGAAACGGTTTTCAAACGGTCATAAAAGTCAAATACAATCTCTGCCAAAGGCATGTCAAAAGTCAACTCTACACGTTCTGTAGTCAAATACGTCTGATTGGTAATCAAACCACGTTTTTCGATACACAAACTCATTACATTTCCAACGTAATCAGATTTAGTAATGATAGTTGCCTTAATAAAAGGTTCCTCCACATGGTCTAAACGAGAAGGCTCCGGCAAGTCCGAAGGATTATTTACAATAAGTGGTGTTGTAGGATCTTTTTTGGTGTAAGCTAGATACGAAACATTGGGAACGGTAGTAATAACAGTCATATTAAACTCTCTCTCCAAACGCTCTTGGATAATCTCCATGTGCAACATTCCTAAGAAACCGCAACGGAAACCAAATCCCAAAGCTGCAGAACTTTCCGGTAAAAACACCAATGAAGCATCATTCAACTGTAGTTTTTCCATAGAGTTTCTCAACTCCTCATAATCTTCGGTATCCACAGGATAAATACCCGCAAAAACCATTGGTTTCACATCTTCAAAACCTTTAATTATATTCGTTGTTGGCGTTTTTGCATCCGTCAACGTATCTCCTACTTTTACTTCTTTTGCTTCTTTAATTCCAGAAATTAAGTACCCAACATCACCTGCTGAAATCACTTGTTTTGGAACTTGGTTTAATTTTAAAGTACCAATCTCATCGGCAAAATATTCATTTCCGGTAGCCATGAATTTTATCTTCTGACCTTTTTTAATCTGTCCGTTTTTTACACGAAAAATAACTTCAATTCCTCGAAACGGATTGTAATGCGAGTCAAAAATTAATGCTTGTAACGGCTCGTCAATACTTCCTGATGGAGGCGGAATTTTTTCTATAATTGCTGCCAGAATATTTTCTACACCAAAACCCGTTTTACCTGAAGCGTGAATAATATCCTCCAATTTACAGCCAAGTAAATCAATAATATCATCACTTACTTCCTCCGGATTGGCACTTGGTAAATCCACTTTATTCAAAACTGGAATAATCTCCAAGTCATTCTCCAAAGCCAAATATAAATTCGAAATCGTTTGTGCCTGAATACTTTGCGCTGCATCTACAATCAAAAGTGCGCCTTCACAAGCTGCAATCGAACGAGAAACCTCGTACGAAAAGTCCACGTGTCCGGGAGTGTCAATTAAATTCAGGATGTATTCTTGCCCTTTATAGGTGTATTCCATCTGAATCGCGTGACTCTTTATGGTAATCCCACGCTCGCGCTCCAAGTCCATGTTATCCAGCAATTGCGCTTTTTCTTCACGAGCAGTAACAGTTTGTGTAGCACCTAATAATCGGTCAGCAAGCGTACTTTTCCCGTGATCAATATGTGCAATAATGCAAAAATTACGTATGTGTTTCATATCTTATGGTATTGTTTTTTGAAAATATGAAATGCATAACATATCATCTTCTTTTTTCTATTTATCCAAGGCTTTCTAAACCCTGCTTTGAGTTTGCAAATATAAAGCAAACTTTTCACAATTTCTTTAAATATTTTGCCGTCCAAAAGAAGGTTTTTATAAGAATACAAAAATGTTAAATAGCTGTTTTACAATTATTATTAGCTGTACTTTTGTTCGAATAAAAGAAAGAAAACGGTATTGTGGATTACGATAAAATCAAAGAAAAATTAGAAATTCTGGCAGATGCAGCAAAATATGATGTGTCGTGTTCCTCAAGTGGCGGGAATCGAAAAAACACCAATAAAGGACTTGGCGATTCATCGGCTTCGGGAATTTGTCATACTTATACAGAAGATGGACGATGTGTTTCCTTGCTGAAAATATTACTGACCAATTTTTGTATTTACGATTGTGCTTATTGTGTCACTCGAAAAAGTAATGACATTCAGCGAGCCGCTTTTACTGTAGAAGAAGTGGTTGATTTAACCATCAATTTTTACAGAAGAAATTATATTGAAGGTCTTTTTTTAAGTTCAGGAATTTTTAAAAATGCCGATTACACCATGGAACGTCTGGTTCGTGTGGCCAAAAAATTAAGATTGGAACACAATTTTAATGGCTATATCCACCTGAAAAGTATTCCTGGGGCTTCTGATGAAATAATGCGCGAGGCCGGATTATACGCAGATAGGTTGAGTATGAATTTAGAAATTCCTACTGAATCTGGATTAAAATTATTGGCGCCAGATAAAAATCATCAGGACATGATTAAGCCGATGCGTTTTGTAAAAAATGAACTCATTCAATACAAGGAAGAAAAGAAAAAATTTAAAAGCACGCCAAAATTTGCTCCAGCTGGACAAAGTACACAAGTAATTGTTGGGGCAACGCAAGAAAATGATTTTCAAATCATTCAGGTTGCCGATCATTTTTACAATAATTTTAACCTAAAACGAGTCTATTATTCTGGTTATGTTCCAGTTTCCAATGACGCACGATTGCCAGCCATTGGTGCTCAAGTTCCGTTGGTACGTGAAAACAGATTGTATCAAGCCGATTGGCTCATGCGTTTTTACGGGTTTAAAGCCAATGAAATTCTGGAAAAAAATAATCCATTTCTCGATTTAGAAGTCGATCCAAAAATGGGATGGGCTCTTCGGAACATCACTCAATTTCCAGTAATTATTCAAAATGCACCGCTTGAAATGATTCTTCGTGTTCCGGGTATAGGAGTAAAATCGGCACATAAAATTGTTCATGCCAGACGATTCCAAAATCTTACGATGGAACATCTTAAAAAAATAGGTGTATCGATAAACCGAGCAAAATATTTCATATCCGTAAGCAACGAAAATACCCATTTAAAATTTTTGAATGCCCTGAATTTAAAGGAAATTATTCTCAGTGATATGAAATCAAAATTTGAGAAACCGTTTGATAATCAATTATCATTACTCAATGACACAACTTTCCTACGATAATACTTTTGAGGGTTTATTTACTGCAATTTTTGAAATCTTTGAATTCAAATATCCAAACCCAAAAATCAGTAAAAAAGACGATCTACAGCACAATTTATTCGCTGAAAAAATAGAAATCATTACCGATATTTCTAAATCCGATCGGGTTATTAAAAAGCTCAACGCACAAATTGGTAATGATGGTGTTCGCTGTGTTATTTATGCCTTTCTGTCTGAAAAAATTGGTGTTGAAGATGTGATTTTTGATGTCATAAATTATGCGGTTCAAAATCCTTCTATAAATATTATGAAGGATTTTGCAAATGAAAGTGTGTTGCAAATTTCTCAACTAACCAAAAATGTGGGGCGCGAAAAGCACCGAATGGAAGCATTCATTAGATTCGAGCAATTGAAAGACGGCATTTATTTTGCCAAAATTGATCCCGATTTCGATGTTTTGACCTTGATTATCAGGCATTTTAAAAATCGTTATCAAGATCAAAAATGGATTATTTATGATTTACGACGTAAATATGGTGTGTATTACGATTTAAAAGAGGTCGAAATTGTGATGATGGATTTAGACATTAAATCATTAGACGATAAAAACAATCAAGTTTTTTCGGACACAGAAATTAATTATCAGAAACTGTGGTGGGAATATTTTGACCATACCAGCATAAAAGAACGAAAAAACACCAAGCTTCACGTACAGCATGTTCCAAAACGCTATTGGAAATACCTAACCGAAAAGAAAATGTTTTAGACTTACAAACATTTCCGTATTTTTGCAAAAAAAATTCCCTTGATAAAAATCGGCAACATAGAATTACCAGATTTCCCGCTACTTCTTGCACCTATGGAAGATGTGAGCGATCCTCCGTTTCGTAGATTGTGTAAAATGCATGGTGCCGATATGATGTATTCAGAATTTATTTCTTCTGAAGGATTGATTCGTGACGCTATCAAAAGCCGAATGAAATTAGACATCTTCGATTACGAACGTCCAGTTGGAATCCAGATTTTTGGAGGGGACGAGGAAGCCATGGCAATGTCGTCTAAAATTGTTTCTACTGTAAACCCGGATATAATTGATATTAATTTTGGCTGCCCTGTCAAAAAAGTCGTTTGTAAAGGTGCTGGCGCCGGAGTTCTTAAAGATGTCGATTTGATGATTCGTCTGACTAAGGCTGTTATTAACAGTACTCATTTGCCAGTAACGGTAAAAACCCGATTGGGTTGGGACGATAATTCCATCAATATCGATGAGGTTGCAGAGCGTCTGCAAGATATTGGTGTTGCTGCTTTAAGCATACACGCGAGAACACGTGCCCAAATGTATAAAGGGCATTCCGATTGGTCTCACATCGCTAGAGTAAAAAATAATCCCAGAATCACGATGCCTATTTTTGGTAATGGCGATATTGATTCTCCGGAAAAAGCATTACAATATAAAAATGAATACGGTATTGACGGAATTATGATTGGTCGCGCTGCGATTGGTTATCCTTGGATTTTTGACGAAATCAAACATTACTTCAAAACTGGGGATCATTTGCCAAAACCCACCGTGATCGATAGAGTAGAAGCAGTGCGAAATCATCTCACTTGGGCAATGGAATGGAAAGGTGAACGACTAGGAATTGTAGAAACGCGCCCTCATTATACCAATTATTTCAAAGGAATTCATTCTTTTAAAACGCACAAGCAACAATTGGTAACCCTAGACCGACCGGAAGAGTTGTTCGCCGCTTTGAATGAAATCGAAGAAACGTATGCGGGATATGAGGTTGTTTAGCTAATTAATTTAAACACGAATTCCACTAATTTGCACAAAATGATTCGTGTAAATTGGTGGAATTCGTGTTTTATTTTAAATGGGAAATCTTATTCCAATAACTTTTTACTCACGCGGCTACTCGCAATCAGCGAAGCAATAAAACCAAGCGTAACAATTGTTCCCATAACAATTAGTACATTTTCAAGAGAAAAAATCACGGGATACGCCAGTGTAGGAGTAATCATAATAAGTTGAAAATATTCTTGCAGCAAAACAATTATTATTCCTAAAACTAAGCCAATAATTCCACCAAAAACACTTAATAAAGTACCTTGAAGCAGGAATATTTTTCGCAAATCTTTGATTTCAGTTCCCAGATTAAAAAGGGTTTTTAGGTTTCCTTTTTTGTCTAAAATCATCATAATTAACGCGCCAATCAAGTTGAATAGCGCCACAACAATCACCAAAGTAAAGATTAAATACACGGCAATATTCTCGGTATTCAACATTTTATAAAGCGATTCGTTGAGTTGCGCCCTATTTTTTACGGTGATTTTATTGTTGAAAATAGTTTGAAGTTCGGCTGTAATTGCATTTTCGTTAGCATCGATCTTCGTCTTGATTTCAATCCCGGAAACTTGATTGGTTTTGTATTCCAATAATTCTTGCGCTAAACCTAAATCGGCAAAAACGTATTTCGAATCTAAATCTTCGCTGATGGCGTAAATCCCAACAGGAATTAGATCCGTTTTATTAAAAGCTTGTTCTGGATTTTCAATAGCGCCTTTTCCGGGTCTTGGAACTAAAACTTCCAACTGACGATTAAAATCCAATAATCCCATCGAAAATTTCTGAGCAATTCCGTAACCCACAACCACCTGATACGTATCTGGCTCAAGCCATAGTCCATTGAAAAGTTTTGTTTCAATAGCATTTACTTTGCTAAAATTAGCATCAACACCTTTTAAGTACGTAACTTCTTGTTTTCCGTCAAAAGTGAATAAAACACGTTCTTCAATAATTTTAGTATACGAAGCTAATCCATCAATTTTCTTAATTTGGCTTTCCTGACCTGGAGCAATTAAAAAGGATTTTCCTAAAGTGCTGCTTATTTTCAGGTCGGGATCAATGTCATTTGTAAACGAAAGACTAAAAACTTTTAACCCGCTAAAAACAGATAAAACCACAAACAACGCCATTGCACCAACAATAATTCCTAAACTGGCAATACGATTGATGATATTGATAGCATTATTTTTACTATTGCTAAGAATGTAGCGCTTGGCTATGTATAGAGGGAAATTCAAATTTTATTGAAATCGGCGTTTGTCCAAAAGATCTCTGTTTTCTATAGGATTGTCTCTGTTTGCTAACGCATTGTCAATTTTTTCAATATAGTCCAAAGAGTCGTCAATAAAGAAAACCAAATTTGGAACTTTTCTTAATTGCAAACGAACGCGTTGCGATAAATCATGTTTTATATTTTTGGCATTGGACTTCACCGCCTCTAAAATTTCTTTGGCTTTGTCCTGAGGAAAAACGCTTAAATGCACTGTAGCCACTGATAAATCTGTAGTAACCGTAACCTTGGATACCGAAATGACTAAATTTGCCACTCCGTTTTTTCTCACTTCACCTTGCAGAATATCAACCAAATCTTTTTGGATCACCCCGCCTATTTTTTTCTGTCTATTTGTTTCCATGCTGCAAAAATACTACTTTTAAGTTTTATCCTGAAGTTTCGGGACAAATTTTAAAAGTAACCTATTAATACACGTATTTTTAGGAGCTATTTCCTGCTGTTCACTCTATCTTTTTATAAGGTGATGAAAAATCACCTTATAAAAAGGATGCCGTTTCCATCAGGGCTAGGCGATTTGGGAAATATGGACGCTAATTCTAAATCAAAAAATAAAAAATCGTAATGTATAAAAAACATCAATTTGGAACATAAAATAAATCCAGTTTCGGCTCCTTCTCCTTCGAAGAGGGCTGGTGAGGGGAGACCTTCATTCTCCATATACGACGCATCGGCAGGTTCCGGAAAAACGTATGCGCTTGTCAAAGAATACCTGAAAATTATCCTTGTCGCGCCCAAAAATGATGCCTACCGCAATATTCTCGCCATTACGTTTACCAACAAAGCGGTACACGAAATGAAAAGCCGAATCGTAGGTAGTTTATCCGAATTTGCCAAAGATGAACCCAGCGATAAAGCGCAGGATTTAATGAAGGATTTGTTGAACGGAAAACGGAAAGAAAATAATCCTGAAGAATGGAGTGAAGAACCAATAGGACTTTCTATTATCCAAATCAAAACCAAATCACAGCAAATCATTAAGCATATTATTCATAATTATGCCGCTTTTGATATTTCGACCATTGATAAATTTACGCATAAAGTCATTCGGGCTTTTGCGCACGATTTGAATTTACCAATGACTTTTGAAGTCACTTTAGATACTGAAAATTTATTGATTGAAGCCGTCGATGCCATCATCGCGCAAGCCGGAGAAGATGAAACATTGACTAAATTACTCATTGATTTCACGATGGAAAAAACCGATGACGATAAATCTTGGGATATTTCCCGTGAAATTCTCGAAACCGGTCGCTTGGTTCTTAATGAAAATAATCGAAACGAAATCACGCATTTTCAAGATAAATCCATCACTGAGTTTGTCGAAATTAAAGCCAAATTAACTCAAGCCTGCAAAGATTTAGAAAAGCAAACCATTGTTTTTGCAGAAGAAGCCTTGACTTTAATCGATAAAAACGGGATTGATGTAAAATCCTTTTCCAGAGGCACTTTTCCAAATCATATCAATAGTATTCAGCAAGGGAAATTCAATCTCAAGAATAAAACTTTTCATGAGTTTGATGATGTAGCAATCAATAAAACAGCCAAAGATCGAGTGATTATTGAGAATTTGATTCCTGAATTTTTGCAAATTCTGACTAAAGTTTATTCAGCTTTCGAAAAGATAAATTTCTATAAAGCATTCCTCAAAAACATTACGCCTTTATCATTGCTAAATACGGTGAGTAATGAATTGGCCAAAATTCAGGAGGAACAAAATGTACTTTCCATTTCAGAATTTAATGCGATTATCCATCGCGAAATTCAAAACCAACCAGCTCCTTTTATATACGAACGATTGGGCGAGCGTTACCGTCATTTTTTTATAGATGAATTTCAGGATACTTCCGAAATGCAATGGCAAAACCTGATTCCGCTGATTGATAATGCGCTTTCGGGTCAGGATGATTTTGGAGTAAAGGGAACTTTGATGATTGTGGGCGACCCAAAACAATCTATTTACAGATGGCGAGGTGGAAAAGCGGAACAGTTTATTGAATTAAGTAAAGACCAAAATCCGTTCAATAATCCAGATAAAAGACTCGAACATTTAGATAAAAATTACCGCTCTTATTCACAGATAATCGAATTCAACAATGATTTTTTTAAACTGTTGTCTAATGAATTTGAACATTTGGATTATAAAGATTTATACGAAAATCACAGCCATCAAAAAACCAATGATAAAACCGGTGGCTACGTAAATATTTCTTTCATTCCAAAAGTGGAGAAAACAGAGTGTAATTCCGAAGATTCGGGTGATGAAGGAACGATTGATAAAACCGATTTATATGTTTTAGCAACTTTAAATACGATTCAAAAAACATTAAAACAAGGCTTTCAGTACAAAGATATTGTGATTCTGACTCGGAAACGAAGCCAAGGAATTGCGATTGCGAATTATCTGACCGAGCAAGGAATTCCACTTTTGTCATCGGAAACATTGATGATTCAAAATGCTACTGAAGTTCGATTGATTATTCATTTATTAAAGTACTTGAAAAACAGTTCTGACTTAGAATCTAAAGCAAACTTTCTTCAATATTTAGCGCAAAACAGTCAGGATAAATTACTGATTCACGATTTTATTGCTCAAGGAATGGCATTATTTCAGGAAACTGAATTCGAAAATTGGTTGATGAGTTTTGAAGTTTCGCTTTCATTTCAAAACATTCGAAAAAAATCATTGTACGAAGCGGTTGAAACTATAATAGCAAAGTTCCTCTTCCCGGTCCTCTCCAAAGGAAAGGGAGACTTAGTAGTTAATCAGATGGATAAAGCCTGTTTTATTGAATCAAATAAATTTGGATACATGACGGGCGGAAATTATTCTCATCTTTCAATCGATAAGGCTAAAGCGATGAGGAAAGAACCAACACATGCGGAGAAAGTTCTTTGGATGGAGTTTAAATCTAAATCATTAGAAGATTATAAATTCAGGCAGCAACATCTCATTGATGATTTTATTGTTGATTTTGTTTGTTTGTCAAAAAAACTAATTGTTGAAGTAGATGACGAATACCATTTTACTGAAGAGCAAATTCAAATTGATAAAAATAGAACAAACACTTTAAATATATTAGGGTATAAAGTCATTCGATTTACAAATGAGCAAGTTGTAAAGAGTATTTCAGATGTTTTGAATAAAATAAAAGAAGAGTTAATTCTACAAGAAACTTTTCTAAATTCCAGTTCTCCAGTTATTGCTCCCTCCCCTTCGGGGAGGGTTGGGGAGGGGAATGCTTACGTCCAATATTTTCTGGACATCGTTCTCGAGCGGGACATTCGAAACCAAGCAGGAATATCTGATTTCTTGAATTTCTGGGATAAAAATGCCGAGAAATTCAGTATTCCTTCGCCGGAAGGGACTAATGCCGTTCGGATTATGACAATTCATAAATCGAAAGGATTGGAATTTCCAGTCGTGATTTTTCCTTTTGCCGAGGAGGATTACAACAGAAAACCGAAAGACAAATTATGGCTGAATGCTGAAGAACAGGATTTCGGTTTGCCTAAAGTTTTAATTGATAACAGCAGTGCGGTAGAAGGATTTGGCGAGGAAGCGGTTGAGATTTACAATCAAAAAAAGCAGGAAGAATTATTGGATAATGTCAATGTTTTGTATGTGGCTTTGACAAGAGCTGAAGAGCAGTTGTATGTGATTTCGAATATGAATTTATCCAGTAAAGGCGAAATTCCAAAGAATAATATGTGTAGTTTTTTCATTAATTATTTGGATAACAAAGGTGAATTTGATGAAGATAAATTGGAATATGAATTTGGAAATGCAACAAAATTATCTTCCGCAAAACCACACATTGATACTTCAAAAACAATTCCTCTCGTGTCTGAAATTCTAAATCCAAAGAATATAAAAATTGCGCAACGAGAGGCATTAATGTGGGGAACTCATCAACAGGAAGCTATTGAATATGGAAATGTAATTCATGAAATTCTGTCTTTTGTCAAAACGAAAAACGATATTGATTTGGCAATTACAAAGTCTATTGAAAACGGATTGATAACTTTTGGTCAAAAAGAAACAGTTTTGAATACAATTCAGGAAATTGTCAATCACAGTGAATTAGAAATTTGTTTTGCCGAAGGGAATGAAGTTTTGAATGAGCAAACTATTATTCAAAAACAAGGAAAAAGCATTAAACCGGACCGAATGGTTTTAACAAAAAACAAAGAAGTTTTGCTGCTGGATTATAAAACAGGAACACATAATGTGAAATACCAACAGCAATTGGAAAATTATCAAACAGCAATTGAGTTAATGGGTTATAAAGTGGCAAAAAAAGTACTTATTTACATCGGAAAAGAAATCGATGTAGTAAATTTGTAGCCTAAATAATGAATAATTCGCAAAATTGAACTTTAAAAAACATCAAAAATGTACGGAAAAATAAAAGAACATCTTCAAGCAGAATTACAAACCATTGAAGATAACGGAATTTTCAAAAAAGAAAGAATTATAACTTCACCTCAAGGAGCAGAAATCACTATTTCTACAGGAGAAACTGTTTTAAATTTTTGTGCCAATAATTATCTTGGATTATCATCGCACCCAGAAGTGATTCAGGCTGCTAAAGACGCTTTGGATACTCATGGCTTCGGAATGTCATCGGTTCGTTTTATTTGCGGAACTCAGGATATTCACAAAACATTGGAGAAAAAGATTTCTGAATTTTACGGAACCGAAGATACTATTCTTTATGCTGCCGCTTTTGATGCTAACGGTGGAGTTTTCGAACCCTTATTAGGAGAAAATGATGCGATAATTTCAGATAGTTTAAATCACGCTTCCATTATAGATGGTGTTCGTTTGTGTAAAGCTGCTCGTTATCGTTATGAAAATAGCAATATGGAAGATTTGGAACAACAATTAATTAAAGCTACTGAGGCAGGAACTCGTTTCAAATTAATTGTTACAGATGGTGTTTTCTCTATGGACGGTGTTGTAGCTCCGTTGGATAAGATTTGTGATTTGGCCGATAAATATGACGCGATGGTTATGGTAGACGAATGCCATGCTGCCGGATTTATTGGAGCAAATGGAAAAGGAACGCTCGAGGCAAAAGGTGTAATGGGAAGAGTTGACATTATTACCGGAACACTAGGAAAAGCACTTGGAGGAGCAATGGGAGGTTATACCACCGCTAAAAAAGAAATTATCGAAATATTGCGTCAGCGTTCCAGACCGTATTTATTCTCTAATTCTTTAGCACCTGCAATTGTAGGAGCTTCTATTAAAGTTTTTGAAATATTAGAAAGAGATACTGTTTTACGGGATCAATTAGAATGGAATATTAATTATTTCAAACAGGGAATGAAAAAAGCAGGTTTTGATATCATTGATGGTGATTCAGCAATTGTCCCGGTAATGCTTTATGATGCGAAATTGTCCCAAACGATGTCAAATGAGCTGTTGAAAAGAGGTATTTTTGTTGTAGGCTTCTTTTTTCCTGTTGTGCCTAAGGATAAAGCAAGAATTAGAGTACAACTGTCTGCAGCCCACACAATAACGCATTTAGATAAGGCAATTAACGCATTTATTGAGGTTGGAAAAATGTTAAATGTTGTATAATTCCCACTTTTAAACATGATTGTAGGTTTTTTTTAACAATTCATTTTGTAGTTTAAAATTTACGTACTACTTTTGTATGTAATTAACTAAATTGTAATTAAAAAAATTAAGTATGAAACATCTTAACAAAATTTTAGTTGCTGTGATGATGGTGATGGGTTTAAGCTCTCACGCACAAGACAGTAACAATCCTTGGGCTATCTCTTTTGGAGTTAATGCCGTTGACACTAGAACTAGTGCTGGTGGAGGACATAATTGGCTAGATCGCCATTTTTCTCAACCATTTGCTGTTAAAGACAATTGGAACATCCTTCCTTCAGTATCTTACCTTAGTGTATCTAGATTCGTAGGTGATAATTTTTCTTTCGGTTTGTCTGGATCTGTGAACAAAATTGATAAGTACGTAAAATTTGCACCTGGAACTGTTGGAAGCGATTCTCGTGGATATGTAGTATCTAATCCTGGAGATTTGATGTACTATGGTGTTGATGCAACTATCAAATATAGTTTTATGAACTTGATTAGTTCTAAAGTAATTGATCCCTCTTTATCTATTGGTGGAGGATATACTTTCTTTGGTGATAGTAGCTACGGAACTTTAAACCCAGGTGCTGGTTTGACATTATGGTTTACTGATAATGTAGGTTTAGAACTTGCAACAAGGTACAAAAAATCTTTTGGAGATAGAGAAGATGCAGCTGGTGTTCCAGATGCTCCATCACATTTCCAACATTCAGCAGGTCTTATCTTCAAATTTGGTGGTAAAGATACTGATGGTGACGGAATTTATGACAAAGATGATGCTTGTCCTGAGGTTGCTGGTTTAAAAGAATTCAACGGTTGTCCTGATACTGATGGAGACGGAATTCAAGATAGTGCTGACGAATGTCCAAATGATTTTGGTCTAGCTGCATTAAACGGATGTCCTGATACTGATGGAGATGGAATTGCTGATAAAAATGATGCATGTCCTACAGTTTTTGGTTTAGCTGCATTAAATGGCTGTCCTGATGCTGACGGTGATGGAATTGCTGACAAAGATGACAAATGTCCTACTGTTGCAGGTCCTAAAGAAAACGGTGGATGTCCATGGCCAGACACTGATGGAGATGGTGTTTTAGATAAAGATGACGATTGTCCTACTGTAGCTGGTCCAGCTAGTAATAGAGGATGTCCTGAAGTAACTACTGAAGCTTTAGACAATCTTAAAATTCAAGCTAGAGCAATCTATTTTAATTCAGGTAAAGCTACTTTCAAAGCTGGAGATGTTCCAGCTAGATTAGATGCAATGGCAAATATTCTTAAAAATTATCCTAACGCTAAATTCAGCGTAGAAGGACATACTGATAGTGATGGTTCAGATGCTTTCAATCAAAAACTTTCTGAAGATAGAGCTAACGTTGTTAGAGAAGCTTTGTTAGAAAGAGGTATTAAAGCTGAAAACTTAAATGCTGTAGGTTTTGGTGAAGGAACTCCGGTTGAAACAAACAAAACTGCTGCTGGTAAAGCAAAAAACAGAAGAACAGAAGTTATTTTGCAAAAATAATTTCCTTCAAAAATTTTTAGAAAACGCCTCGATTTATCGGGGCGTTTTTTTTATTTTTATAAAATGACAAATACTTCTTTTTTAGATAAAATAGCTTCGGTTTTAATTGAAAATTATTCAGAGAATCTTTCGAATACCATTATAGTTTTACCAAACAAACGAGCTAAAATATTTTTGATTGAAGCGTTGAGAAATCAAGTTAACACTAATATTCTTTCTCCCGAAATTATAAGTATTGAAGATTTTGTTCAAAACATAGCTGACATCCGTACTGTAGATCCAATCGAATTATTATTTGAATTCTACGATGTTTACTTGTCTATTACCGATAAAGCAAACCAACAGTCCTTTGAATTGTTTGCCAATTGGGCCAAAACACTATTACAAGACTTCAATGAAATAGACCGTTATTTATTAAAACCATCTCATGTACTTTCGTATCTGAAGGATATTGAGGATATCAAAAAATGGGGGATCGAAGTCGAAAATAAAACTGCCTTATTAGAGAAATATATTGATTTTTGGAAGTTACTTCCCAATTATTATCAATCCCTTTATGGTCATTTGCTAAATAAAGGAATCGGATATCAAGGGCTCATTTATCGGGAGGCTGTTAAAAATCTCAATCATTTTACAAATTCTATCATAGACAAACAATTTGTTTTTGCTGGTTTTAATGCATTGAATGCCGCAGAAGAAAAAATAATTCAACACCTTATTGCTTCTGATCAGGCCAAAATATATTGGGATGTAGATCAAACCTTTCTCAACGATCCCTATCATGATGCAGGACTTTTTGTACGCCGTTTTAAAGAGAGTTGGAAGCATTATAAACTGAATCCGTTTGAATGGATTGTCAATGATTTTTCGCAGACTAAAAACATTCAGGTAATCGGTACGCCAAAAACAATTGGTCAGGCCAAAATCACGGGAAGTATTATCGAAAATGTTATCAATGGAAATCCGGAAGGGAAACTTGATAAAGTGGCGATCGTACTTGGTGAAGAAAATCTTTTGGTGCCGCTTTTATATTCTTTACCGTCAACTGTTGGGGCTTTGAATATTACTATGGGGTATTCAAGCAAAAACAATCCAGCCCAAATTTTGATTGCCAAATTGTTTAAAATGCATACGAATGCGTTGTCTAGAAATGCTAAAAGTTATGTGTTGTATTACAAAGATGTTTTGGATATATTGACGCATCCTTTGGTGGAGCCTTATGCAAATACGAATGTATTAGTAAAGATCATTAATCAAAATAATTACACATTTATCACCCATTATAAATTGATGGAATTAGCTGTAGTTCCAAGTGAGTTGTTTCTGTTGTTGTTCCAAAAATGGGAAAATGGTTCAATTCCGGTATTACAGACTATTTCTAAATTATTGCAAACCATAAAAGAAAATTTAAGCAACGACAACGAAGAAGAAAAAATCACCAAGTCTTTTGTTTTTGCCATTTTCAAAGTCATCAATAAACTAATTAATTATTATTCGAAACACCTAAATATTGATAAAATAGAAACGCTTTATGCCATTTACAAACAAGTAATTGATTTGGCTGAAGTTTCTTTTGAAGGAGAACCTTTAAATGGTCTGCAGATTATGGGAGTGTTAGAAAGCCGTGTTTTGGATTTTGACACCGTTATTGTCACTTCGATGAATGAAGGCAAGTTTCCGGCTGGTAAATCACAAAATTCTTTTATTCCGTATGATGTGAAACGCGAATTGGGCTTGCCAACATTCAAAGAAAAAGATGCCATTTATACCTATCATTTTTATCATTTGTTACAAAGAGCGAAGAATATCTATTTAATTTATAATACGGAAAGTGAAGGTTTGGATGCGGGTGAAAAAAGCCGATTCATCACGCAACTGGAAGTTGAAAAGCAAAAAAATCATACTTTATCGCACGAAATTTACAATGCAGTTTTACCCGAAACAGCGTATCAACCGATGGTTATTCCAAAGTCAGCAAGTGTGATGGTGCGACTGAAAGAAATTGCCGAAAAAGGATTTTCTCCATCGGCATTGACGAGTTATATTAGGAATCCGATTCAGTTTTATTTCCAGAAAATTTTGCGCATCAGCGAAGTTGAAGAAGTCGAAGAAAATATTGCCTTAAATACTTTGGGAACCATTATCCACGAAACGTTGAGGGTTTTATACGAGCCTTTCATTGGTGAATTCATTTCCGAAAATGATATTTTAAAGTGTTTCAAACAAATTGATGCTGAGGTCTTAAAGCAATTTAAATTAGTTTACAAAGAAGGCGAAATCAAAAAAGGAAGAAATTTATTGGCGTTTGAAGTCGCCAAAAGAAACGTTTCGAATTTCCTGAAAGTAGAATTGGAAAGCATCAAGAATGGCGACGCAATAAAAATTATTGCTTTGGAAGAAACTTTTGAGCGGCCCTTACAACATCCTAATTTGCCTTTTCCGGTATTGATAAAAGGTAATGTGGATCGTATTGAAGAACGTAACGGAATCATTCGAATTATCGATTATAAAACCGGAAAAGTAGAAAAAGCAAGCGTCACGTTGAAATCCTGGAAAGGATTAACAGAAGATATTAAAAGCGACAAAATCATTCAGGTGCTCGCGTATGCTTATATGTATGAACACGAAGCGAAAGGAAAACCAATTGAAGCGGGAATTATCTCTTTTAAGAATTTAAAAGCAGGTTTTCTTCCGTTTAATTTTAAAGTAGACAAAGAAATAAATTCAGTTATAAATGAACAAATTTTGAGTAATTATCTGGAGCAAATGGTCCTTTTATTGAGTGAAATTTTAGATGAAAGTATTCCTTTCAAAGAGAAAATAATTTAGATAGAATTCACGATCAGAAAATTAGCGAACATATTCGAGTTTTACAAAAGTACTTTGACGATAAACATGTCAATAAGTGTTTTGGCATGGATTTTTGGAGGATTTGAAACCTTCAAGTACGTGCTTATTATTTTTGGTTTTTGTATCAGTATTTTGATAAAAGAAGTGAATGCTAAAAATGAATACCTGTTTTATTACAACAACGGAATCTCAAAAATGCAATTGTTTGTGTATGGTTTTCTGATGAATTGTGTTTTTTCGATGGTGCTGATTTTATTCATTAATCTAGTGCTGAAACTCATATGACTAAAAATATTTTAGAAGTAGACAGTGTTCAAAAACAATATGATGGGAAAATCATAGTTTCTGATGTGTATTTAAAATGTGAAACTGCTGATATTATTGGTGTTTTAGGGCGAAATGGCTCCGGTAAATCTACTTTGTTAAAAATCATTTTCGGAATTGTTGCAGCCGATTTTAAATTTGTTCGGGTGGATGGCGTAGTGAAATCAAAAACAAGCGATTTGATTAACGAAATAAGTTATTTACCTCAGGATAATTTTATTCCAAGTTCATTTTCGATAAAAAAGACGATTCAATTGTCTATTTCCAAAGATAAATTACAAGATTTTTATGCCGACGAAATGATTCAATTGATGCTGAACAAAAAAATAAAGCATTTGTCGGGGGGCGAATTACGGTATTTAGAAATTAAATTAATCCTGAATAACGCGTCAAAATTTGTTTTATTAGACGAGCCTTATAATGGTTTGTCGCCAATCATGATTGAAAAGATAAATGAATTAATCACTGCAATGTCCAGTGTAAAAGGAATTATTATCACGGATCATAATTATGAAAATGTGATTAAAGTCTCCACAAAACTAGCGTTGATGAAAGAAGGGAAAATGCACCATTTAAAAGACAAAAGCGAATTGGTTGAAAAAGGGTATTTGAAATCAGGAATGATTTAAATGCTTTTGAAAAAAGCCAACAATACGGTTAATAATTGGTCTTGATTTTCAATATGACTCATGTGTCCGTCCGGAAAAGTGACCAGTTTCACTGCGGTGTTTTCAATTTGTTCTTTGGTTTCTTCGTAATTTAAAACTGGATCTTTTTCGCCCAGAATCAATAATTTTGGATAGGGTGTAAGATGCAACAAAACTTCCCGATCTTGTCTTATTTTCATTCCTTCAAGAGATGCAACGATTCCTTGTAACGGTGTTTTTAAAGCTTCTTTTTTTACGCTTTCTATTTCTGATGAAAGTCGTTCTCTGTTGGATTCACTAAATAAATTAGCGATAGAAAGTGAAACAAAGTTCATAAAAGATTGTTTTACTGCTTTGATAGCGCGGTCCCTATTTATTTTTCGTTCCTCGCTGTCGGCTCTTGCGGTCGAGTTTAATAAAACCAATCCTTTTATCATGTCGGGATACAATTCGGCGAAAGCCAATGCGACATAACCGCCCATAGAATGTCCGACAAAAACGGCCTTTCGGATACGCAAATCCGATAAAACAGCATGAACCGCATCCGCATTATCTTCCATCGTTTGGACGTAACTCAAACATTCCGTTTCGCCATGTCCCAGCAAATCAATGGTGATGACACGGTTTTTTTTAGCAAACTCCGGAATATAAAAATCCCACATGCCTTTGTTTTCCAGAAAACCATGAAGAAAGACAATAGCGGTTCCTTTCCCGGTATCGGAATAGGAGATGTTGGTGTTTTTAAAGAGAATTTGTTTCAAAATGAAAATTTAGACTACAAAAGTAGTATTTTATTTTTTTAACCATTTAAGAAATATAAGCTCATGTAAGCAATTCATGAATGCGCTTGTATTAAAAATAGTATATTTGAGAAAAGCATTTTATAAATATGAACAGACTTGTTATTATTGGAAACGGATTTGATTTGGCGCATGGATTACCAACTTCTTATAAGGATTTTATTGATGATTATTGGAGAGGCGTTTGTAAAACTAAAGAAAGAAAGTTAGAATATGATAATGATAATTTTGTTAAATTATCATGTGAATTAGGAAGTATGTATAGTGATTTGGATTTTGAAGCTTTTAATAATATAAGATCATACAAAGAATTGATGACTCTTGTTGAAAGAAATAAAGAAAAAGGTTATGGTTATTTTGAAGTCAATTTTAAAAATTCATTTTTTAAAATAATTTGTGATAATTCAATTGAAAATTGGGTAGATATTGAAAATGAATATTACAATAAGTTAAAAATAATTGTGAAATTAGCTTCTTTATCAAATAGAGAAAAAAAGGCACAAACAATTATTCTAAACAAAGAATTTGAACAAGTTAAAAATCTTTTAGAAAAATATTTAAAAGAAAAAATTGAAGAACAATATGATTTTACGTTGTTTAGAGATAATCCCATTCAAGATATTCTCTTACCAGAATTAATAAACAGATTTGACGAGAAAGAATTTCTAAATGAATTTCAAAATAGTGATCAATTATATGTTAAAGAATTTCTGCAAAAAGCACAAAAAAATTATGATCTCACGACTTTTTTTTTAAATTTTAATTACACAAAATTAGTACAAGAATATTTTTATGGATTTGCATATGCTAAACAAATAAATTACATCCATGGTAAACTAAACGATTCTATAAATAGAGTTAATTTTGGTTTTGGAGACGAAATGGACGACGATTATAAAATGATTGAAAACATAGATGATAATGAGTATTTAAGAAATTTTAAGTCTTTTCAATATCTACAAAGTTCAAATTACAAACGTCTTTTAGATTTTGTTGAAAGTGATAAGAAATTTCAAGTTTATATAATGGGTCATTCTTGCGGATTATCAGATAGAACTATGCTTAATACAATTTTTGAACATCCAAATTGTATATCAATAAAGGTTTTTTACCATCAAAAAGAGAATGGAACTGATAACTACACTGAAATTATTCAAAATATATCAAGACATTTTAATAAAAAGAAATTAATGAGAGAAAAGATTGTAAACAAAACACTTTGTCAACCTTTACCACAAATTCAACTTCCTTTAAAATAAAAACGGCTTCCATTTCTGAAAGCCGTTTATGAAATTTAAAATCGTCTGTCGCCATCGAGCATGATTCCTAATCCGCCTAATAAACTGCCTTCATCGCGACTGTTTCCGCCAGCTCTTGGTGCAGATGCGATGATCCTGTCCGCGAGTCGGCTGAAAGGCAAGGATTGTACATAAACTGTTCCCGGGCCACGAAGCGTGGCATAAAATAAACCTTCGCCACCAAAAATTGAATTCTTGATCCCGCCAATAAACTCAATATCGTAATCGACATCTTTGGTAAAACCTACGATGCAACCCGTGTCGACTTTTAGGATTTCGCCTGCTGCTAATTCTTTTTTGGCCAATGTTCCGCCGGTATGTACGAATGCCAGACCATCGCCTTCTATTTTTTGCATGATAAAACCTTCGCCTCCAAACAATCCGCGCCCCAGTTTTTTAGAGAATTCGATTCCCACTGAAACGCCTTTAGCGGCACAGAGAAAGGCATCTTTTTGGCAAATGAATTTTCCGCCAAATTGCGTTAAGTCAATTGGGATAATTTTTCCGGGATATGGTGAGGCAAAGGAAACTTTGCTTTTAGTATTGTTTTGATTGATGAACGCGGTCATAAAAAGACTTTCGCCGGTCAGAACTCTTTTTCCGGCACTTAAAAGTTTGCCGAACAATCCGTTTTCTTGTCCGGAACCGTCTCCAAAAATAGTTTCCATTTGGATATTATTGTCCATCATCATAAAACTTCCGGCTTCGGCAATTACAATTTCCTGTGGGTCCAATTCTATTTCTACATATTGCATTTCCTCGCCGTATATGTGATACTCTATTTCGTGTGCTTGCATGATTTGTGTGTTTTAAGTTTTTAAATAATTCGGCAGCAAGATTATAAAGTTACAGCTTTAAGATGGATTTTGGAATTGATGTTTTGGAGTTATAAATTTTCTCGTTGAAGTGCGCAAGGGATAATAGCGGAAAGCCCACAGTCTCGTCTTTTTGGACGAGACGAGGACTTACTTCACGTTGTGTTTATTTTCATAGAAGTTCAGTGAATTTCATTTGCAGCGAATAGCCCGACGCAGCCGGAGTTTACGGAGGCTGGGTTGCGCCCAAAAAAAATCGGTTCACATTGCTGTAAACCGATTTCCTTGTAAGTTTTTGAGGAATTAACTGTTCATTAATTCTTCGATTTCGTCTACTTCAATTGGGATATTACGCATCATGTTAAATGGTTCGCCGCTTTCCTGAACGATGATATTGTCCTCCAGACGGATTCCGAAACCTTCGGCAGGAATGTAAATTCCAGGCTCTACGGTGAAAACCATATTGGCTTGCATGGGTTCGGTCAGGATTCCGTAATCGTGCGTGTCCAATCCCATGTGGTGTGATGTTCCGTGCATGAAATATTTTTTGTAAGCGGGCCATTCCGGCTTTTCGTTTTGTACATCGGCTGTGTCAATAAGGCCTAAACCTAGCAATTCTGAAGTCATTAATTTCCCAACTTCGATATGATATTGTTTCCAAAGTGTGCCTGTTGTCAGCATTTTAGTCGCTTCGTTTTTTACACGTAAAACGGCGTTGTACACTTCTTTTTGTCTTTTGGTATACGTTCCTGAAACCGGAATGGTACGCGTCATGTCACTGGAATAATTCGCATATTCAGCAGCAACATCCAGTAAAATCAAATCACCGGCTTTGCATTGTTGATTGTTCTCTATATAATGCAATACATTAGCATTGTTACCGGAAGCAATAATTGGCGTGTAAGCGAAACCTCTGGAACGGTTGCGAATGAATTCGTGAATTAGCTCGGCTTCAATTTCGTATTCGGTTACATTTGGTTTCACGAAAGGCAATATTCTTCTAAAACCGAGTTCCGTAATATTACAGGCTTTTTGGATTAAATCCAGTTCTTCGATTTCTTTTACAGAACGAAGGCGTTGTAATATCGGGTTACTTTTTGCAACAGCATGCGCCGGATATTTCTCTTTCCACCATTTTACAAAACGGGCTTCGCGAGTTTCAGTTTCTACTGTAGCGCGGTAATGCTCGTTGGTATTGATGTAAATCGTGTCAGCGTGAGTCATCATCTCAAATAAGACTTTTTCAAATTCCTGCAACCAATACACAGTTCTTATTCCTGTTACTTCAAAAGCACGTTCTTTAGTCAGTTTCTCGCCTTCCCAAATCGCAATGTGCTCACTGGTTTCTTTCAAGAATACCATTTCTCTTTGGTGCTCGTAAGGCGCATCCGGGAAAAGCAATAAAATGCTTTCTTCCTGATCTACTCCGCTCAGATAAAAGATGTCGCGGTGTTGTGCAAAAGGCAACGTACTATCTGCAGAAACGGGATAAATATCATTAGAATTGAAAACAGCGACGCTGTTTGGCTTCATCTGAGCCATGAATTTTTCTCTATTTTTTATAAATAAATCTCGGTCAATTTGATGGTATTTCATTTGTTGATTTTTATTGTTTTTTATGGGTCATGTGTAATTCGCAGAGCGCCAGTATTGGTTTTGATACCATTCCTGGCTACGCTTATTTCATTACAATTCTTTTTATATATTGAATAATCAAAAATACTAACTTTGAGAGAAACGGATGTTAATTACACTATAAAATTTTCAGATAACTATTTTTATGATTAATTTTCCAACTCAAATTAATTTACATGAAAAAAATAGTACTCTTTTCGGCTCTTATTGTACAAAGTGTCTCTTGGGGACAAGTTTCTGCCGAAGCGATTCAGCAATCATTGGAAGCCAAAAAAACAATGGAGAAACAATCGCTTTTTCAAAATGTTGCTTTCGAAAATGTGGGTCCAACGGTAATGAGCGGCAGAGTGGTGGATGTGGATGTAAATCCCGAAAATCCAACCGAGTTTTATGTGGGCTATGCTTCGGGCGGACTTTGGTACACGAATAATAACGGAATGAGTTTTTCACCAGTTATGGATGCGGCGCCTACGCAAAATGTGGGTGATATCGCGATAGACTGGAAACGAGGAACGATTTGGGTAGGAACTGGCGAAGTTAATTCGTCCCGATCTTCTTATGCCGGAATTGGAGTTTTGAAATCCGAAGATAAAGGAAAGACTTGGCAAAATATGGGATTGCATGACAGCCATCACATCAGTAGAATCCTGATAAATCCATCAAATCCAGATGAAGTTGTTGTGGGTGCAGTGGGTCATTTGTATTCAAAAAATGAAGAAAGAGGGATTTATAAAACGACAAATGGCGGAAAAACGTGGAGTAAAACCCTTTATATCGATGATGAAACCGGAATTATAGATGTGGCTGTTTCGCCAAAAAACTTTAAGGTTCAATATGCGGCTTCTTGGAGTAAAGACAGAAAGGCTTGGGATTTTATAGGAAGTGGCGCTACTTCGGGAATTTATAAAAGTGAAGATGCGGGATTGACATGGAAACTTTTCACAACGAATGCTGAAAGCGGATTTCCGGTTGGAGAAGGCGTTGGTCGTATTGGTTTAGCGGTATATGATGATGAAAACGTGTATGCCATTTTGGACAACCAATTCAAAAGACCTTTACAATCTAAAAAAAGTAATTCGTTACCGGTTGCGTTTTCCATGCCTGGGGACGAATTCCTGAAATTACCTAATAAAAGTTTGAATTCTATTTTAAAGAATTACGGTTTAACCGAAAAATACAGGGCCGAAAATATCAAACATTGGGTTCAAAACGGGTATTTGCAACCTAACGAAGCCGCAAAAGTGGTTCTGGATGCGATAAATAATTTAGCCGAGACAGAAGTAATTGGAGCCGAAGTGTACAAATCAAGTAATGGAGGGAAAAACTGGACGAAGACTCATCAGGATTTTATCGATGATTTCTTTTATTCGTACGGATATTATTTTAGTGTTATTTCAGTTGATCCAAACGATGTCAATAAAATTTATTTATCGGGTGTGCCCATTATAAAATCAAATGATGGCGGAAAAACATTTACATCCATAAGCGAGGAAAATGTTCACTCGGATCATCACGTAGTTTGGGTTAACCCAAATAAATCAGGGCATTTAATCAATGGAAATGATGGCGGTTTGAACATTTCGTATGATGATGGAGCGCATTGGGTAAAAAGTAATTCGCACTCAGTAAGTCAGTTTTATGCAGTGAATGTCGATGAGCAAGAACCGTATAATATTTATGGCGGCATGCAGGATAATGGGGTTTGGGTTGGCCCAAGTGATTATAAATATTCCTCAGAATGGTACCAAACCGGAAATTATCCATACGAAAATTTGATGGGTGGTGACGGAATGCAGACTCAAATAGACAAAAGAAATCCAAATATTGTTTTTACAGGGTTTCAATTTGGGAATTATTACAGAATTGATCGTGCGAATAACAAGCGAGAGTATATTTCGCCAAAGCCAAAAAAGGACGAAAAGCCCTTTCGATTCAATTGGCAGACGCCTATTTTATTGTCTTCACACAATCAGGATATTTTATACATGGGATCTAATTTCTTACATCGTTCGATGAATCAAGGGGAAACTTGGACGGCTATTTCGCCTGATTTAACGCAAGGAGCAAAAGAAGGGAATGTTGCTTTTGGGACAATCGCTGCTATCAGTGAAAGTACCTTGCAGTTTGGGTTACTTTATACAGGAAGTGACGATGGATTGATTCATATTTCGAAAGATGGCGGGGCGACTTGGAACAAAATTTCAGGAAATTTACCGCAAAACCGCTGGGTTTCGAGAGTCGTGGCTTCGGCACATAAGAAAGAGAGAGTGTATGCGACTTTGAACGGATATCGAAATGATGATTTCACCAGTTATGTTTATAAGTCAGATGATTTTGGTCAAACCTGGAAAAATATAGCCAATAATTTGCCTGCAAGTCCAGTGAATGTAATTGTGGAGGATAACGTAAACGAGAATGTTTTATATGTGGGAACGGATAACGGCTTGTATGTTTCCTTAAACAAAGGAACATCTTGGGATGATTTTTCTAACGGAATTCCAAGCGTGGCGGTTCACGATCTAGTAATTCAAAAGATAGCAAAAGATTTAGTGGTGGGAACTCACGGTCGTTCGGTGTATAAAGTTAATTTGGATCAAGTGCGACAACTGAATGATAAAGTTGTAGCGGAAAATCTTCATGTTTTTGAACTTAAAAAGATAAAAAAATCAAAAGAATGGGGAAACAGCTGGAGTTCTTGGGCTAAGGCTTCAGAGCCAAAAGCGGAGATATGGTTTTATTCGAATGGCGATGCAGAGGTGCTGTTGCAAATTAAAAACAGCTTGAAAGAAGTGGTCTATTCTCAGAAAGTAAAAGCCGTAAAAGGATTGAACAAACATGTTTATGATCTTTCCATAACGAAAGCAACTGCTGATAATTGGAAAAATAAAGACAAAAAACTAAAATTGGAACAAGCTAAAAACGGCAAATATTACCTTCCGGTTTCGGTGAACAAAATAAGTATTCAAAAAGGAAAAGAGAAAGTTGTTACAGACCTTGAAATTATAGAATCAAAATAAACAGTCATTTTATTTTAAAAACAAAAAACACGATTTCATCTGAAATCGTGTTTTTTTATGGTTGTTACTTTGTTTAAAACTGAGCAGCTTCAGTAGAGTCTTTCATTGCAGTTGTAGATGATTTCCCAACTGTCACAGTATTTTGTACCGCATCAAAATAAGAAGTCCCTACGAAACCTTGGTGTTTTACCGCTTTGAAACCGTGTTTTTGCAAAGCAAATTCTCTTTCCTGCAATTCAGAATAGCCGGCCATTCCTCTTTCTTTGTATGCTTTAGACAATTCGAACATGCTGGTATTTAGTGCATGGAATCCAGCTAAAGTGATGAATTGGAATTTGTATCCCATTGCCGCAAGATCTTCTCTGAACGTTTCCATTTCAGCCACGGATAACTTAGCAGCCCAGTTGAAAGAAGGCGAACAGTTGTAAGCCAACATTTTTCCTGGAAATTTCGCGTGAATTCCTTCAGCAAATTTTCTTGCGTAATCAAGATCCGGATTGCTGGTCTCCATCCAAATTAAATCAGCATAAGGCGCATAACTCAATCCTCTGTCAATTCCTTGCTCCACGCCACAATTTACATAGAAAAAACCTTCTCCAGTTTTTTCACCCGTGATGAATTTGGCATCTCTTGGGTCAATATCGCTAGTCAATAAGTTAGCTGCATCTGCATCTGTACGGGCAACAACAATTGTTGGTGTTCCCATTACGTCAGCTGCTAAACGTGCTGCAATTAATTTATTGATAGCCTCTTGAGTAGGAACCAATACTTTTCCACCTAAGTGTCCGCATTTTTTAGCAGAACTTAATTGGTCTTCAAAGTGAACCCCGGCAGCTCCCGCTTCGATCATCGCTTTCATTAATTCGAAAGCATTTAGGTTTCCGCCGAAACCAGCCTCTGCATCTGCTACAATAGGAACTAGATATTCTTTTTTATCCGCAGTTCCGTTTACTACTTGTATTTGGTCTGCTCTCAACAGGGCATTATTAATGCGTTTCACTACTAACGGAACGCTGTTAGCAGGATATAAAGATTGGTCAGGATACATTTCTCCAGCTACATTTGCATCAGCAGCAACCTGCCATCCGCTCAAATATATAGCATCTAATCCTGCTTCCACTTCTTGAATTGCTTGGTTTCCGGTAAGTGCGCCAAGTCCTGCTACAAAATCCTGAGCGTTTAGTTTGTTCCATAAATTATTGGCTCCAATTCTGGCTACACTGTGTTCTATTTGATAAGAACCTTGCAATTTCACCACTTCTTCAGCAGAGTATGGGCGCTCAATACCATTCCATCTTGGGTTAGTAATCCAGTCGGTAACTAATTCTTGAATTCTTGTTTCTGTAGTTTTCATCGTGTATTAAAGTTTAATAGTGTTTTTAATTTTTTTATTAATGTTGATTTTATAGCAATTGCAATTTTAAATGTATTTATATCCTGGAATAGTCAAAAATTCGATAAAATTGTCGTTGACTACCAGAATGTCTAATAATTGTTCGGCTAGTCTATATTTCTGTTTTACATGATTTTCATCTCCCACGAGCTTTCTGATTTTTTCGAATTCTTCCATAGCCAATCGATGATAGTATTTTTCATTCAATACTTTTTGATTGTCCAAAATCACTTCGTTTTGAAGCCATTGCCATAATTGTGATCTCGAAATCTCAGCAGTAGCAGCATCTTCCATTAAATTGTGTAAGGCCGCTGCACCTTGTCCGTTGAGCCATGAAGCGATATATAAAATTGAAATACTGATATTTTTTCGAACGCCTTCCTCTGTAATTGTTCCTTTTGGAGTTTCCAGCAAATCACTTTCGGTAATGTGTACGTCTTCTCTTTTAACATGAATCTGATTTTTGGTCGGCATGTATTTATCGAATACGGTCATGGCCAGTGAAACCAAATCCGGATGTGCCACCCATGTTCCGTCATGTCCATTTTTTGCCTCACGTTCTTTGTCGGCAATTACTTTGTCGAAAGCTGTTTTGTTGGCTTCTTCATTATTTTTTATCGGAATTTGTGCGGCCATTCCACCTATTGCATGAATGTTTCGTTTGTGGCATCTTTGAATAACTAATTGTGAATACGCACTCATAAATGGTGCAGTCATGGTCACTTGATCTCGGTTTGGAACGATGAAAGCTGGGTTTTTTCTTAGTTTTTTGATGTAAGAAAAAATATAATCCCAGCGCCCGCAATTAAGACCTACGATATGATCTTTCAGTTCAAAAATGATTTCGTCTAATTGAAAACTGGCAGTTATCGTTTCGATTAAAACTGTTGCTTTGAATGTTCCGTTTTTTACTCCCAAATATTCTTGCGTGAATTCGAAAACTTCATTCCACCATCTCGCTTCCAGATAATGTTCTAATTTTGGAATATAAAAATACGGTGCCGTTCCATCTTCAATAAGTTGCTTGTGATTATGGAAAGCATACAATCCAAAGTCAATTAGGGAACCAGAAGTTTGTTCTCCTTTAATCAAAATATTTTTCTCCGTTAAATGCAATCCTCTTGGACGAACAAGCAGTACGGCAGTTTTGTCGTTCAGACTGTATTTTTTATGTTTTATACTGTCTTCAAGAGAAATAGTTTTATTTATGGCGTCTTTCAGGTTTTGTTGACCCGTCATTAAATTACTCCAAGTTGGTGAAGTGCTGTCTTCAAAATCAGCCATGAAGGTTTTTGCCCCCGAATTCAATGCATTGATTACCATTTTTCGGTCTACTGGTCCCGTTATTTCGACTCTTCGGTCTAATAAATCTTCAGGAGTTTTAGCAGCTTCCCAGTTGCTCTCTCTGATGGTTTTTGTTTCAGCAGGAAAAGTGGGTAATGCACCTTGATCAAATAAAACTTGTTGCTTTTTTCGTTCCTCTAAAAGCGTTAGTCTTTTTTCATTAAAATTTTCATGAAGTAGAGACAAAAAAGTCATTGCTTCGTCAGTTAAGATTTCCGGGTAATGCTCGGTGGTTTCTTCTGAAAAATTTAACAAATTTTTCGAATATACTTCTTTTAAATTCATTTTAAAACGTATTTAATTTAACAATAATGAATGTTTGTTAATAATATGTGATTGTTTAACAGTGCAATGATACAAAAAGTTTTTTACTAAACAAGCGAACGTACGCTAAAAAGTAAAAATATTTTTTTTGGCTTAAATATTTTTTAGCTTATCTTTGAGATATGAACATAGAAAAGGATTATATCAAGTTGATTTTTGGATTAAAACTTAAGCAGGCACGTACAAATAAGAATTTGTCTTTATTTGGATTGGCAAAAATAACGGACCTTTCAAAATCGTATTTGAACGAAATTGAAAAAGGCAAAAAGTATCCCAAAACGGATAAAATCATTCTGCTGTCTGAAAAACTGGATGTTTCTTATGACAATATGGTTTCATTAAAACTGGATAATAATTTGGCGCCCATTGGAGAAATCCTGAAATCTGGCATTTTAAAAGAGATTCCTTTGGAGATTTTTGGGATTCAGGAAAATGACCTTATTGATATTATTGCTAACGCTCCTGCAAAAGTCAATGCGTTTATAAGTACAATTATTGAGATTGCCCAACATTATAATTTGACCAGAGAGAGTTTCTTTTTGGCTTCGTTGCGTTCGTATCAGGAAGCGCACACGAATTATTTTGAAGATTTAGAGCAAAAGGTTTTGCAGTTTTCCAAAGCGTTTTATGTAAATATCGACACCAAAATTTCGATTGAAGAACTCACGGCGATATTAATTGAAGAATATGCTTACACGATAAAAGAGCTCGTTTTTTCTGAACAAGAACAATTGGGGGATTTGAGATCTATTTTTGTGCCAAAAAGTAAGACTTTGTTACTTTCATTAGATATTGACGAACCTCAAAAAGCGTTTATTCTGGCTAAAGAAATAGCCTATAATTATCTTGAGATTACCGATAGGTTGTATACGTTCAGTTGGATTAAATTTGATAATTTTGATCAGGTTTTGAATAATTTTTACGCTTCATATTTTGCGGGAGCATTGCTTATTCCAAGACAAAAACTGATAGACGAACTAAACTTATTTTTGTCAAAGACAAATCCAAAGCCTGAGGAGATGATTGCTTTGATGAGTGGGTTTAATGTCTCTCCAGAATCGTTTTATCAAAGATTGACTAACATTTTACCAAAAGATTTTCAGCTGAAAAACCTCTTTTTTCTAAGACTGTCTCATCAAATAGGAACGGATACTTATCAAATAAAAAAAGAATTACACATCACGAATCAGCAGGAACCGCATGCGAATGAAATGAATGAGCATTACTGCCGAAGATGGGTTTCGATACGCACAATTGAGGAGTCTTTGAAGCAAAATAAAAACCACTTTTTTGACGCGCAAATCTCCAGTTATGAAAACAGTAAAAATGAATACCTTGTTTTTTCATCCGCAACACCGGATCCGTTTAAGGTAGATTGTATCCGCAGTATTTCGGTAGGTATATTGATTACGCCGGGAATGAAGAAAAAATTTAAGTTTATCGAAAATGATTCTCTTAAGAAACAGATTGTCGGGGTTACCTGTGAAACCTGTGCGGTTAAGAATTGTTTGGAAAGAGCTTCACCGCCAATTCAGTTAGAGCAAAAAATGCGCCATGAAAACACGGATTTAATCGTACAGCAATACATGACAAAATTCAGTTAAATAAATATTATCTTTTAATAGAAAAGCAGCGAAAGTTCAACTGTAAATTTTCTTCATTTAACGGATAAAAAAAATGGTGTAAATTCCTATTTTTATTCTAAAATTTTTTCTTAAAAAAGTAAAAGTTAGGAGTTTGATGACAATTTATTTCAGACTGTAAAAAGAGTGTTTATTAAACTTTTAGGAATTTGAAGTTTAATTACCACCAAAATTATTGATATTGTAAATTTAGCTGGAATTTCTGTGAATTATCGTTATTCTGCAGATTGGATTAATTTCATAATTATTCACTTTTGTTTAACTAAATCACAGGTTTATAGCGTCTTAAGTACTGATTTTTAGCAAATTATTAAGTTTTAGGGCTTAACACTTTAAAATCATTATAAATTAAAGCGAAAAGGTTGTAGTTCATTACTAATTGCTTTATTTTTGTATGATTTTTAAATTAATTTATTCAAATTCCTATGGCAAAATCTGCATTATTAAAGTCATCGATAGCAAAAAAAGTCGCTATGGCGCTTTCTGGACTTTTCTTAATTTTATTTTTAGCACAACATTTTTTTATAAACAGTACCTCGGTTTTTAGTCCTGATACTTTTAACTCTATTTCTCATTTTATGGGAAATAATCCATTGGTTCAATTTGTGTTTCAACCAATTCTTATTTTTGGTGTAGTTTTCCACTTTGTAATGGGTATGGTTTTGGAAATTAAAAATAACAGTGCAAGACCAATTTCTTATGCAAAGAATAACGGGGCGGCTAACTCTTCTTGGGCTTCAAGAAATATGATTGTTAGTGGTTTAGTTGTCTTAGCTTTCTTGGGACTACATTTTTACGATTTCTGGGTTCCAGAAATGGTGTATAAATATGTAGAGGTTAACCCTCTCGACGAAACCAGATATTTCGCTGAGTTGACGCATAAATTTGAAAGTGGGATTCGTACGGCAATTTATTGCGTTTCGTTTCTTTTGTTATCGTTACACTTGTGGCACGGTTTCAATTCTTCGTTCCAATCTGTAGGTTTTAATAATAAATATTCAAAATCGTTGCATACATTAGGATATGCTTTTGCAATTGTAGTTCCTTTTGGATTTATTTTTATTGCATTATTTCATTATTTCAATCATTAATATTCAATTATAAATGGCATTAGATTCAAAAATTCCAGGCGGTTCAATTTCGGACAAATGGACAAATTATAAAGATCACATTAATTTAGTAAATCCTGCTAACAAACGTAATTTAGATATTATTGTAGTTGGTACAGGTTTAGCTGGAGGTTCGGCTGCTGCAACGTTGGCAGAGTTAGGATATAACGTAAAAGCATTTTGTTTTCAAGATTCACCGCGTCGTGCGCACTCGATTGCGGCACAAGGGGGAATCAACGCTGCAAAAAATTATCAAGGAGACGGAGATTCAACGTTCCGTTTGTTTTATGATACTGTAAAAGGTGGCGATTACCGCGCTCGTGAAGCAAACGTTCACCGTCTTGCTGAGGTTTCTACCAATATTATTGACCAGTGTGTGGCTCAAGGTGTACCTTTTGCCCGTGAATATGGCGGATTACTTGACAACCGTTCTTTTGGAGGTACATTAGTTTCTAGAACTTTTTATGCCAAAGGACAAACAGGACAACAATTATTATTAGGGGCGTATTCAGCAATGAACCGCCAAATAGGTCGTGGAAAAATAAAAATGCACAACCGTCACGAGATGCTGGATTTAGTAATCGTAAACGGTAAAGCAAGAGGAATAATAGCGCGTAATTTGGTTACGGGAGAAATCGAAAGACATTCTGCTCATGCTGTAGTTATTGCTTCCGGAGGCTACGGAAACGTCTTTTTCCTTTCGACGAATGCGATGGGAAGTAATGTAACCGCAGCTTGGAAAATTCACAAAAGAGGAGCGTTTTTTGCAAATCCTTGTTACACACAAATTCACCCAACTTGTATTCCGGTATCTGGAGAGCATCAGGCAAAATTGACGTTAATGTCAGAATCCTTGCGTAATGATGGCCGTATTTGGGTTCCTGCAAAATTAGAAGATGCCAAGGCGATTAGAGATGGAAAATTAAAACCAACCCAAATTGCAGAAGCCGATAGAGATTATTATTTAGAAAGAAGATATCCTGCTTTTGGAAATTTAGTGCCTAGAGATATTGCTTCTCGTGCGGCTAAAGAAAGATGTGATGCCGGTTTTGGTGTTAACAAAACAGGAGAAGCTGTTTATCTTGATTTTGCTGCTGCAATTGAAAGATACGGAGTAGATCAAGCGAGATTAAAGCATTTAGACGAAAATGATAAAGCTTTGGTTATTAAATTAGGAACAGAAGTTGTAGCCAATAAATATGGTAACTTGTTCCAGATGTACGAGAAAATTGTAGACGAAAATCCATATTCAACTCCTATGATGATTTATCCAGCCGTGCATTACACGATGGGAGGAACTTGGGTTGATTATAACTTACAAACTACAATTCCTGGTTGTTTCTCTATTGGAGAATCTAACTTTTCAGACCACGGAGCGAACAGATTGGGAGCTTCTGCATTAATGCAAGGTTTGGCAGATGGATATTTTGTTCTTCCTTACACCATTGGGGATTATTTAGCCCCAGATATTAAAATGGGTACCATCTCTACTGATTCTCCAGAATTTGAACAAGCAGAGAAAAATGTTAAGCAACAGATTGAGGCTTTAATGAGTAACGGAGGTTCTAAACCAGCGGATTATTTCCATAAGAAATTAGGAAAAATCATGTGGGATAAAGTTGGAATGGCTCGTAATGCTAAAGGTTTAACAGAAGCACAAAATGAAATTGCAGCAATTAGAGAAGAATTCTATAAAGAGGTAAAAATTCCTGGAACAGCGAACAGTTTTAACCCAGAGTTGGCTAAAGCACTTCGTATTGCTGATTTCCTTGAATTAGGTGAGTTGTTTGCCAAAGATGCCCTACATAGAAATGAATCTTGTGGAGGTCACTTCCGTGAAGAGTATCAAACACCGGAAGGAGAAGCACAACGTGACGACGAAAACTTTGCATACGTTGCAGCATGGGAATACAAAGGTAATCCTAGCGATGCAGTATTACATAAAGAAGAGTTAATGTTCGAAAATGTTAAACTAGTTCAAAGAAGTTATAAATAGTATTTAGAAAAGTCTCGATACTTAAGTCTTAATACTTAATACTTACAAAAAAAATGAAACTTACATTAAAAATATGGCGTCAGAAAAATGCCGCCTCAGAAGGAAAAATAGTTGAATATCCAATTGATGGAATTGAACCAGATATGTCTTTTCTTGAAATGCTTGACATTTTGAACGATGAATTAATCGTAAAAGGAGAAGATACTGTTGCTTTTGACCATGATTGTCGCGAAGGAATTTGCGGAATGTGTTCTTTGTTCATTAATGGTGAAGCGCATGGACCTGACCGTTTGGTTACAACGTGTCAATTGCACATGCGTAAATTTAAAGATGGGGACACTATTTTTATAGAACCTTTTAGAGCAAAAGCATTCCCCGTAATTAAAGATTTAGTGGTTGATAGAGGCGCATTTGATAGAATCCAGCAATCTGGTGGTTTTATTTCTGTGAACACATCTGGAAATACTATTGATGCCAATACAATTCCTATTCCTAAACACGATGCAGATAGAGCATTTGATGCTGCAACATGTATTGGTTGTGGCGCTTGTGTAGCGAGTTGCAAAAACTCTTCGGCTATGTTATTTGTTTCTGCTAAAGTGTCTCAATTTGCCTTATTACCGCAAGGAAAAGTGGAAGCTACTGACCGTGTGTTGAACATGGTGAGCCAAATGGATGCCGAAGGTTTTGGTAACTGTACAAATACCGGAGCTTGCGAAGTAGAATGTCCAAAAGGAATTTCTCTTGAAAATATTGCTCGAATGAATAGAGAATATTTATCTGCAAGTTTGAAAGGATAATATGTCTTAAAGTCCAAATCTGGTCGAAAGATTAAATAGTAATTTAAAACGCATTCAATGTCAAATTTGAATGCGTTTTTTTATGGTTAAAAGTTAGATTTCAGAACTAGTTTAGTCTTTCCATCCACAAGGTGCGGAAGGTGTTGGTACTCCTTTTGTAATGTCAAATTTCACGGAAAACAATCGGTCTGAACCGATGCGTCTTAGATTATAGGTAAAAGAAGTTTCGTCTAAAGTAATCCACCAGACATTTGCAGCAGCATTTGGAATCAAATTACGGGTTTCTTGATCTGCCGGAAAAAACTGAAGCATCGATGATCCAGAATTTGTGGTTGTCCCACCGTATTGTGTCACCTTATCTTCAGAGCCATCTTCGTGACGATGGTCATGTTTCAATTGAATACGGTCGTTTTTGTACGTCAATACCCAAGTTCTTGATTTATCATTTCCTACAAAAAACGGAATTCGAATCGTCTTTTTGTCACAATTGCGAACATGCATTACCAATTTTTTATCTCGAAAAGTTTCATTGGCAGCGCCTTCTTTGACTTCTCCGATAAATGATTTGCCGCATTGTTTCTGCAGGTTTTCCCAAAATTGTTTCGCTCCTGATTTTTCCTGGCCAAAAATCAAAATATTGAATAACATTGCTATTACGACTAATATCTTTTTCATAAAGTTTTTTTTGCTAATATAATGAACTTATGGTGTTGTGATATTTCTTATTTTTACAAAAAATAAAAAAATGAAAGTCATCCTGATTCAAGCTCCTTTAATTTGGGAAAACCCAAAAGTCAACCGAAATTATTTCGAAGCAAAAATCAATGAAATCACTTCAGCGGTTGATTTAATTGTATTGCCGGAAATGTTTAGCAGCGGTTTTACGATGAATCCTGAACATGTCGCTGAAACTATGCAAGGCGAAACAATAAGTTGGCTTACAGTTTTGGCGAAAGCCAGAAACTGCGCTATTACTGGAAGTTTAGTAATAGAGGAAAACGGGAATTTTTACAATAGATTAGTATTTGTGTTTCCTTCCGGAGAAATCCAGTTTTATGATAAAAGGCATTTGTTCACACTGGCTGGCGAAGACAAAGTTTATACCAGTGGAAACCAAAAAATAGTTGTGGACTACTTAGGATGGAAAATTTGTCCGTTGATTTGTTATGATTTACGATTCCCTGCTTTTTCCAGAAATTCAGAGGACTATGACGTGTTGATTTATGTGGCGAGTTGGCCAAAAATAAGAACTAATGCTTGGGATGCTTTATTGAAAGCACGAGCGATAGAAAACATGAGTTATGCGATTGGGGTCAATAGAATCGGTACTGACGCAAATGGCTATGAATACATTGGCCATTCACAAGTAATCGATTTTCTTGGAAACTATATTCAAATTCCACTAGAAACGGAAGGTATGTTTCCAGTTGAATTAGATAAGCAAAAAATGCTGGAAACCCGACAAAAATTGGGTTTTTTGAACGACAGAGATTCTTTTGAAATAGAAAATAGATAGTTTTTATTTCTTCTTGTCGGTTTTCTTTTTAGGTTCTGGAATGTACGGAAGACTCAAATCAAATATCTCTTCCCAATCAAAATTAGCATGAAGAGATATTTCTTTAGAAGAATAGATTACTTCCTCAGCCTGACGTTTTTCTAAATAATTACCAGCATCCCATTCCTTGTTTTTATTGGTGTCATAAATTACCCGAAGCGAAAATACAGAAGGTTCCAGCAAATTGAAATCGACTGTAGTGCCATTTTCCGAATATTCAGAGGCTAAAATATCGCCTTTGGAATTAGTGAGTTCCACGATGATGGGAAATTGTTGTACATTTTGTAATAAAACCCTTAGATTTGCCATTTCGGAATAGCTTTTAGTACTTAATTTATAGTTTAACGTATCATTCGATTTTTCGAAGAAGTCAATCAATGCACCTGGTAAAATTGTAAAAGTGTATTTTTCGGAAGGTTCTTTTTTGAAATCAAAATACAATTTTTGATTAAATTCATCGTATTCAGTAGTAAAAGGCACTTCTGTTTTTGCATTATTGGTCAGACTTATTTTTGAATTTTGGAAACTGATTAACGGAGTTTTGCTCTCTAAAGTAAACCGTTCTCGAAATTTCAAATTGTTTGTTTGTATGGCTGAAATACTCAACGTGTCCTTTTTTTGGTCTTTTATTTTAAAGGTGAAATTGGTTTCGTACTGGTCTTTGGCTACAGCCAAATTTAGTGAATCAGCTTTAATAGGTTTATGCCAGATTTGAAGGGAATCTTTTTTTGGAAATTTAGTAATGACAGTAGACAGAATATCTTTGTTGTTTTTTAAAATTATTTTGGGTCTTGCTGCGGCAGAATTTATTTTGCCTTCAAATCCCATAAGCAATCGGTTTCCGGATGCTTGACTTGGTTTGAAAGTTTTAAAAGGAAGGGTTTCTGTAAACAACTCTAATTCGTAAAGCGTATCATTTGGAATAGTAATAAAGCCTTTGTTAAACCCAATTTTGTCTGTTTTTGGATTGTATTTATTGTTGCTGTTGTAGTCTTTCATGGCTACAAGAAGGTATTTTCCAGGTTTTAAATTGTCTAAACGAAATGTTTTCAAACTGTCCAAGGTGTTGGTAACGTATCTTGGATTTTGGGTATAAATAATGGAGTCTTTAAAGCTATCATTCACTTCGTAAAGCATTACGGAAACGAACGGTTCGACCTCTTTGTCATAAGCGCTTTTTACTGATCCGCCAAGGCTTAAAGAGTCAATATAGTCACCAGTTGAAAATACATATTGGAATTGATTCAAAGGATTTCCTTCATTGTTGTCAGCAATACTTTGTCCAAAATTAAAGCTATACGTTGTATTTGGTTGTAGTGTATCTTTTATCGTGATTGAAATCGTTTTGCTTGCCGTTGTTGGTAAAATCAGCGGCTCATTTTTCATAGGTGGTGAAATAATCAACTGTTTGTTCAAATTTTTCAGTTTAACATTTTCATCAAATACCAACTTGATTTCATTTCCTTCGAAGTTAGTGCTGAAGTTCTTCGGGAAACTTATTTTTAAAACAGGGGCTATGGTATCTTTTAATCCGCCAGTAATAGAACCTCTTTTGGCGCAACCTACGGCAATAAAAAGCAATACGAATAAGGTGTATTTTAAATTGTTTTTTAACATATCAATTCTAAATTAGAATTTACAAAATAACAATTATAATTCGTGCGATTGGTATTTTTTATCGAATTATTATGAGGGATTTAATTCAACTTACTTTTATCAGGGCAGTTGTTTTTTCTTTTTAATGTTTAATTTTACGTCAAACAAATTTTATTGCAGTTAGTGTACTGCACGAATTTGAAAACAACGTTGAATTGATAGTATAAATGATGAGAAAAATAGAACATATTGGGATTGCAGTTAAGGATTTAGAAGTTTCTAATGTAGTTTTTGAAAAACTCTTTGGCGCTCCGGCTTACAAATTTGAAGATGTAGAAACGGAGGGTGTGACTACTTCTTTTTTTATGAATGGACCAAATAAAATTGAGCTTTTGGCGGCAACTAATCCAGAAAGTCCTATTGCTAAGTTTTTAGAAAAAAAAGGGGAAGGAGTTCATCATATTGCTTTTGATGTTGAAGATATTGTTTCAGAAATAGCACGTTTGAAAAAAGAAGGATTTATAGTTTTGAATGAAACTCCAAAAAAAGGAGCTGATAATAAGTTAGTTGCATTTTTGCACCCTAAAAGCACGAATGGTGTCTTGATTGAATTGTGTCAGGAATTAAAATAATTTTATTATGGACTTTAAGTTAGTATTCTAATATTCAGTTGGTTTCTGTGGAAAAAAAGTTAATAATTGAACTATCCTAAAATCTATGTCAAAAATATTTGGAGCAAATGAAAATTAGTGGTAATATTGCACACTCGAAACCGGTCCTATAGCTCAGCTGGTTAGAGCACCTGACTCATAATCAGGTGGTCCCTGGTTCGAGCCCAGGTGGGACCACATTAAAAAAAATCTTTCAAATTTTTGAAGGATTTTTTTTGTTTATATTAGTCTGAAGTACTTTTTTTATCAAAAAACAGGCTTTTTTAACGAGTGCTGTTGTTTTTGTTAAAACTATGTGTTTATTTTACAGAAAATTATATCTTATTGAAAATTACTCTTTAAGGATGATTTATGCTAAATTCATGAAGTTATTTAAAATCGTTTTTTTTTCCTTAATGATCTTTGTATTAGGCATTTTTAATGCTTTTGCAGCCAATCATGCTCCGCCTTCTCCGACAGGAAGAAGAAGGCCACCTCCACCTCCTGGATTACCTATTGATGAAAATATTTTAACACTGATGTTGGTTGCTTTAGTACTTGGAATTTACATCATTTATCGCTTTAAATTAAAACAAAAAACTCCAATCTAGATTGGAGTTTTTTGTTTTAAAGAATAGAGCTGTTATTTGTTGGCATACAATCGGGAAACGTATTTTCCAATCACATCAAATTCAAGGTTAATTTTTGTGCCAACTTCAAAATTTTTGAAATTAGTATGTTCATGCGTGTAAGGGATAATTGCTACACTAAACTGATTTTTTTTTGAGTTTACAACCGTCAAGCTTACTCCATTGACTGTAATTGATCCTTTTTCGATAGTAATGTTGTTCAGGCTTTCATCGTATTCAAACCTGTACAGCCAGCTTCCGTCAGTTGCTTTGGCAGTGATGCAAATTCCTGTTTGATCTACATGACCCTGAACGATGTGGCCATCAAGTCTGTCGCCTAATTTCATTGCCCTTTCCAGATTAACACTGTCGCCAACTTTCCAATCCGATAAGTTTGTTTTTTTTATGGTCTCGTCAATTGCAGTTACGGTGTAGGAGCTGTCTTTTATAACAACAACAGTAAGGCATATTCCATTATGGGCGACACTTTGGTCTATTTGAAGTTCGCTGGTAATCGATGAATTCATTGTGATATGCACGTTAGTGTTCTCTTTTTTTATTTCTTGGATTGTGCCAAGGGTTTCTATGATTCCTGTAAACATTTCTTATTTTATTTTACTAAATTTGCACTTCAAAATTAGCAATAAATAACGGTATGTCATGATGAAAAAAGCAGAAAATATAATCGTAGGAATTTCTATTGGAGATTTAAACGGTATTGGAAGCGAGGTTGTTTTAAAAACATTCGAGGATTCTAGAATGTTAGAGTTGTGTACTCCTGTTATCTTTGCAAATGTTAAGTTGTTGTCTTTTGTGAAAAAAAGTTTTCAATCAACTTCCTTGTTGCACGGCATTGATAAACTGGATCAAATTGTTCCTGGAAAAATTAATGTTTTGAATGTTTGGCGGGAAGGGGTCGATTTGAGTCCGGGTGTGAGTGATCCAAAAGCGGGAGAATATGCAATAAAATCTTTTGTTGCTGCAACGAAAGCTTTGAAAGAAGGACTAGTTGATGTGTTGGTTACAGCGCCGATAAACAAATACAATATCCAGTCTGAGGAATTCAAGTTTCCTGGACATACGGATTATTTAGACCGAGAATTGGAGGGAAATGCACTTATGTTGATGGTTCAGGATAATTTGAGAGTAGGGTTAATGACGGATCATATTCCTTTAAGTGAAGTGGCTTCTCATCTTACGGAGGAATTGATTAAGAAAAAAATTGAAACAGTCAAACAGTCGTTAATTCAGGATTTCAGTATTAATAAGCCTAAAATTGCGGTGCTAGGGTTGAATCCGCATTGTGGTGATGGTGGAGTTATTGGTAAGGAGGATGACTTGATACTGAAACCGGCACTAAAAAAAATATTTGATAAAGGAACTTTGGTTTTTGGGCCTTTTCCGGCAGATGGCTTTTTTGGTAGTAACCAATACGATAATTATGATGCGGTTATAGCTATCTATCACGATCAGGGATTGATTCCTTTTAAAACATTATCTTTTGGTAAAGGAGTAAACTACACTGCGGGTTTAAATAAAATTAGAACGTCGCCAGACCATGGTACCGCTTACGATATAGCGGGCAAGGGGATAGCGGATTTCAACTCGTTCAAAGAGGCGGTATATCTGGCAATAGATGTTTACCATTCAAGAAATCAATATGCCGAAATCAGTGCAAAACCATTGAAAACAAAAGAAAAGCAGTTGTGAACAAAAAAAAGTGAATAACATTATTAGATTTGCAATAATTTTATATCTTTGCACTCCCGAAGTTTAGGGGCAAATTGTTGTTGAAATGAAGAACACAAAAGAATATTTAATTCCTTTTATAGGATTAAAGCTAGGGAAACATCATTTTGAGTATCAAATCAGTAATGCGTTCTTTGAAATCTTTGATTATAACGAATATCAAGATTCAAATATCAAAGTAAATGTAGTTTTAGAGAAAAAAAGTACGCTGTTAGAGTTGAGCTTTAAACACAAAGGTTTTGTAAATGTACCTTGTGATCTTACCAGTGAAGATTTTGATTTGCCAATAAAAGGCAAGATGAAATTAATCGTTCGTTTTGATGAAGAATATAATAATGATAATGAGGAATTATTGATTTTACCTCATGGGGAGTTTGAGATAGATATTGCACAATATATCTATGAAATGATTGTGTTATCAGTCCCTCTAAGACGGGTTCATCCAGGTATAAAAGACGGAAGCTTAAAAACAGAAGCTTTGACTAAGCTCAATGAACTTACAGTAAAGGAAGAAAAAGTAGAAAATAAAGAAGAAGAAAATATTGACCCGCGATGGGACAAATTAAAGCAACTATTAACGGATAAATAATATAGTAAAATGGCGCATCCTAAGAGAAAAATCTCCAAAACAAGAAGAGATAAAAGAAGAACACATTACAAAGCTACCGTAGCACAAATCGCTACTTGTCCTATCACAGGAGAAGCACATTTATACCACAGAGCGTATTGGCATGAAGGTAAAATGTATTACAGAGGGCAAGTTGTTATAGATAAGTCTGTAGCTGTTGCTTAATACATTTTTGTAAATGATATTCGAACTCTCACATCGTGAGAGTTTTTTTGTTGTCTATAATTTTAGTTAAATAAGAAGTTCCAAATCAATGAGATTGGAATTTTTTTTGTAATTTTCAAGTCTTTTAAAAAATTTTCAAATGGGAACATTTGACTAGAAATAAACGCATACGATGAATACAATCACAGCCGCAATTACCGCTGTTGGAGCCTATGTTCCGGACTTTGTACTAACGAACAAAGCGCTCGAAGCTATGGTTGATACCAATGACGAGTGGATCACCTCTCGTACAGGAATAAAAGAAAGAAGAATTCTTAAAGATGAAGATAAGGGAACTTCTTTTTTGGCTATAAAAGCTGCGCAAGATTTATTAGCTAAAGCTAATATAGATCCCTTGGAAATAGATTTATTGATAATGGCAACCGCAACACCGGATATGCCGGTAGCTTCAACAGGAGTATACGTTGCCACTCAAATTGGAGCAACAAATGCTTTTGCTTATGATTTACAGGCTGCATGTTCCAGTTTCTTATATGGTATGTCTACAGCCGCAGCATACATTGAATCAGGAAGATATAAAAAAGTACTGTTGATTGGAGCCGATAAAATGTCTTCTATCGTTGATTATACTGATAGGTCAACCTGTATAATTTTTGGTGATGGTGCGGGTGCAGTTTTATTTGAGCCCAATTATGAAGGTTTAGGATTGCAAGACGAGTACTTACGCAGTGATGGAATTGGTAGAGACTTTTTGAAAATCGACGCCGGTGGATCGCTTCATCCAACTTCTTTTGAAACAGTAAAATATAACAAACACAATATTATCCAAGACGGTAAAACAGTGTTTAAATATGCGGTAACAAATATGGCGGATTCAAGCGAATTAATTTTGAAAAGAAATAATTTGACAAATGAAGACGTAGATTGGTTAGTTCCTCATCAGGCCAACAAACGTATTATTGATGCGACTGCCAACAGAATGAATTTAGAAGATTCTAAGGTTTTAATGAACATCGAAAAATACGGAAATACCACTTCTGCAACTTTACCATTAGTACTTAGCGATTTCGAACATTTATTCAAAAAAGGAGACACAATAATTTTGGCCGCTTTTGGAGGTGGATTCACATGGGGATCTATTTATCTAAAATGGGCATACGATAAAAAATAAATTTAAACTAAAAACAAATAATTATGGATTTAAAAGAAATTCAAAATCTAATCAAGTTTGTAGCAAATTCAGGAGTTGCAGAAGTTAAGTTAGAAATGGATGATGTGAAAATCACTATCAGAACAACTTTAGAAGGGAATGTAACAGAAACCACGTATGTTCAACAAATGCCTGCTCAAGCAACACTTCAGCAAGCGGTAGCTCCACAGCAAATTGCACCGGTAGCAGCTGCACCCGAAGCTCCAGTAGTAGAAAATTCTCATTACATTACTATAAAATCACCAATCATTGGAACTTTTTATAGAAAACCATCTCCGGATAAACCAATGTTTGTTGAAGTAGGTAAAACAATTTCTCAAGGTGACGTTCTTTGTGTAATCGAAGCAATGAAATTATTTAATGAAATTGAATCTGAAGTTTCTGGTAAAATTGTAAAAATATTGGTTGACGATATGTCACCAGTTGAGTTTGACCAACCTTTATTCTTAGTAGATCCGTCATAATATTTTTGAGATTCCAGTAGTCAAAATTCCAATTCCAAATTGAGTTTTGACTATTGGAATTTTAAATTTAAAATATAAAATAAGATGTTTAAAAAAATATTAATTGCAAATAGAGGGGAAATTGCGTTACGCGTAATTAGAACATGTAAGGAAATGGGAATCAAAACAGTAGCTGTTTATTCTACTGCTGATGCCGAAAGTCTTCATGTAAAGTTTGCTGACGAAGCGGTTTGTATAGGACCTCCTCCAAGCAACTTATCCTATTTAAAAATGTCAAATATTATTGCCGCTGCCGAAATTACAAACGCAGATGCAATACATCCAGGATACGGATTCCTTTCTGAAAATTCTAAATTTTCAAAAATTTGTCAGGAACATGGGATCAAATTTATTGGAGCGTCTCCAGAGATGATTGATAGAATGGGAGATAAAGCCTCTGCAAAATCAACTATGATCGAAGCAGGAGTTCCTTGTGTTCCGGGTTCAGTAGGTATTTTAGAGTCGTATGATCAAGCCTTGCAATTATCAAGAGATTTTGGTTATCCAGTAATGCTAAAAGCAACTGCTGGTGGCGGTGGTAAAGGGATGCGTGCCGTTTGGAAAGAAGATGAATTGTTAAAAGCATGGGAAGGTGCACGTCAGGAATCTGCAGCTGCTTTTGGGAATGACGGAATGTATTTGGAGAAATTAATTGAAGAGCCTCGTCATATTGAAATTCAAGTTATCGGCGATTCTTATGGAAAAGCGTGTCATCTTTCTGAAAGAGACTGCTCCGTACAAAGACGTCATCAAAAATTGACGGAAGAAACGCCTTCACCATTTATGACAGATGAATTGCGTACTAAAATGGGTGAAGCAGCTGTAAAAGCAGCTGAATACATTAAATATGAAGGTGCTGGAACTGTAGAATTTTTGGTGGATAAAAACCGTAATTTCTACTTCATGGAAATGAATACTCGTATCCAAGTAGAGCACCCTATTACAGAACAAGTCATTGATTATGATTTAATTCGTGAACAAATTCTTGTAGCCGCAGGGGTTGCTATTTCAGGGAAAAATTATTTGCCTCAATTGCATGCTATTGAATGCCGTATTAATGCGGAAGATCCTTATAATGATTTCCGTCCGTCTCCAGGAAAAATTACAACATTGCACATGCCGGGAGGACATGGAGTTCGTTTAGATACTCATGTATATTCAGGGTACACTATTCCGCCAAATTATGATTCAATGATTGCAAAACTTATTACTACAGCTCAATCTCGCGAGGAAGCAATTAGTAAAATGAGAAGAGCTTTAGATGAATTTGTTATCGAAGGTATAAAAACGACTATTCCTTTCCACAGACAATTAATGGATGATCCGCGTTATATTTCAGGAGATTATACCACTGCATTTATGGATACTTTCAAAATGAACGATCCGGAATAAAAAATACTTTATTTAAGTAAAAACCTTGCAGGGATGCAAGGTTTTTTTGTTTTTACTTAATCTACAAAGTTTCTCTCAACCATTTAAAAAATTCTCCTTGCCAAACCTGAGCATTCTGTGGTTTCAGTACCCAATGGTTTTCTTCCGGGAAATACAGGAATCTGCTTTTTATTCCAAGCAATTGAGCAGCTTGGAACGCTTCTTGGCCTTGTCCAATTGGTACACGAAAATCTTTTCCGCCCTGAATAATTAAAATAGGTTTATTCCATTTTTCTACTTTGGTCATTGGGTTGAATGTCGTGTAGGTTTTTTGAGCTATGGCATTGTCTTTTTCCCAATAGGCACCTCCAAAATCCCAATTGCTAAAGAAAACTTCTTCGGTAGTTCCAAACATGCTTTGGGTATTATAAACGCCATCGTGGGCAATGAAAGTTTTGAATCGGTTATTGTGAATTCCAGCCAGATAAAAAACAGAATACCCACCGTAACTGGCACCAACGCATCCCAAACGAGTTGCATCAACATATTTTTCCTTAGCCACGTCATCAATCGCTGATAGGTAATCATCCATTACCTGTCCGCCCCAGTCTTTGCTGATTTGCTCATTCCATGCTACGCCGTGGCCTTGCATGCCGCGACGGTTTGGAGCCACGACAATATAACCATTTGCTGCCATCAACTGTAAATTCCATCGGTACGAATAAAATTGTGTCAACGGAGATTGTGGCCCGCCTTGACAATACAAAAGGGTTGGGTATTTTTTTGAAGCATCAAAATCAGGAGGAAGAATCACCCAAACTAACATTTTTTTGCCATCGGTTGTCGTTACATACCTTCTTTCGGTTTTGCTTAGCGCCAAAGAAGCATAGGTTGTTGTATTGACATTGGACAGTTGTTTCCATGTGTTTTTTTTCAGATTATAAGAAAATATTTCCGCAGCGTGATTCATATCGGTTCTCGTCACGATAATGGTACCGCCGGAAAAACCAACCAGATCATTGACATCAAAATCGCCAATAGTGATTTGGCGAACGGTAATTGCTATTTTGGTCATCCCCGGAAAATTAACTTCAAACAACTGTTTTGTTCCATCTACAGGCGCAACAAAAAATATTTTTTTTCCGTCACCACTCCAGATGAAATTGTCGACCGTTCCGTCCCAATTTGCTGTAAGGTTCATTTTTATTCCTTTAAAGCTAACAATCAGATCGTTTTTATCGGCTTCATAACCGTCTCGTTTCATCTGCAACCAAGCCAAATTTCCTGTAGGAGAAAATTGTGGAGCGGTATCATATCCCAGGTTTTCTTCAGTTTTATTGATAGTTTTTCCAGTTTCTAAGTTGTATTGGAAGATATTGGTGTTGGTAGAAAGAGCATAGTCAGTTCCTGTTTTTTTCTTGCTTACATAAAGGATGCTTTTGCTGTCTGGCGACCAAATGTAATCTTCATCGCCACCAAAAGGTTTTTGAGGACTGTCAAAATTTTCTCCTTTTAGAATGTCAATTCCCACAGCGCCATCTTTGTTCTCTTTATAAAAAACATGATTGAATTTGCCTTCGTTCCAAGTATCCCAATGACGGTAATTCAACCCATCGTAGATTTGAACATCTGATTTTACCAGTTCCGGATAAAAATCTTTTCCATGAACGTTTTCGATTTTTACTTCTTCATTATAAACGATATATTTCCCGTCTGGAGAACTGTTTTTGTCTTTTAATAGGTCTTTAGTATCTTTTACTTCGGTTGGATTTCCACCATTTACGGGTAAAGTGTAGAATTTTGTATCCGATTTATTTTCTTGAACGGAAGGAGTGGCTACTTTATACACTACGTTTTTTCCGTCTTTGGAAATGCCTAAAGGAGCTACTCTTCCAAGTTTCCAAAGCAGTTCTGGAGTCATTACATTTTGTGCCATAGTAGTTAAACTCATCATTAATAAGGTTATAAGCAGTACTTTTTTCATTTTAAAAATAGATTTTTTCGAATGATAAAATTAGCCAATTTAATTTGATGTTTTTTCGTTTTTAACACTTGCTTTTTAGCCCTGATAGCGGTGTATATCCTTTCTAGTCCTGAACTTGTTTCAGGATCCTGAAACAAGTTCAGGACTAGAAAGATTGTAACGGATAGCGGGATTAGCTTCTAAAATAAATTCAGAATAAATCCAAAAAATTATTATTTTTATGAAAAAATTTGAACATGGATTTGAGCTATTGGGAACTAAAAAACTGGTTTACTGATGTAGATTATACCATTGTAGGAAGTGGGATTGTGGGCTTGCATGCTGCATTACGCTTACGCGAAAGATTCCCTAAAAGCAAAATTTTAGTATTGGAAAAAGGAATGTTACCGCAAGGCGCGAGTACTAAAAATGCCGGGTTTGCGTGTTTTGGAAGTCTTTCAGAAATCATAGACGATTTAAAATCCCACTCGGAAGAGGAAGTCATTCATCTTGTTCAAAAACGATGGCAAGGATTGCAGTTGTTGCGAAAAAGATTGGGTGATGACGCGATAGATTTCAAGCCGTACGGCGGATATGAGTTATTTTTAAAAGAAGACGAAAGTAGCTATAATCAATGTGTTGGGAAATTACCATTTATCAATGAAATCTTAAGACCATTATTTAGAGCCGATGTTTTTGCCAAGGAAGTTGATCGATTTGGGTTTGGTGGCATACAGGAATATCTAGTTTTCAATCCGTTTGAAGCACAAATAGATACTGGAAATATGATGCAAGCGTTGTTGAAAGAAGCGGTTTCTAAAAATATATTGATTCTGAACCAACAAACTGTTACCTCCTATTTCGACAAAGGAAATAAAGTGGAAGTGGCACTTGGTGATTTCAGTTTTAGTACCCAAAAAATACTGTTTGCAACAAATGGTTTTGCTAATACATTGACAAATGACGCGGTTAAACCTGCCAGAGCACAAGTTTTGATTACAGAACCTATTAGAAATTTAGATATAAAAGGGACTTTTCACTTGGATAGAGGGTATTATTATTTCAGGAATATTGGCGATAGAATACTTTTGGGTGGTGGAAGAAACCTAGATATTGAGACGGAAAATACAACTGAATTTGGACAAACAGAAATTGTACAAAAAAAATTGGAACAATTATTAAAAGAAGTAATTTTGCCAAATCAGGATTTCCAAATTGCACACCGCTGGAGCGGTATCATGGGTATTGGTAACAGCAAAAATCCAATCGTTTCACGACTGTCTGACAATGTCTATTGTGGTGTGCGATTGGGTGGAATGGGAGTGGCAATAGGAAGTTTAATTGGAACAGAATTAGCAGATTTAGTATAATGGCAACAAAAATAACACCCAGGAAATCAAAACAACCCATTAAAAAAGAACCAACCTCTTTTATGAGCAAACTAACTCGTTTTTTATTCAAAATATTGTTGTGGTTCCTCGGACTCTCTTTGTTTTTTGTGGTGTTTTTTAAATTTGTGCCCGTTCCATTTACGCCTTTGATGGTCATTCGGGGGATTGAAAATAAAGTAGCTGGAAAAGAAGTTTTCTTTAGTCACGACTGGGAACCAATTGAAAACATCTCCATGAATCTTCAAAAAGCCGTAATCGCCAGTGAAGATGGAACGTTTCTAATACACAATGGGTTTGATTTTGTCGCCATGCAAAAAGCGTACAAAAGCAATGAACGAGGTCGAAGAATAAAAGGTGGAAGCACAATATCGCAACAAACAGCCAAAAATGTATTTCTTTGGCAAGGACGAAGTTATTTAAGAAAAGGACTTGAAGCGTATTTCACTGTTCTTATTGAAATCATTTGGGGAAAAGAACGCATCATGGAAGTGTATTTGAACAGTATCGAAATGGGGAATGGGGTCTACGGAGCACAAGCAGCCACAGAACATTGGTATCGAAAAGATGCTTCCAGTTTAACACTAATCCAGGCTGCAGGAATAGCCGCGATTTTGCCCAATCCAAGAAAATATTCGGCTACCAGTTCTTCCACGTACATTAACAGGCGAAAAGCTAAAATTGTACGCGTGATGCGACAAGTGGGTAAAATTGAATATCCAAAATAGTTTTAATTAAATGTAAAAATACAATCTCAAAAAATAAAAAACCGTAAACTCTTACTAAAAAGATTTCACGGTTTTTTTGTGGAGAATATCGGATTCGAACCGATCACCTCTTGCCTGCCAGGCAAGCACTCTAGCCAAATGAGCTAATCCCCCAAACTATTCGGCAAATATAGCATATAAATTTTCCAAAAAGCAAATTTCAAAATACAAATCCATTCTATTTTAAAAAAAGTCAAATCCTACTTTACTTTTTTTAACTTTACATCAAAATCCCCACTATGGCATCAGAAAACCCTTTAGGTTCACTCTTCACAACTATCGATAATAAAATTGCAACCGTTACATTTGGTCATCCTTCAAGTAATTCTTTTCCGAGAGAATTGTTAGACCGACTCACTACTAAATTCAATAATTTAAGTGCCGATCCAACTGTTTCGGTGATAATTATACAAAGTGAAGGCTCAGGTGCTTTTTGTGCAGGTGCTTCATTTGATGAACTTTTGGCTGTTTCCAATGAATCAGAAGGAACCGAGTTCTTTTCTGGATTTGCCCATTTAATCAATGCAATGCGTTTGTGTTCCAAGCTTATCGTGGGGCGAATTCACGGAAAAGCAGTTGGTGGCGGCGTAGGAATTGCTTCCGCTTGTGATTATACATTGGCTACAAAAAATGCATCAATAAAATTATCAGAATTGGCTATCGGAATTGGTCCCTTTGTTATAGAACCTGTCGTTTCGAAGAAAATCGGAAAAACGGCGATGACCGAAATGACGCTGGCAGCTCACGAATGGAAAACTGCTGATTGGGCTGTAGCCAAAGGATTGTATGCCAATAATTTTGAAACTATTGAAGCGTTGGATGCCGCAATAGTTGATTTTACTGATAAATTATCCAGTTATAATCCTGAAGCATTAGCCGAAATGAAAAAAGTGTTGTGGGATGGTACCCAAGAATGGAAAACACTTTTGTTAGAGAGAGCCGCTATTTCTGGAAGATTGGTGTTATCTGATTTTACCAAAAAAGCATTATTACAATTTAAAAAATAGTTCATTATGAAAATTCTGATGCTTGTTCAACGAGTAAACATTGAAGAAAAACTAAAAAATGCAACAGACAGCAGTTATCAAATAGGGATTGTTATTGGATCCTTTATTCCTTTTGTTGTTTTACTTGCTTTGGCTTACTGGATGTACACCAGTGCAAAAAAAAGAGACAAAGACCTATAATTATTATTAAATTTGCATTAAAATTAAACTCCGATGAGCAATATCAGAATTACAAAACAATTTAGTTTCGAAACTGGACACGCCTTATACGGCTACGACGGGAAATGTAAAAATGTTCACGGACATAGTTATAAATTGTCAGTAACGGTAATTGGAACTCCAATAACAGATCGTTCTAATGTGAAATTTGGAATGGTGATTGACTTCACGGATCTAAAGAAAATTGTAAAAGAAGAAATTGTCGATCAATTTGACCATGCGACAGTTTTTAACGGAACAACGCCGCATATCGAATTGGCAGAGGAATTAATCAGCCGAGGACACCACGTTATTTTGGTAGAGTACCAACCAACGAGCGAAAACATGGTAGTTGATTTTTCTCAAAGAATAATCAGCCGATTGCCGGAGGGAATCTCTCTTTTTTCCTTAAAATTACAAGAAACTGATTCTTCTTTCGCCGAATGGTTTGCCAGCGATAATATGAAATCCATAATGTAGCTCCATGCAATTATCCAATAACAAAAAAATATATTTCGCCTCCGATCAGCATTTTGGCGCGCCAACACCCGAATTGAGTTTTCCGAGAGAACAAAAATTTGTGGCTTGGCTGGATGAAGTAAAAGACGACGCTGAAGCTATCTTTCTATTGGGCGACTTATTTGATTTTTGGTTTGAATATAAAACCGTTGTCCCAAAAGGGTTTATCCGTGTTTTAGGCAAACTCGCCGAAATCCGAGACAGCGGAATCCCAATTTATTTCTTTGTGGGAAATCACGATTTATGGATGGAAGATTATTTCCAGAAAGAACTCAATATTCCCGTGTTTCATGACAATCAAAAATACACTTTTGGAGATAAAACATTCCTAATTGGTCACGGAGACGGAAAAGGTCCTGGCGATTTAGGATACAAACGCATGAAAAAAATATTTACAAATCCATTTTTCAAATGGCTTTTCAGATGGCTTCATCCGGATATTGGCGTGAAATTGGCACAATACCTTTCGGTAAAAAACAAACTGATTTCTGGCGATGAAGATGTGACCTTTCTTGGTGAAGACAATGAATGGCTGATTCTTTATTCCAAAAGAAAACTGGAAACCAAACACTACAATTACCTTATTTTTGGCCACCGTCACTTGCCTATGAAAGTAACCGTAGGAGAAAATGCCGAGTATGTGAATCTGGGTGATTGGATTACCTATTTCACCTATGGTGTTTTTGATGGTGAGAATTTTGAAATCAAGAAGTATTAATAAATTTTTAAGGGTTCTCTTCCAGTCTTTCCTTTTTTGTTTTGACTGTGTAAAAAAACTTACAGATATCCTGATGGTTCTCCGTTAGTATTTTCTTTTTGGATATATTTGATGTAATTAAACTTAGAAATTATTTACAAAGATTAAAATTATGAAAACCGAAAATAAATTAACCAAGTTTTTTATTTATTCAGGGATTATATTGTTACTTGTCGGATTATTATCTGTCGATTTGGATGATTTTTCTTTTGAATATAACAAAAAATCATATTTCAAAATTATCGTCGCAACTGTATTTTTCATGATTTCGTTTTACAGAATACAAAACGAGAAACATATCAATAGAATTAAAAACTGAAAAGTATGTAAGAGAATGCTTTTTGTACATTTTGCAATTATTGCAAAAATCCCAATCTCTAATTCATTCCCTCTCCATACAAATAATTATCCAAATTTATTTTAAACAAAGTGCCTTCCACTAAGTCTTTTACGGCATCTAATTCTTCCATGGAAACGGCCAAATCAATTTGTGAACAAGGCGTTTTTAGTAAAAATTTGTGACATTTGTTTTTTAGTTCGCAATCGTCGCAGGATTTATTTTGGATATAGCTGTCCTCAATATAGCGTTTAAATAGGTGCAATTCCTGCTGGGTAAAATAAAATCCCATTTCTCTAAAAACCAGTTGGACTTTGTCCAATACAAGGCCATTATCCTTTCTCCAGTAAAAAGCCGTGCCTAAATTGTTATGATATATTTGTTTTATTTCTTGCATGTGTCATCAGTTTGAAACAAAAATACGCATTATTTATATTTGTTCTAAATAATAAAACATAAAAAAGACATAAAAAAGTCGGTAAAAAATCTTAAAATTATTTTACCGAATGATTATCGATAGTAAGTTATAAAGATTTAATTATTATTCGCTCTTTTCGTGTTCCTCAATATCTTTTTGCAAGTCCAGTTTTCTAAAAGTAGGGGATACAGCTCCGGTAATTAATACGGTGATCAGTGTCATGCTTCCGCCAAAGACCACTGCGCTAACAGTTCCCATAAGCTTTGCGGTTAATCCGCTTTCAAAAGCACCCAATTCATTAGAGGAACCCACAAATATAGAATTCACGGCCGCAACTCGGCCTCTCATGTGATCCGGTGTTTTTAATTGCAAAATAGTTTGGCGTATCACCACCGAAATCCCGTCGAAAACACCGCTTAGAAATAAAGCTGCAACGGACAACCAAAAAATAGATGAAAGTCCAAAAACGATAATACAAATCCCAAACGCAAAAATTGCTGATAGCAGTTTCATACCCGCATTTTTAGTAAAAGGAATATACGCAGAAATAATCAGCATCAAGAAAGCACCAACTGCCGGAGCGGCTCTCAAAACTCCAAATCCTTGTGGACCCACTTTTAAAATGTCTTGTGCAAAAATGGGTAATAAAGCGACGGCTCCACCAAAAAGTACGGCAATCATATCAAGAGATAAAGCCCCTAAAATAGTCTTATTATTAAAAACAAATTTCACGCCTTCTTTCAAACTCTCCATAATGGGTTCACCAATTTTTGGATTCAAAATAGGTTTTGTTGCAATTTGGGTCAAAGCCATTAAAGCAAGTAGTGAACATCCTAAAACAATTGACATGGACCAATGGACACCAATCCAATTGATCGAAAAACCGGCCACGGCAGGACCTAAAACCGAACTTATTTGCCAAACAGAACTGCTCCAAGTGGCAGCGTTCGGATATTCTTTTTTAGGAACAATCAATGCCAAAAGAGAAAATATCGTCGGGCCAAGAAAAGCACGAACCAATCCGCCTAAAAACACAAAAAAGTAAATGGAATATAAAATAGTTTGGGTGGAAAAGTCTTTTATAAAGGGTGGCCACGTAAATAAAAACAAGCCCAAACTAATAATTGAAAATCCTAAAATACATTTGAAAAGCAATCCTTTTTTCTCCTTTTGATCAACGATGTGTCCGGCAAACAAAGCCATCGAAATTGCCGGTATGACTTCCATTAATCCGATGATTCCTAATGATAGCGGATTTTTGGTCAAACTGTAAACTTCCCATTCAATAACGATAAACTGCATCGACCAGCCAAAAACCATGGCAAAACGCAATAACAAAAAAATATTGAATTCTTTATAACGCAGCGCCGAGTAAGGGTCTTTTTTTTTCATAACAAAGAATCATTCTTTAATATCTCGCAATCGCAATTGCAAACTTATTTTGCCTTTCCATTCGTTTTCATCTATGCAATACACGGCTTGAAAAGGTTTTTGATGAGTAGTCAGTTCGATTTTATTTCCCAAATTAAAACCAATTGCAGCAAGACCTTCAGAGTTATTTTGTTTGACAAAAAGTTTTAAATGTTCTTCATCCTGACCAAGAGGTTTCCCATAACCGGTGTCTTTGATGTTTTTGGTCAGGAAAATTGGTGTCATATTTTGTGGTCCGTACGGTTCAAATTGTTTCAGTATTCGGATTAATTTTGGAGTAATATCAGCAAAATCAATCTCGGCATCAACTGCAATTTCGGGCGTCAACATATCCGGATGAATGGTTCTTTCAACTTCTTTTTCGAAAGCATCTTTGAAGATTTGATATTTTTCTGCCGCTAAAGTCATTCCAGCGGCATACATGTGACCGCCAAATTGTTCCAAATGCTCGGTACACGCTTCGAGTGCATTATAGACATCAAATCCTTTTACGGAACGTGCCGAAGCCGCGTATTTATCACCACTTTTGGTGAAAACAAGTGTCGGACGATAATAGGTTTCAATTAGTCGGGAAGCGACAATTCCAATCACGCCTTTGTGCCAATCTTCTTGAAAAACTACGGATGTAAAACGTTCTTTTTCATTGTTTTTCTCAATTTGTTGTAACGCTTCTTTGGTGATTAATTTGTCTAAATCTTTCCGCTCCGAATTATAGGCTTCAATTTCAGAAGCAAATTGTTGGGCTTGTTCAAAATCAAATTCGGTTAACAATTCTACCGCATGATTGCCATGTTTGATGCGTCCGGCGGCATTTATTCGGGGTGCGATGATAAAAACAACATCGGTAATATCTAAAGTTTGTTTTTTTATTTGATGGATGATGGCTTTGATTCCGGGTCTTGGATCAGTATTGATAACTTGCAATCCAAAATGAGCCAAGACCCGATTTTCGCCAGTCATCGGGACGATATCAGCGGCAATTGCGGCAGCAACTAAATCCAGATACGGAATCAAATCATCGATACTTTCATTTCGGTTTTGGCCCAAAGCCTGAATTAATTTGAAACCGATTCCGCAACCGCATAATTCATCATAAGGATAGTGACAATCGTCTCGTTTTGGGTCAAGGATGGCAACCGCTTCAGGCAAAAATTCACCGGGTCTGTGGTGGTCGCAAATGATAAAATCGATATTTCGTGCTTTAGCATAAGCCACATGATCGATAGATTTTATGCCACAATCTAAAGCAATAATAAGCGAAAATCCATTGTCATCAGCGAAGTCAATTCCTTTAAATGAAATTCCGTAGCCTTCATCATAACGATCCGGAATGTAAGTTGCCACGTTTGCATAATAGGTTTTTAAATAGGAAGAAACGAGTGAAACTGCGGTGGTGCCATCGACATCATAATCCCCAAAAACAAGAATATTTTCCTCATTTTCAATTGCTTTTTCGATTCGAGCGACTGCTTTTTCCATATCTTTCATCAGGTATGGATCATGCAAATCAGCTAAACTCGGACGAAAAAATCGTCTGGCATCCTCAAATGTTTCAATACCGCGTTGCACTAATAAAGTGGCGACAAAATGTTCTACATTCAACGTTTTCGCCAAATGTTTTACGGTATCTTCGGAAGGTTTTGGTTTGAGGGTCCAACGCATATTAATTTGGGATTTTAGATTTTGAAATTAGGATTTTAGAAACTTTCAAAAAGAATAACCGCGAATTCACTAATTAGTTCTGTCGTTTTAATTTATGAATTTGCGGTTTAGCTATTTTATTTTAATACTAAAGCGCTGCCGTAAAAGGCAATTCCATCCCAACCAGTTTTCATGAAATTACGAATATTCTGATGATCTGTCGCGTTTGGATTTTTCAAAACATCTTCGAAATAATACGCTCCAAAACAAGCTAATGTAGCTGCTTCAGATAGGTTTTGAATTTCGGCGAAAGCAAACAATTTACAGGATCCTGAATTTTCTCCTGCGACATTGTGTTGCAGTCCGTTCTCAAATGCTGTAGGCGTAAAATCGTAATTTGCTTCAATAACCGCAATGGTTTCTACAAAGTTAATGGCTGCAGGAGTTTGTGTTAATTTTTTTAAAAAAGCGGCTATAGTCATATTGATTTAATTGTTAGAATTGAGAAGCAATTGTTTTCGCGGCAAAAATAGCTCCGTCCATATAACCAGGATTTTTAGTAGCGGTTTCTGCTCCGGAAACATATAATTTTCCGTTTAATAATGGGATTTTAAATAAAGAATGTCCGTTGTTTTGATGTGCCAATACCAATTGCTCGTAAGGTTGAAACGTAAAGAGTTCTTCTCGCCAAATGTTCTCATAATAGGCAACATATTCGTTGGCTTCTGGCCCAAAAAAAGTAGTCAATTGTGCAATTACTTTCTCTTTACGTTCTTCTAAAGATAGGACTGCGGTTCCAGCGTTTAAGAATCCTTTCAATGCGAAACCAGAATTATCAGCGGCGCTGTGGTCGTACATTTCCTGAATTATGCTGGCTTGGCTGAATAAAGTTCCGGAATAGTGATTCTGTTTCCAAAAAGGAGTTCTATATTCCACAGCGAATTTAATGGATTCGCCCATCCAAGTATGTGTTTTCTTGGCTAGTTGTGTAAAATTCTCTGGCAATCTAGGTTCAAAAACAACCGAATTCACTAACAAATTCGGTGGAATAGTACTGATAACTTTATCTGCTGAATAATTATTCCCTCTTGAATCCGTAACTATTAATTGATTGTTTTCCTCTTTTATGGAAACTATTTTGGTTTGTGTTTTAATATGTTGTATTCCAACTTCAGATACTAATTTCTTTATTATCGTTGCTGTTCCACCCTTGATGCGAAAAGAGGGTTCCTCGGAATCTGAGATTTTAAATTTTTGTGGTGGTACAAAGGACATTGTTTCAAATAAAGAAATGCCCTGGGTATGTTGTCTAAAATAGGGGAGTTCTAAAGTGTGAAGTAGTTCTAAAAGATGACTGTGTTGGTTTCCAAACCAAGTCGCACCCATTTCCATCGTGACGCCTGTTGTACCTGATATGGTTTTTATGCGACCTCCAATTAGGATATTGGCTTCTAATATCAAAACTTCAATTCCTTTTTTTTGGAGTAAAAAAGCGGTGTAAAGTCCACAAATTCCTGCACCAATTAGAATAACTTTTTCCTTTTTCATGATTATTCTTCAGGTGAGAATTTAGATTTTTTAGGTTCTTTTGTTATTGGTTTTCCACCTACAACCACAACAATTTCTCCTCTCGGAGCTATTTTTTCAAAATGATTTAAAACTTCTCGTACCGTTCCTCGAACATTTTCTTCGTGTAATTTTGATAATTCTCTAGAAACCGAGATTTGACGGTCTTCGCCAAAATAAGGGATGAATTCTGCTAAAGTTTTTAGTAATTTATGTGGAGAAACATATAAAATCATCGTTCGCGTTTCTTCGGCTAATGCTAAATAACGGGTTTGTTTCCCTTTTTTGTCGGGTAAAAAACCTTCGAAAATAAATTTGTCATTGGGTAGACCGCTGTTGACCAATGCCGGAACAAATGCTGTTGCTCCTGGTAAACATTCTACTTCAACTCCATTTTCAACACAAGCGCGTGTCAATAAAAAACCTGGATCCGAAATCGCAGGCGTTCCCGCATCTGATATCAATGCGATATTTTCTCCGGCTTTTAATCTCGATATTAAATTTTCGATGGTTTTGTGCTCATTGTGCATGTGATGGCTGTACATGTGCGTGCCAATTTCGAAATGCTTTAACAATTTTCCGCTCGTACGCGTGTCCTCGGCGAGAATCAAATCGACTTCCTTAAGAATCCGAATCGCTCGAAAAGTCATGTCTTCGAGATTGCCAATAGGCGTAGGAACGATGTATAATTTTGACATAGATAAAATAATTAAATACAGATTTTATCGCAAATCTGTATTTGTTCAAATGTATATTCAGGAAAATTAAAGGAAATTTACAAGAATTTTTTCTCTATAATATCCATAAAACGTTCCTCATACTCTTGTTTTCCTTCCCAGTTGTTGTAATCCGGTTTTACCATTTCTTGGATAAAATCTCTGGTTTCGTAAAAAGTATTAAACGTGATTAATTGATTTAAAACGCGGTTATAATCCTCGCTGCTGTTGCCGAAAAGGTGTTTTATAAATGCTAAACGGTCGTTCAAATCGATATTAATTCCCTTGGCTAATTTTTCGTTCAACGAAACTGTTTTTGGTTCCGTAGTTTCTTCTTTTGCAGGCATCGCTTTTTCGTCCTCTGCAACGATTTCTTTTGGAGTTTCGATTACCACTGCAGTAGGGATATTTTCAATTTGTTGGACTTTTACAAACTGGGTGTCATGGTAATTTCCGCCCAATAAATCTTCGAAAGAAATTTGTATCGGTTCCATTTTCTTTGGCACTTCCAGTTCCGTTTGTACTTCCTCCTCTTGAGTTAATTCAAAAGCCGGCGTGAATGGAGCAGTTTCAGGTTCTGAAGTTTCTTTTTCCTCAGCAACTATTTCTTTCTCAAGAATGCGATCTTCTGTTTCTTCTGTTTCTTCTGTTTCTTCTGTTTCTTCTGCGGTTATTTCTTCATTGGGATTTGTTTCTTCCAAAGCCACCTCAGCAGTTTCTTCTTCTAGACTCGTTTCAGATTTATCAGCGGTGACTTTTGTTTCTTCCAATGGCGCCTCAACAATTTCTTTGACCTCGATACTCGTTTTAGATTCACCTGCAGTTACTGCTGGTTTTTCTAAAGTTACTTCAGCAGTGGTTTCTTCAGCAATATTCGTTTCAGATTCAGGTGTTTCAGCAGTTGGTTTAGATTGTTCTAATGATGTTTCAAGAATTTCTTCAGCAACAGTTTCTTCGACTGCAGCTTTGATTCCTGGTTGTGCCGATTCTATTTTGTTAAAAACAGATTCTATTTTTCGGTCTATTTCAGCAACGCCAATCGTTGGTTTTGCCTCACTAAAGTGTTCGTCTACAAATCGTAAGACAGAAAGTTTTTCGTATAACTTCTGTGTTTCCAGATATAATTGATTGATATCAGATTTATTTTTTAGCTGTAATATTCTGTGTGCAATGCTGATTAAATCGGCTTCCAATTTTTTTTTCATAACTGTTGAACTTATAGTGTGTTAAGCGAGACTTTATTGTTGCGTTTTGTCTTTCGTTTATATCTTCCGTAACAAATGGAATCTTCGTGTAGGCAATTTTTATTTTTTTAAATAAGTGCTCGCAAATCTCCGATTTGAGATAAATTTTATACTTTTGAAACGACGTAAAAGTATAAAATTTTTAAGTCGGTTTATCCATTACAAAGTAATAAAAACTATTCATTTTTTAAGTCAGAAAAATACAAAATGTTTCTCGAAAATACAGTAAATCATAAAGAACAATTTGGTTGGATTGAAGTCATTTGCGGCTCCATGTTTTCGGGTAAAACCGAAGAATTAATCCGTCGTTTAAAAAGAGCGCAATTTGCCAAGCAAAAAGTAGAGATTTTCAAACCTGAAATTGATACACGCTATCATGACGATATGGTAGTTTCACATGACTCCAATGAAATCCGTTCCACACCTGTTCCTGCTGCTGCAAATATTGCTATTTTGGCGCAAGGTTGTGATGTGGTAGGCATTGACGAAGCACAGTTTTTCGATGACGAAATTGTCAAAATTTGTAATGATTTGGCGAATCAGGGAATCCGGGTAATTGTTGCAGGATTGGATATGGATTTTAAGGGAAATCCTTTTGGCCCCATGCCTGCCTTAATGGCCACCGCCGAATATGTGACCAAAGTTCATGCTGTATGCACCCGCACCGGCAATCTGGCGAATTATAGTTTCCGTAAAACAGACAATGATAAACTCGTTATGCTGGGTGAAACTGAAGAATACGAACCGTTGAGCCGTGCCGCGTATTATCACGCGATGCGAAAAGATCAGGAGAAGTAAATCCTCTACCCAACCCTCTCCAAAGAAGAGGGAGCCGGAACTGGATAAAATATAAAGTTTTTAAAAAGACAAACCCTTTCAAAGTTTAGAATTTTGAAAGGGTTTTAAATTTAAAAAAATATTATTTTTCTTGCCAGATTTAAAAAAAAATAAAGAATGAGAACCTATAATTCTGGATTGTAATTCGCAATTACAAAATCATAATTAGTTATATCTTCTTCCTCATTCTCGCTACGGGAATATCGAGTTGTTCTCTGTATTTTGCAATTGTTCTTCTCGCAATTGGATAGCCTTTATCTTTAAGAATTTCAGCTAATTGATCGTCTGGAAGTGGTTTTTTCTTGTCCTCTTCCTCGATTGTATTTTGAAGAATTTTCTTTATTTCTAAAGTCGAAACATCTTCCCCTTGGTCGTTTTTCATAGATTCCGAGAAAAATTCCTTTATCAGTTTCGTGCCATAAGGCGTTTCCACATATTTGCTGTTGGCCACACGTGAAATGGTTGAAATATCCAAACCTACCATGTCCGCAATGTCTTTCAGAATCATCGGTTTCAACTTGGTTTCATCACCATCCAGAAAATATTCCTGCTGATAATGCATAATCGCATTCATGGTTACAAAAAGGGTTTCCTGACGTTGACGGATCGCGTCGATAAACCATTTAGCCGAATCCAGTTTCTGTTTGATAAACTGCACCGCATCTTTTTGCTGTGCTGATTTATCTCGGGAATCCTTGTAGGTTTGCATCATTTCCTGATAATCCTTTGAAACGTGCAGCGAAGGAGCATTTCGTCCATTCAAGGTCAGTTCCAGCTCGCCGTCCACAATTCGGATCGCAAAATCAGGAACCACATTTTCCGTTACTTTATTGTTACCAGTAAAGGATCCTCCTGGTTTTGGATTCAGTTTTTCTATTTCGTGGATGGCTTTTTTCAGTTGCTCATTCGAAACATTGTATTTTTGTAATAACTTGTCGTAATGTTTTTTGGTAAACGCATCAAACTGATTTTCGATAATATCAGTGGCTAATTCTACGGATTCCGTTGGTGTTTTGTGTTTTAATTGCAACAACAAACATTCCTGTAGATCACGTGCGCCAACGCCCGAAGGTTCCAGTTCATGAATGACCAGCAACATTTTATCCACCATTTTATCATCGGTGTAAATGCCTTGGGTAAACGCCATATCGTCCACCATATCAGGAACGCTGCGACGGATATAACCCATATCATCAATACTTCCTACTAGAAATTCAGCAATTTCGCGCTCTTCATCATTCAGGATAAAAGTGTTCAATTGATTGATTAAATCCTGATGAAAACTTATTGGCGCAGCAAAAGGCGTTTCTCGATCTTCATCGTCATCACTATAATTGTTGGCCTGTGTTTTATAGTCTGGAGTTTCGTCGTTGCTTAAATATTCGTCAATATTGATGTCTTCGGCTTCAATTCTATCCGATTCCGAGTCATCATAATCGTCATAATCTTCGTTTTCGAACTCGTCTTTCTCGAACTCATCTTCTTCTTTTCCGGCTTCTAAAGCAGGATTTTCGTTCATTTCTTCTACTAAACGTTGTTCAAAAGCTTGCGTAGGCAATTGTATTAACTTCATCAACTGAATTTGTTGAGGAGATAATTTCTGTGATAATTTTAAATTTAAGAATTGCTTTAGCATATTTAAGGCACTAATTTGTTTTGCTTTTTTGGCACTAAGACGCAAAGGCACAAAGTTTTTACATAATTTTTATAATAACAAGGCACAAATTTTTTTATTTAATTTTTACAGCCATAAAGGAGTTAAGTTTATCAATAATACTTTTTTGTGTTAATAAATCTTCGAATGCCACTTTTTATTAATGGAACATTGAAATTAATCAAAAATCCTAAATCTTTATTCAGCAATTTTAAATGGCTGATGATTTAAGCTTCCCAAACAGAATTTACTTGTTCTACCGCTTTTACTTCTATGATAATAGAATCTTCAACTAATAAATCGAGTCGTAAACCTTCACTAAATTCAATGCCATCGTAAACAATGGGAATGTCTATTTGTCTTTTTACAGCAAGACCCGCTTTACTGATTTCGTGAGCCAAACAAACTTCATAAACTCTTTCCAATAAACCAGGTCCAAGTTCTTTATGAACTTTAAAAGCCGAATTAACAACTATTTTAGCAATGGCTTCAGTTCTTTCTGTAATCATTTTTTATTTTTTTTACTACTAACTTTTTTTTCTTGCCACGAAGGCACCACTTCGCAAAGCCCTTTATCTAAAATAGTTTATCACAAAAACACAGATAAAACAATAGTTTTTTTTACAATTTCTTTAAGTCTTAATGTCTTCACGTAAAACCTCTTTTCGGTTTTACAAAAGTTTTTAATTTTCATTCTTCACATTAAAAAACTTAGTGTCTTAGCGTCTTTGCGGCAAAACCTCTTTCCAGCTTTACAAAAAAAAACTTAGTGTCTTAGCGCCTTTGCGGCAAAAAAACTTCGTAGTAAAATCTAAAATTCCGCATTCATTGGCGTTCTTGGAAAAGGAATTACGTCACGAATATTTGTCATTCCTGTTACAAATAATACCAATCTTTCGAATCCAAGTCCAAAACCAGAGTGAACTGCTGAACCGAATCGTCTTGTATCAAGGTACCACCACAATTCTTCTTCATCGATTCCTAAGGCTTTCATTTTTTCAACCAAAACATCAAAACGCTCTTCTCTTTGAGAACCTCCCACGATTTCTCCAATCCCTGGGAAAAGGATATCCATCGCACGAACCGTTTTTCCGTCTTCGTTCAAACGCATATAAAATGCTTTGATATTTGCTGGGTAATCAAACAAGATTACCGGGCATTTAAAGTGTTTTTCCACCAAATAACGCTCGTGTTCGCTTTGCAAGTCCGCACCCCATTCGTTAATGATATAGTTAAATTTTTTCTTTTTATTTGGCGTACAATCTCTTAAAATATCAATGGCTTCGGTGTATGAAACACGTTTGAAATTGTTTTCCAAAACAAAGTTTAGTTTGTCAAGTAAAGCCATTTCGCTTCTCTCCGCAACTGGTTTCGATTTCTCTTCATCCAATAATCTTCCTTCAAGAAATTTTAAATCTTCCGGACATTTTTCCAAAGTATATTTGATTACATGCTGAATAAAATCTTCAGCCAAATCCATGTTGTCATTTAAATCATTGAAAGCAACTTCCGGCTCAATCATCCAAAATTCCGCAAGGTGACGGGAAGTATTCGAGTTTTCGGCTCTAAATGTTGGTCCAAAAGTATAAATCTGTCCCAAAGCCATTGCAAAAGTTTCTCCTTCCAGTTGTCCCGAAACCGTAAGGTTTGTTTCTTTTCCGAAGAAATCTTCCTTGTAATTTACTTTTCCGTCTTCGGTTCTTGGCGTTCCGTCAAATGGCAAAGCGGTAACTTTAAACATTTCACCGGCACCTTCAGCATCTGATCCTGTGATTATTGGCGTATTCACATAGACAAAACCTTTCTCTTGAAAATAACTGTGAACGGCAAACGATAATACTGAACGCACTCTCATAATCGCTCCAAACATATTGGTACGAACTCTTAAATGCGCATTTTCACGCAAGAAGTCCAAGCTCGGTTTGTTTTTAGGTTGTATCGGGAATTTCTCCGCATCTGAATCTCCAAGGATTTCCAGCTTAGCTACCTGAATTTCAAATTTTTGTCCGGCACCTTTACTTTCTACCAAAGTTCCTGTTACAGATATTGCTGCTCCAGTGGTAATTCTCTTCAAAGTCTCGTCTGGCGTGTTCTCAAAATCGACAACACACTGTATATTATCAATGGTCGAACCATCGTTTAAGGCAATAAATTGATTGTTTCTAAAAGTTCTCACCCATCCTTTTGCATTTACTTCATGAAGCGTTGTGGTGCTGTTTAGTAAGTCTTTAACTTTTGTATGTCTCATTTTAGGTGTATAATTGATATTAAATAGTGTCTCGTGACTGAACTGCAAATATAAATGATTTGTTTTAAAAGTCATTGCATGAAATAGGGTATTGAGGAGCTATTTCCCGCTATTCGCTATATCTTTTACTTTTTAAAGGAAAAAGTAAAAGGATGCCGCTACTATCGGGGCTAACCAAATGAAGTTATTTAGGATTTTTCAGAACTATTCTTAGGGATTTCCTGTATGGTTTTTTTTAACCTTACAGGTGTTTAAATATACCTACACGGCTAAAAAAAAGTTGCAGGATAAAACAAGATGAATTACTTTCCACAATTCCGTAGCCGCGATAGCAGTGAAAATCCTTCCTGTTTTTTTCTTTAAAAAACAGGAAGATTGTAACGAATAGCGGGAAATAGCTCCAAATACTGCTACTTATTTTTTTCTAAATCATCAATTTCGGCATCACTTGGTTCAATGATATCTATTTTGGGTTCGATGAAATCCTGTTCGTTGGCTAGTGTTTTGTTCAAGGTCAAAACCAAAGCTGGCAATAACATCAAATTGGATAGCATTCCGAACAATAATGTCAATGAAATTAAACCGCCCAGCGCTATTGTTCCTCCAAAACTGGACAACATAAATACCGAAAATCCAAAGAACAACACGATAGAAGTATAGAACATGCTCAAGCCGGCATCCGTAAATGTAGCGTAAACCGATTTACGAATTTTCCAGTTGTTTTTCTTTAATTCCTCACGGTATTGGGACAGAAATCTCACGGTGTCGTCTACTGAAAGTCCAAATGCAATTCCGAAAACCAATATCGTCGAGGGTTTCAGCGGAATGTCCAGAAAGCCCATAATTCCTGCGGTTAGCATTAACGGCAATAAATTCGGGATGATAGAAACCAATACCATTTTGAATGAACGGAACATAAAACCAATCAAAAGCGCGGTCAGGAAAAAGGCGAAGGCCAGCGACGAAAGTAAGTTGTCCAGCAGGTAACCGGTTCCTTTCTGGAAAACCAGTGCTTTCCCGGTGATAATGACTTTGTATTGATCGGGCGGGAAAATTTTAGCTGCTTTCTTACGAATTTCAGCTTCAATTTTGGCAATATTATCGCCATTTTCATCGCGCATAAAAGTCGTGATTCGGGCAAATTGTCCAGTCGAATCCACATAGCTTTTCATTAGATTATCTTTTGAGTTTTTGGTGGCATTTTTAGCATACGACAAAATAAACGACTGTTCTTGCGAAGTAGGCAATTCGTAATATTCCGGGTTTCCGTTGTAATAGGCTTGTTTGGAATATTTAATTAAATTGACAATAGAAATGGGTTTTGATAATTCAGGGATTTCATCAATGGTTTCCTCCAGTTCTTCCATTCGTCTTAACGTAGACAATTTCATAACTCCTTTTTTGCGTTTGGTGTCAATCATGATTTCGAGCGGCATCACTCCGTCAAACTCTTTTTCAAAGAAAACAATGTCTTCAAAAAATGCTTCTTTTTTTGGCATGTCCTCAATTAAACTTCCGGAAATGCGCATTTCATAGATGCCTACAATGCTGATGACAAGCAAAACAATCGAAACGACATAAATTGAAAACCGATTGTGTTTTACGTTTCTCAGAATCCAATCCATAAAAACCTTAACGTAGTTGCGGTCTAAATGCTCAATGTGACGCTCTTTCGGAGCCGGAATATAACTGTGAAAAATAGGGATTACAATGATGCACAAAAAGAAAAGTGCCATGATATTGATGGAAGTCACGACGCCAAATTCCAGTAACAATTGATTATTGGAAGCAACAAATGTAGCAAAACCTATGGCCGTGGTCAGGTTTGTCATCAAGGTTGCCATTCCAACTTTGGTCGTAACACGCTGTAATGCTTTGGCTTTATTGTGGTGAATTTTGTATTCCTGATGGTATTTATTGGTCAGAAAAATACAATTCGGAATTCCGATAACGATGATTAAAGAAGGAACTAAAGCCGTTAAAACCGTAATTTCATAATTCAGTAATCCTAAAAATCCAAAAGACCACATCACGCCAATTATAACAATAATCATTGATATTAACGTCGCCCTAAAACTTCTAAAAAAGAAAAAGAAAAGCAATGAGGTGATTAATAACGAGGCTCCAATGAAGATGCTGATCTCATCAGTGACGGTTTTTGCATTCAGCGTTCGGATGTAAGGCATTCCTGAAACACGCAGATCGATTCCGGTTTCTTTTTCGAATTTTTCGACTGCGGGAACTAACTTTTCTAAGATAAAATCTTTTCGTGCCTCCGTGTTTACAATTTTTTTATCCATGTAAACGGCAGAGCGAATGCTTCCGGATCTTTTGTTAAAAAGTAATCCTTCGTAAAAAGGCAAATCATTGAAAAGCTCTTTTTTAATTTTTTGAAGATATGCCGGGTCAAGAGTTTTGCTTTGGTCTACAAAAGGAACGAGTTCAAAGGTTGCCAGCGAATCATTTTTTTGTAATTTCTTTAAGTCATTTAACGAAATAACTAAATCAACCGCTTTGTCGCCTTTTAACGTATTCATCATTTTACTCCAGGAAGCAAAGGCTTTTGGGGTATATATGGCGTCATCTTTTACCCCGATGATGACTAGATTTCCTTCTTCACCAAATTTATTTAAAAAGGCGTTGTACTCAATATTTACAATATTGTCATCCGGTAATAAATTGGCTTCGGTAAAAGCGAAGTGAATATTCTTCCATTGTAGTGCTAAAAGCGCAGTTATCGCAACAATAATGGACAACATTAAAATCCTATTTCTAAGGACAATTCGGGCTATTAATTCCCAAAATCCCAAACTAAACCACTTGATCATAATTAATATTTAACGGCGGTAAAGGTAGTTAAAACCGCAATAAATCATTTGTTTTGACTGAAACTTTTTGTTGTTTTACAGGAGTAATGATATGGTTTTTTTATTTTACAATTAAATAATTTTGTGAGATATAAATTATACATTTGAATTTCTCATCTTTGTTTTTTAGAGCTGAGCGCGAACGAATAAAAATGGATATGAAGAATTATAAAAATACAATATTTTATTTGAGTGTTACTGGCGGTTTTATTGCATTAATGTACTGGATTATAACTAAAGGGAAAAACTTAGAAGAAACAGAAACAATAGTTTCACCAGAGAATGGCAATGGTTCTTGGAATGATTTTTTAGCTGCTATGCAACATAATTTTCAGGATCCTTTGGCTATTCTTTTGGCTCAAATCATAACAATCATACTTGTTTCTCGAGTTTTTGGCTGGATTTTCAAGAAAATAGGACAGCCATCAGTAATTGGGGAAATTATTGCGGGAATTGTGCTCGGGCCATCCTTATTGGGATTGTATTTTCCTGAATTTTCAGTGGCTTTATTTCCCGTTGAATCCTTAGGGAATTTAAAATTTTTGAGTCAGATAGGATTAATCCTTTTTATGTTCGTTATCGGAATGGAACTTGATTTGAAAGTGCTGAAGAACAAAGCCAATGAAGCGGTAGTAATTAGTCACGCCAGTATAGTAATCCCTTTTGCACTCGGGATTGGTCTGGCTTATTTTGTTTACAACCGATTTGCTCCTGCGGGAGTTACGTTTTTAGCTTTTAGTTTGTTTATGGGAATTGCGTTAAGTATAACGGCTTTTCCCGTGTTAGCCAGAATCGTTCAGGAAAGAGGTATTCATAAAACTAAATTAGGTTCTATAGTGATTACATGTGCTGCTGCCGATGATATTACTGCTTGGTGTATTTTGGCGGTAGTAATTGCGATTGTAAAAGCAGGGACTTTCGTGAGTTCGTTGTACATTATTATGCTGGCAGTGCTTTATGTTGTTGCGATGATTTATATTGTAAAACCATTTTTGAAACGAATTGGAGATTTATATGGTTCTAAAGACAGTATTGTAAAACCGGTTGTGGCAATCTTTTTTCTGGTATTGATTCTTTCGTCCTATGCAACGGAGGTTATTGGTATTCACGCATTGTTTGGTGCATTTATGGCAGGTGCAATTATGCCGGATGTCCCAAAATTAAGAACAATATTTATAGAAAAAGTGGAGGATGTTGCATTGATACTCTTACTGCCATTGTTTTTTGTATTCACGGGTTTAAAAACAGAAATTGGTCTTCTTAATGATCCGTATTTATGGAAAGTTACTGGTTTCATCATTTTAGTAGCCGTAGTCGGAAAATTTTTGGGAAGTGCTTTGGCTGCCAAATTTGTAGGGCAAAGTTGGCGTGACAGTTTGACGATTGGCGCCTTGATGAATACCAGAGGTTTAATGGAATTGATTGTTTTAAACATCGGGTTGGAACTTAAAGTTTTGACTCCCGAAGTGTTTACCATGATGGTAATCATGGCATTGGTTACTACTTTTATGACGGGGCCGGCTTTGGATTTAATCAATTATATCTTCAAAACGAAAGATGGTGTTGAAATTATAGAACCAACAAACCAGAATAAATACCGAATTTTAATTTCGTTTGGAAACAACGAAAAAGGGAAATCGTTATTGCGATTGGCGAACAGTTTAATAAAAAAACAGAAAAATACCTCTAGTATTACCGTGATGCATTTGTCTTTGAGTGATGAGGTGCATACTTTTAACTTGGAAGATAAAGAAAAAAATAGTTTTTATCCTATCGTTGAAGAATCCCAACTGTTGAAACAGGATATTACCACCATTTTTAAAGCAACGATGGATATTGAAACCGAGATTGCTGATATAGCCAATCAAGGCGATTATGATTTGTTGCTAATAGGACTGGGAAAATCAATATTTGAAGGAACAATCCTTGGGAAAGTAATTGGTTTTACAACACGAATCATTAATCCGGATCGTTTAATTGATAAGTTCACCGGGAAAGAAGGGTTGTTCGAAAATTCCCCTTTTGACGAAAGAACGAGACAGATTATTTCTAAAACCAAAATGCCAATCGGGATTTTGATTGATAAAGATTTGCAACACGTTAATCATGTTTTTATTCCTATTTTCAGTCCCGAAGATTCGTTTGTGATTGATTATATTCAGAAATTAGTGTTTAACAACAACTCAAAAATTGTTATTCTGGATGTAAATGGACATCTTACGACTAATTTTGTAATGAACAGCGCTATTGATTCTTTGGAACAAAAATATCCAAACAACATTGGTTTGATAACCGATAAAATAATTAAAGAGGAATTTTTGGCGCAGCAGGATTTAATGCTGATTAGTCTCGAAAGTTGGAAAGAACTCGTAGATTCCAGAAGTGATTGGTTGAGCGGTGTTCCTTCTGTATTGATTTTAAAACAATAACATGAATTGGATTTTATTAATTATCGGCGGTTTATTTGAAGTTGGTTTTGCCACTTGTTTGGGCAAAGCCAAAGAAAATACCGGAATGACAGCAACATTATGGTTGGGCGGATTTTTGGTTTGTTTAACAATAAGTATGGTCTTGCTTTATAAAGCCACGCAAACACTGCCTATCGGAACGGCTTATGCCGTTTGGACAGGGATTGGAGCGGTGGGAACGGTTCTTGTTGGAATTTTTGTTTTTAAAGAACCGGCTGATTTTTGGCGAATTTTCTTTATCACCACTTTAATCAGTTCTATTATTGGACTGAAATTCGTTTCGAGTCATTAAAAGGAAATTTTCAATATTTTTTAAAATAAAAAATGCGTCGTGTTCAACTAACACGACGCATTTTTAATATTATTGAAAAGGAATTACACCTTCATAATTTCTGTTTCTTTCACCACTAAAAGTTCATCTATTTTCCTAATGTAACTATTGGTTAAGTTTTGAACTTCTTCTTCGGCATTTTTGCAAATGTCTTCAGAGGTTCCTTCTTTTTCTAATTTTTTAATATCTGTATTTGCGTCCTTACGTGCATTTCTAATACCCACTTTAGCATCTTCTGCTTCAACCTTTGCTTGTTTCGCAAGATCGCGTCTTCTTTCTTCGGTCAATGCAGGAACGCTAATGATAATTACATCACCATTATTCATTGGGTTAAAACCAATATTAGCAACCATAATTGCTTTTTCAATTACGTGCAACATATTTTTTTCAAAAGGTTGCAAAGTAATGGTTCTGGCATCAGGAACGCTAATTTTTGATACCTGCGAAAGTGGCGTTGCTGATCCGTAATAATCTACAAAAACACTTCCAAGCATGGCTGGAGAAGCTTTTCCGGCGCGAATATTCAAAAATTCTTTTTCTAAATGCGCAATAGAACCCGTCATGGATTCTTTGGTACTATCTAATATAAATTCAATTTCTTCAGTCATAAATTTTAGTTTTCAGTTTTCCGTCTCAGTTTCCAGTTCTAGCCGCCTCTGCGACTGTAAAATGTGACTGAATACTATATGTTCACTACAGTTCCTATATTTTCTCCTTCGCAGATTTTCAATAAGTTTCCTACTTTATTCATATCGAAAACTACGATTGGTAATTTATTTTCCTGACTTAGCGTAAATGCTGTCGTATCCATTACATTCAATCCTTTTTTAAGGACATCGTCAAAGGAAATGAAATCGAATTTAACGGCAGATGCGTTTTTTTCCGGATCACAATCATACACACCATCCACACGAGTTCCTTTTAGAATCACATTGGCATTGATTTCAATACCACGTAAAACCGCTGCAGTATCGGTTGTAAAATATGGATTTCCGGTTCCGGCTCCAAAAATTACAATTCGTCCTTTTTCAAGGTGACGGTCCGCTCTTCTTTTGATATATGGTTCTGCTATGGATTCCATTTTTAATGCCGTTTGCAAACGGGTTTTCATACCCTTTTCTTCCAATGCGCCTTGTAATGCCATTCCGTTAATCACCGTTGCCAGCATTCCCATATAATCACCTTGTACTCTGTCCATTCCTGCGCTTGCTCCTGCAACTCCTCTAAAAATATTTCCACCACCTATTACAATGGCTATTTCTACTCCTTTATCATGAATTTGCTTGATTTCGTCAGCATACTCAGCAAGTCTTTTTGGGTCAATTCCGTATTGCAAGTCGCCCATTAAAGCTTCGCCACTTAGTTTCAGAAGAATTCTTTTGTATTTCATGTGTGTGTTGAGTTGATTGGTGCAAATATAGACATATTCTGATTTTTAAAAAAAGTGTTGCTTAAATTTTATAAATTAAGTTTTTCATACGATTTTTTTGCGGCTTCATAGCCAATGTTGAAAACGGCATTCATCTTTACTTTGCTGGTTTCAAAGGTGCTGTAAAGGCATAAATCCTTGGGTTCTATAACCCAATCGCAAATATTAAATTTATGCATATTTGAATTTGCCGAAAGAATATCAAAAGCCCGAGTGGTCACTGCCTTGATGGAACGCAAATCTTTGGCTTCAATTTTCTGAATCGGACTTACATAAACACCTATCACAGTGTCACATTGTCCTTGTAAGATATCGGTTGGAAAATGATTCAATATCCCTCCGTCACTATAGATGTTTCCATCTATTTCGTAAGGAGACAAAATGCCGGGAAACGCTGAAGATGCTAAAATGGCATCAACAATTTTTGTATTGGGAGAAAATATTTTTAGTTTTCCCCGAACCATGTCGGTGGCTGTAATCTGAATTGGAATATTCAAATCACTTAATACGGCGTCTTTAAAGATACTGTGGAAATAAATTCGGAAGGATTCTGAATCAATCAGCCCCGCTTTTTTAAACGTGAGGTGTTTCCAGTGAAAAAGATAAATGGATTTGAAAAACTCCAAAATTTCTTCGGGTGTTTTTCCCCAAGCATACAATGCGCCAACAATTGATCCGGCACTTGTTCCTGCGATTTGAGAGGGTTTGATGTTTTCTTCTTCCAAAAATTTAATGACACCAGCATGTGCCAAACCTTTAGATCCGCCACCGGAAAGTACTAATCCTATCGATTTTGTTTTTAAATCCATCTTAACTATTTGTTATAAAATTACTCTTTTTGTGGAATTGAAAGTGACAGATATCATATTTATGCTCCAATTTTATGGTAACTTTGTAAAAAAAAATAATTCATTATGAAAATTCCAATAGCCAAAGCATTGTTTAATAGCCATTCATATTCAGAATACAGAAAGCTTATTTCAGATTTATTACTTGAAAAAAAATCAACTGGGGACGAACAATCGGAAGATTTGACGCATTACAGCGAACTGAATGAAACGCGCATGAATCGTTTGGATAAAACGATTAAAATCACCGAAGAAACCAGTCTGAAATTAAAGTCATTACAGAGTGAATACATTTGGTTAGTAATTTCTGAAGGTTGGTGCGGTGATGCCGCGCAATTGTTACCAATTATCAATAAATCGGCAATTGAATCCGGTAAAATTGACTTGAGAATTGTGTTGCGTGATGAAAACGAAGAATTGATTAAGTTGTTTTTGACCAATAAAAAGAAAGCGATTCCTATTTTGATTGTCGTTGATAAAGAAACAGGAAGTGTGCTTGGAAATTGGGGGCCAAGACCACAAGCCGCAGCTGATTTGGTAGCAGATTATAGAAAAGAATTCGGAGTTATTGACGAAACTCTAAAAACCAATTTACAACTTTGGTATTTGCATGATAAGGGAATCACTACTCAGAATGAATTGGCTGACATAATGCTTGAGTTGGAACGCTAAGGTTGAACAGGAGAAATAGAATCTTCAAATGTTTCAACAGCTACAGCTTCATTTACGTCGTAATCTCCAATTTTTGTTCTACGCAAAGCGGTTAAATGCGAGCCAGAATTCATCGCCTTTCCAAAATCAAAGGCTAGGGAACGAATGTAGGTTCCTTTGCTGCAAACTACCCTAAAATCGACTTCGGGAAGTGCAATTCTGGTGATTTCAAATTCGTGAATGGTTGTCTTTCTAGTGGCAATTTCAATGGTTTCTCCTGCTCTGGCATGTTCGTATAAGCGAACACCATCTTTTTTTAAAGCCGAATAAATAGGGGGTTTTTGATCGATTTCACCCAGAAATTGTTTGACGGTTTCATGAATTAAATTTTCGTCAATATGTTCCGTTGGGAAAGTTTGGTCGATTTCCGTTTCTAAATCATACGAAGGCGTTGTGGCTCCAATATAAAAAGTTCCGGTATATTCTTTGGCTTGACCCTGAAGTTCGGTGATTCTTTTAGTGAATTTTCCAGTACAAACTAACAATAATCCGGTTGCCAACGGATCTAAAGTTCCAGCGTGACCAATCTTAAATTTTTTTGGGAGGTTAAGTTTGGTAATTAATGCCCATTTCAATTTATTCACCGCCTGAAATGAAGTCCAATTCAAGGGTTTATCAATCAGTAAAATTTGTCCGTCTTGGAAATCTTCGGCTGTCTTCAAAGGAATTTATTTAAAGTATGAAAAGTAGAACAATAAAAAGATTCCTACAATTATTCGGTACCAACCCCAGGGTTTGAAACCGTATTTTTTGATGATTTCTATGAAAAATTTAATCGCTAGAATAGCAACGATAAAAGCAACTACGTTTCCTATCAAGAACAATTGTATGTTTTCGTTTGATTTTAAAATCAATTCATAGCCTTTCATTTGCGAAGACTCATAGGTTTTCAAAAACACAGAATAACAAGTAACGGCCATCATGGTAGGAACTGCCAAGAAAAAAGAGAATTCCGCTGCGGCATGACGCGTTAATCCTTGTTGCATTCCTCCAATGATTGAAGCAGCAGATCGACTTGTCCCCGGCATCATTGCTAAGCATTGCCAAAAACCAATGATTACGGCTTTCTTTAACGTGATATCTTCTTCTTTGATAACAGTTGGGCTTTGAAAACGACTATCGATAAAAAGTAAAATTACGCCACCCAAAATTAATACAATCGCAATGGGAATAGGATCTCCAAGAATGGCTTCAATTTTATCATCGAATAATTTTCCTAAAACCAACGCTGGAATTACGGCGTAAATAAGTTTGAGGTAAAAACTGATTGCAACACTTTTTGAAGAAAAATCGAAAAATTTCTTCCAATACAAGGCGACAACCGCCAAAATGGCTCCAAATTGGATGGAAACCTGAAAAAGCTTTACGAAATCATCTTCTTGTATTCCAAAATAAGAACTCATAAAAATCATGTGAGCGGTCGAGGAAACAGGAAGATATTCGGTTAATCCTTCGATAACAGCAATTAAAAATGCTTGTAATGTATTCATTTATGCTTTTTTGGAATTCTTAAGAATGGCGTAAATGGTAATTCCAAAACCGATTAAAACAGTTGTTGGCGCCAATCGAATTCTTCTAAAATTGAAGATGTCTTCGCTAAATACATTAGGATCCTCGCTTCCGCCGCCTGACATTAGAATAAATCCCAGTGCGATTACTACAATCCCAATTAATAGAATTTGATAGTTTATTTTATCAAAAAGGAATTCTGGTTTCTGTTCGTTATTTTCCATTTATGCTGAATTTAGTTCAGTATCACTACTAACTGTTATTTTTTCAATTTTTTTTACTGAACACTGCGACTGAACACTGAATACTAATAAAGATCGTCAGTTCTCAAGTTCAAGAAACGTTGTGTTGCAAAATATGTGCTTAACCAGGTTATTAAAACGCCAATTCCTAAAACGGCCAATAATACCAAGCCAATCATTGCTTTGTCTTCCAATATACCAAGATTTGGGAAACTGGTTTCAACATAAATCAAAACTCCAATTAACGCTAGAACGGCCAAAGCTGCTCCAATCATTCCTAATTTTATGCTTCGCATCACAAAAGGTTTTCTGATAAAAGCTTTTGTAGCACCTACCATTTGCATGGTTTTAATGATAAATCGGTTGGAATGAATGGACAAACGCAACGAACTGTTGATTAACAATACTGCAATAAAAGCTAAGAATACGCTGATTACTAAAATCCACATACTTACTTTTTTGATGTTGTCGTTCACTAAATTCACTAATTGTTTGTCATACACAATATCCGAAATCATTGTGTTTTGGCGCAAGCCAGCTTCAATTTTTGTGATACTATCGTTAATTACATAGTCTCCTTTTAAATGAATGTCGTAGGAGTTTTGCAGTGGATTTTCACCTAGAAATTCCATAAAATCCTCACCAATAATATCGGTATGTTCTTTAGCGGCAGCTTCTTTGGTGACATAAGTGTATGATTTTACGAAAGGACTTGCTTTTATTTGGGTTCCAAAAGCTTTTACAATACTGTCATTGGCTTCATTTTTAAAAAAAACCGTCATGGCAATATTTTCTTTGAAATCGTTGGCTAATTTTTTAGAATTTATAATGAAAAGTCCCAATATTCCCAATAGAAATAAAACTAAGAATACACTTAGCACTACTGAAAAATAAGAGGAAATTAACCGACGTTTTTGAAAATTATCAAAGGAAGAACTCATAGTTTATTGAAATTATTGGGTAAAAATAATAAAGAATTTCTTTATTTGAAGTTAATAACGCTCAAAGTTTCAACTTTCGTACAATAAACGTAAATTTGGCACCTTGAAATAATCATTTCTTCAAATAAATACAGCAACTTAACCGAGTTACTCAGAATCTTATAAAAATGACTTGAGCGTGCAATAGCATGACTCCGTAAAAAACATTAAAAAAAGTAATAAATTGAGTGCGCGACAGCATGACTCCATTAAAAAACAATAAAAAAGGGAATGACTTGAGTGCGCGACAGCATGACTCCATTAAAAAACAATAAAAAAAGGGAATGAAATACAATCCGAACGAAATCGAGGCCAAATGGCAGAAATATTGGTTAGAAAACGAAACGTTCAAAGCCGAAAACAACTCAGAAAAACCTAAATATTACGTACTTGACATGTTTCCTTACCCATCTGGAGCGGGATTGCACGTCGGACATCCGCTGGGATATATTGCTTCTGATGTGTATTCCAGATACAAAAGACACCAAGGTTTCAATGTTTTGCACCCAATGGGCTACGACAGTTTTGGATTGCCTGCGGAACAATATGCGATACAGACGGGTCAACGCCCGGAAGATACTACTTCGGTAAATATTGACGGAGGAACGGATAAAGAAGGAAATAAAATTGCCGGTTACCGAAAACAATTGGACAAAATTGGATTTTCATTCGATTGGAGCCGAGAAGTGCGCACCTCAAATCCTGATTATTACAAGCATACGCAGTGGATTTTTATTCAATTATTCAATTCTTGGTACAATAAAAAAAGCGACAAATCCGAAGATATTTCGACTTTGGTTTCTATTTTTTCAACAGAAGGAAATGCAAATGTCAATGCCGTATGCGATGAAAATAGTGAAGCTTTTTCAGCAAATGAATGGAACGCTTTCGCAAAAGAACAGCAGGAGAGAATTTTGCTGCAATATAGGTTGACTTATTTAGCCGAGACTGAAGTGAACTGGTGTCCGGGATTAGGAACGGTTTTGGCAAATGACGAAATCGTAAATGGCGTTTCAGAGCGTGGCGGTTTTACGGTAGTGCGCAAGAAAATGACCCAATGGAGCATGCGAATTTCGGCTTACGCAGAACGTTTGTTACAAGGATTAAATGATATTGATTGGAGTGAAAGCATCAAAGAAAGCCAGAGAAACTGGATTGGAAAATCCGTTGGGGCGACAGTCTCTTTTAAAGTCGAAAGTCAAAAGTCAAACGTTGAAAGCGAGCAGCAATTTATAGATGTGTTTACAACGCGTCCTGATACCATTTTTGGAGTAACGTTTATGACCTTGGCGCCAGAACATGAATTGGTAGCTCAAATCACAACGGCAGCACAAAAAGCAGCAGTCGATGCTTATATAGAAAAAACGTCAAAACGTTCCGAAAGAGAACGTATGGCCGATGTAAAAACCATTTCGGGAGTATTTACGGGTGCGTATGCGGAACATCCGTTTACCAAAGAATCCATTCCGGTTTGGATTGGAGATTATGTTTTGGCAGGTTATGGAACAGGCGCGGTTATGGCCGTTCCTTGTGGCGATGAAAGAGATTATGCGTTTGCGAATTTCTTTAAAGGTCAAAAAGGTATGACGGAAATCAAAAATATTTTTGCCAATATAGATATTTCTGAAGTTGCGTATGGTTCTAAAGACAATGTGATTATCGCTAATTCGGATTTCCTAAACGGACTGACCTATAAAGAAGCGACTAAAAAAGCTATAGAAGAATTAGAAAAACTAAACCAAGGAAAAGGAAAAATCAATTACCGTTTGCGTGATGCTGTTTTCTCTCGCCAGCGATATTGGGGAGAACCCTTTCCGGTATATTATGTGAATGGAATGCCACAAATGATTGATGCGCAACATTTGCCAATCATCTTGCCGGAAGTAGAAAAATATTTACCAACTGAAGACGGACAGCCGCCTTTAGGAAACGCTTTGGTTTGGGCTTGGGACAGTATTCAGTGTTCAGTGGTTAGTACACAGTTAGTAGATAACGTGACAATATTTCCATTAGAATTAAACACGATGCCAGGTTGGGCGGGAAGTTCGTGGTATTGGATGCGTTATATGGATGCGCACAATGAAAACGAATTTGTCAGTAAAGACGCATTGGCGTATTGGGAAAACGTAGATTTATACATTGGCGGTAGCGAACATGCCACCGGACATTTATTGTATTCCCGTTTTTGGAACAAATTCCTAAAAGACAAAGGTTTTGCACCTACCGAAGAGCCATTCAAAAAACTGATTAATCAGGGAATGATTTTGGGGATGAGTGCTTTTGTGTATAGAATTTCTTTTACTTATGGAATTGCATCTAAGGATAATAATGAGATCGTAGGAGCATTAAAGAAGATTCCAACTATTTTTATTTCGTATGATAAATTAAAAAAAAATGATCAAGTTTTAAATGGGTTATTGTCAACAATTAAATTGAATGATGAGGTTATTAATATTGTTAAAAAGAGGACTCAATTATCGGATGAATTTTTAAAAAATTTAGTTCCTTTTATTAGTGGTATTCATGCTGATTTAGCTGTAATCAATGAAGGTGCTAATGAATTAGATATTAAAGCTTTCAAAAGTCATCCTTTATATTCTGATTATAAAGATGCAGAATTCATTTGCGAAGAAAACGGAAAATACATTGTTGGTCGCGAAATCGAAAAAATGTCGAAATCAAAATACAATGTGGTAACGCCGGATGATATTTGTAATGAATACGGAGCAGATACGTTGCGTTTGTATGAAATGTTCTTAGGACCATTGGAACAAGCAAAACCTTGGAACACGGCAGGAATTTCGGGCGTTTTTGGTTTCTTGAAAAAACTGTGTCGTTTGTATTTTGATGATAATGGTTTGATTGTAACCAATGACGAGCCAACCAAAGACAACTTAAAATCATTGCACAAAACCATCAAGAAAGTAGCTGAAGATATTGAAGGGTTCTCTTTTAATACATCGGTTTCTCAGTTTATGATTTGTGTGAACGAATTGTCCACTCAAAACTGTCATTCACGTGCTATTCTGGAACCATTAGCGATTGTGATTTCACCGTATGCGCCGCACATCGCCGAAGAATTATGGTCGTTGTTAGGAAATACAGGTTCAATTGCAACCGTTGATTTTCCAATATTCGAATCCGCACATTTGGTAGAAAGCAACAAGGAATATCCAGTTTCTTTCAACGGAAAAATGCGTTTCACCATGGTTTTACCTTTGGATTTAACCAAAGAACAAATCGAGGAAATCGTAATGAAAGACGAAAGAACCATCAAACAATTAGAAGGAAAAACGCCAAACAAGGTGATTATCGTTCCGGGAAAAATTATTAATTTGGTGGGGTAAAAAATAGTGTTATGATATAAATCAATCCCAATTCTAAAATTTAGAATTGGGATTTTTTTTGTTTTTCAAACAACATATAAATAGAATATTAAGTATTATTTTTAACTTTTTGTAACATTTTAATAGATTCTGTATCTAAAAGAAAAATTGGGTCATTTAACAACTTAAATCTATTAAAAATGAAAAAGTATTCCTTCTTGGTTATAATTCTATTGTTTTCAGCATTGTGTTTAAATGTATTCGGACAAATAAAATCGTATCCGTTTGAAATAAGCAAAACAGGAAAGGGAAAACAATCTATAATCTTCCTGCCCGGATTTGCCAGTTCTGGAGATGTCTGGAATGAAACAAAATCTAATTTCGAAAAAGAGTTTACGTGTTACACATTTACAATGGCGGGTTTTGCTGGGATTAAACCACAACCAGATGCTTCGTTTATAAATTGGGAAACAGAAATCGTGAACTACATTAAAGCAAACAAAATAGAAAAACCAATTATAGTTGGTCACAGTATGGGCGGAGGGCTTGCGTTGGCTATTGCTTCAGATTATCCTGAATTAATAAGCAAAATTGTAGTCGTTGATGCGCTTCCTTGTTTGGCCGCTTTAAGAGATTCATCTTTTAAATCGCTAGAAAATAACGACTGTTCTTCAATGGTTAATCAAATAACGACTATGTCTGAAGATGAATTTTATCAAATGCAAAAAAGAAATATGGCCATGCTTTTGGCAGATGCCTCAAAACAAGAGGAAGCAATTAGTTGGAGCATGAAATCAGACCGAAAAATTTTTGGCAAAATGTATTGTGATTTTTCCAATACGGATTTGAGAGATAAAATTACGGCAATAAAATGTCCTGCATTGATATTATTGGAATTTGGTTTTTCAAATTACAAAGGGCCTATAGAAGCACAATACAAAAACTTAAAAACTGCCAGTTTTCAATATTCAAACAAAGGTTTGCACTTTATTATGTATGATGATAAAGAATGGTATTTAGCACAACTAAACAACTTTATAAAATCATAATAATGGAGTTTGAACAACTATACAAATCCTATTGGCAAAAGGTTTTTCGATTGTGCATGGGTTACGTAAATGATTATGACATTGCACAGGATATGGCGCAGGAAACGTTTATTATTGTTTGGCAAAAACTCCACACATTTAGAAATGAAGCCAGTATTGGAACTTGGATTTTCCGAATTGCATCCAACAATTGCTTGAGACAGATTGACAAAGAAAAACGATTTCCCAAGTCAGAACTTCCAATGCATATTACAGAAGAAAAGCACTATTCGCTAGAACCTCAGATTCTATTTTTGTATAAATGCGTTGCCGAATTGCCAGAAATCGATCGCATTATTATTTCACTCGAACTGGAAGATGTAAAACAAGCTGAAATTGCCAATATCGTCGGACTCTCAGAAGCCAATACAAGAGTAAAAATTCATAGAATAAAAGAAAAATTAACTCAAAAGTTTAAAGAAAATGGACAATAATATAGACTTTAAAGATTTATGGAAACAACAGGCCGTAAGCCCGCCAAATATTAAGGAATTGCTTTCTAAACTGAAATATTTCAAGAGAGTAAGCCTTAGAAAATTAGTTATAACAAATGTTTTACTGATCGCGACAAGTGCATTTATTATTTTTATCTGGTATTTTTATCAGCCTGAGTTTATTTCAACCAAAATCGGAATTATTTTGACAATTTCCGCAATGCTGATGTATTTGTTCGTCTACAATAAATTAGTTGGATTTTATAAAACAGTTGATCGCACTCAAAGCAATAGTGAATACCTGCAAAAATTAATTTCGATTAAAACAAAACAGCATTTTTTGCAATCTACCATGTTGAGTTTGTATTTTATACTGCTTGGATCCGGGTTATGTTTGTACATGTATGAATACACATCCCGTATGACAATATTTTGGGGAATTTTTACTTATGTAGTAATGTTGGGATGGATTGGGTTTACTTGGTTTTATTTAAGACCAAAAGAAATCAAAAAGGAGCAGGCTAGAGTCAACGGTTTGATCGCTAAATTTGAAGCTGTGAATAAGCAGTTGAGTGTTAATGAATAATGTTGTTGCTGTTTTCTTGTGCCATTTTGACATTGTAAAAAAATGGTTCAAAATTTGATATTTTATTTTAAACATTTAAATAAAAAACAAAAATATGGGAATGGGTTATTTGATTCTTGCCGGAGCTATTATGCTTTTCAGCTGGTTAGTTAGTTCAAGACTAAAAAGCAAATTTGAACATTATTCTAAATTACAATTACAAAACGGAATGTCAGGCGCTGAAATCGCCGAAAAAATGCTTGCCGATAACGGGATTCGCGATGTGAGAGTTATCTCTACGCCGGGACGTTTGACGGACCACTACAATCCAGCAGATAAAACAGTGAATTTAAGTGAGGCGGTTTACAACCAAAGAAATGCGGCGGCTGCGGCGGTTGCGGCGCACGAATGTGGTCATGCAGTACAACACGCGGTGGGGTATCAATGGCTCACGATGCGTTCTAAGTTAGTGCCGGTAGTGAATGTGGCTTCCACTTATATGCAATGGATTTTGCTTGGAGGAATCTTGATGATGAAGACTTTTCCACAATTACTACTGGTAGGAATTATCATTTTTGCAGCGACAACATTGTTCTCTATAGTTACTTTACCGGTCGAATATGACGCGAGCAACCGAGCATTGGCTTGGTTAGAAAACAAAAGAATGTTGACGCCACAAGAACACGCTGGGGCTAAAGATTCCTTGAAATGGGCTGCAAGAACGTATGTTGTGGCTGCTTTAGGATCTATTGCAACCTTGTTGTATTATGTTTCGATTTATATGGGTGGAAGAAGAAATTAGATTCTTCGTTTAAAAACAAAAAAACGTCTTGTTCAAAAACAAGACGTTTTTTTTTGTCGAATAAGCAACGCAACACTTACTCGATTAAACGGAATTATAATTGAATCTGCCTATCGATTTGTTGGTTTAGGGAAATAAAGGTTTCTGTTCTGGAGACGCCTTCGATGGCTTGGATTTTGGTGTTGAGCAAATGCATTAAATGTTCGTTGTCCCGACAAATAATTTTTATCAGAATCGACCAGTTTCCCGTGGTGTAATGACATTCTAATACTTCCGGAATTTTCTTTAAATCACGCACCGCTTCTGGATTTCGGGCTGCTTTGTCCAAATAAATTCCAACAAAAGCCATCGTATTATAACCCAGAATTTTATTATTTACGGTGAATTTTGATCCCGATATAACGCCGGATTGTTCCAGTTTTCGCAAACGTTGATGAATTGCCGCTCCTGAAATTCCTATTTTATTGGCGATTTGAAGAATTGGTTTTCGGGCATCTTCCATCAGGTCGCGTAAAATTTCTTTGTCGATACCGTCAATTTCCACTGTTAAAGAATTAATTTTCATGAGTTGTTGTTTTAAACTTAAACATCAATTTTAATTTAGATTGGAAATCAAATTTAAATAAAAAGTGATTAATAAAAAGCATAAGAAGTGTTTTTTTAAATTGACGTGTCTAGTCCTGAAAAAAGTTGACACGAATTAGATTTTAAAATTACACTAATTATTAACCTCGGAAGTAAAAACTTTCGAGGTTTTTTTCTTCCATTTTTTTGATTTGATTACTTGTTGTAAATGCGTCTGATTTGGCGTTAACATTTGACAACTTAAGTGAGGCCTATTTTGGTTATAAATATCAATAGATTCCCTTATTGCTTTTAATGCCTGTACATGATTTATAAATCCATCTATTAGTAAAAATTCATATTTTAAAATACCATTTATTCTCTCTGCTATTGCATTTTCGTAAGGATCACCATTTTCAGTCATACTAATTTTGATGTTGTTTT